>NZ_LMCT01000034.1:2532-271300 GCF_001424875.1 Kitasatospora sp. Root107 | reverse complement strand
AGTTTCATTCAGCCGACTCGCTTTTCTTCGCCCCTCTCGGTGCGACTCCGGAACTGTACGGGCATCGCCGCCCCACAAGCAAATCGCCTCCGCCGGGCACCCCAAGCCCTCCTCGATACGCGCTCCGCGACCCGCCTGACCAGCGCGTTCTCACCAGTAGGACCATCAGCCCGGAGGCTGCCTCGAACAAAATCGAGTGGTTCGCCCCGCCCAGCCAGCCTCATCCTCGTGCCATGGATGAACCGAAGCACCGCATTCGCGCGCAGCACACGGCGACCACCGTCACCGTCTATCAGGCCTACCGCCCCGAGATCGGCCTGCCGGCCGCCCGCGAGGGTCGGTTTCCCTCGGCCTGGCAGCGGGACCGGATGACGTGGATCAAACCGTCGTTCCTCTGGATGATGTACCGCTGCGGCTGGGCCACCAAGGAGGGGCAGGAGACCGTCCTCGCCGTCGAGATCTCCCGCGCCGGGTTCGAGTGGGCGCTCCGGAACGCCGCCCTGTCCCATAACGAACGCGGCGTGCACACCGATCAGGCCTCCTGGAAGCGGGAGCTCAAGCGGGCCCCGGCCCGCGTGCAGTGGGACCCGGAGCGTGACCTGCACCTCCAGCCGCTGCCTTACCGCTCGCTCCAGCTCGGGCTCACCGGCGAGGCCTCCGCACGGTACGCCGACGAGTGGACGGTGGGCGTCACCGACGTGACGCCGCTCGCCCACCAGGTCCACGCCTTGGTGCGCAGCGGGGACATGGCCGCAGCCGCCGAATTGCTCCCCCAGGAGCAGCCGTACTCCACGGAGCAGGGCACACTGGCGCGCCTCCTCGCCTGACTCGCCTCGCTTCCCTTGCTTCCCTTCGCCCGTTCAGTGGTGCGCGTGCGGCTTCGGAGGATTCCCCGGGTCGTACGCGAGTGCCCAGGCCCGGTCGTCCGTCAGGATCTCAGCCGGTGGCCACGACTTCCGCAGGATGTCGGCGACCGCCGGCACTGGGCTGTCGAGGATCCGGGGAGTGCTGAGCCCTTCCGGTCGGCGGGGCGAACCGATGGAGACCGGCGCGGCGAGGATGTCCTCGCCCCAGGGAGCGAGGCCGTTCGCGAGCTTGCCGTCGAACGAGGTGACGGCGAGGTCGCCCTTCCCGTGCACGGCGTCGGCGAACCGCGCGTAGGTGTCCGCCTCCAGGGAGACCCAGACGCCGAAGCTGACGGCCCGTCCGTCGTCGAGCGGTACCGCGAGCAGGGCCCGGACGAAACCGCCGAGGGTCCGGGTCAGGACGGTCTGCTCGGAGTAGAAGGTGATCGTCCGCTCCTGCTCCGCCTCCGTCAGCGCTGCCAGCGGGTCGGGCAGCTGGAAGTTGAAGGCCGGCTCGCTGGTGTCCAACGGTTCGTCGCAGCAGCTGCAGGCCGGCACCGGCGGCACGGGAGACCCCGGCGACGGGGCGTAGCCGGAGCGGCGGCCGGCGGCCCGGGCCTCGTGGTAGTCCAGCCAGGCCTGCTCGGAGAGGCGGAAGGAGAAGCCGCCCTTGACCTCCGAGTCGCCGACCGGAAGTTCGTCCAGGGTGCCGTCCTGCTGGAGCAGTGAGAAGACGGCGAGGCGCTGGAGATAGGAGCGGGCGTAGGGCTGCTCCACCAGGTAGGCGCCCAGGTCGATCCACTCGCCGGGGAAGGCGGTGCGCTCGAGGAGTTCGCGACGCAGTCCGTCCGCGTGAGCCCGGTTCGCTGCCTGGGTGGCGGCGTCGCCGTGCAGGCGCCGCCTGAGGTAGAGCCCGAGCGGTATCCCGATCGCCGTGCCGATCACCACTACGACCAACAGTTCCGTGGAAGTCATACCTGTCCCCCGTCGCCCAGATTGTCGGCGGAGCCTACTGAACGAGGTGACGGGCCGTCGAGATCTACCCTGGCCGCATGAAGGAGCCTGTTACAGCAGACACAGAGGCAGCGGCGCTGGAGTCACTGGCCGAGCTGGTAGCCGGGCGGGGCGTGGTGGTCCTGAGCGGGGCGGGGCTGTCGACCGAGTCGGGCATCCCCGACTACCGGGGTGAGACCGGCAGCCGACGGCCCGGCACCCCGATGACCTTTCAGGAGTTCACCGGCAGCGCGGAGGCCCGCCGCCGCTACTGGGCGCGGAGCCACGCCGGGTGGCGGACCATCGCGCGGGCCGAGCCGAACGCCGGGCATCGGGCGGTGGAGCGGTTGCGCCGCTCGGGCCATGTGTCGGCGGTGATCACCCAGAACGTGGACGGCCTGCACCGGGCGGCCGGCACCCGGCAGGCGGTGGAGCTGCACGGCGGGCTGGACCGGGTGGTCTGTCTGACCTGCCGTCACCTCACCCCTCGCACCGCGCTCGACCGGCGGCTGGCAGAGCTGAATGGTCACTTCCGGGAAGCCCAGGCCCGGCCCCAGGCGGACGGCGACGCGCTGCTACCGGACGGGCTGGTCGAGACGTTCCAGGTGGCGCCGTGCACGGAGTGCGGCGGGGTCCTCAAGCCGGACGTGGTGTTCTTCGGCGAGAGCGTGCCCAAGCCCCGGGTGGAGCGCTGCTTCGAGCTGGTGGCGGCCGGGCAGCTGCTGCTGGTCCTCGGCTCGTCCCTGACCGTGATGTCGGGGCTGCGCTTCGTCCGCCGGGCGGCCCGGGACGGCACACCGGTGGTGATCGTGAACCAGGGGCCCACCCGGGGCGACGACCTCGCCACCACCCGGATCGGGCTGCCGCTCGGCCCGGCTCTGACCGAACTGGCCGACCAGGTGGGCGGCACGGCTCTCCACTGACACGGAACCGCCCCCGCCGTCGAACGGCGGGGGCGGTCGGAGAGCGCAGCCGTCAGCCCCGGCCGAGCTCCTCGGCGATCGCCGCCGCGAAGGCGTCGATGTCGGCCTCGGTGGTGTCGAAGGCGGTCATCCAGCGCACCTCGCCGGTCTGCTCGTTCCAGAAGTAGAAGCGGTAACGCTTCTGCAGCCGCTCGCTGACCTCACGCGGGAGCAGCGCGAACACCGCGTTGGCCTGCACCGGCCGGACCAGCTCGACGCCGTCGATGCCCTCGACCGCCGTCGCGAGCCGCTGCGCCATCGCGTTGGAGTGCGAGGCGTTGCGCAGCCAGAGGTCACCGCTCAGCAGGGCCTCGAACTGCACCGACACGAAGCGCATCTTCGAGGCGAGCTGCATCGACATCTTGCGCAGGAACTTGAGGTTCCTGACCTTCTCCGGGTTGAGGACCACCACGGCCTCGCCCAGCAGCAGGCCGTTCTTCGTCCCGCCGAACGAGAGCACGTCGACCCCGGCGTCCGTGGTGAAGGCGCGCAGCGGCAGCCCGAGAGCTGCGGCGGCGTTGGCGATCCGGGAGCCGTCCAGGTGCACGAGCATGCCGTGCTCGTGGGCGTGGTCGCAGATCGCCTTGATCTCCTCGGCCGTGTAGACCGTGCCCAGCTCGGTGTTCTGGGTGATCGAGACGGCCAGCGGCTGGGCGCGGTGCTCGTCGCCCCAGCCCCAGGCCTGAAGGTCGATCAGCTCGGGGGTGAGCTTGCCGTCGGGAGTGGGGACGGTGAGCAGCTTGAGCCCGGCGATCTTCTCGGGGGCGCCGCACTCGTCCACGTTGATGTGGGCGGACTCGGCGGCGATCACCGCGCCCCAGCGCGGCAGCAGGGCCTGCAGGGCGACCACGTTGGCGCCGGTGCCGTTGAAGACGGGGTACGCCTCGGCGCGCTCGCCGAAGTGCTTGCGGAACACCTCCTGGAGGTGCTCGGTGTACTGGTCCTCGCCGTACGCGACCTGGTGCCCGCCGTTGGCGACGGCGAGGGCGGCCAGGATCTCGGGGTGCACACCGGCGTAGTTGTCGCTGGCGAAGCCCCGGACGGCGGGGTCGTGCCGCCGAACGGCGTCGGTGGCGTCGCTGGCAACGTTCATCGGGCTGTCAACCACAGGTGCTGTCCGTTCAGTTCTGCTGCGGGGCGGTCCCAGAGGCCCGCCAGGGTGTCGGCCAGGTCGGCGGTGTCGGTGAAGCCGGGGAACTTGGCCTCGGGCTTCTCGACGCGCATCTCGGGGGTGACCAGAGCCTTGATCACCAGGATGGCAGCCGCCGCGGTCGGGGCGCCGTCGGGTGAGGTGGTCTCCTTCTTGAAGGAGTCGGCCATCGAGAGCGTCCAGGCCTCGCTCGCCGCCTTGGCCGCGGCGTACGCGGCGCCGCCGGCGGTCGGCTTGTGCGCGGCGGTGGCGGAGATCATCGCGTACCGGCCGGCGGCGCTGCGCACCAGTGCGGGCTGGAAGGCCAGCGAGGTGTGCTGGAGGGTGCGGACCACTCGGTCGTGCAGCCAGTCCCAGTCGTCGATCCGGCTGTCGAAGAAGGTCTTGCTGCCGCGCCAGCCGCCGACCAGGTGGAACAGGCCGTCGACGTGCCCGTGCTCGGCCTCCAGGTGGTCGGCCCAGTCGTGCACCTCCTGCGGGTCGAGCAGGTCGATGACCTGGCCGCTGACCCGGGAGCCGGGGACCTGGGCGCGGGTGGCGTCCATGACCTCGTCCAGTCGCCGGGCGTCGCTGCCCGCCGCGATCACGGTGGCGCCGTCGGCGGCCAGTCGGCGCAGCACTGCGCGGCCAGCCGCGCCGGTGGCGCCGGCCACCGCGATGACCTTGCTCTCGAGCTGACGGGTGCTCACGCGGCGGCCTCCTGGCGGTCGGCGGTGGCACCGGTGATGCCGGTGGTGGCGGCGATCACGCCGCTGAGCTTCTTGGCCAGGGCCTCGTAGAACATGCTGAGCGGGAACTCGTCCGGCATCACGGCGTCGCACAGGGCCTTGTTGAGGGCCTTGCCGTCGGTGGTGCCGAGCGGGAGTGCCTCGGGGCCCTTGGCCCAGGTGGAGGCCGGGTGCGGGGTGAGGTACTTGGAGACCAGCTGGTAGGCGGCGATCCAGTGCGCGGTCTTCGGCCGGTCGATGCCGTCCCGGTACAGGGTCTCGATCTCGCCGCAGAGCGCGTTGGTGACCTCGGCGACCCGGTCCCAGTCGATCGAGAGCCGGTTGTCGCGCCAGCGCAGCGCGTCGTGCTTGTGCAGGTACGCGAAGAGCAGCTGGCCGCCCATGCCGTCGTAGTTGCGGACCCGGTCGCCGCTGACCGGGAAGCGGAACATCCGGTCGAACAGGATCGCGTACTGGACGTCGCGGCCCTGCTCGTAGCCCTCCGCCTCCAGGCGGACGGCCTCCTTGAAGGCGGTCAGGTCGCAGCGCAGCTCCTCGAGTCCGTACATCCAGAACGGGCTGCGCTGCTTGATCATGAACGGGTCGAACGGCAGGTCGCCGTGGCTGTGGGTGCGGTCGTGGACCAGGTCCCAGAGCACGAAGGTCTGCTGCGAGCGCTGCTGGTCGGCGAGCAGCTCGGTCGCGTCGGCGGGGATCTCCAGGCCGAGCTGCTTGACGGCGCTGGTGGAGACGGCGCGGAAGCGGGCGGCCTCGCGGTCGCAGAAGATGCCGCCCCAGGTGAACCGCTCGGGGGCCTGCCGGACGGCGATGGTCTCCGGGAAGAGCACGGCGGAGTTGGTGTCGTACCCGGCGGTGAAGTCGGTGAAGGTGATCGGCACGAACATCGGGTTGTCGAAGCGGGTGCGCTCCAGCTCGGCCAGCCACTCGGGCCAGACCACCTTGAGCAGGACGGCTTCGAGGTTGCGGTCCGGGTTGCCGTTCTGGGTGTACATCGGGAAGACCACGAGGTGCTCGAGGCCGTCCTCGCGCTGCTCGGCGGGCTGGAAGGCGAGCAGCGAGTCCAGGAAGTCCGGCTCGCGGTAGCCGGTGTCGGCCCACTTGCGCAGGTCGGCGAGGACGGCCGCGAGGTAGTCGGCGGAGTGCGGGAAGAGCGGGGTGAGCTCCTCGACCGCGCCGAGCACGGTCCCCACCAGCGGGTCGACGGCCGACCGCTGGACGGTGGAGAGGTCGATGGAGCCGTCCTTGGACTGCAACGGGCGCAGGGCCTCGACGGCCTCCTTGAGCCGTAGCCAGGCGGGGTGGGCCGCGTGGCCGGCCGGGGATACTCCGGAGAGTTCGGCCGCCACAGTCAGCCCGGGCGAAAGATTCTGCATCAGAGACCCACTTAGACAGGAGTTATTTCGACAGGACCACCATAGATTCGAAAGGTTCTCCTGTTCAAGGGGGGTCGGAGCAACACTGACGTGAACAGCGCGGTGTCCACCATTCGGACACCTGCGCGGACAGTGGGGACGTTTCCGCCGAGGGGTGCGGCCTCCCGTGCCGTACGCCGACCATGCCCGGTGCCCCGACCCCCCGCCACCGGGGTGAGCCGGGCGGGAAGCCCGACCGCCGCAGCGCAGCTCGCGCCCGGGAGTTGACCACCCGTTACACCTCCGTGCGCCCCCGTTCGCGCCCTGCTGCCCCCGCCCCGGATCGGTGATCGTGGAGTCCCGGCACACCGGCCTGGAGGGGGCGCCGTGCACGGTCCGGTCATGGTCAGCTGGCTGCTCGCGGCTCTCGCCGCAGGCTCGGCCGGATTCGGTCTGCACCGGCTGCGGGCCGGCCGGGGAGTCTGCGCGTCGGCGAGCTGGGACTCGGACGCCGCCGAGGCGCTGATGGGGATCGGGATGGCCGGGATGGTGCTCCGGCCCGGGATCGTCTGGGGGTGGCTGTCCGCCCTGCTCGCCCTGGCCCTGCTGATCGGCGCCCTGGCGCCGGGCGCACCCCGGGCCCACCGGCTGCACCACGCGATCGGGGCGCTGGCCATGGCGTACATGGGGCTGGCCCCGGCCGGTCACCACGGTTCGATGGGGCTGCCGGCCGTGACCGGTGCCCTGCTCGGCTACTTCGGCGGGTACACGCTCTGGACGGGCAGCCGGCTGCTCTCCGTCCCCGGCGGCCGCGCCACCGTCGCCGCCGCAGCGGCGGCCGGGGCGGCCGACCTCTCGCGGGCCTGCCGGACGGCGATGGGCGTCGGGATGTTCGCGATGCTGCTGACGATGTGAGCCCCGCAAGCAGGCGACAGCGGTCGGCCGGGCCGCCGCCCGTGTCAGCTTGGTCACTGGCGCGGCGCAAGGCGTTCCTAAGGGGCGCGCCCAGCGCGTAGGTTGGACACACGG
The DNA here is from genome assembly GCF_001424875.1 of Kitasatospora sp. Root107. GTDB lineage: Bacteria > Actinomycetota > Actinomycetes > Streptomycetales > Streptomycetaceae > Kitasatospora. The sequence continues at coordinate 264,241 of NZ_LMCT01000034.1, read as the reverse complement.
CGCATGGTCGCGCCCGCGTGCCCGCCTGGGGGAGTTCTGCTGTCCACAGTGGCGCCCCGGCTGCTGGCCCGCGCGCCCTGGGCCGAACGCGAACCCGTGCTGGCGCTCTGTGCCTGGCAGTGTCTGGTGATCGCCGTCCTGCTCTGCTGCCTGCTCGGTCTGCTGCTGGCCTCCTCGGCCGCCCTTCCCGGTCTGCGCGAACTGCTCTTCACCGGCGCCCCGCACGGCGTCGAGGCGGCGTACGGCCTGGCGGGTGCCGAGGGCTGGGGCCGGCTGGCCGCCGCGCTGCTCGCGGCCGGCGGGGTCTGGACCGCCTGGTCGCTCGGCCGGGAGGTGCTGGCGGCCCGCGCGCTGCGGGTCCGCCGCTTCGCCGAACTGGCCGACCGCGCGCCGGAGTTGCCGGGCGGACTGGCCCTCCCCCGGCGGACCGGGGAGCAGCTGGTGGTGCTGGAGAACGTCCGCCCCGAGGCCTGGTCGCTGCCCGGGCCGGGCGCCCGGCTGGTGGTCACCACGGGTGCGCTGCAGCAGCTGACCGACCGCGAGCTGGCGGCGGTGCTCAGCCATGAACGAGGGCACGTCCGGGCCAGGCACCACTGGCTGGCGCAGTCCGCTCAGGCGCTGGCCAGCGGGTTCCCGGGGGTGGGCGTGTTCAGCGCGTTCCGGGACCAGGTGGGCGAGTTGGTCGAACTGGCCGCCGACGACCGGGCCGCCCGTCGGCACGGGCGAGTGACCACGGCACTGGCGCTGGTCGAGATCAACAGCGGCCGCGGGGTCTTCGGCTCCTGCCCGCCGCAGCAGCTGGCACAGTCCCCGCACCGGGTGGACCGGCTGCTGCTGGGGGCGCCCCGGCTGCCCGTCCGGCACCGGCTGCGGCTCACCGTGGCGGCGCTCGCCGCGCCGGCGGCAGCGGTGCTGCTCGCGGTGGCGCCTGGATTGAACGCTCTACTCTGACCCGCCGGCGACGCAGGCCGTACCGGTCAGCGTCCGCGCGAGCACCTGACGGTGCACCGGCTGCGCCTCCCGGTAACGCTGCCGCCCGGCCTCCGTGAGCATCACGAAGATGCCGCGACGGTCGGCCGCGCACATCGCCCGCTCGACCAGCCCGGCCTTCTCCAGCCGCCCGATCAGCCGGGACAGCGCACTCTGGCTCAGGTGCACCTGGTGCGCGAGGTCCTGCACCCGGAGCTTCTCCCGGTCGGCCCCCCGTTCGTCCTCGAACAGGCGCTCCAGCACCTCGAACTCACTCATGCCCAGACCGTGCAGTTCACCGAGCTCACGGTCGAGCGCACACGCGGTGGCCGCGTGACGGGCCAACAACTCCCGCCAGCCGGCGACCAGGGCCGCCTCGTCGGCGGCGACATCGAGTTCTGACACGAGCCCCAGGCTAGCACATGCCTCGGAACTTACTGCAACCGCATTAAATCGACTTGCATTGGTTGCACATGCATGTACTGTCTCCTCCATGACCACAGCCCGAGAGCCTTCGGCAACCAGCGCCCCTGCCAACTCTTCTGACGCCCCGTCCGTTCACGGTGACGACAAATGGAGCCCCCGACTCTGGGGCACCCTGATCGTCCTCTGCGCCGCCCTGTTCCTCGATGCCCTCGACGTCTCGATGGTCGGCGTCGCCCTCCCGTCGATCGGTGACGACCTGCACCTCTCCACCTCCACCCTGCAGTGGGTGGTCAGTGGCTACGTCCTCGGCTACGGCGGTCTCCTGCTGCTCGGCGGCCGGGCGGCCGACCTGCTCGGACGCCGCGAGGTCTTCCTGATCGCGCTCGCCGTCTTCGCCGCCGCCTCCCTGCTCGGCGGTCTGGTCGACAACGGCGGCCTGCTGATCGCGGCCCGCTTCGTCAAGGGGGTGGCCGCCGCCTTCACCGCTCCGGCAGGCCTCTCCATCATCACCACCACCTTCGCCGAGGGCCCGGCCCGCAACCGCGCGCTGAGCATCTACACCGTCACCGGCGCCAGCGGCTTCTCGCTCGGCCTGGTGCTGAGCGGCCTGCTCACCTCGGTCGGCTGGCGCTTCACCTTCCTGATGCCCGTCCCGGTCGCGCTGATCGCGCTGGTCTTCGCGTTCCGTCTGCTGCCCCGTCAGCCCCGCCCCGAGCGTGGCACCGGCGGGTACGACATCGCCGGGGCGATCACCGGCACCGGCTCGCTGCTGCTGCTGGTCTTCACCGTCACCGAGGCGCAGAGCGCCGGCTGGGCGAGTGCCCGCACCATCCTGTCGCTGCTCGTGGTGGTCGCGCTGGCCGCCGCCTTCCTGGTGATCGAGCAGCGCACCGCGCACCCGCTGGTCCGGCTCGGCATCTTCCGCAACGGCGGCGTGGCCCGGGCCAACCTGACCGCGCTCGCCCTGTTCGGCAGCTACGCCGGCTTCCAGTTCGTCGCCACGCTCTACCTGCAGCGACTGCTCGGCTGGTCCGCGCTCGAGATGGCACTGGCCTTCCTGCCCGCCGGTGCGCTGGTCGCCCTGTCGGCCACCAAGATGGGCGCCATCGTGGACCGGTTCGGTACCGGTCGGCTGATGCTCGGCGGGGTGCTCTCGCTGACCCTCGGCTACGTGCTCTTCCTCCGGCTGGACGAGCACAGCAGCTTCGTCGGCCTGGTGCTGCCGAGCATGGTCCTGCTCGGCATCGGCTTCGCGCTGGGCTTCCCCTCCGTCAACATCGCCGCCACCAACGGCGTCTCGGACGACGAGCAGGGGCTGGCGTCCGGGCTGGTGAACACCGCGTTCCAGGTCGGCAGTGCACTGGTGCTGGCCGCCGCGACGGCGGTGATCACCGCGGGCAGCAACGGCGGGCAGAGCCCCGCGGCCCAACTGGACGGCTACCGCCCGGCGTTGCTGGTGATCAGCGGGATCTCGCTGCTCGGCTTCCTGGTCACCGCGGTGGGCGTGGTCCTGGAGCGCAACCGGAAGCAGCCGGTGGCCGTGCCCGACTACGACTACTCCGGCGCCGCCACCACCTCGAACTCCGAGGTGCTGTCCCAGCGCTGACCCGCAGCCGACACCGGGTCAGCACGAAGGCCGGCTCCACCAAACCCCCGTGTTGGTGGAGCCGGCCTTCGTCTCCGTACCCGGGTACCCCTGAAGGAACCCGTACCGGCCCTGCCAGTATATTGGCCAGGAGCCAATCAACGTACGGAGCAGACACGATGGCACCTCGCGGGGAATCGGTCAACGAGGAAATGCGCCAACGTTCCCGGCTCCGCATCATGCGCGCCACGGTCGAGCTGGTGGACCGGCACGGATACGGCAGGACCACGCTTGGCGACATAGCCGAGCGCGCCGGGCTCGCCCGGGGCCTGCTGTCGTACTACTTCGACAGCAAACGACTCCTGATGCAGGCGGCCACCCACCGGATGATGCACGTGTCACTGGCCGAGGCACTGGCCGGGCTGCCCGCGGGGAGCAGCCCGGAGGCCCGGCTGGCCAGGGCGATCGACGCGGTGCTCGGGCTGGCGCTCGACCACCCCCGGGTGATGCGCTCGCACCTGGCGCTGATCCTCGACCCGGACACCGGCGCCTTCGTCAAGGACCCGGAGCAGCGGCAGCTCGGGAAGATCCTGCAGGATCTGCTGCTGGCCTGGGGCGCGGCCGATCCGGTCGCCGAACACGCGGTGCTGCGCAGTGCGCTGATGGGCGGCTGCATCGGGGTACTGCTGCCCGGCGCCGCGGTCACGCTGCCGCCGATCCGGGCGGACCTGTTCTACCGCTACGGCCTGGCCTGGGAGTTGGGCGTACCGCCGCAGCCGGTCGCGCCGCCGCGCTGGCAGCCGCCGGTCCGGGCCTGCGAATTGCCTGAGAGACCCCAGGGCTGACGCCGGGTCAGTGACCGGCCAGGATCCGGGTGAGCAGGTCCCTGGTCTGTTCCGGGGTGAGGCTGTCGACGCAGAGCCGCTCCATCACCTGGACGTAGGCGTCGACGTCGTCGCGCTTGTCGAGGTAGAGCGCGCTGGTGAGCTGCTCCAGGTAGACCACGTCGGCCAGGTCCTGCTCGGGGAAGCGCAGGATCGAGAACGCGCCGCTCTCGCCGGCGTGCGCCCCGAAGCGGAACGGCATCACCTGGATCACCACGTTGGCCTGCTCCGAGATGTCGAGCAGGTACTGCACCTGAGCCCGCATCACCTTCGGCCCGCCGACCGGGCGGCGCAGCGCCGCCTCGTCGATGACTGCCCACAGGCGCGGGCTCTGCCCGTCGGTGAGCAGCTTCTGCCGCCGCAGCCGCAGGCTGAGCCGCCGCTCCAGCTCCTCCTGGGAGATCACCGGACGGGTCTGCCCGAAGACCGCGCGGGCGTACTCCTCGCACTGCAGCAGGCCGGGGATGAACTGCACCTCGTACGTGCGGATCTGGGCGGCGGCCTCCTCCAGCCCGACGTAGGTCTGGAACCAGCCGGGCAGCACGTCGTTGAAGCTGTGCCACCAGCCGGACTTGTTGGCCTCCCGGACCAGGCCGAGCAGGGCCTCGCGCTCGCCGCCGTCGTCCACCCCGTAGAGGCTGAGCAGGTCGGCGACGTCACGCTCCTTGAAGGAGACCCGGCCGAGTTCCATCCGGCTGATCTTCGACTCCGAGGCGCGGATCTGGTACCCGGCGTCCTCGCGGGTGATGCCGCGGGACTCGCGGAGGCGACGGAGCTGCGAACCGAGCAGGATACGGCGCACCATCGAACCGCCGCCGGGCTGAGCTGTGGTGGTCATGCCGTAAACCTCCGCCGTGGGCAAACAGCGCACAGTCTGCCATCAGTTGAGCGCTCTGGGTGCCGGTACTGACTGAACGATCTTCCTCTTACGCGCTCCGGGCTCCATGATGCACGTGCATCCGGCGCTTGCATATGCCAATAGTGCGACTGCACGTGAATCGACTCTTGCATCCGCAGTGTGCGCAGAGGACCATGGTGCACGTGCACCTGCACGCCCCTGGCATCCCTGCGGGTACCGCGTCGACCCCATACGCGTTTCCGCACACGCATCCGGCCGCGCCCCCGCGTGGCCGGTTGTCCGTGTGCGCGTATGGCTGGCCGAGGCGGTGGCCGTGAGGCCGAGCGAGTCGGAGGTGACCGGCATGACCCCGGCGGGTCCAGCCGTGTCCGCCCCCTTATGGGAGGAGCTCTTCATGAGCACCGGTACGGCCATCGCGGTCGACCCCCACGTGGTCACCTGTACGCTCGCTCCCCGCTTCGAAGCCGTCAGAACCGCCCGGGAGTTCGCCCGGTCGACGCTGCACAGCTGGGGCCTGGGCGCACTCTTCGACGATGTCGCGCTGGTCGCCTCCGAGTTGGTGACCAACGCCCTTCGGCATGCGCTGGAGCAGCGTGCTGACGCCCCGTCGGCCGAGTCGGTCCGCATACTCACCGAGTCGGTCCGGTCAGGGGAGGCGGTCCGGTTTCCGCTGCAGCCGGGTCCGACCCAGGCCGCCGACGCCCAACTGCCGATCCGGATCAGCCTGGTGCACCGCTCGCCGCAGGTGGTCTGCGCGGTGAGCGACCCGAGCAGCCGGGGCCCGGTGGCCCGGGAGCCCGACTTCGTCGCGGAGTCCGGCCGGGGGCTGCACCTGGTGGACTCGTTCAGCCGAGCCTGGGGCTGGCACCCGCTGGCCGGTGCGGGGAAGGTGGTCTGGGCCGTCTTCGAGGCGGAGAACGCCGAGGCGGCGGGCCGGCACCGGCGCTCCGCCTGAAGCGGGGTCGGGGCCACCGGAAATTCGGACCACAGGAAATGACGAAGGCCGTCGCGGTGACTTCCACGACGGCCTTTGACGCACCACCAGGGTGACGCCTGATCAGCCGGACAGGTGGTCGAACTCCCCGTCCTTGGCACCGAGCAGCAGGGCGGTGATCTCCGCCCGGGTGTAGATGAGCGCCGGACCGTCCGGGAACCGGGAGTTGCGCATCGCGACGTCGCCGCCGGGCAGCGCCGCGAACTCCACGCAGTTCCCCTGCGAGTTGCTGTGTCGGCTCTTCTGCCAGACCACGTCTTCGAGGTCCGCAGCCGCCATGCCGTTGTACGTGTTCTGCATTCGAATTCTCCCCGACGTGCCTGGCGTTCGCCTCACTTGACGTGATGATAGCTCCAGTGCACGTGCATCAGCACGGGTGTTTGCTCGTGCACCGAATGGGCATCATCCCTCCACGGGCCTTGCCGGACAGGCAAGTTGGCACCACTTATGCGGACAAATCACAGCGATTCGTGAACATACCGATGACTGCGCGTACTCGAACTCCAGCGGGTTGTCGATCTTGGCGGGCTTTCCGGGCCGCCTCACGGTCCGTCACTTCGGCCCGATTGTGACGCCGATCACCGTCCGGAGAGCGGCCCGACTGTGGGCCGGTCCGCGGAATGTCCTACGATCTCCGCCATGAGCACAGCAGCCATCCCGGGCGCACCACTGCCCGTCCGCACTCCAGGCTCCCGTGCGCGGGGGCGCCACCGCCGTCCCGAGCGGCCGGAGATTCCCGCGGGTTCGCCGTCGTTGGTGCTGGCCGTCCCGGCCACCGCCGGACCGGAGTCCCGCCCCGTGGTCGAGGAACTGCTCTCGATCGTCCGGGGTGAGCAGCCTGGCATCGAGGCGGCCGCCGCGTACCTGGAGAGCACCGATCCGGAGTACCCCACCGTCGCAGAGCTGCTCGCCCAGGCGGCCCAGGCCGGGCTCCCCGCACCTGTCCTGGTGCCCCTGCTGCCCGGCCCGCACGGCTCCCTGACGGAGCTGCACCGGCTGGCCGCCGAGACCGGCGCCACCGTCACCGACGTGCTCGGCCCGCACCCGCTGCTGGCCGAGGCCGTCCACGTCCGGCTCTCCGAGGCCGGGCTGGCCCGGGCCGACCGGGCCCGGCTGTTCGCCATCGCCACGGCTGCGGACGGCGTGGTCCTCACCACCGCCGGCGGCGAGGAGGCGGCTGCGGCGGCCGGGATCACCGGCGTACTGCTGGCCGCGCGGCTCGCGGTGCCGGTCGTGCCGGCCGCGCTGGACGTGCCCGGGTCGGTGCTGGCCGCCGTCGAGCACCTGCGGGCTACCGGGTCGGTCCGGCCCGCGCTCGCTCCGCTGGTGATCGGGCCCGAGGCCGATCCCGAGCTGCTGGCGACTGCGGCGGAGGAGACGGGGTGTCCTGGGGCGGCTCCGCTCGGCGCGTACGCGGCGCTCGGGCAGCTGATCGCTTCGGCTTACCTGTCTGCGCTGGAGATCGTGCTCGCTGACGAGGCGTAACCCTTTTGCAGTTGCTCAGCCACGTGTGACCAGGGGCTCGGGGAACGGCGACGAGATCTGGTGTGCGGGTCACAGGCGAAAGTGCCTGACCACCTACGCACCGGTGACCTTGTACGAGGTCGGCGTCGCAGTTCCCCGAGCCCCTGGTGGTGCAACCTTGCGCGTCAGGTGAGGCGCGAGGTGCGGGCCGCTGCGTCGTGCAGGGTGAGCTGCGGGGTGGTGACCGGGCGGGGGCCCGGGGTGGCGGTGGTGGGGGTGCGGCTGTTGTCGCGGCGGACCTCTTCGGCCTGGGTCTGGCCGGCCCGGCGGAGGACGATCCGCTTGGGTTCCGGCAGGGCGGGGTCGAACCAGAGCTCGGGCCCGCCGAACTCGCAGTCCAGCACCGCGATGTCCTCCGGCGCTCCGCCGTCCACGGCGCGGAACGCGACGCCGGCCTTTCGATAGCCCGTCAGCCGACTGCGGGTCACCAGGACGGTCTCTCCCGGTAGTTGGTGGTGCTTGGTGGAGATCGCGAAGTCCGACTGGCCCGCCGCGTCGATCAGCAGGCCGTCCAGCACGGTCCCCTTGTCCCGGCCGAGGGCGTGCAGGGCCACTCCCCCGGCGGCGTTGCCGTAGAGGACGCTGCCGGTGTAGTCGAAGTCGTTCAGGTAGGCGCCGTGCTCGATGCCCCAGCCGCCGTTGTGGTAGGCCACGAACTGGCCGACCACGTGGTGGCGTTGGGCGTTCAGCCAGACGAAGATGCCGTTCTCCAGGTTGTTGTGGGCCAGGCAGCGTTCGAAGGTCCAGACGCCCTCGCTGGTCTCCGGCCAGTGGTAGCCGGAGGCGCCGTTCGCACCCTGCACGCCGACCGCCACGCAGTCCCTGGCCACTCCGCCGGTGCCCGCGCCGAGGCTGAAGCCGGTCAGCCGGTAGCCGCGCGGGTTGGGGTCGAAGAGCGTCCGGGAGGCCACGCAGGAGTCGTACGTGATGTCGTCGGACGGGCCCTGCGGGGTCCGGGTGTCCAGCGGCCCGTCCCACCAGTAGGCGTCCTCCCAGGTCTGGTGGCTGATGCAGCTGCGGAAGGTGATGCCGTGGCTGGCGTGCGGGACGAAGGCGTGGCTGCCGGTGTCCCGGACCACCACACCCTCGACCACGGTGCCCCGGCTGGTGTCGCCGAGCATGTGGAAGTGCAGCCCGTACCGGCCGAGCACCGGCTCGGTGACCGCCTTGCCGTTCCACTGGTCCTTGCCGGGAGCGCGCGGTCCGAGCCAGCGCAGGGCGGCGTGCCGGACGTCGGACTTGCGGGAGCTGGTGAGGTGGACGTGGGCGCGGCCCTTCTCACTTCCCTCGATTCGGATATTACGGGTTAAATTCAGCACTTCTGCCCCGACGGTGACGCCCCCTCCGGTCGCCACCCGTGGGTGCGGGTACCTCAGCGGGGCGTCCAGGGCGACCGTGCTGCCGCTGATCGCGGCGATGGTCCGCAGGTCGTACCGCTCCGAGAAGCCGTCGGTGTCGGGGGCCCCGGTCGGGGTGACGGCGAGCTCGTCGCCGGGGCGCCAGCCGGTCGGTGCGGTGGCGAGGGTGATGCTGGTGTCGCCGGCCTTGAGCGCTCCGGCGGCCCGTACCCAGGCGGTCCGAGCGGCGCCGTCCAGCCGGAGGTAGCCCGCCCCGGTGACCCAGAGGCCGGTGTCGCTCGGCATCAGTGTCATGCCGCCGCCCTCGAAACGCCGTTCGTCGACGGCGGGAAACCGCAGGGTGTGCAGGGCGGTGTCGGCCGGTGCCAGCGTCAGACTGCCCTTCACCTCGACGTTGCCCGCCGAGCTGAGCACCACCGAGCGGTCGGCCGCGAAGGTCAGCGAACCTGACGCTTCGACCACCAACGAACCAACTACTGCATCGGCGTCCAGCATCACATGGTCACTGATCCGGACGGCGGCGGCCGGGCTCGGCACGGCCCCGCCCCAACCGGCCGGGTCCGACCAAGGCCTGGCCGGGGGAGGCGGCTCCGGGGAGGGCGACGGCGAGGGCTCGGGTGAGGCGGGCGGGACCGGTTCACCGTGTGCGTGCGAGACCCCGGGGGTCGGCGGCGGCGGAGCCGAGGCGGCGTCAGGAGCGTCCCCCGTGCGCCGGACCAGCTCCTCCACGCCGATCGCGGCGGCCACCGTGCCGGCCGCGATCCAGCCGAGTACCTTCCTGCGCCCGGCCTTTGCCGAACCGTTACCTTCCGGGGCCGATTCGGGCCTCTTCGCGTGCCGCATGGTGCCGCGCACCTCTCCCCCGGGCCGCGCCTGCGGCCGCCTCGCCTGAAGCATAGGCAAGTCCCTTGAACGACAAGGGGTTTGATCAGATCCGATCGAAATCCATCAATGGAACGAAGGCTTCCGATCCATGAAGGTTCCCTGAAGAAACCATGATCCACATCACAGAGGTTTGCGGTTTGAACTTAAGTCTGCCTAACGTGCTCCCCTGTTCGTGGCCACACGGACCCAGTTCATCCGGAACGCCGAGTCCTGCCATCGGATGAACAGGCAGCACAGCAATGCACCATGGCAGGGGCGGGGGAACCACAGGTAAGTCGCCTGGATTTGGTCTGATTTGACCGATTTCAGGCTTGGGGTGAAGCCGTGCTCACGCACGGCCGGGCAACTCCAGCCCGAATCCGACAGCTCACCTCGCAGGCGTGGGAGAGGAACGCATCTTCATGCTGTCCAGCAGCGCGTCCAAGCGCACCCGCCGTCTGATCGCCGCGACCGGCGTGGTCGGCATCGGCCTCTCGGTCCCGTGCCTCACGGCCGGCTCCGCCTCCGCCGCCACCGTCTCCACCTGGGACAAGGTCGCCCAGTGCGAGGCCACCGGCGACTGGAGCATCAACACCGGGAACGGCTTCTACGGCGGCCTCCAGTTCACCTCCAGCACCTGGGCCGAGTTCGGTGGCAAGCAGTACGCCGCCCAGGCCAACCAGGCCAGCAAGGGCCAGCAGATAGCCGTCGCCGAGAAGGTGCTCGCCTCCCAGGGCCCCGGCGCCTGGCCGGTCTGCTCCGTCAAGGCCGGTCTGACCAAGGGCGGCAGCGCCCCCCAGGTCGACACCTCGGCGAGCACCGGCTCCTCCGCGAAGGCCACCACCCCCAAGGCCGCCGCCCCGGCGCCGAAGGCGGCCGAGCAGCAGACCACCACCACGACCACCGCGGCCAAGTCCTACACCGTGGTCGCCGGTGACTGGCTCTCCACCATCGCGCAGAGCCAGAACGTCGAGGGCGGCTGGGAGAAGCTCTACGAGCTCAACAGGTCGGTCCTGTCCGAGGGCCCGGACATGATCTACCCGGGTCAGCAGCTGGCGCTCGGTGGCACCACCACCGTGGTCACCAGCGCGCCGAAGTCGACCGCCCCGGCGCCGACTTCGTCCTCCGCCGGTACCGGCACCAAGACCACCCGGAGCAGCAAGGCCGCGTCCGGCTCCACCGCCACCACCGCGGTGGCGGCGACCGGCAGCAAGGCCGCCGCGATCAACTTCGCGATGTCCAAGCTCGGCCAGGCGTACGTCTACGGCGGCAGCAGCAACGGCGGCTGGGACTGCTCGGGTCTGACCCAGGCGGCCTTCCGCCAGGCCGGGATCTCCCTGCCGCGGATCGCCAACGACCAGGCGGACGCGGCCACTCGGGTCTCGCTGGACAACCTCAAGGCCGGCGACCTGCTCTTCTGGTCGAACAACGGCAGCAACTCCGGCGTCTACCACGTCGCCATCTACATCGGCGACGGCAAGTACGTCGAGGCCGCCAACCCGCGCGCGGGCGTGAAGACCGAGTCCATCGCCAACTGGGCGCCGGACTTCGCCGGTCGCGTCTGACGCACACCTGCTGGCAGGCCGCTGCCCCCGGAGACCTGGTCGGCTCCGGGGGCAGCGGCCTGTGCGCGGCGATTATCCTTACGGGTGATGTGCGCCTTCGCTTCGTCGGTCATGTCGCGGAGTTACCTACTCAACAGCTCGACCGCGAGGACCAGCCATGACCGAGCAGCCCACCGCGACCCAGCGGATCGCCGAGACCATCCGGCCCGCGATGCTCCAGGGTCTGCAGAACGCCGACCTCAGCGGCGCCGCCGGCACCCAGCACATCAACGCCTGGGCGGACTGGATCGCCGAAGCGGTCTTCCACACCGCCGTCCAGCCGCTGGCCACCGAGCGCGACGCCTTCGCCGACCGGGTCGACACCCTCAGCGAGGTCGCCAAGCGCCACAAGGCGAACTACCTGGACGCGGTCCAGGACGTCCAGCGGCTGACCACTCGGGTCGCCGAGCTCGAGGCCGAGCTGGCCGGGCTGCGCGAGGCCCCCGCCGAGACCCCCGCCGAGCCGACCGACTGACCCGCGCCTGCGGCGGTAGTAGGCGACCGTGACCGCAGCCAGCAGCGGCCCCCAAGCGACCAGGGGGAGGTAGCAGACCAGCAGCAGCCAGAAGCCCGGGCCGCTGTTCGGCATGCCCTCGCCGGTGTCGTTCAGCGGTTCGACCAGGTGCAGGAGCTGGTTGACGGTCGCGTAGGTGGTGACCAGGAAGGCGCCGGTCGCCGCCGGGACCACCGCGGCCAGGACCGGGACCCGTCGGCCGCCGAGCAGCGGGACCCAGTCGGGCACCACCTCGCCCCAGGGCCGGACCAGCCCGAGGGTGAGCAGCGCGAGGGCCTCCGCGACCACGGTGAGCATCACCACGTACGACTGTTCCCAGAGGGCCCAGTTGTGCTCGCCGTACCAGTCGGGGAATCCGGTCAGCAGGCCGATCCGCCACAGACCGGACGGCAGGGTGACCAGCGGTACGGCGTGGGCGGCGACGACGGCCCAGCGGGGTGCGGGCTTGATCATGTGACGGCTCCTCGGCTCCTGCCCTCAAGTGGGCACGGACCGATCCTGCCGCCGGGACACACCCGGCCGCCTCGGTCCTGGGGGCGGACCGTCTCCCCTCGGCGGGGGATGCCCCTCGGCCCTGCGGACGAGAAAGCCGAGTGGGGCACGAGGAGAACCCTCGTGCCCCACCCTGACGTCCGGTCAGCTCTTCGGGTTGGCCCCGGTCGAGCCGCGCATCACCAGCTCGGGCTGGAACATGAACTCGGCGCGCTGGCCCGGGTTTCCGCCGACCTCCTCCAGCAGGGCGTCGACGGCGGCGGTGGCCATCGCCTCGACCGGCTGGCGGATGGTGGTGAGCGGCGGCTCGGTGAAGGCGATCAGCGGGGAGTCGTCGAAGCCGACCACCGAGACGTCCTGCGGCACCGCGAGCCCGCGCTGCCGGACGGCGCGGATCGCACCGAGCGCCATCATGTCGCTGCCGCAGACGATCGCGGTGCAGCCCTTGTCGAGCAGCGCGTTGGCCGCCGCGTGGCCGCCCTCGACGCTGAACAGGGTGTGGTGGACCAGCCCTTCGGCGTCCGCCTCGCTCAGGCCGAGCAGCTCGCGGACCGCCGCCGTGAAGCCCTCGATCTTGCGCAGCACCGGCACGTACCGGCGCTGGCCGACCGCGAGGCCGATCCGCTCGTGGCCGAGCTCGACCAGGTGCTGGACGGCCATCCACATCGCGGCCCGGTCGTCCGGCGAGATGAACGGGGCGGCGATCTTCTCGCTGTACCCGTTGATCAGCACGAACGGCACCTGACGGCCGGTGAGTTTGGCGTACCGGTCGTGGTCGGCCGTCGAGTCGGCGTGCAGGCCGGAGACGAAGACGATGCCGGCCACCCCCCGCTCGACCAGCATCTCCACCAGTTCGTCCTCGGTGGAGCCGCCCGGGGTCTGGGTGCAGAGCACCGGGGTGTACCCGTGCCTGCTCAGCACCTGCTCGATCACCTGGGCCAGCGCCGGGAAGATCGGGTTGCTGAGCTCGGGGGTGATCAGGCCGATCAGGCCGGCGCTGCGCTGCCGCAGCCGGGTCGGGCGCTCGTAGCCGAGCACGTCCAGGGCGGCCAGCACTGTCTGCCTGGTTGTGGCCGAAACCCCTGCTTTGCCGTTGAGGACGCGGCTGACGGTCGCTTCGCTGACCCCCGCCTGCGCCGCGATGTCAGAAAGTCGCGCCGTAGTCACGATCCCAGAGCCTATTGCAACCACGTCAGACCGCCCACCAGATGGTGCTGTCCGCCGGAAGGACCGCCTCGCCGTCCACCGCGACGGCTTCGGTGGAGGAGAGCAGGATACGGCCGGGGGCCGCGATCCGGACCGGTTCGGCACCGGCGTTCACCGTGCAGACGAAGGAGCCGCGACGGAAGGCCAGCACGCTCGCCGGCGTCTCCAGCCACTCCACCGAGGTGCCCGCGCCGAGGTCCTGCTGCTCCCGACGGATGGTCAGCGCGCTGCGGTAGAGCTCCAGCGTCGAGGTCGGGTCCCCGGTCTGCACCTCCACGCTCAGCCCGGCCCACTCGGCGGGCTGCGGCAGCCAGCTCGGGCCGCCGGCCACCGGGCCGAAGCCGTACGGCGCCTCGGTGCCCGACCACGGGATCGGCACCCGGCAGCCGTCCCGGAAGCCGTCCTGGCCGGCCTGCCGGAAGAACGACGGGTCCTGGCGGACCTCGTCGGGCAGGTCGGTGACGTCCGGCAGGCCGAGCTCCTCGCCCTGGTAGACGTACGCGGAGCCGGGCAGCGCGAGCATCAGCATCGTGGCGGCCCGGGCCCGGCGCAGGCCGAGTTCCCGGTCGCCGGGGGTACGGATCTGGGTGCCCAGGCCGGGCGGGTTGGCGAAGCGGGTAGCGTGCCGGGTGACGTCGTGGTTGGACAGCACCCAGGTCGCGGGTGCGTCCACCGGGCGCATCGCGTCGAGCGAGACGTCGATGACGGAGCGCAGCTCGGCGGCGTCCCAGGAGGTGCCCAGGTACTGGAAGTTGAAGGCCTGGTGCAGCTCGTCCGGGCGGACGTAGTTGGCGGTCCGCTGCACGGTCGGGGTCCACGCCTCGGCGACGCCGATCCGCTCGCCCGGGTACTCGTCCAGGATCTTGCGCCAGGCGCGGTAGATGGCGTGCACGCCGTCCTGGTCGAAGAACGGCATCACGTCGTTGCCGAGCAGCTTGAGCTGGTCGGCGCCGCCGAGGTCGGGCAGGCCGGGGGCCTTGACCAGGCCGTGCGCGACGTCGATCCGGAAGCCGTCCACGCCCATGTCGAGCCAGAACCGCAGGATCGAGCGGAACTCGTCCGCGACCGCCTGGTTCTCCCAGTTGAAGTCGGGCTGCTCGGGGGCGAACAGGTGCAGGTACCAGTCGCCGTCGGTGCCGTCCGGGTTCGTGGTGCGGGTCCAGGCCGGGCCGCCGAAGATGGACTCCCAGTCGTTGGGCGGCAGTTCGCCCTTCGCACCCTTGCCGGGACGGAAGTGGTAGCGCTCGCGCAGCGGCGAGGCCGGGCCCTCGCGCAGCGCGCGCTGGAACCACTCGTGCTGGTCGGAGGAGTGGTTCGGCACCAGGTCCACGATGATCCGCAGACCCAGCTCGTGCGCGTCCCGGATCATCCCGTCCGCGTCCAGCAGGCTGCCGAACATCGGGTCCACGGCGCGGTAGTCCGCCACGTCGTACCCGGCGTCGGCCTGCGGGGACGCGTAGAAGGGGGACAGCCAGACCGCGTCCACGCCCAGTGCCTTCAGGTACGGCAGCCGGCTGCGGACGCCCGGCAGGTCACCCATGCCGTCCCCGTTCGAGTCGGCGAAGCTTCGCGGGTACACCTGGTAGATGACCGCATCCCGCCACCAGCCTCTGGAGGCAGCACCGTTCGCAGCGATGGGCTCGGCGGCGGGCCGGGAGGTGTCGGCCAGGTTCTGGGTCATGGACAGTCATCCCTTGGGGACTAGGTGTCGTCCCGCCGGCCCGGGGTACGGGCCGGCGGCACGCGGCAACAGGCAGTTTCGGAAGCTGGATTGACGGTACGTCAGGACTTGGCCGCACCGGCGGTCAGTCCGGTCACGAGGTGACGCTGTACCAGGTAGAAGACCAGGGCTGCGGGCAGCGCGATCAGCACCGAGGTGGCGGCCATCAGGTTCCACTGGCTCTCGTACTGGCTGACGAAGGTCTGCAGACCGACCGCCAGGGTGTACTTGGAGGAGCTGAGCAGGAAGGTGGAGGCGAAGGCCACCTCGGCCCAGGCGGTGAGGAAGGAGTAGAAGGCCGCCACGGCCAGGCCCGGGCGGGCCAGCGGGATGATCAGGCGCCAGAAGGTGCCGAACGGGCTGAGCCCGTCCACCCGTCCTGCCTCGTCGATCTCCACCGGGATGGTGTCGAAGTAGCCCTTCAGCAGCCAGGCGCAGTACGGCACGGTGGTGGCCGAGTAGACGATGATCAGGCCGGTGTAGCCGTCCAGCAGCTTGAGCGAGGCGAGGATCGTGTACATCGGCACGATCAGCACCGCGATCGGGAACATCTGGGTGACCAACAGGGTCCACATCAGCTGGCGGTGCCCCGCGAAGCGCATCCGGGAGACCGCGTAGCCGGTGGTGGCGGCGACCATCACGCCGAAGACGGTGGTACCGCCGGCCACGATCACCGAGTTGAGGAACCAGCTCGCGAAGTCGGTCTCGAACAGCACCTTGGAGTAGTTCGAGAAGGTGATCTTGTCGAAGATCTGCCCGGGGTGCAGGTAGTCCATCTTGTCCGGGCCGAGCGAGATGAAGCCGATGTACAGCACCGGGAAGAGGGCCACCAGGCTGGCCATCACCAGGGCGCCGTGCGAGAGCGCGCGGACCAGCGGGCTGCTCTCGCCGCGGCGGCGGACCTTGGGCGGGCGGGCCGGCGGAGCGGCGGGGGTGAGTACGGTCTCTTCGATGGTGGCGGTCATCGGGAAGCCTCTTCGTTCCGGGCCAGCCAGCGACGGTAGAAGCTGGTGAAGACGATCAGGATGGAGAGCAGCAGCACGCCGTAGGTGGCCGACTGGGCGTAGTCGCGCGGCTGTTGGCCGAAGCCGAGGCGGTAGGCCCAGGTGACCAGGATCTGCGCGTCGGGGGCGCCGTTGCCGAACAGCAGGAAGATGACGGCGAACTGGTTGAAGGTCCAGATCACGCCGAGCAGCACCACCGTGGAGGAGACGGTGCGCAGGCCGGGCAGGGTGATGTGGCGGAACTGCTGCCAGGCGGTGGCGCCGTCCATCTCGGCGGCCTCGTACAGCTCACCGGGGATCGACTGCAGGCCGCCGAGCAGCGAGACCATCATGAACGGGACGCCGACCCAGGTGTTGACCAGGATGGCCGCCGCCTTCTGCGCCAACGGGTCGGAGAGCCAGGCGGGTTCGGGCAGACCGAGCGAGCCGAGCAGTCCGTTGACCACGCCGCCGTCGGCCAGCATCAGCCGCCAGGAGAAGATGGTGACGAAGGTCGGCACCGCCCACGGCAGGATCAGCATCAGCCGGTAGAAGCTGCGGCCGCGCAGCCGCTGGTTCATCAGCAGGGCCAGCGCCAGACCGGTCGAGTAGGTGAGGGTCACACAGATGACCGTCCACGCGATGGTCCAGACGAAGTGTGACCAGAACCGGTCGTAGGATCCCGGGCCCCACAGGATGTCGGCGTAGTTGTGCAGGCCGATGTACTGGTAGGTGGCCGGGATCTCCTTGACCCCGATGGTGCGGGCCGAGTTGAGGCTGTTGGCGTCCGTCAGGGTCAGGTAGAAACCGTTGATCAGCGGGTAGCCGACCAGCACACCGAGCACGATGACGACCGGTGCGACCATCGCGTAGGCGTACCAGTGCTTGCTGTACGAGAGCTTGACGCGCGCCACCAGGCCAGGGCGCGGTTCCTGGCTGCCCTTGGTGGGAGCGCCTTGCACGGCGACTGCCATGAGTTGACACCTTTTCGGGAGGTCCGCCGCGGCTCGGGGCGGTGACTGCTGCTGGTACGGGACGAGCCGCCCGGGCCACCTCCGTCAGGTGGGCGGCCCGGGCGGCCTGCTTGTTACTTCGAGAAGCCGGGGAGCAGCTTCAGGTAGTCCACGGCGGTGGCGTCCAGGCCGGCCTGGGTGCTGCTCTGGCCCTGCACGATCTTGCCGAGGTTGGTGCCGATCGAGCCGAACAGCGAGCTGTACTCGGGCAGTTCGGGGCGCGGCTGGGCGGAGGCCAGGATCGACTGGAAGCCGGCGATGCCCGGGTTGGCCTTGACCTCGGCGGTGAACGCGTCGCTGCGGGTCGGCAGGGTGGAGTTCTTCAGCGCCAGGAAGGTCTGGCTCTCGGCGGAGGTGAGGAACCCGGCCAGCTTCTCGGCGGCGGCCTTGTGGGCCTTGTCCGCACCGGCGTAGACCGAGACGTTGTGGCCACCGGTCGGGGCACCGGCCTTGCCGGCCGAGCCGCCCGGGACGGCCGCGATGCCGAGGTTGTTCTTGTCGGCGAAGGCGGCGCCCTTGTAGATGTTGGTGATCTCCCACGGGCCCTGGATGATCGCCGCGACCTTGCCGGTGTTGAAGGCGTCCATCATGTGCGCGTAGCTGTCGGTGGTCACGTCGGCCTTGGCGGTGCCGGGCGCGGTGAACATCGACTTGTAGGTCTCGACGGCCTTGGCGGCCTCGGGCGAGTTGACGGTGATCTTCTTGCCCTTGGCGTCCACCATGTTGGTGCCCTCGCCGTACAGGAACGGCATGGCGTAGTAACCGTCGGCGGCGCGCATGAAGAAGCCGTCCACGCCGGCCTTCTCCTTGAGCTGGGCGGCGGCGGTCTTCAGCTCGTCCCAGGTCGCGGGGGCCTTGGTGATGCCCGCCTTGGCGAACAGCTCCTTGTTGTAGAGCAGGCCCAGGGTGTCGGTGACGATCGGGGCGCCGTAGACCTTGCCCTCGTACGTCGCCTGCTCGACCAGGCTGGCCTGGAAGGCGGCCTTGTCGGTCATCGCCGGGGTGCCGTCCAGCGGCTCCAGGTAACCGGCCTTGGCGAAGGCGGAGGTCCAGCCGACCTCGGAGCGGAACGCGTCCGGGGCGCCGGTGGCGCCCATCGCGGTCTGCAGCTTGTTCTGTGCCTGGTCGAACGGGACGTTCTCGAACTTGACCTTGATGGTCGGGTTCGCGGCCTCGAACTTCTTGACCAGGGCCTCGTAGTTCGGCGCCTCGTTGGTGGCGTTGGAGGTGTCCCAGTAGGTGATGGTGACCGGGCCGTCAGCAGCCTTGTCATCGGATCCGGAGCCGCTGCTGCCACAGGCTGCCATGGTGACCGCAAGGGCCGCAACGAGGGCAGAGGCCGCGATGCCACGCCGCATGAGAACTCCTAGGGAAAAAGGTGGGGGTGCCCGGGATGGAGGTGGACGGCGCATAATGGCTGTCCCGTTGCCGACTGGGCCTTGCGGCCGTCGGGCTTGGGGAGGAACGTAACAGCGATGCAACCGCTGTCGAAAGTCCTTGCAGCAAGTTTCTGCAAGAACCGGGGATCGTTACGTCCACGTGTCCTGGGCGTTGCCGCAAGGTAGTCGGCGGACGGAGCCTCGGAAGGGTGACCTTTGGCCCCTTTTTACAGGATGGCCGTCATTTATATTAAGAGCGCAGCTGTCAGCGTCCCAGGAGGAACCTGTGCTCTCCCCGCAGTCGACCGAGACCGTCCGCGCCACCCTGCCCGCCGTCGGCGGAGCCATCGGGGAGATCACCCCGCTGTTCTACGCCAAGCTGTTCGCCGCCCACCCCGAGCTGGAGCGCGACCTCTTCAACCGGGGCAACCAGGCCGCCGGCGACCAACCCCGGGCGCTGGCTGGCTCGTTCGCCGCCTACGCGACCATGCTGGTCGAGCACCCCGAGGTGCGCCCTGGCGCGATGCTGGCCCGGATCGCCCACAAGCATGCCTCGCTCGGCGTCACCGAGGCCCAGTACCAGGTGGTCCACACCCACCTGTTCGCCGCCATCGTCGAGGTGCTCGGTGCGGCCGTGACCCCCGAGGTGGCCGCCGCCTGGGACGAGGTCTACTGGCTGATGGCCGGTGAACTCATCGCGCTGGAAGCCAAGTTGTACCAGGAGGCCGGTCTGGAGCCGGGCGACGTCTGGCAGTCGATGACCGTCACCGGCCGTCGCCAGGAGACCGCCGGCGCGGTCTCCTTCACCCTGCGCCGCACCGACGGCGAGCCGGTCGGCGCGTTCCGCCCCGGCCAGTACGTCAGCGTCGCGGTCCAACTCCCCGACGGGGCCCGGCAGATCCGTCAGTACAGCCTCTCCGCCGCCCCCGACCGGGACGAGTGGCGGATCACCGTGAAGCGCGACGGCGAGGTCTCCACCCAGCTGCACACCACCGTGCACGAAGGCGACCCGATCGAGGTCTCGCACCCCTTCGGCGACCTGGTCCTGGACGAGAGCGAGGCGCCGCTGCTGCTCGCCTCCGCCGGGATCGGCTGCACCCCGATGATCGGCATGCTCGACCACCTGGTGCGCACCGGCTCCGAGCGCCGGGTCACCGCGGTGCACGGCGACCGCTCGGCGGCCGACCACGCCCACGCCGCCGAGCTGACCGCCCTGACCGGCGAACTGCCGGGAGCCGCGCTGCACCACTGGTACGAGGACCGCGACGGCCTGGTCGACCTCACGGCCGTCGAGCTTCCCCGGGATGTCCGGGCCTACCTCTGCGGCCCGCTCCCCTTCATGCGGGCGGCCCGGGCCCAGCTGCTCGACCGGGGCATCCCGGCCGAGGCGATCCACTACGAGGTGTTCGGCCCCGACCTCTGGCTCGCGAGCCGCTGAGCACTGAGCGCTAGGCGCCCGAAGGCCCGATGGTGATGCTGCACACCCCCGGCGCGCTGAACGGGTGCAGCCGGACGGTGTCCTGACCGTCCGCCAGGGCGTCCAGCAGGCCCTGGTGGACGGCGCAGATCACCTCCGGGTGCCGCTCGGCGGTCCGCAGGAACGGGCAGTCCCTGAGCAGCAGCTCGCCGTCCGGGCCCGGCTCGGGCCGGAAGCCCCAGCGCTCGGCGGCGGCCCGGACCCGCTCGATGAGCGGGGCGTCGTCCGGCGGCAGCTCGGCGCCCCAGTCCCGGCCGGCCTGGACGGCGCCCAGCCGGCCGTAGCCGTGCGCCAGCACCTCGACCAACTCCCGGTAGGCGTCCAGCTGTTCGTGGGCGGGGGCGGCGGCGTAACGCAGCTTCGGCCGCCCCCGGCCGGTGACGGGCTGCCGGGCGACGGTCACCAGACCGGCCTGCACCAGGGCGGTCAGATGGTGCCGGATGGTGGTCGGGTGCAGGCCCAGCGCGTCGGCGAGATGCTGGGCCTCCAGCGGCTCGGCCGCCGAGGTCAGCACGGCCAGCAGCGCCCGGCGGGCCGGGGCGGCCAGCGCGCGGTGCACACCGGCGTCCCCCGCTGCTGCTGCCCCGACGCCGTCCATACCGTCAATATACGGCGATACCGGGATCAGCCGACGCCCAGCCGCAGCACGGTGACGGACCGGAACTCCTCGCCGGGCCGCAGCACGGTGCTCGGGTATTCGGGGTGGTGCGGCGAGTCGGGGTGGTGCTGGGTCTCCAGCGCGATCCCGGCGTACTTCCCGTACGGGACACCGCTCGGGCCGCGCACCGCGCCGTGGAAGCCGTTGGCCGTGTAGACCTGCAACCCGGGCTCGGTGGTGAGCAGCTCCAGGGTGCGGCCGCTCTCCGGGTCCTCCAGGAAGGCGGCCCGGGTCGGCGTACCGTCCGTGCTGCGCTCGCGGAGCACCCAGTTGTGGTCGTAGCCGCCCGCCGCCGTCAGCTGCGGGTGGTCGTCCCCGATCGCCTTGCCGACCGGGCGGGCGGTGCAGAAGTCGAACGGTGTGCCCGCCACCGGCTCGTACGGGCCGAACGGGATCTGCCGGGCGTCCACCGGCGTGTACACGTCGGCGTCCACGGTGAGCAGGTGGCCGAGCACGTCGCCGCTGCCCTCGCCCGCGAGGTTGAAGTAGGCGTGGTTGGTCAGGTTGACCACGGTGGGGCGGCTGGTGACGGCCCGGTAGGCGATGGTCAGCTCGGCGCCGTCCAGGGTGTACTCGACGGTGACGTCGAGCGCGCCGGGGAAGCCCTGGTCGCCGTCCGGGCTGTGCAGCTGGAGCCGGACACCGCCCGGGATCTCGGCGGCGGCCCAGACCCGGTGGGCGAAGCCGTCCGGGCCGCCGTGCAGGGTGACGCCGTTGCCGGTCGGGGCGAGCGGGTGCTCCTCGCCGTCGATGGTGATCCGGCTGTCGGCGATCCGGTTGGCGTACCGGCCGACGGTGGCGCCGTAGTGCCGGGCCGGGCCAAGAACGCCCGTCAACTCCTCGGTGCCGAGCAGGATCTGGGCCGGGCGGCCGGCCCGGTCCGGGGCGGTCAGACCGTGCAGGGTGGCACCCAGGCTCAGCACGGTGGCCTCGACCCGGTCGCTGCCCAGCGTCCAGCGCTCGATCGCCGCACCCGCACCGGACGAGTCGAAGGGCTCCCGCCGCACTTCGGTCTGCTGAGCCGCCATCAACCGTTCCTCCTGATCCGCCGCGAACTGTCAACCAGACCCTATGCCCTGGGCCCCGCTCCGAGCCGGAGCGACGGCATAGTCGGCCGAGTCCGGTCAGTCGGTGTCCTCCGGCTCCGGCCGGGGCAGGCCGAGTGCCTCGGCCAGGCCCTCGGGGCCGGTGCCGATCTTGCGGTGGACGGCGGCCAGCCGCCGGTGCACCAGGCTCAGCTGGACGTTGAGCTGGTCGGCGATCCGCTGCGGAGGAACGCCTTTGGCGGCCAACTCGGCCACCTTGCGCTCGTGCTGACTGAGCGACTCCTTGCTGAGGGTGCGCAGCCGGTTCGGCCGCAGCCCCGTCCTGGCCAGCTCACGCCTGGCCTGGGCGACCAGGCTTTCGGCGCCGCAGTTCTGGGCCAGCTCGATGCCCTGGTAGAAGTACTCGGCCGCCTCGGTCAGCCGCCCGGTCCGGGCCAGCGCACTGCCCAGGTCGACCAGCGAGCAGGCGAGTTCGTAGCTGACCGGGGACTGGGTGAGCAGGTTGACCGACTCCTCCAGCAGGGCCACCGCGACCTGGCCGTCCGAGACGGCCGCCTGGATCCGCAGCGCCGTACCGCGCGCCGAGGCGGTGCCGAACTTCTCCGCCCGCTCCACCGCCTGGGCCGCCATCTCGCGCGCCTCCTCAGGACGGTCGGATGCCAGCGCGAGGGCCAGCTGACCGGCCCACGGTGCCCAGACCGGGTTGAACCAGCCGCGCTTGTCCAGCTGGGCGCCGACCGAGCGGAACACCTCGATCGCGCCGGCCCGGTCGCCCTTGGCCAGCAGCAGCTTGCCGTAGAGCGTGGGCGCGTCCGGCAGCACCATCGCGGTCGGGTGGTAGGGCGGCGCGAAGCGGTACTTCTGCGCCAGCTCCCACGCCTCGCCCACCCGGCCCCGGGCCAGCAGGGTGTCGCACAGCACGCCGACCACGTCCCACTGCAGCGGCAGGTCGGGGGCGATCCGCTCGGAGAGCCGCAGACCCCGGCGGAGGAAGTCCTCGGCCTCCGCGAGCAACCCGCGCCGGAACCGGACCAGGCCCATCAGGAAGTACGAGAAGCCCCGGTGCGCACCGCTCCAGCCGGCCACCTCGAACTCGGTGATCGCCTCGGCGAACAGCTTCTCCGCGCTGTTCAGCTGGTCGGTGTAGGTGTACGTCAGGCCGATGATGGCGGGCAGCTCGAAGCCCCAGGTGGTGTTCCGCCAGCCCAGGCCCTCGGGCAGCCGGCCCGCGTCGGTGGCCTGCTCGACGAAGCCGAGTGCCCGGCCCGCAGGCTCCCCACGGAGCGTCAGATCCCAGGCCCGCAGGGTGTAGACGGCCCGCTCGGGTGTCCGCTGGCCGCTGATCCGGCCGCCCAGCTCGGCCAGCCGGCGGGACCGCTCCGGGCCGTCCGCCTCGTCGCGCTGCCAGGCGATCCACATGAAGTGCAGCGCCTCCAGCCGCAGCCGGTCGGTGCCGGGCGCCGTCCGCTCGGCCTCGATCCGGCAGACCTCCGCTGCCTCGATCAGCTCGCCGGAGTGCGCCAGCACCTCGGACAGCCGGAAGGTGGCGTCCACCCGCTTCTCCGGGCTGAGACCGGGCTCCAGCGCGAGGGCCTGCTTGAGCTGGTGGACGGTGGCCAGCGGGTCGGTGAGCAGCGCGGCGCTGCCCGCCTCGTACAGCACCTCGGCCCGGACGTCCTCGTCCGGCGGCTCGTACAGGGCGCGCTGCAGACAGCGCAGCGCCGCCTCCGGGGCGCCGATCGCCAGGTGCTCGGTGGCGGCCTGGCGGAGCTTGTGGACCATCAGGTCGTCGCCCTCGGGGTGGGTCTCCAGCAGGTGGCGGGAGGCGTCCAGCAGCGAGCCGCCGGAGTTCTCGATCGCGGTGGCCGCGATGCCGTGCATCCCGGTGCGGGTGTTGGGCGGCATGGTCTGGTAGATCGAGGTGCCGATCACCGGGTGGACGAAGTCGAGCCGCCCGTTCGGCCCGGTGGTGAGCACGTGGTGACGGCGCAGCTGACGGACCGACTCCTCCGCCTCGGCCGGGCTCTGCGCGCAGATCACGGCCGCCAGGTTCTGCTTGATGTCGGTACCGAGCAGGGCGCAGGCCCAGGCGAACCGGATCACCCGGGGGCCGAGCTTCTCCAGCCAGTAGTCCATCGTCATGCCCTTGGCGGCGGCCGCCAGGTCGTGCAGCTGCTGGACGTTCTCCTCGAACGGCTCCAGCTGCTGCTCCCGGACCTCGCGCAGCAGCACGGCCACGTCGTACGGGTTGCCCCGGGTGACCGCCCAGACCTGACGGCAGAACAGGTCCTCTGCCTCCGGGCCGAGTTCGGTCCTGACCAGTTCGGTGACCGAGGCCGGGTTCAGCGGGCGGAGCACGTGCCGGCGGGTGGCCTGGCTCTCGATCTGCTGCTGGAGGCTGCGGCCCTCCTCCTCGAACTCGTTGCGGTGCGCGAAGACCAGCAGCACCGGCAGGTGCCTGGACCGGACCGCGAACGAGGCCAGCCAGGTCAGCGACTCCTGGTCGGCCCAGTGCAGGTCGTCCACCATCATCACCAACGGCGCGCGGCGCGGCGCCAGTTGGGTGAGCACGTAGTCCAGGCCGTCCCGGACGCCCTGCGGGTCGAGCTGCTCCACCTCGCCGGACGGCGGGACCAGACCGATGGCCGGGCCGACGATGCCGTACCAGCCGCCGAAGACCTCGATCCGCTCGGCCTCGGTGAGGTCGCCGAGCACCGGCAGCAGCAGCTGCTTGAGGACGTGGAACGGCTCCTTGATCTGCCGCTCGCCGCCTCGGCCGGAGAGCACCGTGCAGGTCTTCCTGAGCTTGGCCAGCCGTCGGACGTGGTCCATCACCGCCGTCTTGCCGAGACCGGCGGGCGAGGCGTAGACGAGGAGTTCACCGATCTCGGTGCCGCCGGCCTCGAAGTCCTGGCAGAGCCGGTCCAGCGCCTGCTCCGCGGTCCGCAACTCCTCGTCCCGCTCGCGCAGGTGACCGCCCCTGGCCCCGCCCTGATGATCGACCACTGCCCCAGCCTCCGCTTCGCACCCGTCCCAATGGACCTGTTGCGAGACTAGTACCGTGGCCGCCCCCGTGGCGCGCGTTCGCGCAGGCTGGAGTGCCCGTTCAGGGTTCGGTGCCGATGCCCGGGGCAAATCCTTTGGTACCCCTAACGTCTGATGATCAGATCAGATACTCTTCGCCCCGAACGGGGCGCCGCATGATCTTCAGCACGTACACGGCGCGAAAGGCTACCTACCAGAGCCGTGGAGAGCGCCAAGAGCACGCACAGAACCGAGCGCCGGGAGTCCCATGTCCGACGAATGCTCACTCGAGCTTCCGTTCCCCCACCGTCGAAACCCGCACCAGCCCCACGCCACACAGCACCACCAGGAATGGCTGCACCGCCACCGCGAACTCGCCGCCTCCACCGGCGAATTGGCATATGCCGGCTGGGAGGTGCCCGAGCTCGCCGCGCTCACCTACCCGGAGAGCTCTGCCGAGGACCTCGACCTGGCGGCCGACCTGATGGGCTTCTACTTCCTCTTCGACGACCAGTTCGACGACGCCCTCGGCCGGGAGCCGGAACGGGTGGCGGTGATCTGTGAACGTCTCACCGCCATCATCCACAGCACCCGGCCGCTCGGCAGCACTCCCACCGAACGCGCCTTCGCCGACCTCTGGCGGCGCAGCCTGCAGGGGATGTCCGCCCGCTGGCGGGCCAGGGCGGCGTACAACTGGGAGTGGTACTTCGCCTGCCATCCCGCCGAGGCGGCCGGACGGATATCCAGCCGTCTCCCGGACCGCGAGGGCTACCTGATGCTTCGTCGGGGGACGGCTGCCATGGAGACCATCTTCGACATGGTCGAACGCCTGGGCCGGTTCGAGGTCCCGCAGGCGGTGCTGCACCACCCCGTGCTCCGCCAACTGCGGCAACTGGCCGCCGACATACCCTCGCTCTCCAACGATGTCCGCTCCTACGCCCAGGAACTGGCCCGAGGCGATGTCGCCAACCTGGTGATGATCGTCCAGCGTGAACGCGGCTGCCCCGCCGACGAAGCCGCCTCGGTGGTGATGGCCGAGGCCCAGCTCATGGTGGACCGATTCGCCGAGCTGATCGACCAACTCCCCGAGATCTACAGCCTACTGGGTCTGACACCGGCCGAACGCCACTCCGCGCACAAGTACGCCGACGGGCTGGCCGCCTGGACCGCCGGCTACCTCCGCTGGGAGGCCGGAACCGGTCGCTACCTGGCCGGTTGAGCCGGCCCGGAAGGCACCGTGGCGGCCGGGCCGCCACCGGGCTAGGGTTCCGCACGGGTCACTACTCCGAGTGTTCGAGCAGTGACCCTCGCACGTGTCGGTTCCCACCCACGGGCCGCCACCTCCGGCCCGGGGTACGCCTTCCAACAGCGAGGAGTACCACCGTTCATGACGGTCTACCAGCCTCCCGGCCAGCCCGGCAGCATCGTCGACATCCGCTCCCGCTTCGAGCACTGGATCGGCGGGCAGTGGGCGCCCCCGCTCCGGGGTGAGTACTTCGACAACCCCACCCCCGTCACCGGCCGGAGCTTCTGCGAGGTCGCCCGGGGCACCGCCGAGGACATCGAGGCGGCACTGGACGCCGCCCACGCCGCCGCCCCGGCCTGGGGCCGCACCTCACCCGCCGACCGAGCACTGGTCCTGCTCCGGGTCGCCGACCGGATCGAGGCCAACCTCGAATCCCTGGCGGTGGCCGAGAGTTGGGACAACGGAAAGCCGGTCCGCGAGACACTGGCCGCCGACCTGCCGCTCGCGGTCGACCATCTCCGGTACTTCGCCGGGGCGTTGCGCGCCCAGGAGGGCGGGCTCTCGCAGCTCGACGAGGACACCGTCGCCTACCACTTCCACGAGCCGCTCGGCGTGGTCGGCCAGATCATCCCGTGGAACTTCCCACTGCTGATGGCGGTCTGGAAGCTGGCACCCGCACTGGCCGCGGGCAACGCGGTGGTGCTCAAGCCCGCCGAGCAGACGCCGGTCTCGGTGCTGCTGCTGATGGAGCTGATAGCCGACCTGCTGCCCGCCGGGGTGGTCAACGTGGTCACCGGTTTCGGTGAGGAGGCGGGCAAGCCGCTGGCCTCCTCGGCCCGGGTCCGCAAGATCGCCTTCACCGGCGAGACCTCGACCGGACGCCTGATCATGCAGTACGCCTCCGCCAACCTGATCCCGGTCTCGCTGGAGCTCGGCGGCAAGAGCCCGAACCTGTTCTTCGCCGATGTGGCGGCCGATCAGGACGCCTTCTACGACAAGGCGCTGGAGGGCTTCGCGCTGTTCGCGCTGAACCAGGGCGAGGTCTGCACCTGCCCGAGCCGCGCGCTGATCCAGTCGAGCATCTACGACCGGTTCCTCGGTGACGGCCTGGCCCGGGTCGCGGCGATGCGGCAGGGCAACCCGCTCGACACCGAGACCCAGATCGGCGCCCAGGCCAGCGCCGACCAGCTCACCAAGATCCTCTCCTACCTCGACATCGGCCAGGCCGAGGGCGCCAAGCTGCTCACCGGCGGCGAACGGGCCGACCTGGGCGGAGACCTGACGGACGGCTACTACGTCACGCCGACCGTCTTCGAGGGCGACAACCGGATGCGGATCTTCCAGGAGGAGATCTTCGGCCCGGTCCTCGCCGTCACCCGCTTCGAGGACTTCGCCGACGGGATCGCGATCGCCAACGACACCGCGTACGGGCTCGGCGCGGGCGTCTGGAGCCGGGACGGCTCCACCGCCTAC
This sequence comes from Kitasatospora sp. Root107, assembly GCF_001424875.1. Lineage (GTDB taxonomy): Bacteria > Actinomycetota > Actinomycetes > Streptomycetales > Streptomycetaceae > Kitasatospora. Next base: position 236,943 of record NZ_LMCT01000034.1, on the reverse strand, counting down.
CGGGCCGGACGGGAGATCCAGGCGGGGCGGGTCTGGACCAACTGCTTCCACCTGTACCCGGCCCATGCCGCCTTCGGCGGCTACAAGAACTCCGGCATCGGGCGGGAGACCCACAAGATGCTGCTGGAGCACTACCAGCAGACCAAGAACCTGCTGGTCAGCTACTCCCCGCAGGCGCTCGGCTTCTTCTAGGAACCGGGGGCCGGGGTGTGGCAGGCACCCCGGCCCCAGTCCTCAGTGACCGGCCCGCTCCTGCAGCACGGCCCCGGCGTGTGCCCCGGTCGCCACGTTCACCACGCCCTCGCCCCCGACGGCCGGGGTGGCCCGGATGTAGGCGCCGCCGTGGCCGGCGGCTCCGGTGAACACTCCCCACAGGGCCGTCCACGGCTGCAGCTCGCCGTTCTCGTCGGGATACAGCTCCGGGATCGGGCTGACCCGGCGCTGGAGGATGAACGGGCCGTCCAGCGCGGCCAGGATCTGCTCGCGCCACTGCTCCGCCCCGAGGCCGTCCGCCCAGCCGAGCAGCACCCCGTCGCCACCGGCCAGCGAGGTCGGCTTGAGCACCAACTGCCGCTGGTGCGCCAGGGCGTGGTCGACCAGGTCGACGCGTTCCCCGCTCTCCAGCGTGACCGGCCCCGGGCGGACCATCCGGGTCCACGGCAGGATCCGGTCCAGGCTGGCCAGCACCTCGGCGCCGAACAGACCACGGTTGCGCTCGTCCGAGAGCAGCGCGAGCGCGCCCTTGCTGGCGTACGCGGCGGAGTCCAAGGGCGTGAAGATCCTGACCTCGCCGCGCTCTGCGGCGTCCAGGACCGGATCCATCAACGCCGGCACCTCCGGGAACTTCACCAGGTCCCCGATCAGGAACACCCGGAAGATCACGTCCACCGGCCGCTCGCCCAGCCACACCCGGCCGTCCCGCGCCGACAGCTGCCCGAGGTGGCAGGGGTGCGCGTCCAGGCCCAACTCCCGCCAGCGCGCGCAGAGTTCCTCCATGTACGGCAGCATCTTCCGGTAGCCGTCCGGCGAGTCCGTCAACGCGACCACCGGGCGGTCGCCCGGCCGGAAACCGCCCTCCGCGAGGACGTTGTCCACCTGCTCGCGCAGCGAGTCCACGAAGCCGAGGCCGTGGCTCCCGGCGAACTCGGCGAGCACCGGGTGCCGGAGCAGCTCGCGGCACATGTCGGCGTTGTCCATGCCGCCGACCGCGCTGCCGATGTTGAGCTCCAGCAGCTTGAACCCGCTCTCGTCCACGTACAGGTCGGCCCGGGTCTGCCGGGAGACCGAGGGGCCCCGGCCCCGCAGGACGGCGGAGACCTGCACCTCGGTCAGCCCCACCGCGCGGGCGAACGCCGCGAAGTCGCCGCCGAACAGCTGGTCGGGCAGGCCGGCCAGCGCCGTCCGCAGGTTCTCCAGGTCGGCATGCAGCCGGACCCGCTCGGCTTCGCCGAGAAAGAGCGGACGCGACAGGTACCTGCCCCGGTAGAAGGTGTCGAGCAGTACGGAGCCCTGCTGATCACCCGTCAACTCCGCTGCCTTGGCGCCACTTTCGGCCACCCGGGCCAGGTACTCCCGGGTCAACGACATGCGATCCATCGTGCTCTCTCCTCAGGCTCGGCGGTGGCGGATCAGGGCGGCGGTCAGCACCACCAGTGCGAGCACCGCCGAGCTGACCAGCTGGACCCGGGTGCCGTGGTCGACGGACATCCGCCCCAGCAGCGCGACGATGACGGCCAGGGTGAGCCAGCTCAGGTAGGGATGCCCCCACATCCTGACCGGCGTCCCCTCCGGCAGGCGGCTGCGGAGCCGGAGTTGTGAGCAGGCCACCAGCAGCCAGACCAGCAGGAGCACCGTGCCGACCGCGTTCAGCAGGTGCAGGAAGATCGTCTGCGGCCAGAGCAGGTTCAGCACCACTCCCCCGAAGCCGAACGCGGTGGAGGCGAGAACTGCCGGGTAGGGGACGCCGGTTCGGCTGATTCTGGTCAGGGCCGCCGGGGCCTGGCCGCGCCGGGCCAGCGAGAAGGCCATCCGGGCAGCGGCATAGGTACCGGCGTTCAGGGCCGAGAGCAGCGCGAGCACCACCACCACGTTCATGATCTGCGCCGCGCCCGGCACCCCGATCTCCTCGAGGACCGCCACGAACGGGCTGGCGCCGAGGCGTGAGTCGTGCCACGGCAGCAGGCTCACCAGGACGATCATCGACCCGATGTAGAAGACCGAGATCCGCCACACCGCGCTCCGGACCGCCCGGCCCGCGGCCTGGACCGGGTTGTCGGACTCGGCGGCAGCGATGGTCACCACCTCCAGACCACCGAACGCGGGCACGGCCGCCACGAAGCCCGCAACCACGCCGCCCCAGCCGTGCGGCAGCAGATCGCCGGTCAGCGCCCCGGCGTTCTTCCCAGGCAGCACGCCGAGGATCGCCAGCAGGCCCAGCACCAGGAAGCCGACGATCGCCGCGACCTTGATCAGGGCGAACCAGAACTCGAACTCGCCGAAGTTGCCGACCGCGGTGAGGTTGACGCCGGTGAAGACCGTCATGAAGAGCAGCATCAGCAGCCACTGCGGGACCCCGGGCAGCCAGCCGTGCACGATCACGGCGGCCGCCGTGGACTCGACGGCGAGCACCACCACGATGGTCACCCAGTACAGCCAGCCGATGGTGAAGCCGGCCCACGGGCCGAAGGCCAGCTCCGCGTGCTCGGAGAACGAACCGCTGGACGGGAACGCGGCGGCCATCTCGGCCATCATCCGCATCACCAGCATGGTGAGCACGCCGGCGGCCACGAACGACAGCACGATGCCGGGCCCGGCCAGCGCGATGCCCGCGCCGGAGCCGACGAACAGACCGGACCCGATCACCCCGCCCATGGCCAGCATGGTGAGGTGACGTGGGCGCAGGGTGCCGTGCAGCTGCTGTCCCGGTGGCTCGACGGGGGTCAGAACGGGCGTGGTGGTCATTCGACTTCCTCGGATTCGGCTTCCTGGGTTCTGACGGTGAGTGACTTGCCGGTGGGCACCAGCTCCTTCGGTGCCTCCAAGGCGCGCTGCGGGAGCCTGGACCACCGGAGCGCGACCACGGTGGAGACCGCCGCGCCCGTGACCCCGAACGCCGCGATCACGACCGGCGCCGGGACCAGGTCGGCGGCGAACCCGGCCAGCGAGATGCCGACCCCCTGGGCCACCCGGACGGCGGTGGAGGCCAGCCCGAACGCCTGGCCGCGCAGGGCGTCCGGCACCGAGCTGCTGTAGGCGGCGTTCGCGGGGACCTGGAAGGCCGAGAAGAGCCCGGACACCCCCCACAGCACACAGGTGACGGCAATCCCCGGGGACAGCGCGGTGAACACCAGCACCCCGCTGGCGGCCACCGCCAACGGGCCGAGCAGCCGCAGACCGCGCTCCGGGCTCACCAGGCGGGTGAGGACGAACACGCCGATCACGGCACCGGCCGGGCTCGCCGCGAGCAGCAGACCGACCCCGGTCGGGCCGTGCCCGAGGGCTTCGGCGTACGGCGCCGCCAGGCCCTCCTTGCACGCGTAGAAACCCGAGAGGCACCCGAAGGCCACCAGCAGGCCCAGCCTGGGGTCGGCCCGGACCAGGGCGGCCCCGCCGGTGATCGCGCTCCGTCTGCTGCTGCCCGGCGCGGGCCCGCTCGGCCTCGGCCGCCGCGCGAGGCCGGACCAGGTGAGCAGCGCCGACAGCACGAAGGTGCCCGCGTTGATCAGCAGCGCCTGCGAGGTGCCGAGCGCCGCGACCGCGACGCCGCCCGCCGCGAACCCGGCCAGCTGGCCGAGCTGGGCCGTCACGTTGACCACCGCGGCGGCGGCCAGGTAACGCTCGCCGGGCACCACGGTCGGCAGCAGCGCCGAGCGGGCCGCCAGGTGCGGCGACTGCACCAGCTGAACGAGGATCAGCAACCCGCACAGCAGCCACAGTGAGGTGCCGGGCACGGCCATCGCGGCGACCAGGCCGGCCCGGGCCAGGTCGCAGACCACCATCAGCCCGCGCCGTGGGTAGCGGTCCGCCAGCCAGGACAGCAGCGGACCGCCCACCAGCTCGGGCAGCAGGGTCAGGGCGTAGGTCAGCGCCGCCAGACCCGCCGACGCGCTCCGGGCGAACACCAGCAGCGCCAGCGCCACCCTGGCCAGCTGGTTGCCGCCGACCGCGGTGAGCTGCGCCAGCCACAGCATCCGGAACTCGCCGATGGCGAAGACCTCGCCGAAGCGCGGCGCCGCGGGCGGCACGCTCACGGACGGGCCAGGGACTGTGCGCGTCCCTTCACCCGGAAGACCGCCGCGGCGGGCTCGGCGACCGGCTCCCAGGTCAGCTCGTACTCCTCCAGCACCTGCCTGATCGCGCGTTCGATCTCGGCCCCGCTGGACGCCCGGAACCGGTAGCGCCCGCCGGTCTCCTTGGCCCCGCCGGGGGGGCGTCGACAGCACCCGGCACGGCCTGACCGGCGGCTCCGGCATCAGCAGGTAGCCACCGGCCGGGCCGGTGGGATCGAGCTCGGGCAGCACCGGGGACTCCCCCAGCGACAGCCGGGTGGCGACCTCGAGCAGGTCGAGCCCGTACACCTCGCGCCAGAGGTGCGGCAGTTCCGCCCCGCCCGCCCGCGCGGCCACCTCGAGGAACACCAGCCCCTCATACTCGCCGGGACCGGCCGGGTCGACCGCGAACACCTCCAGGTGGAACACGCTGCTGCGCACCCCGAGGGCGGCCAGCACCCGCTCCGCGTAGCCGACCAGCCGCTGCTCCAGCACCGGGTCGTCCCCGGCCACCGAGCCGAACGGGTCGCCCAGGGCGTAGTCCAGACAGGTGTTCAGCAGGCGGAAGGCCCGCAGCACCCGCACGGTGCCGTCCTGCACGACGCCGTCGACCTGGTACATCGTCCCGCTGACGAACTCCTCGCAGACGTAGTTCTCCAGCGGCGAAGCGAGCGTCACCTCCAGCGAGGCAAGAGAGTTGACCAGGTAGATGCCCTGACTGCCCGAGCCGTCCCGGGGTTTGAGCACCACCGGGAACCCGGATTCCCCGGTGAACCGGCGGACCTCCTCGGGTGCGTCGGCGACGACGAACCGTGGCACCCGCAGGCCCGCGGCGGCGACGAGCTGTTTCATCGTCACCTTGTCGCGGACCCGCTCGACCTCGGCCGGCCCCGGGCCCGCCACCCCCAACAGCTCGCGCAGGGCGGCCGCGACCTCCAGGTCACGCTCGAACAGCGCGACGACGTGGTCCAGCGGGCCGTACTGCCGGACGATGCCGAGGGCCAGCTCCGACACCGCCGCCCAGTCCGCCAGGTCGTCCACCACGGCCACGGTCTCGGCCAGTTCGGCGTCGACGCCGCTGCGCCCGACCGCCGAGGTGAGGTAGGCGACCCGGTCGGCGGTGTGGTCGACGTAGTCGGTGTAGTGGCAGCCCACCTCCGCGTTGAAGCGGTTGAGTACGAGGATGTGCCTGCCCTGAGTGGTCCGGTCGGTCATGCGCCCGGCCGCTCACGGGTGAGGTGCATCAGCGCGGTGTACGGCGGCAGGTCGAAGTCGACGACGTCCGCCCGCTGCCAGCCCGCCTCCGCCAGCACCCCGTTCCACTCGTCCAGCGAGGGGATCATCTGGCCCATCACGGCGTGGGCGGTCTCGAAGCCCAGGGTGAAGACCGGGTGTTGCTCGGTGGTCGGCAGATCGGAGCGGTAGGTGTCGCAGATGATCAGGTCGGTCGCCGCCGGGAACGCCTCACCGATCAGCTTCAGGCTGGCCAGGCACTCCTCGCGCGGCCAGAGGTCGTGTCCCATCATGAAGCAGCACACGAAGTCGACCTCGCCGAACTCCGGCTGGTACGCCATCCTGGTCGCGTCACCGCGCACCACCGAAATGCGCTGCTCGAGGCCGGCCTTCGCGACCGAATCGGTGGCCAGCGCCACCGCGCCCGGCGCGAAGTCCACCCCGATCCCACGGAACTCCGGGTCGCGCCCGGCGAGTTTGATCAGTCGCTCGCCACTGCCGCAGCCGAGGTCGGCGCCGTACCTGAGACCGCGGTCGGAGATGATCTTGTAGAAGGTCGGGTCCACGTAGGAGAAGCCCGCGTCCCGCGCGGCCAGACCGATCGCCTTGTAGTCGCGCACCACGAAGTCCCCGGTCCGGCTGGGGTTCCTGACCAGCTCCGGCATGCTCCGGAACAGCTCGCCGCAGCCCCTGGTCAGCCAGTAGAAGAAGCCCTTCTTCGCCCAGGTGTCGGCGAACAGCGGTCCCGGCGTGGCGAATCGGTGCTCGGAGCTGAGCACCACGATCCCGGCGATCGCCAGCCCACGGGCGATCGCCTCCACCGAGGGTGCGTGCAGGTCCTGCTCCCGGGCGAAGCCGGCCAGGTCCACCGGCTGCTCCGAGCTGTCCAGCCGCTCCAGCAGGCCGAGCTCCCAGGCGGCCGATATCGCGTACGCCGTCAGCGTGTTGTTGTAGACGTCGTCGATCACAAGGCTGGTCATTGTTCCCCCAGGTTTCGCGTCCGGCCGACGGCCAGGACGTCGTCAACTGCCGTGATGAGAGCGGCGATATCGGTCTCGGAGCCCACGGTCACCCGCAGGCCGGTACCGGCCGGTTGGACCCGGACACCGCGGTCGAGCAGATCGGTGGCCCAGCAGGACCGGTCGTGCGGCGGCCGGACGAACAGGAAGTTGGCCTGACTCGGTGTCACCTCGAAGCCCCGCCGGGCCAGCGCGCCCGCCAGAGCCGCCCGGTTCAGCCGGTTGCGCTCGCGCCGCTCCCCCGGCACCGCCGGGTCGGCCAGCGCGGCCAGTGCGGCGGCCGCGGCGGCGGCGCTCACGCTGAACGGCATCTGCAGCGACCGGAGCGCACCGATCAGCCGGGCACTGCCGATGCCGTAGCCGATCCGCAGGCCGGCCAGCCCGTGGATCTTCGAGAACGTCCTGGTGGTCAGCACGTTGGGCAGTTCGGACAGCGCGGAGAGCGAGAGCTCGTCCTCGGCCGGCTCGGCATAGTCGTGGTACGCCTCGTCATTGAGCACCACGGTGGTCTCCGGCAGGCTGCCCGCCAGGTCCGCGACGGTCTGCCGGGGCCGGTAGGCACCCGTCGGATTGTGCGGGTTGGACAGCGCCACCAGACCGACGGACGCCTCCGCCAACTGCTCTGCCAACTGCCCTGTCACGTCGCCGTCCGGCGGCCACGGCCGGCTGAGCGTCGGCGTGCCGCACTGGGTGCCGAGCAGCGGATAGAGCTCGAACTCGGGCTCGTGGAAGAACGCGGCCCGGGTAGGCGAGGTGAAGGCCCGCCAGGCCAGGCCGATGATCTCGGCACTGCCCGCGCCGACCAGCACCCGGTTCAGCGGGACGTCGTACAGCTCCGCGATCGCGGTCTCCACCGCGCTCGACGGCACCGGATACCGGTGCAGCTCGGGCACCAGCGCGTGCAGGGCCTCGGCGACGGCCGCCGAGGGGCCCTGCGGGTGTTCGTTGGCATGCAGCCGCAGCGTCACGAGGCGCCCACCAGCCGCATCCGGTCTCTCGGCTCCGGACATGCGTCAACGCCGCCCATATAACGTTCCCCCTTCGATTGGACCTTCGATAACCTACGAACAGTCACTGGACGGCGACTGGACGGAACATCAGCAGCCGTCCAGTCGGGCGAAATTCGGCGCGAAACGGCAAAGGAGCCACGCGTGCAGATCCAGCTGCTCGGCCCGGTGCGGGTGTTACGGGACGGGGCCCCGATCGACATCCCGACCGCGGGCAGGCGGGCCGTGCTCGGTCTGCTCGCGCTGGCCTCGGGCCGGCCGGTGTCCAGAGCGGAGCTGATCGACGCGCTCTGGCAGCACGACCCGCCGCACAGCGCCGTCAACGTCATCCAGACCCACGTCAAGCACCTGCGGAAGCTGCTCGAACCCGAACGGCCGCCCCGTACCCCGAGCCAGCTGCTGCCCTCGGCCGGCGACGGCTACCGCCTCCGCGCCCAGGGCTGCGACATCGACGTCCGCTCGTTCCGCACGAGGGTCGACCAGGCCGCGGCGGCACGGCAGTCGGGCGACCACGCAACGGCGCTCGCCCTGTTCGACGCCGCGCTGGCCCTGTGGCGGGCGGCCGCGCCGCTGTCCGACGTCCCGGCGCTGGCGGCCCATCCGGCGGCCCTCGCACTGATCGAGGAGCGGTACGCGGCGCTGGCCGCCAAGGGGGAGACCCTGTTGGCCGCCGGAGCGGCCGACGAGGCGGTCGTGCTCTTCGAACAGGCGGCGCACGCACGCCCGTTGGACGAGGCGGCGCTGGCCCGGCTGCTCCGGGGCTACCGGGCCGCAGGCCGACGGGCGGCGGCCGTCAGCACCTACCACGAGGTCCGGCGACGGCTCAGCGACGAACTGGGCATCAGCCCGGGCCCGGAGCTGGTCTCCGTCTACCACTCACTGCTGGCCGAGGACACCCGCCGCCACGCCCCGGGCGCACCGCGCCGGCTGGTGCCCGCGGCCCTGCCCGGCGATGTGACCGACTTCGTCGGCCGGCAGCGCGAACTCGCCGACCTGGACCAGGTGTTGGTCGAGGCGGGCGGCAACGCGGTGCCGATCGCGGTGGTGTCGGGGACGGCCGGGGTCGGCAAGACGGCGCTCGCACTGCACTGGTCGCACCTGGCCCGGGCCCGGTTCCCGGACGGGCAGCTCTATGTCGACCTACGGGGCTACGACCCGCAGCAGCCGCTCTCCGGCGAGGACGCACTGTCCAGGCTGCTGTCGGCACTCGGCCTGCCCGCCCAGGAGATCCCGGTCGAGCCCGCCGACCGGGTGACCCGGTACCGGACCGAGGTCAGCGGGCGCCGGATCCTCATCCTGCTCGACAACGCATCATCGGTGGACCAGGTCAGGCCGTTACTGCCCGGCACCGCGTCCTGCGCGGTCGTGGTGACCAGCCGCGACAGTCTGGGCGAGCTGGTCGCCCGGCACGGTGCCCGACGGCTCGGCCTGGACCTGCTCCCGATGAGCGACTCGCTGGACCTGCTGCGCAGGCTGATCGGCGAGCGCGTCGACTGCGAACCGGCGGTCAGCGAATCGCTGGCCGCCCAGTGCGTCGGCTTACCCCTGGCACTCCGGGTGGCCGCCGAACTCGCCGCCACCCTGCGCACCACCCCGCTGCCGTACCTGGTGTCCGAACTGGCCGACCGGCGAAGGCGGTTGAGCATGCTGGACTCGGTCGGCCATCCGATCAGCGCGGTCTTCTCCTGGTCGTACCAGCACCTGCCCGCGACGGCGGCGCGGGTCTTTCGCTTACTGGGCCTTCAGCTCGGTCCGCACATCTCGCTGAGCGCCTCCGCCGCCCTCGCCGGGCGCAGCCCGGCGGACACCCGCGCGGCCCTGACCATGCTCACCCGCGCCCACCTGGTGCACCCGATCGGCCCCGACCGGTACGGCATGCACGACCTGCTCCGGGCGTACGCCACCGAGCTCGCCCACGACGACGTCCCGCCCGTGGAGCAGGTCCACGCCCGGCAGCGGCTGGTCGACTACTACCTGCACACCGCGCACGCCGCCGGCGCGATGCTGGACCATCGCGACCCGATCGAGCTCCCCGCGCCCACCTCCCTGGTGCCACCCGCGGGCTTCGCCGACCGCGAGGGCGCGCTGGCGTGGTTCGCCTCCGAGCACCAGACCCTGCTGACCGCGGTCGACGCGGCCGACGACGCCTACGTGGGGCTGCTGGCCCGGAGCATGTCGACCTACCTCGAACAGCGCGGCCACTGGCAGGACTGGGCGACCACCCAGCGCGCCGCGCTGGACGCGGCGGGCCGGCTGGGCGACCGGTCCGGCCGCGCGGCGGCGCACCGTGAACTGGGCCGGGCCAACGCCAGGATGGGCCGCTACGCGGAGGCCGAACGTCAGCTGCACCGGGCGGTCGTGCTGCTCGAGGAGCTCGGCGACCCGCTCGGTCAGGCCCACTGCCACAACACCCTGACCCTGGTGTTCGAACGGCGGCAGGACTTCCACCGGGCACTGGAGCAGGCGACCCTGGCGCTGACGAAGTACCAGGCCGCGGACAACCGGGTCGGCGAGGCCAGGGCGCTCAACAACATGGGCTGGTGCCACACCCAGCTCGGCGGGTACGAGGCGGCGGTCGGCTGCTGCGAGCGCGCCCTCGCCCGGCAGCGGGAGATCGGCGACCGCAGCGGCGAGAGCGCCACCCTGGACACCCTGGGTTTCGTGCACCACAACGTCGGCCGGCACCCGGAGGCCATCCGCTGCTACGAACAGGCCCGCGACATCTACCGCGAGTTCGGCGACCGGTTCAACGAGGCCTCGCTGCTCACCCACCTCGGCGACACCGCACACGCCGCGGGCGACCCCGCCGCCGCCGGGGAGGCCTGGCGGGAGGCCCGCGACATCTTCGCCGAGCTCGGCGACACCACCGCCGCGGACCAGCTCGCCCTCAAGCTCGGCGGCCTCGGCTGAGCCCCGACGGCTGGCCGGGTCTTAGGCGAGCAGCCGGGCCTTGGCGATGGCGAACTCCTCCGCTGTGAGCAGCCCCTGCTGGACCATCTGCCCCAACTCGGTGAGTTTGGAGGCCAGATCGGGCAGCGCGGGCAGCTGGTACGCGGGCGGCGGAGCGGCCTGCTGGGCCTGCAGGTCGGCGATGGCGGCGTTCTGGTCCTGCTCGTTGCGGGACGAGCGGGCGACGCTCCTGCCCGCCGCGTACGCGGCACCGCCGACCACCAGTCCCCGGATCAGCGGGGCTCCCGTCGGGCGCACGGCGCGGATCGGCCTGATCGGGCGCATGGGTCGGAACACGACGTCCTCCTCTACTTTCCGGCCGCGACGCGGGCCTCGGCGGCTCGCACGGCCTCTTCGATGTGCTCCGGCGGGATCCGCACGCCGGTGGCGATCCGGCCGCCGACCGCGCGCAGGGCTTCGGCGGTGGCCTCGGCCCAGAGGTGCTCGATCAGCACCAGCAGTGCCACGTTGCCGGGCTCCAGGAGTTCGGCGGCCTCCTGGGCGTCCTCGGGGCCGATCAGCGCCAGCTCGTCGAGGCCGTCCGGCACCACGCCCTGGAGGTGCTCGAAGTCGGCGAGTTCGCCGTAGGTGGCCTCGCCGTCGGCGTGCCGGGTGACGACCAGTGAGTCGATCACCCGGACGTGGCCCTCGATCCGCAGCCGGGCCAGGGCCTTGACCGCCTCGACGGTGATGGTCTCGTGCGGGAACGTCAGGACGAGCAGTTCGGCCGGCCCCATCCAGGGCTCCCTTCGGTGAGCGAATCCCCCATATCCGGATCAAAGCACACCAACCGATAGCCATGCCGCAGGTGACGGCACGCCACGGACGGCCCAAGGTCATCGGGACCGCCCCGGGCGGAGTGTTCGCTGGATCCGACAGCTGAGTTCAGCAGCCGCCCCTCCCCAGGAGAAGAACCGATGACCATCCCGCTCGACAAGCTCTCCGACCCGGCCGTGCGCACCCTGCTGGCCGCCCTCAACGCCAATGATCAGGCCGCCTTCCAGGCCGCGCTCACCCCGGACGCCACCATGTCCGACGACGGCACGGACCGGGACCTCGCCGAGTGGACCGACCGGGAGATCTTCTCCTCGCACGGTCGCATCGAGGTGCAGACCGAGAAGGACAACGGCCGCAAGGTGATCGCCGACTACCGCAACGACACCTGGGGCGTGATGCGCACCGCCTGGCGGTTCGACGTCAAGGACGGCCGGGTCAGCCGCTTCGAGACCGGCCAGGCCTGACGGATCGACAGGATTGGTGAAGCGCTTCGACAGTAGGTCTGGACACGCGCCAAGTGCCTCTCTAAGCTCTCCCGGCAGGACAGCATCGAGACGGACAGTCGACACTGTCGAAGCGCTTCACCATTCGGCGCCCGACAGCGTCGCGAGATGGAGCACCGCATGGTCACGCTCGCCCAGGTCGCCCAGCACGCCGGGGTGTCGCCGAGCACGGTCAGTTACGTGATCAGCGGCAAGCGCTCGATCTCCCAGGACACCCGGCTGCGGGTGGAGCGCAGCATCGCCGAGCTCGGCTACCACCCGCACGCCGGGGCCCGGGCGCTGGCCAGCAACCGTTCGCACGTGATCGCCCTGGTGGTCCCGCTGCGCACCGACATGTTCGTCCCCGTGGTGATGGAGATCGCGATCGCGGTCACCACCACCGCCCGCCGGTACGCGCACGACGTGCTGCTGCTGACCAGCGAGGAGGGGCCCTCGGCGATCAAGCGGATCACCAACAGCGGGCTGGCCGACGCGATGATCCTGATGGACGTCGAGCTGGAGGACGAGCGCATCCCGCTGCTCCGGCAGACCGGCACCGCCGCCGCGCTGATCGGCCTGCCCGCCGACCCGGCCGGACTCACCTGCGTGGACCTGGACTTCGAGGCCACCGGGCGGCTCGCCGCCGACCACCTGGCCGACCTCGGGCACCGCGAGGTGGCACTGATCGGCCCGGCCGAGTCGGTCTACCGACGGCACACCGGCTTCGCCGAGCGAACACTCACCGGGTTCCGGCAGCAGGCCGGGGTACGCGGGCTGCGCTTCCTGCACCGCCCCTGCGGGGACGGGCACGAGGCGGCCAGCGGCACGCTCTCCCGGATCTTCGAGGAGCGCCCCGGCATCACCGGCCTGGTGGTGCAGAACGAGTCCGCCCTGCCCCATCTGCTCGGCCAGCTCCGGCAGTCGGGCCGGGCCGTGCCCGAGGACGTCTCGGTGGTGGCGATCTGCCCCGACGACGTCGCCCTGCACTCCGCCCCCCGGCTGACCTCCGTCTCGGTCCCCGCCAAGGAGATGGGCCGACGCGCGGTCGAGCTGGTGATGGCCCTCGCGGCCGGCCGCCCGGCCGAGGAACTCACCCTGCTCACCCCGGCCCTGACGATCCGGGAGAGCAGCGGTCCCGGCCCCCGCTGATCCTCCCCCGTTCGCGCGCATCGCCGAGCGCCCCGCCCTGCCATGCCCACGCGCACCCAGGAGCCGCCGTGAAGTCCGCCATGCACCCTGCCCTGACCGCTCCCCGCGTCACCGCCCAGCCCGCCCAACCCGGGCCGCACCGGCACCCGGCCGGGCTGCTGACCCCGTCCGAGCACCAGTTGCTGCTGCTGCTCGCGGAGGGCCTGCCGCTGGACTCGATAGCCCGCCGACTGGACACCTCCAGCCGGACCCTGCGCCGCCGGATCCGGGTGCTCTGCGACCGGATCGGCGTCCGCACCCCGCTCCAGGCGGCGGTCTGGGCCGCCCGGCGCGGTCTGATCTGAGCGGCAGCGGCCGCAGCCGAAAGATTGCGGTCAGCCGGCCCCCAGGCACTTACGGACGGCGGCGATCAGCGTCCGGGAGCGGATGTCGCCGGTGACGCCGGGCTGCATGCCGTTGGTGACGTAGCCGAAGCCGATGCCGAGTTCGGGGTCGGCGAAGCCGAGGGAGCCCCCTCGGCCGGGGTGGCCGAAGGAGGCCGGGGAGGCCATCGGGGAGCTGGGGCCGTGGCGGAAGAAGCCGAGGCCGAAGGCGGTGTTGATGATCAGCACCCGGTCCGGGCCGCTGACCGCCGGGCCCATCGCCTCCGCGAGCAGGCCGGAGCCGAAGACCGCCGGGAGCAGTTCGCCGGGGGCCCCGCCGTGGCGGTCGGCCGCGCCGATCAGGGCCGCGTAGAAGCGGGCCACCGAACGCGCGGTGCCGATCCCGCCCGCGCCGGGGATCTCGGCGGCCTGCACCGCCGGGTCGTTCAGGTCGACCTTCGGCCGGACCGCGCCGAACGAACGGGCCGTCAGCGATGTGGGGTCCTGGTAGGCGTCCACCACCGACTTGCGGGGCCGCAGCCGTAGGCCGTTCGGACCGTTCAGGGCCGCCTCGGGCGCGGGCAGGTCGACCAGCCGGCCGACCCTGGGAGCGGCGCCCGAGGGCAGGCCGATCCACAGGTCGAGTCCGAGCGGCTGGGCGATCTCCTCGGCGAAGTACCGCCCGACGCTGCGTCCGGCAGCCCGCCGGACCACCTCGCCGACCAGCCAGCCGAAGGTGTACGGGTGGTAGCCGTGCGCCCGGCCCGGCTCCCAGAACGGCGCCTGCGCGGCCACCGCCGCGACGGCGGGCTCCCAGGAGATCACGTCCTCGACCCGCAGCGGCACGTCCAGCGCGGGCACCCCGGCCTGGTGCGAGAGCAGCCAGCGGACCGGGATCCGCTCCTTGCCCGCCGCCTTGAACTCCGGCCAGTACGAGGCGACCGGTGCGTCCAGGTCGAGCCGTCCCTGCCCGGCCAGGTGCAGCGCGGCGGCGGCGGTCAGACCCTTGGTGACCGAGCGGAGCACCTGCGCGGTGTCGGCCGTCCAGGGGACCGCCGGGTCGGGGCGGCCGCCCACCTCGGGCCGGGCGTCGCCGCCCCAGATGTCGACCACCTTGCGGCCGTCCAGGTAGAGCGCGAACGCTCCACCGAGCTCGCCGTGGTCGCGGAAGTTGCGCGCGAATGCCTCCCGTACGGGCTCGAAACCCTCCGCCGCCTCGCCCCAGATCTCCACCCGCGTGCCGCCTTCTGCTCGTCCGCTCCTCGCTTCTGAAAGATAGTCCGCTCATCCGGCGGGCGCCGACTCGGTAGCGTGGTTCCATGACGAACCCTGCTGACGAAGTGCTGGACGTGGTCGACGGGCAGGACCGGGTGATCGGCACCGCCCCGCGCGGCGAGGTCTACCGGCTGGGGCTGACCCACCGGTGCGTCTTCATCCTGGTCCGCGACGCCGAGGGCCGGATCTTCACCCACCGCCGGGCGGCCGACAAGCTCTACGCGCCCGGCACCTACGACTGCTTCGTCGGCGGCGTGGTCGGGGCCGGGGAGACGTACGCGGAGGCGGCGGTCCGCGAGGCCGAGGAGGAGATGGGGGTCAGCGGGATCGTGCCGGTCCGGCTGTTCAAGTTCCTCTTCGAGGAGGACGGACTGTCCTGGTGGTGCGACACCTACGAGGCCCGCTGGGACGGCCCGGTCAGCCCCCAGGTCGAGGAGGTCGACTGGCACGACTGGCTCACCGAGGACGAGCTGACCCGGCGGCTGACGGAGTGGGAGTTCGTGCCCGACGGCCTGGCCGCCTACCGGCACTACCTGGAGCACCGGAGGACGACCGGCTGACCCGGTGATCGGCAGCAGTTGCCGCCCTGGCTCCCCCCGGCCGGCCGGGAGCACTTAGGGTGGCGCTCATGGTTTCCCGTACGCCGCCGGTGGCGGACCGGCCCGAGCGAGCGCCGCGGCGCAGGCTCAGCGTGGACGAGCGCCGGGAGCAGCTGATCGCGGTGGCGCTCGACCTGTTCAGCCGGGCTGCGCCGGAGGACGTGTCGATCGACGACATCGCGGCTGCCGCCGGTGCCTCGCGGCCGCTCGTCTACCACTACTTCCCCGGCAAGCAGGCCATCTACGAAGAGGCGCTGCGGCGGGCCGGGCAGGAGCTGGCGGGACGGTTCGAGGAGCCGCACGAGGGTCCGCTCTCCGAGCGGCTGCTGCGGGTGATGGGGCGTTACCTGGACTTCGTCCGCAGTCACGGCCCCGGCTTCGCGGCGCTGCTCCGAGGCGGATCGGTGACGGCCGGACCGGCCGGCAACGCGGTGATCGACGAGGTCCGGCGGGCCGCCGCCGTGCAGATCCTCCGGCACCTGGCGGTGGCCGAGCCCAGCCCGGGACTGCGCCGGACGGTCCGCGCCTGGATCGCCAACGCCGAGATCACCTCGCTGGACTGGCTGGCCACGCCCGAAGTCCCGCTGGAGGAGCTCCAGATCCAGCTGGTGCAGGAGTTCGTCGCGGCACTCACCGTGTGCGCGGCCCGCGAGCCCGCGCTGGCCCTCGAGCTGGCCGGTTTCCTGGCGGACGAGAGCGCCGACGGCCCGACGGGTCTGCTGATCCGCCAACTCGCGGGCCTGCTGGGCGTTCCGGGCCTGGCCGACGCGGTGGCGGCGCTGGCCGAGGGGTGACCTCGGCGGGATCCTGACACCGGGTTCTGATAGAAAGTGGACGGAATTATCACCTGAGACTCTCCGTCGATCGGGGGGCGGATGAAGGAGCGGCGGCGGGGTGCGTGGCTCGGCGGTGCCGAGGAGGGAGTCCATGCGGAGCATCGGCGACCGA
This sequence comes from Kitasatospora sp. Root107, assembly GCF_001424875.1. Lineage (GTDB taxonomy): Bacteria > Actinomycetota > Actinomycetes > Streptomycetales > Streptomycetaceae > Kitasatospora. Next base: position 220,875 of record NZ_LMCT01000034.1, on the reverse strand, counting down.
CGAGAAGCCGGCGAGGTGCGTGCCCCGGCGCCGCGACGCCGCCCCCCGATCGACGGAGAGTCCGAGAGCGAGGGGGCTCAGCAGCATGACACAGGACGGCTTCGCGGGCGCGGAACGGATCGGCGCCACGATCGACGTACTGGCTGACACCCTGTTGGGGGCCGACGCCACGCACTATCCGGCCGCCTCGCTGACGGCCTTCGACCGCGCCGCACACCCCTCCGCCGACGCCCTGTTCGGGCTCCGGCTGAGCCCCGGCGGGCCCGGCCTGCTGACGGTCCGTGGGCTCGGCACGGTGGTCGAGGCCGGCACCACGCGGTCCGCTGCCGACGCTGCTGCCGCCGCCGAGGCTCCGACGGCGGAGCTGTTCGCCCGCTACGGGGCCAAGGACGTCTACGGGCTGCCGCTCGAGGCCGTCTCGGCGGAGCAGGTCGCCGTACCCGTCCGGCCGGAGTCGGCCGAGGCCTGGATGCGGCCGGAGTTCCCGGCCGCCGTGGCCCGGTTCGCTGCCGAGCGGCCGGTCGCGGTGCCGGAGGAGCTGGCCACCGGGGCGGGCGTGGAGGTCCGCCTGGTGGTGCCTTCGGTCTTCCACCCGCTGACCGTCCGGGGCGACCGGCAGGCCCGGGCGGGTCATCTCGCCGAGGTGGCCGAGGAGTTGTACTCGGGCGCCCGGGCGCCGCGCCGACAGGACTGGTCGGTGCTGACCGGTCTGCTGGCGCAGCCGTCGGCCGCTGCCGGGGTGGTCTTCGCCGGGGTCGCCGCCCTCCAGCTGGACGGCCGGCGCAGCCGGGCCTCGCTGGTGGTCTCACTGGCCTCGCACCCGCGTCAGATCTCCGAGCTGTCCGCCGAGTTGGCCGACTCCCGCCCGCAGGCCGAGGTCTGGACGGTGCTGATCCCGGCCGGTCCGACCGCCGTGCTGGTGGAGCGCCGGATCGCCCCGGTGCCGCCGCTGCTGCTGCCGGTCGGCCAGCCCGACAACGAGCCCGACGTCGCGGACAACACCCTCGTCTCGGTGCTGCAGGCCTTCCTGCCGCTGCCGGACGGCGTCTCGGTGCTGACCGTCCAGCTCGGCACCGCCCAGCCGGACGACTGGGAGCTGTACGCGGCGACCTTCGCCGAGATCCTGGCGAGCATCCAGCTCGGCTGGGACGGCACCAGGGCCGCCCTCCCGCAGTTCCCGGCCCAGCAGCCGGTCGCCCAGGCCCCGGTGGCGCAGCCGGTCACCCAGCAGCCGGTCACCCAGGCCCTGGCCCCGCAGGCACCGGCCCCCCAGGCGCCGCTGCCGCCCGCCGTCGTCCCCCCGGCCCCGGCCATGCCGCCGACCGTGCCCGCCCCGGCTCCGGCCGTCGCCGCCCCGGCGGCGCAGGAGCGCCCCAAGGGCGTCCGGGTCAACGTGCCGCCGGCCGACTTCAACCCCTTCGCTCCCCCGGCCCCGGCCCCGGCCCCGGCAGCCGCCGCACCCGCTGCCGACGCCCCCGCCCCCGCCCCCGGCAAGGGCGTGAAGGTCAACGTCCCGCCGGCCGACTTCAACCCATTCGCCGCACCCGCCCCGGCGCCCGTCCTCGCCGCGGCACCGGCTCCGCAGCCGGTCGCCCAGGCCGCTGCCCCGGCTGCCGCCGACCCGTTCGGCACCGTGACCACCCAGCAGGTGAGCGACCCGTTCGGCACCGTGACGTCCGCTCAGCCCGTCGCCCCGGCCCGGGTCGCCGCGCCGACGCCGCCCCCGGCCGCAGCGCCTGCGGCAGCCGCTCCGGCGCCCGGCAAGGGCGTCCGGGTCAACGTGCCGCCGGCCGACTTCAACCCCTTCGCTGCCCCGGCCCCGGCGGCCACCGCCGCCCCTGAGGCCGATGCCCCCGCCCCCGGCAAGGGCGTGAAGGTCAACGTGCCACCGCCGGACTTCAACCCGTTCGCCGCACCTGCCCCGGCACCCGTCTTCGCCCCGGCGCCGGCGGCCGCACCCGAGCCGCCTGCGAACAATCCGTTCGGCTGACGGCAGGTCAGCCCAACTCATCGGCAAACCACGGGCCGTGGATCTGACGCATTACTGTCAGGTCCACGGCCCTGCTGGTCCAGACCTATTGCCAGCACCCAGCGACGTCCCTACGCTCCTGTCACAGGATCTCCGCGGCAACCCGACGGCCCGGCGGCCCCGCTCCGCGCTGCCCCAGCACGTCAACAGCCGGAGCGCGCAGCACTTTTGCACCTGGCACCGCCACCTCCCCACAGGTAGGGAGCACGTCGGCCGGACGGCCGCACGCTCCCTGGACAGGAGCTCATCCATGCGCAGACGTCGGTTCAGCCTGCCCCTGCTCGCAGCGGGAGCGTTGATCGCCCCGCTGATCGCGGTCGCCCTGCCGGGCGGTATCGCCCAGGCCGCCGCCTCCACCGCCACCTTCGCCAAGGGCAGTGACTGGGGCACCGGTTACGAGGGCAGCTACACCATCAAGAACAACGAGACCACCGCGATGAACGGCTGGACACTCGAGTTCGACCTGCCCGCCAACAACACGGTGGCCTCGCTCTGGAACGCCACCTACACCACCGCCGCCTCGCACGTGACGGTGAAGAACCCGAGCTGGTCGGGCTCACTGGCGCCGGGCGCCTCGTACAACCTCGGCTTCAACATCGCCTACTCAGGTGCCTACGCCCCGCTGCTCAACTGCAAGTTGAACGGCAGCCCGTGTGCGGGTGGCGGCGACCAGAGCGCCCCGAGCGCGCCGGGCAACCTGCAGGCCACGCCGGGCACCGGCTCGATCACCGCTTCCTGGACCGCCAGCACGGACAACGTCGGGGTCACCGGCTACGACGTCTTCAACGGCAGTACCAAGCTGGCCACCGTGTCCGGCACCGGCAGCACCATCTCGGGTCTGGCGGCGGGTACGTACAACATCACCGTGGTCGCGTTCGACGCCGCGGGCAACCGCTCGGCGCCGGCCGGACCGGTCCAGGTCGTGGTGCCCCCGCCGCAGCCTGACACCCAGGCCCCGACCAAGCCCGGCACCCCGACCGCCACCCCCGACTCCCGTTCGGTGGCGCTCAGTTGGGCCGCAAGCACCGACAACGTCGGGGTGACCGCGTACGACGTCTACAACGGCGCCACGCTGGCCACCTCGGTGACCACCGGCACCAGCGCGGCGGTCACGGGCCTGACCCCGGAGACCGACTACACCTTCACCGTGAAGGCGCGCGACGCGGCGGGCAACAGCTCGGTTGCCTCCAGCCCGGTGAGCACCCGGACCACCAAGGAGGTGGTCAACCCGAACGCGCTGAAGATCGGCTACTTCACCCAGTGGAGCATCTACGCCCGTGGGTACAGCGTGAAGCAGCTGGACACCTCGGGCACGGCGGCGAAGCTGACCCACCTCAACTACGCCTTCGCCAACATCAACCCGAGCAGCAAGCAGTGCTTCATCACCAACAAGGCGGCCGGGAACGACTCGGACCCGAACGCCGGTGACGGCGCCGGTGACGCCTGGGCGGACTTCGGCAAGGGCTGGGACGCGGGCAATTCGGTGGCCGGTACCACCGACACCTGGGACCAGAAGCTGGCCGGCAACTTCAACCAGCTGAAGCAGCTCAAGACCAAGTACCCGAACCTCAAGATGCAGATCTCGCTGGGCGGTTGGTCCTACAGCAAGTGGTTCTCGGACGCCTCGCTCACCGACGCCTCGCGCAAGGCGCTGGTCAGCTCCTGCATCGACATGTACATCAAGGGCAACCTGCCGGTGATCGACGGCCGCGGCGGCGCGGGCTCGGCGGCGGGCATCTTCGAGGGCATCGACCTGGACTGGGAGTGGCCGAACTCCGAGGGTCACCTCGGTAACGTCATCCGGCCCCAGGACAAGGCCAACTACACCCTGCTGGCCCAGGAGTTCCGCCGCCAGCTGGACGCGCTGACCGCCACCACCGGCAAGAAGTACACCCTGAGCGCCTTCCTGCCGGCCGACCCGGCCAAGATCGACCTCGGCATCGACGTGCCCGGCCTGTTCGGCGCCTTCGACTTCGCCACCATCCAGGGCTACGACTACCACGGCGCCTGGGAGACCCAGACCAACCAGCAGTCCTCGATCAAGCTGGCCGCCGCCGACCCGAGTGCCCCGAACCGGCAGTTCAGCTCCGAGATCGCGATCAACGCCTACCTGACCAAGGGCGCGCCGAAGAGCAAGCTGACCCTCGGCATCCCGTTCTACGGCCGAGGCTGGACCGGCGTGCCGCGCGGCACCACCAACGGTCTCTACCAGACCTCGACCGGCCCGGCCCCGGGCACCTACGAGAACGGGTACGAGGACTACCACAAGCTCAAGACCATGGCCGCGAGCGGTGGTTACACCATCTACCGCGACCCGGTGGCGGGCCACGCCTACATCTACAACGGCACGGTCCTCTACACCTACGACGACCCGACCGAGATCCTCCGCAAGACCGCCTGGATCAAGGCCCAGGGCCTGGCGGGCGCGATGCTCTGGTCCTTCGACGGCGACACCGCCAACGGCGAGCTGATGAGCGCCGTGGACAGCGGTCTCAGGTAACCACCCGTCAGGCGCGGCGTGCCAGGTGCACCACATCGGGTACGCCGCGCAGGACCGGGATCTCCTCGGTCCGCACGTCCGTGAACCCGGCCGTCCGCAGTGCTTCCTCGAAGCCTGCGGACGGCTGCGCGCTCCACACCGCCAGCACCCCACCGGGGTTGAGCCGACGCTGCGCGGCGGCCAGCCCGGCCGGGCCGTACAGGCCGGAGTTCTCCTCGGTGACCGTCCAGTCCGGGCCGTTGTCGATGTCGAGGCAGAGCGCGTCGAAGCGCTCGCCGTCAGCGGCCAGGTAGGCCACCAGGTCGCCGTGCAGCACCGCCACCCGGGGGTCGTCCAGAGCGTGTTCGGAGAACGCGGCCAGCGGTCCGGTGCGGTGCCAGTCGATGATCGCGTCCTCCCGCTCGGCCACCGCGATCCGCGCCCAGCGCGGCTCGGCCGCCGCGTAGGCGAGCGAGAAGCCGACTCCGAGGCCGCCGATCAGCACCGCCGGCCGCTCGGCCGTCAGCTCGTCCAACGCGGCCTGGATCAGCAGCCGTTCGGACCGGCCGTCGGCGGTGTCCATCAGGAAGCAGCCGTTCGCGATGATCTCGTAGTGCCCACCGCGCCGCCGCAGCGCCACCTCGCCGTACGGGCCCTCGCGCCGGTCGAGTGTGACGGGGGCGTCGAATCCGTCCCGATCGGGGAGCACGGTCATCGCTGGGTCCTTCGCTAGGTGGTCGTACGCGACCCGACTCTAGTACGCGCTCGGCCACGCACCACCAGGGGCTCGGGGAACCGCGACGCCGACCTCGGAAAGGTGATCCGTCCGTAAATGGTCAGGCACTTTCGCCGTAGCGCCCGGCTGAGCGCATCGGTTCAGCGGAAGCGCCCGCCGCTGTACTGCCGCAAGGCCTCCGCCAGCGGCACCGGCCCCTCCTGCAGTCGGGCCACCGGGACCAACGCTCGGCCCCAGAGCCCGTCCTCACGGAAGTCGCCGGAGCTGCCCAGCCGGGTGCCCGGGACGGCCCAGATGATCAGCCACGGAATGTCGGTGACCGCGCCGGGCCGGGGCCGGACCCGGACCACCGACAGCTCGGCCCAGTCCACCCGCTGCTCCCGCCCGCCCCGCAGTCGGCAGCTCAGCCCCGGGGTGCCGACCCGGACCCGGAGCGGACGGCGCACGTACCGGAGGTACCTGCGGACCCGGCCGAGCGCGATCAGCGCCACGTACGGAGCCGGAAAGGCCGCTGCCACCAGGACCGTCGGGACGTCTCGCAACAGCTCGTGGTACGGATCCACCCCGGCCAGCCCGAGGCCGGCCACCGTACCGACCACTCCGCAGCCGACGGTGATCAGCAGCGCGCCCAGCAGCCGCCGCAGCGAGTCGTCAGGGGCCAGGTACTCGTACCAGTGCTCGGGCCCGGTCGCCCGGTCCTGCGGCACGACAGCCCCGACCGAGCCCGGCGCGGTGATGAACCTGCCGCCCGCGTAGCGGACCCGGGTACTCCAGACCGATCGCGTCGATCTGCTCCCAGCGCAGCACCCGGTCGTGCAGCGTGAGGCCCAGTTCGTCGATCCGCAGCCGGAACGGCCGTCCGGCTTCCCGGATTTCGGCCACCGCCCAGACCAGGCCGGCGAGCAGTGGCAGGGCCAGGGCGATTTGCCCGCCCTCGGTCGGGCCGCTCCGGTACAGCCAGTACCCGAGCCCCGCACCTCCCGCCAACAGGACCACGACCAGCTTGGCCACTCTCCGGTAGAGCCGCCCCCGCTTGCTGAACTCCATCCCCGTCCCCCGCCGTCAGCACCGACGATGCCCGCCGCCAGGGGTCAACTGCTCGCAATGGCCGGAGTGTTACCCAACCCGGACCCGCCCGGGTCAGCCGGTCAGCAGCACTCCCCCGTACGCCGCCCCGGCCACCAGCACCCAGGAGGCAAGCCCGAGCAGCGCCACCCGCCCGCCGGTCCGGGCCAGCGCGCCGAGCCTGACCGCACTGCCGAGCGCGAACAGGGCAGCCGCCAACAGGAGTTCCTGCGCATGCCCGGCCAACTCCAGCGCGACCACCGGGACTGCTCCGGTGCTGTTCAGCGCCACCATCGCCAGGAAGCCGACCACGAACAGCGGCAGCAGCGGCGGCCGGGCCACCCCGGCGGCGCGCCCGGGGCGCCGGGCCACCGCCACCGCGACCCCGGCCACCAACGGGGCGAGCATGGCCACCCGGATCAGCTTGACCAGCACCGCCTCCCGCAGCGCCACCGGCCCTGCGGTCTGCGCGGTGGCCACCACCTGCCCGACGTCGTGCACCCCGGCGCCCACCCAGCGGCCGAACTCGCCCGCGTCCAGACCCAACGGGCCCTGCAACAGAGGGAGTACGGCGATCGCCAGAGTGCCGCAGAGGGTCACCAGCGCGCACGAGGTGGCGATGTCCTCCTCGTCACTGCCGGTGGCCTGACCGACCGCACCGATCGCCGAGGCGCCGCAGATCGAGTACCCGGTGGCGATCAACAGCGGCTGGTCCCCCGGCAGTCCGAGCTTTCGACCCAGCCAGCAGGTACCGAAGAAGGTGGCGGCCACCACCGCCAGCACCATCAGCACGGTCGCCCAGCCGAGCCCGAGCACGTCCCGCAGGCCGAGCCTGAGCCCGAGCAGCACGATCCCGGCCCGCATCAACCGCCGGGCGGCCAGCGCCAGTCCGGCCTTCGCCGGGCCGACGACCACGGCCCGCAGGCGGGGCAGCTGACCGGCCGTCACCCCGAGCAGCACGGCGGCCGTCAGCAGCGGCACGGCCGGCAGCACCCGGTGCAGGCACCAGGCGGCGGCCACGCCGGTCGCCGCGAGAGCAAGGCCAGGACCGTTCCGGCGCAGCCCGGGCGGCGTGACCGGGTGCGGCACGGCCCGCAGCGGGATCGCCACCGGTCAGCCCTCGGTGGGCAGTTGGTAGACCCGGCGGATGCTGCTGCCGAGCCTGGCCAGGTCCGCACCGTACACGTGCAGCGAGACGGCGGTGCCGGTGCCGCTGTTGCGGACCCGGTGGATGTCGCCGGGCGGGGCGAAGCCGCAGACCGTACCGCTCGGGTTGACCACGTCGCCGGTGGCCACCAGCCGGGCGGTCGGGCCGTCCGGGACCAGCCGGTAGCGGCGTTCGGTCTCCTCGCCCAGGTGGACGCCGGTGGCACACCAGGACAGGTGGTCGTGCACGCTGGTGCGCTGGCCGGGCAGCCAGACCAGCGCGACCAGCGAGAAGCTGCCGTCCGGCTCGGCGTGCAGCAGGTGCTGGCGGTAGCTCGCCGGGTCACCGGTCTGCTGCGCGCCGGTGAGCAGATCGGGCGCCCCGAGGTGCGGCAGCAGGCACTCGGCGGCCAGGTGGGCGGTCAGGTCCGGCGGCAGTCCCCGGCCGACGGCCCGACGCAGCTCGGCGACCAGCTCGTCCGCCCGGTCGGTGCGGTCAACCCTGGGTAACGCGGCGGAGGTTGTCATGCCAGGATGGTCCGGCCGCCTCCGACGAACCGTCCAACGACAGTTCCTTGGCGTTCCGTCGGTTCCCGCTTATGGATCGCGGGAGCCGGTCAGCAGCCCACCCGCGCGGCGGCGGCCGCCCTGAGCTCGTTCAGCACCAGCGTGGTGGCCGGTATCCGCAGGTGCTCGCGGAGCACGTACGCGGAGACCTTGCGGCGCACGTGCGGTTCGGCCAGCCGTCCGGTGACCTTGCGGTGGCACATGAAGGAGAGCACCAGCGCGGGCATCAGGGCGATCCCGACCCCGGCGGCCACCAGGCTCTGCACGGCCAGGTTGTCGTCGGTGGTGAACACCACGTCGGGGGCGAAGCCCTGGGCGGCGCAGACCTGGAGCAGGTTGGCCCGGCAGCGCGGGCAGCCGGCGATCCAGCGTTCCTCGGCGAGGTCGGTCAGCCGGACGGCGTGCCGCCGGGCCAGCGGGTGGCCGACCGGCAGCAGCACGGTCAGCTGATCCTCCATCAGCGGCGTCTCGACCAGCTCGGGCGGCACCTCGGCCGGTGCGCCCGGGTAGTGGAAGGCCAGCGCGATGTCGCACTCGCCGCGCAGCAACCGCTGGACCGACTCGGGCGGTTCGGCCTCCAGCAGCTCCACCCGGACGCCGGGGTGCTCGGCCAGCAGCCGGGCCATCGCCGCCGGGATCAGCGTCGCGTTGGCGCTCGGGAAGGCACAGACCCGGACCCGCCCGGCCCGCAGCCGGGCCAGCGCGCCGAGCTGCTGCTGCGCGGCCCGCAGGTCGCCGAGGATCACCTCGGCGTGCCGGGCCAGCGCCTCGCCCGCCTCGGTCAGCCGCAGCCCACGGCCCGCCCGGGTGAACAGCGGTACGCCGACGGTCCGTTCGAGTGCCTTCATCTGCTGGGTGATCGCGGGCTGGGTGTAACCCAGCGACCGGGCCGCCGCCGAGTACGAACCGGTGCTGACCACCTCGTGGAAGGTCCTGATGTGCCGGGAGTCGAACACCCCTGAATGATAAGCAGAACTTGGGGTCCAGGTCCGGGAGTTCGCCGAACGGAATGGATCACTGCGCTTCGGGCGGCAGCCCCCGCTGAGTTCGATCAGCGGGGTGAAGCCAGTTACCTGCTCTGGCGGCCCTTCAGCAGCCACCCCAGCGCGGCACCCGCCAGCAGGGTCGCCAGCAGGGCGATCCACAGCGGTGCCTCCACCGTGAACACCCAGAACTGGATCTTCACCTTGTTCAGGTTGGCCAGCAGGAACCAGACCGCAAGCACCACGATCACGCCGATCGCGATGGCCCGGGTCGGGATGCCCGCGATCTCGCTCCGCTTGCCGCCCCCGGAGGGGGTTGACGTACCGCCAGAAGTCTTGGTCACCCCAGGAGTCTGCCCTCCTGTGCCACCCCATCCCCGCTGGCCACGCCGGAGGCCACCCGTACAGCCGAGCGGCCTCCCGGGAGCCACCGCTCAGTTCCGGAGCAGCGTGACCAGACAGGCCGTCAGCACCGCCGCCAGCGTCAGCGTCCCGGCGAACGCCGCCCCGGCCAGCACGACCGCTGCCGGGTAGCCCGCACCGTCCAGCCGGGCCAGCGCCCCTGCCCCGACGGCGACCAGCAGGGCGAACAGCACCACCACGGCGGTGGCCAGCAACACGACGGCCGTACGGTTCACGGTGTCCTCCGCAGGATCCCGGGCCGGCACCGTGCCGACCCGCTCCCGCCACCCTCACCCGGCCTCCGGGTGTTGCGGCAGCGGGAACGCGTTGCCGATCCGCCGTGGCAACACACCTGGGTGTTGACGATCGCTGGCAACAGACCTTTCGCCCGGGTCACCGGGAGGAGAATCGAGGAACGCCGCGCGGACGGGGCCGTCTGCCCACCGCGCAGAGCTGATCAGTCGTCAGTTTCCCCAGCAAGGACGGTGCGGTGTCCCACGAAGAGCGTCCCGAGAACCTGCCGGCCTTGCGGGCCAAGGCACCGGTGAGCGAACGGGAGACCTTCGCCTCCCGGCTGCGACCGCTCTTCCAGGAGCTCGGCGTCAGCTACCGGGTGTACGGGAAAGAGCGCCACTACACCGCCTCCGTGATCTCCCGCTACCTCAACGGGGAACGCATCCCGGAAGCGCGCTTCCTGGTCGACCTTCTCCAGGACCTGGCCGACGCCGGTCGCCCGGTGGACGAGGCCGACCAGGCGGACCTGCTCCGGCTACGTGAGCAGGCGCTGCGCGGTGGCGGCGCGGTGCAGGTGCTCCAGGCCCAGTTGGAGGAGACCCAGCTGGAGCTGGCCGACTGCCGGCTCGACCAGGCGAGACTGGCCGAGCAGTTGGGAGAGCGCGAGGACGCCCTGGGACTGGTCGAGCAACGGCTGCGTGCCCTCCGGTCCGACCGCGACCAGGACGCGCACACCCACGCCGAGCAGTTGGCCGCCCGGATGACCGAGTACCTGCGGGTGGAGCGGGACCGGGACCAGCTGCGGGAGCAGGTCGAGGAACTGCGGGAGGACCTGCTCCGGGAGCGGGCCTGGGCCCTGCGCGTCGAGGAGCAGTGCCGCCTGCTGCTCTGGCAGCTGCGCCTGACTGCCGGCCAGGGACCTCGGGAGGGCTCGTTCGGCACCCTGATGTCCAGCATGGACCGCGCCCCCATCGGCGAGCTGGTCGGGTTCGCCGCCCAGGTCGACGACCGGCACCTGCCCGTGCTCACGGAGTTGCTCCGCTCGGTGGGACGTGACCGGCCGGTCTCCGACGCCGTGGCCCTGTTCGTCGCCCTGCACGAGGCCGGAAAACCCCAGCAGGCCGAGGCGGCCCTGCCCGCCGCCGTGCTCGGCCGGACCGTTCCCGAAGTGTCCGATCTGGTCAGCGCGTTCACCGAGCGCGGCCTCGACGGGTACACGGCCACGGTGGTGCGCACCGTGGTGGAGCACCACGCCTGGCCGGACATCGCCGAGCTGGTGGCGGATCTGCACACCCGCGGCCTGACGCCCACGACCGGGGACACGGTCGCCGCCGCAGCGGCGGTGTACCGGCCGCCCCAGGAGGTTGCCGCGCTGCTGGTCGAACTGGCGACGGTGCACGAGCTCCCCCTGACCGCGGACCACTGCCTGGAGACCGTGGCCCGGGAGCGTGCCGTCCCCGACCTGCTCGCACTCACCGAACGCCTCGCCGAGCTCGGCCGGTACGCCGACGCCCGGCGGTTGACCGCTCAGGTGCTGCGGCTGCGATCGGCCGCGCACGCCGGCGACGTACTGTCGGGGTTGCAGCGTGGCTGGTACGGCCGGCTGGCGAACGAGACCTTCGACGAGCTGGTCCACCAGGGAGCACCCGCCCGCCTGGTCGATGTGCTCACCGCACTGGACCGCGAGCGCAGCGGCGCCCGGATCGAGCAGGCTCTGCGGCACGCCGTCTCCGCTCGGCCGGTGGCCGAAGTGGCCGATCTGGTACGGCGGTTCGACAGCACGCAGCTGGAGGTGCACGCCGCCGACCTGGCCGCGCGTTTCGTCCTGCACCGCAGCCCTGCGGAGCTGCCGGAGCTCGCCTCCGCCCTGAGCGAGGACCTGCCGGCTCTGCTCTCCCGAGCGGCCCGGAGCCGACCGGTGCCGGAGCACATCCTGATCGCCCGCCAGCTCCACCGGAGCGGCCTGCACAGCCTGGGCATCGCACTCCTGGCCGATGCGGTCCGGAGCCGCTCGAGCACGGACGCCCACGCCGTCCTCACCGCGCTGCCCGACCTTCCCGAAGCCGCCCCGGCCGTGCTCGCCGGCGCAGCCGACCGGCCCACCACGTCGGTCGTCAGGTTGGTGGTCGACCTGCGGACGCACGGGCAGGCGAGTCTGGCGGACGCCCTGCTGCTGACCGCCGAAAAGGGCCGGGGGCCGATCGCCGTGACCGAACTCCGGCAGGCCGTCGAGGCGGAGGAGGCCAGGGTCGGCGTCGCCCGCCGGACCGCCCCGGCTCCCGCTCCCCTGACTGTCCCGACGCCGACCCCCGCCCGGCCCTTGACGCGCGGACCGGCCAAGCACGCACGCAGCAAGCGCACTCCCACGCTGGGCGCAGCCGATCTCCCGGCCCAGAACGCCCGCCTCATCCAGGAACTCGAGACCACCCGGGAACTGCTCGCCGCCGCCCATGTCCAGCTGGATCTGGAGACCGCACGCCGGGAGCAGGCCGAGGCCCGGTTGCAGGCCGTCGCGCCGTCACTGGCCCCGCTCGGCGGGTGAACGCCGGGCGGAGCCGGTGAAGGACCGTCAGTGCTCGTCCCGCCAGCTGCGCCAGAGCGCCGCGTACGGCCCGCCCGCCGCGACCAGTTCGTGGTGGGCGCCGTACTCGCTGATCCGGCCGCGTTCGACCACCGCGATCACGTCGGCGTCGTGGGCGGTGTGCAGCCGGTGCGCGATCGCGATCACCGTACGGCCGGCCAGCACCCGGGACAGCGAGCGTTCCAGGTGCCGGGCCGCGCGCGGGTCGAGCAGCGAGGTCGCCTCGTCCAGCACCAGCGTGTGCGGATCCGCCAGGACCAGCCGGGCCAGGGCGAGCTGCTGCGCCTGAGGGGGTGTCAGCGCCACCCCGCCGGAGCCGACCTCGGTGTCCAGGCCGTCGGCCAGCGCCTCGGCCCACTCCCCCGCGTCCACCGCGTCGAGCGCGGCCCGCAGCTCGGTGTCGTCCGCCTCGGGCCGGGCCAGCCGCAGGTTGTCCCGCAGGGTGCCGACGAAGACGTGGTGCTCCTGGTTGACCAGCGCCACCTCGGTCCTGACCCGCTCGGCGGGCATCCGGGCCAGTGCGGTGCCGCCCAGCGTGACGCTGCCCCGGCCGGGAGCGTAGATCCCGGCCAGCAGCCGCCCGAGGGTGGACTTGCCCGCACCCGAGGGACCGACCAGCGCGACCCGGCTGCCGGGTGCCACGTCCAGGCTGATGCCGTGCAGCACGTCGGCGCCCTCGCGGTAGCCGAACCGCACGTCGGTCGCCTCGACCCGGCGGCCGTCCGGCACGGCGAGCTCGTCCGTCTCCGGGTCCTCGATCTCCTGGACACCGACCAGCCGGGCCAGCGAGGCCTGGCCGACCTGGAGCTCGTCGTACCAGCGCAGGATCATGTCGACCGGGTGGGTGAGCGCCTGCGCGTACAGCACACCGGCCGTCAGCTCACCCACCGTCAGCCGGCCCTGCACTGTGAACAGCCCGCCCAGCACCAGCGTGCCGATGACGACGATCGCGTACGCCGCCTCCACCGTCGGGAACCAGACCGACCGCAGCCAGAGCGTGTACCGCTCCCAGGCCTGCCACTCGCCGATCTTGCGGTCCGTCAGCTCCACCCGGTCGGTGCCGAGCCGGAGCGACTCGACCGTCCGGCCGGCGTCCACCGTCTCGGCCAGCACGGTGTTGACCGCCGCGTACCCGGCCGACTCGGCCCGGTAGGACTGCGGGGCCCGGCGGAAGTACCAGCGCGAGGTGGTCAGCAGCAGCGGCAGGGCGACCACCACGGTGATCGCCAGCAGCGGCGAGGTCACCACCAGCGCGCCGGTCACCAGCACCAGCGAGACCAGCGCGACCGCGAGTTCGGGCACCGCCTCCCGGATCGACTTGGACAGCCGGTCGATGTCGGTGGTGCCGCGCGAGACCAGGTCCCCGGTACCGGCCCGCTCCAGTACGCCCGGCGGCAGCGCCACCGAGCGGACCAGGAAGTCCTCCCGCAGGTCGGCCAGCACCTCCTCGCCGAGCATCCCGCCGCGCAGCCGGGACCAGCCCGTGAACGCCGCCTGCACCACCAGCGCGCCCAGGTACCAGCCGACCGCCGACAGCACCTTGCCCTGCGCGGTGCCCGCGCTCAGGTCCTCGACCAGCGAGCCGAGCACCCACGGACCGACCAGCCCGGCCAGCGTGGCCACCGTGTGCAGCCCCACCACCGTGCCGAAGCCCCGGAAGTGACGGCGCGCCAGCAGCCGGACGTACGCCCGCACGGTGGCCGGCGAGCCGACCGGCAGCATGGTCGCGGGGCCGCGCTCCTGAATTGTGGGTGGCTTCATACCCTCTCCTCGATGGCGACCTGGTCGTCCTCACGGGTGACCACGGCCCGGTAGTGCGGGGCGGTGTGCAGGAGTTCGCGGTGGGTGCCGGTGGCGGTGACCCGGCCGCCGTCGATCAGCACCACGGTGTCGGCCTGGTCTAGCAGCAGCGGGCTGGTGGCGATCACCACCGTGGTCCGCTCCGCCCGGATGCCGCGCAGACCGGCCGCGATCCGGGACTCGGTGTGTGCGTCGACCGCGCTGGTCGGCTCGTCCAGCACCAGCACCGGCGGGTCGGCTGCCAGCACCCGGGCCAGCGCCAGCCGCTGCCGCTGGCCACCGGAGAGCGAGCGGCCGCGCTCGGTGATCAGCGCGCGCATCGGGTCGCCGTCCGCCTCCGGTGAGCCGTCGACCAGGGCGTCCAGGACGTCCTCGGCCTGGGCGGCGGCGATCGCCTCGGCCGGGCCTACCCGACCGGAGGACGGGATCTCGAACAGCTCGGCCAGCGTGCCGGAGAGCAGCACCGGCTCCTTGTCGTGCACCAGCACGGCCGCCCGGGCCTCGGCCAGCGGTACGGAGTCCAGCTCGATGCCCCCCAACCGGGCGGAGGGGTCCGGGAGTTCGTCCTCGGCCAGCGGAACGTGGCCGTGGCGCCGGTCCGCCAGCCGGTCCGCCACCTCGGGGTCGGCGCAGACCACAGCGGTCAGCCGGCCGGCCCGGACGGTCAGCCCGGTGACCGGGTCGTGCAGGTCGGACCGCCCGGGGGCGGACAGTGTGCCGGTCAGCCCGGCCGCGTCGGCGGTGCGCCGCAGCAAGAGCACCCGGGTGGCCCGCCCGGCGGAGACCCGGGCGACGCTCCAGGCGTGCGCGGCCTCGCCGAGGATGCGCAGCGGGGCGGCCAGGAAGGCCGTCGCCCCGTACACGGCGACCAGTTCGCCGACGCCGATCGCGCCGTCGGCGGCCAGTTCCACGCCGTACCAGGTGACGCCGACCACGAACAGGCCGGGCAGCAGCACCTGCTGAGCCTGCATCAGCGACCAGACCCTGGCCGTCCGGACGGCAGCTCCGCGGACCTGCTGCGAGGCCTGCCGGTAGCGCTCCAGGAAGAGCTCTTCACCGCCGATGCCGCGCAGCACGCGCAGCCCGGCGACGGTGTCGGCGGCCAGCTCGGTGGCCTTGCCGCCGAGCGCGCGCTGCTCGCTGTACCGGCGCTCGAACGGGCCGAGCAGCGGCAGCACGGAGACCGCGAGCACCGGGACGCCGAGCAGGACGGCGGCGCCCAGCAGCGGCTGCTGGACCAGCACGACCAGGCTGACGGCCAGCCAGACCAGCACGGCGGCCCGGACCCGGGCGACCAGCTCGACGTACCAGCCGATCTTCTCCACGTCGCCGCTGCTGACTGCGACGATCTCGCCGGTGGCGATCCGGCGGGACAGGCCGGCCCCGAGAGCGCTGGCCTGCCGGGCCACCAGCTGGCGGGTCTGCGCGGCGGCGGTGATCCAGTTCCACACCGCCTGACGGTGCAGCAGGACGCTGCCGGTGCCCTTGACGACGGTGAGCAGCACGGCCAGCGCACCGGCCCGCCAGACGCCGCCGGTGTCGTGGTCGACGGCGGCCTGGATACCGAGGCCGAGGGCGACCGGGAGGGCGGCCATCGCGCCCATCTCCACCGTCCCCCAGAGGGTGGCCAGCCACTGGCCTCGGCGCTGGCTGCGCTGGAGCCAGCGCAGGAAGGCAAGTGGGGAGTCGAGATCCGGACGGCCGGGGTCGGCCATCGGCAGAGTGGTGAGCGGCATGACGCTCCGATGCGGGGGTGGTTCGGGCAGGGGTGCACGGCCCAGCTCGAATCGCGGGCGGGGCGGCGGAGGGGAGTCGGATGGGGACTATCGGTCACGACGTCATGGGCATCGAGCGTGCCGTGGGTCACACCGCGATCGCAACAGGTTTTCCGGGTTCGGCCACGTCACAGCGGGCGGAGCGGTCACGGAGTAATCAATTCCGGTGAATTTTCACCAATCGGGAACACGTGGTCGAGACCACCAGTTGGTTCATTGTCGGCAGCATTGGACGACCCGGAGGGCACCCCTTCCCCGTGAGCACCATCCCGAGCATCACCCTGAACAACGGCCTCACCATCCCGCAGCTCGGCTTCGGCGTCTGGCAGGTCGCGGACGACGAGGCGGCGACGGCGGTCGAGACGGCGATCAAGGCCGGCTACCGCAGCATCGACACCGCCGCGATCTACGAGAACGAGGCCGGCACCGGCAAGGCGATCGCGGCGGCCGGGGTGCCCCGCGAGGAGCTGTACATCACCACCAAGCTGTGGAACTCGGGCACCGTCGACTGGTCCGGTCAGCAGGGCCAGGACGCGGTGCTGCGCGCCTTCGACGACTCGCTCGGCAAGCTCGGCCTGGAGTACGTCGACCTCTACCTGATCCACTGGCCGCGCCCGATGCACGGCAGCTTCGGCAACGTCTGGAAGGCGTTCGAGAAGCTGGCCGCCGACGGCCGCGCCAAGTCGGTCGGCGTCTCCAACTTCGGCCCGGTCCAGCTGGACGCGCTCGCCGAGCAGAGCGGCATCGTCCCGGTGCTCAACCAGGTCGAGCTGCACCCGCACTTCCCGCAGCACGAGCTGCGCGCCTACCACGCGGAGCACGGCATCGCGACGGAGGCCTGGAGCCCGCTGGGTCAGGGCAAGGACCTGCTCACCGAGCCCGCGCTGGTGAAGATCGCCGAGAAGCACGGCCGCACGGTGGCCCAGGTGGTGCTGCGCTGGCACCTGCAGAGCGGCATCATCGCCATCCCGAAGTCGGTCACCCCCTCCCGGATCGTGGAGAACCTGGACGTGACCGGCTTCGAGCTGGACGCGGACGACCTGACCGCGATCGCGGCGCTCGAGACCGGCAAGCGCCTCGGCCCGGACCCGCAGTCCTTCGATTGGAACTGACCGGGTCTCACGCCGACGGCCGCCACCCCCTGCGGATGGGGTGGCGGCCGTCGGGCTGCGCTCATGCTTCCGGCGCTGGCAAATCGTTCCTGCCAGGTCCGTGGCATCTGGTGAATCGTTACAGCCGGGCCGCCTTGGCGAGCAGCGCCATCGCGGCGGCGTGCTCGTGCGGCTCCAGCGGAGCCAGCAGCAGTTCCTGCACCGCGCGTACTCCGGCGGAGGACCGGTGCAGCAGTTCCTGCCCGGCGGGCGAGAGCGAGAGCAGGTTGCGCCGCCCGTCCAGCGGGTCCCGGCGACGGAGCACCAGGCCGCGCCGGACCAGCCGGCTGACCATCTCCGCCATCGTGGCCTTGTCCAGCGAGGCCAGCTCACCGACCGTGCGCTGGTCTGCGCCCGGCTCGGCCTCCAACGCGTCCAGCACCGCGAACTGCGGCGCCGTCAGGTCGGAACCGACCTGGTCGGACCAGAGCTTGGTGTGCACCTGCTGGCTGACCCGGATCAGATAGCCGACCGCGCGCTGGGCATCCAGCAGCGGCCGGGCATCGGTCAGCGCGGCGACCGCCGCGGGCTCCAGCCGGGCGATCTTGGCCATCACCCGGACCAGTTCGAGCTGCTCGTCCGGGCTCAGCGGCTCGAAGAGCGTCCGCTGCACCCTGACCACTCCGCCGGTCGCCTCGCGGACCGCCTGGGCTCCGTTCTGCGACAGGGCGAGCAGTTTGCGGCGACCGTCAGCGGGGTCGCGGCGGCGTAGCACCAGGCCGCGCCGGACCAGCCTGGCAACCATTTCGGCCATCGTGGCCTTGTCGAGCGAGGCCCGTTCACCGACGGTGCGCTGATCCGCTCCTGGTTCGAGCGCCAGCGCGAGAAGTACGGCGAACTGAGGCGCCGTCAACTCGTTGCCGACATGCTCGGACCAGAGGCGGGTGTGCACCTGCTGGGCCACGCGGATGAGGTGGCCGGGCGACTGCTGCAGCCGACCGGTCACGCGGGTCGTCGGGATCTCCCCCAGCACCATGAAATCCGTCCCGATGTCACACCCGGTGTGTGTGGGACACCCGGGCGGGGCAGTAACGGCGAGTGAGCGTCCCGCTGTGAGGGTAGCCGCGCCAGCCGTGCAGCCGGTGGCTGCTGGCGCACACTATACAAACGGTCGGCCCGTACCGGCAGGCGGGGGCCAATAGTAGATGTTTGTTCGGCGAAGTTGGCATATTTCCGCCGTATGTCGCGCTCACGTCCACTTGATCGGCACAACTCCCGCTCGCGGCCGACCTCACCCTCTGTCACCTGCGGCTCTGTCCTCTGGTCAGCATTCCTACCGGTCGGTAATCTGGCCGCCGCAACGTCCCCTTGGGCCGGTCGCGGTCAAGGTCACGATTTGCTGTCACCCCTCCGAGAGAGACGAGTACGAACATGACCGAGCAGAGCAGCTCCCCGCGCGTCGCGGTGGTCACCGGCGCGGCTCGAGGGATCGGCGCGGCCACCGCGCTCCGGCTGGCCGCCGACGGTTACGCGGTCGCGGTGGTGGACCTGAACGAGGAGGCCGGCAAGGAGACCGTCGAGCGGATCGCCGCGGCCGGCGGCCGGGCCCTGGCGGTCGGCGCGGACGTCTCGGACGCCGGGCAGGTGCAGGCCGCGGTGGACCGGATCGCCGCCGAGCTGGGCGCCCCGGTGGTGCTGGTCAACAACGCCGGGGTGCTGCGCGACAACCTGCTCTTCAAGATGTCCGAGTCGGACTGGGACACCGTGATGAACGTGCACCTCAAGGGCGCTTTCCTGATGTCCAAGGCCTGCCAGAAGCACATGGTGGACGCCGGGTTCGGCCGGATCGTCAACCTCTCCTCCTCCTCGGCCCAGGGCAACCGCGGCCAGGCCAACTACTCGGCCGCCAAGGCCGGTCTGCAGGGCTTCACCAAGACCCTGGCGATCGAGCTCGGCAAGTTCGGCATCACCGCCAACGCGGTCGCCCCCGGCTTCATCGCCACCGAGATGACCGCCGCCACCGCGGCCCGGATCGGGATGGAGTTCGAAGCTTTCAAGGCCGCCGCCGCCACCCAGATCCCGGTCAACCGGGTGGGCACCCCGGAGGACATCGCCAACACCATCTCCTTCCTCGCGGGCGAGGGCGCCGGCTTCGTCTCCGGCCAGGTCATCTACGTGGCCGGCGGGCCGCTGGACTAAGACCGACCGGCGGTTGGGGGGTGGCAGTCCGCTCGCGGGCTCCGGCAGGCAGGCGCAGACTCGGGGTGCGGGTGCCCGGTGCGCACCCGAGGACACGGGAGGCATGAGATGACCCAAGCGGACGACCCGGACTCTGGACCCCGAGGACCTGGTGATGGCCTCGGGGCGGACCCCCACCCCGAAGTTGCTCGACAAGGCGCGCAGACAGCTCGAAGTCGAAGGCCCGGCGGCGGTGGAGCGACTGCTCCCCTGAGTTTCGCAGCGAAGTACCGACGAGTCAGGCCCCGTACGGCGTACGGGGCCTGACTGCTGTCCGGATCACGACAGAGGGTGTGGTCAAGCGGACCATAGTGCGCTATACCTGCTCAGCAGTGCTCATTCTTGCATGCGGAGGGGTTCTTATGCGCAGAACTTTGCAACACTGGCGAGGCCGGTCGGCCTCGCTCGGACTGGCCGCGGCGCTCTCGCTGGGCGGGGTGACGATCGCTCCAGGGCTGGCCCAGCCGGCGGTCGCCGCCAACGGCTCGGCCGGGGCGATCACCGCCTTCACCCCCGGCGCGGCCGGCAGCTACGCCATCTCGGCGGGTGCCGCCAAGGCCCGGGTCAGTTTCGTCAGCGACCAGGTGTTCCGGATCGAACTGACGCCCACCGGCAACTTCGCCAACCCGACCGGCAGCGACATCGTGCTGCCGCAGGGCACCCCGCCGGCCACCAGCTGGCGGGACGCGGGCGACCGGTACGAACTGTCCACCGCCGCCGTCACCCTGCGGGCGTACAAGTCGGCACTGCGCTTCGGCCTCTACCGGGCCGACGGCAGCAAGGTCTGGGAGGAGACCAAGCCGCTCTCCTGGACCGACAAGGCCACCACCCAGACGCTCGGCCGGGGTGCCACCGAGCAGTACTTCGGCGCGGGCGAGCAGAACGGCTCGTTCTCCCACCGCGGCAAGACCGTCGAGATAGGCGTCGACTACAACTGGAACGAGGGCGGCCACCCGAACTCGGTCCCCTTCTACCTCTCCTCGGCCGGCTACGGCGTGTACCGCAACACCTACGCCCCCGGCACGTACGCCTTCAACGACCCGGTGACCACCACCGAGCAGGAGACGCGGTTCGACGCCTACTACTTCGCCGGGCCGAGCAGCAAGGACGTGATCGGCCAGTACACCACGCTGACCGGCAAGCCCTTCCTGCCGCCGATCTACGGCCTGGAGATGGGCGACTCGGACTGCTACCTGCACAACGCCAACCGGGGCGAGCGGCACACCCTGGACGCGTTGAAGATCGCCGACGACTACCTCGCCAACGACATCCCGAACGGCTGGATGCTGGTCAACGACGGCTACGGCTGCGGCTACGAGAACCTGGCGCAGACCGCCCAGGGCCTCCAGCAGCGCAAGATGCAGCTCGGCCTGTGGACCGAGGACGGCCTGACCAAGCTGGCCGACCAGGTGAAGGCAGGCCAGCGGGTGGCCAAGCTGGACGTGGCCTGGGTCGGCTCCGGCTACAAGTTCGCCCTCGACGGCTGCAAGGCCGCCTACCAGGGCATCGAGGACAACAGCACCGCCCGCGGCTTCACCTGGGCACCGGAGAGCTGGTCCGGCGCGCAGCGCTGCGGTGTGCAGTGGAGCGGTGACCAGTCCGGCAGCTGGGACTACATCAGGTGGCAGATCCCGACCTACGCGGGCGCCACCATGTCCGGTCT
Organism: Kitasatospora sp. Root107; assembly: GCF_001424875.1. Classification (GTDB taxonomy): domain Bacteria; phylum Actinomycetota; class Actinomycetes; order Streptomycetales; family Streptomycetaceae; genus Kitasatospora. The sequence continues at coordinate 200,086 of NZ_LMCT01000034.1, read as the reverse complement.
CGCGTACACCTCAGGTGACGTGGACGGGATCTTCGGCGGCAGTGCCCAGACCTACGTCCGGGACCTGCAGTGGAAGTCCTTCCTGCCCGCGATCATGTCGATGGACGGCTGGGCGCCGAGCGACAAGCAGCCCTACCGGTACGGGGAGCCGTACACCTCGATCAACCGCAAGTACCTCAAGCTCAAGGAGTCCCTGCTCCCCTACATGTACAGCTACGCGGCCGAGGCGACCCGGACCGGGGTCGGCGCGGTGCGCCCGCTGGCGCTGGAGTACCCGCAGGACGCGGTGGCCGCGACCGACGCCGCCAAGTACGAGTTCCTCAGCGGCCGGGACTTCCTGGTCGCGCCGGTCTACTCGGACACCTCGGTGCGGGACGGCATCTACCTGCCGCAGGGGACCTGGGTGGACTACTGGACCGGGAAGACCTACCAGGGTCCGACCACGGTGAACGGGTACAGCGCACCGTTGGACACCCTGCCGCTGTTCGTCAGGGCCGGTGCCGTGGTGCCGATGTGGCCCGGCGTCAGCTCCTACCAGGACCGAACCGCCTCCTCTCCGCTGGCCTGGGACATCTACCCGCAGGGGGTCAACTCCTTCTCGCTGTACGAGGACGACGGGGTGACCAAGGAGCACCGGCAGGGCCGGTCGGCGACCCAGAGCGCCACGGTGACCGCGCCCGCGACCGGGGTCGGCCGGGCCACCGTGGACGTCTCCGCGAGCGTCGGTGACTTCGCCGGCAAGCAGACCACCCGGCCGTACCGGTTCAGCGTGCACAGCGTGAGCGCCCCGACGGCGGTCGCGCTCGGCGGGCGGGCCCTGGCCCGCTTCACCGACAGGGCCGCGTTCGACGCGGCGGCCGAGGGCTGGTTCTTCGACACCGCCGACCGGGGCGGGGTGGCGCAGGTCAAGACCGCCTCGCTGAGCACCGCCACCGCCTTCCAGCTCACGCTGGACGGGATCACCGCGCTCGGTGCCACCGCCACCGGTCCGAGCTGGGCCTGGGCCAGCGACCTGCCCTTCGCCTCGCAGACCAACGGCTGGGGCCCCGCCGAGCGGGACCGCAGCAACGGCGAGCAGGGCGCGGCGGACGGTCGCACCCTGACCCTCAACGGGACCACCTTCACCAAGGGCATTGGGGTGCACGCCGACTCGGACCTGGAGTTCGTGACCGGAGGAAAGTGCTCCTCGTTCAGCGCCACGGTCGGAATCGACGACGAGATCAGCGGCTACGGCGACGTGACCTTCTCGGTGGTCGCGGACGGCGTGACGCTCTGGACCTCACCCACGCTGACCAGCACCTCGGCACCGCTGCCGGTCACGGTGCCGCTCGGCAGCGCCGCCCGGGTACACCTGAAGGTGACCACGGTCGGCACAAAAACCGGTGACCACGGCGACTGGGGGGCTGCTAAGTTCCTCTGCAGCTGATGTCTGAACAGGTTCACTGACACCTCGTCAGACGCAGTCCGAACGGCCGTTTCCGCAGGACCCCCACCCTGCGGAAGCGGCCGTCCTGCTGTCCCCGCTGCCGGTCAGCCCTGCCAGCAGCGCTCCACGCGTCCGTTCCGGACGGTGAGGTTCAGCCGGTCCTCGCGGTACTCCATCGTGATCATCGCGTCGGGCTCGAGCACCCGCACCACGCGCCAGCCCCGCTCGGCTGCCAGCCGCTCGGCCTCGTCCGCGGCCAGGCCGACGTACTCCTGCTCGTCCATCTCCGTTACTCCCTCCGTCGCACGGGCATACGGTGGATGGTAGGTCCGGGAGGTGACCTGGTGATGCGTCCGACGAAGACTCCTCGTACCTGGCACAGCGGCACCGAGCCGATGACGGCGCGCAGTGACCTGAAGCTCCGCTTCCTGCTCTCGGTGATCTTCACCCCGCTGTTCGCCCTCACCACGGCCGGCTTCGCGATCTGGGCCGCGGTGGCCGACCCCGGCGCTTCGCCGAGCCCGGGCACCCTGACCGCCTTCGCCGTGGCCTGCGGCCTGCTGACACTGTTCGCCCTGGTGGACCTGCTGGTGGTGCTGCGCCGCCGCCGGACGGAGCTCTGACTCAGACCGCCCGGCGATTGGGGGGCGGCGGTCTCAGCCGTTGACCCGCTGCGGGATGCCCAGCGGGTTGGCGTCGTGCAGCTCCGGCGGCAGCAGTTCCTGCGGGGTGTTCTGGTAGCTGACCGGGCGGAGCCAGCGTTCGATCGCGGTGGCGCCGACCGAGGTCGAGGTGCTGGTGCTGGCCGGGTACGGGCCGCCGTGGTGCATGGCGGGGGCGACCGCGACCCCGGTCGGCCAGTTGTCCACCACCAGGCGGCCGGCCAGCGGGCGCAGCCGGTCGAGCAGGGCGGCCGCCTCGGGGCCGCGTTCGTCCGCCGCCAGCTGCACGGTCGCCGTCAGGTTCCCGCTCAACCGGCCCAGTACCGCCTCGAGTTCGGCCGCATCGGCATAGCGGACCAGCACCGTAACCGGGCCGAAGCACTCCTCCAGCAGCTCCTCGGTCAGCTCCGCCGCCGCGACCGCCAGCACGCCGGGGGCGACCGCGAGCGGTGCCGCCTCGGCCGGGCCCGCGGCCAGCAGGGTCTGTACGCCCGGCTGGGCCGCCCGGTGCCGAACACCCGCCAGGAACGCCTCCCGCATCCGGGGGTCGAGCAGCGGCCCGCCGTCCGTCTTGGCCGCGGCCGCCACCAGCTCCTGTTCCAGCTCCGCCGCCCCGGCCGGGATCAGCACCAGGCCCGGCTTCACGCAGAACTGCCCCGTGCCCAGCGTGAACGAGGCCGCCAGGCCGGCGCCGATCTCGGCGGCCCGGGTGGCGGCGGCCCGCTCGGTCACCACCACCGGGTTGAGCGAGCCGAGTTCCCCGTGGAACGGGATCGGCCGGGGCCGGGCGGCCGCCACATCGTGCAGCGCCCGCCCGCCGCGCACCGAGCCGGTGAAGCCGACTGCCGAGACCAGCGGGTGCCGGACCAGCTCGGGCCCGGCCTCGAACCCGTGCAGCAGGCCCAGCAGTTCGGCGGGCAGGCCGAGATCCGCCGCCGCCTCGCGGATCAGCCGGGCGCAGAGCTCGCTGGTGGCCGGGTGGTCCGGATGGGCCTTGACCACCACCGGGCAGCCCGCCGCGAGCGCGCTCGCGGTGTCCCCGCCGGGGACGGAGAAGGCGAGCGGGAAGTTGCTCGCGGCGAACACCGCGACGACCCCCAGCGGGACCTTCATCCGGCGCAGGTCGGGGCGGCCGAGCGCCGGATCGGCGTGGTCGATCGCCACGTCCAGGAAGCCGCCCTGCTCGACCTGGTCCGCGAAGCTGCGCAACTGGTAGGTGGTGCGGGCGAGTTCGCCGGTCAGCCGGGGCACCCCGAGCGCGGTCTCGGCGTCGGCGGCCGCGATCACCTCGGCGGCTGCGCCCGCCAGCCGGTCGGCCGCCGCGCGCAAAAGGGCGGCCCGGACGGCCCGGTCGGCCAGCGCGGGGGCGGCGGCCGCGGCGGCGCGTACCGCCTGGTCGACCTGCTCGGGGCCCGACTCGACGGCCACCGCCGCTCCGGGCTCGCCGGTCCTGGGGTCGGAGGTGTGGACGGGGCGACGGGTATCTGACAGCACTGCGCGGGCCTCCTCGGCCGGGCCACCGGTCGGGCGGCGTCCGCCGGAACTGCGGCGCCCGGCCTCCCACAGCCCGGATCTGTTCAGTATGCTGAACACCGTACGAATGGTTGAACCTCGCGGAACGCTACGCCGCGCGACAGAAGGGGTCAAGCACGCATGGATTCGACGGCCAACTCGGGCCCCAACTCCGGTCCCGGCGGCGGCGCACAGGTCAAGTCGGCGGTCCGTACCGTCGAACTGCTGGAGTACTTCGCCGGTCGCCCCGGCATGCACAGCCTGGCCGAGGTGCAGGAGCAGACCGGCTACCCGAAGAGCAGCCTGTACATGCTGCTGCGGACCCTGGTCGAGCTCGGCTGGGTGGAGACCGACGGCACCGGCACCCGGTACGGGATCGGGGTGCGGGCCCTGCTGGTGGGCAGCTCCTACATCGACGGCGACGAGGTGGTGGCGCTGGCCAGGCCGGCCCTGGACCGGCTGGCCGAGGACACCGGGGAGACCATCCACCTGGCCCGCCTGGACGGCGCCAGCGTGGTCTACCTGGCGACCCGTCAGTCCCAGCACAGTCTGCGGCCGTTCACCCGGATCGGGCGACGGCTGCCCGCCTACTGCACCTCGCACGGCAAGGCGCTGCTGGCCACCCATCCGGACGAGCGGATCAGGCAGCTGCTGCCCGCCGAGCTGGAGCCGGTCACCGAGCACACCCACACCGACCGGGAGCAGCTGATCGCCGAGCTGCAGGAGATCCGCGAGCGCGGCTACGCGGTGGACCGCGAGGAGAACACCCTCGGGCTGCGCTGCTTCGGCGTCGCGGTGCCGTACCGGACCCCGGCCCGGGACGCGGTGAGCGTGTCGGTGCCGGTGGCGCGGCTGACGCCGGGCCGGGAGGAGCAGATCCGGGAGGCCCTGTTCGACGCCCGGGACCGGCTGACGCTGGCCACCCGGCACCTCTGACTCCTCGTCAGTTTCCTTCCGGGCCCCGCACTTCGGTGCGGGGCTCTGCCGTTTCCGGCCCCGCCCGGCCTCTTGACCGCGGACGGCCGGGCTGCCTATCGTCCCGGCCATGGATGCGACCGTGGTTCATGTCCTTGAACCCAGTCGGAGCGTATCGCCCTCGCATTCTCCTCCCCACCCGACGTCACGTCCGAGGAGTCTCGCCATGCGCGTTCCCCGCCGCACCGCCCTGCTCGCCTGCACCGCCGCCCTGCTCGGCGCCACCTGTGCCACCGTCACTCCGGCCGCTGCAGCCGATGTCGCGCACACCGTCCTGACCGCGAAGGACGGTTGGGGCTCGGCCACCACCGGGACCACCGGCGGCAGCAAGGCCGACGCCGCCCACACCGTCACGGTCACCACCCGGGCCCAGCTGGTCGCCGCGCTCGGCGGCAGCAACTCGAGCAACGGCTCCAACGCCACCGCGAAGATCATCCAGATCTCCGGCACCATCGACCTGAACGTGAACGACTCCAACTCCCACCTGGCCTGCTCCGCCTACCAGACCGGCGGCTACACCCTGGCCAAGTACCTGGCCGCGTACGACCCGGCGGTCTGGGGCCGGACCAAGGTGCCGTCCGGCACCGTGGAGGACGCCCGGGTCGCCTCGCAGAAGGCCCAGGCCTCCAGGGTGCAGATCAACGTCGGTGCCAACACCACCATCGTCGGGATCAACGGCGGCAGGCTGCTCGGCGGTGGTCTCGTGGTCAAGAACGTGGACAACGTGATCATCCGGAACGTCACCTTCGAGGACGCGGCCGACTGCTTCCCGCAGTGGGACCCGACCGACGGCTCCACCGGCAACTGGAACTCGATGTACGACAGCCTGGTCGCCTACAACGCCACCCATGTCTGGGTCGACCACAACACCTTCACCGACGGTGCCAACGTCGACGCCAACCAGCCGAAGTACTTCGGCCGGCCCTACCAGGTGCACGACGGCCAGCTCGACGTGGTGAAGGGCGCCGACTACGTCACCGCCTCCTGGAACATCTTCAAGGACCACGACAAGACCATCCTGGTCGGCAACAGCGACAGCTCCACGGTGGACACCGGGAAGCTTCGGGTCACCTTCCACCACAACCTCTGGCAGAACACCGTGGAGCGCGCGCCCCGGGTCCGGTTCGGCCAGGTCGACGTCTACAACAACTACTTCGTGCCCACTGCGGGCAACTACGGGTACAGCCTCGGGGTCGGCAAGAGCTCGGCCATCGTGGCCCAGTACAACTACTTCAAGCTGCCCTCCGGCGTCGCGGCCTCCTCGGTGCTGAGCAAGCTCAGCGGCACCGCACTGACGGCGAACAACAACTCGGTGAACGGCACCACCACCGACCTGATCGCCGCGTACAACACCGCGCACTCCAGCAGCACCCTGGGCACCTCGGCGGGCTGGACGCCCTCGCTGCGGCTCACCGTGCACTCCGCCTCGGCCGTTCCCGCCGCCGTGACCGCCGCCGCCGGCGTCGGCAAGATCTGACCCTCCCTCCCGACAGCCCCGGCGCGCCCCCACCGCGTCGGGGCTCCCCATCCTGGAGAGCCGCCATGCCCACCCGCCGTACCGTCCTGCTCGCCACCGCCGCCGCGCTGCTCGGCAGCACCGGCACAGACCCCGCCGCCGCCTACGCCGCCGGGAAATGGGGTAGCTACGGCAGCCCCACCGCGCGACTCAACTCCCGTACCCTGTACGTCGATCCGGCCGGTACGGGTGACCACAGGACCGTCCAGGCCGCCGTCTCCGCCACGCCCACCGGCACCACCTCGACCACCGGCTGGACCGTCGTGCTGGCCGCCGGGACGTACCGGGAGCCCGTGCTGGTCACCGCCGACCGCCGGTACCTCACCCTGCTCGGCGGCACCGCCAGGGCCACCGACGTGGTGATCGTCTACAACAACGCCGCCGGCACCGCCAAGCCCGGCGGCGGCACCTACGGAACCTCCGGCAGTGCCACCGTCACCCTGCTCGCGGACGGCTTCACCGCCCGGGACGTCACCTTCGCCAACGACTGGCTGCGCGCCGACCACCCGGAGTTCACCGGCACCCAGGCCGTCGCGGTCAAGGCGGTCGGCGACCGGTCGGCGTTCCACCGCTGCCGCTTCCTCGGCCACCAGGACACCCTGTACGCGGACTCCACCGGTCTTGGGGTCTTCGCCCGGCAGTACTACCGGCAGTGCTATGTCGAGGGTGACGTCGACTTCGTCTTCGGCCGGGCCACCGCCGTGCTGGAGGGCTGCGAACTGCGCACGCTGGCACGGTCCGTGACCTTCACGCCGCAGGGCTTCGTGTTCGCCCCCAGCACCGCCGTCGCCAACCCGCGCGGCTTCCTGGCCACCGGGTGCACCTTCACCAGCACCGCCCCCGCGGCCGCCTACTGCCTGGCCCGTCCGTGGGTGCCGAGCAGTGACACCACCGCCCGGCCGATGCTGACGATCCGCCAGAGCGCGATCGGCGCGGGCATCAACGCCGCTGCCCCGTACGCCAACATGTCCGCCTCCTACCCGTGGCAGAGCCAGCGCTTCGCCGAGTACCTCAACACCGGCCCGGGCGCGGTCGTCACCGTCCCCGCCAACCGCCCGCAGCTGACCGCCGCCCAGGCCGCCGCGCACACCCGCGAGACGTACCTGACCGGCTCCGACGCCTGGCAGCCCTGGAAGTGACCATGCCTCGACTCACCCGCCGCGCGGCCCTGGCCGCTCCCCTGCTGGCCGCCCTCGGCGCACCCTCGGCCTCCGCCGCCACCCGCACCACGCTCTACGTGGCCGGGGACTCCACCGCCTCGGTGTACCGCGCCACCGAGGCGCCCCGAGCCGGTTGGGGCCAGGCCCTGCCGGTCTTCGCCAATTCCCGGCTCCGGGTGGACGACCGGGCGCTGTCCGGGGCCAGCTCGAAGAGCTTCGCCGATCTCGGGCTGCTGGACGGCATCCTGACGGACCTTCGGCCCGGTGACCGGCTGCTGGTCTCCTTCGGTCACAACGACCAGAAGATCACCGACCCGGCCCGCGGCACGGACCCGTTCACCACCTACCAGGAGTACCTGCGACGCTACCTGGACGGCGCCCGCCAATGCGGGGCGCTGCCGATCCTGGTCACGTCGGTCGAACGGCGGCGCTTCGACACCGACGGCCACGCGTACGCCTCGCTCGGCCAGTACCCCCAGGCGATGCGGGAGTTGGCCGCCCGGGAGGGCGTACCGGTGATCGACCTGAACGCCCTCAGCCTGGCGCTCTGGGAGCAGCTCGGCGCCGAGGCCAGCAAGCAGTACTTCCTCTGGCTCCCGGCCGGCGCCCACCCCAACTACCCGGCCGGGGTCAGCGACAACACCCACTTCCAGGCGCACGGCGCCATCGAGGTGGCCCGCCTGATCGCCACCGAACTCCACCGCCAACGGCTGCTCCCGCCGGGCAGTCTGCGCCGCCTGGACCAGCCGGTCCCCGACGACCGCCTCAGCTGGCCGGCCGCCTGAGCGCTGACCGCAACGAGGCTCCGCCCGCCGAACCGGGGGCGGAGCCTCGTTGCCGTCAGTGCTTCAGCAGCTGCCGCACGGCGGCCAGGTCCGCGTCGGAGGCCAATCCAGCGTGGTAGAACCGCAGTTCGTCGGCCTCGGGGACCGGGCCGAGGCCGCCGATGATCCCGAGGTTGGCCGCCAGCACGGTGCCCGGACGGCACTGCGGCGGATCGGCGGGCAGCAGCGCAGCGGGGATCACCAGGCCGTCGACCTGCCCGAGCAGCCAGGCCAACTCGACCCCGGGGTTGGCTCCGTAGTGGTGCGGGGTGGGGTCGGCGTGCAGGAGAATCCGGAAACCAGGAGCCGCTGCCGCCCGGACCGCCGAGACCGCCGCGAGCTGGAACTGCCGGGCGGCATCGGCTCGGTGGGCCAGCACATCGGTCGCGAGCGCGGGGCCCACCGCGTCGGCAAGGTCGGCCGGGTCGGCGGCGGCGCGCCAGAGCGGGGCCAGGGCGGCCAGGACGGCGGCCCGCAGCGCCCCGGCGTCGGCGAACCCCGCCGAGCAGGACGGGCAGAAGCAGAGCGACATCAGCAACTGCCCGACCGGGCCCAGCGGTACGCCGCCGATCTTGTCGTGCGCGTGCAGGTGCGCCAGCCCGTACCAGCCGCAGGACTCCAGCTCGACGCCGGTCGCCCCGGGCCGGACGGCCGCCTCGGCGGCCAGTAGCGCGCCGTACTCGAGCACCTCGGGCTGCGCGATACAGAGCGCCCAGGGGTAGCGCTCGCCGTAGGCGTTGAGCACGGTACAGCGCGGATTCTCCTCGCCCAGCCGGGAGTTGTGGGCCAGCACCACCCACGAGTGCACCTCCAGGCCGGCGGCGAGCAGCGCGGTGCAGGCCTCGCCGAACGGATCCGGCGAGTCGACCCAGGTCTGCTGGTAGGGACCGAGGCCGTGCCACCGGCCGGGCGGGTAGTAGACGGCGGAGTGCCGGGCGGTGACGATCCGCCGGGTGGGGTGACGCGGGGTCAGGGCGCGGGTGGAGTGGTACGCGGAGGCCAGCGTGATCTGGTCCAGGCCCAGATCGGCCAGCCGGGGCGCAGCGTCCGGGTCGCCGACGACGTCCCAGGGGTAGAGGAAGGCGGAGGTCCGCACGGCAGTGCTCCAGGGTGAGGGGGCGCCCGGCGGGCGGGCCGGGCGCCGACGGGGAGTCGGTCAGAGCAGCGAGCGGCCGTACTTGATCAGGTCGGCCAGCTGGGCGACGTGCTCGGCGGCGGGCTCGGTGAGCGGCGAGCGGACCTGGCCGACGTCCAGGCCGTCCAGCCGGACCCCGGCCTTGACCAGCGAGACCGCGTAGCCGGCGCCCAGGTTGCGGAGCTCGACCAGCGGACGGAAGAAGCCGTCCAGCAGGCGGTTGGCGGCCTCGTCGTCGCCGCTGTTCAGCGCGGTGTGGAAGGCGAGCGCGAGGTCGGGCGCGAAGCAGAACACGGCGGAGGAGTACAGGGTGACGCCGATGCCCCGGTAGGCGAGGCCGGTGAGCTCGGCGGTGGGCAGGCCGTTGAAGTAGCGGAACGGCAGGTCCGGGTGCGCGGTGCGGACGGCGCTGACGATCCGTTGCATCCGGTCCAGGTCGCCGATGCCGTCCTTGTAGCCCACCACGTTGGGGAGTTCGGCGAGCCGGACCACGGTCTCCGGGTCGAGCACGGCGTTGTCCCGGGCATAGACGATGATCTCCAGCCGGGTCGCCTCGGCCAGTTCGGTGTAGTGCCGCAGCAGTCCCGCCTGCGAGGGCTTGACCAGGTACGGCGGCAGCACGAGCAGGCCGTCCGCGCCGGCCCGTTCGGCCTGCCGGACGAACTCCAGGGCCAGCGCGGTGCCGTGGCCGATACCGGCCACCACGGGCACGGCTCCGGCGGTCTCCTCGACGGCGGCGGCGATGACGGCCTCGTACTCGTCGAGGCCGAGCGCGTGGTACTCGCCGGTGCCGCAGGCGGCGAAGACGGCGGCGGCACCGTCGTCGATCCGGGCCCTGACGTGCGCCCGGAAGGTGGTCAGGTCCAGAGAACCGTCGGGGGCGAAGGCGGTGACGGGGAAGAACAGCAGACCGTCGAGGCGGTCGACGAGAGCAGGCATGGCGGATCGCTCCTAGCGAGGCGCGGGCTGGATGTCTCAGCGTTATACAGCATTCTGATCGCAGTCCACATCTGTGAACGCGATAGGGCGACGAGGAGGGTTGACGACCCGTCAACGTCTCCTTAGGGTGTCCACGAATGTGAACAGCGTCCATGTGCGTGTCGCCGTGAGTCGCCATCGCTCCCCCACGTTTCCGAGAGGAGGCGAGCTCACCGATGGCTCTCGCCGCCCCACCCCCTGCCCGCGGCCACGGGCTGCGCCGGGCGCTGGCGCCGTACGCGCTGATCTCCCCGACGCTGCTCCTGCTGGCAACCTTCCTGCTCTTCCCGGTCGGCAGCGTCCTCTACTACGCACTCCAGCACCACGTGGTGAACGAGCCCTACGACGATGCCTTCGTGGGCCTGGCCAACTTCCGGCAGATGTTCGGCGACGAGCAGTTCTGGAGCAGCCTGGCCTTCTCCGCCAAGTGGGTCTTCGCCGAGGTGATGCTCCAACTCCTGCTCGGCCTGGCCCTCGCGTTGATCGTGAACGAGACCTTCGTCGGCCGGGCGGTCGCCCGCGCGCTGGTCTTCTCCCCCTGGGCCGTCTCGGGCGTGCTGACCACCAGCATCTGGATGCTGCTCTACAACCCGGCCACCGGCGTCTTCCACTACCTCGCCGAACTCGGCGTCGGCAACGCGGGCACCTCGGTGCTCGGCAACCCCGACACCGTGTTCAGCGCCGCCGTGGTCGCCGAACTCTGGCGCGGCGTACCGTTCTTCGCCATCCTCATCCTGGCCGACCTGCAGTCGGTGCCCAAGGAGCTGTACGAGGCGGCCTCGATGGACGGCGCCGGACGGGTCCGCACCTTCCTCCACGTCACCCTGCCGCACCTGCGGGACGCGATCGTGCTGGCCACCCTGCTGCGCTCGGTCTGGGAGTTCAACAACGTCGACCTGCTGTACACGCTGACCAACGGCGGCCCGGCCGGCGCCACCACCAGCCTGCCGCTCTACGTGGCCCAACTCGCCCGCAAGTCCTACGACTTCGGCTACGGTTCGGCGCTCACCACGGCGGCCTTCGTGATCCTGCTGTTCTGTTCGGTCCTCTACCTGCGGCTCAGCAAGTTCGGACGTGAGAAGTGACCGCCGCCGCCCCGCGTGCCACCGGCCGGGTGCTCCGGCTCTTCCTGCCACTCGCGCTGTACCTGGTCTTCACCGTGGTGCCGTTCTACTGGATGCTGCTCTTCGCGCTCCGCCCGGCCGGCTCCACCTCGCTGCTGCCCTGGCCGCTGACCTTCGAGCACTTCGACACGGTCTGGAACGGCATGGGCTTCCGGGTCTACTTCCAGAACAGCGTCTGGATAGCACTGCTCACCCTGGTGTTCGTCACCTTCTTCGCCCTGATGGGCGGTTACGCCCTGGCCCGGTTCAAGTTCCGTGGGCAGCGGGCCTTCCTGCTCGCGCTGCTCTGCACCCAGTTCGTGCCGGGCGCGATGATGCTGATCCCGCTCTTCAACATCTTCCAGACCTTCGACCTGATCAACTCCCGCTGGAGCCTGATCATCGCCGAGACCACCTTCCAACTCCCGCTCGCGATGATCCTGATGAGCGGCTTCGTACGGAACGTCCCCGTCGAGCTGGAGGAGTCCGCGATGATGGATGGTTGCGGGCGGATCCGCGCCTTCCTCGCCGTCGTGCTCCCGCTGCTGCGGCCCGGCATCGTGGCCGTCGGCTCGTTCGCCTTCATCGGCAGCTGGAACAACTTCCTGTTCGCGCTGATGTTCCTCAACGACCCCGAGCTGCAGACCGTCCCGGTCGGCCTGCAGACCACCATCGGCGAGAACACCGTCGACTTCGGCGCGCTGGCCGCCGGTGGCGTGGTCGCCGCCGTGCCCGTCGTGCTGGTCTTCGCCTTCGTCCAGAAGTACCTGGTCCAAGGCATGAGCACCGGCGCCGTCAAGGGCTGAACTGCCCCTCCCCTCACACGAGAACAGGACCCCACCCATGTCCCGCACACTGCGCACCACCGCCGCTGCGCTCGCCGCACTCGGCCTGCTCACCGCCTGCGGCTCCTCCGGCAGCTCCTCCGATTCGGGCGGGAAGACCACCATCACCTTCTGGGACAACAACGCCGGACCGGCGAGAACCCCGCTCTACCAGAAGCTGATCGCCGACTTCGAGAAGGCCAACCCGACCATCACGGTCAAGTACGTCGGTGTCACCAGCGCCGAGGTGGCGGAGAAGTACAACACCGCAATCGCCTCCAACTCCACCCCGGACGTCGGCGGCGTGACCACCGCGCTGCTCGCCTCGCTCACCGCCCAGAAGGCGCTCGACCCGCTGGACGAGCGGTACGCGAAGAGCGCGCTGAACGGGAAGATCGCAGCCAACTTCCTTGAGATATCCAAGAGCGCCAGTGGCGGCAAGGGACTGTTCCAGCTGCCGTCCTCCGGCAACCAGGACGTGATCTGGTACCGCGCGGACAAGTTCAAGGAGGCGGGCCTCAGCGCGCCCAAGACCTGGGACGAACTCTTCGCGGCAGCAGCCAAGTTGACCGACAAGGGCAAGAACCAGTACGGCTTCACCATCCGTGGCGGCGCCGGATCCGGCTTCCAGGTGCTCTCCGAGGCGTACGCCTACTCCGGGCTGACCACCATGTTCGACGCGGCCGGCAAGTCCACCGTCGACGACCCGAAGAACGTCGCACTGATCGAGAAGATCGCCGCCCAGTACAAGGCCACCACCCCCGAGGCGGACGTCTCCAACGCCTACCCGCAGATGCTGGCCCAGTTCCAGGCCAACCAGGTGATGATGGTCCATCACAACCTGGGCTCGACCCGGGACGTGAAGACCGCGCTGGGCGACAAGGTGGCCGGCTTCCTGCTCCCGGCCGGGCCGGACGGCACCTCGGTGCTGGCCAACCCAGTGGACGGCTTCTCCTTGTTCAAGAACAGCAAGCACAAGGACGCCGCCTGGAAGTTCGTCGAGTTCCTCGACTCCCACGAGGCGAACAGCTACTGGAACCAGAACGTCGGCCAGATCCCCGCCAACACCGAGGCGTACGCCGACGAGTGGTACACCACCTCGGGCATCACCAAGCAGGCCGGCGACTCGCTCAACTCCCCCACCACCAAGCTGGTCCAGCCCCCGGTGTACCTGCCGCAGTACTCGAAGATCACCAAGACCGACGCCGAGCCCAACTTCCAGAAGGTCCTGCTCGGCAAGACCTCCGCCGCCGACTTCGCCAAGTCCGTCGCCGACGCCTTCACCAAGGCCCAGGCCGACTACCAGGCGAAGAACAAATGACCGCCGTCATCGAACGCGTCGAGGTATCGGTCTTCACCACCGTCGCCAGGACCGCCGTCGACTCGCACGGACACCGCCACCCCGCCGCCGCGCACGAGGTCCGGGAGGCAATGCTCACCGTGACCGACACCGACGGGGCGTCAGGCCGGGTACTTGTCCAGCCCGACCACCTGCGGCCGCACGTCCTGGACAAGTACGTCCGCCCCGCGCTGCTCGGTCAGGACCCGCTGGAGCGCGAACGGCTCTGGACCTCGCTCGCCCGCAAGCAGCGCGGCGCGCACGGCGGCCTGACCGACCGCGCGCTCGGCTTCGTCGACCTGGCGCTCTGGGACCTGGCCGGGCAGCGGCTCGGCCTGCCGGTCTGGAAGCTGCTCGGCGGCGCCCGCCGGGAGATCCCCGCGTACGCCTCCACCATGTGCGGCGACCAGACCCCCGGCGGCCTCGCCACTCCGGCCGACTTCGCCGCGTTCGCCGTGCAGTTGGTCGACCAGGGCTATCGGGCGATCAAGCTGCACACCTGGATGCCGCCGGTCGCGGGCGCCCCCTCGGTGGAACTGGACATCGCCGCCTGCACCGCCGTCCGGGACGCCGTCGGCCCGCACGTCGAACTGATGCTGGACGCCAACCACTGGTACTCCCGCACCGAAGCGCTCAAACTCGGCCGGGCGCTCCAGGAGTTGGACTACTACTGGTTCGAGGAGCCGATGGAGGAGGCCTCCATCTCCTCCTACCGCTGGCTCGCCGACCAGCTGGACATCCCGGTGATCGGCCCCGAGACCTCCTGGGGCAAGAACTTCACCCGGGCCGAATGGATCACCTCCGGCGCCTGCGACATCCTGCGCACCGGCACCACCGACGTCGGCGGCATCACCCCGGCCGTGCGCACCCTGCACCTGGCCGAGGCGTTCAACCTGGACTGCGAGGTGCACGGCAACGGCTCCGGCAACCTCGCCCTGCTCGGCGCCACCACCAACGGCCGCTGGTACGAACGCGGCCTGCTGCACCCGCACTTCGACTTCGACGAGGTGCCGCCGCACCTGCACTCGATCGTGGACACGATCGACCACAACGGCGTCGTCCGCTTCCCCGACCGCCCGGGGCTCGGCGACGACTTCGACCTCGACTACATCAAGGCCCACACCGTACAGAGGAGTTGACCATGCACGTCCTGCTCACCGGTGCGGCAGGCGGCGTCGGTACGCTGCTGCGCGACCTGCTGCCCGCCCTCGGCCACACCCTCCGCCTCGCCGACCTCAAGCCCGTCGAGGGCGGCCTCACCTTCGACCTGCGCGACACCGACGCCGTCCGGGCCGCCGTCCGCGGCGTGGACGCCGTCGTGCACCTCGGCGGCATCTCGCTGGAGGACACCTTCACCAACATCCTCGGCAGCAACATCGAGGGCACGTACGAGCTCTACGAGGCGGTCCGACAGGAGGGCGTGAAGCGCGTCGTCTTCGCCAGCAGCAACCACGCCGTCGGCTACACCCCCCTCACCGGCGACCTGATCGGCTCCGACACCCCCACCCGCCCCGACACCTACTACGGCCTCTCCAAGGTCTTCGGCGAGGGCCTGGCCTCCCTCTACGCCGACAAACACGGCATCGAGACCGTCTCCATCCGGATCGGCTCCTGCTTCCCCAAGCCCCGCTCCGCCCGGATGCTCTCCACCTGGCTCAGCCCCGCCGACTGCGCCCGCCTCGTCCACGCCGCCCTCACCACCCCCGACGTCGGCCACACCATCGTCAACGGCATCAGCGCCAACACCCGCGCCTGGTGGGACCTCTCGACCGCCCGCGCCCTCGGCTACGAACCCCACGACAACGCCGAGGCCTACGCCGCCGAGGTCGGCGAACTCGACCCCGACAGCCCGGACGCCAAACTCCTCGGAGGCTTCTTCACTACGCTTTGACCACCGCCTGCTTGACCAAGGTGCGGCCGAAGTCCCACATCAGGCCGCTGCCCCGGTGGGCGTCGTCCATGACGTCGGTGAAGGCGTCGACGAAGCGGTCCACCTCGCGCTCGGTGATGATCAGCGGCGGGATCAGCTTGATCACCTCCAGGTGGTCGCCGGAGACCTGGGTCAGGATGCGGTGGCGCTGGAGCAGCGGCACCACCACCATCTGGGCGAACAGGCCCTTGCGGGCCGCCTGGAGGGCGGTCCAGCCGGTGCGCAGCTTGAGCGACTTCGGTCGGCCGAACTCGATGCCGATCATCAGGCCGCGTCCGCGCACCTCGGCCAGCAGCTCGTACTTCTCCACCAGCCCGGCCAGCCGGGAGCGGAACAACTCCCCCACCCGGTGGGCGTTCTCGACCACCTTCTCCTCGCGCATCACGTGCAGTGTGGCCAGCCCGGCCGCCATCGCCTGGGCGTTGGAACCGAAGCTCGCGGAGTGCACCAGCACCCGGTCCATCGAGGAGTACACCTTCTCGAAGATCCAGCCCTTGCCCAGCGTCGCCCCGATCGGGACGTACCCGCCGGAGAGGGCCTTGGCCGCGCAGACCAGGTCAGGCAGCACGCCCTCCTCCTGCTGGTAGGCGAAGAACGAGCCGGTCCGGCCGATACCGGTCTGCACCTCGTCGCAGATCAGCAACGCCTTGTGCTCGTGCAGCAGTTGCTGTGCGGCCAGCAGCCAGCCGGGCGGCGGGGCGAGCACGCCCTTGCCCTGGATCGGCTCCACGATCAGCGCCGCCACGTCGCCCTTCCGCAGCTCCCTGGCCAGCGCGCCGAGGTCGCCGAGCGGGACGGCGGTGTCCGGCAGCAGCGGGTCGAAGCCCTTCCGGAAGCCGTTCTCGCCGTTCACCGAGAGCGAGCCGGTGGTCAGGCCGTGGAAGGCGTGGTCGCAGTACAGGATCCGCTTCCGACCGGTGGCGTAGCGGGCGAACTTCAGCGCCGTCTCGACCGCCTCGGTGCCGCTGTTGCCGAAGAACACCCGGTCCAACCCCGGGGTGTACGCCAGCAGTTGCTCGGCCAGCAGGCCGGGCAGCGGGGCGCAGTCGAACCGGGTCAGGTCGGGCAGGTCGAGGTCCATCACCTGCCGGACGGCGTCCCGGACCACCGGGTGGTGCCGGCCGAGCGCGAAGATCCCGAAGCCCGCGAGCATGTCGAGGTAGTCGTTCCCCTCGGCGTCGTAGAAGTAGGCCCCCTCCGCGCGCTCGTAGAACTTGTCGAACCCGATGGTGTGCAGCATCCGCGCCAGCTGCGGGTTGAGGTACTTGGCCTGCAACTCGTAGCGCTCGGCGCCGCGTTCGGCGAGCAGTGCGGAGAGGTCGAGACGGTCAGCCGGCATGGTGCTGGTTCGCTCCTCGGTTCGGTAGCAGGTGCTTGGCGAAGACGGCGGTCTGGGCGGCCACGCCGGTGCCGGTGAGGCCGATCTCCTCCATCAGCTCTCCCCGCCCGGCGTGGTTGAGGAACTCCTGCGGGATGCCGAGATCGCGCAGCGGGACGTCCACCCCGGCGTCCCGCATCGCCTGGGCGATCGCCGAACCGACCCCGCCGGCCCGGCCGTTGTCCTCGACGGTGACCACCAGGCCGTGGGCGGCCGCCAGTTCGGGCAGCGCGGGGTCGACCGGCTTCACCCAGCGCGGGTCGACCACGGTGCAGGTGAAGCCCTCGGCGAGCAGCAGGGCGGCGGCGTCCAGGCAGGCGGGCGCCATCGCACCGACGGCCACCAGCAGGATCTCCGGGGCGGGACCGGTCCGTTGCAGGACGTCCACGCCGCCGATCCGCTCCAGCGCGGGAACCGCCGGGCCCAGGTCGCCCTTGGGGAAGCGCACCACGGTCGGCGCGTCGGCGACGTCCACCGCCTCCCGGAGCTGGGCCCGCAGCTGGTCTGCGTCGCGCGGGGCGGCCAGCCGCAGGCCGGGGACCACCTGAAGCAGCGACATGTCCCACATGCCGTTGTGCGAGGCCCCGTCGTTGCCCGTGACGCCCGCGCGGTCGAGCACGAAGGTGACGCCGAGCCTGTGCAGTGCGACGTCCATCAGGACCTGGTCGAAGGCCCGGTTCAGGAAGGTCGCGTAGACCGCGACCACCGGGTGCAGCCCACCCGTCGCCAGACCCGCCGCGCTGGCCACCGCGTGCTGCTCGGCGATGCCGACGTCGAAGGTGCGCTCCGGGTACGCGGCGGCGAACTTGGCCAGCCCGACCGGCTGGAGCATCGCGGCGGTGATCGCCACCACGTCGGGCCGCTCGGCGCCCAGCGCGAGCAGCTCGCTGCCGAAGGCCGAGGTCCAGGACACCCCGGCGGAGGGCGAGACCGGCAGGCAGGTGTACGGGTCCATCGCGCCGACCGCGTGG
The DNA here is from genome assembly GCF_001424875.1 of Kitasatospora sp. Root107. GTDB lineage: Bacteria > Actinomycetota > Actinomycetes > Streptomycetales > Streptomycetaceae > Kitasatospora. The sequence continues at coordinate 182,353 of NZ_LMCT01000034.1, read as the reverse complement.
AAGCGGTCCGCCTCGTCCTGCTCGGCCGGGCGGTAGCCGCGGCCCTTGACGGTCAGGCAGTGCACGATCACCGGGCCGCCGTAACCCCGGGCCTGCCGGAGCGCCTGCTCCACCGCGCCGAGGTCGTGGCCGTCGATCGGGCCCAGGTACTTGAGGCCGAGGTCCTCGAACATCCCCTGCGGGGTGAACGCGTCCTTGAAGCCCTTCTTCGCCCCGTGCAGCGCGCCGAACAGCGGCTGGCCGACCAGCGGGGTGCGCTGCAGCGCCTCCTTGCCGAGCGCCAGGAAGCGTTCGTAGCCCTGGGTGGTGCGCAGCGTGGACAGGTGGTGGGCCAGGCCGCCGATGGTCTTCGCGTACGAGCGCTCGTTGTCGTTCACCACGATCACCAGCGGGCGGTCGCTCGCCTCGGCGATGTTGTTCAGCGCCTCCCAGGCCATCCCGCCGGTCAGCGCACCGTCGCCGATCACGGCGACGGTGCGCCGGTCGGGGGTGCCGAGCAGCTGGTGCGCCTTGGCCAGGCCGTCGGCGTAGCCGAGGGCGGTGGAGGCGTGCGAGTTCTCGATCAGGTCGTGCTCGGACTCGGCCCGGGACGGGTAGCCGGACAGGCCGCCCTGCATCCGCAGCCGGGAGAAGTCCTGACGGCCCGTGAGCAGCTTGTGCACGTACGCCTGGTGCCCGGTGTCCCAGAGGATCCGGTCGTACGGGGAGTCGAAGACCCGGTGCAGCGCGATGGTCAGCTCGACCACCCCCAGATTGGGGCCGAGGTGGCCACCGGTCCGGGTCACCGCGTCCACCAGGAAGTCGCGGATCTCGTCGGCCAGCTGCCCGAGCTCGGCCGGGGAGAGTCCACGGAGATCGGCGGGCCCCTGGACGGTGGACAGAAGTGACATGGCTTCACCTCGCGGCTCGGGTCTGGCTGATGACGGTCTGGATGATGACTGTCTGTACTCAGCCTGCGGTCATCACCGGTGGCGCGCCTGTTGTGGGGCCCGCCGGAGCGGGCCCCACGGTGCTCAGGCCTTGCTGGTGAGGGTCTCCTTCACGGCCCGGATGGACTCCTTGAGCGAGCCCATGGTGGCCAGTACGGCGGTTGGTTCGTACCCGCAGTGCGCCATGCAGTTCTCGCAGCGCGGGTCCTTGCCGCGGCCGTACTTGGCCCAGTCGGTCTTCTCGATCAGCTCCTGGTAGGTCGGCACGTAGCCGTCCGACATCAGGTAGCAGGGGCGCTGCCAGCCGAACAGCGAGTAGTTCGGGATGCCCCAGGCGGTGCACTCGAAGTCCACCTTGCCCTCCAGGAAGTCCAGGAAGAGCGGGCTGTGGTTGAGGCGCCAGCGGCGCCGGTTGCCCCCGGCGAAGGTCTTCCGGAACAGGTCCCTGGTCTGCTCGACACCGAGGAAGTGCTCCTGGTCGGGGGCCTTCTCGTAGGCGAACGCCGGGGAGATCATCATCTCGTCGACGTGCAGCTCGTCGTTCAGGTAGTCGAGCACCTCGATGATGGTCTGCGGGGTGTCGGTGTTGAAGAAGGTCGAGTTGGTGGTGACCCGGAAGCCCTGCCGCTTGGCCTCCTTGATCGCCTCCACCGCCTCGTCGAAGGTGCCCTCCTTGGCCACCGAGGCGTCGTGCCGCTCACGCAGGCCGTCGATGTGCACGGTGAAGGTGAGGTACGGCGAGGGGGTGAACTTCTCCAGCTTCTTGCGCAGCAACAGCGCGTTGGTGCAGAGGAAGACGTACTTGCGGCGGGCCACCAGCTGGCGGACGATCTCGTCGATCTGCGGGTGCATCAGCGGTTCGCCGCCCGCGATCGACACCATCGGGGCGCCTGACTCCAGGACCGCGCCGACCGCCTGGGCGACCGGCATCCGCTGCTTGAGCACCCCGGCCGGGTGCTGGATCTTCCCGCAGCCCTCGCAGGCGAGGTTGCAGGCGAACAGCGGTTCCAGCTCCACGATCAGCGGGAACTTGTCCCGCCGCTTGATCAACTTCTGCTGCATGAGATAGGTGCTGACCCGCACGGTCTGGCGCAGCGGCATTGCCATGACTAGCTCGCCTCCTGAGGGAGCGTCGAGGACTGTGGAGCATGGATCGGGTCGGTGACGGCCTGTCGGTACCAGGCGGTGAGCGCCGGGACGGCGATCCGCAGGGTGCGCCAGGCATGCAGTCCGGCCGGCAGGGTGCCGAGGCGGAGCAGTTCGCGGCTGGGGGTGTCGACCACCACCCGCAGTACGGCGGTGGGCAGGGCGGGCCGCAGCTCGGCCCGGGCCGCCAGGACGGCGGCCGCCTCCATGTCGACCGCCCGGGCCCCGGTGGCGTACAGGGCGCGGCGCTCCGCACCCCGCACCACGCGGTCGGCGGTGTGATGCGGACCGATGTGGGCGGTCAGGCCGCGGGCGGTGAGTTCGGCGGCCATCGCCTTGGCGGACTCCAACTGCCACTCCTCGCCCTCGCCGTTGCGGACGGCGTCGGCCACGATGATGTCGCCGGGCTCGACGCCCGGCCCCACCGCCGCACCGAAGCCGGCCACCACCAACGCCCCGTAGCCGTCCCGGGAGAGCAGGTTCCCGACGCAGCGCCGGGCTCTGACCCGCCCGACCCCGGTCCGGACCAGCACCGGCGGCTCGCCCCAGTCACCACCGCGGAGCGCCCAGACCTCGGGGCCGAGCGCACAGACCACCAGCAGCGGAGCTGCGCTCACTTGCGGCCTCCCGTCAGCGGGCTGCCGTGCAGGTAGCGGCCGAGGGCGGTGACCGGGAAGACCAGCCGGTACAGGTGGTAGTTGATCGAGAAGTCCCACGGGAAGCCTGTCCCGGTGAACTGCGGCTCGTCCCAGCTGCCGCTGGGCAGCTGGGTGTGGCAGAGCCACTGCACCCCGCGCTCGACCGACTCGCTGCGCGCCCCGTCCGGGCCCTCGCCGGCCGACAGCAGGGCCATCAGGGCCCAGGCGGTCTGCGAGGCGGTGGAGTCGCCGCGTCCTGACCAGTGCTCCGGGTCCTCGTACGACCGCATGTCCTCGCCCCAGCCGCCGTCCGGGTTCTGCCGGTCCTCCAGCCAGCTGACGGCGCGTCGGATCGCCGGATGCCCGGTCGGCAGCCCGGCCGCGACCAGGGCGGGCAGCACCGATCCGGTGCCGTAGATGTAGTTGGTGCCCCAGCGGCCGAACCAGGAGCCGTCCGCCTCCTGGTTCTTCAGCAGCCAGTCGACGCCGCGCCTGGTCGCCCGGTCGTCGGCGCGGCCGGTCTCGGCGAGCATCTCCACCACGTGCGCGGTGACGTCGGCGGAGGGCGGGTCGACCACCTCGCCGAAGTCGCAGAACGGCAGCTTGTTCGGCAGGGTGCTGGTGTTGTCGACGTCGAAGGCGCCCCAGGCGCCGTTCTTGGACTGCATGCCGAGGTTCCACTCGACGCCGCGCTTGACCGCGCCGGCGAGCTTCTCCCGGTCGGGATGGGCCACCCGTTGGAGGGCGAGCACCACCTCGGCGGTGTCGTCGATGTCGGGGTAGTTGTCGTTCTCGAACTCGAACGCCCAGCCGCCGGGCGCCAGCCGGGGCCGCTGGACGGCCCAGTCGCCGGGCCTGGTGATCTCCTCGGCGAGCATCCAGTCCACCGCCGAGACCAGCGCGGGGTGGTCGGCGGGCAGGCCCGCGTCCCGCAGCGCGATGGTGGCCAGGCAGGTGTCCCAGACCGGGGACTGACAGGCCTCCAGCCAGCGGGCGCCGTCCTCGGTGTGCACGGTGAACCGGTCGAAGGCGGCCAGACCGGCCCGCATCACCGGGTGTTCGAGGTCGTAGCCGAGCAGGTGCAGCGCGATCAGCGAGTAGACCGCGGGGGGCTGGATGCCGCCCCAGCAGCCGTCCGCCTCCTGGCGTTCGACGATCCACCGGCCGGCCTGCGCGAGCGCCACCCGGCGGAGTGGTTTGACGGCGTGCCGATGGTAGACGTGCAGGGCAAGGTCGAGCCGCTCGAAGATGCCGTCCCAGCCGTTCAGCGGCGGGAGCGGCCGGGCCGGGTAGGGGTCCGCCGGGTCGGCGTGCAGCTCGTCCAGGTCGAACGGCGCCGGGCGGACCGGGCGGTGGGCCGAGACCACGGTGAGCGGGACGATGGTCTGCCGGGCCCAGCAGCCGAAGGCGTAGATGTTCAGCGGTACCCAGCGGGGCAGGAAGATGATCTCCGGCGGCATCTCCGGCAGCCGGTCCCAGGGCCACCAGCCGAACAGCGCCAGCCAGATCCGGGTGAACACCCGGCTGGCCGCGATGCCGCCGGCCGCCCGGACGTGCCGTGCGGCGGCCTGCATGTGCGGCGCGTTCGGGTCGTCGCCCGCGAGTTTGAGCGCGACGTACGCCTCGACGGTGGTGGAGAGCTCGGCGGGGCCGCCGTAGAAGGTGGACCAGGTGCCGTCCTCCCGCTGCTGGGAGCGGATCCAGGTGGCGGTGGCCTCGGTGTGCTCGGCCGTCCTGATGCCGAGGAACTGACGCAGTAACAGGTCCTCGGCGTCCATGGTGACGTTGGTCTCCAGGTCGCCCTTCCACCAGCCGTCCGGGCTCTGGCGTGACAACAGCTCGGCGGTGGCGCGCTCCAGCGCCTCGGCCGCAGTGGGATCGTCGGACGGTACTACCGCCGTCGGTCCGTCGGGTTCCCACCGTCTCGACCCGAGCGGCACCGCTGCTGCCGCCTGGGCCACCGTCACCTGACGGCCGTTCAACCGTTCTGGTACCGGCGGGCGTTCGCCCACCGCGGCCGGCTCGGGATCGTACTCAGGGTCGAGCCGGCCGTCCGCGGTTGCTGTCACCTCAACGTCACCTCTCTCGTACCACCACGAATTCGGCGAGTGCGACGAAGCGCTGGCGCACCTCGTCGGCCATCGGCACCTCGTCCAGAGCGGCGAGGGCGGTCCTGTGCTGGCGGCGGGCCTCGTCCTGGGTCCAGGACCGGCCGCCTGCCTGCTCGATCAGCGCGGCGCGGGCGGCGAGCTGCTGCTCGCTCTCATCGCCCCGGCCGGCCGGGTCGGCCAGCTCGGCGGCCAGCCGACGGGAGGCGGCGCCGCCCTCGGCCAGCGCGGCGGCCACCGGCAGCGACTTCTTGCGCTGGCGCAGGTCGCCCCAGTGCGGCTTACCGGTCACCTCGGTGGCGCCCCAGATGCCGAGCAGGTCGTCCACCGCCTGGAAGGCCAGGCCGAGGTGGTGGCCGTAGCGCTGGAGCGCGTCGGAAGTACGGTCGTCCGCGCCGGCCAGCACCGCGCCGATCGCGGAGGCGGCGGCCAGCAGCGCGCCGGTCTTGCCGCCCTCCATCTCCAGGCACTCCTCGACCGTCACCAGGTCGCGGTGCTCGAACGAGAGGTCCTGGGCCTGACCGTCGATCAGCTTGCGGGTCGCGGTGGTGATCAGCCGGACGGCTCGGGCCGCGTCGGCGGCGGAGGCGCCGCCGGTGACGGCGGCGTCGAGCAGGACCTCGGTGCCCAGGGCGGCCAGGCCGTCGCCGACCAGGATCGCCTGGGCCGGGCCGAAGACCGTCCAGGCCGTGGCCCGGTGCCGCCGCGTCTCGTCACCGTCCATCAGATCATCATGAAGGAGCGAGAAGTTGTGCACCAGTTCGACCGAGACGCCGCCGGGCACACCCACCGCGGCGGGCGCGCCGACCGCCTCGGCCGACAGCAGCGCCAGCGCCGGACGGACGGCCTTGCCGCCGTCCCCCGCCACCGGCGTGCCGTCCCGGTCGATCCAGCCGAAGTGGTACGCGGCCACCGTGTCCATCGGCGCGGCCAGCCTGGCCACCGCCGACCGCAACGGCGGGGTGCAGAGCGTCCGGCCACGGGCCAGCAGCTCCGGCACCGAGAGCGCGTCCGGCACAGGTGCCTCCTGGACGGAGGCGGCGGTTCCGGTGCGAGGCTCCACGTGCGTTCCCTCTCCCTGCTGGGGTGATGAGGCCGCGGCGAGCGGCCCGTCTGATGCGGCGTCGGTTCGAGTAGGCGCAGTGGTTCTGGCGGGGGCCGAGGTCATCGGGGCCACCTTCCGTCGCCCCGGTCCACCGGGCGGCGGCCGACGGTGAGGGCCGCGTCGGCGGCCGCGTGGCCGCTGCGCACGGCGCTCTCCATGGTCGCGGGCCAGCCGGTGGCGGTCCACGAACCGGCCAGCAGCAGGCCGGGCACGTTCGTCCGGGCGGCCGGACGGAGCGGGGCGGTGCCCGGGGCGGGCGCGAAGGTCGCGGTCCGCTCCCGGGTGACGAAGAAGTCCAGCACTTCGGCGCCCTTGGCGGCCGGCAGCAGGCGCTCCAGCTCGGGCAGGTAACGCGCCCTCAGCTCGGCCACCGGCAGCTCGATCTCGTCCTGCACGGCGGACTGCGACAGCGCCAGGTACTGCGCGCCGGGCACCGCGAGGCCGGAGTGCTGCGTCCGGTCGAAGACCCACTGCACCGGCGAGCCGAGCGCGGCGAAGAACGGTTGCCGCAGCAGCTTGCGGTCGTAGACCACGTGCACGTTCAGGATCGGCGCGTGGCCGAGCTCGGCCAACCGTTCCTGCCGGTCGATCGACCCCGCCGGGAGCAGCGCGGCGGCGGACTCCTGAGCCCCCGCCAGCACCACGGTGTCGGCGGTGAGCAGCTCGCCGCCGTCCAGCCGGACCGCGTGCTGCTCGGCGCTCTTCAGCTCCACCGCGCGAGCCCGCAGCAGCACCCGCACCCCGGCCCGCTCCAACTCCGCCCGGGCCGCGTCGTGGTGGATCGCGCCGAGCGGGACGTTGGCCATCCCGATGTCGGAGGCGCCGGGGTCGGAGAGCAGGCCGGTCTTGAAGACCATCGCGGCCAGCGCCAGCGAGGTCTGGTCGGCGGTGGCGTTCAGGGTGGCCACCCCGACCAGGTCCCACATCGCGGCCAGCGTGGCCGCGTTCTGGCCCTGGCGGCGCAGCCAGTCGCCGAACGAGATCTCGTCCAGCGCCGGGTCGTCCAGGTCGAGCAGCTTGAGCGCCAGCGCGGCCCGCACCACCCGCAGCCGGTCGGCGGCGGACAGGTGCGGGTAGGTGGCCAGGCTGCCGGCCAGGTGCAGCGGGACGGGCAGCCCGGCCCGGCGCAGCCGGCCCAGGGTGCGCCGGCCGTCGGCCGAGACGCCCAGCACCGGGACGTCGAGGCGGGGTTGAAGATCCACCAGACGGCCCGCACCCAGCCGGTCGATCAGACCCCGGTAGGCGGTGCAGCAGCGCAGGAAGACGTGCTGGCCGTTGTCGACCGTCAGCTCCCCGCGCCGGAACGAGAAGGCCAGACCGCCGAGCCGGGGCCTGGACTCCACCAGGGTGACCCGGTGGTCCGCCTCGGCCAGCCGCAGCGCGGCCGTGATCCCGGCCAGACCGCCGCCGACCACCACCGCGGTGGGGCGCTTGGAGTCGTGCCGTACCGTCATCTGCCCCTCCCCCTGATGTGATCGTCCCGACGGTCGTCGGCGGCCCGCGCCGAACCGGGTCCAGGTGATTCCGTGCTGACACAGCGTGACATAAACGCCGAGAGAATCAAGAACGCCCTCCGGCGAGCCCGGAGAGAGCCACGTACGCCTTCTCCCAGCCCGGCAGCGAGACCCGGCCCTGCAGCACCGACTCCGGGTCGGCCGCGATCCGGCCGAGCAGCCGGTGGTAGATCCCGGCCATCGCGGCCGTACAGGCCCGGCTGCGGCGGTCCAGCAGCGGCAGCAGCCGCAGGCCGTCCGCGAAGGCCTCCTGGGCCCGCTCGGCCTGGAAGGCGACCAGGCCGGTGAAGTCCGCGCCGACCGGTGGCCGGTCCAGGGCGAACCCTTGTTCGCAGCCGAATCGCACCAGGTCCTCGGTCGGGAGGTAGACCCGGCCGTTCAGCGCGTCCTCGCGCAGGTCACGCAGGATGTTGGTGAGCTGGAGGGCCAGGCCGAGGGTGTCCGCGTACTCGGCGCCGAGCTTCGGATCCTCGCAGCCGTACACCCCGAGCGAGAGCCGGCCGATCGATCCGGCCACGCAGCGGCAGTAGATCTTGAGGTCCTCGAAGGTCTTGTACTCGACGCCCTTGAGGTCCATCTCGACGCCGTCGATCAGCTCGTCGAAACCGCCCAGGTCGATCGGGAAACGCCGGGCGGTGTCGCCCAGTGCGACCTTGATCGGGTCGGTGTCCTCCTCACTGACCGTGCCGAGCCGGATCTCGTCCAGCAGCCCGCGGGTCTGCCCGAGCAGCTCGGCCTTCCGCTCGGCCGACAGCTCGCCGTCGCCGATGTCGTCCACCCGGCGGGCCAGGGCGTAGAGCGCGGACATGCCGAGCCGCTTGGGCTCGGGCAGCAGCCGGATGCCGTAGCTGAAGTTCCGGGCCTGCAGGGCGGTGACCGCCTCGCAGTACCGGTAGGCCGCCATGACCGGGGCCGAGGCCAGTGGTGATGCCGCCACGCGGGCGTTCACCTTCCCTTCGCGAAGATTGCCGCCGCCTTCACCGCGAGGCGGCGCTTGTCCGGCTTCGCCTGCACGGCGAGCACGTCGTACCCGGCGGCCTCGATGGCCGACAGGGCCGCGTACCCGCCCGCGGTGAATCCCGCGAGCAGCAGACGGAGCCTTCCCCGAACCGTACCCACCAACGGAGCGCCGTGGTCGAGCAGGGTGCGCGCCCGGTCCGCCTCGAAGGCGATCAGCTCCCGGACCCGGGCGTCGGCGCTGGGCGCGGCCAGGTCGGTCTCGGTCACGCCGAACCGGTCCAGGTCCTCGGTGGGGAGGTAGATCCGGCCCCTGGCCAGGTCCTCGGCCACGTCCTGGAGGTGCTCGGCGATCTGCAGGGCGGTGCAGATCGCGTCCGAGTAGGCGATCTGTTCGGGGGTGCCGTGACCGGCCACGGCCAGCACCAGCCGGCCGACCGGGTCGGCGGAGAGCGTGCAGTAGCCGACCAGGTCCTGGTAGGTCGGGTAGCGGACGGTGGTCTGGTCCACCCGGTTGGCCTCGATCAGACGGCGGAACGGCTCCGGGGTGACCGGGTGACGGTCGATCAGCGGGACCAGGGCTCGCATCAGCGGGTGCCGGGGGCTGGTCGCCTTCGGGTCCAGTGCGGCGCCGAAGGCCCGGTCCAGGTCAGCTTCGAGACCGTTCAGCAGGGCGAGCCGGAAGCCCTGGTCAGCCGGGGTCCCCGCGACGCCCAGCAGCTCCGCCACCCGCTCGGGCTCGGCCAAGTCGCCGTCCCCGGCGTCGTCCACCAGCCGGGCGAACCCGTAGATCGCCATCAGGTCGGCCCGCCAGGCCGCGGGCAGGAACCCGGGGGCGACCGGGAAGTTCTCCAGGTCCGCCTTGCCGAGCGTGCCACCGTCCGTCGGACTGTCAGATTGCCTTGAGGTCACCACTGCCGTCACTCCCCCGTTCTACACCGCTCCCGGGCAGCCAGCCCACCCGGACACGGCCAAGGGGCCGGTTCCGGGTTCACCCCGGGCACCGGCCCCCCGCCGTTCGGCCCACCACTCAGTGGTTGGCGTTCTCGTACTCCTTCATGACGTCCTCGGTCGAGCCGTCCATCACCAGCTCGCCCTTCTCGATCCAGATGGTCCGCTCGCAGGTGTCCCGGATCGAGTTGTTGTTGTGGCTGACCAGGAAGACCGTGCCGGCCTCCTTGCGCAGCTCACGGATCCGGTCCTCGGAGCGGCGCTGGAACTTCTGGTCGCCGGTGGCCAGCGCCTCGTCGATCAGCAGCACGTCGTGGGTCTTGGCCGCCGCGATCGAGAACCGCAGTCGGGCCGCCATGCCCGAGGAGTACGTACGCATCGGGAGCGAGATGAAGTCGCCCTTCTCGTTGATGCCCGAGAAGTCCACGATGTCCTGGTAGCGGGCCTTCACCTCGGCCGGGGACATGCCCATCGCCAGGCAGCCCAGGATGACGTTGCGGTCACCGGTCAGGTCGTTCATCAGCGCGGCGTTCACGCCCAGCAGCGAGGGCTGGCCGTTGGTGTAGATGGCACCACGCTCGGTCGGCAGCAGGCCGGCGATGGCCGCCAGCATGGTCGACTTGCCGGAGCCGTTCGAGCCGATCAGGCCGACCGCCTCGCCCCGGTACGAGGTGAAGCTGATCCCCCGGACGGCGTGCACCTCGCGGATCGCGGGCGAGCGCTTCTTGGAGATGATCCGGCTGAGCGCCGAGGTGGCGCTGCCCTTGCCCGAGCCGGCGCCGTGCACCTTGTAGACGATGTGCACGTCGTCCACCACCACGGTGGGGACGCGGGCGTCCTGGGTGTTCGTCATGCCGACCCCTCGGGTCTCGGTGGTAGCGGTGTCAGCCACGGCCGTACTCCTCCTCTGCCTTCCAGAAGAAGACGAAGCCGGCCACACCGGCGACGACCGCCCAGGCGAGCGCGATCAGCCAGACGTGCGGGGGCAGCGCGTCCTTGTTGTACGCGTTCGGCACGAAGCCGTAGCGGATCAGGTCCATGTACACCGAGGCCGGGTTCAGGCGGAACAGCACCCGGAAGAACGTGGGGAACTTGTCGACCGCACCCTGCACGCTGTACATCACGCCGGAGGTGTACATCCAGGTGCGCAGCAGGAACGGCATCAGCTGGGCCATGTCGCTGGTCTTGGCGCCGATCCGGGCCATCGCCAGCGCCAGGCCGGTGTTGAAGCCGCACTGCAGCAGCAGCGCCGGGATGACCAGCAGCCAGGTCATCGTAGGCAGTTGGAAGAACGCCACGATGACGACCAGCACGACCATCGAGATCAGCAGTTGCTGAAGCTGGATCACCGTGAAGGCGATCGGCAGCGCCGCCCGGGGGAAGTGCAGCGCCCGGATCAGCCCGAGGTTGTCGGAGATCGACCGGGTGCCGGAGAGCACCGCGCTCTGGCTGAACTGGAAGACGAAGACGCCGATGCAGAGCCAGGCGATGTAGTCGTCGCCGACCTCGTTCTTGCCGTTCATCATCACGCCGAAGACCAGGTAGAACACCGCACAGTTGAGCAGCGGTGTCAGCACCTGCCACACCTGGCCGAGTTTGGCCGTGGTGTACTGCGCGACCAGTCGCGCGGTGGCGAACGCGACGATGAAATGGCGCCGGGCCCAAAGCTCTCGCACGTACTGGGAGAAACCGGGCCGCTTGCCGCTCACCGACAGGCCGTACTTGGCCGCGAGCTGCTTCGGGGTCAGACCCGCGTCAACGCCGCCGGGTGCGGAGAAGTTGACGGAGTCACTCACTGTCGACACATTCGTCCTTCACGGGATCGGATAACCAGGCTTCCGCCGAGGGGGAGCGGCGGAGGTCCGGGCAGACCCACCGAAATCACGGGTGGATGTTCCGGTCCGGCGGCAGGGGGCCACCGGAAGATTCTGCGATCAGATGATTGGTGGTCGGCCCATCCTGGTCAACCGCCATACCGTATGCCATCGCATCGGCTTGCGCGGACCACACTGTTCGCGCCAGCCGGCCCGGAATCCGCCCAGCCAGGCCTTGAATGCCGCACCGGAAGGGCGGCGGACCAGGGTGAGCAGAATCCAGACTCCCAGGTAGAGAGGCACCAGAGGGGCCGGAAGGTTCCGTCGCGCCAGCCACACCCGGTTCCGGGCCACGTTGTGGAAGTACGTGGCGTGCCGGGCCGGGGAGGTGGTGGGGTGGAACAGCACCACGTCAGCGCGGTAGTCGATCAGCCAGCCGGCGTCCTGTGCGCGCCAGGCGAGGTCGGTCTCCTCGTGCGCGTAGAAGAACTCACCGGGCAGCTGTCCGGCCTGGGTGAAGACCTTGCTCCGGACGGCGCTGGCGCCGCCCAGGAAGGTGGTCACCCGGGACGAGCGCAGCGGGTCGCTGGCCCGCAGCCGGGGGACGTGCCGACGGGCCGTCGCCCCGGTCACCGGGTCGGCGATCCGGAACGAGACGATGCCCAGCTGCGGGTCGTCCTCGAACGCCCGGCGGAGCAGCTCGGCCGAGTCGGTGTTCGGCAGCAGGCCGTCGTCGTCCAGGAAGAGCACCGCGTCGACGTCGCAGCCGTCCTTGCCGAACAGCTCGATGCCGACGTTGCGCCCGCCGGGGATGCCGAGGTTCTCCGGCAGCTCGACGGAGCGGACGTCCGCCGGGAGCGCGGGCAGCGGCGCACCGTTGCCCACCACGGCCAGCTCGACGGCCGGGCCCTGCTGGTTGCGGACCGACTCGATCAGGGCGTTCAGCTCGTCCGGCCGGTTGCCCATCGTGATGATGACGGCGCCGAGCCGGAAGCCGTCGCTCATCGCAGCCTGCTGGAGAGCACGATGCTGAGCAGGTGCAGCACGGTCTGCAGCATCGCGATCGCGGCCAGCACGACCACCGCGAGCCGGGTGAAGAACAGGTCTCCGGCGACCGCGTCGGCGATCCCGGCGGCCAGGATCAGCAGCGAGGCCTCGACCGCACCGACCAGGCGGTGGAACTTCAGGAAGGCGGCGGCCTTGCGGGCCTTGGCCACCCCGGCGGAGCGCGGCACGGCGGCGGCGTCCTCCACCGCGGTCAGCCCGCTGCGGGCCCGGGCCACGTCCACCAGGTCGGTCTCCGACTTGATCAGGATGGCGCCGAGCGCGGCGAGCGTGCCGAGGAAGGCCCACTCCCAGTGCGAGGCACTGCCCTGACGGTGGAACAGGTCGGTGGCCCGCAGACCGAGGCCGGTGAGCAGCGCCGCCTCGGACATGTAGTGGCCGACCCGGTCCAGGTAGACCCCGGTCAGCGAGGTCTGCCGGCGCCAGCGGGCCACCTCGCCGTCGACACAGTCGAGCAGCAGGTACACCTGGATCAGCACGGCGCCGAGGACCGCACCGGCGAGGCCGGGGATCACCAGCGCGGCACCGGCCAGAATGCCGGTGAACATCATCAGGTAGGTCAGGCCGTTGGGCGTGATCGCCGTGACGGTGGAGAGCACCCGGGTGATCCGCAGCGAGATCCTGCGCATGTAGAGGCGCCCGGCCCAGTGCTCCGCGCTACGGCGCTGGAGCATGCCCTCGGGGTGGATGACGGCGCGCAGCTCCTCGATCGAGGGGCGGCGGGTCAGATCGACCTCGGGGCGGTCAGCTGTTGACGGCTTGGACATAGTCGGCGTACGAATCCCTGATGTCAGAGGGGCTGAGGTCCAGGTGTTCCAGGATGGTGAACCGTCCCGGACGGGTGTTCGGAGCGTAGTGCACCGCCTGGGTGAACTCCTCCTCGGTGAAGCCGATCTGACCCGCGGTCACCGGCAGCCCGTGGAACCGGAGTCGGTCCACGATCAGGCCGGTGAGCTCGCGCTCGCCCCGCAGGAAACTGGCGAAGGCCGCGCCGAGGCCGACCTGTTCGCCATGCTGGGCCGATCGCTTGGGGAAGAGCACGTCCAGGGCGTGCGAGATCTCGTGACAGGCACCCGAGGATGGCCGGGTGCTGCCCGCGATGTTCATCGCGATGCCGGACAGTACCAGGGCCTCCGCGAGCGTGGTGAGGAGGTCCCGGTCCTCCAGCGAACCGGGGTGCCGGAGCAGGTTCTCCCCCGCCGACCTGGCCATCGCCACGGCCAGCCCGTCCACCGGCTCGCCGGTGACGGAGTGCGAGAGCTCCCAGTCCGCGCAGGCCGAGAGATTGGAGACCACGTCGCCGATCCCGGCCGCCACGAAGCGCGGCGGCGCCTGCCTGATCACGTCCAGGTCCACCACGATCCCGATCGGGCTGGGCACCCCGTAGGAGCCCCGCCCGGCGTCGTTGTCGAGGGTGGAGACCGGCGAGCAGATGCCGTCGTGCGCCAGGTTGGTGGCCACCGCGACCAGCGGCAGCCCGACCCGCGCAGCGGCGTACTTGGCGGCGTCGATGATCTTGCCACCGCCGAGCCCGACCATGGCGTCGTAGTGCCCGGCCCGCATCTGCTCGGCCAGCCGCACCGCACTGTCCAGGGTGCCGTCGGCCACCTCGTACCAGTCGGCGCCCGGCAGCGCGGGCTCCAGCCGTTCCCGCAGCCGGGCACCGGAGCCGTTGCTGATCGCCACCGCGATCCGCCCGGAGGCGGACAGCCGCTGGTCCGCAAGGATGCCGCCGAGCGCGTCCAGCGCGCCCGCGCGGATCTCCACGAAGACCGGCGACGGCACCAGTCGGGTCAGTACTGGCACGCGATCTCCCGCGCCTTCGCCAGGTCGGCGTGGTTGTCGACCTCGACCCAGGAGACCTCGCCGATCGGCTGCACGTCGATCCGCAGCCCCCGGTTCACCATCTCCTGGTAGCCGTCCTCGTAGTACAGCTGCGGGTCGCGCTCGAAGGTGGCCTTCAGGGCGTCGCTCAGGTCGGCGGCGGCCGAGGGGTTGATGACGGTGACCCCGATGTACTCGCCGGTGGCCTCGGCCGGCTCCATCAGCTTGGTGATCCGGCGCATCCCGGTGACCGGGTCGACGATCACCTTCATCTCCTCGTCGGCGAGCTTCTTCACCGTGTCGAGGGCGAGCAGGATGCCGGGGGCGTGGCCCTCGGTCAGCAGCCGGTCGTTGCCGTCCAGCATGGTGCGCTGCACCGAGGCCGGGTGCACGGTGTCGCCGTTGACGAGCAGCAGGCCCTCGCCGAACAGGTCCCGGGCGCACCAGAGCGAGTAGGCGTTGTTCCACTCCTCGGCCTTGTCGTTCTCGACCAGGGTGAGCTTGACGCCGTACTTCTGCTCCAGGGCGTCCTTGCGGTCGTACACCGCGTCCTTGCGGTAACCCACCACGATGGCGGCCTCCCGCAGGCCGACCTCGGCGAAGTTGCCGAGGGTGAGGTCCAGGACGGTCCGCTCCCCGTCCACCGGCACCAGAGCCTTCGGCAGGGTGTCGGTGTACGGGCGCAGCCGGCGGCCGGCGCCGGCTGCCAGAACGAGGCCGATCATGCGGTGTCTCCTGAATCGTCGTGTTCTGCTGTGACATCGCCGAAGACCCGGAAGTGGACGCTCTCCGCGACCACCACCAGGGCGAGCACGACCGCCAGGGCCACCAGCACTCCCTGGACGGCAGCGGCCCCCGGCAACTGCTGACCGACGGGCCCGGTGGGGGTTCCGCCGTACGCGAGCACGGCCGCCGGGGTGACGAGCAGGACCCGGCTCTCCTACCCGCCGGTCGCCCGTACCAGCCAGCCGGCCGGTGCTCCGGTGCCGCCACGCAGGCGGGGCACCGTGTCGTAGTGATGGTAGGCGACTACGGCGACCAGCCCGAAAGCGGTGGGCGGCGCCCCGGTGTCCAGTCGGGGGCGGCGACCGCGGTGCACGGCGTGGACAGCGAAACTCACTCGCACCGATCGAGGCTACCGGACGAGGGTTCCCGGCCCGGCCGAACCGATCATCACTCCGGGCCCGTCGGCCCCGACCCGGCAATGCTCAGAAAACGGCGCGAGCGGACCGCAGTCGATCACGTATCGAACAGGCTGTCTGGTCATCCGGCCCTTCCAGGTCCTCGTGTGCGTCGCGCCCATTCGGGTAGCAAGCCATACGGCAGACTGGCTCCCGGGCGCCCGCGCGGCGTTCCGGTTGGGCCGGCCCAGCCCTCGCCTTCCCCTGGTCCCCGTTTCCGAAAGAGGCCCCATGCCCGAGACCCGACCGACCGGTCAGACCCTGCTCGCCGAAGACAGCGGCGTCGCCTCGACTCCTGCGGAGATCCTGCTGGAGCTCGTCGACGACGAGGGTGTGACCATCGGCACCGCCGAGAAACTCTCGGCCCATCAGCAGCCGGGCCGGCTGCACCGGGCGTTCTCGGTCTTCCTGTTCGACCGCCAGGGCCGGATGCTGCTCCAGCGCCGCGCCCTGACGAAGTACCACTCCCCCGGTGTCTGGTCGAACACCTGCTGCGGCCACCCGTACCCCGACGAGCAACCCTTCGTCGCCGCCGCCCGTCGCACCGCCGAAGAGCTGGGAGTCGCTCCCGCCCTGCTCTGCGAGGCCGGCACCGTCCGCTACGACCTGCCCGACGAGGCCAGCGGCCTGATCGAGCGGGAGTGGAACCACCTCTTCGTCGGCCTGGTCACCGCCGACCTGGCACCGGACCCGGACGAGGTCGACGACACCCTCTTCGTCACCGCGGAGGAGCTCAAGGCCCTGGAGGCGGAGAAGCCCACCTCGGTCTGGTTCCGGACGGTCTTCGAGGCCGCACTCCCCGGCATCCGCGAGATCGCCGGACGGGACTGGTAGGCGAGCTTTCGCCCTGGGGTCTTCCCGGGGTCTAACGCCGGGGGTGCCAGTCGCCCCCGGCGTTCCCGTCCCGGCGCTGCCGGGGCACGGGCAGCGGGAGCGAGGCCCAGATCACCTTGCCGCCCTCGCCGGTCCGCTCCACGTCGCACACTCCGCCGGCCTGCAGCGTCACGCTCTTCACCAGCAGCAGCCCCCGGCCGCCGAGCTGCCCGAGGTCGCTCTCCAGCGCCTTCGGCCGGTACGGGTGACCGTCCTCCACCGAGACCCTGACCCAGCCGTCGTCGATCACCAGCTCCGTGGTCAGCTGCGGGGACAGCACCGCGGCGTGCGTGACCGCGTTGCTGACCAGCTCGGAGACGATCAGCAACAGGTCGTCGATCAGCTCCTGGTAGTCCTGCCCCGCCATCCCCTGCGCCAGCAGCCGGTCCCGCACCGCATGCCGGGTCTGCGGGACGGAGGCCTCGTGCGCCACCGCCGAGAACCGCCAGATCCCCTGCACCGGACCTGCACTCGGCCCGCCACTCGGCCCCCTGGTCGGCACCGCCGTCAGCCGTCTCGTCACTGGCTCGGCCGGTCCTCTGGTCTGCTCCACGTCAAGCCGCCCTTCGCACTGGACCACCGAGGCTAGGAGAACGAAAGTCAACAGCGGCTCAGCGACTGCAACTTGACGCGGCGTGGCGTGTCCCGACCGTTCCACGACCGATCCTGACCGATCCCATGCACCTTCAGGTCGACCGCCGACGGAACATTCACGACCCCGACTGCTCCTCCACACCTGCCGGAGGCACCGCCTCCACCTCCCCCTGCCTCCGCTGCCCCTCCTCCGCCACTCCGTCCGTTCTGTACCGATCCGTCCCCCTCTCCCGATCGACACCCCCACAGGCACCCCGGACCCGGAAGAAACGCAGGTGAGAAGCACTCCCACAGCCTGGTAGTGTTCTCTCTGTCGCCAAGGGGAACAGCACGAATCACCCCAAGGCACACACCCTGTCCGGGTGGCGGAATGGCAGACGCGCTAGCTTGAGGTGCTAGTGCCCTTTATCGGGCGTGGGGGTTCAAGTCCCCCCTCGGACACCAGCTAAGACCCCACTTCACGTGGGGTTTTTTGCTTTCCCGGCTCCGCGCGGCGGCCGCGTGACCAACCATGTGACCCACGGGAATGATCTTGCCCTAGATCGGCGCGGCGAGACCCACCCGGCTGGACGTGGTGGCCGCCGCCTTCTTGGCCGCGCGACAGCCCTCGGATGCGACTGACGTGCCACCTCACCCTGAGGCCATCGTCCGAACTGTCAGGCATGCCTCGTACGCTCCCCCGCATGAATGATCAAGCTTGGGCTGGTGTGAGGGAACGTGTGCACTCGCTAGGGGTCCGCCCGGCGAGTTCGGGTGTGTTCGGTTCCTGGGGGCATCGGTTTGCCTTGGACGAGCCGTTGACGCCGGCCGACGTGGCTGACCTCGAAGGCCAGATAGGTGCTGTTCTGCCTGAGGAGTACCAAGCGTTTCTCCTCCAGGTCGGAGCCGGCGGAGCCGGCCCGGCGTACGGCGTCTTCCCGGTACGTCGTATCCAGGGCCGCTGGCGCTGGGAGGGAGACGGCGCGGAGCTTGCCGACCTGTCCAGGCTGGCTGAGCCGTTTCCCCGGCTGGGTCCTGACCCGGACCTGGTCAGGACCCTGTGGGAACAGCGCCCGGAGGAGGAGGACTTCGATGAGATCGAGGACTTCGACGACGCCATCGAGGCATGGGACGAACGATGGGAGCCGGTGATGTTCTCCCCGGACCGCACGGTCGGCGCCATCGTGATCTCGCATCTCGGCTGTGCCGCCCGCCAGTGGCTGATCGTCAGCGGCTCTGAGGCAGGCCGGATCTGGTCCGACAACCGGGCGGACGACGAGGACCTCACCCCGCTGCTTGACGAGCACGGCGCAGCGAAGACTTTCGGACGCTGGTACCTGGACTGGCTCAATGAGAGCGAGCAGCGAGGCCGTTCGTAGTTCTCGCTCGCCCGACAGGTACGGCGTCGTCGGCCGTCGGCGTTTGGCTTTCGCCCCGGGGCTGCCAGTGGCGGCGAGGTCGCCAACGGCCCTCCCGAGCTCCGGCAGGTCGACGGCCGATCGGGGGCAATCCTATTCCGACGGAACTCCACCAGGAATCACTTCCTGGCTTCCATCGGGCAGCCAGACGACCAAGGCGCCGTCGTCCCAGTCGTACTCGGCCTCGTTGGCTTCGAAGAGCTCCTCCAGGTACCCCCACGGATCGCCGCCCGAGCCTTTGATCCGCTTCTCGTCCCCTTCGTTCAGAAATCGGGAGTTCGGCGCTCCGAAAACTCTGGGGCTACCGAGCGGGCGCTCTCCGGAGGGGCCGAGCATCCTCACGACGAACTCGGCCATGCCGAAGTCGAAGCGTGCGAAGTCCCCTTCACGATTGCGAACCACCACAGGCCACTGGTCGGGATCGGCGGCGGCGGTGTCCCAGTAGAGGACAGCGGCGTCGACCGTCATCCCCCAGCAGATCAATCCTCCCTCGTCCGGCCATACCAGGTAAGGCCATTCACCGTCCTCCTGTTGCAACGACCTCGCGACAGAGGTGAGTTCACTGACCGCGCACTCCTTGAGATCCGAAGTAGGATCGAGAACTGTCGCGACTACCAGGTAGTCATCGATCGTCCCGGCACCGTAGACGGCCAGGAAGTCACGATAGTCACCGGGGAAGGCCACACCCCATCGTGTGACCACCTGACCCCAGTCCGTCGGACTTCCGGCCGGCTCGGACGGCGGCTGCAGAAGGGTGGTCAGCAGTTCTACCGACGGATGCAGCATGGATTGCTTCCACTCCGATTACTTGACGCCCGGCGTAGGCAACGCACTACCTCATGCCGGAACAGGGCAAGTTCGTCGAGGGCGACCGCATCGATGCGCCCGTGAAACCGGCTACTGATGGTCGACCTGGGCTGGGATGGATCGCCCGGCGAGTCGACCGCGCCGGGTGCCAGGAACGGTTCGTCACCCAGCGCTGCCACGGTGTCGGGCTGCACACCGCAGGCGAGCGGCTGGACCTGCTGATCGGTGCGGTCACCGAGACCGGATTCGACATCGCCTCGGTGGAACGGGAATTCGTCGTGCATGGACAGCAACCTCGCGGTCGACGACGGCTGGTTGGAACTCGTAGGGGAGCAGGCGCGATGAGTCAGGACTGGGAAACGTTCGGCTGCCGGAGCAGAAGGTGCCGCAGACTCCGCTCGACGACAGCCGACGTGAGCCGTACGGCGTACCGCTGACGCTCCGTCCGGTGCAGCACCCGTAGGCCGTCCAGCAACTGATCTTCGACCCGGCGCTCAAGCAGCACTCGAACGCCTCCCGGGCCGCCGCCCCCCGGTTCGCCGACCCCTCCGTGGACGCCGCCTGGCTGACGGCTCGCCGCCACGCCGTCCCGCACGACCCCGCAGCATGACGCCTGGACCGGCCGAACACCCCGCGCCGCGAGCACATCACTTTGACGGTCAATCCGCTTTTGCACTGACCCACAAACAGAGAATCGCCCCGACCCACAAGGTCCGGGGCATCTTCGTCAGGTCCAGCCCGATTGACTGTCCGTCAGGGGTGGTTGAGCGAGCGTCTGCTGGGGTCGCTGTTGGACCAGGCCCATGAGCTGCCGGTCGGGCTGATCGCTGCGTAGCTCGCCGACGCGCTGCATAGGTTCGGCGGCCGTGACCCGGCGCTCCTGCTGCAGGACTACGGCCAGCTGGTTCTGGCGTCGTTGCCTGGCCGGGGGTTGGCCGCCGTGGAGCCGGTGCCGATCGACGGATCCCCCGCTGGTGCGGCCTTTCTGAGCGGTGCTCCCGTTGAGGTGCCGCAGAGAGACGGGGTGCGGTTGTACCTGCCGCTGCTGGGCGGAGGTGACGAGATGGAGGTGCTGGCCCTGACGCTGGACGCCGTCAGTAGCGGTGACCGTCGGCTTCCGCGCCGGTTTGCCGGTCTCGTCGCGGATCTGCTGGCCACCAAGAGCCCCTACACCGACCGGATCTTCCAGCTCCGGCGCCTGGAGCCGATGAGTGTCGCCGCAGAGATCCAGTGGTCGCTACTTGATCCGCCTGGACACCGGAACCGGTCACCTGCAGTGGGTCAAAGCCGGCCATCCCGCGCCGCCGCTGATCCGCGACCATGTTGTCGTCGAGCGGTTGGAGACCGAGACCACGCTGCCGGTGGGATTCGGCGGAGAGGAGCCGGTAATCAGCGAGCGGTTGCTGCGGCACGGCGACCGGGTCCTGTGCTTCACGGACGGCCTGGTCGAGGAGCGCGAGGCGGGAGGGGAGCAGTTCGGGGAGGAACAACTCATCGACTGGATCAACCTCGTCGAGCGTTCGCAGGCCGGGGTGCGGGCCGTGGTGCGCGCGCTCTCCCACGTCCTGAAGGAGAAGCGGGGCGGGCACACAAGTGACGACGCCACCCTGTTCCTGATCGAGTGGCGCTGAGACACCGGCACCTCGCGGCGGCTCTCGCGATACCGGCCGGACAGGCCCTGTGTGGGCGCAATGACGTGGGGATATCGGGGGCGGACCGAGCCCCCCGTTCCCAGGGATCGGCCCTCGGCGGGCCTGTGCCCGTCGAGGCCTGGGCGTCGGCGGAGCCGTCGAGGGACCGGCATCAGGTGGACGGCGTCACCTTCGAGTACGACTCGCGGATCCCCCCGGTCGCCGTTGGCCCGTCCGCCTCATACGGTCGTGTTCGGGGGCGGGATCGTTGTCACAGGAGGCCACGATGGGGCATTACCGGTGGGTTCTGGAGACCCAGGACGACGATGGCCACTGGTCCCGGCGGGACGGTGCTCCCATGCAGAATCCGCGGCCAACCACCTGCGGGACGTGTTCGTGCGCAAGCTCTCCCTGCCCGCTCCCGGCCCCCGGGCGGTCAGGATCCGCCTCTGGGAAGGAGCCGATACCGTCGGCGAACCCCAGGCCGAGACCGAGTGGTCACGCGAGTGACACACGGCAACCAGGTGCCGCAGCTGGCACGGCAGGTCATGCCACCACCACGCGAATGAGTGAACCGTTCGAGTGGCGGTCAGATGCCGGCGGCGGTGCGGATGGCCCGGACGGTGCCGTCGGGGTCCGGGTCGGTGACGGCCAAGCGGGTGTACGGCGAGGAGCGCCACAGGTCGACGCATACGACGGGCCGGTGGGCTCGGACTCGGACAGCCGAGAAGTCCTTCCCCTCGGGATGGGGACGGATGCCGTAGGACAGGACTCCGGGAATCCAGGTACCTCGTCCGCGCACGCCGCGCAGAGCACGCCACCAGTCGGGCTCGACGCTCACCTGATGGATCGCGGACACGGGTGCGCGGACGTCACGGCGACGCGCCGCGGCCTTCTCCCACCACGACAGGTCAACGATGAGGTCATCGCCCTTCACCACGAGCCGCGCCATCGCTCCTCCGTACCGCCTTCCGGCGTTACGCCGGTTATTGCCGTTGGGTCGTCACTCGGCTGGGGATGGCGCCGACGCCATCCCCACCGTCGCGATCCAGGACGGTCCTCGCCCGCACCAACCATCTCCTTCCCGACCTGGACGCCACCATGCGCGCCAGCTGCGCGTCGACCTGGTGGGCCGATAGGACTGGCCGGCCGGTGCGAACCTGTGCGGATCGCGGCTGGAGGCAGGCCGGCCGACCCCTGCACTGTTGGACCGGAGACCACGACGACCGGTCGGAGTACGGTGGGGACACCGGGGGCGGTTCGGATCGGATGCCGGCTGTCCGTGGCATCGTCCTCGGTGGTGAGCGGGCTCTTCCAGGGCCTGCGGATGGGTGGCGGGCCATGGCGGATGACTCCGACACGCCGTTCTCGGCGCTCCTGCCGGACCGGTTCCGCGAGGCGGCGAAACCGGGTTCGGTTCTGCTGAGGCTGGAGACGACGCGGTCGCGCGAGGGGACGCTCGATGGTGCGTGGTGGCCTCGTTCCCGTGACGTCGGTGCCGAGCTGCCCGGCCTGGTCACTGCGCTGACCGAGCACCTGGGCCCTGTCACGAGCATCGGCCTGGATGCGGACGCGTGGGACGACGTCCCGGCCCGTCTGGTCGTCGACGGCCGGTCCGTGCACATCAACTGGTACCCGGTCGGTGATGACACGGTGATCATCACGCGGGGTGACCGCGATCATTTCGCGCTGCTCGTCGTCCCTCCGCAAGCAAGCCTCGACGCGGCCCATGCCGCGATGGCGCGGGCGGTCGAGGCCGGCGGCACCGACTCGGCGCGGCGGATCCTCATCGCCACCGGCATCAGCTCCGAGCCTTCCGGCGAATCGTTCTGACCGATGCGCCACCCGGATGAGCTCTTCGGGTGGCCAGGAAAGACGTGGTGGAGACATGTCCGTCTACGTGAAACTCTCGGTCGAGGCCCGGACCCCGTCCGAGCCGTCCAAGGGGCCGTTGGACATGCAGTACCAGGACGTCCCCGGCGGCCTCACGTACGAGTACGACCTGCACCCCAGCGGAGCGCTGCGGATCCTGCGCGTCTTCGAGGACACTCCGCACGCGGTCGAGGCTTGCTTCAGCCCCGGGGCATGGCTCGAGGTTGCGGGCACCTATCTGCGAAGCGGTTCCGCGTACTGATCCGCAGGTCCTGCCGGCGCACCCCCTCCGGTTGTAAGCATCGACTGCGGCCCCCGGGAGGCTGCCGGCCGCACGGCCAACGCCTGTCCCGGGTGACCCAATCGGACCGGCAGCTGCAGTAATGAACTGACGCGACGGAATTCGCGCACCTGACTTGCCCGAATTCGCGCTTTACCGGAGTACCTTGGAGAGTGCCGGAGAACCTACCGGCAGGACGATCACGAGGAGGTAAATATGCAGATCAGAGAAGCAGGAGCCCTGATTCTGCGGCTCGTGATCGCGAAATCCCAACCAGGCCTTTCGGTCGGGAGATAACGGGACCACTTCGGCGCCCGGGGGGCAGATACAAATCCTGTTGTTCAGATCAGCGTTTATGCAGGGCGTGGGCCGTTTCCGCAGGAATGCGGGGGCGGCCTTTTTGTTGGTTCCGTCAAGTGACAGTCGCAGTGCGATCCCGTCACGCTGCCATAAGCGCTCGGGCCGCTTTCAGCCCCCGCATTCTGACAGGTGACCGGGCGACTCGGGGAATACCGCTCCCTGCCACCGGAGGAGACGTGACGTGATGAGTCCCGACGGACAGCGTTCCGTCGTGGTCGGCGTCGATCCCGAACGCCCCAGCCGCATGGTGCTCGCCTGGGCCGCCGATGAGGCGAATCGGCGCCACGTGCCGGTGTGTGTCGTGCAGGCGTGGAAACCCGTGACCCGCGAGGGCAGGAACTGCGACGCCTGCAGGAGACCTGCTGCGCAGCGACACCACCGCCCACCGGGTCACCCCGCTGCAGCGGCCCGGACTACGGCGCGTGGCCTTCAACCTCGCCTACACCACACCCGTCCGCCCGCCGGGCAACGGCAACGCCTTCGGCAGCCCTGCTGTACCAGTGAGCAGGCCCGACGGGCCGGGCGTGACGAGATCCCGCTGCGCCTCGGTGAACCCGCCTTCTGGCAGGACAAGCCGAACCCCACCCATCGGGTGTCTTCTCTCAGCGCCGCCCGGAATACCGGACACTGGCCTCGACCTCGCGCTCACCGTCCATCAAGTCGGCGACGTCCCTCACGTCGACGCAGGATCCCTCGACGGCGTTCGAGGCCGCGATGGCACTGGCCCTGCGGGCCTTGCGCAGGACACAGGCCGGCGCCAGTCGGCAGGGGACCTGCCGGGGCGGGAAAGTCAGGGAAGCTCGTCGGCGATCGCGTCCACGAAAGCGGTGAGTTCGGCCCGAGCGACCGGATCGGCCACCGCCTCCGGCAGCGCGCGCCGGGCCAGCTCGATGTGCTCCTCGATCCGCTCCTCGAGCCACCTTCGACCACCGCACTCCTCGATCAGGGCAGCGACGCGCCCGAGCCGTTCGGGGTTGGGTTCGTCGGTGCCGTCGTAAAAGGCAGCCAGCTCGTCCCGGGCCGGGCCGTGGGCTTGCAGGGCGACGGCCACGAAGCACCTAGCCTTACGCCGCCGCAGATCTGCCAGCGAATCCTCCAGTGACTCCCGGGAGGTGCCCCAGACTCCCTCCCAGTCGTCGAAGAAGGCCATCGCCATACCGGCGTGATAGCCGAACCGCTCCGCTGACTCCACCTCACTCTCCGTCGCCCCACGCACCAGCGCGCCGACCATGGCGACACCGGCGGTGGGGAACGCGATGGTGTTCTCCAGCAGGTCGAGCGACTCCCGCAGACCGGCTCGCGAACTGCCTTCTGACTGCAGGTCACGAATCTGACCGGAGCAGCACTCCCGGATGGCGAAGGCGGCACGCCGGCTCAGCTCGACCGCGGCCCGGGGCGTCTCCTCCCTGGCCAGCAGTTCGAAGGCCAGGCAGTACAGCGCGACTCCGACCTGGATGGCGGCTGCCACGCCAAAAGCGTTCCACAGCGTCGGTCGCCCCTTGCGGAGCATCTCCCGGTCCTGGATGTCGTCGTGCACGGTACCGGCGGCGGACATCAGCGTGGCCGCGACGGCGGCATTGCGGACGCCGTCCCAGGCCTCCCTGGTGTTGCCCGCGCACAGCAGCGCAATCAGCGCAGGCCGCCGCCGGAGGCCCAGTGGGGTGGACGGGCTGCCGCCGGCGTCGGTCCAGCCGAAGTGGTACTCCGCCATCCGCCTGACGGGCTGGCTGAGCATGGCCGTCGCCCCACGCAACGCGGGCTCCATGTAGGCGATCACCTCCTCGGTGATCTGGTGTGACGTACGTTCAGTCTCCATGACGGCCTCCCTCTGCACTCCGGTCCTGTGGTCGCTGAGCAGCAGCTGACTCCCGGGTTCTCCTCAGCCTGATCACACTCCGTCCCCGCGAGAGGCACCTTCCACTCCCCCATTCACCCGTAGGAGCGGTGCTGTCCTCGGTAGGTGCAGGCCGGTCTTCAATCCTCCAGCCTTCATCCTGATCGGCTGTCAGCCGCCGGGGACCAGCCGGAATATCGACATCCCCGCGTCGGCGAGCCGACGTCCTGGATAGCCTGGGCTGCCATGGGTGTGATGAACAGGGCCCAGCTCGAGGCGATGGCCGAGGAGGCCACGGTCGACAGATCGTGGCCGTCGACCGCCAGTTGGGCGCAGGCCGGCTCGCCGAGGTCCGTGCGCTGTCCACCAGGGTCCGGGTGACCTCGACCAGGTTCACCAACAGGTACCAGTGGGGCGACTTCCGCGGGAGCCCGGGGAGGATGATGGAGCGGTACGACGCCCATCTCCACCTCGCCGACTGGGGCACCCGTCGGGTGATGCTCCGGCTGCCGAAACGTCTGCTGGACCTGCGCAGCGAGGACGAGGGCGGCGACTGGGACTCGGCTGCTGAGCCCGGAGTGTGATGCCCGGTCACGGAACGGTGCACAGCGCCAGACACTCGAGGCCAGGCCCATCGGAGCCGGCCTACCCAGCATCAGCCGCTGACTCTTCACCAGGAGGAGCGGCCAGACCGAGGCGCAGATCGCTGATCAGCGAGATACATGTGGGGAAAGGGTTTTTCCGACACATTGTCTGTACATGCTTCCGGTTCGCCGGGCAGTACAGATCGGCGCCCGTATCACGCCTTCGGCCAGGTGCGGGCGTTCGGCGTTTCTCGATCATTGGCAGCTGTCTCGCCGAGGTGCGTCAGCCGATCAGGATCCTCTCTGCTCGTTCCGTGCCGACGGTGACAGTCCCGCCTGCGGGGTCATGCGCTCGCCTGCCCGACGTCCCACCGCAAACCGTCGAGGGCGGTGGGGCTGCCCGGGCCGCCGTTCAGTGCCGATGGACCGTCGCCTGCGTCTGCTCTCAGCACGGACGCCGCGAAGGCGAGCGTGGCAGGGACGTGATGCCCGCCGCCGCCCTCGTGCCCGTTGTAGGTGTAGACGCTGATCTCCTTCGGGCCGAGGTAGTGGTGGTAGGAGGCGAAGACGGTCTCCGGCGGACACACCTCGTCCATCAGCGCGACCGAGTACAGCGCCGGGGCCGTGGCGCGGGCGGCGAAGTTGAGGCCATCGACGTACGACAGGGTGTCGAAGACGGTTTCCACCTTGTCGCGGTGCACCTTGCAGAAGTCGGCGATCTCCTTGTAGGGGAAGGCGTCGGTGATCTCGGTGGCGCGGCGGATGTGCTGCAGGAACGGCACGTCTGCGATGACGCCGGCCAGGTCCGGTACCAGGCCCGCGACGGCCAGGGCCAGGCCGCCGCCCTGGCTGCCACCGGCCACCACGATGCGGGCCGGGTCGATGCCGGGGTGCGTGCGCACGGCGTCGACCGCGCGTACCGCGTCGGTGTAGAGCCTTCGGTAGTAGTACGAGGCCGGGTCGAGGACGCCGCGGGTCATCGACCCGGGGTGGGCCGGACCCGCGCTGGGCGCCTCGTCGGAGGTGTCACCGACGGACCATCCGCCGCCCTGCCCGCGGGTGTCCATGACCAGCTGCGCGTAACCGGCGCTGGCCCACAGGAGGTGGTCGTGTGGCAGCCCCCGGCCGCCGCCGTACCCGACGTAGGTGACGATCGCCGGCAGTGGGCCCTCGACACCGCGTGGGCGCACCAGCCAGCCTCTGATCGCCTGCCCTGCGAAGCCCGGGAAGGTGACGTCCTCCACCGTCACGGTCGCGAGACCGGTATCCACCGAGACCGCGTCGAGGGCCGCCGGCACGGTTCTGGCGGCGGCCAGCGTGTCCGCCCAGAAGGCGGCGAAGTCGTCGGGTTCGGTCCGCTCAGGTCGGTACTTCTGCAGGTCCGACAGGTCCATGGAGAGGAAGGCCATAGCGGAACCGTAGGGCACGGCAGAAGCTTAAGCGCTTGAGTTGTACATAACGAAACGGCCTCGATGCTCGCATGCCTGGTTGACCGTGTCACAGCCTGGGGCCTACGTTCCCGGGAAACCAGGCCAGGCGGCTCCTTTTGCGTCGAGAACTTAAGCGCATAAGGCCGAGCGATTGCTGGTGCATGTTCCGTCGGACCTCCACCACCCGGGAGTTGGCACATGAAGAAGCGATCGACGGCCTTGGCGGCCGCAGTAGTCATGTCGATGGCGGCAGTCTCGGCCTGCTCCGGCGGAGGCGGAGCAGGCGGCACCGGCGGCGCGGCTGTGGCCCCGGCGGACCCGACCAAGGTGAGCGGGGACATCACCGTGCTCACCCACAAGACCGACCTCGCCGCCGACGGCACCCTGGCCGGATACGCGGCCGAGTTCAACAAGATCTACCCGAACGTGCACGTCAAGTTCGAACCGATCGTCAACTACGAAGGCGACGTCAAGATCCGGCTGAACAGCAGCAACTACGGCGACGTCCTGATGATCCCGGCCGCCGTCCCGGTCCCCGACTACCCGAAGTTCTTCGCCCCGCTCGGTACCCCGGCCGACCTCGACCAGAAGTACCGCTTCATCGACGGGGGCACCTACAGCGGGCAGGTCTACGGCATCGCCATCAACGGCAACGCGACCGGCATGGTCTACAACAAGGCCGTCTGGCAGCAGGCCGGGATCAGCAACTGGCCCACCACGCCGGACGAGTTCCGGGCCGACCTGCAGGCGATCAAGGCGAAGACGCAGGCCACGCCGCTCTACACGATCTACCACGAGGGCTGGCCGATAACGGCCTGGCAGAGCTACCTGGGCGAGGCCGGCTGCGACCCGGCCGCCAACGACAAGCTGGCCGCCGACACCGCGCCTTGGGCCGCCGGCAAGGAGCTCAACGGCATCGACACCCTGCTGTACAACGTGGTGCACGACCAGCTGACGGAGAAGGACCCGACCACGACGACCTGGGACGCGGCCAAGAGCCAGCTCGGCACCGGGAAGATCGGGACGCTGCCGCTGGCCTCCTGGGCGATCTCGCAGATGAAGGCGGCCGCCAAGACGGGGGGCGCGGACCCGGCGGACATCGGCTTCATGCCGTTCCCGGCGCAGGCGAACGGGCACTTCTGCTCGGTGATCTCCCCGGATTACCGGCAGGCCGTCAGCACCCACTCCCGGCACAAGGAGGCGGCGCGTGCCTGGGTCGACTGGTTCGTCGACAAGAGCACCTACGCCCAGGAGCAGGCCCTGCTTCCGACGCTGAAGGCCGGGGCGCTGCCGGACGAGCTCAAGGCGTACCAGGACGCAGGCGTCCAGTTCATCCAGCTCAGCCAGACGAAGAACGCTGACGTCTCGAAGATCGACAACCAGTCAGAGATCGGGCTGAACAAGCCGGACTACCGCCAGCACATCGTCGACCTGGCGCGGGGCGCCGGTAGCGGCAGCCTGGACGGCTACTTCGCCGAGCTGAACAAGAAGTGGGCCACCGCGATCAAGACGGTCGGCTGAGGCGACATGTCCAGCCGACAACGCAGCGGACGCAGCCTGCTCGCGCGGTCGACGCCGTGGCTGTTCCTCGCCGTGCCGCTGGCCTTCCTGGTGACCTTCACCTACACGCCCGTGTTCAACATGCTGTTCTACAGCCTGACCAGCTGGGACGGGTTCAGCCCGGACATGGAGTTCGTCGGCCGGGCCAACTACACCGAGCTGGTCACTCGGCCGGATCTGTTCCAGGTCTTCTACGTGAGCCTGTTCTACCTGGCGTCCGGCGTCGTGCAGATGGTGCTGGCCCTGTACTTCGCGACGGTGCTGAGCTTCAACGTCCGGTTCCGGAACTTCTTCAAGGGCGTCCTGTTCTTCCCGTACCTCATCAACGGCGTCGCCATCGGCTTCGTCTTCCTCTACTTCTTCCAGCCCGGCGGCACCCTCGATTCGGTCCTCGGCCTGTTCGGCGCGCGGGACGAGCACCTGTGGCTCGGCGATCCCGACCTCGTCAACTGGTCGCTCGCCTCGGTGTCCCTCTGGCGCTACCTGGGCCTGAACTTCGTGCTGTTCCTCGGCGCGATCCAGTCGATCCCGGGGGAGATCTACGAAGCGGCGGAACTCGACGGCGCCAACCGCTGGCACCAGGTCAGGCACCTCATCCTGCCCGGCATCCGACCAGTCGTCAGCCTGAGCGCGATCCTCGTGGTGTCCGGTTCGCTGTCCGCGTTCGAGATCCCGTACATCATGACCGGCGGTGCCAACGGCAGCACCACATTCGTCATCCAGACCGTCAAGCTGGCCTTCCAGTTCAACAAGGTCGGCCTGGCCTCGGCCGCCGCCGTGGTGCTGCTCGTCATCGTCCTGCTGGTGACCTGGATCCAGCGGCACCTGGTGCCCGACGAAGGAGTTGACCTGGTGTGACGACTGCACAAGGAGTCGGCGCCCGCTCGGCGGTGGCCGGCAAGTACCTCTCGCTCGTGGTCGCGTCGGTGGCGACGCTGCTTCCCCTGGCGGTCGTCTTCATGGCGGCGCTGAAGACCGAGCCGGAGTCCGCGAACAACGGCCCGCTGAGCGTGCCGCACAACTGGTTCAACCTGGAGAACTTCCAGATCGCCTTCACCCAGGGGCACATGCTCCGCGCGTTCGGCAACACCGCCTTCATCCTGGTCTTCTCGGTCACCGGCACGGTCCTCATCGGCTCGATGACCGCGTACGCGATCGACCGGTTCAGGTTCCCCTTCCGCCGCCTGACGATCTCGCTGTTCCTGCTCGCCTCGCTGGTCCCCGGCGTCACCACCCAGGTGGCGACCTTTCAGATCATCAACTCCTTCGGCCTGTTCAACAACCGCTGGTCCGCGATCGCGCTGTACGCGGGTACCGACATCGTGTCGATCATCATCTTCCTGCAGTTCATGCGGGCCATCCCGATCTCGCTCGACGAGGCGGCCCGAATCGACGGAGCCTCGCCGCTGCGCATCTACCGCACGGTGATCCTCCCGCTGCTGCGGCCGGCGATCGCGACCGTCGTCATTGTGAAGGGGGTGGTCATCTACAACGACTTCTACATCCCGTTCCTGTACATGCCCTCGCCCGATCTCGGCGTCGTCTCCACGTCGCTGTTCTATTTCAAAGGCCCGTACGGCGCGCACTGGGAGATCATCTGCGCCGGGGCGGTCCTCGTCATCATTCCGACCCTGGTGGTGTTCTTGTTCCTGCAGCGCTTCATCTACAACGGCTTCACCCGAGGGGCGACGAAATGACGGCGACCAGCGTTCACGAGGGCTGGACCGTCCGCGCCGTGGGCGGCGAGGTGCCGGCCCACCTGGCCGGGGTCCGGGTGCCGGCGACCGTTCCGGGGTGTGTGCACCTCGATCTACTCGCTGCCGGGCTGATCCCCGATCCCCATCTCGACCAGAACGAGCGGGAGTTGGCCTGGATCGGCCGGGTCGACTGGCGCTACGAGACCACGATCGACTGGGACGGTCCGGGCGCGGACAGCGCCGAGGTGGACCTCGTCGCGCTCGGTCTGGACACGGTCGCCACGGTCGAGTTGAACGGGACCGTCCTCGGCCGCACCCGCAACATGCACCGCAGCTACCGGTTTCCCGCCGCGCACCTGCTGCGTTCCGGGAGCAACGTGCTCGCCGTGACGTTCACCGGCGCGCTCACCGCGGCCGAGCAGGCCGACGGCGACCTCGGGGCGCGGCCGCACGTGAACCGGCATCCGTACAACACCGTGCGCAAGATGGCCTGCGACTACGGCTGGGACTGGGGTCCCGAGACGGCCACGGTCGGCATCTGGCGGCCGATCCGCCTGGAGACCTGGCGCGGGGCGGGCATCGAGAGCGTCCGGCCGCTGGTGGAGATGGACGGCGACACCGGGGTGGTGCGCGTGCACGTGGAGCTCCGACAGGCGCGGCGGCCGGCGGGGCCGCTGCGGCTGGACGTGTCGATCGGCGGCCTCCGGACCCGGGCCGAGGTGCCCGCCGGCCAGAGCTCGACCGTGGTGGAGGTGCGCGTACCGCACGCCCGGCTGTGGTGGCCACACGGGTACGGCGGGCAGCCCCGGTACGACGTCGGTGTTCAACTGCACTGCGGTGACGAGATGTTGGACGACTGGCACGGTCGGATCGGCTTCCGCACCGTCGCGTTGGACACCGCGCCGGACCAGGACGGCACACCGTTCACGCTCCTCGTCAACGGAGAGCGGGTGTTCGCCCGCGGGGTCAACTGGGTCCCCGGCGACTGCTTCCCCTCCCGGGTCGGCCGCGAACTGTACGCCGAGCGGCTGAACCAGGCCCGTGACGCCAACGTGAACCTGGTGCGGGTCTGGGGCGGCGGCATCTACGAGAGCGAGGACTTCTACGAACTCTGCGACGAGCTCGGCCTGTTGGTGTGGCAGGACTTCCTCTTCGCCTGCGCCTCCTACAGCGAGGAGGAACCGTTGCGCGGCGAGGTCGCCGCGGAAGCCCAGGAGGCGGTGACGCGGCTCAGCCCTCACCCCAGCCTGGTGCTGTGGAACGGCGGCAACGAGAACATCTGGGGCTACCACGACTGGGACTGGCAGGGCGAGTTGGCCGGCCGCAGCTGGGGCTGGCGGTACTACACCGAGGACCTCCCGGCGATCGTGGCGGAACTGGATCCGACCCGGCCCTACACCCCCGGCTCCCCGTACTCCCTCGACCCGGCGCTCCACCCCAACCTGCCGGACCACGGCACGATGCACATCTGGGACGTGTGGAACCAGCTGGACTACACGGCGTACCGTGGCCACCGGCCGCGCTTCGTGGCCGAGTTCGGATTCCAGGGCCCGCCGACGTGGGCCACGCTGACCCGCGCGGTCCACGACGAACCGATGCGGCCCGACTCGCCCGGCCTCCTGGTGCACCAGAAGGCCGAGGACGGCAACGGCAAACTGGCCCGCGGCCTGGCCGGTCACCTGCCGCCGCCCGAGACCTTCACCGACTGGCACTGGGCGACCTCGCTCAACCAGGCCCGCGCGGTGGCGCTCGGCATCGAACACCTCCGCTCGCTCATGCCGCTGTGCATGGGTGCCGTGGTGTGGCAGCTCAACGACGTGTGGCCGGTCATCTCGTGGTCCGCGGTGGACGGCGACGGACGGTGCAAGCCGCTGTGGTACGCGCTGCGCCGGAGCTTCCGGGACCGGCTGCTGACGATCCAACCGCGCGAGGACGGGTTGTCCGTGGTCGCCGTCAACGACAGCGGCCTGCCCTGGCACGAGGAGATCCCCGTGAGCCGGGTCGACTTCGACGGCACCGTGCTGGCGACCACGACGATGCGGGCGGACGTGGCCGCCCGAGGTGTG
The DNA here is from genome assembly GCF_001424875.1 of Kitasatospora sp. Root107. GTDB lineage: Bacteria > Actinomycetota > Actinomycetes > Streptomycetales > Streptomycetaceae > Kitasatospora. Next base: position 150,136 of record NZ_LMCT01000034.1, on the reverse strand, counting down.
GCGACCTGGACGCTGCCGAAGTCGCTCGCGGTGGCGGACGATCCGGCGCGCGAGATCGTCGTGGCCGGGACCGGTGCCGACCGGGCGCTGTGGCAGTTCCGGGAGGACGTCGACGCCAAGCTGCCCGAGCCGCGGATGTCCTCCCGGATCGAGGCGATCACGACCGGGTACCGTGTGACGGTGACTGCTCACGCGTACGTCCGCGACCTGACGCTGCTCGCCGACCGGGTGACCGGCGACGCGCACGTCGACACGGCGCTCGTGACGCTCCTGCCGGGCGAGAGTGCGACGTTCGACATCCGCACCGGGGCGACGGTCGACCCGGGGGCGTTCCTCGACCCGCTGGTGCTGCGCAGCGCGAACCAGTTGGTCACCGGTCCGGGGCGGGCCGGAGTCCTGGACGCCGGAGGGTCGAATTGGTGAAGCGGGTGACGATCGCGGAGATCGCGGAGCGGGCCGGCGTCTCGATCGGCGCCGTGTCGTACGCGCTCAACGGGCGGCCTGGGGTGTCCGAGGAGACCCGCAAGCGCATCGTGGACATCGCCGACGAGATCGGCTGGCGGCCGAGCGTGGCGGCCAAGTCGCTGTCCGGGTCGCGGGCGCACAGCGTCGGCCTGATCATCGCCCGCCCGGCGGACACGCTCGGCGTCGAGCCGTTCTTCATGCGGTTCATCGCCGGGCTGGAACGCGAGCTGTCAGGACAGCGGATCGCGCTCCTGCTCCAGGTCGTCGAGGACCACCGCGCCGCCATCGAGGCCATGCGGCTGTGCTGGGCCGAGCGGCGCATCGACGGCATCGTGCTCACCGACCTGTACGCGGAGGACACCCGGATCCCGGTGATCGAGGAGCTGCGGATCCCGGCCGTGCTGGCCGGCCGGCCCCGAACGGACGCCCGGCTGGGCGCCGTCTGGACCGATGACAAGGCGGCGGTGGACGCGTCGGTCGACTACCTGGTGGCGCTCGGCCACCGCCGCATCGCCCGCGTCGCCGGCCTGCCCGCCCTCGACCACACCCAGGTGCGCATCGCGGCGTTCCGCGAAGCCGTGCTCCGACACGGCCTCAGCGAACCGCAGGTCGTCGAGACCGACTACACCGCGGAGGAAGGCGCGCAGGCGACCCGGGCGCTGCTGTCCCGGCGCGACCGGCCGACGGCCATCCTGTTCGACAACGACGTGATGGCCCTCGCCGCGATCAACGTCGCCCAGGAGATGGGCATCGCGGTCCCCGGCGAACTCTCCATCGTGGCCGGCGACGACTCGCAGCTGTGCGTCCTGGTGCGGCCTGCCCTGACGGCACTGTCCTGGGACATACAGGCGTACGGCCTCCACACCGCGCAGGTACTGCTGGACATGATCGACGGTCGGCCCCCGCGGTCGCACCAGGAGAACACCGCCCGCCTGGTCGTCCGGGGAAGCACCGCGGCAGCGCCGCCCGCCTGACTGTCCGCCTGACTGCCCGTCAGCGCTGCGCGCACTTAAATGATTAAGTCCCGTTGATGGGGTTGCAGACATGGGCCTGCGGTCCCCAGAATCGGCTACGGCCGCCATTTTGCGCCGCGGACTTAAGCGTATAAGGCGAAGGTCGGCGGCTCATCCCCGTTTCGTCGGAAAGGAGTTACTCATGCGTCTCGTGTTCCCCGACTTCCGGTCACGACGCGCCCGCGCTGCATCCAGCGCGGGCGCCGCAGCGGTGATAGCAGTGGCGGCGGCGTCCTTGGCGTTCGTGCCCGTGGCCGCACAGGCAGCCGAGACCCGGTGTCAGGCGACGTATGCGGTGCAGAACGACTGGGGCAGCGGACTCCAGACGAGCGTCACGATCACCAACCTCGGCGCGGCGTGGACCAGTTGGACGCTCGGCTACTCCTACGCCGGCAACCAGACCCTCTCCTCCGGCTGGAACGGCGCCTGGACCCAGTCCGGCAAGAACGTGACCGTCACCAGCCTGTCCTGGAACGCGGACGTCCCGTCCGGCGGCACCGTCGCACCCGCCGCCACCTTCACCTACAGCGGTGCCAACACCGCTCCGACGGTCTTCACGGTCAACGGCGTCGTATGCGGCGGATCCAGCCCGACAACCCCGCCGCCCACGACGCCGCCCACCACCCCGCCCCCGACCACCCCACCGCCCACCCAGGTGGCACCGGCCCTCCATGTCTCCGGCAACCGCCTGGTCACCTCCACCGGTGCCACGTACCGCCTGCTGGGCGTCAACCGGGCCGCCGGTGAGTTCGCGTGCGTCCAGGGCAAGGGGATGTGGGACGGACCCGCAGACCAGGCCACGATCGACGGGATGAAGACCTGGAACATCCACGCCGTGCGCATCCCGCTGAACGAGCAGTGCTGGCTGGGCACGAGTGACGTCCCTGCGGGTGGGGTCACCGGTACCGCGTACCAACAGGCGGTCAAGGACTACGCGAACCTGCTGGTGGCGAACGGCATCAACGTGATCCTGGACCTGCACTGGTCCTACGGCCAGTACACCGGGGGCGGCGCCGGCTGCTCGGACACCGCGGCGACCTGCCAGAAGCCCATGCCCGATCTGCAGTACGCCCCGACGTTCTGGACCCAGGTGGCCAACGCGTTCAAGGGCAACGACGCGGTCCTGTTCGACCTGTTCAACGAGCCCTATCCGGACGCCGCCAACGGCTGGACGAACGCCACCGCGGCGTGGACCTGCCTGCGCGACGGCGGCACCTGCACCGGTATCGGCTACCCGGTCGCGGGCATGCAGACGCTGGTCGACGCGGTGCGTGCCACCGGTGCCACCAATGTGATCATGACCGGTGGCCTGACCTGGACCAACGACCTGAGCCAGTGGTCGGCGTACAAGCCGAGCGACTCCACCGGCAATCTGATGGCCTCCTGGCACTCGTACAACTTCAACGGCTGTGTGACCACTGCTTGTTGGGACTCCACGATCGGATCGGTCGCGGCGCAGGTCCCGGTCCAGGCCGGCGAGATCGGCCAGAACTCGTGTGCTCACGACTACATCGACCAGGTGATGGCCTGGGCCGACGCGAACGGTGTCGGGTACACGGCCTGGACCTGGAATCCGTGGGGGTGCAGCAGCAACGGCAACGTCCTGATCGCCGACTGGAACGGCACGCCGACGGCCACCTACGGTCAGGGGTACCAAGCGCACCTGCTGAGCCAGCACCCGTAGTCACGGCGTACCGACGTGCCCCGGAGGGCACGTCGGTACATCGGCACAGGGCCTCGGGCGATTACGGCGTCGTCGGGTTTCCGTCGTGGTGTTCGAGCAGGACGCGACGGATGCCGGCCAGGGTGTCCAGGTGTTCCGCCATCGTGTGCAAGGCCGCCCTGACGAGGTGGGAGTTGCCGGGGTTGAGCCGGAGATCGATCAGATCGGTGGCGAGGTCGAGGGCTGCCTCGGCGCCGGCCGCGTGAGCCTCCATCACCACGTGGCCCTCGCGCTCGTCGGTCCACGGCAGGGAGCCATCGGGGGCGTCCGGGGCCGGCCCGGTGTCGATGAGGCGGGTGAACCGGCTCTTGGTGAAGGTGAGTTCGATCCGGGCGGCCTGCCACTGGTCCTCCTCGACCGGCCATCCCAGCGGCATCACGGCACTTGCGCGGCGGGCGGCCGCGGCAGCGTCCGGCCCGTAGCAGTCGACCAGGTTGTAGGTGGCCCGGGTCATGGCGCGCTGGAGGTGTGCGGAGAGGGCGGCCAGCCGCCTGCCCTGGTCCTGATGCTCGATCTCCACCGGAACCTCCAGCTCAAGAGCAGCATGCGCTGCCCTCAGCCCGGCCTCGTCCGGCACAAAGTTGTCGTACACCCTCGGCATCTTGCCGCAGGCGGGGAAGGAATCCGGAGCACCTGGCCGAGGAGGCGGGCACCTTCGTGTCCGGCGCCCGGGTTCTGCGCGCACGGCATCGACGGCCGCCGGCTGATCAGGGCCCGTCGCTGGAGGCCAGGGCGGTCAGCGACCGGTGGGGGCGAGGCGGGAGAACCAGTCGATCGTCATCGCCAGGCCCTTGTCGGAGTCGACGACCGGCTGCCAGCCGAGTGCCGAACGGGCCAGTGCGATGTCCGGTCGGCGCAGGGTGGGGTCGTCGCCGGGCCGCTCGACGAACTCGACCGGCGAGGAGGAGCGGCACAACTCCCGGATGTGGTGCGCCAGTTCCAGGACGCTGAGCTCGACCGGGTTGCCGATGTTGATCGGCCCGTGGTGCCCGCCGGCGGCCGCGGCGAGGATGCCGCTCACGGTGTCGTCGACGTAGCAGATCGACCTGGTCTGCGTACCGTCGCCGGCCACCGTGAGCGGCAGTCCGGCCAGTGCCTGGGTGATGAAGGTCGGCACCGCCCGCCCGTCGGTGGGCCGCATCCGCGGACCGTAGGTGTTGAAGAGCCGGACGATCACCGTGTCCACGCCGTGGGTGGTGCGGTAGGCCGTGGTCAGCGCCTCCGCGTAGCGCTTGGCCTCGTCGTACTGGCTGCGCGGACCGACCGGGTTGACGTTGCCCCAGTAGGACTCGCTCTGGGGGTGGACCAGCGGGTCGCCGTAGACCTCCGAGGTGGAGGCCAGCAGGAAGCGGGCGCCTTTCCTGCGCGCCAGTTCCAGGGCGTTCAGGGTGCCGTGGGCACCTGCCCTGAGCGTCTCGATCGGGTGCCTGGCGTAGTCGTGCGGCGAGGCCGGTGAGGCGAGGTGGAGTACCAGGTCGACCGGCCCCTCGACGTCGAACTCCTCGGAGACGTCGCTGCGGTCCAGGGCGAACCCCGGGTCGTCGGCACGGGCGGCCAGGTTGTCGACCGAGCCGGTCAGCAGGTTGTCGACGCAGACCACCGAGGTGCCCTCGTCCCGCAGCCGGTCGCACAGGTGCGAGCCGACGAAGCCCGCGCCCCCGGTGACCACCGCTCGGCGTACTGTCCGGTCCATCGGGTTCTCCTCATCCGTCGTACCGCGCGTCATGGTCAGGACTCCCGCAGCGAGCGGCCGGTCTTGGCGAGGAACACGTCGTCCAGGGTCGGACGGTGCAGCTCGATGGTGGCCAACTCGATCCCGGCGTCGGCCAGGGCCCGCATGATCTGCGGCATCGCCGTCTCGCCGACGTCCACCGACAGGCGCAGTCCGCCGTCCTCGCGCAACTCGGCCGAGCGCACGCACTCCTGCCCGGCCAGGACCTCGGACGCCTTCGCCGCGACCTCGGCGTCGGTCACGCCGACGGTGACCACCTCGCCCGCGATCGAGCGCTTGAGCGCAGCCGGCGTTCCCTCGGCGACGGTGCCGCCGCCGTCGATGATGGCGATCCGGTCGCAGAGCGCATCCGCCTCGTCCAGGTAGTGCGTGGTCAGGAAGACGGTCATGCCCTCGCTGCGCAGCCTGCGGATCTCGTCCCACAGGTGCGAACGGCTCTGCGGGTCGAGGCCCGAGGTGGGCTCGTCGAGGAAGAGCACCTTGGGCCGGTGGATCACCCCGAGGGCGATGTCCACCCGGCGGCGCTGGCCGCCGGAGTAGGTGCGGCAGTTACGGTCGGCGTACTCGGTGAGGTCGAAGGCGTCGAGGGCGGCGACCGCCCGGCTCTGCGCCTCGGCCTTGCCGATACCGTGCATCCGGGCCTGCATCACCAGTTCCTCACGGGCCGTCACATCGTCGGCGGTACCGCCGTCCTGGGCGATGTAGCCGATGTTCCGGCGGACCTCGGCCTGCTGGGTGCGCAGGTCGGCGCCGGCGATGACGGCCTCGCCGCCGTCCGGCCTGACCAGGGTGGCGAGCATCCGCAGCGTGGTCGTCTTGCCCGCGCCGTTGGGGCCGAGGAACCCGAAGATCTCACCCTTGGCCACGGTGAGGTCCAGGCCCGCCACCGCGTCCACGGTGGCGGTCTTCCGGCGGCGCCCGGTCTGGAAGGACTTCCGCAGTCCCCTGGTCTCGATCATCGGGGTCCTTGTCATAGGGAGGGTTACGGGCGTCAACGGACGGAGCGGGCGAACAGCCGGGCCGACCAGGTCAGCGCCAGCAGCGCCACGGCGGCCATCAGCGTGATGCTCTGCCAGACCGCCGGATCGCCCGTATGGCCGGCGAACAGCTCGCGCATGCCGACGACGGCCCAGCTGAACGGGTTCCAGTCGGCGGCCCGTTGCAGCCAGAGCGGAGCCAGCGCGAGCGGCAGCAGCGTGCCCGACAGCAGCATCAGCGGCTGCGCCAGGTTGTTGACCAGCTGGCCGAGCACGGTGGGGTCGCTCACCTTGAGGGCGATGCCGTACGAGATCGAGGCACTGCCCAGGGTGATCAGCGCCAGCAGCACGTAGGCGAGCAGCAGGTCCGGGATCCGGACGAAGAGTCCGAGCGGCATCGACAGCACGATGATGATGCCCGCCTGGATCACCAGCGTGACCACGTCCCGCAGGGCCCGGCCCAGCAGCAGCGCCACGCGGCTGACGGGGGTGACCCTGGCCCGCTCGATGACGCCCGAACTCAGCTCGGCGAGCAGGCCGAAGCCGACGTAGAGGCCCCCGCCGAGCGCCAGCGCGACCAGCATGCCGGGCACGTAGATCCGGTAGGCGTCGGTCATCGAGCCCGCGCCCATCGACGCCAGTGCGGGTTTCAGCAGCGGCGCGAACAGGGCCAGGTAGACGACCGGTTGGGCCACGCCCAGGACGATCGAGAGCGGAGACCTCGCCATCAGCAGCAGGTGCCGCTGGAACACCAGCCAGGTGTCGCGGAGCGTCTTCAAGTCTGTGCACCTCCCATTCGTTCGGTGAGCCCCGTGAGCAGGGTCTCCAGGTGGTCGGCCGCAGCCGGTGCGCCCCCGGCGGCGGCGAAGGACTCCCCCACCCGCCGCGCCGCCGCGCGGTATGACGGGTCGTCGAGCACGGCCAGCAGGTCCGCGCGCAGCGGTTCAGGACGCACACTCGCGAACCGGACCCGGCGGCCGGCGCCGACCGCCACCACCTGGGCGGCGTTGATGGGCTGGTCCCCCTTGATCGGGGCGACCACCAGCGGCACTCCGTGGGCCAGCGCCTCGCAGACGGTGTTCAACCCGCCGTGGCTGACCACCGCGTCCAGCCGGGGCATCAGTTCCAACACCGGGACCCGGGGGCGGACCAGGATGTGCGTCGGCGGATCGGGGACGGTGCCGTCCGGCGCCACCACGATCGCCTGGACGCTGTCACCGAGCGGGCGCAGCGCCTCGACGACCCGGGCGTGGAACTCCCGGGCGAGGTCCAGCGACAGGGTGCCCACGGTGACCAGGACGTGGCGCCGGGCGGGGTCGAGCCAGTGCCAGGGGAAGTCGGTGTCCGGCGCCCTCGGGGCCAGTGCGGGGCCGACCAGGACGGCGTTCTCGGGCCACTCCAGCGGGCCGGTCAGGGCCTCGCCGGTGAAGCCGACCAGCAGGTGCGGTGAGAAGCGCAGGTCGTGCGGCGGCTCGCCGGCCAGTCCCCCGGCGGTCCACATCGCCGCCATCCGCTGCTGGATCCACGCCTCGACCCTGGGCAACGCCCGGTAGGGGCGGGTGAGTTCCATGGTGGTCGTCGCCATCGAGGCCCACGGCAGCCCGGCCCGGTGAGCGGCCAGCGCACCGGCGACCGCGTGCTGGTCCACCAGCAGGACGTCGGGACGGAAGGCGGCCACCGCGCGTTCGATGCCGGGCAGGGTGCTCTTCGCGTGCGGGACGATGTAGCCGTCCCAGCGCGACTTGGCGGCGGCCATGCCCCGGTCGGCCTGGCCACGGTGAGCACGCAACGGAATCGGGGCGATCGCGGTCTCGGGGCCGAGCAGCGGTCGCAGGTAGGACTCGGAGCCGGCCCACAGCACGTCGTGGCCGCGCGCGACGAGCTCCCGGGAGACGGCGGCGAGCGGGTTCACATGGCCGGTCAGCGGCAGCGAGACGAAGAGGTAACGCCCCATCAGGTACCGGCCCCGGCGGCCACGTGGGTGGCCACCTCGCCGACGGTCAGGGCGATGATCCGGTCGATGTCGAGCCCGGCCACGTACTCGACCAGGTCCACCCGCTCCCCGTAGTGGCGACGCAGTGCCAGACTCCAGGCCGCCAACTCATGGCTCTCCAGCAGCAGTTCGCCGTCCACCAGGGTGTCTGGCCGGACCGCGTCCAGCCAGGCCCGGTCCTCGCCGACGACCTCCCGCAGGAGTTCGGCGACCCGCCGGACCAGTCCCTCCGTGCTCATCGCCCGTGCCGGGGCTTCGTCGCCCGCAGCGCGCCGTAGGTGATGACGCCGGTGTCGAAGCCCTTCTTCATCAGCGGCCCCGCGTGGAAGAAGCCGAGGACGTCCACGCCGCGCTCGCGAGCCAGGTCGCGCATCACCGACCGGCCGCGCTCGAACTGCTGGATCTGTGCGAAGCCCGGGTCCCAGGAGTTGGCGACCGCATCGCTCCAGTCCACCGTGGCGACCTCGGCGAAGCCGGCCGCGCGGGCCAGCCGTTCGTGCTCCTCCAGGGAGGAGAAGTCGGGCATCACCTGGTGCACCAGGATCTGCCGGACGAGTTCGCGTTCGTCCTCGTCCAGCTCGCCGTCGCGGACCGCCCAGGTGGCGACGGCGAGCGTGCCGCCCGGAGCGAGCAGCCGGATCGCCTCGGCGAAGAAGGCCACCCGGTCCGCGATGTGCATCAGGCTCTCCAACGCCCAGACCACGCCGAAGGACTCGTCCGGGTATCCGGTGCCGAGCGCGTCCAACTGGTGGAAACGGGCCCGCTCACCGACGCCCGCGGCCTGCGCCTTCTCGTTGGCACGGGCGGCCTGCCGGGCGCTCAGGGTGACCCCTTCGACGGTGCAGCCCAGCGCCCCGGCGAGGTGCAGCGCAGGACCGCCGATGCCGCAGCCGACATCGAGCACCCGCGACCCGGGGGGCACGGCGGCGTAGGAGACCAGTTCGCGGACCAGCCGATCGGTGGCCGCGTGCCGGTCCGCGCCGTTGAGGCCGGGGACTTCGCCCGGATCCCAGAAGCCGTGGTGGACGTGCTCTCCCCACAGGTCCTCGTACAGGTCGAGGGTGATGTCGTAGTAGCGCTCCACGGCCGTGTTCAGGCCGGAGCCGATTGCTGGTTCCACTTGGCCGATCCTCGAAAAGTTGGCATGAATGCGTTCAACAAGGCAGCCGGAAAAGGGGTCGGAAATGAGACCCACAAAGCCGGATTGGTCTGATCCACTGCGGGCCGCGCCCGCCGGACCCCCGGTCCGTGGGCATGCGAAAGGAAGACTGCCTTCACGGCGGCGTCGAAAAGTGTGAACCGCCGGGCCAGGGCGGAGCGAGTGCGACTGACGATCAGTCAGAGGCTGACAACAACCTGTCAAACCACGGAAGTTGACCAACCGGCGGTCACACTAGCCGGGCTGCGTACGCCCGTCAACGCACCAAACAAATCGCTCTGTCCGGACGGATGTCACCCCCGACAAGGCGCGAAAATGCCATCCGAAGCCACAGGGCTTGACACCGGGCAATTCACGGTTGAAAGTTCGGCGTGGGAATTTCGTCAGCTTCTCTGACATGACCCGGGAAGAGGTTCTGGTCCTCCATGAAAGTTGCTGCCGCAACTCCACCGAGCAACGTGGGAGCGCTCCCACTCGACCCCTCCTGGGTCGACGAGGTCCTCCTGCGCGGCACCGGCGCCGAGCCCTGCCTCTTCCTCGACGAACCGGTCAGCAGGGACGGACTCCGCCGGCTCGTGCGGACCCGCCAGACCGCGCTGTCCTCGGCAGGCCTGGTCCGGGGCGGCTCGGTCGCCCTGTGCCTGGCCCCGTCGCTCGCGCTGGTCGCCAACCTGCTGGCGGCCTGGCGGATCGGGGCCCAGGCCGCACTGCTCGACCACCGGCTCACCCCCTTCGAGACCGACCGGGCCCTCGCCCGGCTGGAACCCCAGGTGGTGGTGGCCGCCGCACAGCCGGTCGGCACCGGCCCGGCCCACGGCTTCTACGAGCAGCGGGAGATCGTCACCACCCGCCCGGGCCGTCCGGCCCGGACCTCGCACGCGGTCGTGCAGCTCAGCTCCGGTTCGACCGGCCCGTCGAAGATCATCGGCCGTACCGCAGCCGACCTGGTCGCCGAACTCGACCGGTACGCCCGGATCGGCGGAGTGCCGAGGGCCGGCCAGCGGATCGTCTCACTCGCCTCGATGGTGCACGTGCTGGGACTCGTCGGCGGGCTGCTGCACTGCCTGCACGCCGGGGTACGGCTCGCGATCCCGCGCCGGCTGACCGCCGACGGCATCCTCGCCACCGTCGCGGCCGGTCCCGAACCGACCACGTTGCTCGGCGTGCCGTTCCACCTCGAACTGCTCAGCTGGGTGGCCGAACCACCCCGGCTGCCCCAGCTCACCGGCATGACCACGGGCGGGGAGCTGGTCCGGGCCCAGGTGCACGACGCCTTCGTGGACCGCTACGGCATCCGCCTCGGCAGCATGTACGGGATGACCGAGGTCGGCGTCATCGCCACCGACCTGTTCGGCACGCACCGGCCCGAACTGACCCCGGCGCCCGGCCTCACCCTGCGCGCGGTCGACGGTGAACTGCTGATCGCCACCGGGCAGTCGCCCTACCTCGACCACGGCCCGACCGGCGCCACCGGCCCGGCCCGCTGGGACGACGGCTGGCTGCACACCAGGGACGGCGGCGAGGTCGACCCCGGCAGCGGGCGGGTCCGGGTGCTGGGCCGGCTGGACTCGCAGGTGTCGATCGGCGGTCTCAAGGTCGACCTCACCGAGGTCGAGCACACCCTGGCCGCGCTGCCGGAGGTCGACGCCGCAGTCGTCGTCTTCGGGACCTCGATCGAGGCGTACGTCGTACTGCGCGAGGCCGGCGGCACCACGGCACGGATCGAGGCGCAGCTCACCGAACGGCTGGCGGCCTACAAACGGCCCCGCCTGATCCACCTCGTCGACCGACTACCGCGCACCGCCACCGAGAAGTTGGTCCGCGACCGGACCGCCCTGCGCGATGCCGGTCAGTTGTAACCCACCATCCAGGAACAGACCAACCGGAATGGAAGTACCAGCGATGTCCACTGAGGAGATCCGCGCATTCGTGCTCGCCTCGCTGAGCGCGATGAACTACGACACCACCGACGTCGACGACGACACGCTGCTCGGTCCGGCCGGCGCCGACCTGGAGTCGCTCTCCCTCGCCGAGCTGGGCGTCCGGGTCGAGGAGGAGTTCGGCGTCAGGTTCGACGACGACGAGGCCGAACTGCTCGGCACCATGACGGTCGGTGAGTTCGGTGCGGCCGTGGCCGCCCGGATCCAGGCCGCGCCGACCGCGGGCCACTGAGCGTGCCGGCCGCACCCGGGCGGGACGAGGTGGTCGCGATGCTGGCCGGCTTCGGCGACCGCACACCGGAGGAGGTGCCCGAGGGCATCGACTCGATGGAACTGGCCTGGCTGGTCCACCAGATCGAACAGCGCTACGACCGGCACCTGGACGACGCCACCCTGGCCCGGATGACCACGGTGTCCGGCGCGGTCGACGTGCTCGCCGCCTTAGGCCCGCTTACCGGGCCGGGGCAGTGACCCTACTACGAACGGATCGAGGTGACCGAGGTGACTGACACCCCGTCAACGGCTCGCCGTGGCCCCCGCTCCGTGGTCGTCACCGGGGCCGCCGTGCTCAGCGCGCTGGGCCGGGGCGTCCAGCCGCTGCTTTCCGCCGCCCTCGACGGCGTACCGGCGTTCGCGCCCGTGCAGCGTTTCGACGTGTCGGGCCGACGGGTCGATCGGGCCGCGACGCACCCCGGTTCCCCGGTGCTGGCCGAGGAGTTGGAGCGGGCCGTCGGCGAGGCCTGCGACGAAGCCGGTCTGTCCACGGCTCAGCGCACCGACTGCCCGCTGTACCTCGCCGTCCACGGCGATCCGGCGCTCGCCCGGGCCTCCGTGCCGGACCGCCCGGCCCACGGCGCGGACGCGTTCGCGGACGCCGTGGCCCGGCGGGCGGGGTTGTCCGGTACGTCCCGCGCCTACACCTCCGCCTGCGTGGCGTCGAGCACCGCCGTCGCCGACGCCGCCGCAGCGATCGCCCACGGGCACGCCGACCGGATCGTGGTGGCGGCCGGCTACCTGGTCGAGGCCGACCAGTTCGCCGTCTTCGACGCGGGCCGGGCCCTGGCCCGCGACGGGCAGGTGCGCCCGTTCAGCTCGGGCCGCACCGGGCTGCTGCTCGGCGACGGCGTGGCCGCCGTGGTGGTCGAGGCCGCCCCGGCGGCCCGCGCCCGGCGGGCCCGCCCGCTCGCTCTGTTGGCGGGCTGGGGCCGTACGGGCGACGCGTACCACGTCTGCCGACCCCGGCCGGACGGTGCCGGGCTGGCCCGGGCGATCACCGACGCCCTGCACCGGGGCGGGGTCGGCCCGGACCGGATCGGATACGTGAACGCCCACGGCACGGGCACGCCGGTCAGCGACACCGCCGAGGCCGCCGCCCTGCACCGGGCGCTCGGCGACCATGCCGCCACCGTGCCGGTCAGCTCCACCAAGTCAGTGCACGGCCAGGCCCTGGAGGCCGGTGCGCTGCTCGAACTCGTCGTCACCATCGCGGCGTTGCGGGCCGGGAGGCTCCCGGTGAACGCGGGGTACCTGGGCCCGGACGAGAGCTGCGCGCTGAACCTGGTCCTCGACCGGACCGCAAGGACCGCCTCCGACCATGCGCTGAGCCTCAGTACGGCCTTCGGCGGCGCGAACACCGCACTCCTGGTCGGCACGCCGTGATCATGACCGCCACCGTGCCCACGAGAGCATCCGGCCTCACCCGGGCCGCCTCGGCGGCGGGTCTGCGGGTGCTGGCCTCGGCCGGGTGGCCGGAGGCCGCCGAGGACCAAGTCGCCCCGCCGATCGCCGGGTTCGTGGTCTCCGCGTTCGTCTCCGCGTTCAGCCCGCTCGCCGCCGAGACGGCCCGACGCTGCCTGCTGCGGCGGCCTTCGCCCCAACCGCCGGTCACCGCCGTCGTGCTGGTCAGCCCGCTCGGCGACCTCGCCGGTGCGGTGCACGTCGCCGAGACCGTCGACGGCGGAGGCCGGGTCGGGCCGCTGCTGTTCTTCCAGGCCGTCCCCAACGCCGTGGCCGGGCACCTGGCCGCGCGGTGGCAGCTCACCGGGCCGGTGGTCTGTGTCGGCGACACCGCCGCCGGACTGGCCGTCACAGCTCTGCTGCTCGCCGACCGGGACGCCGACGAGGCCCTGCTGATCCGCGTCGACCAGGCGCACACCCCGGGCCGCCACGACCGCGCCGCCGCCGTGCTGCTCGGCCCCGGGCCACCACAGAGTCGGCAGCACTACAAGGGAGAACAGCCATGAGCCACGTCGTCGTCAGCGGGATGGGCCTGGTGACCCCGGTGGGCACCAGCGCCGAGGAGGTCATGGCGGCCATGTGCGAGGGCCGGTCCGGACTGGCCAGGCCGGATGCCGACGGGCCGCTGGCCGGATCGCTGGAGGTGGCCGGCTTCGCCCCGCCGGTCGACCCCGCCTCCGTACTGCCCGCTCCCGACACCCGGCTGGTGGACCGCTGCATCGTGATGGCGATGCGCGCCGCGGCGGACGCCCTGGCCGACGCCGGCATCGAGGTGGGCCGCGACGTCGACCCCTACCGGATCGGGGTGATCCTGTCCGGGAACGGCGGTCTGGCCACCCTGGAGGCCCAGGTGGTCGTACGGACGCAGCGCGGCCGACTGGGCGTCAGCCCGTACCTGCTGCCCGCGATGCTGCCCAACATGAGCGCCGCACGGATCGCGATCCGGCACGGCATCCGTGGCTACAGCTCCTCCGTCAGCACGGCCTGCGCGGCCGGGGCCCAGTCCGTCGGGGAGGGGCTGCGGCTGCTGCGCGCGGACGAGGCCGACGTGGTGGTGGTCGGCTGCAGCGAGGCGCCGCTGTTCCCGACCCTTGCCGACACCTTCGGCAACGCCCGTGCGCTGGCCCGTGGTTGGGCGGATGACCCGACCGGTGCGAGCCGGCCCTTCGACCGCCGCAGGAACGGCCTGGTGCTGGGCGAGGGAGCCGGTGTGCTGGTGCTGGAGCGCGCCGAGCACGCGGACGCGCGCGGCGCGGCCGGGTACGCCGACGTGCTCGGCTGGGGCGCGACCAACGACGCCCACCACCCGACCACCCCGCACCCCGACGGCGAGGGTGCCGCCGCCTGCATGCGGCAGGCCCTGCGCAGCGCAGGCATCGGGCCGCAGGACATCGGCTACGTCAACGCCCACGGGACCAGCACCAGGCTGGGCGACCTGGCCGAGGTGGTGGCGATCCGCAAGGTCTTCGGCGGGCACGCCCCGCCGGTCAGCGCGACCAAGGCGGTCACCGGCCACCTGCTCGGCGCCTCCGGGGTGGTCGAGTCGGCGGTCTCCGTGCTGGCGCTGGGGCGCGGACTGCTGCCGCCCACCCACAACCTGGACGACCCCGACCCGGCCTGCGAGCTGGACCACGTCCGCAAGGGCCCGCGCCCGGCACCGGGGATCACCCACGTCATGTCGAACTCGTTCGGGTTCGGCGGCCACAACATCAGCCTGGTCTACGGCCTGCCGAGCACTCGGCTGGCCAGAAGCGTCTGACGGTACGTCAGAACAGAGAAGGAACGGCTACCGCAATGGACTTCCTCGGCGTCGATCATGTCGAGTTCTACGTGGGTGACGCGCGCCAGGCGGCGTTCGTCCTCTGTTCCGGGTTCGGCTTCCGCCTCTACGGCCAGGGCGGCCCCGAGACCGGCCTGCCCGGGCAGCGCAGTCTGCTGCTGGGCCAGGGCGACTGCCGGGTACTGCTGACCTCGGGCCTGACGCCGGATCACCCGGCGGTGGAGTACGTGGCCCGGCACGGCGACGGCGTGGCCGTGATCGCCTTCGGCACCCGGGACGCCGCCGCCGCGTACGCCGGGACGGTGGCCAGTGGCGCGACCGCGGTCGAGGCGCCCAGGACGTACGCCTGTGAGGGCAGCACCGTCGTCACCGCCACCGTCTCCGGCTTCGGCGACGTGGTGCACCGGCTGGTCGAACGACGGGGCGCAGCAAGGGAGTTCCTGCCCGGCGTGATCGAGATGCTGGACCTGCCGCCGCTCGCGTCGCCGGAGCTGCTGCAGAGTATCGACCACGCCGCGGTGTGTGTGCCGGACGGGCAGCTCGACAGCACCACGCAGTACTACCGCAAGGCCTTCGGCTTCGAGGTGATCTTCGAGGAGTACATCGAGGTCGGCACCCAGGGCATGTTCTCCCAGGTGGTGCAGAGCCCCGGCGGCGGCATCACGCTCACGCTGATCCAGCCGGACCTGAGCCGCTCCCCCGGGCAGATCGACAACTTCCTGGCCTGGCACGACGGCCCCGGCGTGCAGCACCTGGCCCTGGGCAGCCGCGACATCGTCGCCGCCGTCGACGCGATGGCGGAGCGCGGCGTCGGCTTCGCGGTCACTCCGGACTCCTACTACAGCGCGCTGGACGGCCTTCCGCTGGAGCGGCTGCGGCGACGCGGAGTCCTGCTGGACCGCGACCACTGGGGCGAGCTGTACCAGATCTTCGCCACCTCGATGCACGTGCGGCGGACCTTCTTCTGGGAGCTGATCGAGCGTCACGGTGCCCGCACCTTCGGCACCAGCAACATCCCCGCGCTCTACGAGGCCAAGGAAAGGGAGCTCGCTCGATGACCACCACCCCCACCCTGCGGTTCGAACTCACCGACGAGGAACTGGCGTTGCTGCCGGACGCCGAGGAGATCGCCTTCTACGCCGAGCACGGCTGGTACCTGACGAAGAAGCTGTTCACCGACGAGGAGGTGGACCGCCTGGCCGCCGCGAGCGAGGGCTACTACGCCGGCGGGCGGAGCCGAACCCTGCCGGTCCGCCCTCCCCGACTGGCGGCCTGGCAGCCCTCGGACGGGCCGGTCCAGCGCCACAACGACTACGTCCACTACGAGAGCGACCCGATCGCCCGGGTGCTGTGCAAGCCGCTGGTCGGGGCGGTGGCCGCGCTGTTGGCCGGGGCGGACGAGATCCGGGTGTTCCAGTCGACGCTGATCCTCAAGCCGGCGGTGGTCGGCGAACCCAGCAACATCGTGCCCTGGCACTTCGACAAGCACTACTGGTCCACCTCGACGTCCGAGCGGATGCTGACGGCGTTCGTCCCGTTCCACGACTGCGACGAGGAGATGGGCACGCTCACCGTGGTGGACGGCAGCCACCTCTGGCAGGAGACGGGCCGTCAGGATTCGATGACCAGGCACTTCGCCGACCGCGACCGGGCCGACCTGGAGCGGGTGCTCGCCGAGAACGCCGCCTACAACGGCACCACCATCCGCAAGGTGCCACTGGTCATCCCCAAGGGCCACATGAGTTTCCACCACTGCCGGACCTACCACGGCAGCGGCCCCAACCGCAGTGACCGGCCGCGCCGCGCGGTCTCGTTCCACCTCCAGGACGGCGCGAACGAGTACCGCGACTTCGCGCTCAGCGACGGCAGTACCGCCGCGTACAACCACGACGTGCTGGTCCGGCGGCTGCCGGACAGCCGACCCGACTACGCGGACCCGGCGTTCTGCCCGGTGCTCTGGCGGACGGAGCGAGATGCCGACCATGGCTGACGCCGCCGCCCTGTACCGGACGGTCGCGCTGATCCGGGGCTTCGAGCAGCGGGCGATCGAGCTGGTCAGGTCCGGTGTGGTGCTCGGCGGCATCCACCCGTACACCGGCCAGGAGGCGATCGCCGCCGGCACCTGCGCGGCGCTGCGCCCCGAGGACGTGATCACCAGTACTCACCGGGGCCACGGCCATGTTTTGGCCAAGGGCGCCGACCCGGCCCGGATGATGGCCGAACTGGCGGGCCGGACCACCGGGTTGAACGGGGGTCGCGGCGGCTCGATGCACGCGGCCGACTTCGGCGTGGGCGTGCTCGGGGCGAACGCCATCGTCGGCGCGGCCGTGCCGATCGCGGCGGGCGCCGCCTGGGCGTTCCGGCGGGCGGGGTCGGACCGGGTCGCGGTCAGCTACTTCGGCGACGGCGCGGTCAGCCAGGGCGTGGTGCTGGAGACCTTCAACCTGGCCGCGCTCTGGCGGGTGCCGGTCGTGCTGGTCTGCGAGAACAACGGCTTCGCCACCTCGATGCGGACGGAGGAGACGGTGGCGGGCAGCATCCTCGGCCGGGCCGCCGCCTTCGGCATCCCGGCCCGCACCGTGGACGGGATGGACCCGGAGGCTGTTCTCGACGCCACCGACGAGGCGGTCGCCCGGGCCAGAGCAGGCGGGGGCCCGACGCTGCTGGAGTGCACCACCTACCGCTTCGACGCCCACCACACCTGGGAGCACACCGCCCGCCCCCGCTACCGCACCGAGGCGGAGGTCGCCGTCGGCCGGGCCCGGGACCCGCTGGAGATCCAGGGAGCGCGCATCCCCGCCGCCACCCGCGCCACGATCGACGCGGAACTCGGGGAACTGCTCGACCAGGCCGTGGAGTTCGCCTGCGCGGGCCCGCACCCCGACCCGGCCACCGCGCTGGACCACCTCTACGCCACCGGACTGCGCGGCCGGGCGGGGGCGCTCTGATGCCGAACCTCTCCTATCTCAAGGCGCTGAACCGCGCGATCGGCGACGAGATGGACCGCGACG
Source organism: Kitasatospora sp. Root107 (assembly GCF_001424875.1). Classification (GTDB taxonomy): domain Bacteria; phylum Actinomycetota; class Actinomycetes; order Streptomycetales; family Streptomycetaceae; genus Kitasatospora. The sequence continues at coordinate 132,606 of NZ_LMCT01000034.1, read as the reverse complement.
CAGCTGTCTGCGTGTTCGGCGAGGACGTCGGCGTGGCCGTCACCCACGCCACCGCCGGCCTGCTGAAGCGCTTCGGTCCCGACCGGGTGCTGGACACGCCCATCTCCGAGCAGGCGTTCACCGGCTTCGCCACCGGCGCCGCGCTGGCCGGGCTGCGGCCGCTGATCGAGTTCCAGATCCCGGCGCTGCTGTTCCTGGCCTTCGAGCAGATCGCCAACCAGGCACACAAGTTCTCGCTGATGACGGGGGGTCAGACCCGGGTGCCGGTGACCTATCTGCTGCCGGGCTCCGGATCGAGGGAGAGCTGGGCCGGCCAGCACTCCGACCACCCGTACAGCCTGTTCGCCCACGTCGGCGTGAAGACGGTGGTGCCGGCCACCCCGTCCGACGCGTACGGGCTGCTGGCGACGGCGATCAGGGACGACGACCCGGTGGTGGTCTTCGCCCCCTCGGGCGCGCTCGCGGTCCGCGAGGACCTGGACTTCACCCGGCTCGCGCCCGTGCCGCTCGGCGTGGGCCGGATCCACCGCAGCGGCACCGACGTCACCGTGGTGGCGGTGGGCCACCTGGTCCACGACGCCCTGGCGGTGGCCGAGGAGTTGGCCGGCTCGGTCTCGGTCGAGGTCTTCGACCCTCGCTCGCTGTACCCCTTCGACTGGTCCGGGCTGGCCGCGTCGCTGGAGCGGACCGGGCGGCTGGTCGTCGTCGACGACTCGAACCGGACCTGCGGCATCGGTGCGGAGATCGTCGCCACCGCCGCCGAGGAGATGCGGCTGACCGCCCCGCCCCGCCGGGTCACCCGGCCGGACGGCGCCGTGCTGCCCTTTGCCCGGGCACTCGACCTCGCCTGCCAGCCCACCCGGGCGCAGCTCAGGACGGCGATCGAGAAGGCAGTCAACGGACAACTCTCAAGGAGCGCAGAGTGACGGGCACCAACATCAGAGCGCGGCTGGCCGCCGACCCCGGCCTCGGCGCGGGCAACGTGCTGCCCAAGCTGTTCGAACACGGCGCCGACCCGGACGGTCCTGGCGCTGCTTTCGACGTCCCGGTCGACGGGTACCCGGCCGGGCAGGGCCTGACGCTGGGTCAGCTCCGCGAACTGGTGGCGGCCAGGGCGGCCTGGTGGCACGGGCAGGGCATCGGCCCGCGCGACCCGGTCGCGGTCTACGTGTCGGGCTCGGCGGACTGCCTGCTGAACTTCCTGGCGCTGACCTGGCTGGGCGCGATCCCCGCGCTGCTGAACCAGTACGTCCCCGGCGACATCGCCGCCGAGTACATCCGGCGGCTGCGCGCCGTCGCGCTGCTCACCGACCCGGAGCACCGGGTCCGGCTGGACGGCGCGGAGCTCGGGGTGCGCCTCCACGGCGACACCGCCGAGCCCGGCACCGGCGATCCCGCGTCGGCTCCCGCGCCGTACCGGCACCACGCCGACGACCCGATCGCCATCACCCACTCCTCCGGCACCACCCGGATGCCCACGGCGGTGGTGCACTCCCATGCCAGCCTGTTCGCCGCCACCCGGCTGTTCCGGCTGGCCGCACCGCGCGCCAGGGGCGCGGCCCGGATCCTCAGCGCGCTGCCCGCCGCCCACGCGGCCGGCATCTCGGCGCTCAACCTGGCCCTGTGCAACCGCAGCGAGCTGCTCTTCCTGTCCACCCAGAACGACGGCGCGGCGGTACTGGACGCCATCGAGGACTGGCGGCCCACCGGGGTCTTCGGCTTCGCCGCCACCTGGGCCCAATTGGCCCGGCACGACCTGAGCAGCCGTCAACTCGAGTCGGTGGCCCTGTGGTTCAACACCGGCGACTGCGCGCACGAGCCGCACATCCGCCGCCTGGTCGCGGTCGGCTCCCGGGAGACGGTCACCCGCGAGGGGATGCAGCGCATCCCCGGGTCCAGCTTCGTCGACGGCCTGGGCTCCACCGAGATGGGCCACTCCGCGTTCCACCTCACCCACAGCACCGGCACCGAGCGGTACGGGCGCTGCGTCGGGGTGCCGCACGGCTTCGCCGAAGTGGCGCTGCTGGACGTGGCCACCGGCCGCGAGGTTCCGGTCGGCGAGGTCGGCCACTTCGGCCTGAAGGCGCCGACGCTGGCCCCCGGGTACTGGAACGACTCGGGCGCCACCTACCGCAACCGCCTGAACGGCTACTACCTGACCGGCGACCTGATGTACCGGGACGAGGAGGGCTACTACTTCCACGTCGACCGGGCGGTCGACGCCGTCGACCTGGGCGGCGGCGACTGGCTCTACACGGCGATGAGCGAGGAGCGCATCCTCGCCAACTGCCCCGACGTGCACGACTGCACGGTGGTGTCGCTGGAGGTCGACGGCCGGGTGGTCACCGACGTCCTGCTCGCCCTGCACGCCACCGCCGACCCGGACGCCGACCGCACCCCGGCGGTGCGTGCCGCGCTGACCGACGCTGCGGCGGCGACCCTGCGCCGGGTGGTGGCCGTCTCCGAGGAGCAGCTGATCCTCGGCCCGACCGGCAAGGTACGCAAGTTCCTGATGCGGCAGCGGCACCTGGCCGGGACGGCGGCGGTCTGATGAGTGATCAGGTCCACGAGCCCGCCGAGCGGGTGACCGTGCACTTCGCCGGAGACGGCGCGGGCACCGACGAGCTGTCCTGGGGGATGTGGGAGATCTGGCACGCGATGGTGGGCCAGCACAGCTCCCTGCCGATCGGCGGACGGGCCGCGCTGCCCGCCGGCACCACGGTCGCCGACGTGGCGGAGGAACTGCGGTACCTGATGGGCCGGTTCCCCTCGATGCGGACGCGGCTCAGGTTCGACGCGACAGGCCGGCCCACCCAGGAGCTCTTCGCCTCCGGCAGCACGGCGCTCGAGGTCTACGAGGCCGGGGACGCCGATCCCGAGGAGGTCGCGAGCCTGGTCGAGCAGCGCTACCGGTCCACCCGCTTCGACTACACGGAGGAATGGCCGGTGCGGATGGCCGTGGTGCGGCGGGACGGCCTGCCCACCCATCTGGTCAGCATCACGCACCACCTGGTGACCGATGCCGCCGGCGGGGTGATCATGCTCCGCGAGTTGCAGCAGCGGTCGACCGCACCGGTCACCGGCCTGCAGCAGCTGGAGCAGGCCGCCTGGCAGCGCTCCCCGGCCGGGCAGCGGCAGAACGCCCAGGCCCTGCGCCACTGGGAGCGGGTCCTCCGGGCGATCCCGGCCCGCCGCTTCCCGGTGCCGACGGATCCGTCCACCCCCCGGCACTGGACCGCCGAGTTCGTCTCCCCCGCCCTGCGGCTGGCGCTGCCGGTGATCGCCGAGCGGACCGGTACCGACATCCGGACCGTCCTGCTGGCGGTGTACGCGGTCGCGCTGCGCCGGATCACCGGCGTCGGCCCGGTGGTGGTCCGACCCGTCGTCAACAACCGCTTCCGGTCCGGTCTGAGCGACGTGGTGTGCATGGTCGCCCAGGCCGGCATCTCGGTCCTGGACATCGCGGACGGCACCTTCGACGAGGCCGTCGAGCTGACCCGGCGCAGCGCCATGACCACGTACAAGCACGCCTACTTCCACCCGGAGCACTTGAAGGAGCTGGTCGGCCGGATCTCTGCGGAGCGGGGCGAGGCCGTCGACGTGGAGTGCTTCTTCAACGACCGCAGCCTGCACCCGGCGCCCGAGGAGGACGGCCCGCCGAGCGGCGAGCCGCTGGCCCAGCGGCTGCGGAAGGCGCGGGCCGACAGTGTGTTCCAGTGGGTCCGCCGCAGGGACAACGCCCTGGACGCACTCCTCCTCAACTTCGGCGACGCCCCCGGCGGGCTGGTGACGGAGATCCAGACGGACACCCGGTACTTCTCCCCCGGCGACGCCGAGGCGCTGGCCCACGGCATGGAGGCGGTCGCGGTCGAGGCTGCCCTCGATCCGGCCACGTCCGTCCTGCTGCCGCCCGGCGCCCGGGCCTCGGGGCGGCTGCGGTGACCGCACTGCTGGCGGTGGCCGACTACCTGCCCCCCGGCCGGGTGCCGATCGAGGAGCTCGCGGGGGACTTCGGGCTGACCCCGATGCAGGTCAAGGTCTTCCGCCGCTACCACCGGCTCGGCTCGGTCCGCCGCGACCCGCACGGCAGCCTGCTCGACCTGCTGCGCGGCGCGGTGGCCGGCCTCGATGCCCTGCCCGGCCGGGAGCACCGGGTCCGCTACGTGCTGCACGCCCGCACCTTCCCGACCGTGGTGCCCTACCCCCACAACCCGGTCCGGGAGCTGTGCCGGGAGCTGGGCCTCGACCGGGCGACGGTGTTCGCGGTCGGCCATCACGCCTGCGCCTCGGGCCTGCTCGCCATCGACGTGGCGGGCCGGCTGCTCGCCGCCGACGCCGACCCCGGCGGCCTCGCCCTCGTACTGGCCGGGGAGAAGGCGTTCACCCCCGAGGCCGGGATGGTCCCCGGCACCTCGTTCTTCGGCGAGGGCGCCTCCGCCTGCCTGGTCGCCCCCGCCGGGGACCGCGACCGGGTGCTGTCCTACGCCGCCGACCTCAGGGGCGAGTTCGACACCGACGCGCCCGAGCAGGCCCTGGAGTTCCAGCGGATCTACGCCGACGCGCTGGCGGCGGCGGTCCTCGCCGCCGTCGAGCGGGCCGGACTGACCGTGGACGCGATCGGGGTGATCCTGCCGCACAACGTCAACAGCGTGGCCTGGCACCAGGTCTGCCGCACCCTCGGCTACCCGCGCGAACGGGTCGTGCTCGACAACGTGGCGACGGCGGGCCACGTCTTCTGCGCGGACAACCTCGTCAACTACCGCACGGCGCGCCAGCGGGGGCTGCTGCGGCCGGGCGAGCCCTACGTGATGGCCGCCGCGGGCGCCGGACGCGGCGCCACCTTCTCGGCCATGGTCCTCCAGCACTGACCACCCACCCACGAAGGATCCACCATGCCTGAGCACGACACCGCCGACCCTGCTCTGCGCGAGCAACTGGTCGACACCATCTGTGACCTGCTCCCCCTCGTGCTCAAGCGCGAGGTCACCGGTGCCACGGCCGACACCACGCTGATGGAGGCCCTCGGGATGAGCTCGACCACCGGCCTCGAACTCGTCCTGGAGCTGGAGGAACGCCTGGCGGTGGAGATCAGCGTCGAGGACCTCGGCCGGGACGACTTCGGCACGGTCGGCTCACTGGCCGACTACGTCGCCGGGAACCTGCTCCCGGAGGCGTGAGGATGCGCACCTTCGGGCCGGCGAGCGAAGTCGCCTCACCGCCTGCTGCCTGGGGCATCCGTCGCGCCGTACGGATGGCCTTCCCGGAACCGGCGGCACTGGCCGGCGACCCGGTCCACGCCGAGCGGCTGGCTCGCTACCTGGCCGACCTGCTGCACCCGTACGGGCTCTCACCCGACCCCTCGGAACATGTCGGCCAGTCCTACGGGGAGATGGGCGAGGCGCTGATCCACGCGGCCGTGCCCGCAGGCGAGTCGGTCGACCTGTTGGTGCTCGCGTACTCGATCCCCGACCTCACTCCGGGCCGCGCCACGGCCACCTACCTGAGCCACGTCTGCCCCGGCACACCGATGGCCTTCGCGGTCAGCGACCAGGGCACCGCGAGCGCGTTCACCGCGCTGCGGCTGGTCGACGCGTACGCGCGCTCGGGCGGGCTCCGGCGGGCGCTGCTGCTGGTGGTCGAGCAGAACTCGCTGCCCTACGACCCCGGCATCCCGGTCACCGTCCCGGCCGAAAGCCGGGGCGTGGCACTGCTGTTCGGCGAACCGCTGCCGGGCGAACGGCCGGCCAGGGTCTCGGCTCCGGCCGCCGAACCCGCCGGGGCCGAGCTCCTGAGGAACTCCGACCCGAGCCAGCCCGGCACCGGCGTGTGGTGGGAGCTGGCCGGCGAACTGGCCCGGCCGGCCGCCGGACCGCGCAGGCTGCTGCTGGCCGACCACGACAGCGGACGGCTGGTCACCGTCGACCTGGACGGCGAGGTGCCCAGGTGACACCGCTCCGCATCGAGGACTACCGTGACCTGGCGCAGCGTCAACTCGACGACCGCACCTGGGACTTCGTCGAGGGAGGCGCCGAAGACGAACGCACCGTCGACGCCAACCGGCGCGCCTTCGCCCGGGTGACGCTGCGCCCGAGGGTGCTGGTCGACGTCTCCGCCTGCGACACCGGGACGGAACTCCTCGGCGCCCGCCTGGCCACCCCGGTTGGCGTCGCGCCCACCGCCTACCACCGGCTGGTGCACCCCGACGGCGAGGTCGCCACCGCCCGTGGCGCCGGGTCGGCCGGAGCGCTCTACATGGTCAGCGTCTTCGCCAGCCGCACGCTGGAGGACATCGCCGCCGAGGCCACCGGGCCACTCTGGCTCCAGCTCTACTGGCTGCGCCGCCGCGAGGTGCTGGCCGGTCTGGTCGACCGGGCCGCCGAGGCCGGCTACCGCGCGGTCGTCCTGACCGTGGACGCACCGCAACTGGGACGGCGCCACCGGGACGCCCGCAACGGCTTCGCGATCCCGGCCGGCATCTCCGCCGTCAACCTCGACCCGGCGCTGATGGCCTCCGCCCACCGCTCCGACGCCGGCCGCTCCGCGCTGGCGGTGCACACCGCAGAGGCCGTCGACCCCTCGGTGACCTGGGCCGACCTGGCCTGGCTGCGCGGGCGCAGCGAGCTGCCCCTGGTCCTGAAGGGCATCCTCACCGCCGAGGACGCCGTACTCGCCGTGGAGCACGGGGCCGACGCGATCGTGGTCTCCAACCACGGCGGCCGGCAGCTGGACGGCGCTCCGGCGAGCCTGGACGCCCTGGCCGAGGTGGTGGACGCGGTCGGGGCCGCCGCCTGCCCGGTGCTGTTCGACGGCGGGGTCCGCAGTGGCGCCGACGCCTTCGCGGCGCTCGCACTGGGGGCGCGGGCGGTACTGCTCGGCCGCCCGGTGCTCTGGGGCCTGGCGGCGGACGGCGCCGCCGGGGTGGCCGGGGTGCTCGGCCTGGCGACCGAGGAGCTCGCTCACATCATGGCCCTCACCGGACGACCGGCCCTGTCGGCCGTCGACCAGTCCGCCATCGCGCTCGCCCGGGAGGGACGATGACGACAGAGCTGGTGCGCGAGGAGCTGCACGCGTCGGTGTCCGACCCGGCGTCGGCGTCGATGAACTTCCTGAACGAGGTCTCGTCCCGCTTCCCCGACGCCATCTCGCTGGCGGCCGGACGCCCGTACGAGGGCTTCCACAGCACCGACGACCTGCACCGCTACCTCCGGACCTACCTCGACCACCTGGAGCGGCTCGGCCTCGACGCGGACCAGCGGCAGCGCCAACTGCTGCAGTACGGCCGGACCAACGGCTACCTCGGCCCGCTGATCGCCCGGATGCTCGCCCAGGACGAGGGGATCGAGGTGCCGGAGCAGGCCGTGATGGTCACCACCGGCGCCCAGGAGGCGATGGTCGTCGCGCTGCGCGGGCTGTGCGCGGGGCCGGGCGACGTGGTGCTCGCCGTCGAGCCCTGCTACGTCGGGTTCACCGGGGCGGCCAGGCTGCTCGGCATCGAGGTGGTGCCGGTGCCCGAGACGGCGGACGGCCTCGACCCGGAGACCGTACTCGCCGTCGCCCGCGCCGTCCGGGCCGACGGCCGACGTCCGCGCGCCCTCTACCTGGTGCCGAGCTTCGCCAACCCGTCCGGGGCCTCGATGCCGGTTCCGGCCCGGCGACGGCTGCTCGAAGTGGCAGCGGAGGCCGACCTGTTGCTGCTGGAGGACGATCCCTACGGGCTGTTCGGGCTCGACGAGGCACCCCGGCCCGCGCTCAAGGCCCTGGACACCGGGCAGCGGGTGATCTACCTCGGCTCCTTCGCCAAGTCCTGCTTCCCCGGTGCCCGGATCGGCTTCCTGGTCGCCGACCAGGCCGTGATCGACCGTCAGGGCCGCCGCACGCTGCTCGCGGAGGAGCTGTCCACGGTGAAGAGCCTGCTCACGGTGAACACCTCACCGGTCGCGCAGGCCCTGGTCGGCGGCTTCCTGGTCGAGTCCGGGTGCAGCCTCAGGACCGCCGCCAAGGAGAAGATCCAGTTCTACCGCGAAAACCTGCGCACCCTGCTGGCGACCCTGGAGCGCTCCTTCGCCGATCAGCCCAGGGTCCGCTGGAACGCGCCGGACGGCGGCTTCTTCGCGGTGGTCGACGTGCCGTTGACCGCCGACGAGAGCCTGCTGGAGATTTCCGGCCGGGACTACGGGGTGCTGTGGACCCCGATGAGCTTCTTCCACGGCGGCGACGGCGGGCGGCGGGCCCTCCGGCTGTCCTGCAGTGCGCTGGAACCGGCGCAGATCGAGGAGGGCGTGCGCCGGCTCGCCCGGCTGGTCAGGGACCGGGCGGAGCCCCGGTGACCGGCACCCCGGACACGGTCCGGCTCTGGCTGGTGCCCGACCAGCAGTCCGGGCCTGCCCTGGCGAGCCTGTTCGCCGTGCTGGACCCGGGCGAACGGCTCCGTGCCGAGGCCTACCGTTCGGCCGACGACCGCCGTCGGTTCGTCGTCGCCCACGGCGCGCTCCGCTGCATCGTCGCCCGGCGGCTCGGGGCCACGCCCGAGGAGATCCGCTGGCGGCACGGTCCGCACGGCAAGCCCGAACTGACCGGCCGTCACACCGGAGCGGAGGTCAACCTCTCCCACTCGGACACCGTCGCCATGGTCGCGGTCTCGGCGTCGCGCCGGGTCGGCGTGGACGTCCAACGGGTGCTGACGCGGCTGGACGCCATCGCCATGGCGGAGCGCTACTTCCCGCCCGAGGAGGCCGGTTTCGTCCGGGCGGCGGCGGACCCCGACAGCCGGGCCGACCGCTTCGCCCGGCTCTGGGCCCGCAAGGAGGCCCTGGTCAAGGCGTACGGCGGCCGGCTGACCCAGGGGCTGCGGATCCCGCTGCTCGACGGCAGCACCGGGACCGGCGAGCACCCCGACGACGCCTGGTCGCGCGACTACCGCGTCACCGACGTCCCCGCGCCCCCCGGCTACCGGGCGGCCGTCGCCCTGTCCGGCACCGAGGCCTTCCGGGTGACCCTGCGCCGCTGGACCTGGCCCGACCCCAGCACCCCCCGCTGACGACCCGTCGAACGGAGCACCCCCGATGCCTCTGGACCCACAGCTCCGGACCCTGCGCGAGCAGCGCGCCCGCAGCGGCGCAGCCCCCCTGTACACCCTGTCGGTGGAGCAGGCCAGGTCAGCCGACCTGGCCTCGATCCGGGCCGCCGGCGGCAGACCCCGCGCCCTGTACGAGGTGATTGACCGTCATTTGCCGGGCACTGGTGGCGAGTTGCCGGTCCGGATCTACCGGCCGAGCGCCGAACGGCCTCTGCCCGCACTGCTCTACTACTTCGGCGGCGGCTGGACCCTCGGCAGCATCGACACCGCCGACGTGCTCTGCCGCGACCTGGCCGCGGAGGCCGGCTGCCTGGTCGTCACCGTCGGCTACCGACTCGCCCCCGAGCACCCGTTCCCGGCAGCGGTGCACGACTGCCACGCGGCGCTCCGCTGGGTCGCCGACCACGCCGAGGAGCTGGGCGCCGACCCGGCCGCTCTCGCGGTCGGCGGCGACAGCGCCGGCGGCAACCTCGCGGCCGCGGTGACCCTGCTCGCCCGCGCCGACGGCGACCTCGCACTGGCCGGACAGCTGCTGGTCTATCCCAACACCGACCAGCTGGCCGACGACGCGTCGATGCGCGACAACGCCGACCCGTGGCTGTTCAACCATCACTCGGTGGCCTGGTACGGCCGGCACTACCTGACCGCCCCTCAGGACGCCGAGCACCCGCTGGCCTCCCCACTCCGGGCGGCCGACCTGAGCGGCCTGCCCCCGGCCCTGGTCATCACCGCCGAGTACGACCCGCTGCGCGACCAGGGCGAGGCGTACGCGGCCCGGCTCGCCACCGCCGGAGTCCCGGTGGAACTCACCCGCTACCCCGGCATGGCGCACGGCTTCTTCGCCATGACCGGCACCGTCGACGCCGCCCGCACCGCCAACCTCCAGGCGGCCAGGTTCCTACGTGACTGCTTCGGGTCACGCTGACGGCTCGCTCTCGGCGTCCTGCCCCTTCACGCTCCGGTCACACTCGGGTTGCATCGGGGTTACGGCACAGCCGTTGTCTTGACGGTGTAACGGGGCAACTGCATACTCACGTCCCGAAGGTTAAACGATTAAACGCAGATGAAACGAGGTCGGATCGCCATGGCCCGGGTGCGTATGTCCGATGTTGCGGCCGCCGCCGGCGTCTCGACCGCCACCGTCTCGATGGTGCTGAGCGGTGCGGGCAACGACCGCATCTCGCCGCAGACGCAGGCCCGGGTCCGCGAGGCGGCCGAGGCGGCCGGGTACGCGCCGAACTCGGTGGCGCGCAGCCTGCGGACCCAGCGGAGCCGGACGATCGGGCTGATCTCCGACACGATCGCCACCACCCCCTTCGCCGGCCGGATGCTGGCGGGCGCCAACGATGTCGCCCGAGATCACGGCCACCTGGTCATCCTGGTGAACACCGACGACGACGCGGAGCAGGAGCGGAAGGCGATCCTCGCCCTGGCCGGCCAGCAGGTCGACGCGATGCTCTATGCCCGGATGTGGCACCGCGCGGTGGACGCGCCGGCCGGCCTTCCGGCGGACGCCGTCTTCCTGGACTGCCGTCCGACGGAAGGCGGTTGGCCGGCGGTGGTGCCGGACGACCGGCAGGGCGGGGCGTCGGCGACGCGTGAGCTGGTGGCGGCGGGTCACCGTCGGATCGCCTATGTCGATGCGCCCAACCCCGAAGACGTCGTCGCCTCGGAGCTTCGCCACCAGGGCTATCTGCAGGTGCTCGCCGAGTCGGGAATCACCCCCGATCCGGCCCTGCACGTGCGCGCGACAACCGATGCCGCCGGCGGGCGGGCGGCCGTCGAGGGACTGCTGGACCTGCCGGCCGAGCGCCGTCCGACCGCGATCTTCTGCTTCAACGACCGTATGGCGATGGGCGCTTACACCGCCGCCCACCGTCGCGGCCTGGTGATCCCTGACGACCTGTCGATCGTCGGCTACGACGACCAGCAGCTGATCGCCTCGGAGCTGGATCCGCCGCTCACCACGGTCGCACTACCCCACTACGAGATGGGCCGCTGGGCGATGGAGGTCGCCCTGGGGCTGCGGGAGTCCGATCGGAACGACCCGCTTCTCATGAACTGCCCGATCATCCGTCGGGACTCCGTGGGGCCGCCGCCGATCCCGGCCGGAAACTGAGAACGGCGGCGGACTCACCGAAATCACATGGCAGTTGACGCTGCCATCACACCGGGGCCGACCTGCAAGTCGGCCCCTTGAAGGGATCACCTGTGCGCAAACCCCTCGCAATCGTAGCAGCGGCGGGCCTCCTGGGAACGGTCGCGCTGAGCGGCTGCGCCAAGGCGAACCACGACGGCACGCCGTCCGGAAACGGTCCGACGCAGATCAGCATGTGGACGCACTCCGCGGGAAACCCCGGAGAGCTGGCTGTCTACAAGAAGATCATCGACGAGTTCAACGCCTCGCAGACGAAGTACCGGGTCGTCCAGCAGAACTTCCCGCAGGGCTCGTACAACGACGCCATCACCGCGGCGGCCGCCGCCCGCAACCTGCCGTGCCTGCTGGACATGGACGGCCCGATCATGCCCAACTGGGCCTGGGCCGGCTACCTGCAGCCGCTGGAGCTCCCGGCCGCGCTGACCGATTCGCTGCTGCCCACCGCGGTCGGCCGCTACCAGGGCAAGGTCTACTCGGCGGGTTACTGGGACGCGGCATTGTCGATCTTCGCCCGCAAGTCGGTGCTGGAGAAGAACGGCATCCGCATCCCGACCGTGGACAAGCCCTGGACGCTGGAGGAGTTCGACGCCGCCGCCGCCAGGCTCAAGAGCTCCGGTTACGCGACCCCGCTCGACCTCGGCGCGGCCGACAAGGGCGAGTGGTGGCCGTACGCGTACTCGCCGATGCTGCAGAGCTCCGGCGGCGACCTGGTCGACCGCACCGCCATGAAGTCCGCCGACGGTGTGCTCAACGGCCCCGACTCCGTCAGGTTCTTCACCTGGTTCCAGAAGGTGTTCAAGAACGGCTGGGCGAACAGCAACGGCCCGGTGGGGAACCAGAAGTTCATCGACGACAAGGTGGCGCTGAGCTACACCGGCGTGTGGAATGCCCAGGACGCGCTGCAGAAGGTCGGCTCCGACCTGCTGATCCTGCCGCCCGTCGACTTCGGCAAGGGTCCCAGGATCGGCGGCGGCTCCTGGCAGTGGGGCATCTCCGCCGGCTGCGGCAGCGCGCCGAGCGAGGGCGCCCGCGAGTACCTGAAGTTCAGCTTCCAGGACAAGTACCTCACCGACTTCGCCGACAGCCAGGTCGTCATTCCGGCCACCGCGGGCGCCGCCGCCGCCTCGAAGTACTTCGGCCCGGACGGCTCGCTGCACCAGTTCGCCGTCCTGTCACAGAAGTTCGCCCTGGTCCGCCCCGCCACGCCCGGCTACCCGGTGATCTCCACCACCTTCGAGAAGGCCGCCAAGGACGTCATGAACGGCGCCGACGTCAAGTCCACTCTCGACCGTGCCGTGCAGTCGATCGACAGCGACCTCAAGTCGAACAACAGCTACGGAAACTGACGAGGCGTCAAGCGGTCGCGGGGCGGCTGCCGTGCCGCCCCGCCTGTGGAAAGGCGTGACCCCATGACGGCGACCTTCCGTCTTGAATCCCCGGCCGACGCGGCCACCCCCGACGCCACCCGAGCACCGATCAGGCCCCGGCGGCGCGGACAGCGCGCCGCCCGCCGAGGCGAAGCCCGCGCGGGCCTGGCCATGGCCTCACCCGCGATCGTCCTGCTGCTGACGTTCCTGATCGTGCCGGTGCTGCTCGGCTTCGCCCTGTCCTTCACCAACGCCCGGCTCATCTCCCCCGAGCCGTTGCGCTTCGTCGGCCTCGACAACTTCGTCCGGGCCTTCACCGTCGACCCGACGTTCTTCCGCTCGGCCCTGAACACCTTCGCCTTCGCGGCCGTGGTCGTCCCCGTCCAGGCCGGCTTCGGGCTGTTCCTCGCCCTGATGGTCAATCAGAAGATCCGCGGCGTGACCGCGTTCCGGGTCATCTTCTTCATCCCGGTAGTGACCTCGATCGTCGTGGTCTCGATCCTGTGGAAGTTCATGTACCAGCCGGACGGGCTGGTCAACTCCTTCATCGACTCGGTCACCTTCGGCGCCTGGCAGGGCACCGCCTGGCTCAACAACCCCAGCACCGCCCTGTTCGCGATCATCGTGCTGTCCGTCTGGCAGGCCGTCGGATTCCACATGCTGATCTGGCTGTCGGGGCTGCAGACCATTCCCGAGGAGCTCTACGAGGCGGCCCGGATCGACGGCGCCGGGACCTGGCGCCAGTTCAGGGACGTCACCTGGCCGTGCCTGCGCCCGACCAGGATCTTCGTCCTGATCACCATCACCATCGCCGCGCTCGGCCTGTTCGTGCAGATCGACGTGATGACCCAGGGCGGCCCGATCGACTCGACCTCGACCCTGGTCTACCACGCGGTGCTCACCGGCTACCGCCAGCAGCAGATCGGCTACGGCTCGGCGCTGTCCCTGGTCTTCTTCGTGATCGTGCTCGTCATCGCGCTGATCCAGCGCCACCTCACCCGTGACAAGGACTGACCCATGGCCGCAACTCCGCGCGTGCGAGGCACGCGTTCCGAGGCGAGCGAACAGCGTCGGCGCCGCCGCGTCTGGTCCTACCTGGTCCTGGTCGGCCTCGCCGTGTTCTTCCTCTTCCCGCTGGTCTTCATGTTCGTCTCCAGCCTGAAGCCGGACGGCCAGATCCTCTCCGACATCAGCGGCTGGCGCGCGTTCCTGCCGGTCGGCGACGTCGGCCTGGACAACTACGGCGCGGTCTTCGACCGGGTGCCGGTCGGACGCTTCCTGCTCAACTCGCTGCTGGTCACCGTCGCGATCGTCGGCCTCGGACTGGTCGTCAACTCCATGGCGGGCTTCGCCCTCTCCCGCCTGCGCTGGCGCGGCCGGGGCCTGGTCCTCGGCGTCGTCATCGCCACCCTGATCGTCCCCTTCGAGACGATCGCCGTGCCACTGGTCTACTGGGTCGCCCACCTGCCGACCCTGCTCTTCCAGGACGGCGCGCTGGTCTACGACATCGGCTGGCTCAACAGCTACAAGGTGCAGATCATCCCGTTCGTCGCGAACGCCTTTTCCATCTTCCTGTTCAGCCAGTACTTCTCCACCATCCCCACCTCGCTCGACGAGGCCGCCCGTATCGACGGCGCCGGCTGGTTCACCATCTACCGCCGCATCGTGGTCCCGCTGTCAGGACCGGCCTTCGCGACCGTGGCGATCCTCACCTTCCTGCCCGCCTGGAACCAGTACCTCTGGCCGACGATGGTCGTGCAGGACGAGAAGCTGCGCCCCGTCATGGTCGGCATGCAGTACTTCTTCCAGGACAACCCGGCCTGGGGCGAGATCATGGCCTACACCTCCATGATCACGCTGCCCGTACTGGTGGTCTTCCTCGCCTTCCAGCGCGCCTTCGTCAGCAGCGTCGCAGCCAGCGGCGTCAAGGGCTGACCACCACCGCCACCGCGCGCCCCCGTACACCACGCCCTGCCGGGCTCCTCACGCCTGCCCTGAAAGGCCCTCATGTTCACGCTGCCCGACTCCTGGGTCTGGGACTTCTGGTTCGCCGACGACGGCGAACAGCACCACCTGTTCTTCCTGTACGCGTCCCGAGCCCTGCACGACCCCGAGGCCCGCCACTACCGCGCCGCCATCGGCCACGCCGTCTCCACCGACCTGCGCACCTGGACCCGCGTCCCCGACGCCCTGGTCCGCGCGGACGCCCCCGCCTTCGACGACCTCGCCACCTGGACCGGCTCGGTCGCCCGCCACCCCGACGGCACCTGGTTCCTCTTCTACACCGGCGCCACCCGGGCCCCCGACGGCAAGAACATCCAGCGCATCGGCTACGCCACCTCCACCGACCTGACCACCTGGCACAAGGCGGGCGCCAACCCCGTACTCGGCGCGGACCCCGCCTGGTACGAGACGCTCGATTCCGGCCGGTGGCACGACGAGGCGTTCCGCGATCCCTGGGTCTTCCCCGACCCCGGCGGCGACGGCTGGCACATGCTGATCACCGCCCGGGCCACCGAAGGAGCGGCCTTCGAACGCGGAGTCGTCGGCCACGCCGTCTCCCCCGACCTGCGCGAGTGGCACCTGCAGCCGCCGCTGACCGCGCCCGCCGTACGCGGCTTCGGGCAGCTCGAGGTCGTCCAGACCGAGATCGTCGACGGCCGGCCGGTACTGCTCTTCTCCTGCCTCGCCGAGCACGCCTCCGACCTGCGCCGGGCGGGCGGCACCCGGGGCGGCATCTGGGCCGCCCCCGCCGAGAGCCTGCTCGGACCGTTCGACATCGGCGCGGCCGAGCAGGTGACCGACGACCGTTACTACAGCGGCAAGCTCGTCCGCCGCCGGGACGGCCGCTGGGTGCTCATGGGCTTCCACCACACCGGCCCGGACGGCACCTTCACCGGAGGTGTCAGCGACCCCATGCCCATCCGCTGGGACGGTCACCGGATGACGTTCGAGGCCGAACCGGCCGGTACCGGTGCCCTGTCCGCGCAGGTCCCCCTGCCTCGCTGACGGTACGACAGCTCCTCCCCACCCACAGAAGTCCAGGAGCCGACCATGACCTCCCGACTGCGGTTCTCCCTCACCGCCCTGCTCGCTCTCGCCCTGACCGCGCTCGGCGTCGCCGCCCCCGGCCCGGCCGCCCCGCAGGCCGCCCGGGCGGCGGACAGCTACCGCGACGTGTACCACTTCACCGTGCCCGACCACTGGAAGAACGACCCGCAGCGGCCGGTCTACGTCGACGGCGCCTTCCACTACTACTACCTCTACAACGCCGACTACGACCAGGCCGTCGGAACCGCCTGGCGCCTCGCCACCACCACCGACAACGTCGCCTTCCATGACCAGGGCGTCGCCGCCCCGAAGAAGACCAACGCCAACTACGACCTGTGGTCCGGCTCCGCGGTCGTCGACACGGACAACACCGCCGGGTTCGGCGCCGGCGCGATCGTCATCCTGACCACCCAGATGGACCACCCCACGCCCACCCAGATCGTCGACGCGTCCGGCCCGCAGGCCCAGTTCCTCTGGTACTCCACCGACGGCGGCCGAAACTTCCGCCCCTACGGCGACACCCCGGTGATGGCCAACGGCGGCCGCAAGGACTTCCGCGACCCCAAGGTGCTCTGGGACGCCCCCCGCAACCGCTGGGTCGCGCTCCTCGCCGAGGGTGACCGGATCGGCTTCTACACCTCCCCCGACCTCAAGAGCTGGAGCTGGACCTCCAGTTACGTCGACAACACCCTGGGCACCCTCGAATGCCCCGACCTGTTCCAGCTCACGGCCGACGACGGAACCACCCACTGGGTCATGGGCGCCAGTGCAAACGGCTACCTCACCGGCGCCCCCAACACCTACGCCTACTGGACCGGCACCTTCGACGGCACCGCCTTCACCCCCGACACCGCCACCCCGCAGTGGCTCGACCGCGGTCTCGACTGGTACGGCGGCGTCACCTGGGAGGACCCCACCGCTCCGCTCGACCGCCGCTACGCGATCGGCTGGATGAACAACTGGTCCTACCCGTTCACCACCCCCACCTGGGCCTCCGACGGCTTCAACGGCACCGACTCCATCACCCGTCAGATCACCCTCAAGCACTACGGCGACGGGTACGCCCTGGCCTCCCGGCCCGTACCCGCGCTCGACAACCACGCCACCAGCGTCACCTCGCTCGGCACGATCCAGGTCAACGGCCAAGTCCCGCTCGACTACCACGGCACCGCCTACCAGCTGGAGGCCGACGTCAGCCGCGTCTCCGCCGACGGCACCCGCCACGTCGACGCCGGGATCAACCACGACTACAGCTACCTGAACCGGCGTCAGACCGGCAACCCCGACCCGTCCGGCCGGCGCGAGGAGACCCACGCACCGTACGACCCGGCGAAGACCCAGGCGCACCTGCGGATCCTCGTCGACCGCACCACCGTCGAGTACTTCCTCGACGACGGCCGCTACGTCCACTCCAGCCTGGCGTTCCCCGACCCGAACGACAGCGGCGTCAACCTGTTCACCAGCGGCGGCAGCGCCACCTTCGCCAACGTCACCGTCACCGAGTTCGCCAACCTCGCCCAGCGCCCGGCCAGGACCCTCGCCGACTTCGAAGGCAGCACGTACGGAACCGGCTGGACCGCCACCGGCAGCCTCAACGACACCGGACCGACCCCTGCGAGCCTCCCGGGCCAGGTCGGCGCCGCCGTCCTCGACACCTACGCCGGCACCGACTCCGCCACCGGCGCCATCACCTCGCCCGCCTTCACCGTCGACCGCAACACCCTGCACCTCCTGGTCGCCGGCGGCCACCATCCGCTCGGGCAGCCCGGCGCCACCGCCGTCAGCCTCCTCGTCGACGGGGTGCCCGTACGCACCGCCACCGGCGACGACACCGGCACCCTGAAGCCCGTCACCTGGGACCTCGGCCAGTGGCAGGGCCGCAGCGCGCAGCTGCAGATCCTCGACGACGCGACCGGCAGCTGGGGCCACCTGATGCTCGATCAGGTAACCCTGAGCGACTGACACTCGGCATGTCTGATGAACACAAGTTCACGATGCAAGGAGCAGCCCCGCACCATGGCAGAGCCCGACAGCAGAGGCGTCGAATTCCTCGTCATCGGCGAGTGCGTCGCCGACGTGGTCCGCGCCCCTGGCCGACCCGACCGCGCCCACCCGGGCGGCCGCCCCGCCAACGTCGCCTACGGCCTGGCCAGGCCAGGCTGGGGCACCGGACCACGCTCCTCACCCAGCTCGGGCAGGATCCGATGGGCGACCTGATCCGGGCGCACCTCCGTTCGGCAGGGGTGTCGGTCCTGACGGACGACCAGGCACCACCCACTCCGACCGCGATCGTCACCCTCGACGAACGGGGCAGCGCCGCCTACGAGTTCGCCATCGAGTGGAGCCTGCGACAGGCTGCCGTTCCGCCGGCGCGCTACGTCCATCTGGGCTCACTCGCCTCGGTACTGGAGCCGGGCGCCGACACTGCCCGCCGGCTGCTGCGCGAACTGCGCCGCTCGGGGGCGACGGTCTCCTACAACCCCAACATCCGTCCGGCGCTGTTCGGCGAACGGGAAGACGGCATCGCCGCGGTGGAGGAGTGCGTGGCGCTCAGCCACGTCGTCAAAGCCAGCGACTCGGTGCCCGCCGCCCTACGGGCCGCGGCAGCCGCAGCCGCCATCACCGTCTCCCGCGCCGGCGCCAACCCGCCGACAGCCGCCGAACTGACCGCCGCCCTCCGCTCCTGAGGCCCTCACGGTTACGGGCCTGCCTGACGATGCGACACAGGGCCCGGTCCACCGGTCGGGTGGGCCGGGCCCTGCTGTTTCAGCGGCCGCCGTGGATCAGCTCGACCGAGAAGCCGTGGTCGGTGGCGACGGACGGCGTTCTGACGTTGGTCACTCCGGTCGCGGCGTCGAAGTACCAGCCGGACGCGGCCGAGTCGAGCGCGGCGGCCGAGCCCAGCTGCGGCAGCGGACCGCCCTCGGTGACCACCTGGCGCGGGGCCCGCTCGCCGTGCACGGTGAACCGGTACGCCCGACTGCTCGGCTTGTCGGCGTAACTCCCCACGCTGGCACCGACCTTGACGACGGTCACGGCACCGTTCGCGTGCACGTCCACGCGCTGGGTGGCCGAGGCGCCCTGGTTGAACTGCCGGGTGACGCCGTCGTCCTCGTACAGGGTGTAGGTGGAGTCCCCCTGCGGGTAGAGGTCGTAGTCGAGTTCGGTCCGGTCCCGGTTCTCCCAGGAGAGCGTGCCCTTGGGCCACATCGGGACGATCGAGCCGCCCTTGACGAACAGCGGCAGGGTGTCGAGCGGGGCTGAGTAGCCGTTGACCGTGGTCGGGCCCTGGTAGGTGCGCCCGGTCCAGTAGTCGGTCCAGGTGCCCTTGGGCAGGTAGATGCCGTCGCGCACCGCGGTGTCCGAGTAGACCGGCGCGACCAGGAAGTCCGGGCCGGCCAGGAACTCGTACTTGGCGTTCGGCCCGAGGGCCGCCGGGTCGTCCGGGTACTCCAGCGCGAGCGGCCGCACGGCACCGACGCCGGTCCTGGTGGCCTCGGCCGACAGGGTGTACATGTACGGCAGCAGCCGCTCCTTCAGCTGCAGGTACTTGCGGTTGATCGAGGTGTACGGCTCGCCGTCCAGCCAGGGCTGCTGGTCGTGCGGCTGCTTGGTGGCGATGTCCTTCGCCCAGCCGTCCATCGTCATGACGGCCGGCAGGAAGGCCTTCCACTGCAGGTCGCGCGCGTACATCTTCGGGTCGTGCCGGTAGATACTGCCGACGTCACCGGTGTTGTACGCGATGCCGGACATGGTCGCGCCGGCGTAGGTGGGGATCTGCCAGCGGATGTAGTCCCAGGACAGGCTCTGGTCACCGCTCCAGAGCACGCCGCAGCGCTGCGCGCCGGCCCAGGAGACCGGCAGCCAGACGAAGCCGCGGGCGTCGCTGTTGTCCTCGATGCCCGCCTTGGCCTGGTCACAGGCGTTCAGCGCGAAGTCGTAGCCGTTGCCGACCCAGGCCACGTCGAGCTTGCGCACCCGGACCCCGGCCTTGACCTCCTCGGCCTGGTTGGGCAGGCCGTTCTGCGTCCACAGCCCGAGCTGGGCGTGGTCCTTCCGCAGGCCCTCGCCGGTCTTCGCGAGGTCCTCGTAGCCGCAGCCGTAGCCGTCGTTGACCAGCATCCAGCCGAGCGGCATCTGGTTCTGGACATAGCCGTCGGCGATCTTCAGTGCGTCCTGGGTGTGCCGCTCGCCGCGGTTGGCGTTGTGCAGGTAGCAGTCGGAGTCGCCCGGTTCCAGGCCGTAGACGGGCGGCATGAACGGCTTGCCGACCAGCGCGGTGTACTTGCCGATCACCGACTTCACGTCACCGGTGAAGTAGTAGGCGTCGAGCCGCCGTTCCTGCTGCCCGGTGCGCACCGGCGAACCGAAGTCGTAGATGCCCGGCGCGAAGGTGTTGCGGAAGACTCCGTAGCCGGCGCTGGAGACGTAGAACGGCTGGGAGTTGTTGTAACCGCCCTCGTTCCAGTTGAAGTTGTTGGCGACGTGGATGGTCCGGTCGCGGTGCGAGAAGCTCCCGTTCTGCTCGCCGCCGCCGAAGAACTGCTCGTCGGCGCCGCGCAGCAGGCTCTGCCGCAGCCCGCTGGTGCTCCAGCGCAGCGGGGCCTCCTCCTGCCAGACGGCCGTGCGGTCGTCCGCCCSGTACAGGCCGAMGCGCAGCGGGTGCTTGTAGACCCGCAGCACCAGGTTCTTGGAGCGGATGCCGTAGTACTCCCCGGCGTCGAAGGAGCTGGTGTCGCCCTGGAGTTCGGGTTGCTTGCGGATGATGGTGCTGCCGGCCGGGTCGGTGAGGACGCCGTCCGGGGCGGCCCGCAGGCGCAGCTGGTCGTCGGCGAGGAAGTCGACCTTGGCCCTCAGGGTGCCCGCTGTGATGTCGTAGCTGCCCTGGGAGCCGCCGAAGGTGGTCAGGTCGCCCGCGTCGGCCGTCTGCGGCAGATAGGCCCGGCCCGTATAGGAGTTGTCGTGCACGTCGTAGGGGACGACAACGACGTGGTAGGTGCCCGAGGCCTTGGGGATCACGGTCGACTCGGGGTCGGCGGTGCCCGCGCTCTGGGCGACCTCCTTGCCGTTCGCGTCGTAGACGTAGAGGTCGAAGTCGTCGGTGGGGGTCTGCCACTGGATGGAGAGCGGGACGCCGCCCTCCGGGTTGTCGTCCCAGTACCCGGTCGGCACGTCGACGGTCAGGTCGAAGCGGTCGCAGACCGCGTTTCCCGGGTCCTGTGCGGCCGGTGGGCAGTCGGTGGCGCCGCCGAAGGTGCCCTTGGCGTAGCGGGGGCTCTGCCAGGTCGTGCTCTGGTGGCCCTGGTCGAGGACGGCGGAGCCGGGGGTCGCCGCCCGTGCCGGAACGGTCGGCCCGGCCAGGGTGGCGAGGAAGGTCGCGGCCGCGGCGAGGGCGGTCCAGCGGAGGTGGTGTCGAAGTAAGCGCACGGCGCGTTTCTCCCGTCGACTGAGCAACAGTTGTCTGCTGCTGCGCAAAACTGCTCGAAACGGCGGAGTTGCGAAGCAAGATTCACAGCGACGGGGGTACATGTCAATGGCAGTCACGCTACTGACGGAAAGTCAGAAAGGAGCGGATCGAGGCACCGACTACCGGGCCGGGTCGCGGCGGTACAGCCAGGCGGCTCCCGTGAGGAAGAGCGTCGCCCAGACCGCGAGGTTGGCGAGTGCCCCGGCGACCGGCCCGCCGGTGAGGGGGAGGCGGGCGAGCTGGCCGACGCCGTAGCCGGGGGTGAACTCGGCGAAGGAGCGGATCGACTCGGGCAGGAAGGGCAGCGGTACGAACAGGCCGCCGCACAGGGCCAGCAGGGCAAGCGCGGGGCCGACGAACTGCATCACGTTCTCCGAGGGCAGCACGAATCCCGCGAAGAGACCGAGGGCGGCGAAGACCGAGGAGCCGAGCCAGGCGATCAGGCCGGAGAGCAGCCAGACCCGCAGCGGAGCCCGCACTCCGGAGGCCGCGCCGAGGGTGAACTCCACGGCCACCGAGAGGAGTCCGAGCAGCATCGCGGTCAGCACCTTGATCGCGAGGTGGGCCAGCGGGAGCAGCGGGGTGATCCGCAACTGCCTGGTCCAGCCGACGCTTCGCTCGACCGCGACGGCGGCGCCGCAGGAGGTGGCGGCGAGCATCGAGCCGTAGACCGCCATGTTGACCATGGTGAGTTGGCGCACCTCCGTCCCGGCGGCGGCCTGGCCGGCCTGCGGCAGGCCGAAGGAGAGGAAGAACAGCGCGGGCATGCCCAGGGCGAAGACCAGGGTGCGCCGGTTGCGCAGCACCCGCCGCACCTCCAGCCGCAGGGCCACGGTGTTGAATCCGCCGTACGGCGGACGGGCGGGGGCCATGGTCATCAGCGCTCCTCGGGGTCAGGCTCGGGCGGCCGGGAGGAGTCGCGGCCGGTCAGTGCCACGAAGGCCGACTCCAGGGTGGCGGTGATCTCCAGGTCGCGGGCAGCGGTGTGGTTGAGCAGGTGGCGGGCGACCTGATCGGAGTCGCGGGTGTGCAGCACCACTGAATCGCCGTACGCCTCCGCCGAGTCGACGCCGGGCAGGGCGCGGACGGCCGCCAACTCGGCTCCGGGCCAGAGCACTCGGATCCGGCGGCCGGTCGCCAGGTTCTTGATCCTCGCCGCCGGGCCGTCGGCCACCACGACACCTTCGCGGACGACCACGATCCGGTCGGCGTGCGCATCGGCCTCGTCGAGGTAGTGGGTGGCGAACAGCACGGCCCGGCCGCGCTCCGCATCGCGGCGGACCGCCTTCCAGAAGTCCTGCCGCGCCTCGACGTCCATGCCGGTGGTCGGCTCGTCGAGGACCAGCACCTGCGGTTCCGGCAGCAGGGCCAGTGCGAAGCGGAGCCGCTGCTGCTCGCCGCCCGAGCACTTGCCGACCCGTCGTCCGGCGATCGGCGTCAGCCCGGCCACCTCCATCACCTGGTCGACCGGTCTGGCCGTCGGGTACACCGAGGCGACGTACCGGACGGTCTCGGCGACCGTGAAGTCACGCAGCAGACCACCGCTCTGCAGCACGGCGGCCACCAGGCCGTGCCGGACCGCGTCCACGGGTGGGCGACCACAGACCCGGACGGTGCCCGAGTCGGGTCTGGCCAGGCCCAGCAGCAGGTCGATGGTGGTGGACTTGCCCGCACCGTTCGGTCCCAGGAAGGCGACCACCTCACCGGCTTCGACCCGCAGGTTCAGGCCGTTGACCGCCGTGACCTCGCCGAACTGCTTGCGTACGTCGACGAGTTCGATCACCGTGTGCCCGGTCGGCTGACGGTGCGTCAAGACGCACCACTGTGCTGCCGGAAGAGGTCCAGCAGGATCGCGGCCATCATGCCCTCGCGGCCCGCGCCGACGCCCAGCCGGTTCTGGGTCATGTGGAGCTGGGAGCCGAGGATCCGGCCGGCACCGGGGATGCCGTGGGATTCGGTCCACAGTTCGGCGGCCGGCCGGAGCCTGGTCGTCCAGGCACTCCACCGGGACGGGGCGCCGTCGGCCAGGGCAACCAAGGCCCCCGCGCTCGCTCGCAGCCGGTCGGCCTGGTCGGCGGCCGTACGGGCGAGGCCTTCGGCGGACCCGCCGGTCCCGCCGGACCACTCGGCCCAGCCGTCCCGCACCGCGCGCAGCAGCACCAGCCGGTCGCCGGGCCAGGCCGACAGGGTCGCGGCCATCGCCTCCAATCCGTCCGCGATGTTGCGGCCGTGCCCCGGACGGGCCCGGCAGGCGCGCAGTACCACCACGCTGGAGGCGTGGAACAACTCCTCGTTGAGCGCCATCTGTTCGGGCCCGCCGTAGCGCCGGAGCTCCGGCTCGTACACTGCCGGGTGGACGCCCGGCGGCAGCAGCTCGCCGAGGTCGAGTGCCTGGCCGCCCTCGCCGAGCTCGGCGAGCGGCCGGGCGGCCTGCCGGTACGAGGCGGGGGTGAGCCGGTCCTCGGGCGGGAGCTCCGCGTTGACGGCGTCCGTCCGGGCGGTCAGCTCTGCGGTGATCCGGGCGGCCGCCGGATCGTCAAGGTCGGCGATCCGCAGTCGCAGATGCGGACCGCCCTGCCAGTAGCGGATGAAGAACCAGGGCCGGGGCGGGGCGCCCTGGTCCTGACCGGCCGTGTGCTGCTCGACCACCGGAACCACGGCTCGGAGCAGCAGGCTCTCCAGTGCGGCGGACCGCAGCGAGTCCGCGTGCAGGTGCCAACTGCGCCAGCGGCCATGGGCGTTGGGTGTGCTCATGTGCGCAGGTCCAGCATCGGTTCGGTGAAGCGGGATGTCCCGCAGACGGTCATGAACACCGGGGTCTCCTCGCGGCGTAGGCCGAGCAGGGGCTGCACGTGGTACTCGACGAAGGAGCGCGCCGGGCGGGCGACCAGTCCGTGCGCGGCCGCCGCCAGGCAGAGGCCGTGCACGCTCCAGCCCAGGCAGAGCTGGAGCAGGCCGAGGGCGGACGGGCCGAAGTCGTCGAGCAGCGCGTCGACGTCGACGGAGTGGACCCAGACCATCGCCGCGTGCCGCATCCCGGAGTCGGTGTTCGGCGAGGGTTGCTGGGCGAATCCGGGCTGGAGCGCGGCCATGATCCTGGGCCGGACCAGACCGGGCGTCAGTTCCCTGCCCTCGACCCGGTGGACGCCGGTCGGCAGACCGCCGACCCGTTGCAGGGCCACGGTCAGCCGGACCCGGCCGGCGACCTCGGCCAGCAGGCGGTCCGGCGGGGGCCGGTCGGCCCAGGCCAGCAGATCGGCCAGACAGTCGGCGGAGACCTCGGCGGGCCGCAGGGCGAAGCCGTACAGCTGGTCGGGCATCCGGCCTGCGGTGCGGTTCCAGAGCACCTGCGCCCAGTCGGTGCCACCGGCCGGGCCGCCCTCGGGCAGTCCACGGGCCGGCGGCTGCGGGCCGGTTGACAGGCCGTGGCGCCGGGCACTGACGGCGGCCATGTCCCGGACTGACGGATCGTCACTCTCCAGCAAGGAGTCGCGGCTGTCCGGCCCGTTCCCGGCCGGGCCGGGGAGTGCCGTGCTCGGGCCGACCGGGCCGAGGCCGCCGAGCCGGACGGCCAGCGGGGCGGACCAGGTGCCGGGACCGGCCGACCGGACCACGGTCTCGGCCTCGGCGGTGCTCCCGCCGTCCAGCGCGAGCCGGGCCTCCACTCCGAACAGATCCGCCGCCACGCACAACGACCTTAGGTTGACCCCGAGTTCGACCTCCGTGACGGCGTACCGCATCCGGCCGTAGGCGGCGGGCAGGTCGCTGTAGCGGGCAGCCAGCAGCACCGAGGTCCCGTCCCCCGTCACCGCGGGCACTCCCCCGGGCGGCGTCACGTCCACCAGCGCGTGCCGGTACACGTCGAGATAGCGGACCGCCGGCCCCTGGGCGAGGAAGGCGTGCACCGGGAACTTCGCCCGCCCGGAGGCGACCGAACGGTGGTCGGCGTAGCGGTGCGAGGGCTCGCGGCGTTGCAGGCCGAAGGCGGTGGTGAGCAGGTGCCCGAGCCGGTCACGCGGAGCCGGCCCGACCGGCTCGAGGTACGGGGTGCCGGACAGCAGCTCGTGGGTACCGAGCGGCAGCGGTACGCCGGTGGCTGAGCGGGCCCAACCGGGCGGCAGGGCACTGGTGGTAGCGGCCCGGTCGTCCACCAGGTGCTGCTCGCCGAGGTGGCCCTTGCCGGGGCCCTGCCGGAAGGCGAAGCGGCGGATGTCGGCCAGGGTCGGCGCACCAGGCTGGGTGGTTGCGGATGCGGTCATGGGAAGGGGTGCGGGTCGAGGGGCAGGTCGGCCGGATCCGCGTCGAGCCGCGAGAGCAACCGGTCGAGACCGGACAGGCGTTGGTGCGCCTGGCCGAAGCACATCGGCAGGATGCCGGGCACCACGCACTTGACCACCGACATGCCGAGCGCGGAGTGGTCGGGGGTGGACTGCTCGACGGCCAGCACGGTGCCGAGCCCCGCCTGCCGGTAGAGCTCGAGCACGTACTCCAGCGCGCCAGTCACGTCACCGCCCGCCGCGCGGATCAGCGGCTGCGGCCAGTCGCCGAAGGCGTCCGCCAGCGGGAGCACCGGGCCACCGAGCACCCGTTCGACCCGGGGCAGCAGTTCGGGGAACGCGTAGCGGCGCCAGTGCTGCGCCAACTCCTCGACCAGCCAGGGGTCTTCGATCAGCGGCTCCAGCGGCTTCGGATCCCAGTTGAGTCCGCCGGTCACCAGCTGGGTCAGCTCCCACAGCGCCGAGCGCACCGCCTGCTCGGGGTCGGGGTGGCAGCCGGCCGTACTGAAGGTGGCCGGCAGACCGCCGTCGCGCCGGACCGCGAGCGCCCAGACCGCGGGCACCGGGATGTCGGCGGTGGCGACCAGCAGGTGGACGTCGTAGCCGTGGCTCTCGACCAGCCTGAGCAGCAGCCGCGACTGGCGGTCGCGGACGGTGGCCGGATCGACGGCCGGCAGCGGGCGGGCGAGGTGCCAGGCCTGCAGGAAGGCGTCCCGCTCGGCGAGTTCGAGCAGCGAGTGCAGCGCCGCCTCCTCGAAACCGCCGCCGAGGGCGCAGCCGCTGGAGGACTCCAGGAAGGCGCCGCGCCGGGTCTCCCCCTCCGCCGCCCTGATCCGGTAGCCGTAACGGTAGAAGCCGATCTCGGCCGGGACCAGCCGGGGTTCGCCGCCGGTGAGCGGACGGGCCCACACCCAGTCCAGCGCGGTGTCCTCGGTGTACCGCTGCACCTTGCTCAGCGGGGAGGCGAGTTGGCGGTCGGTGTAGCCGCCGAGGGTCGCCGGGTCGAGCGCGAGGGCGCCGAGCTCCCGGTGGGTCATCTCGGGGACGATGGTCGCCGCGTGCGGGTAGCCGGCCTGGCGCTCCATCGCCTCGTACATGCCGACCGCCTCGGCCTCGCGGAACCGCATCCCCCGGCCGAGGCCGGACGGCGTCCCGGCCAGGACGTCGACCTCGCTGATCGGGAAGCTGCCCGACGAGTAGCGGGTGATCCGCGTCACCGGGCCGAAGCGGGGATCCGCGAACGCGGCCCGCATCCGGTCCGGGTCCATCCCGAAGGGCGCCGAACTCTCCCGAGTCGGCACCTCGGCCGTGGTCGGACGCGGCTCCGGCCGGGGCAGGGCCGGCGGCCCGTCGGCGCATCACCCGGTGCCGGGCGACCACGCCGGTCCGCGAGACGACCACCATCTCACCCGGCCCGGGCGCGGCCTCGGCCGTCAGCACCGCACCGACCACCGCCTCCAGCCACGGCGACACGGGGACCACCCGGCCGGGGGCAGGGGTGCTCGCCTCGGGTTCGCTCCGGTGGGCGGCCGTCTGCTCGCGTTCGCGCCGGTCGCTCTCGGGGCGCTTCTCGGAGTCCCAGCGGCGGTAGGCGTCGGCGGCGGCGGCACAGCACGGGCAGGCCAGGTCGCCGTCCGGGGTCCAGCGTGGTCCGATCTGGATCTCGGTCGCGCCGATCCGAATGGAGAGCAGATCTTTGCCGGTCGCCCGGGCGGCGGCCATCGCCCGGCGTTCCCAGTCCAGATCGAGCTCGCCGTGGGCGGTCAGCACGCAGCCGTCCAGTTGGTCGGCCCAGGTCCGCCAGTCCCAGGAGACCGGCGCACCGGGGCCGATCCGGGGCCCGGTCGCCGACGGCTGTCCCGGGATTTCTGTCACCGTGGTGTCCTCGGTCATGAGAGCCGCACCGGCCCGCAGTGGAGTGGGAGTTGTCCGGTGACCGGGTCGTTGGTCAGCCGCCGGGCGCGGACGGTCCGGCCCCGGACGGCCGGTTCGGTGCCGAGTCGGCTCAGGGCCAGCCGTACCGCGGTCACCGAGCAGGTCTCCAACACGCTGGTGCCGACCGGGTGTTCGGCGAGCAGCCGGCGCACCTCGGGGTCGGCCTGGGCCCGGGCGACGGCGGCGGCGAGGGCCGCCTTGGCCGCGGCGGCCGGGGTCTCGCCCCATTCGGTCGCGGCCACCGTCCCGTCCTGCTCGGTGACCGTCACCAACGACCAGTCGAGCACCGGACACTGACGACGCGTCAGTTCCACCGTGCAGTCGAACCAGGACTCCAGGAGGCCGAACAGTGTCCGGCCTTCGGTGCTGCCGAGTCCGTCCCAGCCGAGCGGGTCTCCCGGGCGGCCGAGCAGCAGTTCGGCGCCGAGCTGCCGCAGCACGCCGTCGAGCAGCCAGCGGCCCTCGGTCGCCCCGGCGGCGCCATCGGCCCCGGCCAGCCGGCGCGCCGCGGCCAGCAGTGCACCCACACCGGCTGCCGTCCGGTCCGGCCCCCAGCCGACAGCCCGGGTGGGGGCCGGACCGGTGAGCAGCTCCACGGTCTCCAGGGCGAACGGCAGTTGGTCCAGGTCCAGGTCACGCCCGCGCCTCACCAGCCCGACCCAACGGGTCGTCAGCGGATCCCAGGCGGTCAGCAACTCGTGGGGCGCCGGCGGATCGACGTCCTCCGTCGGCGGCGTCCAGGCGGCCAGTGACCCGGCCGGCCCGTCCTGCCCAACAGGTCCGTCCTGAAGGGGAATGCGGGAGGTCCGGAGCTGCCGGCCGTGGATCACCGTGGCCGTCCCGGGGGACCGGTCGAGACCGGTGAGGCCGGCCAGGACGGCGCGGGCCGCCAGCGCTCCGGCGAGGACCGCGCTGAGCGGGCGCGGCGCGCCGGCCTCGGGGTCCCCGGCCACCCAGGCCGCCGCGCGGTGGGCGGCGGCCTCGAAGGCGGCCGTCCCGGTGGCGTCGTCCAGTTCGGCCACCAGGGCCACCTGCTCCCCGGCGTGCACGGCGACCACCCGGGTGCCGGGCGGCAGTGCCGCGGGTGGGCCGGACGGGTGTTCGTGATCCGCGATCAGCACCGCCCAGCCCGGATCCACCGGTTCGGAGCCGTCAGCGTCATCGGAGCTCTCGAAGCCGTCGGAGCGCACGACCGCGTCCGCCACCCCGTGGCGCCGTAGCGACCGCACTGCCGGCTCGGCGGCGGGTCCGCTCCCCAGCACGCGCACCCGCGCGCCCCGAAGCCGCGCGAAGTCCCCGTAGGGGTCCGGGCTGTGGGCTTCCAGGTAGGCGAGCGTCTCGGCGTAGCGGGCCGCGGTGGCCCCGTCGGGCGCCGGGGTGGTCAGCGCGTCCAGGTCGAGCAGGACGTCCCGGTCCACCAGGGTGCGCAGGATCCGGTCGAGGACCGGGCGGGCGGACTCGCTCCCGAAGGCCACCACCAGGGCGTCGACGTCCGTGCCGTCGCTGAGCTCCGCCAGCCGGCTGTCAAGGACGGTGTACAGCGTCGGCGGCCCCGCCAGGACGAAGGACTCGCCGCCCCGGGCGACGTGCACGCCCTGCCGGACGGGTGCGAAATGCGTACCGGGGCGCAGTTTGACCCTCACTCGCCCTCCCCTGCGGACTCGACCGGCTCCTGGTCGTGCACCAGGTCGTACTCCAGCAGCCACTCGCCGGCCGTGACCCCGCCGCGCACGCCGGGCAGGGCCTCCTCGAAGAACCCGGCGCTCCGGCGCTCCAGGAACTTCGGCAGCACCCGCACCATCAGCGCGCTGCCCAGGTCCAGGTACTGGGGCTTCTCCCGGCTGCGGGTCTTGAGGTAGCGGGTGAGCGCCGCGGCGGCGGCGTCGCCGGACAGCGTCTGGCCGGCCGGCATGCCGAGCGGGGTCTTCATGACGATTTCCTCGGGTATGTCGTGGGTGGCCCGCCAGCGCGTCATCGCGATCAGGTGCGCGGCCTCGTCCTCCGGCTCGCCGGCCGGCACGGACGGCAGGTCGTCCCCCGGGTACCAGCGGCGGCGCTGCAGCACCACGTCCCCGGCGACCAGCCGGGGGTAGCGGGCGGTTCCGCCGTCGAGGTCGCGCCGCTGGGTGTGCAGCTGCCCGATCGGGTCGAAGGCGACCCGGCCGGTGTCGTACAGCCAGACGGCCAGGGTGAGCGCCGTGGGCTGGAGTTCGACCCACTTCATGCCCAGCGACATCACCCGGATCGGCTGCCCGTCCCGGTCGAGCAGCTCGAGCCGGTCGGCGACCGGGTCGTGGGCCAGCGTGACACCGAGCCACTCCCCCGGGGTGATGGTCTCGTCCAGCAGCCGCATCCGGTGGTTGATGTTGGCCCGGTGCAGTCCGCGGTCCTCGACCAGCCGGACGCCGTCGGAGCCGAACCGGTGCTGGATCCGGCGGGCGGTCCGGGCCGCGACGTCACTGCCGAGCTCGGCCTGGGCGCCGAGGAAGCGGGTGGCCAGCTGGCCGTGCCCGGTGTAGCAGGCGTTCAGCACCAGTCGGCCGTCGGCGGGCTGGACCAGCAGGCCGTACGAGGCGGCGGGGAGCCGGAAGCGGTCGGGCAGGCCGTCCGCGAGCGAGGCGAGCAGGCCGGGGTCCACCGAGACCTCGGCGTCCTCGCCGGCCTCGCGGAGCCGGGTGGCGAGCACGGCGAGGGCGGCGGCGCGCCGGCGGCGCAGCTCGGACAGTGAACCGTCGGCGGGGCCCCACTCCTCGGCGGTGGCCCGGTTGAGCGAGAGTTCCCGGCTGCGGACCAGGGTGACCAGCTCGTCGGCGTGGTCGAGCAGGTCGACCCGCGCACCGACGCCGAAGCGGTCGGTGAAGGCCCGGGTGAGCAGGGCCCGGATCTCGTGATGCCGGTCGAAGAGGCTCTGGAAGGCGGTCACTCGGCCGAGGTCGGCCAGTGCGGCGCGGTAGCCCTCGGGCGAGAGGGCGCCGGGCTCCAGCAGGTAGTCCTCGTTGACGTGGAGCTTGGCGGGGCAGGCGCTGAGCTCGTTGAGCGCGGTCTCGGCGGCGCGGATCCGGTTCAGGGCGGCGCGGCGGCCGCCGACCGAGTCACGGGCCATCAGGTCGAGGTCGGCGGCGATCGCGGCGACCGTGGCGGCTGCCTCCGGGTGGTGCTCGGTGAGCAGCTTCTCGGCGCCCGGCAGCGGGTCGGCGGCCTGCTCGTCGAGGACCGGGGCGGCCACCAGGATCTGCGCCTCGACGGCGGCGGTGACCAGCCGCGCGGCCTCCGGCTCGGGGACCGCGAAGCGGCGGGCGAGTTCGGCGGTCAGCAGCTCGACCGGCAGCGGGCCGAGGACGGTGAGCTTCAGCAGGGCGGTCAGCTGCTCGTTGAGCTCGGCCGCCAGGGTGCGCCGCCGCCCGTCCGCGACGTGCTGGAAGCGGATGTGGGTGCCCTCCCACCTGAGCATCGCGTTGCGCTGGACCACGGCCGGGAGTTCACCCGGGCGGGGCGGGTCCGCGATGCCGTTGACCAGGCTGGAGAAGAGCGCCCGGTCGGGGGTGAGGACGGAGTGGGCGCGCCGGCGGTCGAAGGCGGCCTCGTCGAGGCGGCGGCCGTCCTCGGACCAGTCGGCGAAGCCGACGGCGGTGAGCCGGGACAACGGACTGACCCGCAGCAGGGCGCGCGCGAGGTGCTGGATCAGTCCGCGCTCGGACTTGCGCTGACGGGCGGTCAGCCCTCCCGGCGAGGCGCGGTAGCGCTGGGCCGCGTCGAGCACCTGGGGGGAGTTGAGGGCCAGCGAGAGCTGGAAGGGCTCGGAGCCGACCGCCTGGGCGAGCCGTTCACGCTCCTCGGCGAGGAAGCCGGGCAGGCCCGCCTCCACTGCGGTGCGGGCGAGTTGGCCGCGTTCGCTGGCGGCCAGCCAGGCGGTGACGGCCGGCGGGAGCGGCGTCTGCCAGCTGTCCCGCAGGTCGGCGGCGTCCGGGGCGCGGTCGTTGAAGACCGCGCGCTTGAGCCGCAGCAGGCGGTGGCGTTCGCGGCCGGTGGCGACCCCGGTGAGTCGGTACAGCTCCTCGCAGACCTCGTCGGCCAGCGCCCGGCAGTCCCGGTGCGCGGCGAACAGGGCCCGCAGGGCGGTGCCGAGCCGGTCGCCGCCCAGGCGCAGACCCGGGGTGGGATTCACCCGGTACATGGGTGTGTCGGCCAGGTTCCAGGACTCGGTCACGCCAGCTCCCTGCTGAAGGCTCGCACCCGCTCGATGGACGACACACCGGTCAACTCGTCGGTCCCCTCGCCCAGTCCGTAACAGAGGTAGTACCGCTGCATCGGGGTGATGCCGAAGCAGGTCAGGCTGGTGTAGAGGACGTTCAGCACGATCCGGTGCGCGATGTGGCGGTAGGAGGGCCTGCGCAGCATGCCGCCGTCCAGGATCTCGCCGATGAAGTCGCTGCGGACCGGGGTGCCGAGCGGGTGCTCCCAGTCCCCGCCGCCGGCCGCGCCCTGCAGGACACGCTCGTCGACGGCCTGGCCGGCGGTGTGGGCCTCGGCCACTCCCCAGGCGTACTGCATGGCCCGTTCCCAGGACCGCAGGGTGTCGGTCTGCACGGGTGCCTGGAGGGCGTCGAGGAAGACCTGACGATCACTCAGGTAGCGTGCGGCGAAGGCTGATTTGAGGTCGGCGTGCTTCCCGGTCGCCGAGACGACGCCCTCGGCGTGCGAGCGGTACGGCAGCGCGCCGGCGCTGATGCCGCGCGGGTGGGTGCGGGCGAGCAGCGCGAGGACGTGGGTGAGGTGCGGCAGCAGCTCGATCTCGGGGACGGCCAGCGAGCCGAGCATCGGTTCGAGGAAGCGGCCCATGATCTGGTCAACGGCCTGGGAGAGCGCCGGGGAGTCGGCGCGCGGCCGGTGCGGTTCGGCGATCACGTGGCCCTGCGGGTGGCAGGGCAGCAGCTCGTCCTGGACGTTCTCCCAGCGGGCGAGTTCCTGCGCCCGGCGCAGGTAGGTCTCCTGGTCCGGCGCGCTCACGCCGCGGGCGGCGGCCAGTGCGGCCGCGGTGGCGATGAACTCGCTCGCGTCGACGGTCCGTTCGCCGTAGGGGCGGAGGACCAGCAGGAGGTGTGAGCCGTGCAGCCAGCCTCGGCGCAGATGGACCACGGGAAGCTGCTGCGAGCCTTTCAGGTGCAACAGAGGCTCGCTGATTTCTCGCAGCAGCTCCCGCGGATTATCCGAATAGTCGAAAACCCGTATGGCCAGGCCCGGATCGATAGTTCGCATGACGACTCCAGGAAATGCACGAATCGGTCGGTCGGCGTGAAACCGGCGGCACGATCGCTGACGGCCGTTCGGTACGGTGTCACCGGCTCTGCCGGCACCCGACTACGAGAAGTCGGGAATGGTCAGCTGCGGGAGATCAGCAGCAGGAGGAGGAGGTGCTCAGCGAGCCGCTGCCGGCGTCGGCGTTGTTGAGGGTGTCCTCGGTGAGGATCTCCTCGCCGTCCTCGGTGTAGCCGAAGATGATGATGACCGAGGCGCCCATGTCGGGCAGCGCGACGGCGTCGTTGGCGTCCAGGACGGCCAGCTCGTTGACGTCGAACGCGGCGAAGTCCACAGCAGTGCTCATGGCGGGTTCCTTTCGGATCGACCGGCGGGGTGCCGGTGACTGGGCATCAGCTAACTGCCTGCCGGGAGATTCGGGCAAGGAAATCGAGCGGCAGCAAAATGCCGCCGCCGAGCCTTCTTGTCGTGGACACGAAATACCAACCGGGCTATCCCGCAGCCAAGTTCGGACAATCCGGCGGATCCACCTCGCCGCCGCTGGCACGTTGCTGTCAGACGACATCTCCGACCTGGCCGGGAGCTGGACTCCGCAGCGCGGAATTGGCAAGAGTGACGCAGTGCCCGGCCGCCGCCGGTGCGGCGAGGCCGTCGGCCCGCCCAAGGCTTGACCGTTATCCGTCAATCCAATCCCGCGGCGTCCTGTCCCATTCAGGACCGGAGGAACTCTGTGATCAGCGCGCAAGGCCTCAGCTACTCGTACCGGACCCGCATCGGCACGGTCGAAGCCGTCCGGAACGGGACCGTGGACGCCGTCCGGGGCATCGACCTGGAGGTGGCCGAGGGTGAGATGGTCGGCTTCCTCGGCCCCAACGGCGCCGGCAAGACCACCACGGTCCGCATGCTCACCACCCTCCAGACGCCCACCGGCGGCACCGCCTCGGTGGCCGGCCACGACGTGGTCCGCGAGCGGGCCGCGGTGCGGCGGGCGATCGGCTACGTCAGCCAGTCCTCCGGCGGCTCCGAGCACCTGGTCGCCGACGAACTGCGCACCCAGGCCCGGCTGCAGGGTATGACGACAGGTCAGGCTGCCGCCCGCACCGCCGAGTTGATCGACCAGTTCGAGCTCGACGGCTTCAGCGAACGGCCGGTCGCCAGGCTCTCCGGCGGCCAGCGCCGCCGGGTGGACGTCGCGCTCGGGCTGGTGCACCGCCCCGCCGTACTCTTCCTGGACGAGCCGAGCGCCGGCCTGGATCCGCAGAGCCGGGCCAACCTCTGGGACCACCTGCGCAGACTTCGTACCGAGCACGGCACCACGGTCTTCCTCACCACGCACTACCTGGAGGAGGCCGACCTGCTCTGCGACCGGATCATCGTGATCGACGGCGGCCAAGTGATCGCCTCCGACACCGCCGAGGCGCTGAAGGGCCGGATCGGCGGTGACGTGGTCACCCTGGAGACCAGCCGGATCAGCGACGCCGCGACCGTGGTCGCCCGGCTGGTCCCCGGCTGCGACCTGGACACCACGCCGGACGGCGTGCAGTTCCACGTGGCGCAGGCCCAGCGACTGCTCCCCGAGCTGCTGCGGGCCCTCGACCTCGCCGACGTCGCCCTGGAGTCGGTCTCCGTCAAGCGCCCCACCCTGGACGACGTCTTCCTGCGCCTGACCGGCCGTTCCCTGCGTGAGGAGGGCCGCCCGGCCCTGCCCGTGCCCGTGCCCGTGCCTTCCGACGGAGGCCAAACCCCGTCGGCCACCGAGACGCCGAACTCCGAGGTGACCGCGTGACCACCGCCGCGACCAGCTGGATCATCTTCCAGCGCTCGATGCGCTACACCCTCCGCAAGCCCGCCTGGGTGGTCTTCGGGCTGATGCAACCGCTGCTCTACCTGACCCTGTTCGGCCCGCTGCTGAACCGGATCGGCCAGGCGCCGGGCTTCGAGGGTGGCAACACCTGGCAGATCTTCGTCCCCGGTCTGCTCGTCCAACAGGGCGTCTTCTCCGCCGTGTTCGTCGGCTTCGGGATCATCTCGGAGATCCGGTCCGGCGCGCTGGACCGGATGCGGATCTCCTCGGCCGGCGAACTCGGCCTGCTGCTGGGCCGGATGCTCCGGGACGCCGTGGTGCTCACCGTCCAGGCCGGACTGCTCACCCTCGGCGCGCTGGTCGCCGGGCTGCGGGCGCCGGTCGGCGGGGTGCTGGCGGCGTTCGCCCTGGTCACCGTGGTCGGCCTGGCGATGTCGGGCATCGCGTACGGGCTCGCGCTGCTGGTGAAGAACGAGGAGGCGTACGGCCAGCTGCTCAACACCCTGATGCTGCCCACCATGCTGCTCTCCGGAGTACTGCTGCCGCTGGCGCTGGCGCCCGGCTGGATCGCCGGACTGGCCAAGGCCAATCCGATCGCGCACATCGTGACCGCCGAACGCGCCCTGTTCGCAGGCAGGTTCAGCAGTGGCGACACCCTGGTCGGGGTGGCCGTCGCGGCCGGCCTGGCGGCACTCGCCACCTGGTTCGCCACCCGCGCGATCCGCAGCGGCTCGTGACGGCGCCCACCGCGGCGGCCCCGCCCGCCGTCGCCGAGGTGCACCGGCACCGGTTGGCCAACGGTCTGCGGCTGGTGGTGATCCCGGACCCGGGCAGCCCGGCCGTCGGCCTGGCCGTCGCCTACGGGGTCGGCTACCGCTCCGAGTCCCGGTCCGGCTTCGCGCACCTCTTCGAGCACCTGATGTTCCAGGGCAGCGCCAACCTCACGGCCCAGGAGCACGCCCGGCACATCCAGGCCAACGGCGGCGTCTTCAACGGCACCACCCACCGCGACCACACCAGCTACTTCCAGGCGATGCCGGCCGAGGCCCTGGAGCTCGGCCTCTTCCTGGAGGCCGACCGGATGCGGGCACCCAGGATCACCCCGGAGGCGATCGCCACCCAGGCCTCGGTGATCGCGGAGGAGATCCGCCGCACGGTCACCAACCGGCCGTACGGCGGCTTCCCCACCTTCCACCTGCCGCAGGTGCTCTTCGACTCCTTCGCCAACACCCATGACGGATACGGCGATCACGCGTCGCTCCGCGCGGCGACGGTCGAGGAGTGCGTGGACTTCTTCGACCGCCACTACGCCCCGGCCAACGCCGTGCTCGCCGTCTGCGGCGGCGTCGACCCCGACGAGGTGGTCAAGCTGGCCGAGCGGCACTTCTGGACGATCCCGCCCCGGGCGGCCGCTCCGCCGCCCGAGCTCGCCGAACCGCCGCTCGCCGGGCCCCGCACGCTCGAGCGCGCCGACCGCCTCGCGCCCCTGCCCGCGATCGCCGTCGGCCGCCGGATGCCGCCACCGGACTCGCCCGACTACCTGGCGACCGTGGTCGCCGCCGCCGTCCTCGGCGGCGGCGAGTCGAGCCGGCTGCGCCGCTCGCTGATCCGCGAACGCCGGCTGGCCACCCAGGTGATGGCGATGGCCGGCCTCGCCGGCCCCTTCGACTCCCGGGCCCCGGACGCCTTCCTGGTGAACGCCGTCTGCCCACCCGGCGTCGAAGCCCAGGACACGGCAGCAGCCATCGACGAGGTGCTCGCCGGACTGGCCGCCGAAGGCCCGTCCGAGGACGAACTCCTGCGCGCCGTACGGAGATTGCAGACAGCCTGGTACTCCGACACCGACTCGGTCGGGGTCCGGGCCCGAAGGCTGGCCGGCTACGAACTGCTGTACGGCGACGGCGAACTGGTCCTCGAGGCACCGCGGCGCTTCGCCACCGTCACCACCGAGGACGTCCGCCGGGTGACGGCCGACCTGGCCGGCCGCCACCCGGCCGTGCTCCAGGTGGTCCCCGAACGGAAGGCCGACCGATGAAGCGCGGCAGCACCGGGGCCACGCTGCCCCCGCTCGCCCCACCGCGGCCCGCACCGCCGCTGGAGCTGGTGGACACCGTCCTGCCCACCGGACTGCGCGTGGTGGCGGCCCGCCGGGCCACCGCCCCGGTGGTCCAACTCCGCCTGGGTGTGCCCTTCGGCGGCTCCACCACCCGGCACCCGGCCGCCGCCGAGCTGCTCGCCTGCACCCTGCTGACCGGTGGCGCCGGGGGCGGCCGTACCGCCGTCGACGACGAACTCGCCGCCGTGGGCGGCAGCTTGAAGGCCGTGGTCGGGCCCGAGGAACTCCGGATCACCGGTCAGGTGCTGACCGAGGGCCTGCCCCGGCTGCTGGCCGTGCTCGCCGACTGCCTCACCGGCGCCGGGTACGAGCCGGCCATCCTGGAGGCCGAGCGCGAGCGGCTGCTGCACCGGATCCGGCTCACCGAGTCGATGCCGGCCCGGGCCGCGCGGGCAGCGCTGCTCCGCCGCTGCTTCGGCGATCACCCGGCCACCCGGGAGACCCCCGCCACCGACCAGGTCGCAGCCGTCGACCGGGACGAGGTGGCCGAGCTGCACCGGACCCGACTGGTGCCGCGCGGCTCGGCACTGATCCTGGTCGGAGACGTCCAACCCGCCCGTCTTGTCGAGGAGTTGGCCATCACGCTGGGTGGCTGGTCGGCCCGGCTCCCGGCGGTCGGGATGGCCCCGCTGCCCGCCCCGGCCCACCGGGGGGAGCCGGCCCAGGCCGTCCCGGTCGAAGGGGCCCGGCAGTGCGAGGCCCGGCTGGCGGCGCCCTCCCTGGTCCGGACGGATCCGGGCTACCCCGCGCTGCTGCTCGCGGACCAGGTCTTCGGCGGCTACTTCTCGTCGCGCCTGGTCCAACGGCTGCGCGAACGGGAGGGCCGGATCTACTCCGGGCAGTCCGCGATCGAGCAGCGGACCGGTGCAGCACTCGGCACCGTCCAGTTCGCCAGCGCGCCGCAGCACGCGACCGCGGCCGTCGACGGCACCCTGGCAGAACTGGCCGCGATCTCCGGCGACCGCCCGCCGACCGCCGAGGAGATCGCCGCCGCCCGGGGTTACGCACTCGGGATCCAGGCGCTCGTCCGCTCCACCCAGAAGGGTCTGGCCGACAGCCTGTACGGGCCGGTCCTGGCCGGCCTGCCCGCCGACTGGGCCGACCGGATCGCGGACCGGGTGCGCGCCGTCCCCGACGACGAGGTCCGCGCGGCCGCCGCCGCCCACCTGCGCCCCGAGGCGTACACCGCGGTGCTGCTCGGCCCGCCCGCCCCCTCCTCTGACACCGACTGACGCACCGTTAGGAGCAACACCATGCGCTTCGGCGTCTCCTTCCTCCCCGACTCCTCACCGGAGACCAAGTCCCCGGTCGACTACTACCGGGAGGTCTTCGACCTCTGCCGGCTGGCGGACGAGTCCGGGCTGGACTACGTCAAGATGACCGAGCACTACCTGCACGCCTACGGCGGCTACTGCCCGAGCCCGCTGACCTTCCTGGCCGCGGTGGCCGCGCAGACCCGGCAGATCCGGCTGATCACCGGCTGCACGCTGCCGGTCTTCCACCACCCGGTGAAACTCGCCTCCTACATCGCCATGGTCGACGCGATCAGCAACGGGCGCCTGGAGGTCGGCTTCGCCCGGGCCTACCTGCCGCACGAGTTCCAGACCTTCCAGGTGCCGATGGACGGCAGCCGGCAGCGCTTCGAGGCGACGATCAACGCGGTGCACCGGCTGCTGACCGAGGAGCAGGTCACCGAGGACACCCCGTACTTCTCGTTCCAGAACGCCACCGTGCTCCCCCGGCCGACCCAGAGCCCGCGGCCGCCGTTCTGGGTCGCCGCGGTGCAGACCCCGGACAGCTTCGAGCGGATCGGCCGGTTCGGCCACGGTCTGCTGATCACCCCGACCGGCCGCGAGTTCGACACCTCGCTGACCGCCCGCTACCGCGAGGCGTTCGCCGCGCACCACCCGGACGGCACCCCGCGGATCATGGCGAGCATGCCGCTGGTGGTCGCCGAGACCGACCAGAAGGCCCGCGAGCTCGCCGACCCGCACCTGAACGAGTACCTGCAGGTCTGGGCCTCCGTGCTGGACACCTGGGACGAGACCGTCTCCACCGACTACGTGCAGTACACCGGACTTGGCAACGTGGTCCGTACGCTGACCGCGAAGGACCTGCGGGCCACCGGGACGGCGTTCGTCGGCTCGCCCGAGCACGTCGCCGACCAGATCGGCCACTTCCAGGAGCGGATCGGCGCCGACGGGATCCTCTGGCAGGTGGACTTCGGCGGCTTCGGCGGGACCGACGCCATGCGCTCCATGGAGCTCTTCACCGAGCAGGTCCGCCCCCAGTTCGCCGCCGCCGAGACCGTCGATCCTGCCGGAGCCGTCGCATGACCGCCCCCGCAACCACCGCCCCCGCCCCCGCCCCTGCCCCTGCCGGCACCGGCCTGGCCGACACGCCGGTCGCCCTGCTCGGCCGGGTCCCCGGCCGCCGCCTCGCCGCACCCGCCCT
The DNA here is from genome assembly GCF_001424875.1 of Kitasatospora sp. Root107. Lineage (GTDB taxonomy): Bacteria > Actinomycetota > Actinomycetes > Streptomycetales > Streptomycetaceae > Kitasatospora. The sequence continues at coordinate 93,645 of NZ_LMCT01000034.1, read as the reverse complement.
GCGGGCCGCCCTGGCCGCGCTGGCCACCGCCCCGGACCGGGCGGCGGCCGAACGCGAGGTGGCGACCGCCCACGGACCGGCCGTACGGCAGGAACGCGCCGCGCTGCGCTCGGCGTTGCTCGGGGACGCCTTCCGACCGGCACTCGCCGCCGGACGCCCCGGCGACCCGGTGAGCCGCTACCTCGCCACCGGCGAGCAGCAGCCCACCGCGCAGGAGGCCGCGGCGTTGGAGCCCGCGATCCTGGAGCAACTCACCCGGGCGATGGTCAGGATCGGGCCGCCGACGGCGCACACCTCCGTCGCCCTGGGCCACTGGGACGAGGACGGCAGCTCGCTCGACCACCCCGGCCTCGACCCGTCCCGGGGCCGGTCCGTCCTGTCGCTGGACCGTCCGCAGCTGGCGATGGCGGTCGACTCGCTGTCGGCCGGGCCTGACCCGGCGGCCGCCGGACCGCTTCCGCCGCTGCTGCGCGCCAACTGGACCCTGCGGCTGCGGGGCGCCCGGGCCCACTTCTACCGCCGCGACGGCGAGCAGCTCCACTTGGTCGCCACGGCGGTCACCGGGAAGGTCCGGGCCCTGCTCGGCCTGGTCGAGCTCGGTCCGCTGCCCGCCGAGGTGCTGCTCCGCGAGCTGGCTGCCGGGCTCGCCCTGACGCCCGAGGCCGCAGCCGATCTCGTCGCCCAGGCGGTTCGCCTGCAACTCCTGGTCGGTGGCTCGGAGTTCGAAGGCCAGGACGAGCGGCCGGCCGCTGCCGCCGCCGACTTCCTGACGGCCCGTCACCCCGCCGCCGCCAAGCTGCTCACCGACGTGCAGGCGCGGCTGGACACCGCCGCCACCAGCCACGGACAGCAGTCGGCCGACGCACTGGCCGGGCTGGCCGAGGACCAGCAGGCTCTCAACTCCCTGCTCTCGCACCCGATCGGACTCCGGGTCACCGAGGAGTACGTGCTGCCGCCGGTCAGGATCGCCGCGTCGCCGCACCGGGCTGCCCTGGACGACCTCGCCCTGGTCCTGGAGTTCGCCGCGCTGTCCGACCGGGTGCACGACGCCCGGGCGCTGCTGGTCGCCGCCTTCACCGAGCGGTTCGGCTCCGGGGCCAGGGTCAGGCTGGCCGACTGCGCCGCCGACCTGACCGCCGTGGTCGCCCGCCGGGCCCAGCTGCTGACCCCCGGCAGCAGCACGGACTTCGGCCCCGCCGACGGCTCCCTGACCGAGCTGCTGCGCCTGCGCGCCGCCGCCCGGGCGCTGCTCGACGAGCGGATCACGACCGGGACCGGGACCGCGACCGCGACCGCCGAGGTCAGGCTCGACCCGGCGGAGCTGGCCGCCCTCGCCGACGGACTGCCCGAGCGCTTCCGCCGGACCCACTCCTCGTACGGGGTGCTGGTACGGCCGCTCGGTGACCGGCTCGCGGTCCGGGGCTACCACCCCGGCGGCGGGAGTTCCGCGCTGCGCTACACCGGCACCGACCGCGCGCTCGGTGGCGAGGCCCACCGCAGGCTCGCCGAGCGGCTGAACCGCGCCGCGGACCCGGCCGTCCTGCTGGAGGACCGTGGGCTGCACGGGCTCGACGGCAACCACCGCCCGCCGCTGCTCGAGGACCGGATCGGCCCGCTCGGCTGGCTCGGCCTCACCCTGGCCCACGACGCCGGCACCGACACCCTGGAGCTGCTCGACCGGGACGGTGCGCCGGTCGTCGTGCACTCCCCCGCCCTGGCCAGGCCCGACCGGCTCGCGCCGTCGATGCGGATCGCCCTCTGGCTGCACGGCACCGGCCGCCTCAGGATCGACCCGTTCGGCGGGGTCGCTGCCGATCCGCACCGCACCACCGGCACCCTCGCACTGCCCCGGCTGACGGCTGGTCAGGTGGTGCTCCAGGGCCGCCGCTGGTACCCGGGCGAGGACCTGCCCACCGCCACGGGACCCGGGCTGCTCTGCGAGCTCGCCGACTGGCGGGCCGCCCACGACGTCCCCGAGGAACTGCTGCTGGTCGAGCCGCGCCCGGCCGGCACCGACCTCGACGGCCTGCTCGGCCTGCTGCCGTCGGCCCCCGACCGCACCCGGTACGTCGACCTCGGCAGCGCGCTGCTGGCCGAGACCGTCCGCGAACTCCCCGGCGGCGGCTACCTGGAGGAGGTCCCGGTCGGCGTGCAGGACGGCGCGCACGCGCTGGAGTGGGTTCTCGAGTACGACCGCACGCCCGGCGGGCGCTTCCACGGCGGGGCCAGGCCATGAGGGTGAAGCTGCGCCCCGGCGCGCACTTCGTACCGGTGGCGCGTGGCCTCTACTGCGCGCGGGCCGGCCGCTCCTTCGTGCTGGCCGCCCCGCCGCCCCTCCAGCGGCTCCTCGACGACCGGCTCGGCGAACTCACCGACGGCGCCGACGCGGTGGACCTGCTCGGCTCGGTCGACGAGCCGGCCGAGCGGGTCGCCCTGCGGCAGGTCCTGGCGGCACTGCTCGCCCAGGGCCTGCTGTTCGACCTCGACCGGGCCGGCGGGCCCGTCCCCGACCCCGAGACCGCCGAGCGGTACGGGGGCGCCCTGGCGCACTACGAGGAGCACTGCGCCGAGCCGTACGCCGCCTTCGCCGCCCTGCGCGCGGCCGAGGTGGCCGTCCTGGGCGACGGCGCTGCCGCCCGGAGCGCCACGCGCGGACTGCTGGCCCTGGGCGTCGGCACGGTCACCGACCGGCCGGGCCCCCGTACCGCAGCCGCCGTCCTCGCCGCCGCCGCGCCCGCGGAGCTGGCCGAACTCGCCGCGCTCCTCCCGGCCGACACCCCGTACATCCCGGTCCCGGCCGGGGACGGCCACCACGTCGTCGGCCCGGTGCTGCGTGGCGTGCCGCAGGCCCGCGCCTTCCGAGCCGCCGCCGAACGCGCCGCCGCCTGGTCCCGCAGCCACCCCGCCGGGCGCGCCCCCACGCTGCACGCCGCCACCCTCGCAGGCTCCCTCGCTGCCCGCAGCCTCCTCGACCACCTCGGCGCGACCGCCCTCGACACCCCCCACCTCCACCTCGTCCACGGCCGCACCCTCCACACCACCCTCTACCCGTTCACCCTCCCCCCGTCCGGCCCCCGCTGGTCCTCCGTCACCCGCCCGACAACGGCGGAGGCCGACGATGCGCCCTTCAGCGCCCCGGACCAGCGGCTCACCGCGCAGTGGTCCGGGCTCGGGCGGTGGCGGGACGACCTCGATCTGCCCCAACTGCCCTTCCGCCTGGCCGCGTTGGAAGCGCTGGTGCTGCCCGGTCGACCGGTGCTGGTCGGTTGGGGCACGGAGGCTGAGGACGCCCGGCGGGATGCGCTGCTCCGGCTGCTCCGGGCGACGGCCGAGGACGCGCGGCCGGATCCCGTCCACCCCGGTACGGCCGCCGCCGGGACCACGTCCCAGCGTTGGCTGCTCGACGGACTGCTCCGGGTCCTGGCCGAGGAGGAGACCGACGACTGGTCGACGGTGCCGGGCTCCGAACTGGCCACGCCGCGGGCCAGATCGCTCGGCCGGGCCCTCACCCACTACTACGACCGCCCCGCCCTGCTCCGCCGCCGCACTCTCCCCGGCACCGGCTGGACCCTGGTCACGGCCACCGACGCGGACACCGGTGAACGCCTCGCCCGCCAGTGGGGACCGTCCCCCGAGGCCGCCGCCCAGGCCACGCTGGCCCGCGCGCTGGCCGGACTCCAGCAGGACCAGGCCGCACTCGCGGCCGCCACCATCGGCACCAGGGCCCTGGAGTGGGCCGACCCGACGGAGCTCACCGCCCTCGGTGCCGCGCTCCGCTCCCCGGAGGTCCTGCGCGGCCGCGCGGTGCACACCCGCCGGCTCGCCAGCGACCCGGTCCTCGGCCCGATGCCGCTCCCCTGCGGCCTGATCTGGCTGGCCGACCCGCCCACCGCCCACACCCGATCCCCGGAGGAATCGTGACCGGCACGGCCGACGTGCTCCGCTTCGCGCTGCGCCAGGGACCGCTGCGCGGTCTGCTGCACGATCCGATCAACGTGGACGAGCGAGTCCCGACCACCGCCTGCCTGCCGCCGCAGTCGGCCCGTGGCGACCGGGGCCGCCCGTTGCCCCTCGGCGCGCACGAACTGCTGGCCGCCACCCCGTACCCCGCCGGCCGGGTCGGTGCCGACGGGGCCGCAGGGTGGCAACGGGTGGGCACCGTGCTGGCTGCGGCGTTCGGGCCGTTGCGCCGGGAGCCGTCGAATCCCGCGAACGACCACCGCGTGACGGCCTCCGTCCGCAGCAAGTTTCCGGTGCACGTGTTCGCCGTGCCGCCCGAGGGTCCGGCCGGGTACCTCGACCCGTACCGGCATGCCGTGGTCGACCTCGACCCGGCCGGAGCCCCCGCTCCACGTCCCGCCCGGAACGACCTGACCATCGTGCTGGCCGGCCGGCACACCGATCTGCCGACGCCCTACGGTGTGCTGCGCTGCGCCCTGGCGGACCTCGAGGTCGGTATCAACCTGCGCAGCCTGCTGGCGACGGCCGAGCTGTTCGGCCTGCGGGCCTCGGTCCGGGTGACGGGTCCTCAGGTGGTCCAGGCCGCCCGGCTGGTGGCCGCGACCGGTCCGGGGAGCTGGTCGGCGCCGGTGGTGGTCACGCTGCACGGGGTGGGCCCGCTGCCGCCGGCCGGCCTGCTGGAGCCGGTCGGCGGCGGGGCGCTCGACGCCGAGCTGGACGCCCTGCTCGAAGTGGAGACCCGCCATCCCAGCCTCATCGAGACCGCCGCCGCCGTGGCCCCCCGGCTGGCCGGGCCTGCGACCTCCTCCGACGCAGGTCGCTCGCTCCCGCAGCTGCCCCGGCCCGGATCGGAGAAGGCGGACCAGGACTGGGCCCGGGTCTGGTGGAACAGGTCGGCGGGCCGGGTGCCGCGTCCGCTGAGCGGCTTCTCCGCCAGGCCGGTCACCCGCGGCGAGGACTGCCTGCGGGACCTGCTGGCCTGGGCGGCGGCTCCCGCGCCGGCCGCGCTGCGCGAGGTGGGTGCCCGGGTCAGGATCACCGTGGTGCCGCAGCGGCTGGCCGGTCTGCCCACCGGCCGGTACGAACGCACCGACGGCGGGCTGCAGTTGGCGGAGACCGACCCGGAGCTGCCGCGCCGGTTGGAGGAGCTCTTCGGCTACCCGCTCACTCCGGCCAACGACTGCGGCGTTCGGCACGCCACCGCGCTGTGGATCTTCACGACCGACCTGCGGGCGCTGGTCGAGGATCTCGGACCGGCCGCCTGGGGCCTGCTGCAGGTCTGGTGCGGCTGGGTCTCGCACGGGCTCACCCTGGGCGCGGCTGCGCACGGCCTGTTCGCCCGCCCGGCGCGCTCCTTCGACGAGCACCGGCTCGCCGACCTGCTGCACCTGCCCGAGGCGGAGTCCCCGGTGTTCCTGACGGCCTGCGGCGCGACCCGGTACGCCGAGCCCATGCTCGATCTGCGGCCGTGAGCCGGAGCCCTAGCGCCTGTCCAGGCCGAGCGCCTGCGGACCGCCCTCGGCGGCGAGCAGCGCGCCCAGCGCCGTCCGGGAGGTCACGCCGAGCTTGCGGTAGACCTTCGCCAAGTGGGTGTCGACGGTGCGCGGGCTGAGGAAGAGGCGGTCGGCGATCTCCCGGGTACGGGTTCCCTCGACCGCGAGCGCGGTGATCTGCCGCTCCCGTCCGGTGAGCAGCGCCAGGCGGGAGGCGCCGTCCGGCGGGGCCTGGCCGAGCGGTCGGCCAGGCCCCGCCGGACGGCGGCGGCCTGCGCGGCGACCGAGCCGGCGCCGGTCTCGGCGGCCAGCCGGTCGGCCTCGTCGAGCCAGGCGTCGGCCCGGCGGCGGTCCCCGGCGGCGGCCGCGATCGGGGCACCGATGGCCAGGGTCAGCGCGCGCTGGGCGGCGAACCCGGCGCCCTGGAACCACTCGGCCGCCGCCGCGAGGCACTCCACGGCCAGCGTGGGCTCGCCACGGGCAGCGGCCACCAGACCTCCGGCCCGCCGGGCGAAGCCGTGCGGGCCGCGGAGTCCGAGGCCGAGGCGAGCGGTGTCCGCCCGTACCACCCACCGCTCGGCTGCCGCGATGTCGCCGGTGGCCAGCGCGGTCGCCGACAGCATGGCGTACCAGAGCGGATGGCAGGTCACCTGGGCGAGCGGCAGCTCCGGGCCGCCCCCGGCGTCCAGCAGGACCCGGGCGCAGCGCTCGGGCTGACCGGCCGTCAGCAGGGCCTGTGCGTGGATGGCCACCGTGCTCCGGCTCCACCAGCCGCCGCCCGGTGCCGACCGGACGGCCCGCTCGGCGAGGGCCAGGGGCGCTTCGTCGGCGGCGGATGGGTGGTGCGGGTTCATCGCTGCCGCGCGGAGGGCCATCGCCAGGGCTCCGAGCTCACGGCTGCCGATCTCGCGGGCCGCCTCCTCGGCCTCCACAGCGGTCCGCTCGGCCCGTCGCAGCTCGCCCGTCCAGTACTGCCGGAAGCCGATGCCGAGCAGCAGGTGCGGCACCACGTGGCCCTGGCCGTTCCGGCGGGTCAGGCGCAGCGCACGCTCGTGGTGGCGGGCCGCGTCGGCGTACTGCTCGGCCAGCAGCTCGCCCCAGCCCAGTTGGCCGAGTGCCTCCGGCTGGCCGGCGAGGTCGGCGTCGGGGAGTCGGTCGGTCAGTGCGGCGCAGGCGGCCAGCGCGCGGCGCGCCAGGTCGACCCGGCCGAGGTAGATGCTGCCGAGTCCGCGGACGGCGAGGGCCGTCGCCTCGGCCGGCGGGTCGCCGAGCTCACGGGCCATCCGCACCGCCTGTTCGACGTACCGGTCGGCGTCCGCGAAGCCTCCGGTGAGCAGGGCCACGAGGCCGTACTCGGTCATCAGGGCGACCGCCTGGGGCGAGGACCAGCCCTCGATCCTGGGCAGCTCGCCGCGCAGCAGGGCCTCGGCCTGGGAGTAGTGGCCGAGCATGCGTTCCGTACGGGCGCACAGCGTCGCGGTCTCGATCCGCCGGTCCAGCCGGTCGGTCGGTACCCGGGCCAGCACCTCGTGCAACAGGTCGCGGCTCTCCGACAGCCGCCCCGAGGTGGACAGGGCCAAGGTGCGCGCGAGCTCCAGCCGGAGCCGGCGGTCGCGTTCGGCGGGGGTGTCGGGGATGGCCTGCAACGCGACGCCCAGCCAGCGCGCGGCGTCGCTCGGAGCGGTGCGCAGCGCGGCCTCGGCCGCCTCCTCCAGGATTCCGACGACCTGCGGGTCGGCGTCGACGAGGCACCGTTCGGCGTGCCGGGCCCGCTCCACCGCGGGGGCGCCGCTGCGGGTCAGCCGGGCGAGCGCCCGGCGGTGTGCACAGACCCGCCAGACCGGGTCGGCGTGCTGGTAGACCAGTCGGCGCAGGACCGGGTGACGGAACGTCAGCTGGGGCGTGCCGGCCACCGGGCGCAGGATGTCCCGCCGGATCAGGGTGGTGGCCGCGTGGTGGGCCCGCTCCGTACCGAGTTCGGCGACCTCCGCCAGCGCCTCGACCAGGAAGCGCTCGCCGAGCACGGCGGCGGCGGCGGTGAGCAGCCGGCCGTCGTCGGGCACCAGCGCGAGCTCGCCGAGCAGCACCGCCGCCGGGCCTGCCGCTTCGCCGCCGCCCGCCAGGTCGGCGAGGGCGAGCAGGAGGAGCGGGTTGCCGCCGCTCTCCCGGTGGATCTCGTCCCAGCGGTGCGGCCGGCCGGCGGCCTGCCCGTTGAAGTGCCCCTCCGTCTGCTGGGTCGGCTGCCCGTTCGCCTGCCCGCTGCCGCTCGCCAGCGACGCGAGGGCGGCGGACTCGGCGGCGGACAGTGGTCCGACCTCGACCCGCTCGGCCGGGCCGCTCTGGTCGGCCCGGCCGAGGACGTCGAGCAGCCGCAGCGCCGTCTGCCGGGGCCGGTGGGTCATCACCAACAGCAGTGGCCCTGGCACCCGGTGGCGGATCAGATGGTCGGTGAGCTCGACCGATCCCGGGTCGGCCCAGTGGGCGTCGTCCAGGATCAGCAGGGTCGGTGCCTGCTCGGCCCAGCGGCCGAGCAGCGAGCGCACCCGCTGATGAATCCTCACCCGTTCGGCGCCGGCAGGTGCGGGCCGGTCGGCCCAGAGCTCGTTCGCCGGGCCGTTGCCGAGCAGCGGTTGGAGCGAGTCGGTCAGGCCGGGTGGCAGCAGCAGTCCGGCGGCCTCGGTACGGAACCGATCGCCCAGTGCATCCTGGTAGACACCTAACTCCAGCCCGGTCTCGGCTTCGGTCGCCCGGCCCTCCAGGACCTGGACGCCACGCGAACGGGCGTCAGCCGACAGCTCCAGGAGCAGGCGGGTCTTGCCGATGCCCGGCTCACCCGCGATCTCCAGGACTCCACCGGAACCGCCGAGCAGCTGCGTGACCGCGCGTTCCAACCGCCCGAGTTCGACAGCCCGACCGACCAGCTTGGCCGACCGCTCCGAACAACCATCCGGTACGTCCACAGGCCCCGCCCAACCTCGCAACAGCGCCGGTCCCGCGGTGCTCCCCCGGCCGTCGGGGGAGCACCCCCGATCAGCGCCCACTTTAGGTGACTGATCATCAGTACGTAAGGGAGTAGGTAGTTCTGCGGATGCCCGGTGAATCTCCGCGCCCATAGATTCGTCGGATCGCCGCCACCACCACCACAGGGACGGCGACTTCGAAGCTTGTTCGACTCTCTCATCCAGGAGCAAGTCTTTGACGCACATCCGCGCGGCAGCGGCGGACATGGCAGCGACAGCATTCGCTCCCCGCACCTGCCAGTGCCCAACCCCCCACGGCCCCACACCTCTTGACGCCACCCCTGTTGACCCGGCCCCGCGTGACCCCGCCCCTCGCGACCCCGCTCCCGGCCAGGGCCGGTCGGGCCACCAGCAGACCCCCATGACCCCCGCCACCGTCCGAGCAGCCGCCCGGTGGCCGGCCCCGGCCGACGCAGCACCCCCGGGAGTCCACGCCATGCTCGCCGGCGAGACCAGTTACTGGCGTTCGGTACTCGACCTGGCGGCGGGCCGACTGGACTCCCTGCTGACGATGCAGAACCAGGTCTCCGCCGCCTTCGACGGACCGGCCACCGAGCGCACCGTGGACACCGGGTCGCTCTCGATACTGCTGCACGCACTGGCCACCGACTGCCGATCCGACGTGGGCTGGATCCGGCCCGGCGGTCAACGGCCGTCCATGTTCGCACCGTTCCTCGGCAGATGGCTGGCCGAGTTGTCCGGCGGAGTGCGGGTACGGGCCCTGCTGGACTCGGCGACCGACGCGTCCCGCGCCGCGCAGCTGCTGGCGTCCCACCCGACGAACGGGGAGTCCGGCGTGCGCAGCAGCCCCGACCTCCCTCAGGAACTCCTGCTGGTCGACGACCGGATCGCCCTGGTCCCCCAGGCCCTGCCGGGAGGCGAACCGGTAGTCACGATCCTCCGCGAACCGGCCGCCATCCGGCTCGCCCGGCTCCTCTTCGACACCGCCTGGTCCACCGCGGCACCCGCTCAGCGGCCCACGCCGCACGCGGAGCCCGTCGAGTCCGTCCAGGCCGAGGAACCCGCCGACGACTCCTCGACCGACCCGGACAGCCTGGCCGACGACCCGCTGAAGCTCCAGATCCTGCAACTACTCGCGGCCGGCGCCAAGGACGAGACGATCGCCCGCCGTACCGGCATCTCGCTGCGCACCTGTCGACGGCACGTCGCCGCGATCCTGCTCGCGCTCAACGCCGACAGCCGGTTCCAGGCCGGAGCCAACGCGTTCCGCCTAGACCTGATCAGCCCTTCCCCACAGCTCTGACCCGACCCGCACGGCGCACGGACCGGACGCGTCCGTGCGCCGTGCGGGGTGTCGAAGCCGTGCATGTCCCTCTTACGGCAGCCAGCGCCGAACCAACTCACGGTCTGTGGTCGCGTCTTCGACCCACCAGAGCTTCAGCGCCTTGTCCCACTGCGCCCGAACCAGGCGCTTCGCCTCGTCCTTCTCCTCGAACGGCACCTTGAGGTACAGACGTCCTGCCACCACGTCCCCCGCGGCGGTCCCAGCACTGCCAGGAGGTCCGATCGGCTTGGGCGGCGCTACTGCCGGGTGGGTCGTCAAGGAGTCGCTCACGGCCGCAAGACCCGCTCGGACGCGCGGGTCGTCCTGTCCGGGGTGCTCCCAACGCTTCTCATCCCCCGGCTGAGCCCGATCCACGATCCGCTGCACCCGCTGACACGAGAGGGGGTCAGTGATTCGCATCATCAGATCTGTCGGCCCGATCTTGGCCAAGAGATTCAGCGAACCGTGCCACAGGACCGTGTCATCGATGATGAGAACCTTCTCGTGCATGCGCTCCCGCTGCACCACCGTGATACCGGCCTGCCCAAGCTGGCCGACGAGCCAGGTCGCACGCGTGTCCTCACTGTGATCCCGGGTGTACAGCGTGACCTCCACCCCCTCCGACGCCTTCCTCCCCAGCAACCCGATCCACTGGTCCACGGCCCTGGCATTGAGAAAGGCGCAGTACACGTCGATGCTCTTGACCGCTCGACCCAGATCCCAGGACACCGCCCGGCCCACCTCGTCCGCCGGAAAGAAAGCCGGACGGGCGAGTTCGTCCTCCTCCAGGCCGGCCAGCTCGGCCGCCTGGCGAATGGGGACCAGCTCCTCCACGGGGAGACGGGCACCACGTCGCTCCAGGTGGTCCAGCATCGCCAACGCTTCGCTGTGCGGGGCCAGGTGCTGTCGTAGGTGCGCCACGTCGGCGACCACCACCAGGTGGTCCTGAGCCCGGCTCAGCGCGACGTTGAGCAGTCGGCAGGTGGTGGAGGACAGGCCGGTGCCTTCGTAGAAGTACCCGGGTTTGGCGCCGGCTCCGGCGACCATGTCAATGATCACCAAAGGCCGTTGGCTTCCCTGGAACCGATGCACCGTATCGACCAGACCCTCGTACTCCTCACCGAACCTGTGCCGGAGGCCCGTACCCAGTCGCTGCACCTGGGCCCGATACGGGGCGATCACCGCCAGTTGCGCGACGGGCCCCTTCTGTCCACCGTCCAGCACAGCGGCACGCGGTGGCAGCACCCCGTCGTACTGCAGACCGCGTACCAGCTCATGGATGACTGCCTCGTGCACCGCATTGGTCTTGTGCGCGCCCTCCCCGCTGCTCACCACCCGTTGACTGGACGTGTCGACCAAGACCAGTGGACCGGGCAACAGGGGCGACTGCGGCAGCCTGCTGCTGTCCGCACGCCCGGTGCGCAGAGGTGCGTCCGGATACGCCACCGCGTTCACCAGCTCGCAGATGGCCGGGCGCATCCGGTACTGCGTGTCCAGACCGACCAGCCGGACGTCCTGGCGCTGGGCCGCACCGTCCGCGCCGACCAGGCCTGCGGCATGGAACGCGTCACGCGCTGCCCACAGGCGCGAGTGGGGCTGCTGCTCCTTGTCTGCGCTGTCACCGGCGGCCTTGGTGACCGCGGGCAGCTGTCGGAAGTCACCAGCCACCACGACCCGCTTGCCGGCCAGGCCTGCGGCAACCCACGCGGAGGGCAGGTCCACCATCCCCGCCTCATCGATCACCACGACGTCTACCTCGTCCAGAAGTTTCCGGGACTGCACCGCCCTTGCCACCGTCGTCCCGAGCACCCGGCAGCGCGCCCTTACGGCCTCCTGCAGTTGGCGCCGCTCGGCATCCAGTGCCTCGATTCGGGCCGCCAGGGTTTTCGCCTGGTCCTCCAACACCGACTGCGGCTGACAGCCCGTCAACTCACTGCGCACCCGCTGCTGTTGCCCCGTCAGAGCGGCAATCTCCGCCTCGGCCCGAGCGGTTCGCGCGGCTCCGTCGCGCTGGACCTGTACTGCCTGGCCGATCACCACGCCCTGCTCGGCGAGATCCAGCTGCAGCTTCTCCAACTTCGCCCGCTTGCGGTCGGCGAACCAGCCCTCGGGCGGCTCAGCCTCCGCGATCTGGACCCGCAGCCCGGCAGCCGCAGCATCAGCGATCAAGAGCTGGTGACCTGCCGCATCACAGTCGATCGTCGCCTGCTGCCACTGCGACCTCACCTGCGCCAGGCTCTGCTCCAACCGGGAGTTCTCGGCGTACCGGGCCAACGTTGCCCTGACAGAGTCCAGTTGCGGCTTGGCCAGAGCCAGCTGCGCATCGATCTCGGCATTGACGCGAGCAGCGATCCGCTCCTGGTTGATCTGGTCACCGAAGCGCTGGTCCAAGCTGGGCACGACGATCTTGCCCGCGCGCTGAACCAGACCGGTATCGAATCCGGCCTCCCGCTCCAACAACTCGCAGATCCGCTCAAGGGCCTGGTCCACCGCGACGTTGGTCGGGGCCAGGAAGAGCACGCGGTGCCCCTGCCGGTAGCTGCCCTCGGTGATATAGGAGACGACGTCAGTCTTCCCAGTACCGGGTGGCCCCCACAGGAACAGGACCCGACTGCCCAACGCCTGGACCACCGCTTGGCGCTGACGGTCGTTGAGCTGCAGACCATGCCAACCGGCCACCCAGCGCTGCGGATCCGAAACCCGGCCGATCTGGGCATCCCCCTGGTTCAACAACAGGCCTGCCGATGCGACTTCGAGACGACTCTCCGGCTGGCCCACCCCCTCCAGGCGCTGCACCAGGGCGACCCAACCGGCCGCGTCATCCTCACGCAGCTCGGCCTTGACCCGCTCCTCCCCCAGGTCAGCGGCGGTCACAACTCTCACCGTGCCGTCAGGACTCCGGCTCACGTCGGCCGGCAACCATTCGCTGCGGGATCCCGCCAACCGCACCACCAGAGTTCGCCCGTCAAGGGCCTCCCTCCAGGTCTTGCACCGAAATACGTACTCGCTGACATCCCCACCGCCAATCTGACGGCCACTGTGCAGGAAAACCGTATTCGCCGTACCGCTACCGTCACGCCTCGATGAGGCAATCTCCGCCCGGCACGCCCGCAGCAGCTCCTCCGTCGGATACGGACGCTCTACACCCGCCACGTGATGCCCCCTCGTCACAGCTACCGGCTGACCGCTCCGAACAAGGTTAGTACCCGGATCGGATCCCTGTTGAGTCTTGAGCGAGACGCTGACACGGTCGACCTGCGACGGCCCTGCATGATCCATTCGTGCCTGCCTTCGAGCCGTGGTGGAAGCACCGGCTCAGCTGACGACCTGACATCCGCAACGCAGGCCCCGCCGACGCAGCGGTCACCGAGTACACCTGACCGCTGCACCACCGCTCGATTACTGTGGGGCCTCGCCGGCACTGGGGATCGCCCGGCACACAGGGGCGCGATGTCAGCGAGTCGGACCGGGCTGCTCGGCCGGGACGAGACGTTGACGGTTGTCGACGGCTTCCTCGACCGCCTGTGCGGAGAGCTGGCGGACGATACGTCAGGCCCCGAGACCGGGGCGGCCGAGTGCACCCTGTTGCTGTCGGGTGAGCCGGGCATCGGCAAGACGGCGGTCCTGGAGGCGGCGGCCAGGCGGATCAACGAGCAAGGTGGGCAAGCCCGTTGGCTGGTGGGCCGCCCCGAGGAGACCGCTCTCGCGTTCAGCGGTCTCGATGCGCTCCTGCAGCCCTGGCGCCGGACCTCCGCCGACCTCGACACCGAGGACCGGGCGCTCCTCGACACCGCCCTGCGCGGAGCCGGAACGGCCGCCGGAGGGACGCTCGCCCTGGCCGGGGCCCTGCTGCGCGTGCTGTCCCAGTGGGCCGGCGCCGGGCCGGTCCTGGTGATCGTCGACGACCTCCACTGGGTCGACCGCTCCACCCAGGACCTGCTGATCCTGTGCGCGCGACGCCTCCAGGGCGAACCCGTCGGCTTCCTGCTGGCCTCCCGCCCCGCCGGACTGCCACCCGGCTGGACGCGCCAGAGCACGGTCCACCGGCTGACGGACCTCGACGATCTCCAGGCCGCACGCCTGCTCGACTCCCTTGCGGTACCGCCGCAGGGCCGGACCCGCCGACAGGTGCTGCGGCAGGCAGGCGGCAACCCGCTCGCCCTGGTCGAGCTCGCCCGGGCGGCCGCCATCCGATCCCCGCGCGAGCAGCCGGTGGGCTTGGAACTCCCGCTCACCGAACGACTGGAGCAGCTCTTCGCCGCAGACCTGGCGGCCCTGCCGGAGCAGGCCCTCCGCCTGCTCCTGCCGGCCGCGGTCGCTGACCTGCCCGACCTGGCCGCCCTTGCGGGCGTCCTCGGTGACGGCCCGCTGCCCGACCTCCGGGACGCCGGTCAGGTCTAGTCCACGGCCGAGCAGGCCGGATTCGTTTGGACAGCAGCTGGACCCTGGCGCTCCACTGGCCGAGGCGGCAAGTCCGGAAGCCGTCGCGGTCCTGACCTCGCTCCGCCGCCGGGATCTTCGACTGGCTCTGTCGGAACGGGAGATCGACCAACTCGCACCGGCCGTCCATGAATGGCTCGACCGAGGGGCCGATCCGTGCGAGATCGCCAGCACCCTGTCAGCTGGACTCCCCGCCCGGATCGACCACCGCCCGGCCAGACTGCTGGCCTACCGCCTACGCGCGCTACGCCCGCCCGCTGCACCCGATCGAAGCGAGGAGCCGTACCTCCGCGTGCTGCCGTTCCAGACCTGCGACGGCTGCGAGCGAGCCTTCTGCGCCCCGGAGCCGCGCCTCTGCCGCGACCGCCAGAAAAACAACGGGTTGCGCGCGACGGCCTGACCGTCGCGCGCAACCCGCCTACTCCACGAGGGGCAGCTGGTACTACAGCCGGAGATCATGAGGGCTGGTGATCGGTGGGATCGGTTGGTGGCGAGCCCACGGTCGTAGTTGGGGTGGGAGCGGATCGCCGCGGCGGCGGTAGTGGCTGACGGTGGCTCGGGTCTGGTGCAGGCGTCGCCAGAGGTCGCTGCGCCGGTTGAACATGTGCCCCATCGACGCCGTGACCTGAGCCAACGCCTCATCCCACCCGGCTATCTGCTCAGCCGTCACACCATGCATCATTCCGGGTAAACGAGGGTCAAGAAGCACAGCCACAAGATCTCCGGCTGTAGTACATGACGGTTCACCATCGCCGCGTGCGACTTCACAGCGGGAGTCGGACACCCTGTCCCGGCATTTCGCGTGACGTTCGGCCAGGGCAAGAGCCGGACGGCAGTTGAGCCCAAGTCACGATGCCTGTCAGTCGTACACGTTAGTCTTCCCCTCGTCGTCATTGCGGCCCGACGGGCTTCCGCCTCAGGACATGCCCCCACCCGCACGATTCATTTCGTGCTGCCTGGGGGCATGTCTTGCTGTTCCGTGGTTCCGCCAAAGCTGTCGCCGCCGAGCGGATGGCTGGCTCCCTCTTCATGCGCCTCAGCGAGAACTTCGCGCACCAGCACGGCTACCGTCCCAGCGCCTCCGAGGCGTTGTCGTGGGAGCGCAGCATCCCGATGCTCCTCGACGCGTTGCTCGATGCGGGCCTCGATGACGTCGAGGTGCTGCTGGAGTACCAGCTGCCCCTGACCAGCCGGCGAGCGGACGTCGTACTGGCAGGGGTGCACCCCCGGACCGGGGAGCCCTCGTACGTGGTCGTCGAGCTCAAGCAGTGGAGCAGTGCGGAACCCGACGACGAGTCCCCGACGCTCTGTCAGGTCGGCGACTACCCCGGCCTCAGGCTGAACCCGATCGAGCAGGTTCGCGGCTACTGCGACTACCTGGTGGGGTTCAACGGCGCGGTGGCCGATGATCCGCACCGGGTCTCGGGGGTGGTGTACCTGCACAACGCCACCGAGTCCGGTGTCCAGGGACTGCGGGAAGTCGGGCAGGACCGCCATGGCCGACTGTTCAGCCGCGAAGGCCGAGGCGCCCTGATCGACCATCTGCAGACGCTGCTCGGCAAGGCCTCGGGGGCGTCGGCCGCTGACGAGCTGTTGAACGCCAAGAAGGTGCCGTCGAAGCAGCTGATGACGGTGGCCGCCGAAGAGGTGCGCGAGCGCGAGCAGTTCGTGCTGCTGGATGCCCAGAAGCTGGCCTACGAGCTGGTGCTCCGCGCGGTCGAACGGGCTCGGCGTAACGACCACAAGGAGGTGGTCGTCGTGCTCGGTGGTCCGGGGACGGGCAAGAGCGTGATCGCGCTCTCGCTCCTCGGCGAGCTCTTCCGGCAGGGGCACTCGGCACTGCACGCGACCGGATCGCGATCCTTCACCCTGACCATGCGCAAGGTCGCGGGGGCACGGAAGCCTGCGGTGCAGAAGCTCTTCAAGTACTTCAACGACTTCATCGACATCGAGAAGAACTCCCTCGACGTGCTCATCTGCGACGAGGCGCACCGCATTCGGGAGACTTCGAGCACCCGTTGGACACCCGCCGCGCACCGCACCGGCCGGGCCCAGGTGGAGGAGCTGCTCGACGCCGCGCGTGTTCCGGTGTTCCTGCTGGACGAGAACCAGGTGGTGCGACCGGGCGAGTTCGGCACCGAGGCCCAGATCGTGGCCGCTGCCGAGGCCAAGGGGTTGAGCGTCCACGTGGTGCGGCTCGACGACCAGTTCCGCTGCGGTGGAAGCGAGGCGTACCTCACCTGGGTCAACCGCCTGCTCGGGCTGACGGAGGGTGGCCCGGCCGACTGGCAGCCGGACGGCCTGGTGGGCCTGCACGTGGTGGACTCCCCCACCGAGCTGGAGGACTTCCTGAAGCAGCGTCAGGCGGAGGAATACGGGGCCCGGATGACCGCCGGATACTGCTGGCGGTGGAGCCCCGAGCCCAAGTCCGGCGAGCCACTGGCAGTGGACGTGCGGATCGGCGGCTGGGAGCGGCCGTGGAACCTCCGGGGCGACCGCGCGCTCTCCGGCGCTCCGCCGGCGGCCCTCTGGGCCACTGATCCGGCGGGCTTCGGGCAGGTCGGCTGCGTGTACACGGCTCAGGGCTTCGAGTACGACTGGAGCGGGGTGATCCTCGGACCGGACCTGGTGTGGCGAGGTGACCACTGGGTGGTTGACCGTACGGCCTCGAAGGACCCGGTCTTCACCAAGGCGACTTCTGATGCCGAGGTCGACCGGCTGATCCGCCACACCTACAAGGTCCTGCTCACCCGGGGCATGATCGGAACAGTGATCTACTCCACCGACGCGGAGACCCGGGAACGGCTGCGCGAGCTCGTTCCGGCAGCACCGGCGGCTGCCGACCGTCTGCCGTCCGACCGCGTCGAGCAGCGGTAGGAGTAACAACAGCGACTACACAGGCTGGTACGCCGTCAGACAGGACGTGGCTCGCGGCGAACGGCTGCTGCTGGCGGCCCACAGCCGGTGGTGGCCGTACATGAAGTGGGACGCCATCCCGAACGGTCCAGTCTTGCAGCCGACCCTGCGCCTGATCACCACGGACCGGGTACGAGAGCATTACCTGACCCGGCCGATCGGCCCCGAAGCGGAGAAGAGGAACACATGACGCAGAGCGCGCTCGACCAGTTGCTCGGCCGTGCCCGTGGCCCGATGGGGCCGGCGATCGAGCTGGACTTCGGCGTCGAGGACGGGCCGCTGGTCGAACTCGGCCGGGTGATCTCCCGGACCAACGGATTCTTCCTTTTCAACGGTGGCGTCCAGGTCTTCCGGGTGGGCGAGGAGGGCCTCGGCCCCGACATGCTGTCGTGGAACACCGACGAAGTCTGGAAGGACACCTACGCCGGCCTGGCCGACGATCTGTTCTGCTTCGGACAGGACCTCTTCGGCAACCAGTTCGCCGTTGTCGGTGGCGCCGAGGTCGTCCGCTTCGATCCGGAGACCGCTGATGTGACGTCGCTCGGCACCAGCCTCGAGGACTGGGCCGCGTGGTTGCTGGAGGACCCGGACGTCAACGGGGTCAACTCCTTCGCCCACGCCTTCCAGAAGGAGAACGGCGCACTCGGCCCCGGTGAGCGTCTGATTCCCCTTCAGCTCTTCGTCATGGGTGGTGCCTACGAGTTCGACAACCTGACGGTCAAGGACTCCGCCGTCGCCATGCGCATCCGCGGGCCGATCGCCCAGAAGGTTCACACCGCACCGGACGGCGCCACAATCCACCTCGGCACAGACTGAACCCACGCCGGTCCAGTATTCTCACTGGCACAGACCGGTTCGGACCCGCTGGAAAGCAGCACGCATCGTGGCCATCGCGCACCGCCTCGTCGAGACACCCGACAACGATGCGGATACCGACAGCCCGCCCCCGCTCACCCTCCCCGAGCTCTCCGCACTCGGCACCTGCGCCGCCGTCTTCCTCCCGGCCGACCCGCCCCGGCTCGGCCGGGTGGCGTTCTGGCGGCCCGACGGGGCCGCCCCGCCCGGCCGCCAGGACGACGTCACCCAGCTCACCGTGGCCCGCCCGCACGGCGCCTCGGCACGCCGTCGCACCGTACCGGCCACCGAGCTGACCGTCGCTCAGGCGCTGCCCGCGCTCACCCGAGGGGACGGCTGTTGCCCGGTGTCAGCCCGGGCGGCATGGATGCCTGGCGGGTCGGGCCGCTGGAACCGGACGACCTCCGGCGGATCCGCGAACTCGCCGCCGCGATGCCGCCCGAGGCCCGCGCCATACCGCTCCCGGACCGTACACCGCTGCAACTCCCCGAGGCCGAACCGCTGCTGCGCGCCTTCCTGGACGCGGTCGCCGACGGGCTGCCGCGCACCCCGGCCGCGCACCTCGCGGCGGGCAGCCCGGCCTGGGCCTCCCCCGCCCCTCAGCAAGCAGGCGCGGAGCGCGGATGGGCAGCCGAGATCGCCGCCGGGCTGGACGCCGGGGTCCGGGTCTCACTGCGCCTTGAGCTGCCAAGCCAAGCGGACGATTCCGAAGAGTGGCACGACAGTTGGGAGAACGAGGACGAGCACCTGCCGTTCCGCGCCGTCGTCCAGCTGCACAGCCTCGGTGACGCCACCCTGGTCACCGACGCCGGCGACCTCTGGGCGGGCCGAGCGGCCGCCGGTGACGCCTTCGGCCCCCGTACCAAGGTCGACACGCTGCTGACGCTGCGTCGCGCCGCCCGGGTGTGGCCGCCGCTGGCCCGGTTGCTCACGGCGGCCGCTCCGGCCGAGCTGGAGCTGTCGGACGAGGAGGTGCAGGAGCTGCTCGGCGACGCCGCGGTGCGTCTCGCGGCGGCCGGGCTTCAGCTGCACTGGCCCAAGGAGCTGGCCCGCGAGCTGACCGCGCATGTGGTGGTCGAGGAGGCGGAGCGGGCCGGTTCCGATCTGCCGTCGCTGCTCTCCGCCGAGAAGCTGCTCGGTTTCCGTTGGCAACTCACCGTCGGTGGACGGGAGTTGACCCGGGCCGAGCTGGACCGCCTCGCCGAGGCGCAGCGTCCGATGGTCCGGCTGCGCGACCAGTGGGTACTGCTCGACCCCGAGACCGTACGGCGCGCCCGCGACCGTGCGCACGAGGAGAGCCTGCTCACCCCGCTGGACGCGCTCTCGGCCGCCCTCACCGGCACGGCCGAGGTGGACGGGGAGCTGGTCGAGGTCCGCTCCGCCGGGTGGCTCGCCGAGCTGCGCGACCGCCTCTCCGACCCCGAGGCGACCGCCCGCCGGGAACCCGTTCCGCAGCCCGCCGCGCTCCAAGCCACCTTGCGCGACTACCAGTTGCGCGGCCTCGGCTGGCTGCACCGGATGACCTCCCTCGGCCTCGGCGGCTGCCTGGCCGACGACATGGGTCTCGGCAAGACCATCACCCTGATCGCCCTACATCTGCACCGTCAGGCCGATCCCGCCACGGCCGGCCCCACCCTGGTGGTCTGCCCCACCTCGCTGCTCGGCAACTGGCAACGCGAGATCGAGCGTTTCGCTCCCGGCACCGCCGTGCGCCGCTTCCACGGGACCGCCCGTGAGCTGAACGGCCTGGCCGCAGGCGAGTTCGTGCTCACCACGTACGGCACCATGCGCAGGGACGCCGCCCGGCTCGAGGCGGCCGGGCCGTGGGGGCTGGTGGTCGCCGACGAGGCGCAGCACGTCAAGAACCCGTTCTCCACCACCGCCAAAGCGCTGCGCACCCTCACGGCCCGGGCCCGGGTCGCTCTCACCGGCACGCCGGTCGAGAACAACCTCTCCGAGCTGTGGGCGCTGCTCGACTGGACCACCCCCGGGCTGCTCGGCCCGCTCAAAGCCTTCCGGGACCGCTATGCCCGAGGGGTGGAGCGCGGCGACGACCCCGGGGCCGCCGAGCGCCTCGCGTCGCTGGTCCGTCCCTTCCTGCTGCGCCGACGGAAGTCGGACCCGGGCATCGCCCCGGAGCTGCCGCCCAAGACCGAGACCGACCGCGTCGTTGCGCTGACGAAGGAGCAGCTCGCGCTCTACGAGGCCGTGGTGCGGGAGACCCTGGCCGAGATCCGGGGCAGCACGGGCATCGCGCGGCGCGGACTGGTCGTCAAACTGCTCACCGGGCTCAAGCAGATCTGCAACCACCCGGCGCAGTACCTGAAGGAGGACAGCCCCGCCCGGGTCGCCGAGCGGTCGGGCAAGCTCGAGCTGCTGGACGAACTCCTCGACACCATCCTCGCCGAGGGCAACGCCACGCTGGTCTTCACCCAGTACGTCGCGATGGCCAGGATCATCGAGGGCCACCTCGCGCAGCGCGGGATCCCGGCCCTGTTCCTGCACGGCGGCACCACGGTCAAGCGGCGCGAGGAGATGGTGCGGCGCTTCCAGGACGGCGAAGTCCCGGTCTTCCTCCTGTCGTTGAAGGCCGCGGGTACCGGCCTCAACCTCACCCGGGCCGCCCATGTCATCCACTACGACCGCTGGTGGAACCCGGCCGTCGAGGACCAGGCCACCGACCGCGCGTACCGGATCGGCCAGACCCAGCCGGTCCAGGTCCACCGCATGATCGCGGAGGGCACCGTGGAGGACCGGATCGCCGAGCTGCTGAAACGGAAGAAGGATCTCGCCGAGGCCGTACTGGGCGGTGGCGAGGCCGCGTTCACCGAACTGACGGATGCGCAGCTGGCCGAGTTGGTGGAGCTGCGGACAACCGACCGGCGCGCCCACAAGGCGGCCCGGTCATGACCGCCACCCGAAAGCCCGCCGCCGGAAAGCCCACCAGCGCTCGAAAGCCGCCGAGCGCACGCAGCAGGACGTTCCCTCCGCTGCCGCCCGCCCGGGGCCGCCGCTCCTTCGCCGAGTCCTGGTGGGGCAACGCCTGGGTCGAGGCGCTGGAGGGCAAGCAGCGCTCCGGCGACGGCCGCCTCGCCCGGGGCCGCACCTACGCCCGGGCGGGCAACGTCGGCGAGATCACCGTGACCCCGGGCCGGGTGGCCGCCCGGGTCCAGGGCAGCCGCCGTACGCCGTACCGGACCTCGATGGACATCCCCGTGCTGAGCGAGCGCGACTGGGAACTGCTGCTGGACGCCGCCGCCGGGCAGGCCGGGCACATCGCGGCCCTGCTCGACCGGGACATGCCCGCCGAACTGGCCGAGGACGCCGCCCGCGCGGGGGTGCGGCTGCTCCCCCGGCAGAGCGAGCTCACCCCGTCCTGCTCCTGCCCCGACTGGGGCTACCCCTGCAAGCACGCGGCCGCCGTCTACTACCAGGTGGCCCGACTGCTCGACGAGGACCCCTTCGTCCTGTTGCTGCTCCGGGGGCGCGGCGAGCAGGAGCTGATGGACGAGCTCCAGCGACGCAACGCCGCGCAGGCCGCCCTGGAGTCCACGGGTGGCCCTGATGCACCGTCAGCCACCACCTCCGTACTCGCCAAGGACGTCTTCGCCGCCGCCAGGGCGGGGGTGCCGCCACTTCCCGGCCCACCGCCCGCAGTTGATCGCGCCGGCCCCGGCGCCGTGCTCACCGGCTCGGGCGCGCCCGGCACCGGGCCCGACCCGGCCGCTCTGGAGTTCCTCGCCGCCGACGCCGCCGCCCGCGCCGTACGACTGCTGACCGAGGCGCTCTCCCCGACCCACGCCGACACCGCACCAGCAGACCCCTTGGACATCGACCAGGACGTCATCCGCCTCGCCGCAGCCGAAACCCCACCCGCCATCGTCACGCGCCTCACGGGCACAGCCGGACTCGACCCCACGGACCTGGCCCGCTCCGTACGCGCCTGGCAGTACGGCGGCCCGGAGGGCCTGCGGGTCCTCAACCAGCCCTGGGACCCGGCCCCGTACGACCTCGCCGCCGCCCGCGACGCGGTGAAGCAGGCCTGGGAGGGCGAACGCGCGCCCGCCCTGCGGGCCACCCGCAACCGCCTCACCGCCACCGGCGGCCTCGCCCAGCTGCGCCTTGGTGCGGACCACCGCTGGCACCCCTACCGCAAGGAGTCCGGCACCTGGTGGCCCGCCGGCCCCGCCGACCTCGATCCGGCAGCAGCCTTCGCCACCGCCCTGGACCCGGAACCGTCCTCCGCGTTCAGGTAACCCGACCCGTCGCAGCGTGCCCGCGCCGGACGGCGCCCGACCGGACGGCGTCCGCCCGGTCGGCGGGGCTCAGCACCCGCCGGGTCTCGGTGAGCCGCAGCAACCGGTCCAGCTGCCGACTGACCGTCAGCACCGCGAAGGACCGCCCGAGCCCGAGGGTTTCGGCGCGGATCCGGATCAGCACGTGCAGGGCCGCGCTGTCGCAGAAGGTCACCCGGCCCAGGTCGAGCCGGAGCCCGCCGGGGCAGGCCGAGAGGGTGCTCCGCAGGGCCGCGCCCAGCGCCTGCGCGCAGTCCTGGTCGAGCTCGCCGTCGATCGCGACGGTGCCGACACCGAGAGCCGGGTCAGGCCCGGGCATCAGCCGCAGGGTGGTGGCCGGCGCGATCCGTTGGACTGCCGTCAGCGGGGCCACGGATCGCCGTGAGTCGCCCGGCCGCGGTCGATGGGATTGCTGCTCGAATGGGGACATGGCGTGCTCCCTTGCGCGAGCGGGTCGCAGTGGAACTCTGACTCGATCGTGAACCTCGCGACGATACCGGTCAAGGGATTAGCGAATAATTTTTCCGGCATTGAAACTTAGGAATCCCGTGCCCCGGTTCAAGTCACGAACCACCGCGACAGCCATCGCCGGCCGGCTCGTCCGTCAGCCGCTCGCGCAGACCGTTCAGGATGCCCGCCAGCAGGCGTGACACGTGCATCTGCGAGACCCCGATCTCTTCGGCGATCTCCGCCTGCGTGCAGCCACCCCAGAACCGCAGCGCGAGCACCGTCCGCTCACGCGTCGGCAGCGCCCTGAGCAGCGGCCGGACCGCCTCCCGGAACTCCGCCAGATCGAGCTCGCGGTCACAGGCACCCAGCCGGTCGAACAGCGCACTGCCGTACGAGTCCTCCCGGTCCGGCCGCAACGCGTCCAGCGAATTGACCCGGTAGACCCGGCCCACCCCGAGCCCGGCGGCCACTTCGGCCGGGTCGAGGTCGAGCTCCTCGGCGATCTCCTCCGGGGTCGGCAGTCGGCCGAGCCCCTGCTCCAGCCGGTCGGAGCACCGGGCCACCCGCAGGTAGAGCTCCTGGAGACTGCGCGGCACCCGCAGCGGCCAGCTGGTGTCCCGGAAGAACCGTTTGATCTCGCCGGTGATGGTCGGGATCGCATAGGTGGCGAACTCCACGCCGCGCCGGTGGTCGTAGCCGTCCACGGCCTTGATCAGGCCGACCGTGCCGACCTGGAGGATGTCGTCCAACTCGGCTGCGCCGCGCCGGAACCCGCCCGCGGCGAACCGGACCAGCGGCATGTTGAGCTCGATGATCGTGCCGCGCACGTAGCTGTAGGCGGCCGACTCGCGTTCCAGGCCCGCCAGTCGTTCGAAGAGCGCGTCGCTCAGCGCGCGGGCCTCGGTCTTGCCCATCGCCCGCATCTCCTGGCGGCTGGGCCGGTCGAACTCCTCGGTTAGCAGCGTAGTGGTGTCGGAAGCGGACACTGAGGTCATCTCCCCTGGACGTCCGGCGCCGCCGCGCCCGGCCCGGGAGAACCCGGCGACCGGCGGACGGTACCGCAGGGATCAGTTGGTGGGGGACCGTCGCGCCCGGCTGCTTCAGGCTGCGGTGCCCCGGCACGGAGACCGTGCCGTGAGGTGCCGGCGACCCGTCGGCCACCGGACCGGAGCCGGGCAGCTGCCCGAACACTCCGCTCCGGTCTCGTCCCCGGATCAGGGCCCCGTTAAACCCGTGCGTGACTCGGGCCGCACCGGGCACACGCGACTGGGGAGGCCGACTCACCGGAGGCCCGGATGGCAGAGCAACGGAAGCCGCCTGACAGCGGCCGGCACGAGACCGAGGAGGAACGGGCCGACCGCCGGTGGAGCGAGCTGCTCCAGGAGGTGCGGATCGCGCAGACCGGCGCACAGATCATGTTCGGCTTCCTGCTCACGGTGGCCTTCACCGAGCGGTTCGTCACCCTCGATGACCTCGAACGGGCCCTGTACGTCACAGTGGTGACGCTCGGTGCGTTCGCCGTCGGCACCCTGATCGCCCCGGTCTCCTACCACCGGCTGCTGGCCGGGCAGCACGTCAAACCGCGCATGGTCACGGCTGCCGCCCACCTGATCGCGCTCGGACTCGTCCTGCTCGCCGCGACGATCTCCGTGGCGCTGCTGCTGCTCCTTCGGGTCGCGGGCCTCGGCTGGGCGGCCTGGGCGATCGCCGCAGCGGTGCTGCTCTGGTTCTCGCTCTGCTGGGTGCTCCTCCCGGTCGCCGTCCTGCGCCGCTCGAAGAGGTGAGGTTTCCACCGGCCGGGGCGGGCTAGCCGCTAGGCGTGGACCCGGCTCGATACCCCTGTTGCTGCGAGGTGTGCCATGACGTCGTTCGGTTACTTCCTCTCCTGCGAGGAGTTCTCTCCGGCTGAACTCCTGGAGCAGGCCCGGCTGGCCCGGCAGGCGGGCTTCACGCATCTCGCAATCTCCGACCACTACCATCCGTGGAACGGCGAGCAGGGCAACAGCCCGTTCGTCTGGTCGGTGATCGGCGCGCTCTCCCAGCTGACCGACCTGCCGGTGACGACCCTGGTGACCTGCCCGACCGTACGGCTGCACCCGGCCGTGACCGCGCAGGCGGCGGCCACCTCCAGCGTGCTGACCTCCGGCCGGTTCCGGCTCGGGGTGGGCACCGGCGAGGCGCTGAACGAGCACATCCTGGGCGACGCGTGGCCGCCCTTCGGCGTCCGGGCGGACATGCTCACCGAGGCGGTGGAGGTGATGCGTCAGCTCTTCACCGGTGAGCCGACCAGTCACCGCGGCACGTACTACACCGCCGACAACGCACGGCTGTACAACCCGCCGGTCGGCGAACTGCCCGTCTACGTCTCCGGTTTCGGCCCGCGGGCGGCACAGCTCGCGGCCCGCATCGGCGACGGCTTCGTCACCGTCGGCCCCGAGGCGGACCTGGTGCGCACCTTCAAGGTGGCCGGTGGCGAGGGCAAGCCCGTGCTCGGCGGTGTCAAGGTCTGCTGGGGCCATGACCGGGACCAGGCGGTCAGGACCGTCCACCGGCTGTGGCCCAACGAGCTGCTGCCGGGGGAACTGGCCCAGGTGCTCCCCACTCCCCGGCACTTCGAGCAGGCGAGCGAGCTGGTCACCGAGCAGATGGTCGCGGACGCGGTGACGTGCGGGGACGACGTCGACGAGCATCTGGCCACCCTGCAACCATTCGTCGAGGCGCGTTTCGACGAGGTCTACGTCGGCCAGATCGGGCCCGACCAGCGCGGATTCTTCGACTTCTACGGCCGGGAGGTGCTGCCCCGCCTGCACGCCTGACCGCTGCCGCCCTGGTCGCCCTGGTCGCCCTGGTCGCCCTGGTCAGGCACCTTCCTCCTGTACATCAGTGCCAACGGCGTCGCCGAACCGCTCGCGGACGAGCCGAGCCCCAACCACACCAGACCGCTCCACGCCGTACCGCTCCCGTGACGCGGTGTCAGCCGAACTGCTCGACCAGCGCCCGGTTGAAGGCGGGCAGGTCACCGGGTTTGCGACTGGACACCAAGGTGTTCGGGCCGCTCCGGTCGACGTACACCTCGGAGTCCACCCAGTGGGCTCCCGCATTGGCCAGGTCGGTGCGCAGGCTGGGCCAGGACGTGAGGGTGCGGCCGCGCAACGCCCCGGCCTCCACCAGGGTCCACGGGCCGTGGCAGATGACGGCGACCGGCTTCGCCCGGCTGAAGAAACCCCGGACGAAGTCCACCGCACGCGGATCCATCCGCAGGTGGTCGGGGTTGGCGACGCCGCCGGGCAGGACCAGCGCGTCGAAGTCGGCGGCGGAGACGTCCGCGACCACGGCGTCCACCGGGAAGCTGTCACCCGGCGTCAGATGGTGGAAGGCACGGACCTTCCCGGCCTTGGTGGAGACCAGCCGGGGCGCGCCGCCCGCAGCCTTGACGGCCTCCCAGGGGGAGGTCAGCTCCACCTGCTCGGCGCCCTCGGGCGCCACCAGAAACGCGATCGTCTTGTTCCTCAGGCTCGCCATGTCCTTCTCCGTCCCGTCCTCCCGGTCCGTGGACGCGGCCGGGCGGCGGCCCTCCTCCGCCTCCGCACCCTCGTGGTGCAGCGGCACGCCACCCGCACCGCCCTGCGGGATCTCCTCCATGACCGACTCCTTCGCTCGCCCCGTCCGACCGGCTACCCCGCCTGGGCCGACCGAATCACCCGCCCCGACAGGTCGCCGTGTCGCCGTTTCACCGGACAGGCGCCGGGCAGGCGCGGAGCACGTCTGTGCGACGCGGAAACCCGTGAGGAGATGCCGCCATGCCGGAAGACGTTGTTGTCCCCGTCGGCGGATCGGCGCTGTCCGGCGATCTGGCGCTGCCCGAGGTGCGGGCGACGGTGCTGTTCGCCCACGGCAGCGGCAGCTCGCGGCACAGTCCGCGCAACCGGGCGGTCGCCGCTGCCCTGCAGCGAGCCGGTCTGGGGACCCTGCTGCTGGATCTGCTGACCGAGCAGGAGGAGCGCCGGGACCGGGTGACGGCCGAACTCCGGTTTGACATCGGGCTGCTGACGTCACGTCTGGTCGGCGCTGTCGACTGGCTCACCGCCCGCCCGGACACCGGACGTCTGCCCGTGGCCCTGTTCGGCGCCAGCACCGGTGCGGCGGCCGCGCTGCAGACGGCGGCCGAGCGCCCGGTCCGGGTGGAGTCCGTCGTCTCCCGGGGCGGCCGGCCGGATCTGGCCGGGGCCGGCGCTCTCACCCGGGTCCAGGCACCGGTACTGCTGATCGTCGGCGCCCACGACCCCGAGGTGCTGCGGCTCAACGAAGCGGCGGCCGAACAGCTCAGGGGGCCGCACCGGATCGCCGTGATCCCGGGCGCGACCCACCTGTTCGAGGAGGCCGGCGCCCTGGAGCAGGTGGCGGAGCTCGCGCGGGAGTGGTTCCTGAATCCGGGCAGCGACGAGTTCTGAACCCGTTCCTCAACGGTTTGGCCTGCGAGGAGAAGCCTGGCCGGCACGTACGAAGACATGTGCGCGCGTTGAATCACGTGAACCCAGAATCGTACGATAGGGGCATGGAGACGAACGGCGAGACCCGCACCACGTGGACGTTCCTGACGAACCACGCCCGTGTGCTGTCGCTGATCGCCCGCGACCCGGGTGTCCGGCTGCGGGACGTGGCCACGGCCTGCGGGCTGACGGAGCGTGCGGTGCAGGCCATCGTCGCCGACCTGGAAGCCGGGGGCTACCTGACGCGCTCCCGGGAGGGGCGGCGCAACCGCTACCGGATCACGCCCGACACTCTGCTCCGACACCCCGCCGAGAGCGGCCGTACGGTCGCGTCTCTGCTCGGCCTGCTGCAGGACTCGCCCGCCGCCGGCTCCCGGGACGACACCTCGGGACCGCACCGGGACGCCGCCGCACACTGACCCTCGCGGCGGTCGATCCACAGGTGTCGGGGCGGACGAACCGGGTAGGCGAACGGGCGAACGGAGAGGAGTCGGCCATGCCTCGCGGATCAAGTCCCAAGCGGGAACGCCAGTATGAGCACATCAAGGACAGTGCGCTGGAGCGCGGCGAGAGCGAGAAGCGGGCCAAGGAGATCGCGGCCCGGACGGTGAACAAGGAGCGCGCCCGGCACGGCGAGTCGAGGACCGCCAGCCGCTCGTCGACCCACGACGTCTCCTCCGGCCACCGGGGCGGCAAGCGCTCCCACTCCGGCGCGCAGGGCCCGACCTACGACCAGCTGTACAACGAGGCCAAGCACCGCAACATCAAGGGCCGTTCGAAGATGAACAAGAAGCAGCTCGAACACGCCCTCGGCCGCTGACCACCGCCGGTTCAGCTCAGCCGGAGCCCGAGCAGGCAAGCGTCGTCCTGCGGATTCGGCAGCCCCAGCCGGCGCAGGACGTGGTCCAGGCAGCCCGCCAGGTCGGGCGCCCGGTACTGCCGCACGGCCTCGACCAGCCGGTCGAGGCCGTCATTGAGGTCCTCGCCGCGCCGTTCCACCAGGCCGTCGGTGAACAGCAGCACCAGGTCGTCCGGATCCAGCCGGTGTACCGCGTTGCGGTACACCGCCTCGGGGATCGCGCCGAGCAGCGGACCGGCCGGCGGCTCCAGATAGCGCGGGGCGCCGTCGCGGACCAGCAGCGGCGGCGGATGTCCGGCCCGGGCCCAGGTGAAGGTGCGCCACCTGCGGTCCAGCCGCCCGCAGACCACCGTGGCGACGAAATCGCTGCCCAGGTGGCAGAGCAGCTGGTTGAGCCGGGCCAGCGCGGCCGCCGGGTCGGCCTCGATGAAGGCCATCCCCCGGAGCGTGTCGCGGAGTTGGGCCATTCCGGCGGCGGCCCGCAGCCCGTGCCCGGCGACGTCCCCGACCACCACGAGCACCGTCCCGTCCGGCAGGGTCAGGGTGTCGTACCAGTCGCCGCCGACCTGACTGTCCGCCTCGGCCGGGAGGTAGCGCGCGGCCACCTCGAGGCCCGGCGCGGCCGGACCGCTGGGCACGTCCATCAGCGCGTGCCGCAGCGCCCGTACCGCCCGGTGCTCCGCCGCCGTCTGCCGGAGAGCCGTTCCTCGGCCCGGCGCCAGACCGTCACGTCCTGGACGACGCCGCGTACCGCCAGCACCTCACCGACCGCCGCTCCCGCGACACCCTCGGCCACGGCCCGCACCGACCTGGTCCGCCCGTCTGCCGACCTGACCCTGAACTCCAGTGACGCATCCGCCACTTGGCCGGTCCGCAGCAGCTCGGCCTGCCGCCGGACGGCCTCCTGGTCGGCCGGTGCGACGGCGGCCGCCGCCCCGGCGACGGTGAGGGTGCCGGCCGCCTCCGGGAGTTCGACGCCCAGCAGCCGGTACACCTCCGGCGAGCAGTCGAACGTGGCGCTGCCGACGTCCCACTGCCACGTCCCCAAGCCGGCCAGCCGCTGAACCTGCATCAACTGCCGTTCCCGGCGCTCCTGTTCGTCATGGGTGCGCCAGCTGACCAGCACCCCGTCCAGGAACGGCGTGGCGTGCAGCGTCATGGTGGACGCGTGCACGGCACCGCCGACCACCTCGATGAACTGTTCCGCCTCGCCCTCGTACGGCACCCCGCTGACCGCCACGTCCAGCAGCTGCCGGAAGGTGCCGGAGGCCACCATCCCGGGGTAGAGCTCGGTGACGCGCCGTCCGACGATGTCCTCGCCGGTACGGCCCGCCAGGTCCACGGTCGCCGCGTTGGCGTGCTCGACCCGCAGGTCGGTCGCCTTGCCCCCGGGCTCCCGGACGGCGTGCAGGATCAGCACCGGATCGAGCAGCGCATCCAGCACCGCCCGGAACCACGGCGCACTCGCCGAGACCGGCGGCCCGGCCTCCTCCGCGCTCGGCGACAGCACCCGCAGCAGGTGGGCCGCGCTCAGGCGGACGACGGCCGACAGGTAGCGCTCGTCCGCCCGGCCGGACCGGAACTCCCCCGGCCAGCCCAGCTTCACCGCGCCGATCAGCTGCTCCCCGGTCCGCAGCGGAAGTGCGCAGACCGTCTCACCGGGCACCAGGTCCTCGCCGGTCAGGTCGGGATAGCGGGCCGCGAACTCGGTCCGGCCGTGCACCCAGACCGGTGTGCCGTTGCGTACCGCGTCGGTCAGCGGCAGCGACATCTGCGGCGGAATCCGCTGCCACTGGCTGAGCTGCTGCGCGGGGACGCCGTGGCTGCCGACCAGCCGCAGTGCGCCGTCGGGCTCCAGGACCAGCAGGGCGACCGCGGTGACGCCGAGCTGCGCCAGCGACGCGTCGGTGAGCAGGGCGGCCACCTCGTCGGGCGTGTCGGCCGAGGCCAGGGCGGCGGAGGCCAGGTGGTAGCGGGCCGCGAAGTCCGGGCCCAGCGGGGTGGGCCGCGGCTCGGGTTCCGGCAGCGCCCGTTCCGGCGTCCCGGCGGCAGACCGTTCGACAGCCTGCTCGACGACGGGCGGTTCCACGATCGGGAGATGCTCGGCGGCGTCCGGCGGCGCGACCACCCCGAGCAGGTCCGCCGCGATGTCCACCAGCTTGCGATTGCCGCCCTGGGAGAGCTGGACCAGCCGGCCGAACGCCTCCTCCGGACTGCAGGACAGCCGTTCGGCCAGCATGCCCTTGGCCTGTTCGATCACGGCCCGGGTCCGCATGGCCCGGCGCTGACCCTCGACCTCGCTGCGCAGCCGGTCGATGGTGGCCTGCAACTCCGCTTGCCCGATGTCCCCCGGCATCGCCCGCCTCTTTTCCGCTGCCGGGTGAGCACTCCCCGGCCGCCCTGCTGGACGCTGTGACGATGCCTCAAGGGTAGGCCCGGCCAAAGTACGAACGCAGCGTGGTCAGCGGTCGGGCAGCGTGGTGGCGACGACCTTCCCGGTACTGGTCCGCAGGACGTGCAGCCCACGCCCGAGCGCCGTCACCACGGCCAGCCCGAGGCCCGGCGGCCCGGGCCGGGGCGGCGCCCGGAGCAGCTGGGGGCTGGTGTCCTCGACCGCCACGTCCACGGTGACCCCGGGCGTCACCACCACGCTGAGCCGGCACGGACCGGGCGCGTGCAGGCAGGCGTTGCCGACCAGTTCGCTGACCACCAGCTCGACGTCCCCACGGGTCCCCGCGCTCAGCCTGCCCTCGCCCCGGTCCGCGAGCTCGCGCAGAAAGCCGCCGGTGGCCACGCGCGCCGCTCGTACCGAACCGGGCCGGCCGTCCAGCTCGATCTGCAGCGAAGGAACCTCACGCACAGTCCCACCTCCCGGTCCTGGCTCACTGCCCTCGACGGCGTGCCACCAGCCGCCGGAGCGGACGGGCGAGCAGCAGGAACAGCGTGGCCGCCACGGCCAACCCGACCGGCACCAGAGCCTGCACCGTCCGCAGCTGCGCCCCCACCACCAGCAGCGCCAGCGAGACCGCCACCGACACGGTCACCACCGGCGTCGGCACCCGCGCAGCGGCCCGGAGAAGGCGATAGGGCCACCGCAACCGGCCCCGGCGCATCGAACTCAACTCACGGGCCAACCGGGCGTCCGCCGCCAGTCCCGTCTCGATCTCCTCCAGAATCCTCCGCTCGTGCCAGGAGAGTGCAGGGCCATCCATCGCAGCCACCTCCGCACCTGTCTGTCCGCGCCGCAGCGCCACCCTCTTCGTCAGCGCCGGTTGCGCCGGCGGTGGAGACCGGTCGGTGGCGGCTCCCGGTCCTTGTTGCGCTGACCCAGGACGAAGGCCAGCACGATCGCCGCCACCAGGACCGCCCCGGCCCCGATCAGCCAGAGCGCTCCGGTGCCGGCTTCGGCCAGCTGCATCTGCACTGCGAGATCCATCAGCATCATGTTCCGCGCCTGTCCGGACGCCCCCGTTTGAAACGCTCCCGCCTGAAACGCCCCCGCCGCAGGGGCTGTGGCCGCAGCTGCATACCGGGCTGCTGACGAGGAATCATCGGTCCGGACGCCGCAATCTGGGAGAAGGTCCACGGCGACGGCGCTGGCTACGCTCGGCGGGCCCAGCCGGATCCCGGTCAACGGAGCCCTTGATGCCTGTCGCCTTCCGCACTGCCATGCCCACTCCCGGAATCGCCGTCCAGGGGGGTGACCTGCCGTTGCTCGTGGAGGCCGCGATCGCGGCCGAGAAGCACGGCCTGGCCTCCGTCTGGACCAGTGAGTTCTACGACCGCTCGGCGACCGTGACGCTGGCCGCCCAGGCGGCGGTCACCTCGCGGATCGCGCTGGGTTCGTCCATCGCCTGGGCGTTCGGCCGCACCCCGCTGACCCTGGCCACCGACTTCCGGTCCCTGGACGGGCTCGCCCCGGGCAGGCTCTCGATGGGCCTGGGCACCGGCAACCCGCAGGTGATCGCCGACTGGCTCGGCCTGGACGTCGACCGGCCGGTCGCCCGGCTGCTGGAGACCGTCCAACTCGTGCGCGATCTCTGGCAGTTGAATGCCAAGCCGGTCGACCACCAAGGCCGGCACCACCGCTGCCGGATCGACGCCGACCCAAGCCTGCCCGCGCTCAGCACCGGCACCCTGCCGGTGCTGCTGGCGGCCGGCCGCGAACCGATGCTGCGGGCGGCGGGCGCGGTGGCCGACGGACTGGTCGGCATGCCGATGTCCACCCGGGAGTTCATCCTCGAGACCGTCCACCCGGCCCTGTTGGAGGGCGCCCGCGAGGCTGGGCGCACCGAGCGGATCCCGGTCACCGGCATGGTGATCTGCTCGATCGCGGACGACTCCGCCCGGGCCCGGGCCGCCGCCGCCGTGCAGGTCGCCGTCTACACCTCCCGGCGCTCCACCGACCCACTGCTGCGGCTGCACGGCTTCGAAAAGGAGGCCGCAGCGGTCCKCGAGGCGGCCGCCCGCCAGGACGTCCCCGGCATGGCGGCCGCCGTCTCGGACCGGATGCTCGACCGGATGGCCGTGTACGGCACCCCGGAGGAGGCCCGTCAGCGCTACCAGGAGGCGTACGGCGGCGTCTTCGAACAGCCGCTGCTCTACGCCTCGGGCAAGGGGGTGCCGGTCGGCGTCTTCCGCGACCACGTCCATGCCATCTGCGAGACCTTCGCCCCCGCCGCCCGCTGAGCAGTGCTCCCACGCCTCCAGGAGTGATACCCCCGTGGCCAGTCCGTCCGTCAACGCGCCCTCGGCGCAGTCGTCCCCACGCGTGCCCGTCGAGGCCCAACAGCCGTCACCGGCCTCGCGGTTGCCCTCGCTGACCGGGCTCCGGTTCGTCGCCGCCCTGGTCGTCTTCGTCTACCACACCTCGCGGACCAGCCCGACCCTCGTGCTGGCCGCGGACAAGGGCTTCGCGCACGACTTCCACGAGATCGCCCAGCCGGCCGGCGGCCTCGGCGTCTCGTTCTTCTTCGTGCTCAGCGGCTTCATCCTGACCTGGTCGGCCAGGTCCACCGACACCGCCGCGGCCTTCTGGCGGCGCCGCGCCGTCAAGATCTTCCCGAACTACGTCCTGGGCTGGGCCGCGGCGATGCTGCTGTTCGCGGCAGCGACCACGCCCGACCGGACGGCGATCCTCAACCTGCTCACCCTGCAGTCCTGGACGCCCGGCTTCAGGACGTACTTCAGCGTGGACCCGCCGGCCTGGTCGATCGGCGTGGAGGTGCTGTTCTACGCACTCTTCCCGCTGCTGCTCCCGCTGGTCAGGCGGATCGGCCCGCAGCACCTGAAGTACTGGATCGGCGGTGCGCTGCTCGGCATCTTCGCCGTACCGATGACCGCCTACCTGGCGCTGCCCTCGACGCCGCAGATCGTCACGGGGCCGGTCTCCGACGACCAGTTCTTCTTCGCCTACATCTTCCCGCCCGCGCGGCTCTTCGACTTCCTGCTCGGTGTCCTGGTGGCCCGCGCCGTGCAGGCCGGACGCTGGCGGAACGCCGGGATGGCCTGGTCCGCCCTGCTGCTCGCGGCCGGCTACGCGCTCTCGTTCCAGGTGCCGTTCCTCTACGGCCAGCGCTTCGTGTGCATCATCCCGATCGCGATGCTGATCGCCGCCGCCGCGACCGCCGACGTCCAGGGCCGGGCGAGCCTGTTCCGCAGCCGGGCGATGGTCTGGCTGGGCAACATCTCGTTCGCCTTCTACCTGCTGCACTTCGTGGTGCTGGTGACGGTCCGCAAGGCGCTCGGCCATGAGCTGTACCCGACGCCCACCACCCTCGCCATCCTGGCTGCCGACCTGGTGATCTCGATCGCCGTCTCCGGGCTGGTGTACACCCTGGTCGAACGGCCGGTCGTGCGCCGCTGGTCGAGCCCGCGGCGCACTGCCGCCTGATCTCGCGTCAGTCGTCCAGCTGCTCCGGCAGCCCGAAGCGGCGGAAGAGTTCGGCGTCCTGGAACACCACGTTGTGGCTGACCAGACCGTCCGCGACGGTGAAGACCTGGACCGTGTGGGCCCGGTAGACGCCGTCCTCCTCCCGGACGTACGCGGCCACGCCCGGCTGGCTGTTCGCCTCGATCGGCAGCATCCGCCAGTCGGTGCCGCGCATCGCCAGGATCCGCGCGATGAACGCGCCGTAGTCGTCCCGGCCCCGGTACCAGTTGAGCACAGGCGGCATCTCCAGCACGGCCTTGTCGGTCAGCAGCAGCTTGAGCGCGTCGATGTCGGCCTTCTCGAAGGCCGCGATGTACGACTCGATCACCGCCCGGTCGTCCGGGTCGGCCGGCTCGGCGAGCTGCTCCTCGCTGACCCCGACCTCGGCCAGCCGGGCGCGTGCTCGCTGCAGACCACTGTTGACCGCCGCCGCACTGGTCTCCAGCGCCTCGGCGACCTCCACCGCCGACCACTGCAGCACCTCACGCAGGATCAGGATGGCGCGCTGACGCGGCGGCAGGTGCTGCATCGCGGCGACCAGCGCCAGCCGCATGCTGCCGCGCAGCAGCAGCACCTCGGCCGGGTCGGAGCGCTCGGCGCGCAGCGCCGCGTCCGGGAAGGGCTGCAGCCAGGGGGTCTCCAGCGCGCGCTGGAGCGGCTGCTCCGGGTCGTCGCTCGGCGCGCCGAGGCCGGACGGCAGCGGCCGGCGCCGGGAGCCCTCCAGCGCGTTCAGGCAGGCGTTGGTCGCGATCCGGTAGAGCCAGGTGCGGAGCGAGGCGCGGGTGGCGTCGTACTGCTCCCGGGCCCGCCAGGCGCGCAGCAGGGTCTCCTGGACGAGGTCCTCGGCGTCGTGCAGCGAGCCGAGCATGTGGTAGCAGTGCGCCAGCAGTTCGCCGCGGAAGGTCTCCGTCCGCTGCGTGAAGTCCGTGGTGGGCATCGTCATTCTCGGTGTGTCTCCCGTGACCGAGCGGAACCGGCTGCCAGGAACGCTACCGCACCTTTCCCGGCGACCGATGAATAGTGGCCGCCCCGCCGGTATGTATCCCCGACGACACGTGCTTGCGTGCTTGAACGGAGAACATCCCATGACCGGTACCGCTCCGGCGCCCGCCCCCGGCGAGGCCCCTCCCGACCAGAACGGCCGCCCCTGGCTGATGCTCGCGGTCCTGCTGCTGGGTCAGTTCATGGGCCTGGTGGACGTGTTGGTGGTCAACGTCGCGATGCCGGCCATCTCGGCCGACCTGCACGCCTCGGGCGCCGCCCTGCAGTTGGTGGTGGGCGGCTACACCGTGGCCTACGCGATGCTGCTGATCACCGGCGCCCGGCTGGGCCAGATGTACGGGCGCCGCCGGATGTACCAGCTCGGCGTCATCGGCTTCACGATCGCCTCGCTGGCCTGCGGGTTCGCCCCGAACACCGGCTCGCTGATCCTGTTCCGCTTCGTCCAGGGCGCGGCGGCCGCGGTGATGGTGCCGCAGATCATGAGCGTGATCCAGATGCGCTTCACCGGGCCGGCCCGCGCCAAGGCGCTGTCGGCGTACGGTGCGGTGCTGTCGATCGGCGCGGTGGTCGGCCTGGTGCTGGGCGGCGTGATCGTCAGCGCCGACCTGTTCGGCGCGACCTGGCGGCCGGTCTTCCTGGTCAACGTGCCGCTGGGCATCCTGCTGGTGCTGCTGGTGCCCCGCCTGGTGCCCGCCGACCAGCCGGGCGGCGCCCGTCGGCTGGACTTCGCCGGCCTCGCGGTGGCCGTCCCCGCCGTGGTGCTGGTCGTGCTGCCGCTGGTGCTCGGCCACGAGCTGGGCTGGCCGGTGTGGACGTACGTCTGCGTGGCGGCCGGCCTGGCGCTGGCCGCGTTCTTCCTCCCGCTGGAGCGGCGGATCGCCGACCGCGGCGGTGACCCGCTGCTGCACCCGGCGGTGCTCAGCACACCCGGTGTCACAGTCGGCATGGCCACCCTGTCCTGCGTCCAGATCGCGTACGGCGGCTTCCTGTTCGTCTTCACCCTGCACCTGCAGTCCGGGCTCGGCGACAGCGCGCTGCGGGCCGGTCTCACCTACATCCCGATGTCGGCCGGTTTCGGCCTGATGGGCTTCTACTGGCGGCGGCTGCCCGCCCGGCTGCACCCACTGATGGCGCCGCTCGGCCTCGGGGTCTGCGCGGTGGCGTACGCCGTGACGGCCCTGGGTGTCCGGGACGGAGCCGCGAACAGCCCGCTGATGTGGATCGGGCTGACGGTCGAGGGCCTCGGCCTAGGCATGGCGGTCAGCCCGCTGCTCACCCAGTCGCTGCT
The DNA here is from genome assembly GCF_001424875.1 of Kitasatospora sp. Root107. Taxonomy (GTDB): domain Bacteria; phylum Actinomycetota; class Actinomycetes; order Streptomycetales; family Streptomycetaceae; genus Kitasatospora. Next base: position 57,360 of record NZ_LMCT01000034.1, on the reverse strand, counting down.
GCACGTGCCGATGACCCGGGTGGCGGACGCCTCCGGGCTGCTCACCACCACCGTCCAGCTCGGCCAGGTGCTGGGCGTGGCGGTGTTCGGCACCGTCTATCTGTCCCTGCGCGACGGCGGCGCGGCCGTCACCGCGCAGACCTCCGGCTCCGCGCTGGCCGGCACCGGAGTCTGGCTGGCCCTGCTGTCCGTCCTCGGGCTGATCCCGGCGGTCGCGGTGACCCGTGGCGTGCTGCGGGCCCGCCAGGACGTCCCCCAGTCGCAGCCGGCACCGGGCGCACCCGTGCCCGTACCCGGCCGCTGAACCTCGGCCCCCGTCGGGGGCCGGTTACCACCACCCTTACCGAGAAAGCGAGTTCCACCATGACCGAGACCACCATCGCCCCCGTCGCGGCCGTCCGGCAGCTGCTGCAGGAGGTCGTCGCGGCCTGGGCCGCCAACGACGCGGACGCGTTCGCGGACCTCTACACCGAGGACGCCGCGGTGATCCTCCCCGGCGGCGTGTACCACCGGGACCGCGAGCAGATCCGCGGCTTCATGCGGGCGGCTTTCGACGGCCCGTTCAAGGGCTCGAAGTCCGTCGACACCCAGGAGTCCGTCCGGCTGATCGGCGACGACGTCGCCGTGGTGGTCAGCCTGAGCGGGATCAGGCTGGCCGGCGAGGAGGAGGTGCCCGCCGAGCGGATGCGCCGGGCCAGCTGGGTGCTGGCCAGGAAGGCCGACGGCTGGCTGGTGGAGTCGTACCACAACTGCGCGCTCAACGCCTGACACGCCGAAATGGACGGGTCCGCCGGTGAATTCACCGGCGGACCCGTTCGCATCTGGTGAATCCCCGGCACGCTGGAAGAACTTCGCCGTCGACGGTCTCCGTAGAATCGGGCGGCAGCCTCGACGGAGGCCCCAATTCGGTTATTTATCAGGAGAATTGACGCCTATTCAGAGAGGGTCAGCAATGGACGACGGAGCGCTCCGGCCGAGCCTGCCACAGCGGCGGCCGACGACGGAGGAGCAGGAGTGGGTGGCCAGGGTCGAGAAGATCGCCCCGGTGATACTGGCCCACCGGGAACGTGCCGAGCAGGAGCGCGCCGCCCCGGTCGAGGTGTACGAGGCGCTGCGGGACACCGGGTTGACCCGGATGTGGGTGTCCAGGGAGTTCGGCGGCGAGCAGGCCGGGCTGCTCGCCGGACTGGCCGCGATCACCGCGCTGGCCCGGCTGGACGCCTCGGCGGCGTGGCTGATCGGCGTCCAGGGCGCGATCGGGCGGCTGTCCGACTACCTGCCGGAGGAGTCCGCCCGGCGGCTGTTCCAGCAGAACGACCGGCTGGTGATCGGCGGGGTCAAGCCTGCGGGCCGGGCCGAACAGGTGGACGGCGGCTTCCTGTTGGAGGGCGAGTGGTCGCTGGCCAGCGGCAGCGCCCACGCGGGCTGGCTGGTCTGCACCGCGTACGTCACCGAGAACGGCCGTCCGGTCGTCACCGGGACCGGGCCCGAGCTGCGCGCGCTGTTCATACCGCGTGAGCTGGCCGAGATCCGGGACACCTGGCACCCGGTCGGCCTGCGCGGCACCGGCAGCAACCACTACACCGTCGCCCAGACCTTCGTACCGACCGAACTCACCGTCAGCCGCGCGGTGATGGGCTCTCCCCCGCCCGACCGGGCGGCGCGTGCGTACGGGCTGAGCTACTACGACTTCGGCCCGTTCTCCACCGCACCGGTGGCCCTCGGACTGGCCGAGGCGGCGCTCGACGCCTTCAAGGAGCTGGCGCTCGAGAAGACCCCGACCAGCGCCCGGACCAGGCTGGGCGACAACCCGACCACCCAGGAGAAGCTGGCCAGGGCCGAAGTGCTGGTCCACTCCGCCCGGTTGCTCTTCGACGACGCGGCCCGGCAGGCGGTCGAGGCGGGCACCAGCGGCGACGAGACGCTGAGCGCGCTGATCCGGCTGACCGCCGCGACCCTCGCCGAGCACACGGTCGCCGCCGTCGACAGCGTCTTCACGCTGGCCGGGTCCAGCTCGGTGTACGCGACCAGCCGGCTGGAGCGCTGCTTCCGCGACATCCACGCCGCCACCAAACACATCTCGCTCTCCTCCTCGCACTTCGAGACGGTCGGGCAGTACTTGCTCGGCGGCGGGCTGCAGATGCGGCGCTGACCGCGCGCGGCAGGCCCCCCGTCCGGCTGGACGGGGGGCCGTGGTCGGACCGGTCCTAACGCAGGACGGCGGCGCCGCACCACATCGGCATCGGCCGCCCGGCCGGCGCGCCCGCCTCGGGCCGCCAGTCCGGCAGCTCGGTGACGCCGGGGGCGATAGGCTCCAGGCCGGTGAAGAACAGCCGGGCGGCCTCGGCACTGGTGCGGCGCACCACCGACTCGCCCCACTGCCGGTTCAGTTGCTCGAAGGTCTCGTCCATCGCGTCGTCGCCCTCGATCCGGGCGAAGTGCGAGAACCCGACGGCGCTGCCCGGGGCGAGTGCGTCCACCACGGCCTTCATCAGCGCCTCCGGCTGCTGCTCGTCCGGGACGAAGTGCAGCAGGCCGAACATGATCACGCCGATCGGCCGGTCGAAGTCCAGCACGGCGGCCGCGTCCTTCAGGATCCGGCCGGGATCGTGGATGTCACCGGAGATGAACGCGGTGGTCTCCGGCGGGCAGTCGCGCAGCAGCGCCCGGCCGTGGGCGATCACCAGCGGGTCCGGGTCGACGTAGACCACCTTGGCGTCCGGCGCGACGGACCGGGCGACCTGGTGGGTGTTGTCGGCGGTCGGCAGACCGGAGCCGATGTCCAGGAACTGACGGATGCCCAGGTCACCGGCCAGGTGGCGGACGATCCGGCCGAGCGCGGCACGCGCCGAGCAGATGTCCAGCCGGACGTCGCCGCCGGGCCAGGCCGCGAAGGCCTGCTCGGCCGCCGCCCGGTCGGCCGGGAAGTTGGCGTCGCCGCCGAGCAGGTAGTCCAGCACCCGGGCGACGTGCGGGATGTCGGGGTCGATCTCGGGGACGGCGACGCCGCCCACCTCAGCGGTCATGACGGGTTCTCCTTCGGGAGACAAGGACGGGGGTCAGGACGACCGCAGCCAGTCGGCGATCCGCTCGCCGATCACGATCGCGGTGAGGTTGGTGTTGGCCCGCACCATGGCCGGGATCACCGAGGCGTCCGCCACGTGCAGACCGGTCGTGCCGTGCACGGCGCCGAACTGGTCGACCACCGACTCGGGGTCCGTGGCGGCCCCCATCCGTGCGGTGCCGCCGGCGGTGTAGCTGCTGTCGACGCTGAGCCGGACGTAGTCGCGCAGCGCCTCCTCGTCGTCCAGGTCACGCTCGGTCAGGACCGCCACCTGCTTGCCATGCCGGCGGATGGCCGGTGCCTGGACCAGCTGCCAGCAGGCCCGTACGGCGTCGCAGAGCAGCTGCAGGTCGCGGGCGTCCGACAGGTAGTTGAGGTCGATCAGCGGCATCTCCCGCGGATCGGCCGAGGCCAGCGTGACCCGGCCGCGGGAGTGCGGCCTGCGCGCGACGGCCATCACGCCGAACACCTCGGTGACACTGGAGCGGTCGCGCAACTGCGGGAACTGCTGGGCGAGGGGGAAGTTGTTGACCATCGCGTAGTACATGTCGTTGCGCTCGGCCGAACCGGGCGCCTCGGTGCGCAGCACGATCTGCCCGGTCGAGAAGCCGTGGTTCTCGGCGCCCGGAACGGGCTCCAGGAAGACCCCGGTACGCGGCTGGTCGATCATGCCGGCGCCCACACCGGGGCGGTCGAGCCGTACGTCGATCCCCAGCCGCCGGAGGTCCTCGGCCGGCCCGATCCCCGAACGCAGCAGGATCGCGGGCGAGTTGACCGCCCCGGCCGCCAGGATCACCCGACGGGCGGTCACCCGCTCCGGCTGACCGTCCCCGCTGGACAGCTCGACACCGACCGCGCGGTCGCCCTCGAACAGCACCCGGTGGACGTGCGCGCCCGCCCTGATGGTGAGGTTCCCCCGGGAGCGCACCTCGGCGGTGAGGTAGCCCATCGCGGTGGAGGCCCGGATCCTGGTGTCCCGGCGGTTGGACGGGATCGGCCCGACGCCGGTGGCGTACGGATCGTTGTGGTCGGCCGCCTCGGCGAAGCCCGCCTCCAGGCAGCCGTCCCGGAAGTACCGCTGGACGGGCGACAGTTCGTCGTCCCGCCAGCGCCGGATCGGCGTCGGGCCGCTGTTGCCATGCAGCTTCTCGTCGGTGCCGAAGTCCAGGTCGTCCTCGATCGCCCGGAACCAGGGCAGCAGTTCGGACCAGGACCAGGCCGGGTTTCCCGCGGCGGCCCACTCGTCGTAGTCCTCGGGCAGCCCGCGCAGCGCGACGGTGTTACCGGTGGCGGACGAGCCGCCGGTGACCCGGCCCTGCGGAAAGCGGACCCGCCGGTCGCCCGACAACCGGGCGGTGAACCGCCAGTCGTGGTCGAACAGCGACATCCGGTTCCCGTCCAGCAGGTCCGCCGCAGTCACCCCGACGGTCGGGTAGTCCGGGCCCGCCTCCAGCAGCAGCACCCGGCGGCCCGGGTCCTCACTGAGCCGGGACGCGAGCGGCGCACCGGCACTGCCCCCGCCGACCACGATCTCGTCGAAATCCGCTCCGGGTGTGTTCAGCATGACCGCCGCCGCCGATCTGCGAGACCGTTCACCAATTCCGGGAAATACGACGGAATCCACCCTTGGGTCAATTCTGAATTGCACGCGATGTCGTCGGGCTCCTGCAGCATGGAACATCCTCGATGTCGTGGAATCGGATGTGTACGCTTCTGCCAGAGAGCTTCACAGGAGCCCGACGAGACTGTCTTCTTCGAACGTGCCTTTCGCCCACCTGCAGTTGGCACGATGAGAGAAGTGACCGACCGGCTCTTGATTAGGCCGGAGTCGGCCGGGAGAATTGGGCCGACCATATATCACGCTGTTATTTCGGGCGACAGCGACCGATCGGGCCGGGCCGGGCCGAAGAGCGGGCCCGGACGGGCGGCAGGGTCCGGGGAAGGCCTGCCACCCGTCCGGGAGTCGGTGGGTGTCGCGCCATCAGGAGCGACGCAGGGCCGGGCGGGCGGTGGACACGGGGGAGCCCACCGTCCACCCGGCTCATCTCCTTCAGCGCCCGAGCCGCCACCGGTGTCACACCGGTACCGGAATCTTTTTTCACGAGCAGTCCGATCGACACCGACGCCGCCTGCGTGCCGGTCACCGACTACGGTGTCCGAGCAGCTCGGCCCGGCCCGGCCCGGCGACCGCGCCGTCCGGCCTCGCCCGCACCTCCGTTGACTCCGAACCATGGACGACCTCGTGAACACCATCGACACCTCGGCCGCCGACCTGACGGGTCTTCGGGTCGCCATCACCGGCGCCTCCCGGGACTTCGGCCGGACCCTCGCCATCCACTTCGCCGAGCGAGGGGCCGAGGTCTTCCTCTCCGCCCGCTCACCGGCCGCCGCCGCCAAGGTCGCGGAGGAGATCCGCGGCCTGGGCCATCCCCAGGTCCACTCCTTTGCCTGCGACCTCTCCGCCCCGGCGTCGATCCGCGCCTTCGCGGCTGCCGTCGGCGAACTGACCGACCGGATCGACGTCCTGGTCAACAACGGGTCCCGCTGGCTGGAGGGCACCGACCTGCTCGCCTGCACCGACGAGGACGTGGCCGACACCATCGCGTCCGGGGCCACCGGCACCGTGCTGACCGTACGGGCGTTCCTCCCCCTGCTGCTCGCCTCGGACCGGCCCGACATCGTGAACATGGTCTCCACGGCCGGGGTGCCCGGGGTGCACCGTTCCGAGGCGCACGGCGCGTTCTACGCGGCCAAGAGCGCCCAGGCCGGATTCGCCGGTGTGCTGTCGAAGCGGCTTCGCCCGCAGGGCGTGCGGGTCATCTCGCTCTACCCGCCGGACTTCGCCAATCCCGACCCGCTGTCCCCGCAGTGGGAGACCACCCCGCGCGGCGCCGGTGACCAGCTCACCGCCCACTCCCTGGTCGAGTGCGTCATGTTCGCGATCCGGCAGCCCCGGGACTGCTTCATCAGCGCCTTCCACTTCGAACAGGCCCGCTGACCGGTCGCCCCCGGCCGGCCGACAGGTTCAGTAGTCGGCCGGCCGGGTGGCTGCGCAGCCAGCGCTGGTAGGCCGGGCGGCGGCGTGCCGATCACCCTGCGGTCAGTGGCCGACCGAGAAGGTGGCGTCGGCGCGCTCGGTGGCGGTGGAGATGGGGTCGATCCGCAGCTCGTAGGCGTAGTGCCTGATGTAGCGGGTCGGGTACTTGTAGGACCGGTAGGACGTCCAACTCGCGTCGGCCAGACCGGCAGTGGCGTAGAAAGTGGCGTCCTGGGCGAAGGCCGTGCTGCCGTCGTTGACCTGCAGGAGCAGCTGGTAGTTGTCCGGCCGCAGGTACCGGGTCGGGAAGTTGACGGACTGGAAGGAGACAGCTGCCGGGTCGGCGAGGCCGGGGACCAGCTTCCACTGCGAGTCGGTGTACGGGTCGAACGGGTACGGGTCGATCCGGCCGGCGTAGTTGGCGTGGCGGACGTATCGGTCGGGGAAGTTGTAGGACTTGAGCCGGTTCCAGCCGGGCCTGCCGTAGTGGGCGAGGAGGTTGTCGTACTCGGTGCCGGAGATCGCCGCGATGGTGCCGTGCTTGGAGTTCAGCGGCTGGGTGTAGGTACGTTGGTCGACCGGCGTCCAGGTTCCGGCGGCCAGGTCGGTGGTCTGCCAGGCGTAGAAGACACCGTTGGGGGTGTAGGTGTCACCCCACAGGTACCAGGTGTTCGAGCTCTGGGACTTGACCAGGATCGGGGCCTCGGTACCGCCGTGGGCGACGCCCGTGGTGAAGATGCCGAAACTGCCCGGGGTCAGCGAGGCGGACTTCGCACCCACCAGGGCCTGCTTCGAACTGTCCTTGTAGTAGAGGTAGTTCACTCCACCGACGCCCACGGCCAGGTCGCCGTCGATCACGTCGTAGCCAGGGTCGAAGAAGACCTGCGGCTCCGAGGCCGACCGGAAGTCGGTGGTGTAGTTCACCATCAGCACGTTGTGGCCGCTGCTGTTCACCGACGAGTAGAGCACCCCGTACTGGCCCCGGGCGGCGTCCCAGTACGCCTCGGGCGCCCAGCTGTGGGTGGCCATCGTGTGCAGCTTGAGCCGGTGGTAGTTGGTGAGGGAGCGCAGGTCGGTGGACTCCCAGATGTGGATGTACTGGCTCTGCTGGGTCCAGTCGGTGCCCTTGAGGTCGGTCGCCATCACGATGAAGGTGCCGTCCTGCTTGCGCAGGATGAAGGGGTCGCGCAGGCCGCCGGTGCCCTCCACCGGGGTGGCGACGGGGTTGTTCTGGTTGAGCGGCGTCCACTGCAGGCCGTTGGTGCTGACGGCCAGGTGCAGGCCGTAGTCCGAGCCCAGCCCCTGCGGGGATTCGGTGAAGTAGCCCATCACGTAGGCGGGTCCGGTCGCGGCACGGGCCGGCTGGATCGCGGCCGTGAGGGAGCAGGCCAGGGCCAACAGCAGCGCCATGGCCACGGTCAGCAGCGGGTGGATTCTGTGACGGATCATCGGGCCGGGTCCTTCGGTCGGCATCAGCGGATCTGCCAGACCTGGTTGGTGGCGCCGTTGCAGGACCACAGGTCCAGCGCCGTGCCGTTAGCCGTCGCGGCGGCCGCGACGTCGAGGCAGAGCCCGGAGTTCACGTTGGTGAGGGTGCCGTCGGCGTTCACGTTCCACTGCTGGTTGCTGCCGCCGTTGCAGTCCCAGACGACCACCTTGGTGCCGTTGGTCCTGCCGCCTTGGAACGCGTCCAGGCACTTGGTGCCGTAGAGCACGAACTCCTTGCGCGCGGTGTGCGTCCAGACCTGGTTGGCACCGGCGTTGCAGTCCCACAGCGCGGCCTGGGTGCCGTCAGCGATGGTGCTGTCGAAGACGTCGGCGCAGCGGCCGGACTGCTGCCCGACCAGCTCCTGGCCGTTGGCGCCGGGCAGGTCGCTCACCCGGACGGCGTCCAGGTCCGGTGCCCAGGCGGTGGAGTTGGCGAAGGTCAGCGTGTTGGCGGAGCCCTTGGCCAGCGTCACCTGGACCGAGACGGTACGGGGCGTGGTCCACGAACCGGTCGGCGGGAAGGAGACCGTGGTGGGGGTCTGCCCGTTGACCTGGAGCACGGCTGTCCGGGGCTTGCTGTCACCGTTGGTGTAGGCGATGTCGATCACCTTGACGCCTGCACTGCCCGCCGAAATGCCGTTGAACCGGAGGGTGTTGGCGGCGCCGTTGCCGATCTGGCCCACCTTGCCGGCGCCCGAACAGTTCGCGCAGGCCCCGTTGGCCGCCGCACCGCCCTTGGCGTTGCCGGCGGACTCCGCCTCGTAGTCGGCGCCCGCCGCCTCGGTGCCGCCGACGGTGAGCAGCACCGCGTCGTTGGCGGGGACGGTGGCGGTGTACCCGGTACCGAAGCTGCCGAGATCGTTGCCCGACCAGACGTTGCGGACGCTCGCGGAGCCGCCCGTCAGGCCAAGGTCGGACCAACGCGCGGTGATCGCCTGGGAGTTGGCAGTGCGGTTGAGCAGGAGGACGGCGCGCTTGCCGGTACCGGAGAGCACCTTCCCGTACACCTGGAGGCCGGTGGTGTCCTCGGCGACCTTGACGCCCTGGAGGCCGCGCGGGTCCTGGTCGATCGCGATGAGTTCGGGGTTCTTCAGGAGCGTGGCGGTCTCGGCGGTCATCGTGGTCAGGTCGTTGCCCGCCAGCAGGGGCGCGCCCGCGATCGCCCACAGGCTGAGGTGGCCGCGGTTCTGCGCGGCGGTGAAGCCGGGCATGCCGACCATCAGCATGTCCGGGTCGTTGTAGTAACCCGTGTGCTGGGCCGAGGGGTGCAGGGTCTGGTCGAAGTTGGCCAGCATGCTCGACCAGGACGGGGCGTTGCCGTAGAAGATGATGTCGGAACTGGTCCGCCAGAGCGGGGCCATGCCCGCGCCCCAGTTCCACGGGTTCTGCCTGCCCCAGTTGCAGAGCGACAGGGTCAGCGGGCGTCCGGTGGTGGCCGTCGCCTGGGTGACGGCGTCACTGATGGCCTGGTACGTGGTCTTGGCGTCGAGGCTCTCCACGTCGCCGCCGCACCAGTCGACCTTGACGAAGTCGAAGCCCCAGCGGGAGAACTGGAGCATGTCCTGCGCGTAGTGACCCTCGCTGCCGGAGTTCGGGGCGGCGGGACGGCCGGTCGGGTAGTAGTAGCCGCAGCCGTCCTTGCCCGCGTCGGTGTAGATCCCCGCCTTGAGGCCCTTGCTGTGGATGTAGTCCGCGATGGCGGCCATACCGCCGGGCCACTCGGCGGTGTCGACCGTGATGTTGCCCCCGCCGTCCCGCGAGCCCTGCCACCAGCCTTCGTCGATGTTGACGTACTGGTACCCGGCCGCCGGGAGGCCGGCCGCCACGAAGGCGTCGACCTGTGCCTTGATCACGTTGTAGTCGATCTTGGCAGCGAAGGTGTTCCAGGACGCCCAGCCCATCGGTGGCGGTGGCACCGCGGCCTGACTGGACGTCACCGCAGCCGGCTCCGTACGGCCGAGGTCGCCTGCCGGCGCGGTCTGCACGCCGAGCAGCGCGCCGACCGCGACCGTGGCGAGCACCACGACCCGGACCAGGGCGTTACGACACAGGCGCTTGGGGTTGGCGGTGCGAGGGTGGAGTCGCATGGGGGACCTTCCGAGCTGTCCGGCACTGGCGATGACCGATTGTTAGCGCTAACAATTCACTTCGCGACCACCGACGGATGCCATCGGGGAAGTGGCGCACGCAGCGAGCGGCGCAGTGGCCATCACTATGGAGTCAGCCGCCGGATCACGTCAAGGTTTCTGACACGTGACCGTCAGAGTTCACAGAAGGACCCACCGAGCGCCGGTCGGCCGGAGCCGACCGGCCCGGTCAGCAGCGGGTGAGGCGGACGGCGAGGCCGTGGTGGGTGTGCAGCGGCGTGGCCCGGTAGCCCTCCGCCTCGACCACCACGGCGGCGAACTCGCCACGGAGAGACCGGCTTTCGAGGACCGGCACCGTCCACTCGTCCCGCTCCGGGGCCCAACCGCCGAGCCGCAGGACGAGCGTGCTGCCGGTCTCCAGGACCGCCCGCCCGGCCACCCGCAGGGCCGGGTCACGGTCCTGACGGAGCGTCACCGAAAGCGTGCCGCCGGCCGCCTGCAGGTAGTCGCCCCGCACCCGCACCGAACCCCTCGCCTGGTCCAACCTCAGGGTGCCGCCGCGCAGTTGCATGTCACCCCGGCCGAGCGCGTCACGCGAGGCCGCCGTCAGCAGACCCTCCCGGACGACCGTCGCGCCCGTGTACCGGTTGGTGCCGGTGAGGGTGAGCGAGCCGGTGCCCAGCTTGGTCAGGCCGCCGGGGCCGTCGATGTCGTTGCGCCAGCTGTCGGCCGCCGCGAACCCGCCCTTGCCCGCGTCGAGTTGGACGCTCACATCGCTGTCGAAGGCACCGTAACCATCGGCGGCGGCGAACAGGTTCAGCCGCCCCCACGACTCGGGGCCGTCCAGCAGGACGTAGCCCGACGGCAGCGCCGTAGTGCGCAGCACCTCGCGGCGCTGGGCAGCGTCGAGATACGGCAGCCGGGTCTCCAACAGCACCTCGGCGCCCTTCGGCACGGTCATCGGCACCGCGCGTCCCCGGCGCGGCAGCACGTACGTGAGCCGGGACCGGACCGCCTCGCCGTTGGCCTCCCGGTCGGCGTACGGGTCGCGGTCAGGGGCGGCCGAGTGGGCGTAGGCGTACAGGGTGTCGGCGGTGCAGCCGGTCCGGGCCTGGAACCAGGCCGCCGCCTGGGCGCGGGCGGCCGTCTTGAGCGCGGCGTTGGCCGGATCGGCGAGCGCGGCGGCGGCCAGCGCGGTGGCCAGCACCCGGCCGCCGATCACGTCCACCGGGGAGTGCATGCCCGAGACGATCCGGGTGTGGCTCGACTCGAAGGCCCGGGTGACCAGCTCCTGGAAGCGCTCCGGCACCGCGTAGGCGAGCGCGAGCGCGGCCAGGTGGAGCGCGTTGGTGTGACCGCTCGGGTAGCCGCCGTCGTCCGTCGGCGAGAGGTTGCGCTGGCGGAGCAGCTGCGGGGCGACGATCACCTCGGAGCGGTACACGGGGAAGCCGAAGCCGTCCGTGGCACCCGTCTCCACGACGGCGCTGTCCTCGGTCATCCGCCAGGGGCGCGGGTACTGGTAGGCGTACTTGCCGGGGTTGCCCGAGGCGGATGGGCCGCGCACCGCGTTCACCAGCCGGACCACCTGGCCGAGTTCGGAGTCGACCGAGCCCGCGCCGAGTGCGGAACCGGGCGGTGCCCCGGCCGGGAGGGTGTCACTGACGGTGCCCGCCGGGGTCCCGTCGGGTGCTTCGGTGATGCCGGTGACGGCCTTGGCGCCGCTCCGGTACAACTCCGCGAGCGGGCCGAGCCCGGCGATGACGGAGTAGCTCTGGTGCTGACGGTCGATCAGGAACGCCTCGCGCGCCTGGGCGTCGGTACGCTCCGCGGTGACCCGGGCGCAGTACCGCAGGTTGGCCCGCAGCAGGTCGGGCATCAGCGGGGTGCCGGTGTTCCAGGCCTTCCCGGTCTGCCAGACCTGGCTCATCCCGCCGAGGATGCGGACGGCCGCGTTGCCGGACGGGGTGAGGTCGGCCATCGTGTTCGTCGTGTACGCGTCCACGAACGCGGGCGCCGTAGCGGCGGACGCCTTCTGCGGGTTGGCCAGCCAGCCGAAGGCGGTGGGAGCGGCGAGCAGGGCGGCGGAGGTGCCCGCCGAGGTGCGCAGGAAGCCGCGCCGGTCCATGGTGTTCAGATTCGTCATGGTCGTTTCTCGTGGTGTGGCAGGAAGTTGAGGGAGCGTCAGCGCTGGGTGTAGATCAGCCCGAGCTTGTCCACCTCGCCACCGGCCCGGCCGGTGAATCCGGCGATCTGCCAGCCGGCGGGTGCCGTACGGGTGACACAGTCGGAGGTCGAGCTCCCTGAGGCGAGCGTCCGGCCCAGGTTGGTGGTGAACTTCGCGCGGAAGATCCGGGTGTGCCCGCTGTACGAGCCCTGGCAGAACTCGACGGAGCTCAGGAACTCACCGCTGCCGAGGGTGAGTTCAGTACCCGTACCCCCGGTACCGCCGTGCGTGAGCGTGCTGCCGCCGACGAGCGTGAGGCCGACCTGGTCAAGGCGGGAGCCGCCACGCAGGCGGAGGGTGCTGACCCGGGCGGCGGGCGCGATGCTCACCACGTCGTTGAAGTAGTCGCCGTGCGGGCCGCCGAACTGCTCGGAGCCGCGGTAGTCCGGGTTCTCGCTCCAGCTCAGGCCAACCGCGATCGGGAAGTGGTCGGAGAGCATCGCGCCCTCGGCGTTCACGAAGTCGGCGTGCTTGTTGGTGTACGAGGTCGCGGCGAGCGAGACCTGCCTGCTGCCCCGGTAGAGCACCTTGTCGACCACCTCGCAGGTGTCGGTGACCGCCTTCTCGTCGCACAGCAGCGCCGGGGCGCCGGGTGCGGGAGCGATCCCGCCACGCTCCAACTGGACCCAGGAATCGGTGAGTTGATTCTCTGCGACGAAGGCGCCGATGGTGTCGTCGGCCCGGGTGTATCGGGTGTTGGTGTCGCCCATCACCAGGACGGCGTTCCCGGCCGAGTGACTCCGCACGAAGGAGGAGAGTTGGGCCAGGTTGGCGGCCCGGGCGGCGAGGTCGCCGCTGTCGGTACCGGCGTCGGTGTGCAGGTTGTAGACGTCCAGGTAGGCACCCTCGGCAAGGCGGGCCCGGAGGAAGCTGAAGCCCTTGGGGGTGAGGCAGTCGCCTGAGCCGATGTAGCAGTTGTCCCACTTCACCCGCTCGAAGTCATCGGTGTCATACGGGAGTTGGGATAGCGTGTTGAGGCCGCTGCCGATGCCCGCCCCGCCGCTGGTCGGGGTCCGGTAGGGGTGGCTGGTGTCGGCGGCGTACAGCGCGGCGTGGTAGTTGAAGTCCTCCTGCACGTTCACGATCGCGTACGGGCCGAGGCGTTGGCCGATCGCGGTGGTGCTGCCGGCCCGGTCACTGGACGCACTGGACAGCACCTCGGGCAGCCCGGCGACGTTGTAGGTCAGCACCGAGAAGGACCCGGAGGCAGGAGCGGGAGCGGTCTCGGCACGTGCGGCCGGGGCGGCGGCGAGGCCGAGTGTGGCAGCGAGCAGGGTGCAGGCGAGCGTGCGGCGGGGCGATGACATCGGTGCTCCGATCGGAGGCGCGGGGCGGGCGGGGAACCGGCCACCGGGAGGCTATGGGCGCCAACTGAGCACGTCAACACCGCCCTTGAGCTGCCATCAGGCCTCTGACCTGCGCATTCATCGTCGATCGCGAGCCGATCGGGCAAAGATTATGTGAGCGTTAACAGAGTGTTCTCCTACCCAACGGAGCGAGCAGGCGGCTCGGCCCGGTGGCTGCGCAGCCAGCGCTGGTAGGCCGGGCTGCGGGCGGCGGCGGTCCGCTGGGCCTCGGCGACGTGGTGAATCAGCTCCGGGCCCAGATGGGCCAGCGGGCCGGCTGAGTGCCAGGCGAGCAGGTGCCGGTACCAGAGCGGGTCACCGGCGATGGGGCGGACCGCGATGCCCGGCAGTTCCTCGAAGGTGGCCTGACACAGGCTCACCGCGTGGCCGCCGCGGACCAGTTCGAGCAGCAGCCGCCCCTCCACCTCGTGGACGGTGCGCATCCGGTGCCCGGTCGCCAGCAGGGTGGTGGACCAGTACTCACGGATCCGGTCGTCGTCGGGGCGCGGGGAGGCCCAGTCCTCGTCGGAGAGCTCGCCCAGTGTGACCTCCGCCTGCTCGGCCAGCCGGTGGTCGGCGGGCAGGGCGACGAAGAGCGGCTCGGTGGCGATCGGGTGGAGGTTGACGGCGGAGCAGGGGGCCAGTTCGTAGCCAGGGCTGTCGCCGACCACGGCGGCATCGAGGCGGCCGTTGGCGATGTCGTCGACCAGCGGCGGGGACGAGCCGTGGCCCCGGGAGACGATCCGGGCGGCGGGGTGATGGATCTTCAGGGCGGTGATCAGCCCGCCCAGCAGCGGGGCATTGACGGAGCCGAGCCTGAGCTGCGGCACGGGCGCGCCGGCACGGGCGGCGAGCGCGGAGGCGCTGACCAGGTCGTCGATGGTGGGCAGCACAGCGCGAGCCCGGGCCAGTACCACCTCGCCGAAGGCCGTCGGCACGGCCCCCGAGGGCCGGCGGTCGAAGAGCGGGCCGCCGAGCATGGTCTCGATCCGGCGCAGCTGGGCGCTGAGCCCCGGCTGGCTGAGGCGCAGGGCGGCGGCGGCCCGGCTGAGACTCCCGGACTCGGCGATGGCGCAGATGATCCGCAGGTGGCGTAGTTCGAGCTCCATAACGAGATGTTATGGAGCGGTGAGAGCTCCCGGAAGGGTCTGCCAGCCCCCAATCTTGTCCCACATGTGAAATGTCATATGACATAGGAGTGGCGACAATGAGAACAAAAAGGGCTCGCCTGGCCTTGGGTGCGGCACTCGGGCTGCTGTCGACGGCGGCCTGTACGGCCTCGAACGGCACCGGCCCCGCCGGGGATACCGCAGCGGTGCGCGGCGGCACGCTGCACGTGCTGTCGAGCATCGACCTGGAGCACCTCGACCCGGCCCGCGCGTACGTGACGTCCAGTCAGGACGTCGGCCGGCTGATCTACCGGACGCTGACGACCTTCGCGCCCGCCCCCGGCCAGGCCGGCGGCAAGATCGTGCCGGACCTGGCGACCGACACCGGCCGCCCCAGCGACGGGGCGAAGACCTGGACCTTCACCCTCAAGGAGGGTGTGAAGTACGAGGACGGACGGCCCGTCACCAGCAAGGACGTCAAGTACGGGGTCGAGCGGACCTTCGCCGCCGAGCTGCCCGAGGGCCCGCCGTACGCCCGGCTCTGGCTGGCCGGCGGCGAGGCGTACAAGGGCCCGTACCAGAACCCGGCCGGGCTGGCCTCGATCGAGGCGCCGGACGACCGGACCATTGTCTTCAAGCTCAACCGCCCGGTGTCCGACTTCGGTTCGGCCGTGTCGCTGCCGATGTTCGCCCCGGTACCGCAGGACAAGGACACCGGCGTCGGCTACGACAACCGCCCGTTCTCCTCCGGCCCGTACAAGATCGACAAGTTCGAACCCAAGAAGCAGCTCACCCTGGTCCGCAACACCTCCTGGGATCCGGCCACCGACACCGTCCGCAAGGGCCTGCCCGACCAGGTGGTGATCGACCTCAACCTCGACCCGGCCGTGCTGGACCAGCGGCTGATCGCCGGTCAGGGCCCGGACGCGGACGCGGTCGGGCTGGAGCCGATCGGTCCGGCCTCGGTCGGCCGGGTGCTGAACGACCCTCAGCTCAAGCAGCGGCTGGTCACCGGGGAGTCGATCAACACCCGGTTCCTCAGCATGAACACCAAGCACCAGCCGCTGGACGACCTCCGGGTCCGGCAGGCCATCGCGTACGCGCTGGACAGGGACGCCCTGCGCACCACCCGGGGTGGCCCGATCGCGGGCGACCTGGCCACCACCCTGCTGCCGCCCAACCTGCCCGGTCACGCCGCCGAGGACCCGTACCCGAGCCAGGACGGCAAGGGCGATCCGGCGAAGGCCAAGGCACTGCTGGCCGAGGCCGGGCACGCCTCCGGAGTGGTGCTCACCCTCGACACCCCGGCCACGGCGGGCGGCAAGGCGCAGGGCGAGGCGGTGCAGGCCTCGCTGGCCCGGGCCGGGATCACCGTGAAGATCAACGAGATCAGCTCCTCGGCGTTCTACTCCACCGTGGGCAGCCCGGCCCGCCAGCACGACCTGGTGATCGACGGCTGGACCCCGGACTGGCCGGGTGCCTCGACCTACCTGCCGATCCTGTTCGACGGCCGGCAGATCACCAGTGAGGGCAACAACAACCGCGCCCAGTACGACTCCGCCGAGGTCAACAAGCGCCTGGACGAGATCAGCGCGATGGGCGACCCCGCCGCCGCGCAGGCGGCGTACGGCGAACTGGCCAAGCGGATCATGAAGGACGCACCCGTGGTGCCCTTCCTCTGGGACAAGGCCGCCATCCTGATCGGGCCGAACGTCACCGGGGCGTACGGGCACACCGCCTTCGTCGGCCGGCTCGACCTGGTCTCCTTGGGGTTGCGCAAGTGACCGTCCTGCGAAGGCTGTTGGCCCAGCGCTCGGCGGCGCTCGCGCTGGCCGTGGTGGCCCTGCTGGTGCTGGCCGCACTCGCCGCCCCGCTGGTCGGCTGGCTCACCGGCAACTCACCCACCGAGTTCCACGGCGAGGCGGTGGACTCCGCGCTCGGCGGCCTGCCGCGCGGCGCGGCGGGCGGGATCAGCGCCGAGCACTGGCTCGGCGTGGAGCCGGTGAACGGCCGGGACGTGCTCACCCGGGTGGTGTACGGCGCGCGGGTCTCGCTGCTGATCGCCGTACTCGCCACCGCGCTGTCGGTGCTGCTGGGGACCACGCTCGGCCTGCTGGCCGGCTTCCTCGGCGGCTGGGCCGACACCGTGATCGGCCGTCTGATGGACCTGCTGATGTCCTTCCCCGGCCTGATCTTCATGATCGCGCTGATCTCGGCCGCGCCCGGCGCGGACCGCCGGTTGCTGCTGGTGGTGGTGCTCGGGTTCTTCGGCTGGCCGTACGTCGGCCGGATCGTGCGCGGGCAGGCGATGGTGCTCGCCCGGGGCGAGTTCGTGGCGGCGGCCCGGGTGCTCGGCGCCTCCCGGCAGGCCCTGCTGCTGCGCGAGGTGCTGCCCAACCTGACCGGCCCGGTGCTGGTGGTGGCGACCATGTCGATCCCGGCCTGCGTCGCCACCGAGGCCGGACTGTCCTTCCTCGGCGTGGGCGTGCAACCGCCGACGCCGAGTTGGGGGCAGATGATCGCCGCCGCCGTGCCCTGGTACGCCGCCGACCCCGTCTACTTCCTCATCCCCGGCGCCTTCCTGTTCGCCACCGTGCTCGCCTTCAACGTGCTGGGCGACGCGGTGCGCGATGCGCTCGACCCCCGGAGCCAGCGACGATGATCCTCTACCTGCTGCGCAGACTGGCCGTCACCGCGGCCATCCTGGTGGTGATCTGCGCCATCACCTTCTCGATCTTCTACCTGATGCCCGCCGATCCGGCCCAGGGCGCCTGCGGCAAGGCGTGCAGCCCGGAGCGGATCGCCGAGATCCGCACCACCCTGGGGCTGGACCGCTCCCCGCCGGTCCAGTTCTGGGACTACCTGGGCGGCATCGTCTCCGGCCGGACGTACGGCACGGGCGAGCACGCCGTGCAGTGCCCGTTTCCCTGTCTGGGGTTCAGCTTCCAGACCAGTCAGCCGGTCTGGCACCTGCTCACCAACCGACTGCCCGTCAGCATCTCGATCGCGCTCGGCGCGGCCGTGCTCTGGCTGGCGGTCGGCGTGGCGGCAGGCGTGGTGTCCGCGCTGCGGCGCGGTAGCGTGTGGGACCGCGCCGCGATGACCGCCGCACTCGGCGGGATCTCGCTGCCGATCTACTTCACCGCCCTGGTGCTGCAGTACCTGCTGGTCGTCCAACTCCGGCTGCTGCCCTACCCCCAGGCGGTCCCGTTCACCGAGGACCCGGCCGGCTGGGCGCAGTCCATGGTGATGCCCTGGATCACCCTGGCGATGCTCTATGCCGGGGTGTACGCCCGCATCACCCGGGGCGAGATGCTCGACAGCCTCGGCCAGAACTACGTGCGCACCGCCCGGGCCAAGGGGCTGCCGGAGCGCACCGTGGTGCGCAGGCACGCGCTGCGGCCCGCGCTGATGCCGATCGTGACGATCTTCGGCATGGACCTCGGCGCGCTGCTCGGCGGCGCCCTGATCACCGAGTCGGTGTTCGGTCTGCCCGGCGTCGGCAAGCTCGCGGCCGACGCCATCGCCGGCGCGGACCAGCCGGTGATCCTCGGCGTGACGCTGTTCGCCGCCGCCTTCGTGGTGCTCGCCAACCTGGCCGTCGACCTGGTCTACGCCGTGCTCGACCCGAGAGTGAGGGCGGTGGGATGAGCCTGCTGACCGTACGTGACCTGACGGTGGACTTCCGCTCCGGCGCCCACGCAAGTGTCCGCGCTGTCGACGGACTCGACCTGGAGCTGAGTGCCGGTCAGGTGCTCGGCGTGGTGGGCGAGTCCGGCAGCGGCAAGTCC
The DNA here is from genome assembly GCF_001424875.1 of Kitasatospora sp. Root107. Classification (GTDB taxonomy): domain Bacteria; phylum Actinomycetota; class Actinomycetes; order Streptomycetales; family Streptomycetaceae; genus Kitasatospora. The sequence goes on along the minus strand of NZ_LMCT01000034.1, from coordinate 39,214 downwards.
GTCACCAGCCTGGCCGTGCTCGGGCTGCTCCAGGGTGCCACCGTGAGCGGTGAAATCCGTTTCGACGGCCAGGAGTTGACCACCCTCGACCAGCGCTCACTGCGCCGGCTGCGCGGCGACCGGATCGCGATGGTCTTCCAGGACCCGCTGTCCTGCCTCAACCCCTACTACTCGGTCGCCTTCCAGATCGCCGAGGCCTATCGGGCGCACCACCGGGCCGGACGGCGGGAGGCCCACAAGGTCGCCGTCCGGATGCTGGAGCGGGTCGGCATCCCCGAGCCCGAACGGCGGGCCCGGGCCTATCCGCACGAGTTCTCGGGCGGGATGCGGCAGCGCGTGATGATCGCGATGGCGCTCTGCCTGGAGCCCGACCTGCTGATCGCCGACGAGCCGACCACCGCGCTCGACGTCACCGTCCAGGCGCAGATCCTGGACCTGCTGCGCGAGCTGCGCCGGGAGGCCGGCACCGCGATCATGCTGATCACCCACGACATGGGCGTGGTCGCCGGGCTGGCCGACCAGGTGGTGGTGATGCACCAGGGGCGGGCGGTCGAACGCGGCACCGTCCGCGAGGTCTTCCACCGGCCGCAGCAGGCGTACACCCGTGGCCTGCTCGCCTGCGTGCCGCGCATCGACGGGCCGCTCCCCCACCGGCTGCCCACCCTGGAGGCGACGGTATGACCGCCCTGCTCGAAACGCGCGACCTGGTCAAGCGTTTCCCGGTACGGCACGGCCTCACCCGGCGGCTCGCCGGGCACGTCACCGCCGTCGACGGCGTCTCGCTGCGGGTCGACCCTGGCGAGACCCTCGGCCTGGTCGGCGAGTCCGGCTGCGGCAAGTCCACGGTGGCCCGGCTGCTCACCGGTCTTGAGCGGCCCAGCTCGGGCACCGTCCGGTTCGCCGGGCGGGACCTGGAGGCACCGGACGACCCGGCGCTGCGCCGCGAACTCCAACTGGTGTTCCAGGACCCGTTCTCCTCGCTCAACCCCCGGCAGACCGTCCGTCAGATCCTCGCCTCGCCGTTCCGGTACCAGGGGCTGACACCCGACGAGCCGGTGGAACGGCTGCTGGAACGGGTCGGCCTGCGACCCGAACATGCCGACCGCCACCCGCACGAGTTCTCCGGCGGGCAGGCCCAACGCATAGGCATCGCCCGGGCGTTGGCGCTCCGGCCGAAGCTGGTGGTGTGCGACGAACCGGTCTCCGCGCTCGACGTCTCGGTGCAGGCCCAGATCCTCAACCTGCTCAAGGACCTCCAGGACGAGTACGGCCTCGCCTACCTGTTCATCGCGCACGACCTCGGCGCCGTACGGCAGATCAGCACCCGGATCGCGGTGATGTACCTGGGCTCGGTGGTCGAGACCGCCGACCGCGACACCCTCTTCGCCACCCCCGCCCACCCGTACACCCGCGCCCTGTTGTCGGCGGTGCCGCTGCCCGATCCGGACACCGAGCGGACCCGCGAACGGATCGTGCTCCGCGGCGACCTGCCCAGCCCGCTCGACCCGCCCAGCGGCTGCCGTTTCCGTACCCGCTGCCCGAAGGCGGCCGACCGCTGCGCGGCCGAGCGGCCGGTGCTGCGGGTGCTCCGCCCCGGGCACGAAGTTGCCTGCCACTTCCCCGAGTGGAACGAGGGGAACGACCAGCACAGACCGGAGTTCGTCCAGTGATCCTGAACAGCCTGCCCGGCCTCGCCGTGACCGACCGCGTCTTCACCGTGCCGCTCGACCACGCCGACCCCGGCGGAGCGACGATCGACGTCTTCGCCCGGGCGCTCGCCGACCCGGCCCGGGCGGCGGACCACCTGCCCTGGCTGCTCTACCTCCAGGGCGGCCCCGGCGGGAAGTCGCCGCGCCCGCTGAACGCCACCGGCGGCTGGCTCGGCCACGCCCTGAAAACCCACCGGGTGCTGCTGCTCGACCAGCGCGGCACCGGCCGCTCCACCCCCGTCACGGCCCGCACGGCGGCCCGCTTCCGCACCCCCCGGCGGCTGGCCGACCACCTCGCCCTGTTCCGGGCCGACTCGATCGTCGCCGACGCGGAGCTGATCAGGCGTCAGCTCTGCGGCGACGAACCCTGGGAGACGCTCGGTCAGAGCTACGGCGGCTTCGTCACCCTCAGCTATCTCTCCCACGCGCCCGAGGGCCTGCGCGCCTGCTACGTCACCGGCGGCCTGCCCGGTCTCGGCACCACCGCCGACGACGTGTACGCCGCCACCTACCCCCGGGTGCGCGACAAGGTCGCCGCCCACTACGCCCGCCACCCCGGCGACCGCGAGCTGATCCGGCGGATCGCCGACCTGCTGGGCCGCCACCCGGTCCACCTCCCCGACGGCGACCGGCTGACCGTCCGCCGGCTGCGTACCCTCGGCCTGCTACTCGGTATGGGCGACGGCTCCGCCCGCCTGCACTGGCTGCTGGACGAGGCCCTCGACGCCGACGGCGAGCCCTCCGCCACCTTCCTGCACCAGGTGGCCCAGCTGACCGGGTTCACCGACAACCCGCTGTTCGCCGCCCTCCAGGAGTCGATCTACGGCCGGCCCGGCAGCGCCACCGGCTGGGCCGCCATCCGGGCCCTGAGCGCCCACCCCGAGTTCGCCGAGGAGGCCGACCCGCTGCTGCTCACCGGCGAAATGATCTACCCCTGGATGTTCCGCGACATCACCAACCTGCGCCCGTTCGCCGAAGCGGTCGAGCTGCTCGCCCAGCGCACCGACTGGCCCGACCTCTACGACCCGGCCCGGCTCGCCGCCAACCGGGTACCGGTGGCCGCCGCCGTCTACCACGACGACATGTACGTGGACGCCGAGTTGTCGCTGCGCACCGCCCGCTCGGTCGGCTCACTCCGGGCCTGGGTCACCAACGAGTGGGAGCACGACGGCGTGACCGCCTCCGGCGACCGTGTCCTCACCCGCCTGATGGACCTCGCCGCCGACCGGCTCTGACGCCCCCTCACCGTCAAGGAGACCCCATGCGACTCCGCTCCCTCACCGCCGCCCTCGCCCTGGCCCTCCCGTTGGCAACGGCCGTCCCGGCCGCTGCCACTCCCTCCCCCTCCTCCGCCGCCTGCGCCCTGCCCGGGCGGACCGGCTGGACCGACGAGGGCCACGACACCGACCGCACGCAGTTCCAGCAGGCGGTCGGCACCAAGCGCGTACTGATGCTCCACGTCGACTTCCCCGACGCCCCGGCCACCGGCGAGTTCGCCGACTACTACCACCAACTCGCCCCGGCAGCCGACTGGTTGAAGGAGGCCTCGTACGGCCGGACCCGCCTCGAGATCACCCCGCTGAACCAGTGGCTGCACATGCCGCAGGACTCCACCTCCTACGGCTTCGACCGCGGCATCACCTTCGAGCAGCACGAGCTGTACGTCCGCCAGGCGGTGGAGGCCGCCGCCCCGTACACCGATCTCGCCCGGTACGACATGGTCTACGTCGTCCCGACCAGGTCGGCCTCCGCGATCAGCTTCTCGCCCACCTACCTGTACGACCCGGCCGCCGCCGGCATCGTGGTGGGCGGCAAGCGGCTCAAGTGGGCGGTGACGTTCGGTCAGGACATGTACCGCTGGGGCCCCAAGGTCGCCGCGCACGAGACCGGACACACCTTCGGGCTGCCCGACCTGTACGCCTTCACCGGCGCCGACTACCACCGCTACGTCGGCGGCTGGGACCTGATGGGCCTGATCTCGGGCCCGGCGCCGCAGCAGCTGGGCTGGGAGCGCTGGAAGTTGGGCTGGATCGACGACCACCAGGTGGCCTGTCTGCCGACGGCGGGCAGCCGCACCGTCCGCCTGCACGCCGTCGAACGCCCCAGCGGCACCAAGATCGCGGTGATCCGCACCGGCGAGACCACCGCGTATGTCGCCGAGTCCCGCCGCGCCGTCGGCGGCGACGCCGGCGCCTGCTCCACCGGCGTGCTGATCTACAAGGTCGACACCTCCGTCCAGACCGGCTACGGCCCGGTGCAGGTCGTCAACGGCAACCCGACCGCCACCCCGCCGGCCGGCTGCACGCCGCTCGACCTGGCCGCCCTCGGGCCCGGGCAGTCCTTCACCGACCCCGCCACCGGGGTCCGGATCGACGTCCGGAGCCGGGGACCGCTGGGCGACACCGGGCTTCCCCACGGCTGAGCGGTGCCCCGACGCGAACCCGTATCCCACCCTCTCCCCCAGGAGGTACACCCATGCGATCCCCCACCAGAGCCGCCCGTCCGCTCGCCGCCCTGCTGGCCCTGGCCGGCCTGCTCATCCTGCTCGTCGCCCCCGCCGACCGTGCGGCCGCCGCCACCACCCAGGCGTCGTCCTGCGCCCTGTCCGGCACCACCGGCTGGACCGACGAAGGCCACTACACCGACCGCACCCAGTTCCAGCAACCACTGGGCACCAAGCGCGTGTTGACCCTCTTCGTCGACTTCGCCGACGCCCCCGCCGACGGCCCCACCTCCACGTACTCCGCCCAGCTCGCCCCCGCGGCCGACTGGCTGTGGAACGCCTCCTACGGCCGCACCTGGCTGGCCGTCACCCCGCTCAACCGCTGGCTCCGGATGCCCCAGCAGTCCACCTTCTACGGTTTCCAACGCGGCATCAGCTTCGAGCAGCACGAGGTGTACGTCCGAGACGCCGTTGCGGCCGCCGACCCGTACACGGACTTCTCCCAGTACGACATGGTCTACATCGTCCCGCCCAAGTCCGCGTCGGCGATCAGCTTCACCCCGACCTACCTCTACGACCCCACCACCGCGGGCGTCACCGCCGACGGCACCCGGATCAAGTGGGCGGTGACGTTCGGTCAGGACATGTGGTACTGGGGCCCGAAGATCGCCGCCCACGAGACCGGACACACCTTCGGCCTGCCCGACCTGTACGCCTTCACCGGCACCGACCAGCACGCCTACGTCGGCGGCTGGGACGTGATGGGCAAGATCGGCGGCCCGGCCCCGCAGTACCTCGGCTGGGAGGGCTGGAAGCTGGGCTGGATCGACGACAGCCAGGTCGCCTGCCTGCCCGGCACCGGCTGGGCCAACGTCGACCTGAACGCGGTGGAGTACGTCGGCGGGACCAAGATCGCCGTGATCCGCACGAGTGCCACCACCGCGTACGTCGCCGAATCCCGCCGCGCCGCCTACACCGACTCGAACCCCTGCTCCACCGGCGTGCTGATCTACAAGGTCGACACCTCCGTGCAGACCGGCTACGGCCCGGTCCGGGTGATCAACGGCAACCCGACCGCCACCCCGCCGAGCGGCTGCACCTCACTCGACCTGGCCGCCCACCGCCCGGGCCAGAGCTTCACCGACTGGACCGCCCGGGTCCAGATCTCGGTCCGCAGCGGTGGCCAGTACGGCGACAGCATCCAGATCAGCCGCTGGTGACAGGCCCCTCCGTCGGCGTCAGACCAGGTCGGCGAGCAGGAGGTGCAGGGCGGACTCCTCGTGCAGGGCGGTGCCGAGAGCCGTCATGGCGGGCCTGAGCGCTGCGTCCCAGGCCGCCTCCACCGGGGTTCCCGAGAGCGGGAGGGGCGGGCTGCCCTGGGCCCGGGTGTGGGTGGCGAGTTGTTCGTAGTCCTCGGCCGCCATCCGCCAGGCCCGGGCCCGGTATCGCCGTACGAGCCGGTTGGCCAGGGCGATGCCGGGCCAGTCGAAGTCGCCGTGGTAGGCGAACTCGCATCCGGCGGCGGCGAGTTCGTCGAGCAGAAGCAGCACGACAGTGGCGGCGCTGCCCGAGGTGCAGACCAGCGCGGCTCGGCAGCCCGAGGCGGCCGCTGCCTCGACGACGTGCGGGTTCTCGCAGATGTGCACCCGGGTGCGGGTCTGTCCGGCAAGGTCGAGGGATCGCAGGTCCCGCAGGGTCAGGTGGGTCTCCGCGTGCTGGTCCGCGCGTTCGCGCAGGGCCCGTTCGCGCCAGCCTTCGCCGACCGGCCGGAGGCCGTACGTCAGGACGGTGCTCGACACCTCGTCAGGGGCGACGGCGGCGAGCCGCCACAGGGCTCGCCGCCCGGCGGCGTCGCTCGGCGGCGGTTCGCCGTGGGCAAGGGCGATGCCGCGCAGGACGAGCCGGGAGAGCAGGGTGTCGTCGTCCAGGCCGTGCGCGGTGCCGGTGACCAGCGTGGCGAGTTCGCCCCGGCCCCTGGGGACCGCCTGCTGTTCGGTGGGCCGGAGGAGAGCGAGCAGCTGGATCGCCTGCTGGAGCAGGTTCTTGGCTGCTTCGGGCTGCAGGCGACCGGGCGTGCCGGTCCGGCGGACCTCGGTCAGCCACTGATCGGCCCAGTCCGCCTCCGCCAGTGGTGAGGCGGCCAGCGCCGCGGCCGCCGAGGTCCAGAGGTCGGTGCGTCGGGCCTGGGCGGCCGACCGCGCCGCGGGCCGGTCGGTGAGCGGACCGCCGAGCAGCCGGACCGTGTCCGTCAGGCCGCAGGCGGCCGCGCCGGTCCGGAGGCGGGTGTCCAGCTCGGCCAGCGGGACGGCGGTGTCGGGGCGGCCGATCCGGCGGCCGAGGAGCAGCGAGAGCGCCTCTCGTTCGGGTGCGTCGAGGCCGGTGAGCCGGACGCTGCCGCCGACCTGCAGACCGTTGCGCTCCAGACGGGCCCGCACCGCCCCCCACAGCTTGGCGAGCTCCGGTTGCCCCAGCCAGTCCAGGGCTGCCGACGGTACCGGGTTCATCCGCTCACCAGGCGGCGGTTGCGGCCGTTCCAGGTGTAGTGGAGTGTTGCGACGCCCCGGTGGTTCGGGTCGCGCAGGCACTCGTAGATGTGGAGTGACGGGACGTCGGGCCAGTTCCCCATCAGCCGCTCGCTGGTGAGGACGAAGTCCAGGTCGAGGTCGACCAGGATCCGGCCGAGCCTGGCGTGGGTCGGTTCGTCGACCTTGGCGAAGGCGTCGTCGAGCAGGATCAGTCTGGGCACCTGCGGGGCCGACTCCGCAAGGGTGGTGAAGTGGGCGGCAGCGGCGGCGAAGAGCACCAGGTAGGAGAGCACGCGCTGCTCCCCCTGGCTCAGGCCGGTACGGCCGGAGAACTTGCGGCGCCGTACGGCTGCGGCTTCGTCGATGACCCAGGGCTGAAAGGTGAACCAGGTGCGGTAGTCGAGCGCGGTCCGCAGGTGGGCCGTGTAGCCGGCCCCGGGTTCGGCCCTGCGGGCGTCCTCGATCCGCCGTTGCAGGACCTCCCTGAGCTGTTCGGACTGCTCGCGGGTGCGCAGGCCGGACGGGCTGCGCAGGAGTTCCACGGCGGCCCGGACATCGGCGTCCGCGGTGTCGGCGAGCCGCCAGTCGAGTTCGACGCCGAGGCCGTGCGAGGTGCGTACGGAGCGCAGGGTCTCGTTGAGCGCCGCCACCAGGGCGCCTGCGGCGAGGACTTGACGGGACAGGTTGTCGCCGAGTTCGCCGGTGAGGAAGCGCTGGAAGACATCGCGTTCGCGTTCGGTGAGACGGGAACGGGCTTCGGCGGCCTGACCGGCGATCCGCTCGCCGACCAGGGCGACGTCGTGCTGGCCGGTGTCGTCCACCAGGCGGCAGACCATGATGCCGTCGAGTTCTTCCAGGGCTGCGTCGTAGCCGCCGGCCAGCTGGTCGCGCAGCTCGTTGAAACGGTTCAGCAGGGTGGTGCCGGAGACGTCCCGGCGTTCGGCGTCGAGGGCGGCTCGGCAGACCTCCGTCAGCGCCTGCAGGGCCCTGAGCCGAGCCCGTACGTCCTCGTGCGCCGGGTCGGCGGCGGCCAGTTCGGCGGCCCGGTCGGCCAGGCCCGCGCCCCGTAGCACCTCGGGAGTGGCGAGCGCGGTCCGCAGGGCGCGGCCGGAGTCGATCACTTCGGCCTCCTGGGTGCCGAGCGCTGAACGGCTGACCTCCGCACCCTGTTCGGCGCGTACCCGCCGGTCGTGGAGCTGCGCCAACTCCCGCTCGGATTCCGGCAGTTCGGCGGAGACAGCGGCGAGGTGACGGCTGATCCGCTCCTCCTGTTCGAGGAGCTGCTGCTCCGAGGTGCCGACGGCCTCCTCCAGGGTGCGGAGCGCCCGCCGGGCGGAGGTCAGCTCGCCGCGCTGCCGCTGATACCCGCCCTGCGCATCGAGCAGGCGCGCCCCGGCCCGCTCGTAGCCTCGGCGCTCCTCCCCGTGGGCGACGGCCGTATCCTCGGCGGAGCGGACGTCCTCACGGAGCCGGGTCAGGCCCGTGGCCAGGTCACGCAGGACGTCGCGGACGGCGTCTAGGGCCTCCGGGTCGGCCGGCAGGGCGTGGGCGGTGGCCACTGCCTCGGCCTGCCTGCGGGCCTCCGAACTCACCGCCCTGGCCTGGTTCTGGTTCCCCGCCGCGTCCGCCGTGGCCCGGCCGAGAGCGGATTGCGCTCGCTCGGCGGCGGTCAGGTGGGCCCAGGCGTTGGTCAGGCCCTGGGCTCTGGGCCGGCCCCGGAGGGCTGCGGTCAGCTTGCCGAGACGGTCCGTCAGTTCTCGCAGCCGGGTCTCGGCCCGGCTGAGCCGATCCTGCTCGGCCCGGACCTGTTCGGCGAGTTCGGCGATCCGCCGCCGCCGGGTCTCGGCCCGGACCTCGGTGCCGACGTACTCGGCCTGCGATTTGGCGTACGCACCCTGGGCCGCACCGAGCCGCCACCGACCGTCCGGGCTCACCGCACTCGACCCGGCCGGGTCGAACGGTGTGCCCGGCGGAGCCAGGGCGATCGATCGGAGCAGTTCCGCCACCTGGCGGTCCGTCACCGGACCGCCAGGTGCAGTGACGGGACGCAGCACGGTGGCGAGCGTGGGGCCGAAGACCGCTGCCCCGCCGGGGGCCAGCACGGTGTCGTGGGTCAGCGGGTCGACGGCCGATCCTTCGGCGGTCACCCAGGCGTCGAGCAGGCCGGCGGCTTCGAGCGCCGCTTCGAGGCCCGCCTGGTCGGCGGCCGGTATGCCGTCCGCGAAGTCGACCAGCCGGTACAGCGGTGCGCCGGTGGCCGGAGTCCGCTCGGCATCCCGGAAGCGGGAGCGGGGCGGCTCAGGGTCCGCGCGCCGCTCCCACTCGCCCTTCTCCCGTGCCAGGGAGGCGATGGCTGCGGAGAGGTCGTGGACCTGGAGTCGCGCGCTGTCGCGCTCCTCCGACAGCTGCTCGACCGCGACGGTGAGGGCCTGGTCGGCTGCGGTCTCCACCTCCTCCGGGATCTCGGCCGGGAGAGCCCGTTCGGCGAACACGGTCTCCGCCGCCCCGTCCCGGGCCACCACTGCGCGAACGGCCGCCAGTGCAACCCCGGCCAGGCTCTCCAGGCGGTCCGTCCAGGCGGACACCTCGGCGACGTACAAGTCACCTTCGGTCAGGACCAGCCGGCGCTGCCGCTCGGTCTCGACAGCGGCATCCTCGGCCTGGCCTTCGAGGCGCTCCCGCTCGCGATCCGCCTCGCGCGCTGCCTCGGCGGCCTCCCGGGATCGGACCAGCAGCCCGCCGAGTTCACCGACCGCCCGCCGACGGGTCCTCACCACGGGTTCTGCTGCGGCCAGTTGGCCGCCCCAGCTGCGGAGGGCCTCGACCACGGCTGTAGACCACCGCCGTCCGGATCGGTGACCTCCGTCTCGGCGGCGCCCGCCAGCACGGTGTCCGGGGCTGCCGCCGCCTCACCCAGGTGGGCCCGGCCGATCCCGGCGCGGTCGGCGGATTCGCCCAACTCCTTGTGCTGAGCGCCGAGTCGGCGCAGCGCACTGCCGACCCGGTCGGCTCCGAGCGACACCGTGCCGCCGGCAGCCTCCGCAGCGTCATGAGCGAGCTGCCAGGCGGCGAAGGCGGAGTGGGCCGCTGTCCGCAGCGCCGCCACCGTACTCCGGCGCTCGCCCAGCTCCTGCAGGCTGCGGTAGCCGGCGCTCAGGCGCAGCGCCTCCAGCTCCGCCTTGGCATCCTCGTACTCCTGGTGCAGCCGGTCGCACTGCTCCGCCGCGACCGCCTCACCCTCCGTCAGCTCGCCGACCAGCTTCGCGGCGTCACCCGCCGCCTTGCGCCGCTCGCCCAGCCGCCCCAGCTCGTCCCCGACCCGGGCGGTCCTGCGGCGCAACACGCCGTGCAGGTAACCCCGGTAGCCGCCGAGGAACTGGCCGAGTGCGGCGTCGGTCTTCTCCAGTCGGCCGAGGTCGTCCCGGACGTTGTCGAGGTCGTCCAGGTTGCGTGCGACCTTGTCGACCACCTCTTCGTCCAGCCCGGGCAGGGTCTCTCCCAGCACCGCGACCAGGCCACCCGACTCGATCCGGTCGCCGATGGTGGGGCGGCGGAGCCGGTGCAGCAGCTGGGTCAGGTTGCGGTACCGGGAGCTGTCGGTGATGCCGAACAACTCCCGGGCCACCCGCACCCGGTGGTCGGCGGCTCGGTCCTGCACCTGGTCGGCGCCGACAATCGCCCGCAGCCGGTCCAGCGGCAGCGGCTGTCCGCCTTCCGCCAGTTGCAGGTCGTGGCCGATCCGCAGGGTGGTGGTGAAGAAGTACGGCTTGGCGGTGTTGGCGGACTTCGAAGCGCGGATCGCGGCGCCGAGGGTCAGGAACCGTTCGCCCTCGCCGTCGATGCGGCGGAACTCCACCCACAGGTAGCCCAGTCGGTTGTTCTGCTCGAACCCGTCGAGCATCAGCCAGGTGAGCGTGGTCCGGCCGGTCCCGGTGGCGTCGAGTGCTCGGGCGTCGCCGTCCAGGAGGTAGGGCAGCAGCAGTTCCAGGGCCTTCGACTTGCCGGCGCCGTTCTTGCCGCGCAGCAGCAACCGCCCGTCGCCGAACGCGAACTCCTGTTCGTCGTACTGCCAGACGTTGCGGATGCCGGCCCGGTGCAGCCGGTACCGGCCGGAGCCGTGCGGTGCTCCAGCGGTCCCGAGTTCACGGCTCACGGTGTCGGTTCTCCCTGCGGGCTGGTGTCGGACGACGGCCGGGCGGCCTTCCGGACGGTGACGGTGGTGGCGTACCTGGCGGCGGCGGCAAGCAGCACCCAGCCACCGCCAGGGTGGCCCCGGGCCGCCCGCACCTCGGTGACCGGCCGACCGTCCGGCGCATCGGCCTCGTACCCCTCGGGTACGCCGCGGCCGTCCGCCCGGACCGGACCGGCCGGGGCGGCCAGCCGCATTCTGGCCAGCAGGTCGAGCACGTCCGTACGCAGCGCCGCCGGGTCCTCGACGTAGCCGCGCTGCCAGTTGCCCCGGCGGCCGTACTCCTCGACCAGGTCGGCCAGGATCTCGTCCACCAGACCGGGTGGGATCGGCACCCCGATCACCAGCCGGCCACCGGTCGCCGGGTGGCCCGCGTCATCCGGGCGGAGCTGCCGGACCAGCCGCTCCACCAAGAGCAGGGCGGCCTGGGCGACCGTCCCCGTGCCGGGGAAGTGCAGGTCGGTCAGCTCGTCCTCCGGGTCGACCAGGGCAATCCCCTCGGCCCGGATCTCCGCCTCCAGGCCGAGCAGTTCGGCGAACGCCAGGGCCTCCCGACGCTGGCGGGTGCGCAGCCACTCACGCTCACCGGCCGTGAGGTCGTCGAGGTGGACCACCGGGGTCTCCGCCAGTCTCCGCCGCACATAGGTCCGGATGCCGCCGAAGCCCGGGTCGGCCGCCCGGCTGATCAGCTCGGCGCCGTCCCGGCTCTGGGCCAGCGGGCCCGCGGTGATCGAGCGGGCGATCTCCCGATCGACCGTCAGCAGTGCCTCCCCGCCCGCCTCCTCGGTCACCGAGCCGACACTGCCTTCGACCTCCGTCAGCACCCGCCACTCGACCAGCTGCCGGAACACGGCCGCCAGCGTCCGCTTCTCCGCCTGGCGGCCGGTGTCGGCGAGCTCCAGACCCGCGTCGACCGCCGCCGCTCGCACATCCGCCACCAGCTGCGACAGCAGGATCTGCTCAGGGGCGGTCACCAGGGCCGAGAGGGCCAGCGCGAGGCAGGCGTAGGTACGCGGGGTGAAGGGTGTGCCCGTGGCACGCACCAGCCGGTGCCCGGCCGCAGGACCGAGACCCGCCTTGAACAGCCTGGCGAACGTGGACTCCACCAGCAGCCGGTAGCCCAGCACCTGCTGGAACCGCGGCCCGAGCCAGTCGGCATGACGGCGGATCAACAGGAACGTCTCGCCATCCGGCCCGTCCGCGTGCACCAGCGGACGCGCGAGCAGCAGTCGGGCCGCCGCGCGCCGCTCGGCGGCCAGCGCGACGTCATGGGTGGAGGGAAGCGCCATCAGGCACGCTCCGCTGCGGAGCCGTCCGAGTGCCCTGGGCCTGCGTAGCGACTGAGGGTCAGGCCCAGGTCGTCCACCAGCAGGTCACCGTCCACGGAGTGCAGCACGGAGCCGCTGCCGACGGCCCGACGGGCCGTCAGCCTGATATCCAACTCGGCGTCACCTGCGGAGATGTCGTCCAGGGCGAAATCGCTCCCCCGGGCGGATCTGCGGAGCTGGGCGTTGCCGAGCGCAGAGGCGAGCAGCTCCAGCAGCAATGCCATCGCGGCGGAGGTCAGCCGGACCTGCCCGAACCGGCCCGAGGCACTGCGCAGTTCGTCCGCTGCCGCCTGCCGGGCCGCTGCCTGCGCCCGTGCTTCGTCCAGCAGGCGCAGCTTCTGGGTGGAGTGGTCCTCGACCGCGGCGTTCCGGCCGCGCTGGGCGCGGTCCCCGCGCTCCCGCAGCGCCACCGGCACCTCGACCACGGGGCCGCTCCACCAACTCACGTAGGCCGGCACCGTCCCGTTCGGATCGGGTGCGACCCCCAAGTGGCGTGCACCGTACAGGCCGTAGGCGGCCACCGCCAGGTCGTGCGCAGTCTCGGGATCGGCAGCATCGAACCACGCCGCGAGCCGGAGCAGGTCCCTGCGGCGGGACATCTCGCCCGTTGCCGAGCGCAGCATCCGCTTGGCGTTGGCCAGCAGGGACTGGAGCGCCCGCAGTGTGGCGCCCCGCAGTTGGTCCACCTGGCTGCCCTGGCCGTCAGTGTCGACGAACCAGCCGCGCAGCCCCTCCCAGTCCGACAGCTCCCGCCCCCGGCTGCGCTGCACCCTCGTCTCCACCGCCGTCGCCATCGTCCCGAGGCCGACCGCATGCTCGTCGATCCGCTTGAGCAGACCCGGCAGGTCCGGCCACAGCGCCGCGAGACTCGCCGCGATCCTCGGCGATCGGAAGGAGACGTCCTCGGTGATCGCCTCGACATAGTCCAGCAGTAGCTCCTTGAATCCCTGGTACTCGCCGCCGTCCAGGTCGTAGCGCGACAGCACCTGGCCCAGATAGGCGTAGAAGTCCCGGACCGAGTCGGCGAATTCGGCGAACTGCACAAACAGTGTGCTGATCTTCTCCAGCGCCTCCTGGGCATCCGCCCCGCCGGGCCGGGCCACCGCCACCAGCAGCTCGCGCAGCCCGCGGTCCACCAGGGCGAGCAGTTCGCTGCTCACCTCCCGGGCCGCATCCGCTCCCGCCAACACCTCGTCCGCGTCCCGCTGCACCCGCTCGCCGAGCTTCGACAGCTGGTAACGCGCCCGCGAACGCTGGTACTCCGCGATGCTGGCCGCCTTGACCGTGTGCGTGCTGCGCAGCAGGTTGCCCCACTTCACCAGCTGCTCGAGCCGGGCGGTGACGGTCTCGGCATCGGGCTGCCGCGACCAGCCCCCGCTCTCGGCCAACTTCACCAGGATGTCCGGCACCGCCAGGTCGGCGAGCAGGGTCGCGCAGAACACCCGCATCAGCGCGACGTACTCCAACCGCTCCGGCGCACTGAGGTAGGTGTACGCGGTGAGCCGCTGCCACAGCTGCTCCTCCGGCCCCGGCCCAGCAGCCTCCGCGCCCGCCGGCCGGCCGGTCTCCTGCACCACCCCGCCACACCCCCCAGCAATTGGTCGAATGACCCTCCGATGGGTCAATCTTCACACTGTCGCGTGCGAAGTACTCGCCCTACCCGCCACTTTCATTTCCCCGGCCGGCCTCACGATCGGCCGTCAGTTCGGTCCCGACGGCGCTGAGGACGAGGTGCTCGCCGACAGCGACCACGTCGACCAGGAGGGTGCTGTCGTCCGGGAAGCGCAGGGTGAAGACCGGATCGACGAGCATCAGGAAGTCGAAGCCTTCCCGGGCCCGCTCCGACCTGCCGCTGTCCGGGACCGCGACGCCCCTCCAGTCGCCGCCGGCCACCGTGACGGCGAGAGTCACCCGGTAACTGCCCAGGCAGGAGAGCGGGTTGGCCCACCACTCGAGCGTCGCGGTGCCGTGGTAACCGTCCATCAGGGGTGTTGGCCGCCCGCCGCGGTCGGGCCGCCGTTGTGGCGCGGTTCGACCCGGAAGTCGAACGCGACCGTGCCCGGGTCGAGTGCGGTCATGCCGCCGTCGACCGTCAGTACGGCGCCGTTGACCAGGCTCGCGGCCGGCGAGAGCAGCCAGCTGATCGCCTCGGCGACCTCGTGCGGCTCGCCGGCCCGCTGGGCCGGGTTGAGACGGGTGGCCTCCTTATAGGCCGCTTCGACACCGTCCAACCCGGCCCGTTCGGCCAGCCGGGTCATCGGCCGGTCGGCCATCTCGGTCCGGACCCAGCTCGGGCAGACCACGTTGGCGCGCAGCCCCCGGTGGCCGTAGTCGACGGCGAGCGAGCGGCAGAGCTGGAGCAGCGCGGCCTTCGACGTCGCGTACGCGGCGTTGCCGAACCCGTTGCGCAGCGCGGAGACCGAGGCGACCGCGACGACTGAACCGGCGGAGCTCTCCAACAGGTGTGGCAGCGCCGCCCGCAGCAGCAGGAACGGCCCGGTGACGTTGGTCCGCATGACGTCCTCCCAGTCCGCCGGCGAGAGGTCGCCGACCGCGCCGGGCCGTCCGATCCCGGCGTTGACCACCAGGCCGTCGAGCCGTCCGAACCGGGACACCGCCACGTCCACCAGGGCCTCGACCGCACCCGGGTCGGTGGTGTCCGAGGGGTACGCCACGGCTCCGGTCTGCTCGGCGACCCGGTGCAGCGGTTCGGGCCGCCGTCCGGAGACGACCACCTGGTGGCCGGAGGCGCGCAGCAGTCGGGCGGTGGCCTCGCCGATTCCGCTGCCGCCGCCGGTGACAATGACAACTCGCTGGTCGGCCATGGGTGTTCCCTCTCCGGTGCCGGGGCTGGGTGGGCCGGGTGATCATATGCGAACGCCGACTACTCCTCGTCGACGGCGAGCTGCAGGGCGAGCGCCTGGAGGATCAGTTCCGTCGAGACCTCCGGACCGCTCTCCTCGTAGACGTCCGCCACCGCCTCGAAGGCCAGCACGAATCCGGTGATCAAGGCGCTCAGCGGCTTCGACAACTGCCCCAGGACGGCACGGCCGATCTCGTTGGCATCGGCGTCGGCGGGCACCATGAAGTAGTCCGGGATCACCTCGCCGAGCAGGTCAGAGGCGTAATCCGTCCCGACTCCGCCGCGCAGGGCGGTGAGCGCGGCGATGGCCTTGAGCTTGATCTCGTTCTCGGTCATGCAGCGAGGGTAGGAGACACCCCGTCAATGACCGCCCCAGGCGCACCCGTTACAAGAAATCCATAGCTCATCCGGGTCTTCCCCCGTTGATCGCGACCTGTCAGCATGGGCGCGTTTTGCAGCTACAGAGGAGGATCCCTTGGTACGCATACGCATATCGACCATCGCAGTGGCGTTCACCAGCGCGCTCGTGATGCTCGCCGGCACCACCGCCACGGCGTCCGCAGCGCCGGCGGAGAGCACCGCCGAGAAGGTCGCGCCGGTCACCTGGACCCCGTGCAACCCGGACCCGTCCAAGCCGGACCCGAAGATCTACGACTGCGCCGTCTACCCCGTCCCGCTGGACTACGCGAAGCCGGACGGCGAGAAGGTCGGCATCGCGATGATGCGGCGCCGGGCAAGTGACCCGGCCAAGCGGATCGGCTCGCTGTTCCTCAACCCCGGTGGCCCCGGTGGCAGTGGGTACCTGTGGGCGACCACCACCCGGTTCGAGCCCCGGGTGACGGCCAGCTTCGACCTGGTCGGCTTCGACCCGCGCGGTGTCGCCAGGAGCAACCCGCTCAAGTGCTTCACCACCGACGAGGAGGCCACCGCGGTCTTCGACCGGATGACCGGAGTCCCCGTCACCTCGGCGGAGGTCACCGGCACGCTGGCCGCCACCAAGGACTACACGGACGCCTGCGGCCGCAACGCGGGCGAGCTGATCAAGCACATGTCCACCATGAACGTGGTGCGCGACCTGGACCGGATGCGCCAGGCCGTCGGTGACAGCAAGCTCACCTACGCCGGGTTCTCGTACGGCACCCTGATCGGCGCCACCTACGCCAACATGTACCCGAGCAAGGTGCGCGCGCTGATCATCGACGGCAACGTCGACCCCCAGCTGCGCCTGGCCAACGGCCTGGAGTACGACCGGCAGCGCGCCGACGGCTTCGAGCTGGCGCTGGACGCCTTCCTGTCGCGCTGTCACACCGCGGGCGCCCCCCGCTGCGCCTTCGCCGAGGGTGACACCCGGGCGAAGTTCGACGCGATCCGCGACCACCTGCGCACCGACCCGGTCACCCTCCCGGACGGCTCGACGGTCACCCTGAGCACCTTCACCAGCCAGGTCGCCAACGCCCTGTACGCGCAGAGCCGGCAGGCCCCGCTGGCGCGGTCGCTGCAGGCGCTCGACCAGGCGATCAACGCCCAGCCCTCGATCGCCGCTCGGTCCGCCCAGGCCGTCGAGCCGAGCGAGGCGAGCGCCCTGGCCGTGCTCGCGCCCAACGCGCTCCGGGAGGCCCCGGCGGAGACCCCCTACACCAGCGACGACTCGTACTACGGCGTGAACTGCCAGGACAAGCCGTACCCGTCGAACCCGAAGCTGTTCCCGCTCATCGCGCGGGCCTGGGAGCTGGGCTCGCCGACCTTCGGCCGCTACCAGGCCTTCGACGGCCCCGCCTGCTCGACCTGGCCGGCCCCGGCCCGCCAGGTGGAGCGCTACACCGGGCCGTGGAACAAGCGGACCGCGAACCCGGTCATGGTGATCGGCAACCTCTACGACCCGGCCACCCAGTACAAGTTCGCCCAGAACATGCAGCGCGAACTCAGCAACGCCGTACTGGTCAGCGTCGACGTGGTCGAGCACTGCGCGGTCGGCCGGAGCAAGGCGCTCAGCGCGCTGGTCACCTCGTACCTGGTCGACCAGGTCGCGCCCCAGCCGGGCCAGCTGCTCAAGCCCGACGCCGACGCGTTCCCGATGCCCGTCTGACCCAGCAGCACTGAACCCCGAGGAGCTGTCGGTCAGTACGACTACGGTTTGGTCATCCGATCATTCTTGTGGGCGAGGAGACGACCGTGCGGCGCTGGGAGTACGTGGGGGAGGGCTCGGCGAAGTTCTGGGAGGCGGCGGCCGAGGGCTGCGCCGTGACGGTCCGCTTCGGGCGGAACGGGACCGCCGGGCGGGAGCAGGTGAAGGAGTTCGCCTCGGCGGAGGCCGCGCTTGCCCACCTGGCCAAGGTGGTCGCGGAGAAGGAGCGCAAGGGGTACCGGGAGACCGGTGCGGCCGAGGCCCTCCCGCAGCAGGCCCCGGCCGCCCACGCCGCGCCAGTCGCACCAGTGGCACCGGTGACGCCGCCTCAGCTGACCCCCGAGCGCCCGGACGAGGACACCTTCGTCATGCCGGCGAACTGGCTCCGCGCCCTGCACCCCCGCCGTGGCGGCGCCCCCCGCTCGGTCACCCCGCCCGCCAAGGACGCCGTGCAGAAGCTGCAGCAGCGCTTCGCGGACGGCGCCGAGTGGATCGAGCGGTCGCTGTCGAACGACCAAAGCCAGCAGGCCCTGGTCGCCGCCGCCCGGGGGCACCAGGCCGGCGAGGCCAACCCGCTCGGAGCGGCGGTCCTCGCCGCACTCACCGACAACGCGGACACCAACCACCGGGTGACCGCCGACGCCTGGGTTCTCGCGCACGGGCTGACCTTCGCCGCCCTGGCCACCGTCGAGTTCCTCGGGATGGACGGCCACGGCCCGACCCAGCGGTACCGGACCAGCAAGCCGGTGGTCCGACGGTCCCCGCCGGACAGCGCGCCGGGGCTGGAGGAGCGCAGGCCGGCAGCCGACCGGATCCGGGCGCTGCTCGCGGTCGCCGACGAGGACACCTATCTGGCCACGGTCGCCGCGCTGGCCGGGGTCCGCGACAACGCGCGGCGCCGGATCGTGGTCTCCTACCTGGTGCCGAGCGAGACCGGCTGGGTGGCGGAGTGCTGCGAGAAGCTCGGCATCGGGCTCAGGCACATCCCCTCGCTCCGCTCGATGCTGTTCGGCTCGATCAACTCGACCGAGCAGGTCGCGCAGCTCGGCGGCCGGGCCGACCTGTCCTGGCACGGCTGGTCGGTGGCCACGGTCGGCACCATCGCCGACGGCCTCGGCGCGGCCACGGCTCCGCTGCTGATCGAGGAGTTGCAGAAGTCGTACTTCGACTCCGACACCCTCAAGTCACTGGCGAACGCGCTGGCCGAGCTGCCCTCCGACGAGGCGTTCGGCGCCCTGCTGGAGCGGCTGGAGGACCGGAACGTGCGCGCCGCCACCCTGACCGCCGCGCGCCGGTTCCCGCTCCGGGCGCTGCGCATGCTGGCCGAGGCGTCCACCGGCACCACGCCCGCCGCAGCGGAGGCCCGCCGGCTGCTGCCCGTCCACGTCGCCGCCCATCAGGAGCTGGTGCTCCAGGTGCTGCCCGAACTCGACCCGGCCGTGGCCGAGTTGGTGGCACCACTGGCGAAGCAGGCGGAGCGGATACCGGACGCGTCGGCCGAGGCGCTGCCCGCACTGCTCACCAGCCCGCCGTGGACGCGCAAGCGGTCCGGCGGCAAGCCGCCCGTGGTCACCGGGCTGGCCCTCGACGCCGGAGCCGAGCTGCGCTGGCGGGACGGGGAGCAGGAGGCCTGGGCGGGCACCACGTCCGGGTTCTCCGACTGGCAGCCGGACGAGCGCACCGACTGGCGCAACCTGGCCGGCCAGCAGCGTCAGGGCAGGCTCGGCGCCTACCAGGAGATCGGCCTGTTCGTCCGGGGGCCGGTGGAGCTGGTGGAGCCACTGCTCGCCGCCTGGGCGGGCCCGGAGTACCTCTGGGACGGCGTGAACGCGCTCAAGCCCGTGGTGGCCCGGCACGGCCTGGCCGCGCTGCCGATGGCGCAGCGGATGGCCGCCGCCCAGCCCGGCACGATGGCTCCGCTGCTGTTCCCGTTCCTGAGCGCCGAGGTCGCCCGGCTGATGGCGGACTGGCTGGTCCGGCTCAAATCGGCTGCGGCCCCTGCCCGTTCGTGGTTCACCCGGCACGGAGTGGCTGCGGCGGCGCTGCTGATCCCGGACGCGCTGGGCGCGCCGGGGGCGGCCCGGCGCAGTGCGGAGGGGGCGCTGCGGCTGATCGTCGCGGTGCACGGCCTGGACGCGGTTCGGGGCGCGGCGGCCGGCTTCGGAGCAGAGGCGGCGCAGGCCGTCGAGGTCCTGCTGACGGCCGATCCGCTGGAGGCCGCGCTGCCGACCCGGCTGCCGGTGGTCGGCGACTGGGCGGATGTGCAGCTGCTGCCGCAGATCGAGCTGCGCTCCGGTGGCGCACTGCCGTCGGAGTCGGTCCGGCACCTGGTCACCATGCTGGCGATCTCCCGGCCGGGTGCGGTGTACCCGGGGGTGGCCGAGGTGCGCGGGCACTGCACCGGCGAGTCGCTGGCCGGGTTCGGCTGGGCGCTGTTCGAGCAGTGGCGGCTGGCCGGGATGCCGGCCAAGGACTCCTGGGTGGTGCGGGCCCTCGGCTGGCTCGGCGACGACGAGACGGTACGCCGGCTGACGCCGGTGGTCCGCAACTGGCCGGGCGAGGGCGCCCACCAGCGGGCGGTGGAGGGTCTGGAGGTGCTGGCCGACATCGGCAGCGATGTCGCGCTGCTGCACCTGCACGGGATCGCCCAGCGGGTGAAGTTCAAGGCGCTGAAGACCCGGGCCCAGGAGAAGATCGCCGAGGTGGCGGCCGGACTCGGCCTGTCCGCCGAGCAGTTGGCCGACCGGCTGGTGCCGGACTTCGGCCTGGACGCCCAGGGCAGCACCGTGATCGACTACGGTCCGCGCCGGTTCACCGTCGGCTTCGACGAGCAGCTGAAGCCGTACGTGCTGGACGAGGACGGCAAGCGCCGCAAGGACCTGCCGGCCCCCGGGGCCCGGGACGACGCGGAGCTGGCACCCGCCGAGCGCAAGCGCTTCGCTGCTCTGAAGAAGGACGTCCGTACGGTGGCGGCCGACCAGGTGCGCCGGCTGGAGGCGGCGATGGTCGAGCAGCGCTCCTGGACGGCGCTGGAGTTCGGCCAACTCTTCGTCGATCACCCGCTGTTGTGGCACCTGGTGCGCCGTCTGGTCTGGCTCTCGGACGCCGACGGCCGCACCGTCGCCTTCCGGGTGGCCGAGGACCGCAGCTTCGCCGGTGTCGAGGACGAGACCCTGACCCTGCCCGGGGACGCGGTGGTGCGGCTCGCCCATCCACTGCACCTGGGCGAGGAGCTGGCGGCTTGGTCGGAGCTGTTCGCGGACTACGAGATCCTCCAGCCGTTCCCGCAACTCGGGCGCGCGGTCCACGCCTTGAGCGATGAGGAGGCCGACGGCGCCCGGCTGCACCGGTTCGAGGGCATCAAGGTGCCGACCGTCAAGCTGCTCGGCCTGCAGCGGCGCGGCTGGGATCGCGGCGAGCCCCAGGACGCCGGAGTGGAGCGGTGGATCTCCCGCCGGCTCGGGCCCGGCAAGTACCTGGTGCTCGCACCGGAGGAGGGCATCGCGGTCGGAGCCATCGACCTCATCCCCGAGAACATGATCGAGACGGTCTGGCTCGACACCAGCCCCTGCGACCACTGGTCGAGCCGCACGTACGAGCTGCGCTTCGGCGACCTCGACCCGGTGATCGCCTCCGAGCTGCTCGCCGACCTCACCGAGCTCACCGGCAACTGACCAGCCGCCCAACCAAGTTGACCACACGAAGGACCGCCTCGCCATGACCCCTCCCACGCCGGACCGGATCCAGCGCCCGCCCGCCGAGGTCCGGTACGCCGAGGAGCTCGCCGCGCTCCGGGCGGACGACCGCGACCCCCGGCCGCCCGGCTGGCAGCTCAGCCTGCGCGCCGCCCGCCGTTTCGTCATCGGCGACGAAGCGGCGGGAGTCAGCCGCAAGTTCGTCGGCGACACCGGCCTGGTCGACCGCGCGCTGGTCACTCTCGCCACCGACCGGGGTCTGATGCTGGTCGGCGAGCCGGGCACCGCCAAGTCCCTGCTCTCCGAGCTGATCGCGGCGGCGGTCAGCGGCTCCTCCACCCTGACCGTGCAGGGCGGGGCGGCCACCACCGAGGACCAGATCAAGTACTCCTGGAACTACGCGCTGCTGGTCTCCGAAGGGCCGTCCACCCGCTCACTGGTGCCCGCGCCGATGCTGCGCGGCATGGCCGAGGGCCGGATCGTCCGGTTCGAGGAGATCACCCGCTGCCCGCTCGAGGTGCAGGACTCCCTGCTCTCGCTGCTCTCCGAACGGGTGCTGGCGGTACCGGAGTTGGACGGCATCGACGGCATGGTCTTCGCCCGCCAGGGCTTCAACGTGATCGCCACCGCGAACACCAGGGACCGGGGGGTGAACGAGATGAGTGC
This sequence comes from Kitasatospora sp. Root107, assembly GCF_001424875.1. Lineage (GTDB taxonomy): Bacteria > Actinomycetota > Actinomycetes > Streptomycetales > Streptomycetaceae > Kitasatospora. Next base: position 17,671 of record NZ_LMCT01000034.1, on the reverse strand, counting down.
GGCCCTCAAACGCCGCTTCAACTTCGAGACGGTCTTCCCGATCGCCGACCTGGACACCGAACTCGCCCTGGTGGAGGCCGAGTCGGCAGCTCTGCTGCGTCGCTCGGGTGTCGAGGCACCGCCGGACCGGGACGTCCTGGAGGTGCTGGTCACCACCTTCCGGGAGCTGCGCTCCGGCGCCACCCGGGAGGGCGCCTCGATGGACCGGCTGGCCGCCGTGATGAGCACGGCGGAAGCGGTCTCGGTCGCGCACGCAATGGGCGTCCGGGCCTGGTTCCTGCGCGGCGAGCCGGGCGACGCGTCCGACCTGGTCTCCTGCCTGGCGGGCACCGCCGCGAAGGACAGCCCCGAGGACCTCGCCCGGCTCCGCCGCTACCTCGAGCAGCGGGTGTCCCGCCGCAAGGGTCCGCACTGGCAGGCCCTGCACGCGGCCCGCCATCTGCTGGCCGGCTGATGACTGCGGAGTTCCTGGGGGTGCGTCACCACTCCCCCGCCTGCGCCCGGTTGGTCGCGCACGCGATCGAGACGCTGCGCCCGGCGTACGTCCTGGTGGAGGGCCCGGCGGACATGAACGACCGGCTGGACGAGCTGCTGCTCGGCCACCGGCTGCCGATCGCCGTGTTCAGCCACCACCGGGACGACCGGCGGGCCGCCACCTCCTGGACGCCGCTGTGCGAGTACTCCCCCGAGTGGGTCGCGCTGACGGCGGGTCGGGCGGCCGGCGCCGAGCTGCGGTTCATCGACCTGCCCGCCTGGCACCCGGCCTTCGAGGAGCGCACCAACCGGTACGCCGACGCCGAGGCCCGGTACACCGAGGCGACCGGGCGGCTGTGCGAGCGGTTCGCCGTCGACTCGGTGGACGCGCTCTGGGACGAGCTGTTCGAGGCCCCCACGCCGGATCTCGCCGGGCTGGCCGAGCGGCTGGACACGTACTTCGACGTGGTCCGGGGCGACACCGAGGCCGCGCCGGGCGACCGGGCCAGGGAGGATTACATGGCCGCCTGGGTCCGGGCCGCGCTGGCCGAGGCGGGCGAACGGCCCGTCCTGGTGGTGACCGGTGGCTTCCACCGCCCGGCGTTGCGCACCCTGGTGGCCTCGGGCGGCCCCGCCGACGGCAGCCCCACCGACGGCTGGCCGGCCGTCCCGGTCCCGCCCGAGGGCGCGGTCGGCGGCAGCTTCCTGGTGCCGTACTCGTTCCGGCAGTTGGACGCGTTCGTCGGCTACCAGTCCGGCATGCCCTCGCCCGGGTACTACCAGCGGGTCTGGGAAGACGGCCACCAGGCCGCCGCCGACGGGCTGTTCCGCTCGGTGGCCGAGCGCCTGCGGGCCCGTCGGCACCCGGTCTCCACGGCCGACCTGATCGCGGCCCGTGGGCTGACCGCCGGGCTGGCCACCCTGCGCGGGCATGCCGCGCCGTCCCGGCTCGACGTGCTGGACGGCCTGGCGGGCACCTTGGTGAACGACGACCTCGACCAGCCGCTGCCGTGGGCCCGCCGGGGCCCGCTCACCCCGGGCACCCACCCCGTGGTGGTCGAGCTGGTGCGGGCCTGCGGCGGCGACCGGGTCGGGGCCCTGCACCCCGACACCCCGCTGCCGCCGCTGGTGCACGACGTCGCCGCCCGGCTGGCCGGGCTCGGCCTGGCCGACGGCCGGCCGCTGACCCTGCGCCTCACCGACCCCGCCGACCTGGAGCGCTCACGCGTCCTGCACCGGCTCCGGGTGCTCGGCGTACCCGGCCTGGTACGGACCGAGGGGCCCACGCACGGCGCCGACCCGGTGCTCACCGAACGCTGGGAGCCCGCACCGGCTGCGGGCCGGGAGGCGGCACTGATCGAGGCAGGCGGGTACGGCGCGAGTCTGGCCGAGGCCGCCACCGCCGCCCTCGGGCTGCGGCTGGGCGCCGACGGCCCCGGGCCCGCCGGTCTGCTCTTCGACGCCGTCCTGTGCGGGGCCACCGGCCTCGCCGAGCAGGTGGTCGCCGCACTCGCCGCCGGGGTCCGCTCGGAGCGCGAACTCGGGCCGCTCGGCGAGGCGTTGGGGGCCGCCCTGGGCCTGTGGCGGCACGACCGGGTGTACGGCGTCGCCCGCAGCCCGCTGCTCGCCGAGGTGATCGACGGCGCCGTGGGCAGAGTGCTCTGGCTGGCGGAGGGCCTGCACGGCCCCGCCGGGCCGCAGCTCGACCGGCTGCGCGCCCTGGTCGGGGTGCGGGACGCGCTGCTGCACGCCGAGGAGTTGCTCACCGTCACCCGGGAGACGGCGGGCCGGGTCTGTGGCCGGATCAGCGAGGACGGGCGAGCACCGGACGACCTGCGCGGCGCCGCATTCGGCCTGCGCTGTGCGCTGGGCCAGGCCGCCGACCGGGCCGCCGCCGTCCGCGCGGCGGGTGCCCCGGAGCGGCTGGGCGACTGGCTGGGCGGGCTGTTCGTGCTGGCCCGGGGCGAGTTGACCGCACCGGGGGCCTCACCCGAGGCCGACGCAGAGGCGCTGCTCCCCGTCCTGGACGGCCTGGTCAGCGCCATGACGGACCGCGAGTTCCTGGTCGCGCTGCCCTCGCTGCGCCAGGCCTTCGCCTGGTTCCCGCCGCGCGAGCGCGAGCAGGTCGCCCGCAGCCTGATCGAACGGCGCGGGCTGCGCGGCTCCGCCCGTTCCCTGCTCCGCACCACCGCCGACCCGCTGCTGATCGCACGGGCCCAGCACCTGGAGGACTCCGTGCGGCACCGGATCGACCGGCACGGCCTGCGGGCCGCGCGATGACCGCCCCCGACGCCGGCCTGGAGCGCTGGCGGCTGATCCTCGGCGCACCGGCCGAGCGGCACACCGGCCCGCTGGGCGCCGAGGCCGGCGCCCGTGACGCGGCACTTGAGTGGCTCTACGGCCGGGACGAGGAGCAGCTGCGGCGCGGCGTGCGCCGGGGCACCGACACCCGCGAGGGCGGTGACGGACCGTCGGCGGTCACCGCCGTGGACTGGCTGGACGACGTCCACCGGCTGTTCCCGAAGGAGACCGTCGAGCGGCTGGAGCGGGACGCGGTCGAACGCTACGAGATCCACGAGATCGTCACCGACCCGACCGTGCTGGAGCGGGTCGAGCCGAACCCCACCCTGCTGCGCGCGGTGCTGCGCACCCGGCACCTGATGAACCCGGAGGTGCTCGGCCTGGCCCGGCGGATCGTCGAGGCCGTGGTGCGGCAGCTGCTGGAGCGGCTCACGCCCGAGGTCCGCCGGTCCTTCACCGGCAGCCGGTCCGCCCGCCCCAGCCGGGTGCCGCTCGCCCGGGACTTCGACTTCCGGGCCACCGTGCGGGCGAATCTGAAGCACTATCAGCCCGCCGAGCGGCGGCTGCTGATCGAGCAGCCGCGCTTCCACTCCAGGACCAGTCGGCACCTGGAGCAGTGGCAACTGGTGCTGCTGGTCGACCAGTCGGGATCCATGGTCGACTCGGTCATCCACTCGGCGGTCACCGCCGCCTGCCTGTGGAGCCTGCCGGGGCTGCGGACTCATCTGGTGGCCTTCGACACCAGCGTGGTGGACCTGACCGCCGACGTCACCGACCCGGTCGAGCTGCTGATGCGGGTCCAGCTGGGCGGCGGCACCGACATCGCCCGGGCGGTCGACTACGGCGCCGGTCTGATCGACCGGCCGCGCCGCGCCATCGTCGCGCTGATCAGCGACTTCTACGAGGGCGGCGACCAGCACCGCCTGGTCCGGAGCGTCCGCGACCTGGTCGAGCAGGGCACCACGGTGCTCGCGCTGGCCGCCCTGGACGAGCAGGCCGACCCGGTCTACGACCGGGAGCTGGCCCAGCAGCTGGCGGACGTCGGTGCCCAGGTGGGCGCCATGACGCCGGGTCAGCTGGCCGCCTTCGTCGCCGAACGGCTCGGCCGATGAGCCGCACCGACCTGCTCGCCCTGGACCTCGACACGCTCGCCGCGCTCACCAACCGGGGCCTGGTCAAACGCGCCGCCCGCGAGCTGGACGCGGGCCAGGGCCCGACGGTCTCGGTCGGTGCCGACGGGACGCTGCACGCCCGCTTCCCCGACGGTACCGAGACGGTGCTGCCACCGGGGACGGGCCCGGCCGACGGCGGCTGCGGCTGCGGCGCGGCCGGAGCCTGCCGCCACCTGGTCGGCCTGGTCCTGGCCCACCAGCGCGAGGCCATCACCTCGAGCCCAGCCGCCCCCGGGAGCCCGGACGCCACCCCGCCCGACTGGTCCCCCGGCGCCACCGACGACCAGGCCCTGGCCGTCGCGGTCGGCCAACGCTCGCTGGCCACCGCCCGGCGCAGCTTCGACCGGGGCTACCCCGTCCGGCTGTACCGGGCCACCCCCGCCGAGCCGGTCCCCCGGGCCGAACTCCCCACCTGCACCGTCCGGTTCCCCGTCCCGGGCGAGCTCGGCTACGCCCTCACCGAGGCTTCGGCGGACCGCCGGGGCGAGGCGGTGGCGCTGGCCGTCTGGGCGTTCCGCGCGGCGGACGAGCGCGGACTGACCGGCTCGTACGTGGAGTTGGACGTCGGTGGCCGCCCTTCGCCCACCGGTGCGGCGGGGCTCGGCCCGGCGCTGGACCTCGCGGACGAACTGCTGCTGGAGGGGGTGGTCAACACCGGACCGGTGTTCGTCGGTGCGCTGCGGCGCTGCGCCGAGGACCTCGTGGCGGAGGGCCTGCACTGGCCGGCCGGTGCCGTTGCCGAGCTGGCCGGACAGGTGGACGACCATGCCGGGCGGAGCGCCCGTTACCGGCCCGAACGCCACGCCCTGCTGCTCGCCGAACTGCACGCCAGGCACCGCGCCGCCCAGAGCGACACCACCGCCGCCGCCAGGGTGCTCGGCTCCCACGAGTCGGGCGAGACGCCGCTGCGCCGGGTCCGGCTGGTCGCCCTCGGCTGCCGGATCGGCGGGACGGAGCGGGAGCGGGTCGCCGAGGTGTTCTTCGCACCCGCCGACGCCGGGACGGTCCTGGTCCTGGGCCGACGCTGGGAACTGACCGATGGTCAGCAGGGTGACGGGCCCGAACTGACGCGCCGTCGGCTGCTCGGCAGCACGCTCGGCGCGCTCGCAAGCGCCAACCTGGTCAGCGAGAACGCCACCCGTACGGCGAGCCGGGCGGTCACCGTCGCCCGGGGCCGGGTCGGGGCGAACAGCGTGACCCCGGTCGGCACCTCCTGGACGGGGCTCGCCGAGCCGGTGCTGATCCGGGACTTCGCGGCCCACGCGGCCCGGCTCGACCGGCTGCCGCCCCGGCTGATCCGGCCCCGGGTCGAGGCCGAGGACGTGCACCTGGTCGAGGTCGCCGGGGTCGAGGACATCGGCTACGACCCGGCCGAGCAGACCCTGCACGCCACCGTCCTGGACCCGAACGGCGCCCGGGCCACCGTGCTGGCTGCGCACAACCCCTTCGCGCCCGGCGCACTGGACGCGCTGGCCCGGGCGTTGCGGGGCGAGGTCCACCGGATCGCCGCGGTGGTGCGTCGCTCCGGCGGCGGGCTGCTGCTCGACCCGATCGCGGTGCTGACCGCCGACGGGGTGACCGTGCCCGACCTCTCCCCCGGCTCCGGCAGCACCGCACTCGGGGTGGTCCCGGAGCGGCCGGCCGACCCGATCCTGGACGCGCTGACGGCGGGTCTTGCCACCCTCGCCGCACTCGCCCACCAGGGGCTCCGGCACCTCGACCGGTCACTGCTCGACGGCCTGGCCGACACCGCCACCCGGCTGGACCGGGTCGGGCTGCGGGACGGCGCAGGACTGCTGCGCGCCGTCCTGACCACATGTCAGGAACCGGGCCCGGCGGCGACCCCGGCCGCCTGGACGGAGGCTCAGCTGTATCTGGCGATCGCCGCCGAACTGCACGCCGAAGGCACGTCCGACTGACCGCCTCCCGATGGTGGTCCCCCGCTCGCCCGGCGTTCACTCGCCGGGGTAGGGGTGGGTCCGGTGGGATCCGGGTCTACGGAGGAGTGGCTGATGGACGGCATCCGACGGCGGGACGTGCTGCGGGCGGGCGCGGTGGCGGGCGCGCTGGCGGGGGTGGCCCTGGGCGCCGGGGTCGCGCAGGCGGCGGGCGGTGAGCGGACGGTGGTGCTGACCGGGCGGCTGGAGACCGGGGCGGCGGACTTCGTGTATCTGCCGGTCGAGGTCCCGCCGGGCGTACGGGAGTTGGCGGTCAGGTACGAGTACGACCGGCCGCCGGTACCGGCCGGCACGCCGGGGAACTCCTGCGACATCGGCATCTTCGACGAGCGCGGCACCGAGCTCGGCGGCCCCGGCTTCCGGGGCTGGTCGGGCGGGTTCAGGACCGAGTTCGCGATCAGCCGGGAGCGGGCCACCCCGGGGTATCTGCCGGGCCCGGTCCGGCCGGGGCGCTGGCACGTCGTCCTGGGCCCGTACCAGGTGGCGCCACAGGGGCTGGCGTACCGGGTGGAGGTGACGTTCCGGCTCGGCGAGCCGGGGCCGGCCTTCGTACCGGCCTACCCGGCGGAGCGGGCGCGCGGGCGCGGCCGGGCCTGGTACCGGGGGGACTGCCACCTGCACACCGTGCACTCGGACGGCCGCCGGCTGCCGGAGGAGGTCGCGGCGGGCGCCCGGGCGGCGGGCCTGGACTTCATCGTCTCCACCGAGCACAACACCTCCTCCGCACACGCCCACTGGGGCCAGCTGGCCGGCCAGGACCTGCTGGTGATCCCGGGCGAGGAGGTCACCACCCGCAACGGTCACTGGCTGGCGCTCGGGGTCCGGCCCGGCCAGTGGGTGGACTGGCGGTACCGGGCCAGGGACGAGGTGCACCAGCGGTTCACCCGTCAGGTCCGCGCCCACGGCGGCCTGGTGGTGCCCGCGCACCCGTACTGCCCTTACGTCGCCTGCCAGTGGAAGTTCGGCTACGAGGAGGCCGACGCGGTGGAGGTGTGGAACGGCCCCTGGACGTACGACGACGAGTCCGCCCTCGACACCTGGGACGCCCGGCTGGCCGAGGCGGTCCGGCACGGCCGGCGCTGGCTGCCCGCGATCGGCAACAGCGACGCGCACAGCAGCCCGCAGCCGATCGGCGCCCCGCAGACGGTGGTGCTGGCCGAGGACCTGACCCGGGATCACATCCTGGACGGCCTGCGGGCCGGCCGCAGCTGGATCGCCGGCTCCCCCGCCGTCCGGCTGGAGCTCACCGCCACCGGCCACGGACGGCAGGCCGGGATCGGCGAGCGGCTCACCGTCCCCGCCGACGCCCCCGTGGACATCCGGCTGACCGTCGCCGGCGTGCCGAACGGAACCGTCCGCCTGCTCACCGATGAGGGCCAGCTCCGCCAGGAGCCCCTGCCCGCCTCCGGCGAGGCCACCGTCAGCTGGCGGACCACCGCCTCGCTGGCCGCCTACGTCCGGGCCGAGGTCCGCCACCCGAAGGCCGACGGCACGCCCGGCAAGGGCAACAGCATGGGGCCCGACCTCCCCTGGGGACCGATGGCCGCGCTCACCAACCCGGTTTTCCTCGAGCGGAGTTGACGCCCGGCCAAAGCATCAGAGCAGCCCGTCCCAGAGCTGCTCGACAATGACGGCCCACCAGTTCTCCGGGTCCTCGAAGACCGTGCCGTCCAAAGCGGCGAGGTCACGCTGCAGAGCCTCGACCACCGTGGCCGCGTCCTGCGGGGACAGTCCGCCCAGGGTCGGGCGCCGCTCGGCGAACAGCGCCAGGCAGCGCAGGTACGCGGAGAGGTCGGCGTTCAGGTAGCGGCCGCTGCCGTTGTCCGGGTCGACCGCCCAGAGCCGGCCCACCCCGAGGCCGGTGCCCGTGCCGCCGTCGCCGCACTGCACGGCGACCAGCGCGTGGCCGTCGGTGCCCAGCAGCACGTACTCGCCGAGCACCGCCCGGGTCCGCTCGGGAACCCTGGGGCCCCGGCCGGTGGCGGCGAGGTGGGCGGCGACGTCCGGCAGGCCGGGGAGCAGCTCGAAGAAGCCGTCCACCCGGGTCGGCAGTCCGGCCCACACCAGGGTGCCCCGGGCCGCCTCGGGCAGCGGGCTGGCGGCGGTGTCGTCGGCGTCGAAGCGGTGCACGCCCTCGGCGCCGAACTGGTCCGCCAGCCGACGGCCGAGCGCGGCGTCCCGCTCGGGCTCGGCGGCGGGGACTGCGCGCGGGAACGGTACCCGGTTGGGGCGCGGCGGCACCGGGCGACCGGCTGAACGGAACGTGTTCTCGGTGGCGTCGGTCAGCGCCCGCACGGCGGCGGCCCGACGGTCGTAGCGAGGGCTGTAGTCGTGCCCGTAGGAGAAGGACGCCACCGGGAGCTCGGCCAGCAGCACGGCCGCGCAGTAGCCGCCGGGCAGTTCGCACGGCCGCAGGTCGGTGTAGACCGCCAGCACGTCCTCGGGACTCACGCCCTGCTGCTGGAGGCTGCGCCAGGCCCGCACCTCGGGGTGTCCGTGGCCGGGCGCGGAGATCTGGAACAGGCTCTGCTCCTCGCCCTGCGCATCCCGGTAGGTCAGCACGGCCGTCGCGCCGGGACCGACCACCGGCGGGCGGGCCGGATCGTACGAACCGGCGCCGAGCTTGTCACGGTAGAGCTGCACGACCTCCTCCACCGGCACCGACGGCCAGTGGGTCAGCTCGCCGGTCTCCCGGTCGACCACCGCGCACGCGCTGCCGATCTCGGTGGGGGCGCGCCGCTCCCCGACCGCCGCCTGCTCCGCCACGGCGGGCTGCTCGGGCCACAGCACCCAGCCCAGGTCGAACTCGTGCACGCCGATCCGGTGCCACTGCTCCTCGGGCCGGGCACCGTTGATCCACTGGTGGGCCGCCTCGATCGCCTGCTCACGGGTCGTCACGCGGTCGTTCTCCTTCTGCGCCGTTCGGAATGGTCAAAGGTAGTGGACGGGCTGATCAGGCCGGGGCAGTCACCGGGGCCGGGACCGCCAACCGCAGCACGCTCACCCCGGTCGCGTCCGCCAGCAGCAGCAGGCCGTCGGGTGTCAGGTCGGCCCCGCCGAGCGGCCCGGCCGACAGGAACACCGCCACCGGATCACCGGTCACGCCGCCCTCCCCCACCGCCCACACCCGCAGGTAGTCCCCGCCGGTGCTGAGCGCCAGGCCGGCCGCCGCCCGCTGCTCCTCGGACGGCCGGGCCAGGGCCTCCGGATCGAAATCCAGCTGCTCCCCGGTGAGCGCGTCGTACGCCGTCAGACCCGGTATCCCCTCGGTCTCGGCCTCCGCGCCCGTGCCCGGCTCCGGCCGGTAGGCGACCAGCGCCGACCGTCCGTCCGGGCCCACCGACGCCGTCACCGCCCGCACCCCGGGCAGCGGCCGCGCCCACAGCGTGCGCCAGGGCAGCCCGACGCCCAACCCTGGGACCTCCACTCCGTCCTGACGGGCTCCGTGCTCCAACAGTCCCGCCCGCAGCTCCGGCCGCAGGCCCTGTCGGGTGAACAGCGGCGCCAACCGCAGCCAGGTCCGCGCCAGCGACGGCAACTCGCCACCCGCCGAAGCGAATTGATCGACCGCCGCGCGCAGCCGCAGCTGCTCGGCGTGCAGCAGGAAGCCGGCGTCGTCCAGCAGACCGGCCAACAGCCCTCCCTCCAGCGCATGCCCCGCCAGCTGCTCCCGCACGTACAGCGCGGCGTCCCGCCAACGCTCTGGGCCCTCGCCCTCCAGGGTGGCAAGCAACGCGGTGGCGATCCGCCGCTGCACCTCGCGGACGGCGCCGCCGAAGCGGTCGCGCAGCTCGTCGGCGACCGCCGGGTGGACGATCCGCACCTCGGGGTGCTGGTCGTCCCCGGTCAGCTCGAAGAACGGCAGCAACAACTGCTGCCCGGCGGCCAGTACAGGACCGAGGTCCTTGCCCGCCACCGAGGAGGCCAGCGGTGCCCACAGCTCCAGCGGCAGCGCGGCCTCGGGCCCGGCCAGCGCGAGCGGCGCCAGCAAGCGACGCAGCGTCAGCTCGTCCATCCCGCACCGCTCCGCGTGCAGATCGATGGCGTCGCCCACCCCGCCGGGCAGACCGAGCGGGACCCCTGGCACGGCCCGGGCCGACCAGGTGGCCAGCCGCACCACCAGTGCGCTCTCCGCCGTCTGCGCCACCTGGCGGGCGGTGCCCTGCTGTTCGATGGTGTGCTCAGCCTGGAGCAGCAGAGCCGCTGGGTCCCGCCAGGGGTCCTGGTCGAGATCGATGACCAACAGCTGATCGCCCGGCACCTCCTTCGCCAGCCGCTCGGCCTCCGCGCGCGGTACCTCGGCCAGCAGCCGCACCCCCGGCGCGAGCGCCAGCGGCAGCAGCACCTCGGTCGTCACCTGCGTGACCTCCCCCGGGCCCGGCAGGACGCCCGCTCGGTCGCAGTCGGCGATCACCACCGGCACCGCCATCGGTTCGGCCTCGGCCAGCCGCCGGTACACCTCCTCGACCCGGTCCGCCCCCGGCACCAGCTCGTCCGCGACCAGCCAGAGCAGCTGAGCCGCCGTCAGCCCGGCCGCGCCGAAGACCTGCGGAGCCGCCAACCCCTCCGGCGGCACCGTCACCGGGTCGAGCGCGGCCAGCTCGATCCGCTCGCGGTACCCCGGCTCACAGAGCATCAGGAACCCGGTCAGCAACCGTGACCGCCCACTGCCCGCGCCACCCGTGACCAGCACCGCACGCGGCCCGGTCCCCGCCCGCCAGGCGGCCAGCGCACGCAGCGCCACCGCCCGGCCGCCGATGAACGGGTGCGGCTGGTGAGCGGTCATGGTCGGGTCGGTCGGAACGGTCACTTCTGCTCTCCGGACTGGACGAATCGGTGCGGACACATGCGGACTACTTCTCCTCGCCCCAGAGGCCGGGGTCAAGGTCGTGCTGCTCGTGCAGCAGGACGTGCCAGGAGCCCTCGACGGCCTCGGCGTCCACGGTGCGCAGCCAGCGGTCGACCTGCTCGGCCGCGTACCGGCGGTTGACCTGCCGGATCACCCGCCCGGGGTCGCAGAACAGTCGGAGCATGACGAAGAACGCAGTCAGCGAGGTGGCGGCGTGCTCGGTGTCCCCGTCGTAGTCCTCGAGCAACACCTCGCCGCGCGCGCCGTCGAGCAACAGGTCACCACCGAGCCACTGGCCGAGACGGTAGAGATGGCGGGTGCCGCCGTCCTCGTCGGACTCCTGGTCCCACTCCGCCAGGCCCTCCTCCGGCAGCTGCGAGGTCCACAGGGTGCCCCGCCCGGCCGCCAGTGGCACGCCGATCCGGCTCAGAAACTCCCGTGCGCCGGGGTCGACCAGCCCTTCGGGCAGTTCGTCGGCGGAGGGCTGCCAACTGCCGGTGAACGGTCCGGCCAGCCACTCCGCAGTGGGCGCGGACGCCTCCGGGGGCAGCGCGCGTGGCGCTTCGAAGGCGAGCGGCTCGACCAGCGGCTCGCTCGCCCAGGCTGGACCGTCCGGGTCGACCGGGGCGAGCAGCTCGATCCGGAACAGGCCGTTGGTGCCGGCCAGCAGCAGGTCGTCGCCACTGCGCACACCGCCGGTCACCTCGAACGGGAAGCGCGGCGCACAGGCCACCCCGCCCGCCCGCAGCCGGCCCTGACTCCAGCTCAGCCGCTCCCAGCCGTCCTCGGCCTGGACGGCGGGTGCGGTGGCCTGGTGAGCGGTGCGACGGTGCGGTCCGGAGAGCAACTCGCCCGTCGCGCGGTCCCAGACGTACGAGGTCCGGGCCGGCACGATGCCCGCGTCCACGTCCTCGTCCGGAATATCGAGATCTTGGCTCACCACCACCTGCCGCCCGTCGAGCAGGCCGGGCTCGGCCGTCTCGACCGGCCCCGGGACGGCCCGCACCAAGCCCGAACGGCCGGTTGGGAACCAACGGCTCCAGACGGTGCGCCAGGGGAGGTCGGCCGCGGCCGCCAGTTCGGCCGCCAGCTGCACGGCCGACTCGCCGGCCGGAGAGTCGGTGCCCTGCGACAGCAGCCGGTGGTGCAACGCCGCCAGCCACTCGCCGCGCTGCGCCGGGTCCGGTCGCACTCCGAGCACGTCCAGGTAGAACACGTCCGCGGCAAGCGAGTTGTGCGGAACCCCGCCCGGCCAGGCCAGCGGCAGGGCGTCCAGCAACTCCGCCCGGTCGACGCTCACCAGGAACCCGGCCTGCCCGATCAACTCCGGCAGGTCCTGCGGATCGAAGCTGCGCTCGGCGCGCGGATCGTCGGCGACCGGCGGCAACCCGGGCCCCGACGGCAGGGCCACCGCCGTGGCTTCGGCCCAGTCGACCCGTGCGGCCGGGTCGGCTTCGACGGCCACCCACCCGGCCGGGCCGGACCGTCCGACCAGGACCAGNNNNGCCGGACCGTCCGACCAGGTGGCGCACCACGCCGTCGAGCAGGGCCTGCGGTGCCGCCGAGCCGCGGTAGCTGCCGGCCAGTTGACCGTTCAGCAGCACCACTCCAGTGACCGGGGCCGCCTTCGCCACCAGTTCACGGAACGTCCCGCGCGCCGTCTCCGGACCGTCCACGCCGAGCGCGCGCAGCACCGACGCGGCGACCGCCTCCACCTCCTGCGCCGCACAGTCGACAAGGACCACCCCAGGCGACGAGCCGAGCGTGTCCCGCAGCACCGTGGTCCGGCCGGAGCCGCGCGCGCCGCCGAGCAGCAGCACCCGACGGCCCGTGCCGGCTGCCGCCCAGTCCCGTACGGTCCTGGCCGCCGCCTCGCGGTCTGTGGCCTGCGTCCAATCGCCTGTCGTCACAGCCGTCTTCCTTGCTGGTCGTCGTCTCGGGGGTGCGTGCTACAGCTGACCGGCCTGCGCCATGCGGGCCCAGATCGTCCCCAGACGGTTCAGGTCCGCCTGAGCGTCCCGAGTCATGTTGGACTGGCTGTCGGCGTGCGTCCCGTCACCGGTCTGCACCCCCTTCCGGTACCCCACACCGTAGTCGATGGCCACTCCGGGCATCCGCTCCGCGATGTACCCCGAGCAGCCCGCATGGCCTGGCTTGTTGCCGCACGGTTCGCGCTCGGTGTAAAGGCTGACGACCTTGTAGTCGCCTGCCTGCTGGTTCTCGTTGAGCCGGTCGATCCAGCGGCCCAGGTGCGGCTCGGAGTGCTCGGGCCGTCGGCCGACCGAGTTGCGTGGGATCGAACTGTCCACCACGTAGCGGCTGTTGCCGTCGGAGTCGACCACCTCGATCACCGCGAAGTTCTTGCCGGAGAAGTCCGGCCGGTGATCCCCGCGCCCCGGCCCCGAGGCGAGGTCGTAAACCCCCTCCCGGCCACCGAACCGGGGGTCCGCCACCAGATGCTCGCGGACCAGGTGGGCAGGTGCCGGCGCGGCGCCGCCGGACGGCGGACCGGCCGTCCGGAAGTCCTGGCTCGCGTGATAGACCACGCCGCGCGAGGTGTCGTCGGTCGACGCCGCGGCGTCGTTCACGTGCTTCTTCTGCTCCTTCGGCGACATCGTCTCGGACCGGTCGATGTTGGGATCGTTCTCGTAGGGCCTGGCGGCGTGCTCCGGGCTGGCACCCACGGCGTGGGCCTCGTGGAAGCCCAGGCTGAGCCGGCCCATGGCCGCCACGACAGCACCCTGCTCACCGCGTGAGAGGTCATTGAAGCCGGGCAGCTTGGCTCCCAACTCCTTTTTGTCGAACCCGAGTTGGGGTGGAGTCCCATGGGCCCGCTGGGCCGCCTCGTCCAGCACCTTGGCGAGCTGGCCATTGTCGATGTGGCCTTCGAGGAACTGGTGCGCGGACTCGGTGTTGGTCTGCGCGACCTCGTTCGTCCCGCGTGTGTGCTGCTGGGTGGCGTCCGGCTCCATCCCGTAGTGCTTCTGGTCCTTGTCCTGCCGCTGGTCGTACTCGGCCGAGCCCTTCGACTCACGCTCGGGGTTGCCCGCCGGGTCCTCGGGACGACGCTCGGTGCCGTCGCCCGGGCGGTCCGGGGAACCGTCCCGGGTGTCGCCGTCCGCCGGCAGCGGGCGGCGGTCCGGGTCGAGGGCGACGGCGAAGACGCCGTTGTCGCCGTTGTGCAGGGGCTTGTCGCTGCGCTGACCGGTCTGGTTGTCGAGGTAGGTGATCTTGCCGTCGTGGTTGACCACGTTCCACGCGTGCGCCCGGCCGTTGGCGTCCTGCGTGACGATCACCGCCTGCGAACCGTGACCGGACTCGCGGAGCTGGTCCTCGATCCGCCGGAACGCCTGGTCACCGTCGCCCATGTCCCGGAACGGCGCACCGAGCTGACGCTCCGCCCGGTCGCGGCCGCCCTGCTCCCCGTCCGGGCCGGTGTCGTTGCGCGGCGCGGCGGCGGTCGGGTTGCCGCTGTAGGTGTCCGCGGTGGAGAGCGCCACGTCCAGGCAGTTGTTGTCCCGGCCGGGGGCGCGGTGCCCATCACCGTTGACCGCCCCGGGCCAGTCGCCGTTCGGGTCGGGGTGCCGCTGCGGGGTGCCGTCCGGGTTCCTCGGGACCCGGCTCTCCAGGTCCTGCTGGTGCTGCGGATCGGTCCGGTCGAGGCCACCGGGCGTGTCGTACGGGCGGCTCTCGGACAGTGGCCGACCCGAGTCGGGCGTGCTCTCGGTGGGGTGGTCGGCCGAGTGGTCGGCGTCCTGGCCGGTGGGGTCCAGGCGGGAGCCGATGTCGGGCTTCGTGTTGTCCGGCGGTGCCGTGTCGGGGCGGGTGGCGTTCGAGTCGGTGGGGTCCAGACGTGACGGGATGTCAGGACGGGTGCCGCCGGGGCGGGTCGCATCGGGACGCACGCTGTCCGGGCCCGGGCAGGCCGCCAGGCGCGGGCTCTCGGTGGGGTCGGGCTCGGTCGGTCTCCGCCGTTGCTTCGAGACCGGGACGAAGCTGCGCGGGTCCAGYCGTGAACCGAYGTCGGGMCGGGTGGTGGCCGGACGGGCCGCATCAGGGCGGGTGTTCGAGCTGGTGGGGTCGAGACGTGACGGGATGTCAGGGCGAGCGCTGTCCGGCCGGGCTGCCTCGGGGCGCGGGGTGGGGTTGAGGCGCGACGGGATGTCGGGGCGGTTGGTGGCGGGGCCGCGGTCGGCGGCGGGGCGTGGGGTGAGAGTGGGGCCGTCGTGGTCGGGGCGGCGTTGCGGCTGGACGGCCGGTGCTGCTGTCGGGGTGGGCGGCGCGGTGGGCCTGCCTGCCCCTGGCGTGGTCGGGTTGGCGGCCGCCGGGTTGCCCGCGTGCGGCACACCGCCGGGCACGCCACCCGGGGTGGCGGCCGGGGCCGG
>NZ_LMCT01000034.1:0-2527 GCF_001424875.1 Kitasatospora sp. Root107 | reverse complement strand
GGGCGGGGGTTCGCGCGTCCGGCGTGGCGGCGACGGGCTGGGGCTGTGGGACGGCGTCGGGGCGGGTCTGGGCCGGCTCGTGCCGGGGCGCGGGTATGTCCGCCGGAGCGGGCGTGTGACTGGGGCTGGGCGTCGGGTCGGTGGGGCGTACCGGGCCGTAGCTGGGACGGCTGTCGTCCCCACGCGGGGGCGGGGTGTGCTCGGCGGGAGCGGGGCGGCTGCCGGGGTCGTGGTCGGGCGTGCGCGTGGCGCCGGTGTTCTCGGACGGACCCGCGTGGGGCCGGCTGTCGCCACTGTCCGGTGTACGCGACGGACCGTCGGAAGCGGTCGGGCGGCTTCCCGGGTCGTGGTCGGGGGTACGCGAAGGCCCATCCGGGGACGACGAGTTCGGACGGGTGCTCGTGTCACCGTCCGGCGTCCGCGAGGGGCCACCACTCTCGGACGGGCCCGAGTGCGGGCGGGTGTCACCGGCGTCCGGGGTACGCGAGGGTCCGTCGGATGCGGCCGGTCGCGGAGCCGGGTCACCATCAGGCGTACGCGAGGGAGCGCTGTCGGGGCGAGTCCCGGTGTCACCGTCAGGCGTACGCGAGGGGCCGGCACTGTCGGGGGTGCGGGCGGACTGCTGCGAGTCCGGACCCGAACGGCCTTCCGGCGACGGGGTGTTGGTACGGCCGTTGTCGTCGGATCGGCTCGGCGTGCCACTGTCGCCCGCGGGTGTCCGCGCCGGTCCGGTGTCCCCGGACGGGCTGCTGTCGGCACCCACCCGAGTGCCGAACGGGTCCAGCGGCGCGGAACTGCGCGGCTCACCGGACGTGGGCGTCTGCTGCGTCGAACGCGGCGTCTCGTTCGAACCGGAGGTGTCACGGCTCGGAGCGCTGTCCGGCGAAGTGCTCGACGAAGACGGACCACTGGAAGACGGACCGGTCGACGACGGACTCGTACCCGAAGGACATGTCCGGCGAAGTGCTCGACGAAGACGGACCACTGGAAGACGGACCGGTCGACGACGGACTCGTACCCGAAGGACTGCTGCCGGACGGGCTGTTGGAGGACGGGCTCGAACCCGAAGGGCTGCTGCTGGACGAAGGGCTGTTGCTACTGCCCGACGGTGAACTACCGCTGCTGTCCGGCGCGTTCGTACTGCCGTTGCCGTCGCCGTTGCCGGAGGAGTCCGCGTTGCTGCCGTGCCCTGCCGCGCTGTCCAGCCCGTTACGGGCATGATGGCCCGCCCGCGAGCCGACCCCGTCCCGCAGCGCCTCMGTGAACGTCTGCCCGGAGTTCTTGACCGCAGTCTTGAACTCCTCCGCCCCCGCCTTCCCCGTCCGCCCCAGGTCGAAGCCGTCCTGCGCACCGAAACCCTGGTTCACGGTCTGCGCGATCARGTCACTGATCATCGCCTGCACCGCCGARACCACCGGCTCCTTCAACGTCTCCAGGATCGCCTCCACCAGCGCATCCCGAAGCTCCTTCAACAACCGCCGCACGATCATCTTCGTCGCCTGCACCTGCACCACCGGCTCCTTCAACGTCTCCAGGATCGCCTCCACCAGCGCATCCCGAAGCTCCTTCAACAACCGCCGCACGATCATCTTCGTCGCCTGCACCGCACCCGCGGCACCCAACTCCGACAACCCCAACGTGAACGGCGCAGCCGCCTGMGCMGCGATGATCTCCACCGCCAGCAGCACCAACTGCGCGATCACCGCGATCTTGCACGCGATCACGATCATCGCCGCCGCATCGAACGCCGCCGCGATCAACCGCGACGCCGTCGCCGCATCCGCCAGATACCCGTCACTGCCACCGGCCGAGAACTTCTCCCACGCCTTGCCGAACGCCTCGATCGAATCACCCGAGTTCGCCGAACGCACATTGTTCGCCGCACCCGCCGCCCGATAGTGCAACTCATCGACCGTGTCCGCGAAGTCCCGCCACACCTGCGCGGACTCCATGAGCTTGTCCTCRTCCGCCTTCGGCCAGTCRAAGCCGAGCATCTCCAGGACCCACTCAACACTGTCCGGCAACATCAGCGACACTTCGTCAAACCCCCAGTAATGACGACCACTTCACGGCAACACGGAACCCAGCAAGAACGGCAGACGCCGAACGACACACCCTCAGAACAGACGAACCCTCAGATCCGGACGGCCCCTCAGATCACCTGCGGCCGGTACAACGCACCAACCCGCCCCCCGACCATCTCCTGCGAACCCTCCAACGTCCGGAACGAACCATCCGTCGTCGACTCGTTCGCCTCGTGRTTGGCCGCCATCCCCTGCAACTTCTGCCCGATCTCCCCGATCCGCGTCCCCAAAGAAGCCATCGACTCCTTCATCCCGTCCCGCAGACCCTCRTACACAACACCGAACTTCTCACCCAAGTCGTCGTCACCCCACGGCGGAGTGTCACCCTYCTCCAGGGCCTCCAACTTCGCCGACAAATCCTTCACCGCAGCCGAGAAATCCTCACCGACCGCCGCCATGCTCTTCCCCTCAGCCCGAAGACTGACCGGATCCACCACCACCAC
>NZ_LMCT01000033.1 GCF_001424875.1 Kitasatospora sp. Root107 | reverse complement strand
CCGGACCTGATCCATCTCCCCAGGTGTCACACACCATCAACGCGCCCACGGACCCAAGGACACGCCATCAGCGAGTGCACCTGACCAAGCCCTACTAGAAGTCACTCACCGAGCGGGGCAGGTCGCCAGCCTGCCCCGCTTGACTGCGGAACGGCCGCTACCGCGATCCCGCGATCCGCTGTACGCCGACACTCGCGGCGACCACGACCCCAAACCTCACACGGCGCTACGTGTCCGTTCGCCGTAGCTATACGAGAACAGGGCCTCTATAGCTGCCCGCCTCTGCCGCGGAGGGCGTCACCGACCTTCTGGTAGGAGTCGATACGGTGCTGCGCGCGGCGGGCGCGTTCCTCCGGGTCTCGCACGAAGAGAGCCTGCCGACCGGGGTGGTAGGTGCTGACCACCTCCAGGGTCCTGTCACGGACGGCTTCGGGGCGCGTCTTGAGCAGGCGGCGCCACACGTCTTGGGCTTCGTTGCCCTGGAGGAGCACAACCTCTGCCTTTGGCATCAGCCCCAGCAGCTGTTTCAGGACCTCGGCACCAGCCTGGAGCTCAGCCGCGTTCGGTGAGCGGTTGATGTACCAGGGATAGGCGTTCCAGGGAGTGACGTCACGCGGCGCTATCCCGGCCTCCTCGAAGATCTGGGCCTGGAGCTCTGCCGTCGGGTCATCGTTTTCCACACACAGGAATCCCGAGCCTGCGCCTTCCTGCGTCTTGGGGCCCGGGTCCCGAAGAATGGACAGCACGCGAGCCTCCGCTCCCCCGTGCCAGGGTGCGACATGCGGCATCCAGCCACGCTCGTCCTGATCGCGCAAGATGTCGACCATCTCGTTGATCGGACGGACATGGGGGGCATAACGCTCCTGCTCCTGCTCTACTCGGAACGCCTCTTCACGCATCCGTCTTGCCATGCTTCCTCCAACACCGGGCCAGCACCATGGCCTGGGACCCTAACGGGCGCAGGGTCACCGGACGGTCAAGGACATCACTCAGATGAGACATCCACAGAGTGTCTGGAGAACCCACCGTTGGGGCCTGGCTCGCCGATCAGCTCGTCCACCACGACCTGGACACCGTCCGGGCGTTCACCGCGCTCGGCACACGCCTGCGCCAGGCCCAGCAGGAACTGGACGGCGAGCAGCTGCGGGAGCTGCTCGTGCAGCGCAGGCAGCTGGTGGACGCACTGGTTGTCCAGGCCCGCAGCTACGCGCGCGCGGCGGGAGTTCGGGTCGGCGACGCGGCGGACGAAGAGCTGGCTGGCACGCTGCAGGCGGCGCTCGCCGATTCGGCGGCAGCCGTACTGCTGAGCGGGCGGCTGACCCGTGCGGTGAAGCCCGGCACCGCGCCGCCCGCACCCCCTTCTGCCACCCCGTCCGCGAGGAAGAAGTCAGCGGCCGCATCCTCCGAGGGCCGACAGCGAGCCGCGAAGGTCGCCACCGAGGCGACCGAAGCGAGGCGCCGCCAAGCGGCCGAGCAGCGCCGCGAGCAGGCCGAGCGAGACGCCCGGGCCGCCGAGGAAGAGGCCACCGAGACACCTCACGGTGTTAGGCCGTCAAGTCTTGGGGGGATCGCGTGGGTTGAGGTGTTGGCTGTTCGATTCGCGTTCGCGCTCAGGTCACGTGGCTGCGGCTCCGTCGCGCTGGTCGTCGGCATCGAGCTGGACCACGCTGACCCAGGGGTAGTCGCCTGTCTTCTGGAACGCGCGAACTCGCCAGCGCCCCGGCTCAACGGGCACGGCGGCCTCGTCGGGCTGTCCACCGCCGCTCGGGTACTCCCTGCCGAGATCCACTCCCGCCTCAGCCGAATCCATCAGGATCGCAGGTCCGTCGGTCTCCCAAAGCCCACAGTCCACCCAAGCCGTCTCCGGGTCGGCGAGAACCGCCTCTGCAGCCTCCAGCAACTCCTCGAATGAGTCGGCAGCGCGCCACCGCAGGAAGAGCCTCCGTTCCGGCAGGAAGCAGGTGGTCGCCGGCTCATCACCCAACACCAGCGCCGACTTACTGCCGACGTGGATCAGGCCTGCCTCGCCCTCGACCTCGCAGGCGCGGTCGTAGTCGTCGGGCACGCCTGAATCACCCAGGATGACCCCGCCCTCGGTGCAGCCGCCCCACAGCTGCACCACTGAGGCAGGCACGGCGATGAGCGGACCGCCCATGGACCGTACCCAGACCGGTTCGGACACGGCGGTGGTGCTGTTTTGGCTATCGCTCATGGACAGCAGTGTGCCGCCACCCTCCGACAGTTCTAATGGGTCGTCTATGCGGCCGCGGCGACGAGTGCCTCGGGGGCGGCAGGGAACGCGGTGTGCTCGTCGAAGTGCCGTCGGTTCTTGAGGCAGTGGTAGAGCTGGCCGAGCATACGGTTGAACAGGTTGCGCTGGGCGGCGGCGTGCCAGTCGCCGTTGTCGTCGCGGCGGCGCCGGTAGTGGCCCTTGGCACCGGGTGAGGCGGTGATCGCCGAGAAGGCCCAGAGGTAGCCGGCGTGGTTGAGCCGGTCGTTCTTCACCCAGCGGCGGGTGATGCTGGACTTCTTGCCGGAGGACCGGGTGACGGGCGATGCGCCGGCATAGGCCTTGAGGCCACGGGCGTCGGCGAAGCGTTCGCGATCGTCGCCGATCTCGGCCAAGACCCGGGCGCCGAGCTGGGCGCCGAGGCCTGGGAAGCTGAGGATGATCTCGGCATCCGGGTGCTGCGGGAACACCTCCTCAACGGCCTGCGCCAGGTCATCGGCGGCGGTGCACGCGGCCGTGAGCTGGCCCAGGAGAGCGAGCATCTGCCGGCCGAGCGCGTTCTCCACCAAGGCGGGCTGGTGGGCCCAGTCGGATCGGAAGACCTCCCGCAGCCGGTCGGCGTCGGCCTCGATTCCACGTTGACGGCCGGCCCGCTTGAGGGCGGCGGCGAGTTGAGTGCGGGTCAGCCGCGCGCCTTTGGCGGGGGTCGGGGCGATCTTGAGGATCTCGCGGGCCTCGGGGCGGCACAGGCCGTTCTTCCACGGCTCGAAGGCGGCCAGGGCGGCGGGGTAGTACTCGCGCAGCAGCGAGCGGAGCTGGTTGGCCATCTGCTGCCTGTTCCACGTCGCGTCCTGCTGGGCGCGGGCGAGGACCGCGACGGCGCGGGCAAGGTCGCTGTCGTCGGGCAGGGGCCGGTGGGCGTGCATATCGGTGCGCAGGATGTTGGCCAGGACCAGGGCGTCGCCGGGGTCGGACTTCTTGCGGGAGACGGCGTGACGGTCGCGGTAGCGGGCGGCGGCCAGCGGGTTGATCGCAAACACCTTCCGCCTGCCGGTCCGAAGGACCGCGACCAGCAGACCGCGGGAGGTCTCGATCGCAATCGGGATCGGGTTCTCCTCGGTGTCGCCGTACTCGGCGAGCAGGTCCAGCAGCAGCTTGTAGCCGGCCGCGTCGTCGGTGATGTGCCGCTTGGCCAGCAGCTGGCCGGTGTCGTCGACCAGGGCGACGTCGTGTGTCCGCTCGGCCCAGTCGATGCCACAGTAGATCAAGGTTCCCTCCCCAGGGTGCGATGTTTGCGCTGGTCACGAGCACATGCGGGCCACGCAGCTACCTAATTCCAGGACTCGACCAACCGGCCGGTCCGCCACCTCACTAGCCGTTCGTGGCACCAGCGCACCCCACGGGCCTCGGTCTGTTGCAGGAGCTCAAGCGGCTCGGGCGTTTCGAGAGGTCACCGTGCGGCGGGCTCGCACCACCAACACCAACGAGCGATCAAGAGTCCGGTGTTGACGGGTGGTGGTGGTCGCGAGGACGCCAGTCGCCGCCGCGCTCGGTGTGGGCCTCAAGGCCAGGCACAGTAGAGGCATCCGTCCGGCGCCCACGCGACCACCACCACCGCACCTGCCGGGCCGCGCGCCGATCTATCGGAAGGCCTCACTGGCCCGGATCGGGATAGGCGTCACGGCCTCGGCATTCGAACGAACCGACCGAAGCCCCCTGGCTCCACCGATCCGCTATCAACGAATTAGGCGCAGTACCTACTGGAACTCGCCGAACACGACCAGGCCGAGGCCGAACGGCGCGAGCGGGAAGCCACCAGCGAGGTGAAGGCAGCGAAGACCGCGCTATCACGGGCCGAGGAGGCGCTGGCCACCGCCCAACGACAGCACCGGACCACGGACGAGGCGGTCGGCCCGGCCCGCCGCCACGCCCAGGCCACCGCCAAGACAGCCCGCGCCAAACAGGCGGCGGTGCAGCGCCTGCAGCCCGACAAGTGACGCGACGAAGTCCGTCAGCCTCCCGGGCACCGCGCGATCACGGTCGAGTGATCGCCCCATCTACCTGCGCGGGCCCCGGTCGAGTCGAGACGATGTGCGAGCACCGACGTCGAAGAGAGCGCCCAATGGACCTGCCAGCCGAGTACGTCTCCCCGACGAGGCACTGCTCCCGTCGCGCCGCCCAGACCGGACAGCCCTGCCGGAGAGAGCCAGCTACGTGGCCGAGCGGCTACGACGACCTCCCCGTACAGGTCGCCTGCCGCAGTCACCTCACCGACGAGGAGTGGGCCCAGTGCCTGAACGCCCGCAAGAGGCAGAACGCCGAGCGCCGCGACAACCAGCTCACGCTGGTCGAACGCGCGGCCCTGGCCGAGGCCGCGCCACCGGACTCCGCTGAAGGTGACGAGTCACCGCAGTGCAGGAGGCAGTGCGCGTTCGTCAAGATCCCCGGCCGCAGCTCCCTTGACGACGTCTCCCCCTTCTACTGCGCGAACTGCGACAGTGCTGTCTGCTACGTCTGCGGCCAGGCCAGCGTCGACTACGAAGGCACGATGTGCCGTCCGTGCGAGGGCATGGCCTACTTCGATGCCGGGGGCCGGCCGGACGACGAGATCGACCTGAACACGGACGACATCGACCACGGCCCGGACCCGCGCGGTCGCCTCACACGCCTCGTGAACGAGATTGCCGCCGCCACCGGAGACACCCACCGCGAGATCAACGCCCGCATCAACCGCGAGGTCGGGGTCCACAGCCGGGTCGGCGCCGACGAGACGACCATCCGACAGGCCTCCGCCGTCGCCGCCGCCTGGCTGACCTGGGTGGCGTCAGTCCCAGCCGAGCGCTGAGCACAGGGCGCGGTCAGCCCGGCACCAGCCGATCCGGACTGCAGACCGGCCGGGCGCCCGTCAGGAAGCGGCAACGAGGAGACAAGTCCCTCCCCCAACTGCGGCAGGCCCTGGCCCGCGAACTCACCGCTGCCGGACACCGCCGTTGACCAGGCGCCCCCACCCTCAGACAGCCGGAAGGCCCACGATGACCGACACCACCGCCCGGACCAGCCCCCCGCGCCGCAGCGTTCCAGCTGATCCGGACCACCACGCTGGACGAGGCCGCCCACCACCGCCGGGGCGGGACCGGTCTGCCGCCGGCCAACCGGGAGATGTACCAGGGGCTGATCGCCACGTTGGAGACCTGGCACGCCGCCGGCACCCTGCCCGAGGACTCGCTGCTGCTGACCGAGTCGCTGGCGACCGAGCTGGTCGCCTACCTCCGTCAGCACCTCGACCAGCAGCAGTTCAACCGCTGGCTGCTCGACCAGGGCGACCTGGTCTGCCATGCCCAGAAGCACCCGCACCCGGCCGGACCGACGGCGATGGAGATCCTCTCCATCATCGCCACCGACGACGTCCAGGCCCGGCCGGACCGGCGGGCCGGGGCCGAGCGCCTGCTCCGGATCGCCGTCCCTCACCTGAACTACCTCCGTCCGGGCAGCAAGGTCGAAGACGCCCGCGAGGTGGCGCTAACACTCGCCATGTGGGCGGGCCAGCGCCTCGCTGAGCTGATGGCCCACGAGACCGGCCGGATCAGCGGCTACACCGCCGACCGCACCGGCAGTTGAACAGACCGACGTACCGTCGCGGCGCCGCCCTGCTGGCCTGTGGACTCTGGCTCAGCACAGTGGTCCCAGCATCTGGTCTGACCAAGCCTGGCCCGCAATGCCGTTGGCCCCGATACCAGCTCTGGTACCGGGGCCAACGCCATGAAGCCGGACTAGTCGGTGATCAGCTCCACCGCGATCTCGCTGTCGGCCGTGCGACTCTTCGGGACCAAGGGGATCGCGTCTTCGGCGCCAGCCAGGCCGGGGTCGTCCAGCTGGTAGAAGCGGAGGACTAGGACCAACGCCTCGTCCAGCGTGCGGGCTAGCTCGGCGAGCGGGGCGACGCCATCGAAGACGCGCTGCCTGATCCGTTCGGCCAGCTCGTCGGTGTCTCCGCCCACGATATCGGCCAGGCAGCCGCGCCGCTGGGAGCTGAGCAGATGGCCGCTGATGTGCCGCAAGGCGTTCGGGGTGGCCCGCAGCAGCGCGATCAGCCCTGTCAGCGCGGTCGCCAGCTGATCCGGCGACATGGTGGGCCCTGACATGCCGAGCTGGTTGAACCGGGTGATGATCGCGGCGGCCTGCTCCGGTAGCAGTGCCGGGTCAGCGGTGCCGTTGGTGTTCATGGAGTCCTTCCAGCGCAGGGTGTGACCCCGGCTCACTGGGCAAGCCGGGGGCGGGTCAGCTCGCGGCTGCCCCGGCCGGGGCCCAGGGCTGTCGGACCGGCGTGAGGGGGACTCCGGTCCGGAGGTGCTCCAGCCAGCTGTGCATGCTGTAGAGCACGCCGCGGCCGTCTGCCCGGGTCCGGGTGAAGCTGTCGAAGACTGCGTCGAGGACGACGTGGCGGCCGACGTCGGCGGAGAAGCCGAGGTCAATGAGCGGCTCGTTCAGCAAGGAGAAGTTGGTCCACGGCCGGTGCCACTCGACGGCGACGAGGCCGCCTCCACGCTCGAAGATCCTCAGCTTCCCCATGCCGTGCTCGGCCACCCCACACAGCAGCCACCGCACCCTGGCATGCGCCTTCTGCTTACCCGTGATCGGGTCCTGGGCGAGCGGCGGCGTCTCCAGCTCCCAGATCGTGGAGTCGGCGGCCTCCGTGTCACCGCGCCGGCCAGCCCGGCTCACCTCCCGGTTCGGGAGTTGGTCGACAATCCCCTGGTACCACTGGCGCTTGTGGGCCTCGACCAGGTCCGTGCTGGTCACGAGCATCGGCGTGGTCACTGAAGGCCGAACCCCTCGTCAGGGCCAGCCTGGTCGAGCTGGTCGGCGAAGAACTTTGTCGAGATGCCGAACTGCTTGAAGGTCAGCCCGCTGTTGCGCATGACCTGCGAGTAGCTGACGGCGTCCGGCTCCAGCTCCCAGGCCGCCTCGATCGCCTGGGCCAGCTCGATGACCCCCTGGTGCCCCTTCTCGGCGCGCGCCATCTCCTTCACCCGGGCAGCCTCGGACTCCCTCCGCTTCACGGCAGCCGCCTTGTCGTCGATGATGTCCAGGATCTTCTGCCGGGAGGCCCGCTGAACAAGTGTCAGGGTCTGCCGCTGGGTGAAACGGAGGGGCTTGAGCGTCGAATCGTCATCGTCGTCGGTCAGGGAGACGCTCGGCGGATCCGTACGCTGCGTCGGCACGACCGGCGGGTCCTCCGTCCCCTTGAGCTTCTCCTTCTCCAGGGCCTCACGGTCCCGCCGCTCTGCTTCGACGGCCCGCTGGCCCGCCGTCCACTCCTTCGCCGCCTGCTCCTCCAGCTGCGTGAAGCAGCGGTTGAAGTACGGCTCGGCCCAAGCCGCGCCAGCTTCGAACTGCTCGCGGAGGAACTGGCGGCGGGCCTGCGGGCTGTGGGGGTGGGTGACGAGCATCTCCCGGAAGTCGAGCACCAGCGCCCTCCTGATGTCGTCCGGCAGGTGATCGTGGTCCCGGTGGATATGCAGGCGGTTGCCCTGCTCGTCGCGCAGTTCCTTCGAGCTCAACGCGGTTGCCTCTCTCAGATCTTGATGGTTAGTCGGCTCGCGGCTCCTTCCGGCGAGCCTCAACGAGGAGACGCTCTCCCCACTTGCTGTACTGCTGCACGGTCTTGAGGACCGCTTCGATCAGGTCCTCGTCCCCCCGGGCAACGATCTCGGCCGGGTCATAGGCCAGCAGCCCAGCGGCCTGATGATCCCGGCGCTGCAGAGCCACCCGCCACCGAGCGAGCATGACCTCGGGATCAGCTGCCGCCGCGGCGTCCATGGCAAGGTCGTCCGGGTCGACCTCCGCCTTCGCGGACGCCTTGATCTCGGTCTGGATCACCGCCCGGGCCCGTCCATCGGAGACCAGTTCGGTGAGGTACTCCGGGTTGGCGAGCATCGTCGCGAACACCTCGACCCGGCCGGCCGGATCGCGGAGCAGGGTCGCGCAGGTGCTCCGGGCCATCTCGGCCGACAGCCCGGCTGGCGCCGGAGTCTCGGTGACCGATGGCTCCCAGTAGTCCTGGTCCTCCTGGACGGTTCCTGGCCTCGGGACCGACGTACGCACTGGTTCGTCCCCCAGTGCCTGGCGTAGGTCGGTCTCCGTCACCACCTCGGCGCCCGACTCCTGTGCCGCGCGGGCAAGCCCAACCAGTGTCTCCAGCCGGTATCGCAGCACGTCTTCGCGGTCTCCGAGCTCGGTCTTGGGGACGGTGACCGCCGCCCGCACGACCGTGTACGCAACCTCCACATCCAGACTGTCGAGTTCCTGACAAATGGTCTGGCCAGACCATTTGGCCACTTTCCGGTAGATCCGTGCGGTCTCCAGGGGGAGGTCGACCGTCGCCGCGAGCTCATCGAGTGAGGTGAGGCCCCCGGTGGCGACCCCTCGCTCGCCGAGCGGTGCCAGCCTGAGCAACATGGCGCCGATGGACAACCGGAGCCGGCGCTGCTCGTTCACCCGGCCTCGCACGATCCCGCTCAGCCGGTGGTCCTGCTCGACCAGTTGGCGAAGTTGTTCTCGGTCGGGGTCCAGGTCGTGGATCGCACCGGGGTTCGTCAACAGGTCTGTCATGAGGGCTCCTTGCTCCAGCGCCGCTCACAGTGAGCAACGTTAACAGCGCCGAGCGTAGCGAAGGGGTGGTGATCAGTTCGGTGAAAGCCCTTGGGCCACGAGATTGTCAGCGGCAGGACCTAGCGTGCTGTTCTTCGCGCTCCGGCCAGTCGGTGGAAGAGCAAGCGGGTTGATAGCGGGACAAATTGATCATCCAGCCCCATCAGTCCCTGGATTTCTGCAGCGGTGCAGGTCAACCAGAGCAGACCCGCCGATACACCCGTTGTGGCGCACCATTCCTCGCGTGCTTGATCGCCTCGCGAACTGCAGTCCGACCGAGGTGACGCGGCGATGCTGTCGCCCTATCCAAAACGCGGGTCAACGTGGGCTTGGTCCACCACCCTGGATCGGCCCGGTTGTGGGAGCTACCGACCCAGATAGAGCCATGGGCCGGGCTAGGTTGCTGGGGCTCGTCGGTCCCCGGCCGCTCGGCGGCAATCCGGGCCCGAAGGACGTGCCCGCCGGGCGGACCGCACTCGCCGACGCAGAGAAGGTTCTCGCCATCGCCCAGCAGTAGGCCAGCACCGCTCAAGAGGATGTCGACCCCGGCCCGGCGCTGCGGCGAAGGCTGCGCGGGCCAAGCGTGCCGCTAACCGGCTCGCCGCCGAGCGGCTTGTTCGGGCGGCTGGACGGAAGTGGACTGGACTCCGGACAGGGGCAAGCTAGGTGCCCTAGCGTGGTGCACCGGTAGCACTGAGTGAAGGAGGAGTTCATGCCGGCGTACTGGCTCGGCGAGCGCGAGTTCCGGACCAAGGGCGATGCCGAGCGGGAGGTAAGCGACCTGCTCAAGCGGTACGACTTCAACGTGGTGGTGACCCGGGAGGAGGACGACCAACTGCTGCGGGACGCGCTGGACAAGCACCCGAAGGTGGGGGAGAAGGTCGGCCCCGGGATCGAGTACTTCCGGATCATCCGGACGCCTCTGGGCAACCACAAGGGGCCGTTGGCGGTGTGGGTGAACGGCGACTCGGCGCCGTTCTCGTATAAGGACTGCTTCAAGGCGCCGAGCCACAGGCAGCAGGTCGTGGACTCGATGCGCTACGAGGTCCAGCCGCAGGTGAACGCCTACTTCGAGTCCCGGTCGGCGACGGACACCCTGCGGTCGGACGAGTCCGGGATTCCCCTAACCCCGGACAACGTGAACGTGGCGTACTTCCAGGGGCCGCGCTTCATCGACCTAGCCAACGCCTTCGCCGAGGCCGCGGGCGGCTGGGAGGTATTCGAGCTGGCCACGACGACGGAGCGGGGCTTGGCGCGGTTCGTTGACCGGGACCTCGCAGGCCGCTGGCACGCCCACCACCAAGAGCACGCCGTACTCGGGCTGCTGTCGAAGCCGGAGAACAGGCAGCGCCCGCGCTTCTAACGGTCCCTGCCGGTCGGCCGAGAACCCGTTGTGGCGGCCGGCTGGCGGGCCGGGGCCAGCCCTCGGCCGGCCAAGCGCCGTTTCTCCGGCCTGGGCCTGCCCGACGGCGCGGCACCCGGCCGGCCGCCGAGCATCATGGAAATTTGTCGGCATGGCAGATGCCCTGGACGGCGTGAGCACCGAGTAGGTCCCCCCTGACGATGGGACCGACCATGACCGCCTGAGCCGGGCCCTAATCGAGTGGGCCAACGAGACGATCGACGCGGTACCCGGCTTTCACGGCCCAGTGACGTCCCGGATCATGGTCGCCCCGCCGGAAGACGCAGATCCGGCCAAGTGCCTTGGCCTGAAGCTCTCGGACGACCAGGTCTCACGCCTGGTCAGCCTCCTGGACCAGGACATGCAGGCCATCGGCCGCGCGGCCCCAGAACCCGTAGCCCTGCCCCGGCACCTGGGGCCGCCTCTGAACGCCGCCTCGGCCCTGCTGGTCGAGGCGGCAGCGTGAGCTCTACGATGCGGCGGGAGCTTGCTGGTAGCCGATGTGGGCGGCCAGCTCGTCGTACTGGTATCACTCGGAATCGGGCGCGAGCTCCCGCATCCGCTTGACGAATTTCGTCCACATCGCGTGGCCGTGGAGCTGGGGCGCCCGTGTCCAGAAGATCGCCGCGATTTCGGGCGCCTGCGCCGCCTCCCGGCACTGCCGGTTCTCGGCCCCGGTGGTCAGAATGCCCTCCAACTGCTCGGGCTGGATGAAAGGGGCGAGGGGGATCACGGTCTCCCCGGTGAGCTCCTCGGCGTCGCGGCAGTTGCCAGCCTCGGCCAGGATCTCCGGCACGACGCCGGCGAAGTAGGCGCAGGGGTACGACCTGACAGGCATGGCCTTGCGGGGCCGGGTCGAGTTTGGCGAACGCCCCGGTCAGAGCAGGGATGCGGGTCCGGACGGCGTCGAACCTGACCAGGGCGACCCTGGTCAGATCGGCGAGGTTCACCTTCTCGGCTGAAACCGGCATCTTCTCGACGTAGGTGTTGATCTGCTGGCACACCGTCGCGTCCAACGCCTCCATGAACACGTCGAACGCGCCGAGAAGGTCCATCGCCTTGAGCTGCTGCTTGACGGGCAGCTCGTTGAACTTACTCATCACCATTGACGACGGTCTCCCGCACCGCGTCAAGGTCGTGCTGGGCGAAGGCGATCAGGCAGCGCGCGTGCCGCTCGGCGGCCACGCACGCGGTGATGCCGCTGGTCTCGGGCACCTCCAGTTCGAGCATGGCGTGCTTGGCCGCAGTGCCCACTATCAGCTTCCACGCACTGGACTTCACCCGCTGCGCGAACATCTGCACCAGGTAGTCGGCGTTACCGACGAAGGACGGGTCGCCCACGTGGGTAATGTACCGGTCGAACGCCCTACGGCCCTGCGTGGGCGGGTGCACCAGCAGGGCGTCCAGCGCGGCCCCGAGGTGAGCCCGCGCGTACTCGCCGCTCGGAACGAACACATCCCCGAGCGGACGGAGGGAGGGGTGCGCGCACAGGTGGCGGTCTGCTGAACCAGAAGGGTGTTGACGTGCACCAGCGCGGACTGCAGCAGGTGCAGCGCGAGCATGCTGACCTCCTGGCTCTCCTTTTCCGCGCCGGTCAGGGTCACACGATGCTGTAGTCAGCCGAAGAGCGCCAAAGTGGTCGTCATCCAGCCAGCGCGTAGTTGGCGTGCTCCCCACATTTCCGCAGGTAGAGGACTAGGTCAACGTCTGTATACTCGCTCGGCGGCGCGTAGTTGGCGTGCTCGGAGAGCGCGGCGGGGGCGACCATCCAGGAGACCTGCGGCAGCCGGTCGGCCTGGATGTCAGCGGTGAACGCCTCGACCAGCGCGTCGCCCATCGCGAACGGGTCCTTCTCCTTTGCCGGGTCGCCGGCCATCCGCATCCCGCGCTCGTACAGCGACTCCCCCGGCTTGGCCTGCTGGAAGGGGGCGAACCAGGCGAGCGCGTTGTCGTCGTAGTTGTCCAGCGCCTGGTAGGTCTTCCAGCTGATCCCGGCCCGCTCAAGACGCTCGGCGTAGGTGGTCCACTCGTAGCCGCCGGGGATGTAGCTGTTGTCCGTCACCGGGACGTCCCGCACGGTGCCGCCGCTGGTGCCGGTCATGAAGTGGTCGCGGTTGGTGTTGGTGTTGCACTGCACCGAGGCGTGGTAGGCGTCGCAGGTGGTGAAGACCGAGGCGATCGCGTTGTAGAACGGCATGTCGGCGGGCTCGTAGTAGCCCTGGCCGAGCCAGCCGCTGGAGCGGCGGGAGACCGCGCCGTCGGCCAGACCGTCGTTCCACGCCTTCATCGAGTCGACGAAGCCGAAGGCCGGCGCACCCTGCTGGTACGCGCTGGTGTGTGCGGCGTTCATCGGGAACGGCAGCAGGTGACCCTCCTTGCGGGACGGGTCAGGCTGGTGGAACAGCGAGCGGCCGTTCACCCCGCGCACCGCGGCCCGGTCGCCGAAGCCGCGCACCCCGGGCAGGGTGCCGAAGTAGTGGTCGAACGCGCGGTTCTCCTGCATCAGCACCACCACGTGCTGAATGTCCGTCAGCCGCCCCGGCTTCCCGGGGGCGGCCAGCGCCTCCCGGACGCTGAGCGGCAGAGCGGACAGCACGGCAGCCGCGGCGGCGCCGCCGAGCAGGGTGCGACGCGAGACTTCGGGGCTCATCGGGGTACTCCTCGTACACGGCACTGGGCCTGGGGATCGGCCCGGACCAGACATGTCTAAGCGCCCGAGGTGTACGCGTCCCGGTGATCACATGACGTGGCGATGACGAAGTTGTCTGGACAACCTGACAGCCGATCAGCCCACCGGCCAGGTGTGCACGGGCTCGCCGCCGCGCATGTGCTCCAGGTAGCGCCTGGTCATCGCGGCGATCGCGGAGGAGCGGTCCATCCCGTACCTCTCGCGCAGCACGTGCACCGTGGCGGCCTGCCAGGAGGCGCCGTTGGTGCGGCGCAGGCAGCGCTGCTCGATGATGCCGAGGTAGCGGTCCCGGTCGCCCGGCTCGATGCCCCACTCGTCCAGGCCCTGCTTCGCCATCGGGAGCAGCTCGTTCAGCACCAGCTCGGTTGCCGCCACCGGGACGGTCCCCCGGGCGCCCCGGCCGGCCTTCGGCCACTGGATCACCGCGTCGATGCCGTACCGGGCGGCGGTGTGGAAGTTCTCGTCCGCCTGGGCGAACGGCAGCCTGGTCCAGATCGGCCGGGGCTGTTCGGCCAGCACCCGGACCAGGCCGTAGTAGAAGGCGGCGTTGGCCAGGGTGTCGACCACGGTCGGCCCGGCGGGCAGGCAGCGGTTCTCCACCCGCAGGTGCGGCACGCCGTCGGCGACGTCGTACACCGGGCGGTTCCAGCGGTAGATGGTGCCGTTGTGCAGGCGCATCTCGGCCAGTTTCG
Organism: Kitasatospora sp. Root107; assembly: GCF_001424875.1. GTDB lineage: Bacteria > Actinomycetota > Actinomycetes > Streptomycetales > Streptomycetaceae > Kitasatospora. The sequence continues at coordinate 19,780 of NZ_LMCT01000033.1, read as the reverse complement.
GGATCCCGCCGGAGGCCAGCACCTTGGCCGGGTCCTCGTCGTCGCAGATCGGCAGCAGGGCCGGGAAGTAGCGCTGGTTCTCCGTGAACAGGTCGAGCGCGGAGTCCACCCAGCGCTCGCCGAACCAGGTGATCGGGCGCACGCCCTGCGCTTTGAGCTCCGCCGAACGGGTGTCGCAGGCCTGCTGGAACAGCACCGGCCTGGTCTCCCGCCAGAGCTCGCGGCCGAACAGGAACGGCGAGTTGGCCCCCAGCGCGAGCTGCACCGAGGCGATCGCTTGGGCCGCGTTCCAGACCGAGGCGAAGCGCTCCGGGGTGACCTGCAGGTGCAGTTGCAGGGAGGTGGCGGCGGCCTCGGCGACCATCGTGACGGACTCGACGGTGAGCCGCTCGACCCCCTCGATGTCCAGCGCGATGTCCTCGCCGCGGGCGGCCAGTATCTGGTCGCTGAGCAGGGTGTACCGGTCGTTGTGGGACATCGCGTCCAGGCCGGTGTGGTCCAGGTCCAGGGTCGGCAGGATGCCGACCATCGCGATCCGGGCGCCGACCTCCTCGGCCTTCCGGTCGGCGTAGCGCAGCCCGGTGTCGATCTCCTCGCGCAGCTCGTCCAGCACATGGCCGGTGAGCCGGCGGGCGGCGATGTTCAGTTCGATGTTGAACTGGCCCAGCTCGGTCTGGAAGTCACCGGAGGCGATCGCGGCCAGCACCTGCTCGTTGCGCATCACCGGGCGGCCCAGGTCATCGGCCAGGTTGAGCTCGATCTCCAGGCCGACCATGGCCTTCGGCCGGTCGAAACGCCCCTCGCGCAGCATCCGCTCCAGCGCGTCCAGACAGGACTGGAGCTTTCGGCGGTACAACTGCCGATCGGACAGTTCCGCGCGAGTAGCCACGACCTTCTCGCCCATGGGTGCCCCTTCACCTAGGTCGACCGTCCCTGCATCATGCCCCACCGGAAGATCCCTAGCCCGAGCCCGAACAGAGCGGCCGAACAAGGTTGTTGACGGCGCGTCAGCGAATTCATGACTTGCCATCGCACACCGAACGTGATATGAAGGTCACCCTGTGCACCTGTTCGAGTAGAATTCGCACAGCTCCCGCCCGGCGCTCGCCGCTCCCGAAGCCTTCGCGACGGCAGGCCCGCGCCCACGCCGCGATCATGCCCAACCGGACACGGCCCAGGTTCCGCCAGCGCCATGCCGGTATGCCGCACTCGCACGCCGATCTAGCACGGAGAGGCGACCCGCCATGACCATGCAGACGCCCCAGCCCCCGTTGAGCGCCCTGCGCGCCGTCCTCGGCGCACTGGACTCCGAGGCCGCGCTCAGCCCGCCCTCGGCCGCCGCCCTGCGCGGCGCCGAGCGGCTGCTACCCGCGCACCCGCTCGCGGTGCACGTGCTCGACGAGCCCGGTGCCGCCCTGGCCACCGCCCGCCGAACGGGCTGGCGGTTCCTGATCCGATCCGGCAACGAGACCGCCGCGGCGGCCGAGGTGCTCGAGTCGGCGGACGGCCACACCTTCTCGCACTTCACCGCCGGGCCCTACCTCGACTCCACCCTGCGCGCACTGCGCCAGGCCGGGCAGCTCGCCCTCGCCTCCCGGGCCAGGCACCAACCCAGGCTGCTCTCCATGCCGGGCCACTACGCCACCGCGCTCTGGCTGCACCATCCCGAGCCGGGCCCCTCGGTCGACCTGCTGATCCCGCTCGCCCCGGCCCCACTGGGCATCACCGCGCACCGGGTCTACCCGGCCGGCGAGCTGCTCGCACTGCTGGCCCGGCCGCTGGCCCTCGGCCGCTCCTGAGACGCAGGCCCCCCGAACGGGCCATCGGCACCGCCCCGATCGGGCCGTCCGCCGATGGCCCGTTCCGTACTGCCCGGCACCGGGTGCCATCTGAACGGGTGATCCCTGAGATCCACTTGTGGCGCATGTCACGAAATCGCTGCGGGATGCTCTCGGGATGACGACACTGGGAACCGACGCGGGGGGCGACCTGTCCTACCCGTCGGAGCGCCGGTTCACACCTGGGCCGGGCAGAGGGGATCGGATCGACGGGGTGGGGCACCCAGCGGCTGCCTGTACCCGGTCGACCGGGTCGTAAGCAGCGAAGCGAGGGTACGAAGATGTGCCAGCACCGTCCTGAGTGTCCGTCAGCGGAGTCCACCGACCACGAGGCCGCCATCACCGTGGCCTGCCACCCCGACCAGGGGTGGAGCCTGCTCTGCAACGGCGTCCTGCTGTTCGACGACACCGGCGAGCTGCTGCCCGACGGCCGGGTGGTCGCCCCGCGCCGCCCGCTGGCGATCGCCTCCTGACGACCTGACGAAACGCCAGGGCCCCCGGCAGCAGGTGCTGCCGGGGGCCCTGGCGACGGCTCAGGAGCCGTACTCGTCCAGCGGCGGGCAGGAGCAGACCAGGTTGCGGTCGCCGTACGCGCCGTCGATCCGGCTCACCGGCGGCCAGTACTTGTCCGCCGGGTTCACGCCGGCCGGGAAGACGGCCTCCTGGCGCGAGTAGCCGTGCGTCCACTCACCGGCCATCGTGGCGGCGGTGTGCGGGGCGTTGCGCAGCGGGTTGTCGTCCGCCGCCCACTCGCCGCTGCCGACCTTCTCGATCTCCGCGCGGATCTCGATCATGGTCTCGCAGAACCGGTCGATCTCGCCCAGGTCCTCGGACTCGGTCGGCTCGATCATCAGCGTGCCGGCCACCGGGAAGGACATGGTCGGGGCGTGGAAGCCGTAGTCGATCAGGCGCTTGGCGATGTCGTCCACGGTCACCCCCGTCTCCTTGGTGAGCGGACGCAGGTCGATGATGCACTCGTGCGCGACCAGACCGCCGGGGCCGGTGTAGAGCACCGGGAAGTGCGGGGCGAGCCGCTTGGCGATGTAGTTGGCGTTCAGCACCGCGACCTGGGTGGCGCGCTTGAGGCCCTCGCCGCCCATCAGCCGGACGTACGCCCAGGAGATCGGCAGAATGGCCGCCGAGCCCCACGGAGCGGCCGAGATCGGGCCGACGCCGGTGGCCGGGCCCGCCTCGGACTGCAGCGGGTGGTTCGGCAGGTACGGCGCCAGGTGCGAGCGCACCGCGACCGGGCCGACGCCCGGGCCGCCGCCGCCGTGCGGGATGCAGAAGGTCTTGTGCAGGTTCAGGTGCGAGACGTCCGCACCGAACTTGCCCGGCTTGGCCAGGCCGACCAGGGCGTTCAGGTTGGCACCGTCGACGTACACCTGGCCGCCGGCCTCGTGCACGGCCGCGCAGATGTCGGTGATCTGGGTCTCGAACACGCCGTGGGTGGACGGATAGGTGACCATCAGCACGGCGAGCTGCTCGCGGTGCTGCTCGATCTTGGCCTGCAGGTCCTCGACGTCGACGTCGCCGTCGGTCAGGGTCTTCACCACGACCACCCGCATGCCGGCCATCACGGCCGAGGCCGCGTTGGTGCCGTGCGCGGAGGCCGGGATCAGGCAGACGTCGCGCTGGGTGTCGCCGTTGGCCCGGTGGTACGCGCGGACCGCCAGCAGACCGGCCAGCTCGCCCTGCGAACCGGCGTTCGGCTGGATGGAGACCGCGTCGTAGCCGGTCACCTCGACCAGCTGCTGCTCCAGCTGCCGGATCAGGGTCAGGAAGCCCTCGGCCTGGTCCACCGGGGCGAACGGGTGCAGCTGGCCGAACTCGGGCCAGGTCACCGGCTCCATCTCGGTGGTCGCGTTGAGCTTCATGGTGCAGGAGCCCAGCGGGATCATGCCGCGGTCCAGCGCGTAGTCCCGGTCCGAGAGGCGGCGCAGGTAGCGCAGCATCGCGGTCTCCGAGCGGTGGCTGTGGAAGACCGGGTGGGTCAGGTACTCGTCCTCGCGCAGCAGACCGGCGGGCAGCGCGTCGGCGGCCTCGGCGACCTCGGCGGTGACGCCGAAGGCGGCCCAGACGGCGGCCAGGTGCTCACGGGTGGTGGTCTCGTCGCAGGAGATCGAGACCAGGTCCTCGCTCGCCTGGAAGACGTTCACGCCGTTGGCCCGGGCGGCGGCCACGACCGAAGCGGCCCGGCCCGGCACCTTGGCGGTGACGGTGTCGAAGAACTGACCGGTGGTCAGCTCGACGCCGCCCGCGCGCAGGCCCTCGGCCAGCGCGGCGGCGTAGCGGTGGGTCCGGCGGGCGATGTCGGCCAGGCCGTCCGGGCCGTGGTAGACCGCGTACATCGAGGCCATCACGGCCAGCAGCACCTGGGCGGTGCAGATGTTGGAGGTGGCCTTCTCGCGGCGGATGTGCTGCTCGCGGGTCTGCAGCGCCAGCCGGTAGGCGCGGTTGCCGTCGGCGTCCACCGAGACGCCGACCAGGCGGCCGGGCAGGCTGCGGGCGTACGCGGCGCGGACCGCCAGGTAGCCGGCGTGCGGGCCGCCGAAGCCCATCGGGACACCGAAGCGCTGCGAGGTGCCGCAGGCGATGTCGGCGCCGAGCGAGCCCGGCGACTTGAGCAGGGTGAGCGCCAGCAGGTCGGCGGCGACCGCGACGATCGCGCCCAGGCCGTGCGCCTGCTCGATCACCGGGGCCAGGTCGCGGACCGCGCCGGAGGCACCGGGGTACTGGAGCAGCACGCCGAAGACACCGCGCTCGGCGATCTCGGCCGGGATGCCCTCGGACAGGTCGGCGACGACCACCTCGACCCCGGTCGGCTCGGCCCGGGTCTGGATCACCGCGATCGTCTGCGGCAGGGTGTCGGCGTCGACCAGGAAGACACCGTTCTTGACCTTGCCGACCCGGCGGGCCAGCGCCATCGCCTCGGCAGCGGCGGTGCCCTCGTCGAGCAGCGAGGAGCCGGAGGTGTCCAGCCCGGTCAGGTCGGCGACCACGGTCTGGAAGTTGATCAGAGCCTCGAGCCGGCCCTGCGAGATCTCCGGCTGGTACGGCGTGTACGCGGTGTACCAGGCCGGGCTCTCCAGCACGTTGCGCAGGATAACCGGCGGGGTGAAGGTGCCGTAGTAGCCCAGGCCGATCATCGGCTGGAGCACCTGGTTGCGGTCCGCCAGCTCGCGCAGCTCGGCGAGCACCTGCGCCTCGCTGCGGCCGGCCGGCAGGCCGAGCGCGGTCAGGCTCTTGATGGCGTCCGGCACGGCGGCATCGGACAGCTCGTCCAGCGAGCCGTACCCGACCTGCGCCAGCATCTTCTCCTGGGCGGCGGCGTCGGGGCCGATGTGACGGTTCTCGAAGGGGCTCGACTGCTCGAGCTCGGTGAGGGTCGGCTGGGCATTCATGGGGTCGAGGCCTCCTGGTCACGGACCGGCGGGGGCACGCACGCCGGACGGCAACACCACCGTGGGACGGCGGAGCCGGGGACGAACGAGCCCGTCAGGCCTCCCCCTCTGTCATCGGTACCTGAGAGCTTCGCCCGCACGCGGAGGCCCGGGAGCCGCCCCGTCGGCTTGCACCGTCGGTGAGGGTGGGGTCCGTCGGCTCCCTCGCCGTCGGTCCTGCCCTGCTTTCCAGAGTGACCTACCCCGCACGGTACGGATGCCTGAGAGATTCCGGGGAGGGTTTGCTCCTTCGGCGTCCCCGTGACACCACGTGCAACGGTGCGGGGACTCTCCCGAGCGGGGTCGGCAGTCGCGGCCCAGGGTACCAGCGGAGCGCCGGTTGATCACGGGTGCCCCGGCTCGACTGCCAGGGGTTGTCCGACAATCCGACGTGAATTGTCGGACAACCCCTCCAGCCCCGGACGGGTGCACTCGGCTCGCCACCGTCCCTTTGATGGCTTTTCGTGTGAAGTGCGGCCGTCCAGCTCCTTCGGCCGTCCCCTGACGGTGTGTCAACGGGGCTTTCGTACCTGCTGGAGGACAGCGTGCAGACCGACATCGACCCGCGAGACCTGATCGGCCACAAGGCGGTCGACCGGAACGGCGACAAGATCGGCACGGTCGACGAGGTCTACCTGGACGACGCGACCGGCGAGCCGGAGTGGGCCGCCGTCCGCACCGGGATCTTCGGCCGGGACGCCTTCGTCCCGCTCACCACCAGCGAGTTCTCCGGGGAGGAGCTCAAGGTGCCGTACGACAAGTCGCTGATCAAGGACTCTCCCGACTTCGGGGTCGGCCAGCACCTCTCCCCCGCCCAGGAGCTCCAGCTCTACCGCTACTACGGCCTGGATGCGGGCGGTGCCGTTCCCCCGACCGCGGCCAGGAACGGCTCGGGGACCAGCCAGGACCTCGACTTCGGCACCCTCAGCAAGGAAACCAGCATGAATGCATCACCCGCCGCCGCCGCGACCGTGGCGGCCGCCCCGATGGCCTTCACCGCCACCCACGACACCCAGACCACCAAGCAGCAGCCCGAGCCGGTCATCAGTCCACCCAGCCCCACCACCACGGTCCCAACCGTGCCCGGCAACGCGCCCGCCGATCCGGTGGAGATCACCTGCCGCGAGGAGCGGCTGGACGTCACCACCGAGTGGCACGTGCTGGGGACGGCCAAGCTGCGCAAGTACGTCACCACCGAGGCCGTCGAGCGCAAGGTGCCGGTGGTGAAGGAACGGGTCCGGGTGGAGCGGGTGCCGGTCACCGAGGCCGAGCGGGCCGCGCTCAGCGAGCAGGAGATCGCCGAGGCGGTCGAGGAGGTGACGCTCCGGGAGGAGCGGCCGGTGGTGCGCAAGTACCTGGCGCCGGTCGAGCGGGTCCGCATGGTGGTCGAGCGGTTCACCGAGGAGGCGGTGGTCCGCGACGAGCTGCGCCGCGAGCAGGTGGAGATCCACGACAGCACCACCTCCCCGCCGCCCGCGCCCGCTTCGCCGCCGGCGCCCACGTCGCCGCCGACGGCCTCCTCGAACACCGGCCAGCTGCGCCCGGAGCCACTCCGTCCGTCCTGACGCCTCGTCACTTTGCCAAAGCTTCACCAAGCGATATTTGACATAGTGAAGTATCTGACGGCATCTTTACTTCAGTTCATTGACTTTCTCCCACCTGAAGCTCTCCGCCCGGGTGGCCCGAACTGGAGGAAAATCCGTGAGGCCGAGCAGCGCGCGCGTGCTCCCCGCCCTGGTGTTGGCGATGCTGGCGTTCAGCGTGGTGCAGACCGCGGTCGTCCCGATCCTGCCGTCACTGGCCAAGGAACTGGACGTCTCCGGTTCGAACATCACCTGGCTGATGACGGCGAACCTGCTGTCCGCCGCCGTACTGACCCCGCTGCTCGGCCGCTTCGGCGACCTGCGCGGCCGAAAGCCGATGCTGCTGGTCTCGCTCGGCGGCCTGGTCGCCGGGTCCGCCCTGGCGGTCGGCACCCACTCGTTCACCTGGCTGGTGGTCGCCCGCGTCCTGCAGGGCGCGGGCGGCGGGGTGCTCCCGCTGGCGATCAGCATCGTCCGGGACGAGCTCCCCAAGGAGAAGGTCACCGGCGGCGTGGCGCTGATCAGCGCCTCGATGGGCGTCGGCAGCGGCCTCGGCCTGGTCGCCACCGGCCTGCTGCTGGAGCACTGGAACTACAAGTCGATCTTCTGGATGGGCCTGGCCTTCGGCCTGCTGGCCATCGTCCTGGTGATCTTCCGGGTCCCGACCGACCCGGTGGTGGACAAGAACGGCGGCGCCGACCCGCTCGGCGCACTCACCCTGGCCGGCTGGCTCTGCGCCCTGCTGGTCGCGGTCAGCCAGGGCAACACCTGGGGCTGGACCTCCAACCGCACCCTCGGCCTGTTCGCCGTCGCCGCCGTGGTCGCGCTGATCTGGGGCTTCATCGAGGTCAGGGTCGCCCACCCGCTGGTCGACATGAAGATGATGGCCCGTCCGGCCGTCGCCTTCACCAACCTCTCCGGGCTGCTGATCGGCTTCGGCATGTACGGCTCGTTCATGGTGATCAGCAACTTCGCGCAGACCCCCGAGAAGGTCGCGCACTACGGCTTCACCGCCAGCGTGCTGCACGCCGGTGTGATGCTGCTGCCCTCCGCCATCGGCTCGATGGTCGCCGCCCCGGTCGGCGCGCTGCTGATCGCCCGTCGCGGGCCCCGGCTGCCGCTGGTCCTCGGTGGCCTGCTGGGCGCCGTCGGCTTGGGCTACCTGGCGCTCCGTCACGGAGCCGAAGGTGACATCTACCTCTCCTCCGCCGTGTTCGGCCTCGGCGTCGGCCTGGCCTACGCCGCGATGCCCGCCTACATCAACGGCGCCGTCCCGGTCGAGCAGTCCGGTATCGCCAACGGCATGAACGCCGTGCTGCGCACCGTCGGTGGCGCCATCGGCACCGCCGTGATGGGCGCCATCCTGACCGGTGACCTGATCCCGAACCTGCCGGTCCCGCTGCCCACCCTGGACGCCTACCAGCACGCCTTCTGGGTGGCCGGCGCGATGTGCCTGGTGGCCGCCGTGGTGCCGTTCGCGATCCGCCGGATCAAGACCACTCCCGCCCCGGTCGAGGCTGCCGCCTCCGCCCCGGAGCTGGTGAAGACCGACGCCTGACGGCGTCGACCGCGCGCTCAGGGACGGGTCGCGCGGTCACCGGGTCCAAGGCGGTACGTGAGGGCATCACGACCGCACCGAGGGCCCGGCCGGATGATCGGCCCCCGCACCGCTGGACACGGTGCGGGGGCCGCTCCCGTTCTTGGACCGGCCGTCGGTTGGGGGGCGGCGTCGCGGCGCCGGGGCACGCACCTCGCCACCGCTCCTTCACCCACCCCCCAACCGACGGAAGGTCTCACTCCTCCTCCTCGTCCGGGAGGACCATCCCAGGCCGGAGCGGCTGCGGGCGGGACGGCGTCAGCTCCGGGTCGTCCACCGCGAAGGTGCGGACCCGGCCGATCTCGCTCTGCGGGGTCTCGAACCGCACCGTCACCCGGCCCACCCCACTGCCCTGCACCCAGCCGGGGCCGAGCTGAGCGTGCGTCGCATCCTGCCCCGGCCGCCAGTGCCTGGTCTCCTCCACCACCGGCGCAGGCTCGGCCCTGACCTCCTCCAGCACCTCCAGCGCGGCGGCCCGCTCCGCCCGCTCGGCCTGCTCCGCCTGCGCGAACAGGTCCTCCTGGGTGAAGTCGGCCAGCTGCGACACCCCGACCCCCAGCAGCCGGACGCCACCGGTGATGTCCACCTGCAGGGCCAGCCGCCGGGCCGTCTCGGCGATCACCGTCTCGTCGTCGGTGGGCGCCCGCAGGGTCTCCGACCGGGTCAGCGTGGAGAAGTCGAATCGCCGCACCTTGAGCACCACCGTCCGCCCCGAGCGACCGCTGGCGTGCAGGCGGCGGACACAACGGGCCGTCAGCACGTCGATCTCCTGCAGCACCCGCCCCCGGTCCAGCAGGTCCACCTCGAAGGTGTCCTCGACCGAGACGGACTTGGCGTCCCGGTCCGGCACCACGGGCCGGTCGTCCTGACCGGTCGACATCTGGAACACGCCGAGACCGTGCGAGCGGCCGAGCAGCTGGACCAGCTCCGCCTCCCCCGCCGCCGCCAGGTCCGCCACCTTCTCCAGGCCGACCCGGCGAAGCGCCTGCTCGGTGGCCGGGCCGACCCCGGGCAGCGCCCGGACCGGCATGGTGGCCAGTACAGCCCGCTCCTGCCCGGGCTCGACCAGCACCAGCCCGTCCGGCTTGGCCTGCTCGGAGGCGATCTTCGCCATCAGCTTGGAACTGGCCAGACCGACCGAGGCGGTCAGGCCCGTCCGTTCGGTGATGTCCGCCCGCAGGTCGGCGGCGATCGCCACGATCAGCTCCGGCGCCGCCACCGGCCCGGACGCCGCCAGCAACGGCCCGTACGGCCCCGCCTCCAGGTCGACGAAGGCCTCGTCCAGGCTGAGCGGCTCGACCAGCGGGGAGAGCTCCCGCAGCAGGCCCATCACCAGCTCGCTGACCTGCCGGTAGGCCTCGAACCGCCCGGTCAGGAAGGCCGCGTTCGGGCAGAGCCGCCGGGCCTGGGCCATCGGCATCGCCGAGTGGACGCCGAACTTCCGCGCCTCGTACGAGGCGGTGGCGACCACTCCCCGGCCGCCCAGGCCGCCGACGATCACCGGCTTCCCACGCAGGCTCGGCTTGGCCGCCTGCTCCACCGCCGCGAAGAAGGCGTCCATGTCGAGGTGGAGGATGCTCGGCACTGACCGCACCCGTCGATCATCCCGCAGGGGTACGACAGTTACCGGGCGATTCGGTTCTGCGCGGCGCCGGTCTCAGTGCGCGGCGTCCGCCAGCGCCCGGCCGATGCCGTGCTCCTGCTCGCCGAGGAACGTCGGGTCCGGCTCGAACAGCGCGTCCAGCGCCGCCTTGCCCGCCCCGGGGATCTCCCGCAGCCCGCCGTAGTACCAGGTGCCGTTCGGGTCCTCGTCCACCCCGACCGCGTACGAGTCGATGCCCGCCGCCTGACAGAGCGCCAGCGCGCGGCGGACGTGGAAGGTCTGACTGACCAGCACCGCCCGCTCCACGCCGAAGATGTTCCGGGCCCGGGTGCACGAGTCCCAGGTGTCGAAACCGGCGTAGTCCTCCACCACCCGCACGGCGGGCACGCCGTGCTCGACCAGGTAGTCGCGCATCGCGTCGGTCTCGTCGTACTCGGTCCGGCTGTTGTCGCCGGTCACCAGGACGGCCCGGATCCGGTGGTCCTGATAGAGCGTCACCGCCGCGTCCAGCCGGTGCGCCAGGTAGGGCGAGGGCCTGCCGTCGAACAGGCCGGCCCCGAACACCACCGCCACCGGGGCACTCGGCGCCTGCGCCACCGTGCCGACCCGGTCCCCCGCGCCGAGCCAGAGCCAGGTCATCGGCGCCAGCGCCACCGCGCTCGCCGCCACCACGCTCTGGAACAGCCTCCGCTGGACCACTCGACGCACTCTGCCTCCCCTTGATCTCTCGTCCGGGGAGAGCGACGCTCCGTCAGCCCGCGCGGTTGCGCCGCTGGGCCAGCTCGTCGCCCGGGTCCTGGCCGACCAGGGTCTCGCCGGTGTCGGTGCGCTCGGCGTGCAGCCGGCTCAGAGCCGTCTCCAGCTCCCGCCAGACCGCGCCCACCGCGATCCCGAAGACGCCCTGACCACCCTTCAGCAGATCGACCACCTGCTGCGGGGAGGTGCACTCGTAGACGGTGGCGCCGTCGGACATCAGGGTCAGCCCGGTCAGGTCCTCGGCCTCGGTGCCGCGCAGGTGACTGACCGCCACCCGGATGTTCTGCAGCGAGACCCCGGTGTCCAACAGCTTCTTGACGATCTTCAGCAGCAGGATGTCGCGGAAGCTGTACAGCCGCTGCGAGTTGGCCGGGTAGGCCGTCCGCACGCTCGGCTCCAGCAGGCCCGTCCGAGCCCAGTAGTCCAGTTGACGGTAGGTGATACCGGCCGCCGCACAGGCCGTCGGGCCCCGGTAGCCGACCAGCGCCGAGGTCGGCGTGAGGCGCTCGATCGCGGGCTGGCCCGCCTGCACCGCAGGGAACCGGCTGACTCTCGGCAACTCCGACTCGGCCCCGGCACCATCCCGGGTCCGCTCCAGCACACTGCGCGCGGAGCGCGGGACGTGCACGGAGCACTGGCCTCCGACGGCTGCTTCGTCGCCCATGCCGCTCATGCCTACCTCCGTCCGCTCGTCCTGATGCCCCGTCGGCCCCCGGAAGGCGTAACCGACCGGAGCCACTCCTGACGGTAAGCAGTCGCCCCGGACCCGTCAACGATCGCCACGCCGGGCTCCGGTGACAATGTCACTCGGCCGAGTGGTTTTTCGTGCCCTTAGTGTGGGTATGCGAACGCCTTTTGGCAAAACAGGATTTGCGGACGTACGGCGTGGCGGACTACCACCGCCGGGCTGCTGCGGCCCGGCTACTGCTGGCCGCCGAAGTCCTCCGGTGAGATCTGGTCGAGGAACTCGCGGAACTTCTCCACCTCGTCCTCCTGCTCGTCCGGGATCGCGATACCCGCCTCGGCGAGCACCTCCTCGGTCCCGAAGATCGGCGTCCCGGTCCGCAGCGCCAGCGCTATCGCGTCGGACGGCCTTGCGCTCACCTCGACCCCGCCGGAGAAGACCAGCTCGGCGTAGAACACCCCGTCCCGCAGGTCGCTGATCCGCACCTCGGTGAGCTGCTGGCCGAGCGCCTCCAGCACGTCCTTGAACAGGTCGTGGGTCAGCGGCCGCACCGGCGTCATCCCCTGCTGGGCGAACGCGATCGCCGTCGCCTCACCGGGACCGATCCAGATCGGCAGGTACCGATCGCCCCCTACCTCCCGAAGCAGCACGATCGGCTGATTGGAAGGCATCTCCACCCTGACACCCACGACGTCGAGCTCGTTCACATCGCAACCCTATGACCCCTGCCCCGGATATGAAAGCGCAGCCGGTCAGCGCCAGGGTCAACCCTATGGCCGCGAACGCAGTCCGGCCTGCACCATGGCCGCGTGCAACCGCACCGAAAGAGTCGCCAGTTCGCGCGCGGTGGCCTCGGCGTGGGCCCGGGTCTGCGGGTTGCGGTGCCGCCGCAGCGGAGCCACCACCTGGTCGATCAGGGCCACCTCGCGCTCGGCGCCCGCCTTCATCGCCCGCAGGTGCCGCGGCTCCAGGCCGAACCGGCCCATCTCCGCCACCAGCCTGGCGACCTGCAGCGCCTCGCCGTCGTACCCGCCGTCCGGACCGGCCGAGATCAGCCCGTACGACTCCCACTCGACCAGCTCGGGCTCGCCGGCCTCGGCGGCCGCCAGCAGCTCGGAGCGGCCCAGCCGCACCCCGCCGCCCGGGGCGGCCACCAGCTCGCGGTCCGCCTCCTCCACCGGCCCGGGCCGGTTGTCGGGCGCGGGCAGCGCCGGGGGCGCCTCACCGCGCTCGATCGCGTCCAGGTGCTCGCGGATCACCCGCAGCGGCAGGTAGTGGTCCCGCTGCATCCGCAGCACGTACGCCAGCCGGTCCAGGTCGGCGGAGCTGAACTTGCGGTAGCCCGAAGGGGTCCGCTGCGGCTCCACCAAGCCCTCCGCCTCCAGGAAGCGGATCTTCGAGATGGTGACCTCGGGAAAGTCGTCCCTGAGGAACGTCAGCACCGCACCGATGCTGAGCAGTTCGTCACCACGCCGCCGCGCCTCGCCCGCCCGGCGCGAACCGGGGACGGGCGAGAGCTCGACGGTACTGGGCGTGTGCGCGGTCACTCGGGCTCCTGCCGACGTTGGGTTCAGTACCCCCGCTGGTGGCTGGCGAAGAAGACCAGCCGGTACTTGCCGATCTGCACCTCGTCGCCGTTGTTGAGCTGCACCTCGTCGATCCGCTCGCGGTTGACGTAGGTGCCGTTCAGGCTGCCCACGTCGGCCACCGAGAAGCCGCCCGGCTGACGCCGGAACTCCACGTGCCGGCGGGAGACCGTGACGTCGTCCAGGAAGATGTCACCCTCGGGGTGACGCCCGGCCGTGGTCACGTCCGCGTCCAGCAGGAAGCGGCTGCCCGAGTTCGGGCCGCGCTGCACGATCAGCAGGGCCGAGCCCGGCGGCAGCGCGTCGATCGCCGACAGCACCTCGGCCGACAGTGCCGGAGTGGTGCCCGTGCCGGTGGTGGTGTTGGGGTCGTACGACTCCAGGCCGGAGATCGAGATGGTCGAGGTGGTCTCGGCCGCGCCCTCGGGCAGCTGCCCGCCGCGCAGCGCCGTGCCGCAGTTGGAACAGAAGCGTGCCGTGGCCGGGTTCAGGTTCCCGCACCGGAGGCACGGAGTCGGACCACCGGCCATCTGCGCTGCCTCCTGGTGCGGCACACCCGGCAGGGTGTGATCGGCATAGGGGTTCTCCTGGGCGAACCCTCCACCAGAGGTTGAGGGTCCCGACTGGAAACCTATGCGCGGAGCACCGGAAGCATCGACCGACGCGCCGTAGCCCGCCGAATTCGCCGGAGCCTGCCCGCCCTCGCGGTACAGCGGACGCTCGGCGTACTGCGCCTGCTCCGGCGCGGGCCGCATGCCGGGCACGGCCGACTCGTCCGCGCGGCGGTGCCGCGCGGTCGGCTCCTCGACCGCGACGCGGCTCTTCGAACGGCCGAACAGCTTCGAGAACAGACTCACGGGCGAATCCCCTTGCGTGTGACAGACCCGCCCGCGGGGCAGGGTGTGAGGCTCGGACAGGCGGTCGGCCGGACTGACGGCCGTGATCGGACGAGCGGTACGTCCCAGTGTCTCCGACGCCGGGGCGGCCACCCGCACCGGGGGCGGTCGAGAACTGACGGACCGTACGGAAGTCGAGCCGTCACTTCGCCGCCGGCTTGGCGTACTGAGGCACCGTCGGAGCGGCCAGGGCGTCGACGACGACCTTCTGCTCCTGGGTGATGGTGGCGCGTGCCTGCTGTTTCTCCAGGCTGCGCACCACGCCGCCCGGGATGTTCAGCGCGGGTGTCAGGTCCTGCGGGTTCCCCACCACGGTGAACCGGAACGGCGCCGACACGTTCTTGCCGTCGACCTGCACGCCCCCGTCCGTGTCGGTGAAGTAGGTGCCTGCCACCACTCGCACATCGTTGATCTGAATCGCCTCCGCCCCCGCGGCTCGGAGTTCCTGCAGGGTGTCCAGCAGCATATCCGCCTTCACCTGCCGTTGGGGATCATCAATCGTCAGCACGATCCCCGGGCCGGTGGCCCGGACCGTACCGGCCAGCACCCCGAGCTCCGTCGCCTTCTTCCTGGTCTGCTCCTGGGCCTCCTTGGCCTGGTTGGAGCTGTTCTCCAACTGCGCCAGGGACTGTTCCAGTTGCGTCTTCTCCTGGAGGAGACGCTGCTGACGGCTGTCCAGTTCGTCGAGAATCCGAACCAGGTCCTCCTGCCGCGCGCCGCGCAGCTGGTTGTGGTCGTTGGTCGACCGCACCTGCACCGCCAGCGCGAAGCCGAGCACCATCAGCAAGGTCGCCACCACGACCTGCCCCCGGGACAGCCGGGGCGGCCAGAGCGCGACGGTCAGCCGACGGCGCGGGTTGCTCTCCGGCTCCGGCTTGGGTTCCGCCTTCGGTTCCGCCTCGGGTTCCGCCTCGGGTTCCGCTTCGGGTTCCGCCGGCTCGGGCTGCTGCTCCTCGGGCTGTTCTTCCGCTGCCATCGGTCCTCCTCAGGCCCGGAACACGTGCCGGCGGATGGCCGCCGCGTTGGAGAAGATCCGGATGCCGAGCACCACCACCACGCCGGTGGACAGCTGCGATCCGACGCCCAGCTGGTCGCCCAGGTAGACGATCAGGGCCGCGACCACCACGTTGGAGAGGAACGAGACCACGAACACCTTGTCGTCGAAGATGCCGTCGAGCATCGCCCTGACCCCGCCGAAGACCGCGTCGAGCGCCGCCACCACCGCGATCGGCAGGTACGGCACCACGGCGTCGGGCACCTCGGGCTGGACGATCAGACCGACGACCACGCCGATCACGAGACCCAGAACGGCAATCACGGTGTAGCTGCTCCTGTGGTGTCGGGCTGCGCGTACCGCAGCGTGATGCCGAGCGCGCCCGGCACGGTCAGCTTCTTCTGGACGGACAGGGTCGACTTGATGCCGTACCCGTCCTGGATCAGCTTGAGGTAGCGCCCTGCCTCCCCGTCCTGGAAGGTCTGGGCGAACTTCGCGCCGTTGCCGATCGCCAGCACGGTGTACGGCGGCACCAGCGGCCGGTTGTCCACCAGCACCGCGTCGCCGGCCGCCCGGATCGCCGAGAGCTCGGTCAACCGCTGGCCGTTCACCGAGATCGCCTCGGCCCCGGACCGCCACAGACCGTTCACGACCAGTTGGATGTCACGGTCCTTCAACCGGCCGGAGTTCTGGAAGCCGTCCGCCTCCCTGGGGTTGGAGACCGAACCGCCCGCATCGGTACCGGACGCGTCCTCCAGCACCAGCTTCACGCCGGGGCCACTGACCGCGGCGGTGCCCGCCTGACCCGCGAGCTGCGCCAGCGCCGCGTTGCCGTCGGCCTGCAGGGCCTGGCTCTGCGCCCGGTCGACCTTGCCGCGCAGATCCTGGATCTGCTGCTGGAGTTGGTCGGTGTTGCCGTTCGCGTCCTTGACCCGCTGCACCAGGGCGTCCCGCTCCTTGGCCAGGGTCGGCGCCGCCTGGCGCGAGGTGACCGCGCCGACCGTCACCACGGTGGTGGCGAGCGCCAGTCCGAGCGCGAGCACCGCCTTGCCCTTGAGCGCGGTCGGCATCCGGCGGGGGCCCTGGTCCGCGCGGGCCTTGGCCGCCTCGGCGTAGCCCTCGTCCAGTCCGTGGTCCATCACGCTGGTCAGCAGGGACATCGAGGCGTCCGGGCGCGAGTAGCGTCCGTCCCGGTCACTCGGCGTCGGCGATGCTGGCATGCCGAACATCGTCCCATGGCGCGGGGGACGGCCGTGCACACCCCCCGCCGTACACGCGCCGACCCGCCCCGACTCTCCCGCTACCGGCCGGCGCCGTCCACCACGGCCGCCCACTCGTCCAGCAGCTGCTGGGTCGCCTCGTCGTCCGGGCCCTCGGCCCACAGGTGGGTGACCGCCTCGGCCGGGTCCGGCAGGACCAGCGTCCACCGCCCGTCCGGCTCGACCACCCGGACGCCGTCGGTGGTGTCCAACCGCCGGCTGCCCGCCGCCTCGACCACCGAACGCATCACCATGCCCTTGGCCGCCCACGGCGTCGCGATGTCCCGGCGCTGGATGTGCGCCTGCGGGATCCGGGCGTCGATCTGACTGAGCGTCAGCTGCGTCCTGGCCACCAGGCCGACCAGCCGGACGAAGGCCGCCGCGCCGTCCAGCACTCCGCTGAACTCCGGCACGATGAAGCCGCCGCGCCCGTCGCCGCCGAACACCGTGCCCTCCGCCGAGGCCGCCTTCGCCAGATCGTCCGGCGAGGTGCTGGTCCAGGTCACCTGGGTGCCGTGGTACGCCGCGACCTGCTCCGCGATCCGGGTGGTGGTCACCGGCAGCGCCACCTGCCCGCTCCGCCGCTCGGCCGCGACCAGGTCGAGCAGCACCAGCAGCGCCCGGTCGTCCCCGATCACCCGGCCCAACTCGTCCACGAAGGAGACCCGCTCACCGACCGGGTCGAAGCGCACCCCGAACGCCGCCCGCGAGGAGGCCACCAGCTCGCCCAGCCGGGCCAGCCCGGCCCGCCGGGACTCGGCGTCCTCGGTCGGCCTGGACTCGTCCAGACCACCGCTGACGGTCAGTGCCTCGACCCCGAGCCGGCCGAGGATGCTCGGCAGCACCAGCCCGGCACTGCCGTGCGCGGCGTCCACCACCACCTTCAGCCCGGCCTCCCGGACCCCACTGGTGTCCACCGCCCGCAGCAGATTGCCCGCGTACGAGTCGAAGACGCTGCCCGGGTGCGACAGGTCACCGATCTCACCGGGGAACGCACGCCGGTACTCCTGCCGGGCATAGACCCGGTCCAGCTTGCGCTGCCCGGCCTGCGAGAGGTCGGCACCGCGCTCGTCGAAGAACAGGATGTCCAGCGAGTCCGGCACCCCGGGCGAGGTCCGCAGGAAGATCCCGCCCGCACTGCCCCTGGCGGTGTGCTGACGCGCCACCGGCAGCGGCACGTTCTCCAGGTCACGGACGTCGATCGCGCTGGTCTGCAGCGCCGAGATCATCGCCCGCTTGAGCGCCCGCGCACCACGCGAGTGGTCACGCGCGATGGTGACGGTGGCGCCCTTCTTCAGCGTGGTGGCGTACGCCCCGGCCAGCCGGACCGCGAGCTCCGGGGTGATCTCGACGTTCAGGATGCCGGAGACGCCGCGCACCCCGAACAGGTGCTCCTGGCCCCGCGACTCCCAGATCACCGAGGTGTTGACGAAGGCCCCGGCCTCGATCGTCTTGAACGGATAGACCCGGACGTTGCCCGAGATGATCGACTCCTCGCCGATCAGGCACTCGTCACCGATCACCGCCCCGTCCTCGATCCGGGCCGCCCGCATCACATCGGTGTTCTTGCCGACCACACAGCCACGCAGGTTGCTCTGCGGCCCGATGTAAACGTTGTCGTGGATCACCGCCTTGTGCAGGAACGCCCCGCGCTTGACCACCACGTTGCTGCCCAGCACGGTGTGCTCGCGCAGCTCCACCCCGGCCTCGACCTTGGCGTAGTCGCCGATGTACAGCGGCCCGCGCAGGATCGCCTCCGGGTCCACCTCCGCGCCCTCGGCGATCCAGACCCCTGGGGAGATCTCGAAGCCGTCCAGCTCGACGTCGACCTTGCCCTCCAGGACGTCGGCCTGCGCCTTGCCGTAGCTCTCGTGGGTGCCCACGTCCTCCCAGTAGCCCTCGGCGACGTACCCGAAGACCGGCTTGCCCTCCTTGAGCAACTGCGGGAACACGTCGCTGGACCAGTCCACCGACTCGCCGGCCGCGACGTAGTCGAAGACCTCCGGCTCCATCACGTAGATACCGGTGTTCACGGTGTCCGAGAAGACCTGACCCCAGGTCGGCTTCTCCAGGAACCGCTCCACCCGGCCCTCGTCGTCGGTGATGGTGATCCCGAACTCCAGCGGGTTGGGCACCCTGGTCAGACAGACCGTCACCAGCGCACCCTTGCGCCGGTGGAACGCGATCAGGTCCGTGAGGTCGAAGTCGGTCAGCGCATCCCCGGAGATCACCAGAAAGGAGTCGTCCCGGAGCGCGTCCTCCGCGTTCTTCACGCTGCCCGCAGTGCCGAGCGGGGTCTCTTCGTTCGCATAGGTGAGGTGCATGCCCAACTCTTCGCCGTCACCGAAGTAGTTCTTCACCAACGAGGCGAGGAACTGGACGGTGACCACGGTGTCGGTGAGGCCGTGACGCTTGAGCAGCCTCAGCACATGCTCCATGATCGGGCGGTTCGCCACCGGTAGCAGTGGTTTGGGCATGCTCGAGGTCATCGGGCGAAGGCGAGTTCCCTCGCCCCCTGCCATCACAACGGCTTTCATATCGGGTGCGTCCTCCTTCGCGGCTCTGGAATGCCCCTTCACGGGGTTCCATCAAACCGTTCCGAAGGCATCTCTACCCGGTAACCCCCTCCCGACGCACCGATGGGGCGTGGGACTCGTCTCGTCCCACGCCCCATCAGGGGTGTGTCGTGCACCGTAAGGGCGCGCAAAGGGTGCCCTACGGGTACCGGCGGCTCAGCTCACGGCCGCGGCGGCGTCCGCCTTCACCAGTTGTCTGGCCTGCACCGCGTACAGGATGCCTGCCCACCAGTAGAGCACCGTCCCCCACCAGATGAACGCCCAACTCACCACACCGGCCACGTCGGCCAGCCAGCCCGAGCCGTCACCCAGCAGCAGAAGCGGAAAGCCGTACATCAGATTGAAGGTCGCCGCCTTGCCGAGAAAACTCACCTGCAAGGGCCCGTACCGGTGCTTGCTCAGAATCGGCAACAACGCACCGATAAAAACCTCCCGCGCCAGCAGAAGCGCGGTGACCCACCACGGCAGAATCCCCCGCCAGGTCAGCCCGACCAGCGTAGACAGCACGAACAGCCGGTCCGCCGCCGGGTCCAGGATCTGACCGAGCCGGCTGATCTGCCCCCACCGCCGGGCCAGCTTGCCGTCCAGATAGTCACTGATCCCACTCAGCATCAGGATCGCGATCGCCCAACCGTCGTTGTTGGGCCCGTCGAACACCGGCCAGAGAATCAGCCACAGGAAGATCGGAACGCCCACCAGCCGGCCCATGCTCAGCAGGTTGGGGATGGTGAGGACGCGGTCGGTCTGGACGCGCGTCTCCTGGACCTCCACTCGGGGGCCTCCCTGTACGGTACGTAATACGTTGCGGCACTGACCCTACAACAGAAAAGCCCCCCATCCGCTGGGGATGAGGGGCTTCTCTGAATGATTGTTCGGCGGCGTCCTACTCTCCCACAGGGTCCCCCCTGCAGTACCATCGGCGCTATGAGGCTTAGCTTCCGGGTTCGGAATGTAACCGGGCGTT
>NZ_LMCT01000032.1:24016-35606 GCF_001424875.1 Kitasatospora sp. Root107 | reverse complement strand
GGTGGTGGCGTCCGACGGCCTCGAGCAGCGCGGTGCGGGCCTGGCGCCACCCGACGTCCTCGGCGCGGCCGGCGTCGGCGGCCCAACCGAGTAGCGGTCGGCCTTCGGTTGCCGTGATGAGCGCGCGGCCCAGCTCGCCGATCGACTGCTGCCCGACGGCCAACTGCCCGAGCAGGCCGCGCAGCAGCTCGTCGACGGCGGCCGCCGGGCCGAGAGGTCGGCGATCAGTCCGCCGTGGCGATCAGCGGCTGGAGCAGGATGTCGGGTTGGGCGCGCTGGAAGGCGTTCAGCTGCCACTTGTCGGCGAACAAGGCCAGCAGCACGTCATCCGAGCGGCGGGTGAGCACCTCGCCGTTGATCAGGCGGGCTTTGCCCAGGGCAGCGGCGCCGTCGGCGTCAGTGATCCGGGCCAAGCGGTAGGGGAGCTGGTCGAGGGCGATTGGGGAAGAAAACTCGTGCTCCATCCGGTGCAGGATCACATCGAACTGCATCGGGCCGACCGCAGCCATGACCGGCGCCTGGTCGCCACGCCGGTCGGAGACCAGCACCTGGATCACGCCTTCCTCATCGAGTTGGGCGACGCCCTTGCGGAACTGCTTGGACCGGCTGATGTCCTTGGGCCGTGCCACCGCGAAGTACTCGGGGGCGAAGGCGGGCAGCGGGGGAAACTCGGTGTTCTTGCCGGTGAAGAGAGTGTCGCCGACCCGCAGCGCGCTCGCGTTGATCAGGCCGACCACATCGCCGGGGTATGCGGTGTCGACCACGGTGCGCTCGGCTCCGAAGACGGTGTGCGCGTACTTGGTTGCGAACGAGCGGCCGCTGGCCGCCCGGGTGACGTGCATGCCGCGCTCGAAGACGCCGGAGCAGACCCGGACGAAGGCGATCCGGTCGCGATGGGCCGGGTCCATGTTCGCCTGGATCTTGAACACCAGGCCGGAGAACTCCTCGCCGACCTCGCGGCTGCCGCCCGTGGCCAGCGGACGGGGCCCGGGAGCCGGAGCGAGGTCGACCACGGCGTCCAGCAGGAGCTTCACACCGATGTTGGTCAGCGCGGCGCCGAAGAAGACCGGGCTGACCTTGCCGGCCTCGAAGGCCTCCTGGTCGTAGCCGGGGCCGGACGAGAGCACCAGCTCCAGCTCCTCCAGCGCGGTCGTCCAGGCTTCGCCCTCCTGCTCGGCGGCCTGCTCGGAGGTGAGCTGCTCCTCGAGGGCGGCGTGCGTGCCGGCTGGCACCTTGGTATAGCGCAGCATCTGCTCGGTGTTCCCCGCTTTGACCAGGCCGCGCAGGTTGCCCGCGCTGCCCACCGGCCAGACGACCGGGACGGGGGTGATCCCGAGGTGCGTCTCGATGTCCTCGAGCAGGGTGAGTGCATCCTGGCCGCGCCGGTCCCACTTGTTGATGAAGGTGATCACGGGGACGCCGCGATGGCGGCAGACCGCGAAAAGCTTGCGGGTCTGCTCCTCCAGGCCCTTGGCCGCGTCGACCAGCATGATCGCGCAGTCGACGGCGGCCAGCACCCGGTAGGTGTCCTCGGAGAAGTCGGCGTGGCCGGGGGTGTCGACCAGGTTCATCACGTGGCCGCGATAGCCGAACTGCAATGCGGCCGAGGTCACCGAGATACCGCGCTCGCGTTCCAGTTCCATCCAGTCGCTGGTCACGCCGCGTCGGTCACCCTTGGCGTGCACCGCACCGGCAGAAGTGATCGCCCGCGCGTGCAGCGCCAGCGCCTCGGTGAGCGTGGACTTGCCCGCGTCCGGATGGCTGATCACAGCGAAGGTCCGTCGGCGGCCGGCCTCATGAAGGACCTGCGGGACGGGGATTGACTGTACGGTGCTCACGTGTTTCCTCGGGTACGCATCGGCAGCAGGCCGGGTGACGCCTCTCCGTACCTGGTGAGCCGGGGATCAGGTCCGCAGGCCCAGGAAGCGATAATAGGCTGTCGGGCGGCGTGGCCCCGAAATTCCCGTCCTCTGGGGTAGAGGCTGATCCAGGCTCGGCTGGCCTCGGTCTTGGGCTGGCCGAAGGCCAGGCCGTTGTTGTTGACGGCGGCGAGCGTCCAGCGGACGAAGAGCTGGCGGTCCATGAGGTGGACGTCCTCCCAGTGCAGGGCCAGGACCTCGCCGCGACGCTTGCCGGTACCGAGGATGACCTCGAACAGGTCGGTGACCTGGTCGGCGTACTCGTCGGCGTTGTGCCGCAGGAACGTCGCGGCCTCCTCCGGGGTCCAGCGGGTGCGCTCGGCGGCTCGGGGCTTGGGCGGGACGGAGTGCTTGGCCGGGTTGTAGCGCAGCCGCCAGGAGGAGACGGCGTCGTTCAGCGCGTTGCGCAGCGTGGACGCGGCCTTGTAGGACGGTGACCCGGCCGCGCCCGGCCTCCAGCTGGGCGGCGATCCACTCATCTACGTGATAGGGACGAAGGTCCAGCAGGCGGATGTAGCCGAACGCCGGGATCAGGTCGCGCTCGACCCACGCCACGTACCCGGCGTAGGTGTTCGGCGACAGGTGCGCCTTCCTCAGCATCAGCCACTCGCGCAGGTAACTCGCCACCGTGATCCGGCGGTTCTCGTACACCCCGCGCAGCTCACCGTCCAACACCGCCCGCATCTCCCGCAACGCCTCCGCATGGCTGGCGAAACCGCCCCGGCGGCCGATCCGACGCCGGCCCTCGTCCTTCGCGAGATCCATCGCGTACGTCCACGTCCCGTGCCTCGGATCCCCGGCCAGCAGGGGCACCCCGGACCCAGCTGCTTCCGGTTACCGTCCGAACAACCACACCGCCGGTACACCCAGCCACGCTGCGCACGCTGTCCCATGAGCTTCTCCTTCTTGAACTCGGTCAGCTTGAGGGGTCGTCTTCCCGTGGGAGAAAGCGCACACAGGCGACACCCGCCCGCTGCCCGTCCCCCGGAAGGTGGCGACCCGGTGAGTACCGACACCGCCCGCCGAGTGCTCCTCGTCCTCGCCTCCTGGACTCCCGACGCACCCGCCGGCATCGAACGCGCCACCGCCGCCCTCGCCATCGGCCTCGCGCAGGCCGGACACCATCCGGTCATCGCCACCGCCGCCCCGCAGCTCACCGGACCCGGCCTGCCCGGAGTGAGCGTCGAACGCCTCCGCCTGACGGGCCTCACCTTCCCCTGCGACGACGAGACCCTGTGCCGTGCCGTCACCCGGCAGGACAACGCCCTCACCGAGCAGATCCGCGGGTTGACCATCCGGCACCGGATCGACACGGTGCTGTTCACCGACGCTCTGTGGGGACTCGGACGCCTTCGCGGCGACCTGCCCGCCCACACCCGCCGGGTGCTGGCCGCCCACGTTCCCCCCGCCAAACTGGACGCTGGCCCGGCCCTCGCACGCGCGGGCCCCGTCATCGTCCCTTCGACCGTCGTCTCCGAGCAGCTGACCGACTGGGGACCGCTCAACGTGGCCGTCGTACCCAACGCCCTGCTCCCCGACCCTGGCGTGACGCCGCCCGACGCCGAGCGGCGCGAGGAGCTGCGCCGTCACGGCCCGGTGCGCGTCCTGGCCCGGCTTGGGCCGGAGAAGGGCGTCGCCGAACTCCTCGAAGCTGTCACCGGCTTGGGCCGGAGAAGGGCGTCGCCGAACTCCTCGAAGCTGTCACCGGCTGGGACCGGCCGCTGGAGGTGGCGCTCGCCGCCGCCGGGTTCGAGGACGCGACGGGTTCCCAGGCCGCGCTACTGGACCGCTGCCGCTCCCTGGCCGCCTGTCACCCGAACGTGCGGCTGCGCGGCGCGCTCGCCTGGAACGAGGTGCTGCCGTGGCTCGCCGGTGCCGCCGCCGTGATCGTCCCCAGCCACAAGGAGACCTTCGGCCTGGTCGCGCTGGAGGCGATGAGCGTCGGCACTCCCGTCGTCGCCTACCGGGTCGGCAACCTGCCCGCGCTCATCGAGCCGACCGACCACGCCGAACACCTGCTCGTGCCCCTCGACGCTGGCCCCGAAGCCCTCCACAAGACGGCACAGACCCTGCTGGAAGATGACATACTGTATGCCGCGACTACACAGACCGTGTACCGGCGAGCGGCCGACTTCACGCCCCACCGGATCGCCAACCTCTTCCTGGAGGCGGTCTCGTGATGCCCGGAACCACGTCAACCCCCGCACCTCTGCTGCTCGTTGACGGCTTCAATGTCCTGTGGGCCGGCACCTTCGGCTTCCCCGCCGCCATCATGTCCCGCGACAAGACCCGCGAGCTGACCGGCCTGTTCGCCTTCTTCGCCCTACTGCGCGCCACCATCCGCGACGACCTCGACGTGAGTCCGCCCGAGGTCCTGGTCGTCTTCGACGGCGAGCACGGCACCGCAGAGCGCGTAACGGCCGACTCGGACTACAAGGCCAACCGGGAAGCGACACCCGAAGCACCGGCCGCACTCGGCACACCCCTACCGACACCAACGTCCCACCGGCCTGGCTGTGCCCGGCCGAGGCGATCAACGACCTGTTCACCCCTGACGCTTGGCGGCAGCAACTGCTGCACCGCCGCGCCGAGATCAGCCGCCTTCTCGCAGCGCGCGGCATCGAACTCGCAGCATCGCCGCCCCTGTGGGCGCACTTCCTGGGCGCACCACCCAGCCCGGCCAACGAGCCCGAACGGCACTCCCTCTGGCAGAAGGCGGCCTCTCTCACTGAGGCTTGGCGAGCCATGCACGACATCCCTGATGGTGAGTCAGCCATCGGCAAGTACCCACCGTCCCGGGCAAACCCAGAAGACTGGGCCGACCTCGCGACCACCATCAGGATGTTGTCCCCGTACCAACGTGACGCCGATCCGTCTCGCTGGGTAAGCGCCATTCCCCGTCCTCCTGCGGGCAACGCCCAGGAGCGGTGCCTTTACGGACAGTTCGTCGCCGCCTGCGCCAACTGGCGTGGGCGCCACGCCATCAGCACCGTAGACCCCCTCGGTCCAGCCCCAGTCGAGCATGCGGCCCGGACAGAGTGGGAAGAGCTCACCGAGACGCTCCACTCGTACCTTGGAACCCGCCGGAGCGGCCACGCCCCGACCCCGGTCACCTCCAGGCCATCACGCCTGCCCGGAGTGACTGCACCTCAGGCCCACCAACGTCAGCGGCCGTACACGGGGCCCCGCTGATGGGAACCTCGGCACGTCGAGCCTCCCGAACCGTCCACGTACCGGCCCCACGAACCCGTTCCTGCTACTGAACTTGATTGGGTGTTATCGGTTAGCCGTCCAGGATCAGGTCGGTGCCGGTGAGGCGGCCGAGGACGGCTACCCGATGGACCTGCTCGTCGATACGGCTGCGGCGGTGGACATCGATGCCCGACTCCTCGAGCAAAGCTGCATCGTCACGGCCAACCGGCAGTTCGCCCAAGCCGACTGAGGCTGCACCGGAACAGCGTCGGCTTGCGCCGGTCGTGGTCCCCGGTCGCGGCGACCGGGGACCGCTCTTCAGCAGCCGGGTGAGGTACGTTTCCCGCTCAGGACACGGTCACCCCCACGCCGGGACTGGCGCTGCCCGCGAAGCCGCCGCCGGCGGTGTTCTGCAGCCAGACAGGCTGGCCGCTGCTGTGGCTGGCCTGCTGGTAGGCGCCGACCCAGGTGATCGACGTGGGGGTGAGAGCGGTGATCACGTGGGTGTCGTCGGTGGCCGTGGCATTGCCCATCCCGATCGTGTCGCCGACCTTGAGACCGGCGGTGCTGACCACCTTGCAGGTGGTGGCCGTGCTGGAGCAGGAGCTGGTCAGTGTGGTCTGGAACGGGGACGAGGCGGTGCCGGTGTCGTTGGACAGGTCCGGGGTGTAGACGGCGGTGACGGAATGCTGGCCCGAGCCCAGGGAGTTGGTCGTGTAGGAGGCGGTGCCGGTGGAGCCGAGCGCCACCGGGGTCCCCAGGTTGACACCGTTGTCCCGGAACTGGACGGTTCCCGTCGCGGCCCACGACCGGGTGGCCGCGCCGACGGTCGCGGTCAGCGTCACCGGCTGTCCCGCGGTGACGGTGGCGGGTGAGGCGGTGACGGTGGTGGTGGTCGGCGCGCACATCGGTGAGAGCTTGTTGAGCTCTGCGATGGTCGCGGACCAGCCGAACTCGTTGTTGTCGCTGACGTAGTAGTAGGTAGCGCCGTTGGGCATCATCGCGATCGTGATGCCTCCGTACCCCGACATGAACGGCACGCGCAGTCCGCAGCCGGGAACCTGGCCGGTCGTGGGGTAGGCCCACAGGCCGTTGCTGTAGCGGTAGCCGCCGGAGGCGGCCGTCCCGTCACCGTGACCGGTCAGGTCCGTGCTGACGGCGGCGACGCCGGTGTCGGTGCTGCTGCGCTGCATGGCGGCGAGCATCTGTCCGCGGTCCGCGAGCTGTGCCCCGCCGGCAGCACCGTTGTTCTGGAACAAGGTCGCGAGCTTGGCGATGTCGTCGACCGTCCAGAAGAGTCCGTGGGCGCCGAACGGGCGGCCGGTCGTCGGGGAGGCTCCGGGTGCGGAGGCGTTGTCGGTGCGCTCCGTGGTCAGGGTGCCGGCGGTGAGGTGGAGAGGCGTGTAGACCTCGTCGCGCATGAGGTTGAACAGGTCGGCGCTCGGTCCGCGCTGCGACTGCAGGTATCCGGTCTCGGCCTGTGCCAGCAGGAAGTGGTCGACGCTGTGGTAGGCCCAGGTGTAGCCCTGTTCGCCCGTGTGGTGGGCGTAACCCAGTGCGTAGCCCATCTTCCCGGTCGTCGCGGTCCCGTAGGGCTCAGCGTTGAGGAAGTTGGTCGTGTTGGCGCCGTTCTCGTCGCTCTCGTAGAGCTCCGAGTTGAAGTTCCCGGTGGCCATGTCGGCGGCGTTGTTGAACGTGACCGGCGCGGAGTTCCAGTTGCCGCTGGACGCCATTTCGGGGATGTAAGCCTTGAGGGTGAGGTTCGGAACACCGGATCCGAAGTCCTGCACCAGTCTGGCCATCGACAGTCCGGCGAACGCCGACTTGGCCGTGGAGTAGGAGGGAAGGCGCATGTCCTTGCAGAAGGCGTAGGTGCCGTAGCGGGTCTGGCAGCCCCTGTTCGCAGACGTGCCGTCCGCCACGTAGTTCACGCCGTTGTAGACCACTCCGTAGGCGGTTCTCGCCGAGGCTGTGATGCCGCTGCCGAAGGTGGCGAGATTGAGCCCCGCCCCCGGATAGTCGGTGGCGAGGGCGGACAGCGGCTTGGTCGGCATGCGGTTTCCGACCTCTGCCGCCTCGGCGTTCTCCAGTGCGACGGCGTTGGTCACGGTGTGCGCGTTGTAGGTTGCGGAGAGCTGGCCCCACATGTCGAACTGGTGCAGCGCGCACGTCTCAGCCGTCACCTGGTAGGCGACGTTCGAGACCGAGGTCGCGTTGTACAGGAAGCTGAGCTCGCCGTTGTGGGCGCAGTTCTGGTTGCGGTCGACGAGCGCGAACGGCAGGGATGCCCGGGAGAACGTCCCGGCTGTGCCCGTGTCACCGTTCTCCGACCACGCGCGCCCCGGCCCCACGATGAGGTTGTACGTCGAGCCCGATTGCGTGTCGCCGGTGATCGTCAGACCCTGGACCGCTGGGATCAGGTAGCTGCCGTTCTGGACGATGTCGAGGCTGATCGGCGGCAGGTGCTTGCCGCAGCCGGTGCAGCTCTTGATGCTCTTGAACCCTCCGCTGCCGGCGGGGTTGGCGAGGGTGAGGGTGCCCTCGAAGGTGAACTGCGGCGGCGCGGCAGCGGCAGGCAGGGCGAAGGCGGCATCGTCGACCGGGGCGCTGGGGTTCTGGGGGGTCGTCAGCTGACTGTAGGGCAGCAGGGTGCGCGAGACGGCGCCGTTCCCGGTCAGCGGGTCACCGGGTACCGGGTTGGCGGTAGCCGCTGCCGCGGGCAGCGGGGCGATCAGGGCGGTGGCCGCCAGCGCTGCCACGCTGAGCAGCAGGAGCGAGCGACGCCAGCGGCTGCGGTCGGCTGATCTTCGGTGCATGGTTCCTCCTTGGGTGGGGGGTCTGGGGAGTCGGGTGCGAACAGGGGCAGGTGGGTGCGGAGTAGCGATGGCGGGTGGCGTCGTGGTTGCTCCTGTGCGCCTTGGTCGTTCCGTGGGTCGCCGAGCGGGCCGAGGCCGCGCACGACGTCGCCGCCGCATGGCCTGGAAGGGCGGGCGGGAACGGGAGTGTTACGTCGCGCAGGCGCTTTCGCCCGGTGTTGAGGCTGACGGTGCCGTGGTCGCCAACCGGGAAGGTCGAGCGTCGAGGAGGAAGGTGACGAACTGCTCGCCTTGCCCTTCCTCAGCCGGCCGGCATCGCTCGGGGCAGTGGGTGGATGAGGTCGGCGGCGGCCACCGCGCTCTGGCTGGCCGACGCGGCATCCCGTTCCTTTTCGCTCCCACGGCAGACCGAGGCAGCAGACAACGGGGTCAATCCGAGTGTCGGGGAAACGTCGCAGGTCGGGATGGGGGCGGAGCGCAGGGACATGGAGGGCTCCAGGAGGGTCCAGCTGCTCGTCGGCCGGGGCCACGGCGCTGCTGTGGGGGTTGCGGGTATTTTGCTGGCCGCTCACCGTGCCGTCCAATGCCAATGTGTGCACCGGCGCCTGCCTTGGAGGCATAGGTGGAGGTCAGGCACTGCGTTACTTCATCGCGGTCTACGACCATGGCTCCACGACGAAGGCAGCCGAGGCGCTCTTCGTGGCCCAGCCGTCGCTTCACGACAGATCAGGCGGCTGGAGGGCCAGCTGGGTCTGCGGCTGTTCGAACATGTCGGCGGCCGACTGCGAATGAGTCCAGCCGGGCGTCAGTTCCCGGCGATTGGGCGGGACCTGACGGTCCGCCGCAAGCGGCCCAGGACGCGGCCGCAGCACTCGGCATGAACCAATAACCACCAACAGTCGCTGTTCGCACCACCTGCTGCCGGGCTCCCCACGTGACGGGCCGAGGTGCTGGAGAGTGCTCGTGAGTAGCTGGCTCGGACGGCGGAGCCCTGGGCGCGGGTAGGTGTAAAGCCCCTGGCCGGACGCTTCTCACCACAAGATCGTCTGCTGAACCAGAGGCTTCACGTTGGTCACCTCTACTGCCAACGTCCCATGCCGCACCGCGGAGTTCCTCGCCCGGCTGCTGGCTGCCCGCCGGCGGCGGTTGCGCACCCTGTGACCGCTGACCCCCGGCGGCCGCCGGCCCGGCCGACCTGACCCCGGCCGATGCCTTCGAGGCCTGCTGTCGAAGCCCAATTGGTCTTCGACGGCAGCACCGCGCGTCGCCAGAATCCGGGCACCACCCTTGCTTCCCCCACAGGAGTTCACCGTGTCCCTCTTGTACGCCCGGCGCCGCTGTGCCGTGTTGATCCTTCTCGTACTGGCCCTAACCCTCGTGCCGTTCTCGCCGCTGGCGGCGAGACCCGCATACGCCGCGACCGCCGTACCCGGTGATCCGCTCACCGGCAGTGGCGCCGTGACCAGGTCGGTGCTGACCGCCGCCGACCTGACCAGCGGCGCGGCTACCCGCACCGTCACCGGCGACGCCTTCGCGCTGCCCGCGGCAGCCGCCACCCCGACGAACACCTTGTCGGGCACTCTGACGCTCAACGGCGTCGCCACCGCAGGCGGCTTCAGCGCCGTCAAGGACACCTACAACTACGCGGCCACCGCCGCGCTCAAGCACCTGCCGCCGGTGAGCATCGATCTCGTGCAGACCGGCAGCCACGTCATCCCTGCCGTCCGCGGCCTGCAGATCACCGGGAGCGCGTACTGGAACCTGATCGTCGAGGGCGGCCGCGCCTGGAACGAGAACGGCGACGGCGGACGCACCCGCGTCTCGCTGCCCTTCGCGCTGGTCGAGCGCAACGCCAACTGCGTGCACAACGGCCTGCTGACCTTCCTCTTCGACGGCAGCACGACCTCCCAGGTCCGCTACCAGATCGTGCACGAGACGTGCGAGTACTTCCAGTTCGACATGTGGGGCCAGGTCGGCGCGACCTACTCCCGGCACACCGTGACCGGTGGCACCGATCTGGCGAACGCGTACGCCGCCGAGGTCGCCAACCGCATCCCGACCAGGCCGATCAGCGCGCTGAGCACCGACTACCCGAACGCCGGCATCGACACCAGCGCGTTCGGCAGCGGCATCACCCCCTCGGCGCTGAGTACGTACGGCGTGTCCTACGGCGGGGTGAACTACGTCAGCGGGTGCCAGACCCGGCAGGGCGCGTACCCGTACTGCAACCAGATGGTGCTGCCGTCGTACTCGCTGGCCAAGACGATGTTCGCCGGCATCGTTCTGATGCGGCTGACACAGGTCTACGGCTCGTCCGTGCCGACGCAGCTGATCCGCGACAGGGTCAGCGAGGCGAACACCTCCGCCTGGACCGGCGTCACGTTCCAGGACACCGCGAACATGGCCACCGGCAACTACTCCTCCAGCGCCTTCGAGTCCGACGAGGCCGGCAGCGGCATGGCGGCGTTCTTCGGCGCCGAGGCGTACGGGCCGAAGATGACCGCCGCGCTGGCCTTCCCGAACTCCGCCACGCCCGGCACGCAGTGGGCCTACCACTCCTCCGACACCTTCGTGCTGACCCGGGCGATGCAGAACTACCTGGTGTCCAAGGCCGGCGCCGGCAGCGACATCTACCGCTGGATCCGCGACCAGGTGCTGGTCCCGCTGCACCTGAGCCCGGACGTGCTGACCACCGTGCGCACCGACAACAGCGCCACCGGGCAGCCGTTGGGCGGGTACGGCCTGTTCTACACGCAGGACGACATCGCCAAGGTCAGCCGATTCATGAACGCCGACGGCGGGAAGATCGGCGGCGTGCAGATGCTCAACCCGACGCTGCTCGCCGACGCGATGCAGAAGAACCCGGCGAACCGCGGCATCACCACGAGCGCCGACACGACCGGCAAGACCTACCAGTACCAGAACGGCCTGTGGGCCCGGCAGTTCACCTCGGCGGACAACCCGGTGTTCACCAGCCCGGTGTACGTGCCGTTCATGTCCGGCTTCGGCGGCATCACCGCGGCGATGCTGCCCAACGGCGCCACGTACTACGCCTTCAGCGACAACAACGAGTTCAACTGGTCGGCGGCGGCCGCGCAGGCGTACAAGCTGCCCGCCACCGGCGGAGGCGGCGGGACGTGCACGGCTGGCCAGCTGCTCGGCAACGGCGGCTTCGAGACCGGGACGGCGTCGCCGTGGACGACGGGCGACAAAGTCGTCTCCAGGAACACGCTGAAAGCGCCGCACAGCGGCACCTGGTTCGCCTGGATCGACGGCTTCGGCACCACACACACCGACACGCTCGCGCAGAAGGTGACGATCCCGGCCAACTGCACCCACGCCAACCTGGCCTTCTACCTGCACATCGACACCGCGGAGACGCAAGCCGTCGCCTACGACACGATGACCGCCGCCGTGCTGGACTCCTCCGGCACCGCGCATCCGCTGGCCACCTGGTCCAACACCAACGCCGCGCCCGGCTTCACCCTGCGCACCTTCGACCTGTCGGCGTACGCCGGGCAGAGCGTCACGCTGCGCTTCTCCGGGACGGAGGACTCCTCGCTCCAGACGTCGTTCGTCATCGACGACGCGTCGCTGAGCACCATCTGAGCACCCGCTCGCGTACCTGCTGAGCCGCCGGCGCGGCCCCCGCTGTCACAGGGG
>NZ_LMCT01000032.1:0-23983 GCF_001424875.1 Kitasatospora sp. Root107 | reverse complement strand
GCCGCGCCGGCCCCGTAGCGCTGCACGAAGTACGCCCGCACCCCGTGCATCAGCGGCTCGATCGCCTGCGCCGCGTAGTCGCTCGCGTCCCACCTGGCATACAGCGTGATCCGCCGGTCCCCGGACGCCACCGCGACACCGTGCCCCGCGGCGGCTAGCGTCTGCGCAATCGCGGGATCGACGTCGTCACAGGCCGCAGCCTGTCGCACGCCTCCCATGCGTGCCCGGGCGGCGGGTGCGCCAGCAGCGGCAGCCTGGCAATCCCCTCGCCACCCGCCGGCTGCTGCTGCGGCGGCGGCGCCGTGGAGATCACCAGGTCCACCCCCGCCACGGTGCCGCGTAGGCGTCGGAAGGCGGCACCTCCTCGACGCTGAGCTGCGCCGCGTCCGCCCGCATCTGCGCAATGAACCCCGCCGTCGGCCGGCGCCGCCGCTGCCTTCCGCGCGGCGTCGCATCGCGCGGTCAGGTCCGCGCGATCCGCAGGAACCGTCGCCTGGCTAGCGTCAGCCGCAGTGTGGTCGGACAACCGCAGCCCCAGCTCGCCCTCTAGCCTGCGGACCTGCCGCGACAGTGACGGCTGGGCAACGAACAGCGTCCAGTGTCGTGTCCAGTGCCTGATCTCCGCTATGCCTCTGAGGCATGTATCGCAGCATGAATAGGCATTGGACGACATGGTGAGTGGCCAGCAAGATTCAGCCCAACCCCCACAGCAGCGCGGCGGCACCAGCCGCAAGCGGCTGGATCTCGAGGAGCCCGATATGTCCCTGCGCAAGACCAGAGCCTCGACCTGCGCCCTTACCCTGACCCTCAGCCTGGCCCTGATGTCCGCCTCGGCCTGCAGCAGCTCCGCAGGATCGCAGTCCGCCTCGGCGGCCATCCTGAAGGTCGCGACCACCGCCGATGTCACCACCTGGGACCCGGTGAAGTCGTTCTCCACCGAGGTCTTCTACCTGGCCAACGTCTACGAGCCGCTGCTGTGGAAGAACCCCGCCGGCTCCGACCAGCCCTACCGGCCGGCGCTCGCCACCTCGTGGGAGGCAAGCCCCGACAAGCTGACCTGGACCTTCCACCTGCGCACCGGCGTCACCTTCCACGACGGCGAACCGCTGACAGCAGCCGCGGTCAAGGCGTCCGTCGAGGCCGCCGCGGACCACGGCGGCGCGAGCTTCATCTGGGCGCCGCTGAAGAGCGTCGAGACGCCCGACGAGCACACCGTCGTGATGAAGCTCAGCCAGGCCGCGCCGATGGACCTGATCGCCTCCAGCATGTACGGGGCGTGGATCGTCAGCCCGAAGGCGCTGGCCGCCGCCAAGGCCGACCCGAAGTACTTCGACTCCGGCAAGGACGGCGGCACCGGACCGTACACGATCGCGGAGTACACCTCGGGCCAGCGCGTCTTGCTCAAGAATTACGCGAGCTACTGGGACGGCTGGAAGAAGGACTCCTACACCACCGTCGTCAACACCATCACCCCGGAATCCGTGGTGCAGCAGCAGATGCTCACCAGCGGCCAGGCGGACCTGGCCACCAGCCTGCCGCTGGAGAACATCGACCAGTTCAAGAACGACGAGCGCTTCACCGTCACCACTTGTAAGACCGCCTCGGACTACGTCGGCTTCTTCAACACCACCCGCAAGCCGCTGGACGACGTCCGGGTCCGGCAGGCACTGTCGTACGCCATCCCGTACCAGGACATCATCACCGTCGGCGCGCACGGCTTCGGCACGCAGTCGCGCGGCCCCGTCCCGCAGGGCATCTTCCCGTACTCGGACAGCACCCCGCAGTACCGCCAGGACCTCGCCAAGGCCAAGGACCTGCTCGCGGCGGCCGGCTACCCCGACGGCGGGGGCCTGACGCTGAACGTGACCTACGCCGCGGAGAACCAGGCCCAGGCCCGCTTCACGCCGCTGATCAAGGACGCATTCGCCAAGATCGGCGTCACCGCCAACGTCCAGGCGCTGCTGTTCAACCAGCAGTGGGACCGCGCGAAGGCCGACCCGAAGTCCGCACAGGACATCTTCCTGCTGCTGTACTGGCCGACCTACTCCGACGCCGGCTCCGACAACCTCTACTCGCTGTTCCACTCCAGCGACAAGCCGTCCTTCAACCTCAGCTACTGGAAGGACAGCACCTTCGACAAGCTGCTCGACGACGCCGGGGCCCACACGGCGACCGACAACGCCAAGGCCATGAGCGAGTACGGCCAGGCCCTGAATCGCCTGTACGACCAGGCACCCGGCTTCTTCCTTTACGACGCGACGAACCCGCTGGTCGTCCCGAAGACCGTGAAGGGCATGGCCTGCAACCAGAACTACTCCTCCAACTACAACTTCCACGCCCTGACCCGCGCGGGGGCCTGAGCATGCGGCGCTTCCTGTTCCGCAGGGCTGCGGCGGCGGCCGCTGTCCTGCTCGGGACCACCGTCGTCACCTTCGTGCTGGCCCGCGTGGTACCCGCCGACCCTGCCCTCGCCTACCTCGGCCCCAAGGCCCGGCCCGAGCAGATCGCCGAGATCCGACACCAGCTGGGCCTGGACCAGTCACTCCCGATGCAGTACGCGCACTACCTCGGCGGACTGGTCCGCGGCGACTGGGGCACCTCGATCGGCACCAAGCAGCCCGTCACCTCCGAGATCTTCGGACGGCTCCCGGCCACCCTCGAACTGCTGACCGCCGCCATGACCATCGCGCTCGTCCTCGGCATCGCGCTCGGCGTGATCGCCGCGGTGCGCCGGCAACGGCTGGCCGACCACGTCATCCGGATGCTGGCCATCGGCGGCGTGTCGATGCCGGCCTTCTGGCTCGGACTGCTGCTCCAGGTCACCGTGTTCGGGCAGTTCGGCCTGTTCGCCCTGACCGGGCGCAACGAACCGGACCTGGAGTTCACCGACCCGATCCGAGACATCACCGGCTTCCACCTGGTCGACGCGCTGCTGACCGGCAACGCCGCCGGGTTCACCGACACTCTCAACCACCTGGTGCTGCCCGCGCTGACGCTGGCCGCGTACCCCCTCGGCGTCATCGCCCGGATGACCCGCGCCTCGATGATCGAGGTGCTGGCCGCCGACCACATCCGCGCCGCGCGCGCCTACGGGCTGCGTGAGCRGATGACGGTCGGCCAGATCGCCCTGCGCGGCGCGCTGCCGCCGGTCGTCACCGTCGCGGGCCTGACCCTGGCCTACTCGCTGACCGGAGCGTTCTTCGTGGAAGTGGTCTTCAACTGGCCCGGCCTCGGGCAGTTCGCGGCGACCGCGCTTCTCAACGCCGACTACCCGGCGATCATGGGCGTCACCGTCCTCGGGGCGGCCGCCTACATCCTGGTCAACCTTGCCGTGGACATCGTGCAGGCCCGCCTCGACCCGAGGGTGAGACTCACATGACGCTCCTCGCCGCAACCACTGGCCCGCCCGACACCGTGCGCACCGCGGACACCCCCACACCCACCCGCCTGCGCCGGATCGCCACCGCGCTGCTGCGGGACCGCCTCGCCCTGATCGGCGTGGTCCTGGTCGGCGCGCTGCTCGTCCTCGCCGTCTTCGGGCCCTGGCTCGCACCATTCCCCGACCAGGGCCGCGGCGTCGCCGACGTGGCGCACCGCAACCTCGCGCCCGGCACCGGCGGCCACCTGCTCGGCACCGACCCGCTCGGCCGCGACGTGCTGTCGCGGATCATCATCGGCGCCCGGCCCGCGCTGCTGACGCCACTGCTGACGGTGGCCCTCGCAGTCGCCGTCGGCGTCCCGCTCGGCCTGCTCGCCGGCTACCGCGGCGGCCGGCTGGACGAGGCCGTCATGCGGATCGCCGACATGTTCCTGGCGTTCCCGCCACTGCTGCTCGCCATGGTCATCGCGGCGATGCTCGGGCCCAGCCTGATGCACGCCGGCATCGCCCTCGCCATCGCCTGGTGGCCCTGGTACACCCGGCTCGCCCGCGGCCTCGCCGCCGGGCTGCGGGACCGGCCCTTCGTCGACGGCGCGAGGGCGCTGGGCCTGTCCGACACCACCATCCTGGCCCGCCACGTGCTGCCGAACGCCGCCGCGCCGATCGTCGTCCAGGCCAGCATCGACATCGGCACGGTGATCCTCGCCTCCGGGTCGCTGGCCTTCCTCGGCCTCGCCGCGCAGGCGCCCACGCCGGACTGGGGCCTGATGGTCTCCGACGGGCGCAGCTACGTGCTGTCGCAGTGGTGGCTGTCCGCGCTGCCCGGTGCGGCAATCTTCCTGGCCGTGCTCGCCTTCAACGTCCTCGGCGACGCGCTGCGGGACATCCTCGACCCCAGGGCTGTGACCCGATGACGCTGCTGACCGTCGAAGATTTGACGATCGATTTCCCACGGCCCGGTGGCCGGTCCGGCGGCGCGACCCGGCCGGTGCGCGGCGTCACGCTCACCGTCGAACCCGGGCAGACCCTCGGCGTCGTCGGCGAGACCGGCTGCGGCAAGACCCTCACCGGCCTCGCCGTGCTCGGCCTGCTGCCGCCCGCCGCGCAGGCCCGCGGCAGCATCCGGCTGGACGGCCGCGAACTGCTCGGCGCGCCGCCGTCGCAGCTGCGCGCGGTACGCGGCGGCGCGATCGCCATGGTCTTCCAGAACCCGGCGACCGCCTTCGACCCGGTCCGCCCCCTGCGCACCCAGTTCGAGCGCGTCATCCGGCGGCACCGCGGCGGCTCGCGCGAGCAGGCCAGGGCCCGCGCTGCGGAACTGCTCGCCGAGGTCGAACTGCACGACACCGACCGGGTGCTCGGCAGTTACCCGCACCAGCTGTCCGGCGGCATGCTGCAACGCGCGATGATCGCGCTGGCGCTGTCCTGCGAGCCGCGGCTGGTCATCGCCGACGAGGCCACCAGCGCGCTCGACGTGACCGTCGCCCAGCAGGTCAGACGGCTGCTGCTGCGGCTCCAGCACGCGCACGGCTTCGGGGTGCTGTTCGTCACCCACAACCTCGGCGAGGCCCGCGACCTGTGCGACCGCGTCGCCGTGCTGTATGCGGGCGAGGTGGTCGAGACCGGGCCGGTCGAGGACGTGTTCACCGCCCCCGCGCACCCGTACACCAAGGCGCTGCTGGCCGCGGTGCCCACCGTGGATGACGACGGCGCGCCGCTGGCCTCGCTGCCCGGCGAGGTCCCGGCCGACGTGCTGGCCGTCACCGGCTGCGTCTTCGCCAACCGCTGCCGGCAGGCCGCCGACCTGTGCCGCAGCACGCCGCCCCCGGCGCGCACGCTGCCCGGCGGCCGCAGCGCCCTCTGCCACTTCGCCGATCCGGAGGTCGCGGCGTGATCCCCGACACCCCCCACACCCCCGACACCTTTGACGTCTCCGGCGTCCCCGCTGTCCTGCGCGTGCAGGACCTGGTCGTCGCGTACGGCCAGCACCGCGCGGTGGACGGCGTCGGCTTTCGCATCGCGCCCGGCGAGTCGTACGCCGTCGTCGGCGAGTCCGGCTGCGGGAAGACGACGCTCGCCCGTACCGTGCTCGGCCTGCTCAGACCTGCGGCCGGCGAGGTCGCGCTGGAAGGAGTCAGGCTCGACCAGGCCAGGGGCCGCGACCTGCGGGCGCTGCGACAGCGGGTGCAGATCGTCTTCCAGAACCCGTTCGCCGCGCTCAACCCGCGGATGACCGTGGCCCGGCTGGTGGACGAGCCGCTGCGGCTCGCCCAGCCGGACCTGACCGCGGCCGCCCGCGCCGAGGCCGTCTCGGCGCTGCTGACGTCGGTCGGCCTGGCCGACCGGTTCCTGGGGCGGCGGCCGCACGAGCTGTCCGGCGGCCAGTGCCAGCGCGTCGCGATCGCCCGGGCGCTCGCGATGGACCCGGTGCTACTGGTGCTGGACGAGCCGACGTCGGCACTGGACGTGTCAGTCCAGGCGCAGGTGCTCAACCTGCTCGCCGACCTGCGGCAGCACCGCGGCCTGGCCTACCTGCTGATCAGCCACGACCTCGGCGTCGTACGGCGCCTGGCCGACCGGATCGGCGTCATGCGCGCCGGGCGGCTGGTCGAGGAGGGGCCGACGCAGCAGGTGCTGCACGAGCCCGCAGCGGACTACACCCGGGCGCTGATCGCTGCCGTGCCCGGCCGCGGGCGGGCCGCCCTGATGGGCGGCCCGGAGGCGGGCGACGAGGCGGGGAGCGGTGCTGCGGGGGGTCCTGCTCCGGGTGACGGCGCCCGTGCCGACCCGTCAGCTAAACCAGCGCCCGCACCCGCATCCGGCGCGGCGGCTGTACCCGCATCCGAACTCAGCGCACCGAGCAGCATAGGGAGTAGCCAGTGAGCCGCATCATCGGGATCGCTGCCGCGCAGGTGGCGCCAGTGCCCAACGACCCCGAGGCCACCCTCGCCAAGTTCGAGCGCGAGGTCCGCACGCTGGCCTCCTCGATGCCGGCCCTGGACCTGCTGGTCTTCCCCGAGTACTACCTGACGGGGATGGGCAGCTTCGACGCGCCGTCGGCGCCCGGCTACATCGACCGGGTCGCCGAGGAGATCCCCGGGCCGCTCACCGAGCGGCTGTGCGCACTGGCCGCCGAGACCGGCAAGTGGATCGTCCCCGGCACGATCGCCGAGCGCAACGGCGACCACCTGCACAACACCGCGCTGGCCATCTCGCCGGAGGGCGAGATCGTCGCGCGCTACCGCAAGCTGTTCCCCTGGATGCCCTACGAGCGGTCGGTGCCCGGCGACGAGCACGTGGTCTTCGACATCCCCGGTATCGGCCGGTTCGGCCTGGCCATCTGCTACGACGGCTGGGTCCCGGAGATCATGAGGACGCTGGCCTGGATGGGCGCGGAGGTCATCCTCCAGCCCACGTACACCCGAACCTCCGACCGCGCGCAGGAACTCGTCCTGGCCCGCGCCAACGCGATCACCAACCAGGTCTACGTCGTCAACCCCAACATCGGCGCGCTGTTCGGGACCGGCCGCTCGGTCGTCACCGATCCCGAAGGCCGCCTGATGGCCGAGGGTGGCAGCGGAGAGGAGTTCCTCACGCTCTTCCTCGACCTCGACCTGGTCTCCACCGTCCGCGAGCACGGCACCGCGGGACTCAACGCCCTGTGGAAGCAACTGCGCGACGCCGCCCCGCCCTTTCCCCCCGCCCTGCTCGGCTACGAGGCCGGCGCCGTCATGCGGGGCCTCGGCCCCCTCCGCACCCCGACCGAGCCTGCCGAAGTCCACTGACCGCAGCAGCAACTAGCCTGCACGTATCATCCGGGGTCGCGTCCGGGGCATGATCGGAAACGCGAAAGTGCCTTCTGAACTGCAACGATGAGGCTTGTCCAAGGCCCCATTCGTACCAGCAGGAAGGCACTTTCTGCGTGCCGCTCACGGCCTAGGCACGTCGTCAGCGCCGACGGGCCAGGCCGCCGTCACCTACAAACGCGGCTTCGGCTACCACCCGATGCCCTGCTTCCTGGACAACACCTGCGTGGTCCTCGCCAGCATCCTGCGACCGGGCAACGCCTGCGCGAACACCGCCACCAACCACATCACCGCCCTCGATCAAGCCCTCGCGCAGAGCCCTGACGCCCACCGCCACGCCACCCCGATCTCACCGCGCCAGCAGCCCGGGCAGCGCCAAAGCCTTCCTCACCCACCTACGCGTCCTCAGGCAGCACGGGGTCCAGACCACCTTCTCCGCTAGCCACGGCGTCACCCGACTCCGTCCGCAAAGCCATCCGCGCCCTACCCGAACAGCTCTGGCACCCCGCGCTGGAACAGGACAGGACCCTCCGTGCCGGCGCCGAGGCCGCCGAACTCACCGGCCTGGTTCACCTCACCGGGCACCGGACGGCAGCCCGCCGCCTACGCCTGCGGATCGCCGCCACCTGGCCTTGGCACAACGAACTGACCGCGGCGTTCAACCCCCTGCAACCCTGACCACCCAGGCCCCAAGGACCCCGGAGCACCCGGCCATTGCGCCGGGCCCTCGGCCGCCCAACGACCGACGCCAGCCCCGCAACCTCCGACACAGGGATCACCCCAATCAGCCGACGCGAACTGAAACACGGAGGCTAGCTGCGCACCGCGCCCTGGCCGAGTCCGGCCGCCCGACCTCGGGCCGCCCAGCTTGGAACCCGTTCGTCGCGCCCTGGGCCCACCCTGCTCGCTCGCCTCGGCCGCACTGATCGGCGCGGCCGCCACCGCGCTCGGCAGCGCCGACGGCCTCAAGAACGTCAAGAGCTGATCCGCTGCGGCAAGCACCTGCCGCCGTTGAGCATCAGCCTGGTGCAGAACGGCAGCCGCCTGATCCCCACCGTCCATGGCCTGGCCATCACCGGTGACACGCAGTCCGACTCGACGTACAACCTCATCGTCGGACCGGATCGCGCCTGGTCGGAGAACGGCGACACCGGCGCCGCGGGCGCCTTCTCCCGTGCCGCCCTGCCGTTCGCACTGGTCGACCGCAACCAGAACTGCGTCCACAAGGGCGAGTTGAGCTTCCTGTTCAACGCGACCCACCATCTGTTCTTTGCGCCGACGCGGGAGGAGGCGGCGTGGGCGGCGGAGCGGATGGAGATCAGCTGGCCCTGCTGCTGACGTTGAAGTCGTACCAGCGGATGGGCCGGTTCCCGAGGCCGGAGGAGTATCCGAAGGCGGTGGGCGGGTGGCGCATTCGTCGACCCTTGACAGCCTCGGTCTCCTGTCCCAGACCCGGGTGCAAAGCAGGCGTCTCAGCTCTCGGCGGGGGCGGCGGGCTGGTCTGCTTGCCGGGAATCGGATCGCCATCAACGGGGTTGGTGGGGGACATGCGAGCGATTCAGGTGTACGAAGTGGGCGGTCCCGAGGTGCTGCAGGAGGCCAAGGTGGACCAGCCGCGGCCGGGTCCGGGCGAGGCGCTCGTGGAGGTCGCCGCATCCGGCGTCAACTTCCTCGACGTCTACCACCGCGAAGGCCGGTACAGCCTCCCGCTGCCCTTCACCCCGGGCGCTGAGGGCGCCGGCACGGTCGTCGAAGTTGGACCCGGCGTCGCTGACGTCGCAGTCGGGGACCGGGTCGGTTGGGTGGAGATTCCCGGCACGTATGCCGAGCGGGCCGTCGTGGACTCCTCCCGGCTGGTGCCGCTGCCCGACGATATCGGCTTCGAGACAGCCGCCGCCGTGCTCCTCCAAGGCATGACCGCGCACTATCTCGTCAAGGACGCCTACCCGGTTCAGGGGGGCGACACGGTGCTCGTGCATGCGGCTGCTGGTGGCATGGGGCTGCTTTTGACCCAGCTCATCACCCATCTCGGCGGCAGGGTGATCGGCACGACGTCGACCACGGCGAAGGCCGAGCTGGCGAAGCGTGCCGGGGCCGCTGAGGTGATCCTTTCCTCCGCAGTCGACGATCTCGCAGCCGAGGTGAGGCGGCTCAACGGCGGTCAGGGACTGCCGGCTGTCTTCGACGGCGTCGGCGCGCACACCTTCGATGCGAGCCTCGCCAGCCTGCGAACCCGCGGCCATCTCGTGCTCTTCGGCGCGGCAAGTGGTGCCGTGCCGCCGTTTGATCCGATTCGGCTCGCCCACGGCGGTTCGCTGACCCTGATCCGGCCCAGCCTCGGGGACTTCATCGCCGATCGGTCCGAACTGCTCCGACGGGCCGCCGATGTGTTCGAGTGGGTGCGCTCCAAGGCGCTTGAGGTCACCGTAACGGGCCGCTACGCACTGTCCGGGGCCGCCCAGGCCCACAGCGATCTGGAGGCTCGGCGTACCACCGGCAAGCTGCTCGTCATACCCGATGCGGCCGCTATTGGACGCCGCGAGGAGACGCAGAGCTGATCGCGGGTGACGAGGTCGGGGATCTTGGAGACTGAGATGTCGAGGGCATGGCCGACCGTCCACAACCTCCCGGGACGGAGCACCTAGCGCTTTTCGAAGAGCTGGAGTGTCTTGGTTCGGCGGGTGTCGAGACGCTGGGACACGGGCTCGGGGAAGCGGATTCCCTCGTTGTAGTTGCCGACCTTGGTCTGGTCGTGACACACCGGAGCAAGACCGCGGTAGCGGCCGATGCAAGGGAGAACGGCGTTAGCTGTCTCCCAGCAACGGAAGATCCCGCTACTCAACTCCTGCCGGCACCCCGGAGAGATCGAAGGACGCAGGACGGCCAGCGGCACCGTGACGTCACGTTCGACGTCACCCACGGCCAGAAGGACCCCAAGGCCGGGAACATCATCCGCCGTTGACGTCCCCTCCCACATTTCTCTGCAGTCAAGAGCCGTCCGCCCGCCTTGCCGAGGGGTGAGGGTACCCCCAACTCACACGCCCGCCCCGCTCCTGATCCTCGCCTTCTCGAACTCGGATACCGGGTCGCCTCCGACGCTCCAGGGCCAGGCCGCGACCATGCCGTTGATCGCCTCGAAGACCGGACGGGCCTCGCCGCGCCGCTCGGCGGCCACCAGTGCGTAGGCCAGCAGATTCAGGTCCGCGAGGGCCGCCGCGTGGTGGAAGAACCCGGGCCTGGCCCAGATGTGTGCCGCACGGTCGAGGGCCTGGGCGGCCGATGCATGGGACCAGTGGTGGCGTGCCAGCAGTGCCTCGACTCCGCCCCGGGTGAGGACGGATTGGTACTGCAGAACCTGGGCGGTGAGCTCGGTGGCCGCGCAGGGCGCGTTCGCGGGAGTGCGGGCGCGGACCGCTTCGACGAAGTCCAGTACCTGGATGCGCGATCCCATCTCCTCCCGCCCCAGATAACGCAGCATGCTCAGGTGCGCCTCGCGGTTCCAGCGGTCGCGGGTCAGTACCTCGTTCCACAGGCTGAACACCTCCGGCTGGCCGCGGCGCTCCAGCCGTGACAGGCCCAGCAGGACCACCCAGGGAGTAGGGTCCTCCGGCGCCAGTTCGGCGGCGCGTCGACAGCTGTCGACGATGCCGGCCGCGTCCTCCAGAGACCCCCGGGAGCGTCCGCGTTCGAGCTGCGCCCATGCGGACAGAACGAGCGCGCTCGTGTTGCGCGGCTCACGAGCGGCCCAGGCACGGGGCCCGTGCGATTCGGACAGGTGGTACGCCAGCACGGAGAGCTGGTGCGTGCGGCGGTCCCAGTCGACCCGGCTCTGGTCCAGGAGGCGCGATACCTGGGCCATGAACAGGTCCATCGTCCCGATTGTGCCCGTACTTGCCGTCGCCTGGAGGGACTTCAGCAGCCGGCCGAGGGCAGCGTCGTCGAACTCCAGGACAACTCGTGCCCGCCTGCGGCGACTTGAGAGAAAGGCCATGCACGGAGGCTAGAGGTGACGAGCCGTGACGCAAGGTGTGCACCGAGATCGTTATCGATTCCATCTGCAATCGAGCCGTTACCTGCCGGTACGTGAGACGAGGCGCGTTGCGCGATGGTCGGGTGTGCCGGCTGCTGTGCCGGGGTGTGCATCAAGGGCCTGGCCCACGCCGACGGCCTCCAGCTGAGGACCGTGGTCTGTAGCCGTCGCTGCAGTTCACAGACGGGCGGCGACCTGCGGCCCGTACCGCTCGACACAAAAACGTGACAACCCGGCCGCGAATGCCTCGATGCTGCGCAGCGCGTAGTGCCCGGCGTCCCACGCCGCGTGCAGGTGGATCTGCAGCGGTTCGCCCGTACTGTCGAGGATCAGCAGCGGGTGCAGGTCGAAACGGGGATCGTCGGAGACCACCGCGACACCATGGCCCGAAGCCGCCATGGCCTGTGCGACGTGCGGGGTGTCGCATTCGAGCACGATGTCGTACGAGGCGTCCGCATCCTGCACGGCATGGTCCAGGATGCGGCGGGTGCCGTGCGCCGGGGTGAGGACGATGAGGGGCTTCGCGGCAAGTTCCCTGATGGTGACGTGGTCCCGGTCCGCCCAGGGATGGTCGGCGCGGACGTAGGCCCACAGCGGCAGGCGGGCCACCGGGGCCCCGGCGAAACGGTGCCTGGGAGGTGCCGAGGAGATGGCTACATCGGCGCCTCCCGCAAGGGCCTGGTACGCACGTGCCGGACTCTCGGCCTGCACGGTGACGAGCGGATCCTCCGGCCCCCAGGTGGCCAGGAACGGCGCGATCACGTCGGTGATGGTGGTGAGCGGCGCCGCCACGGTGATCCGCATGGCACGACCGGCAGCCAGCGCACCGACTGCGGCCTCGGCGGCGTCCGCCCGGGCGACCAGGTCGCGGGCCAGGGGAAGAAAGCGCCGGCCGGCCGCCGTCAGGACCATCTGCTTGCCGCCGCGGTCGAAGAGCGTCATCCCCAAGGACCCTTCCAGGCCGCGCAGTTGGCGCGACAGTGAAGGCTGGGCGACGCGGACCACCTCGGCAGCCTTGGTGACGGAACCAGTCTCCACGATGGTCAGGAAGTAGCGCAGCACTCGAATTTCCATGGCGTGGTCCCTCGGGCGACGGAGGAGGCATGACACCTTCATGCCTCAAAGGCATGATAATAAACCCTTTCAAGTATTTGAGGCTATGGCTGACTGGACGCATTCTTGTCCCACCGGAACTTCTGGTTACCGGCACCCGAATCTTCGTCGACTTCTCCTCGTAGAACCCACCCTTCGATTGGCTGGTGTCCCCCATGGCCCGCCCCCTGCCCCTGATCCTCGCCCAGGCGCCCGGCCGCCCGGCCGACGACCTCGCAGGCTTTGCCTCCGACGTGGAGCGGCGCGTGAAATTCCATGCACCCGGCGCCCTCGTCGTCTACCCCGAACTGCACCTCGGCGAGAGCGCCCCCGGCATCCCGGCTGCCCCGGAGCAGGCCGCCGAGCCGCTCGACGGCAAACGCGATGCGGTCTTCGCCGAGCTCGCGGGGGATCTGGGCATCTGGCTGGTACCCGGCAGCGTCTACGAGCGAGGCACCGGCGACCACGTCCACAACACGACACCGGTCTATTCACCCCAAGGTGAGCGCATCGCCGCGTACCGCAAGATCTGCCCGTGGCGCCCCTACGAGACGACCACACCCGGCAACCGGTTCGAGGTCGTCGACCTCGCCGGGGTCGGCCGCATCGGACTGTCCATCTGCTACGACACCTGGTTCCCGGAGATCTCCCGCCATCTGGCCTGGATGGGCGCAGAGCTGATCGTCAACGTGGTCCGCACCCCGACGAGCGACCGCGCGCAGGAACTCGTCCTCAACCGCGCCAACG
Organism: Kitasatospora sp. Root107; assembly: GCF_001424875.1. GTDB lineage: Bacteria > Actinomycetota > Actinomycetes > Streptomycetales > Streptomycetaceae > Kitasatospora. The sequence goes on along the minus strand of NZ_LMCT01000032.1, from coordinate 10,929 downwards.
CCATCACCAACCAGGTCTTCGTCGCCAGCGTCAACTCCGCCGCCCCATCCGGGACCGGCCGCAGCCTCGTCATCGACCCGCAGGGCACGGTGCGCGCCGAAACCGTCGACGCCAGCGACACCACCCTCACCGACGTGATCGACCTCGACGAGGTCAGCAACGTCCGCCGCCACGGCACCGCCGGCCTCAACCGGATCTGGGACCAATTCCGCCCCGGCGACCCGGCCCTCGAGCTCCCGCTCTACGGGGGCCGCATCGACCCCGCCACCTGGACCCCCGCCCACACCACCGAGGAGCCCCCGCGATGAACAGCGAGACCGGTAACAGCATGAGACTGAAGGGCGACCTGAGCCTCTTCTCAGTCGTCCTCTTCGGCCTCGCCTACATCTCCCCCGGCATCGTCGTCACGATCTTCGGCGTGGTCGCCGCCACCAGCGACGGCGTGGCCCCCACCGCGTTCGCCGTCGCCACCCTCGCGATGCTGCTCACCGGACTGAGTTACGCGAAGATGGCGCGCGCCGTGCCCGGCGCGGGGTCGGTCTACACCTACGCCCGCAAGATGCTCGACAGCCGCATCGGTTTCCTGTCCGGCTGGGCGATGCTGCTCGACTACTTCTTCATCCCGATGGTCGGCTGGCTGATCACGGCGATCTACTTCCACGCCCAGTTCCCCGCGGTACCCAAGTGGGTCTGGCTGATCGTCTCGGTGGGCCTCACCACCGGCATCAACGTCTTCGGCATGAAGCTCGCGGACCGCGTCAACAAGGTCCTGATGTTCTTCGCTCTGGGGTCGCTGGTCCTCTTCGCCACCCTGTGTGTCGTGTTCCTCGGCAAGCACGGCTCCTCCGCCCCCGCGACGGACGCCCTGTGGAACTCCGGCACTTCGATCGGCGCGGTCACTGCGGCCGCCGCCATCGCCGCGTACTCCTTCCTCGGCTTCGACGCCGTCTCCACGCTGGGCGAGGAGGCCAGGGGCGGAGCCAGGACGATCGGCCGCGGCATCATCGGCTGCGTCATCGCCGCCGGAGTGATCTTCATCGTGCTGTCCTTCGTGATGCAACTGGTCCACCCCGGCGCGAAGTTCGCCGACGTCGACGCGGCCGCCTACCACCTGAAGGTCCAGGTCGGCGGCAAGACGTACGCCGAAATGATCAACTTCGTCACGATCGCCGGCTCCATCGCCTCCTGTATCGCCCTGCAAGCCTCCGCCGCCCGCCTCATGTACGTCATGGGACGCGACGGCGCACTGCCCAAGGCCGTCTTCGGCAAGCTGTCGGGCAAAACCGGCACGCCCGTCCTGAACCTGCTGCTGACCGCGGCCGCCGGTGTCATCGCCATGAAACTCGACCTGACCACAGCCACCTCGTTCATCAACTTCGGCGCCTTCCTCGGCTTCGCCCTGGTGAACGTCTGCGTGATCGCCCACCTGGTCCGAGAGCGCCGACACGGCCACACCCTCAACGTCTTCTCGTACCTGGTGATGCCGGCCATCGGCGCCGGCGTTTCCATCTACCTGCTCACGAAGCTCGGCGACGTCGCACTCCAGATCGGCGGCGTATGGCTGGCGATCGGCGTCGTCTACCTGGCCATCCTGACCAAGGGCTTCCGCCAGCCCGCACCGGAGATGACCTTCGACGACGACACCGCGGCCACCGAAAGCGTCACCGCGTAGCTCTCGCACACGGCGGAGCCGATGGACCCATTGGCGTCGCACCCACGAGAGAGTGTCCGGCCCGCGCTCACTTAACGCGCACCACCACCCGTCCTTGAGACCTGTCGCCGGTCGTGAGACCGCCGCCCCAGCCACGAAGGTGGGGCGGCAGCAGCGGCAGCGGCCAGTGACGGAACCCCCAGACCCGGAACCGCCCAGGTTGCGGGTAAACGGGCAGCTTGCCTCGGTGACGAGTAGACATGCCCCGACCTCCGGGAAGCACCATGTATCTCACCAACACCTCCCGCACCGCGCCGCGTCGATCCCAACTCCTGGTTTCCCAGGCGCCCAGCGTCCGCGTAACAGCACCAGCACAGGCCGAATCCGTCGGCCTTCTCAGAGAATGTGCCTCCGCTCTCTTCGCCGCCTGGGCAATGAGCGCCGACGCCCAGGCCACCGCGAAACTGGTGATCAGCGAGCTCTTGACCAACGCGGTGCTGCACGGACACGACGTCATGACGCTCGCGATCGCATGCACCGGCCCGACGCTGGAGATAACAGTCACCGATCACGGGCAGCCCAAAACGGCCATCCCGCCCCCCAGTGACCCCGACGAGCACGGCCGCGGCCTGGCCATCGTCGCGGCTGTTACTCATGACCTGCAGATCGATGAGACGCCGCGAGGCTGGCGAACTCGAGCACACATGAAACTCCATTCCTAGTGGTTGAAGTTCCCCCAAGGCCGGGTAGTTACTGACTTCGGCGCGTCAGGGTGAACTGTCCCGAAGTTCCTGATGGGCGTGGTGCTAGGGCTGTATCTGATGGTGCGTGAGATATGCGGATGGGGGCGGGCTGACCGCTGAGGGACGGCTGCGTCGGGGGTCGGTGCGGATGCAGGCGGCCGAGCTGTTCGAGCAGAGGATCAGGCCGTCGGAGGTGGCACGGCGTCTGCGGGTGAGCGGGCAATCGGCTTACCACTGGCATGAGTTGTGGCGGGACGGCGGAGTACAGGCTCTGGTCTCTCGTGGCCCGGCCGGGTCGAGGTGCCGTCTGTCGCCGCGGTGCCTGGCCAAGCTCTCCGGATTTCTGGAGGAGGGTCCGGCCGCGCACGGCTGGGTGGAGGACCAGGTGTGGACCGCGGCGAGGGTGGCCACGCTGGTCGGCCGGAAGTTCCACGTCTCCTACAGCGTCTCCGGGACGACGAGGCTGATGCACCGGCTCGGTTTCAGCCCGCAGGTTCCGGCGCGGCGGGTGGCCGAGCGGGACGAGCAGGCCGTCACCGTGTGGAAGGAGGCGACCTGGGCGGAGGTAAAAGCGCCCGGGCGGCCTGCGGGGGCTACATCTGCTTCAAGGACGAGGCAGGCTTCACCCGCCGTCCGCCCAAAGGACGTACCTGGGGCCGAAGCGACCGCACTCCGGTCGTGACGGTCAGCGGCCGCCGCTCGGGACGCCTGTCGGTGGCAGGGCTGATCGCCATGCGGCCCGGCTCCCGCACCCGGCTGTGCCACCGCCTGCGCACCCACCCCGCGGGCCAAGGCAAGCGCCGCAGCATGGGCGAGCGCGACTTCATCGCCTGATCGAACGAGGGTCCAGGCAGGCCAGCCCGATCTCGTTGAACCGGTGGATCACGTCCCGCACGGTGTCCTCGTCGGCCTGCACCAGCTGGGCGATCACCGGAACCCGGTTGCCGCCGGCCGAGGCCAGCAGCATCATCGCCCGCCGATAGCGCACCGAACTCGTACTGCCCCGACGCACGATCCGCTGTAACTGCTGACCCTCCTGATCGGTCAGCCTCCGAACCTTGACCGGCTCCGCCACCACGCCTCCCGGTACTGCGTTGAACGTCTCCCGACATCCAACCGGGTTGGCCCTCGCCACCACCAACCCGGCGAACCTATCCGGTCACAGCACTATGTCGGCCACATCATCGGCATCCGCGTGCTCGGAATCGAGGAACTGCCCGGCTCACCGATCCCGGTCCTCGCTGGCTTCGTCCTCGCCGCCGTACTCTTCGCCGCCCTGTGGTCCCGCCATTTCGAGCGCGGACCGCTGGAGTACCTCCTCAACACCGCCGTCAGGCACGCCGCCCGGCTCCCCTGAAGCCCTGCAGCATCGGTCTCGCAACCCTCGCGTGGAACAAGGCCCTCGTCCCTGCAGCGTCCGGGGCGCCTCGACACGTCCAGGTAGTAGGGGACCCGACCCCAGCCGGAACGGAGGGACCAGCATGCCCAGGAGTACAGAGAGCGAGTTCGAGGAGTTCGCCGCTCTTCGGTACCCGGGCCTGCGACGCACCGCCTACCTGCTGTGCGGGGACTGGCACTCGGCCGAGGACCTGGTCCAGGGCGCGCTGGTGAAGCTGTACGCCCGCTGGCACCGGCTCCGCGACCCCCGCAGCGCCGCCGCGTACGCCCGAACGGTGATCGTGCGCGCCCACATCGACACCAGGCGCCTGCGCTCCAGCACCGAAGTCACCACCCCCGACCTGCCGGAGCAGCCCACCGTCTCCCCGGACAGCGACCGCCAACTGGTACTGCTGGCAGCCCTCGCCGAGCTGCGCCCGCAGTACCGCGCCGTGCTCGTCCTTCGGTACTGGGAGGACCAGAGCGTGGCCGAGACCGCGCGGATCCTCGGCCTGCGCGAGGGCACCGTACGCTCCGACAGCCACCGCGCCCTGGCCCAGCTGCGCGCCGTGCTCGGCGAGGCCTCCCATGACATCACCGGTGCCTGACGCCCTCGCAGGACGACGCCGACCTTCGACCACCGCGAAAGCCGAGGTAGTGACGATGACCCAGCCCGCAGACGACCAGGACGGTCGGCTCGCCACGGCCCTGTTCGAGGACCTGCTCAGCAGCCAGGAACCGCCCGTGCCGGCCGTCCTGGCCGCGATCCGCACCCGCGGCCGCCGCCTCCGCAGGTTGCACCGGACCAGGGCCCTCGCAGCCGGGACGGCCCTGATCGCGGCCGCCGCCCTGCTGCTCTCCAACGTCGGGAGCGGGCCGGGCCCGACCGTCCTCACCCCGGCCCTGAACGTCCCGAGCGCCACCGCCACCGGGCCCGATGAGCTGGAGGAGCTGTACGCCCGTCTGTGGGCCGAGGTCCCGGCCGCGATGCCGCCCGGGCTCGCCGGCGGCATCGCCCGCAACGGGGGCGGCCCCGACCAGCGCACCCTGTTCCTCCACGAGCCCACCAGCGGCGTCCGGCTCCAGGTGACGGGAGGTCAGCCCCTGCCGCCGGGCCAGACCCCCACATCCCCCTGCGATCCCCGACTGGCCGCCCCGGCCACCGAGTGCCTCCCGCGAGTCCTCTCGGACAACTCGACCGGCTGGTTCGCCGCCCACACCGGACCGCAGCCCCACGTCGAGGCCCTGTTCGCCACCCCCGCCGGCACCGTCTTCGGCCTCACCGCCACCGCCACCCCCGGCACACCCGGGCTGACCCTCCCTCAACTCGAGAACGTGGTGGGCCACACGAAGGTCCTGATGGCCCTGCGCGGCATCCAGGAACACCTGCGCTCCCCCTGACCCGGCCGACCAAGGCACGACCTGACACAGACCTCGACCCACCCGCAGCACGCAACTCACCAACGCGGTAGCGGCTACGCCGCAGCAACTCCCGCGCCCCGCGCTGAGACGTCGGCGCAGCCGTTAAGGAATCGTCAAGATTTTTGGACAGCGCTGGTCAGACGGGCCCACAGCAGGTTGGGTCAGCCTGCTCGGCTGGTAGGCAGCCTGGCGAGTGTGCCGCCTGCCAGGCGCCCTTGTGGGTTAGCACCCCAAGGACAGGGGATACGAGCTTCGCCACGCAGTGGGTGGCCGTTCAGTCGCCGGGCACGCGGTGCTGGTAGTCAACGGGGCGGAAGAAGGATCGATGGGGAACGTGGACGACACCGGCAACCGGGCTGTGCAGACGGCCGACGAGCGGACCGTGCCAGAGGCGGCCGCTGAGAATCTGGCGGTGCCGGAAGTGGTGGACAGCCCCGCGCTGCGTCCCCCGCCGGCTTCGGGCCTGGCACGGTGGATGCTGGAGCACCGCGTACAGCCGGTCGGTCCAGCGGCCGGAGAGGGGCACGCGCAGGCACAGTCCCATGCCTGGTGGAAGGTGATGTGCCTGACGGGCGTGGACTACTTCTCCAGCCTCGCCTACGTACCGGCGATCGCCGCGCTCGCCGCAGGTGCGGTCTCGCCACTGGCGACGCTACTGCTCGTGGCACTGACGCTGCTGGGGATGCTGCCGATGTACCGGCGGGTGGCGCGCGAGAGCCCGAACGGCGCGGGATCGGTGGCGATGCTGGAGGAGTTGCTGCCGTTCTGGCGCGGCAAGTTGTTCGTCCTGATGCTGCTCGGCTTCGTGGCCACCTCGTGGATCATCACGATCACGTTGTCGGCGGCGGATGCCTCCGTGCACGTGGTGGAGAACCCGCTCTTCCCCCAAGCCCTGCACGGCCACGAAGTGGCCATCACCGTCGGATTGTTGCTGCTGCTCGGCGGTGTGTTCCTGCTCGGGTTCAGTGAGGCCGTCAGCGTGGCCATCCCGCTGGTCGCGGTGTTCCTGGCACTCAACGCCGTGGTCATCGCGGTCGGTCTGGTCGACGTGTTCACCACCCCCGGGGCCTGGTCTGCGTGGACAGGCGCCCTCACCGAGGGCGGAGGCGGCTTCGGCGGCCTCGCAAGCCCGGCACTGCTGGCCTTTCCGCTGCTGGTGCTGGGCCTGTCCGGGTTCGAGACGGGTGTGAGCATGATGCCGCTGGTGTCCGCCGACGGCGTCGACGCCGAGCAGCGGCTCGCCTCACGGATCCGCAACACCCGGCGACTGCTGACCACCGCCGGCCTCGTCATGAGCGTCTACCTGCTCGCCGCCAGCTTCGTCACCACGATCCTCATCCCCCACCAGGAGTTCGAGCCGGGCGGCGCGGCCGGCGGCCGGGCGCTGGCCTGGCTGGCACACGAGCACGTCGGCGAGGCGTTCGGCACCGTCTACGACATCAGCACCATCCTGATCCTGTGGTTCGCAGGTGCCTCCGCGATGGCCGGGCTGATCAACATCGTTCCCCGCTACCTCCCGGACTACGGCATGGCTCCCGAATGGGGACGGGCCGTTCGCCCGGTCGTCCTGGTGTACACCGCGCTCTGCGTCGGCATCACGATCGCCTTCGGCGCCGACGTCAACGCCCAGGCCGGCGCCTACGCCACAGGCATCCTGGCCATGATGGTCTCCGGCGCCTTCGCCGTCACCGTCTCCGCGATGCGCCGGGGCCACCGCCCGGGCACCGCGGGCTTCGCCGTGCTCACCGCCATCCTGTTCTACGCCCTCGTCGCCAACATCGTCGACAAGCCCGACGGCATTGCCATCTCCGGCATGTTCATCGCCGGGATCATCCTCGTGTCCCTGGTCTCCCGCGTCTCGCGGACCACCGAACTGCGCGCCGACCGCATCGTGTTCGACCCCACCGCCCGACAGTTCGTCACCGACACCCTCGCCCACGACAACGCGATCAACATCATCGCCAACCGCCGCCAGGGCGGCGACCGAGCCGAGTACGCCGACAAGGAGCGCGAGCAACGCGGCGACAACCCCGTCCCCGGACGCGCCGACGTGCTGTTCCTGGAGATCGACGTCGTCGACCCCTCCGACTTCAGCGAGACACTCACCGTGCACGGTGTCGAGGTCGACGGCTACCGCGTCCTGCGCGCCCAGGCACCGGCCGCGCCCAACGCCATCGCCGCGATCCTCCTGGCTCTGCGCGACACCACCGGGGTCCAGCCTCACTGCTACTTCGCCTGGGCCGAGGGCAGCCCCTTGAAGCACATGTTCCGCTACTTCCTCCTCGGACGCGGCGACACCGCACCGGTCACCCGCGAGATCATCCGCAAGAACGAACCCGACCCCGCCCGCCGGCCCCGCATCCACGTCGGCGGTTGAGACAAGGCCGGCTATCGCAGTGCGCAACTCCAGTTGAACCGTACGAAGACCTGTCGGTGGCGGCTGCGAGGATGCGGTCATGTGTGACCTCGCCACTGCGGTAGCCGAGTACTGGGACGCCGCCGCATTGACTTTCGACGCCGAGCCCGATCACGGGTTGAGGGCTGAGCACACACGTGCCGCGTGGGCACGACGGCTGGCTTCGTGGCTGCCGCCCGGTCCGGTCGATGTGCTCGACATCGGTTGTGGAACCGGTTCGTTGTCCCTGCTACTGGCTGAGGCTGGGCATCGGGTGACCGGTGTGGACCTGGCGCCGCGCATGGTCGAACGGGCCAGGGGAAGCTGGCTGCGGTCGATCTGACGGGCGTTTCCTGGTGGGTGACGCGGCTGTGCCACCCACCGGCGATGAGCGGTTCGGTGTGGTGCTGTCACGGCACCTCGTGTGGACGCTGCCCGGCCCGGAAGCGTGAGTCCACGGGAAGGTCGTTCCACAGGCGCTCGGGGAATGCGAGCCCGTCGACGTCGAGCCGGACCACACCCGATCGCCCCGACCCGGCCATCTCCGGCGTCGATTCATCGAGCCCGACCCGGAGTGCCGACGTCATCGATCCGTCGACCGTGCGGTGGGCGGCACCAGGTCGCTCTCGCTGATGGTGTAGGTGAGTTGCGGGTAGCTGAAGTCCGTCTCGTGGTTCTCGCGGCGGCGCAGTCGGTAGAACTCGCCCTGCTGCTCCTCGTCGGCCGGGAGCAGGCGCGCGCCCCCCGGGAGGTACGCGTGTCCGTCGCGGTACCGGATGGAGGTCTTGGAGGTCCGGAAGGTGACGCCCAGCCAGAGGTTTTCCGGTGTCCGGGCGAAGGTGTCGAGGACGATCCGGTGCCGGAGCCGGCGATTCGAGTCGACGGAGAAGGTGACGACGGAGTTGTGGGTGAGGGGGATCTCGAACCCGTCGCCGCCGGGCTGCTTCGGTTCGACGATCAGCTTCCTCGACGGGACGGCTTCGGGGAAGCGGTAGCACGAGTAGACCGCGATGTGCGAGTCGTCGGCCAGGTCGAGGGCCTGGTCGGAGTGGCTGCCCATGGTCGCGTAGGCGTTGGTGTAGGTCTCGATGAGGGCGTTGTTGAAGGCGACCGGGAGGGCCGCGTGCTTCTGGATCCGCTGCGCCAACTGCTCGTGCACGGGCCGGAAACGCTGCGTCGGGCTGCCGTACCGGGTGGTGGTCCGCACCAGCGGGACGTCGCCCGACTCGTCGACCCGGGCGAGCACCGCGCCTCGCCTGCCCTTGCCGACGTCCTCCCAACTGACCGACGCAGACAGCTCGTTGAAGGGATCGCCGGCGACCGGCAGGGGGTGGGAGCGGACCTCGTCCGGGATCCTAGGATCGCGGGGCACGGTAGTCTCCCGAGTTCATGCTGAAGAGGAAGCGCTCGCCGTAGTCGATGAAGGACGTGGACCTGTTCTCCTCGGCGTACAGCCTGCGCAACTCGTCCATCCCGGCTTCGGTGGGCGACTCCAACTCCACCAGTCCGTCGGCCTTCTTGAGGAAGGTCCGGCCGTCCCGGTGCACGGCCTCGGTGTTCGAGCAGCGCACCACGTAGCCCAGGCGGGTCGGGAGCAGTTCGGCGTCCAGGGTCGAGGGGCGGATTTCGTGCGTGTAGAGGCGGTTGGTGGAGAGCGGCATGAAGAAGACGGAGCCGGGATAGAGGGTCAGGCTGAACTGCGCGGGGAGGGCGGCCTCGTCGCGCGCCTCGGCCGGCGACTTGCGGCGGAAGTTGAGCCGGGTCAGGCCACTGGTGTGCTTGATGCCGTGGTCGAAGGCGTCCTCGGCCATGGGCTGGAGCCTGTCGAGCCCGTCGTAGAAGGTGCAGAAGGCCATGATGCCGTTGGCGGGCATGTCCTTGGTCTTGTCTGCGTGCGAGGAGATCCTGGCCTTGGCCTGCTTGCGCTCGGGCGTGGCCCGGGTGTTGTGGTAGGTCTGGGCGAGCACATGGTTGAGCCGTGAGTGGTCCCGGAAGACGGTGGCGGCCTCGCGGTTGAGGGTCTCGACGATGCTCGTGTCGGTGGGGCGGAAGCCCTCGGTCGGGCCCGAGAGGTTGGTGGAGCAGCGGAGCAGACGGAAGTGCAGGTCGTCGCCGTCGCGGGTGACGGGCGTCAGGTAGATGCCGCTCCGATGGGCCGCCCCGGGCTTGGTGGACTCCGTCAGGGCCTGGAACTCGTGCTCCGCGGAGATCCGCCCGAAGTGGTCGTCGTCGAGGTCAAAGAAGTGGCGGTAGTACACGCCGACCCCGTGCACCCGAACGGGGACCCGGCCGAGATCCACGACCGTCCACGGTGCGTCGGCGTCCTCCCGGTATCCGTGTGACAGCTCTCGGACGACGAACACTCGGGCAGCCGAACGGAGTTGACCATCACTGACCGCCGACACGTCGCCGCACAGGTAGACGTCCTTCCCCGCCAGGTCGGGCGAGCCGGACGCCAGGTCCTTCGGCGTGAGCACGGCCCCGAAGAAGTCCCCGGCCACGTCGCTGTCCTGCAACGCCGAGGGCGCGATCAGTATGTTGCCCACACCTTCGATGCGGGCTTCTTCTGGAGCTGCTGTGTACATCGGACGAAAACCCCGCCGTTCGCAGACCTGGTGGATCACTGCACGGCATCAGTGAATCACCCCTCACTGTCGTCGTACCCCGGGCCCGCTTCCCGGGGTGCGGCGGACGTTCATGGGACGGGCAACCGGAGGGCTGTTCCGGAAGGCCCCTGAGTGCCGGCCAGCCGGCCGAACGGACTCGCCGGGGACCACGCGGTGTGCGCAACAGCCCGCGAGATGTCCTCCGTTGGACGAAGAGCGTGCGCTGCACATGGTCTGACGTGCGGTCAGAGCGATCGCCGGGCGACCGGGGGTCAAGCGGGCGACGCAGTCAGACTGTGCCACCCCGACGCAAGCCGAAGGGCACAGACGACCCACGTCGGACCCGCCCACACGCCTGGGCCGCGCCTCCGCCGAACGAGGGTGTTCCGGGCCTGCGCCCGTGCCACGAGTCGTCGACGGCGGGCTGAGGGTCGAAGCCGTTGACAGTGCCGCGACGGGCTCCTAGCGTGGCGCAGCCGATTACCCGCGAGTAGGGACTGTTGATGACCGCGCCTCGCCCGTACGACCTCGTCCTGTTCGGTGCCACCGGGTTCACCGGCGGGCTCACCGCCGAATACCTGGCCCGGGCCGCGCCCGACGGCTGCCGCTGGGCGCTCGCGGGGCGGGACGAACGCAAGCTCGCCGCCGTCCGGGCGAAGCTCGCGGAGACCGACCCGCGCTGCGCCGACCTCCCGTTGCTGGTCGCGGACGCTGCGGACCGCGAGGCGCTGCGCG
>NZ_LMCT01000031.1:113666-122891 GCF_001424875.1 Kitasatospora sp. Root107 | reverse complement strand
ATCCGCTTGGCGAGCTCGACCTCCTGCTCGGCGTTGAGCAGCGGGACCTTGCCGATCTGCTTCAGGTAGTCCTTGACCGGGTCGGCGGTGGCACCGGCCGTGGCCACCTGCTGAGCGGGCGCGTCGTCGTCGTCCCGGTCGGACAGGACGAAGACCCCGCCCTCCTGCTCCTCGGGCTCGGCGGCGGCCTGCTCCTTGTCGTCCTCCCAGTCGCCGCCGTCCTCCGACGAGGGTGTGGACTGTGGAGCGGCCACCGCAGCCTTGGCTGCCGCCCGCTTGACGGGACGCTTCTTCTCGGCGACGGAAACCCTGCTGGTCGAGCTGAGCGACACGAGGAGCCTCTCACAAGGGGGAGTGGGACAACGCGGTACGGGAACTCGTTCCCGCGCGACAACACCTCCCCGTTCATCGCGGGGCAGGTCGATCCGTTACGGATCGAATTACGTGACGTGGACCACGGTATTGCGCCTAATGGCCGAAAGGACTCCGCCGGCAGCACCGGCGTGGGTGTTAGATCCGTAGTGACATCGAGGCTAGGGTACTGCGCGGAGGTGGCTTGATGACGGAACCGGGGTCGTTGTTCCAAGCAGTGGACGCGCTGCTCGCGAAAGCCGAGGAGCTGCCTCCCCCTGCGGAGCGGGCCCGCCTGCGCAGAGCCGCCCGGTTGACCCAGCAGCAGATCGCGGACGCCCTGCAGGTGAAACGCGAGACCATTTGGACCTGGGAGAAGGGGCGGGTCGAGCCCCGGACGCCCCAACGCGAAGCATACGCGCGCCTGCTCCGGGGACTCGCCGAGCGCTTCCAGGAGCCGCCGGCGCCGCCGGAGGGGTCGGAGCCCGAGGGTCCGGTGGTGGAGGTGTCCGCAGCCGCCCCCGAGGTGCAGCCCGCGCCGGTTACCACGCCTGCGGCTCCCGTGGCGCAGCCGGCACCTGGGTGACTGCTGCCGGGTCGCTATGGCGCCGTCGGGCCGGCTGACGCCCGCCCGCCGGGTCAGAGGGCGGTGAGGGTGGCTTCCTCGAAGTCCAGCACCGAGGTGAAGCCGAGGCGCTCGTAGAGCCGGATGGCGGTGGTGTTGTCGGCGCGGACGTTGAGCCCGATGTGGTCGACGGTGCCGGCCAGCAGCCGGCAGAGCTCGGCGACGCAGGCGGCGGCCGCCCGGATGGGTGGTCACGTTGCCGAGGGCGGCCACTCGGTGAGCAGGGGAGTGGACGTGTACGCCGGCGACCGCGACCAGGCTGCCGGAGTCGTCCCGGGCGCCCAGGTAGTGGCCGGTGTCGAGCATCCGCTCGTCGAACCAGTTGCCCGGGTAGCTCGCCGCGAACAGGGCGGCCAGCTCCGGCAGATCGGCCCGGCTCAGCGGGCGGGGCCGCCAGTCGCCGACCGGGTGCCGGTCGGCCGGCGTGGGGTCGGTGAGCACCATCCGCCGCAGCGTGCCGTGGCTCTTCACCGCGTAGGCGGTGGACAGGACTTGGAGCGAGTCCGCCGACAGATGGGCGAGGAAGCGGCGCGGCAGTACGGGCAGCAGCGCGCTCGCGAGTGCCCGCGATTCGGCGGCCTGTTCGGGGCGGACGAGCCCGAGCAGGGTGGGCGGCTCACCGACGTTGTACAGCAGGGCCACCGGGCCGTCGTCGCCGAGCGCGTACCAGGTGGTGTGCGGCCACAACAGGTCGTCGAGATCGCCGAGTTCCATCTGATGGAGCGCCGGGTCACGCCCGAGACGGGCGGCCAGAACGGCCTTGTCGTGCAGGCTGAGCAGGGACATCCGCTCACCCTATCCGGGGCACCACGGCCCCGTTGTCGGGCGGCGGCGGTGAAGGGGATCATGTCGGGATGACTGATCATCAGCTTCCGCCCGCCCCGGTCCGGCTCGCTCGGTACACGGAGGACGACAAGGCCGAGATCCTCGGCGACACCACGGACGCGTTCGGCGTCGCCCACCTCGGACTGACCTGGCTGCCCAAGGAGGAGCACTTCGGCATCCGGCTGGACGGGCGCCTGGTCGCGCACACCGGCCTGCTGCGGCTGCCGATAGCCATCGGCGAGCTGGAGACGGAGGTGATGGGCGTCGGCGGGGTGGCGGTCGCCGCCGACCTGCGCGGGCGCGGGCTGGCCCGGGCGGTGGTGGGGGCGGCCCTCGAGCATGCCAGGACGGCGGGGCCGCCGTACGGGCTGCTGTTCTGCCGACCGCAGATCGCCCCGGTGTACCGACGACTGGGCTGGCAGCCGGTGGCGGGCGAGGTCGAGGTCGAGCAGCCCGGCGGGGTCGTGGTGATGCCGCTGTGCACGATGTGGACGCCCCTGCGCGAGGGAGTGGAGTGGCCGGCCGGTGCGGTGCGGCTGCGCTCGCTGCCGATGTGAAGGCGGAGTGGATCCGGAGTCCTTCCCTCCGTATTTGTGGAGGGGGCATGGAGAACCTGTGGGGCGTGTCGGTAGTCTCTCTGCCACATCGACTCCGGGGGAAATCCAATGCGCCGCGCCGTGTCCGCTGCCGTACTGCTGGTCAGCCTGTCCTGCCTCGTCTCGTGCGGCAGCGAACCGCCCTCCAGAGCCGCGGACCACGTGGACAGGGGTACGTCCGGATCCCCGGCGGCGACGGGTGGTTCGGCAGCACCGTCGCAGCCGGCGGCCGGCAACCCGGCGGCGACCATCACGATCGCCTTCGCGGGCGACGTGCACTTCGAGGGCCGGACCGAGGCCCGGCTCAACGTCAAGGCACCCGAGCAGGCGCTCGGACCGATCTCCAGGACGCTGGCGGCCGCCGACCTCTCGGTGCTCAACCTGGAGACCGCGATCACCGAGCGGGGCGCGCCGGAGCCGAAGACGTACACCTTCAGGACGCCGGCCAGTTCGCTCAAGGTGCTCCAGGACTCCGGCGTGGACATCGTCTCGCTGGCCAACAACCACGCCGTCGACTTCGGTCCGTCCGGCCTGGCCGACACCCTTGCGGCGAAGGCGAGTTCGCCGATACCCGTGGTGGGCTTCGGCAAGAACGCCGAGGAGGCGTTCGCGGCCCACGTGGCGGACGTGAAGGGGGTCAAGGTCGCGGTGCTCGGGGCGAGCCAGGTGGTCGACCTGACCAACCAGAAGTGGCGGGCCGGCGCCGACAAGCCCGGCATCGCCTCGGCGCTGGAGGCGGACGCGCTGGTCAAGGCGGTGCAGAAGGCCAAGACCCAGGCCCCGGTGGTGATCGTCTACCTGCACTGGGGCGAGGAGGGCGTGGCCTGTCCGACCGGCGCGCAGACCACTCTGGCCAAGCGGCTCGCAGGTGCCGGTGCCTCGGCGGTGGTCGGCACCCACGCCCACACGATGCTCGGTGCGGGCATGCTCGGTGACACCTATGTCGCCTACGGATTCGGCAACTTCCTCTGGTACGGCACCTCCAGCTACGCCAACTCCAACGAGACCGGCGTCACCACCCTCACCCTGACCGGCGAGGGCAAGGTCACCGGCGAGGTCTTCACTCCGGCCCAGGTCAACTCCCAGGGCGTCCCCGCCCCGGAGACCGGCGCCGTCGCGACCGCTTCGCTGAAGCGCCGGGACGGGCTGCGCGGCTGCACCGGGCTGGCCGCCGTCCCGAAGTAGCGCCCGATGTGCTGCGTCTGAGGATGTGGTGTGCTGGAAGGGAAGATGCCACCGGAGGTCGCCGTGAGAGCCGCACCCGTCGCCGTTCTGCTGGCAGCCCTGCTGCTGACCGCCTGCGGGGCCGTCGGTCCTGCGGTGGAGGGCCCGGCCACGAGCGGCCCGGCGAACAGCCCGGCGGTCGGCACCGTGGCCGGGGGACTGGACACACCCTGGGGCGTGGTCCAGCTCCCGGACGGCGACCTGCTGGTGGGCTCGCGGGACGAGGGGCGGATCACCCGGGTCCCGCTCCCGGGCGGGCCGCGAGTGGATCTCGGCGCCGTCCCCGGGGTACGGCCCGGCGGCGAGGGCGGGCTGCTCGGGCTGGCGCTGTCGCCGGGGTTCGCCACGGACCGGCTGGTCTACCTGTACTTCACCGCCGAGCAGGACAACCGGATCGTCCGGATGCGCTACCAGGACGGACAACTCGCCGACCCACAGGCGGTGTTGACCGGTATCCCGAAGGGCAGCAACCACGACGGCGGCCGGATCGCGTTCGGCCCGGACGGCATGCTGTACGCGGGCACCGGCGAGACGGGCCGCAGTGCGCTCGCCCAGGACCGGGCCTCGCTCGGCGGCAAGATCCTCCGGATGACCCCGGAGGGTGCGCCCGCGCCCGGCAACCCGTTCCCCGGCTCGGTGGTGTTCAGCCTCGGCCACCGCAACGTGCAGGGCCTGGCCTGGGACGGCCAAGGGCGGCTGTGGGCAGCCGAGTTCGGGCAGAACACCTGGGACGAGCTCAACCTGATCGAGCCGGGCGGCAACTACGGCTGGCCCACCGTCGAGGGCAAGGCCGGGCGGTCGGGGTTCACCGATCCGTACGCCCAGTGGACCACCGCCGAGGCGTCGCCGTCCGGGATCGCCTACGCCGACGGCGCGATCTGGATGGCGGCCCTGCGCGGCACCCGGCTGTGGCAGGTCCCGCTGGACGGCGGTGCGCCGACCGCCCATCTGACCGGGCAGTACGGCCGGCTGCGCACGGTGCTGGCCGACCGGGACGGCACGCTGCTGGTGACCACCAGCAACACCGACGGACGCGGCCACCCCCAGGCCGGGGACGACCGCGTCCTGCGGTTCAGCGTCCCCCGTTGATCACGGCGCTGGTGACCGCGCCGCCCTGGACGTTCCACTTCGCCAGCACCTTGTCGTACTCGCCGTTGCGGATCAGCTGGTCCAGGACCTTGGCCAGCACGTCGCGCAGGGCGGCCCGGTCCTTGCGCACGGTGATCCCGTACGGGCTGGTCTGGAACTGACCGCCCGTCACCTGGAAGGTGCCCTTGCCGCGGCCGGTGCGGGTGTTGTACTCGGCGACCGGGTAGTCGTTCAGGTCGGCGACCGCCGTACCGGCGGCGAGTTCGGCGAGGGCCTGGTCGTCGGTGTCCAGCCGGTGGATCCGCAGCGGCTTGTTGGTCCTGGTGCAGGCCGAGGTCTGCAGTTGGGCGATCTCGTCCTGGACGGTGCCGCGCTGGAGGGCGACGGTCCGCCCACAGAGGTCGTCCAGTGAGCCGATGCCCAGCGGGTTGCCCTGCTTCACCAGGATCGAGGTGCCGGTGACGAAGTAGTCGACGAAGTCGACCCCGGGGTCGATCCGGTTGCCGGTCTCGTCGGTGCCCTGCTGGCGGCGGCGGGTGTCGATCACCGCGGACATCGCCAGATCGACCTTGCCGTCCTGGACGGCCGGAAGCACCTCGGCGAACGGCAGGTCGACGAACTGGACCCGCAGCCCGAGGAAGGAGCCGAGCGCGGCGGCCAGGTCCGGGTCAAGACCGGTCGCCGTGCCGTCGGCGGCCTTGAAGTCGACGGGCGGGTAGTTGAGGTCGGAGGCGATCTTCAGGACACCGGAGTCCCGGACGGACTGCGGCAGCCGGTTGCGCAGCTCGGTTTTCGAGCCCGGGGCGGCCGAGGTGACGCTGCCGCACGCGGCCAGCGTCAGGCAGCCCACGGCCACCAGGGCGCGCGTGGGTATGGCGGAGACGTGCATGAGGGTGCAACTTCCTGAGGGAGGGAAGAGTAGACGCGGTCACCGCTGCCGGCTGCCGGGGTACGCAGCGGGTCGGGCCTGCTCGCATCGCCCCTGATACCGGTGCTGGATGAGCACCCGGCCGGTCGGCTGAGAGGCCCGCCTACGGCTGGCGGGACGGCCATCCTCGCACCTCACGCCCCTGGCACCGGCCGCCCTCAGTTCGAGTGCGTCCCGGTACACCCAGGCGCCGTTCTCCCGGGCGAACGCGCTGCGCTCGCTCATCACGCCCTGCTCGCCCTGGTGCACGAAGTGCGCCCGGAAGGTGACCGTGCCCTCGGTGTGGAACGCCCCGCCCTCGGTGCTCGCCAGCACCTCCAGCCGCTGCCAGCGCAGCTCCAGGTCGAAGTCGACCGACGGCGGCCTGGTGGTGGCGGCCCAGGTGCGCAGCAGGTACGCCTCGTCACCGACCACGAACGCGCTGTACCGCGAGCGCATCAGCTGCTCGGCCGTACCGGCCGCCAGCTCGCCCCGGTGCAGGCGGCCGCAGCACTCCCGGTAGGCGGCGGGAAGGCCGCAGGGGCAGGTCGCGGTGGCGGCGGGGCGCGGGGATGGCTTCGTGCGTCGTGACATGCCCCTATTCTGCGGCCTCGCGATCACCGGCCGCGCAAGCTCCCTACTGTCCGCGCAGTCGCTCCATGTCCCGGCGGTCGCGCTTGGTCGGCCGCCCGGCGCCCCGGTCCCGGATGCCCGCCATCTCGGCCTCCGCACGCGGCGGCGGGGGCGGGGTGTCGTCGCGGTAGCACTCGGCCGCCACCTCGGCGCCGACCCGCTTGCGGATCAGTTTGCGGACCGTGACGATCCGCTCCAGCCCGGCGTGGAACAGCCGGACCACATCGCCCTCGCGCACGGCCTGCGCGGGCTTCACCCGTTCGTCGTTGATCCGCACGTGCCCGGCCCGGCACTCGGCAGCGGCCAGGGACCGGGTCTTGGTGAGCCGGACGGACCAGATCCAG
The DNA here is from genome assembly GCF_001424875.1 of Kitasatospora sp. Root107. GTDB lineage: Bacteria > Actinomycetota > Actinomycetes > Streptomycetales > Streptomycetaceae > Kitasatospora. The sequence continues at coordinate 116,297 of NZ_LMCT01000031.1, read as the reverse complement.
GCGTCCACCCGTACGCTCGACTCGTCGGTTGCCATGACCCGACCCTATCGCCTGGGCCGGGGCGGAAAACTGTTTGCCCAGCTCGACGGCGCGCGACACGCTGTGGCGGTCCGCCCCGCACGCGCCACGAAACGAGCAGTCAGCAGATGCCCGCACCTTCGGGATTCGAGTACCAGCAGCGCCCCGACGGAACGGTGGTGATCATCCATCACCGCAAGCCCGCCGGGACCCTGCGCGGCGCCCGCGCCGGGGAGTTCCTCGCCGAGATCGAGGCGGGCAACCCCCAACTGGTGATGGCCCGCTGGACCGGCCACTACAAGCACGGCAACGAACGCGCCGCCCGGCAGCACCCGCGCAACCAGGGACGCTGAACCCGCGCTTCCCCGGTCCGACCTCCTGACGTTGCGGACGGGAGCGGCAGGTCAGCCGTCTCGCCAGGTCGCGCAGTGGGGCTCATGCCAGCGAGTGCGGATCGCGGTGCCGTTCAGGGCGACGTGCTCGGTCATCGTGGTGATGCAGCAGGTGCTGCCGGCCGGCCGGGGCAGCCGCCGGGCTGACGGAGCGGGCACCTCCGGTGCCGGGATCCCGGGGGGCCGGAGGCCGTGCTCGTACGGTTCCCCTGATGCGTGTGTCATCGCCCCAGGATGACCGAGCCACCCGTAACCGGCACGGCGGGGCACGCCGCTCGCTGGGCCGATCAGGCGTACGGGCGGTCTCGGCGGGCGTCGTGCAGGACCGATCCCCACCAGTCCAGCTGGTCGAGCATCACCTTGGCTGCGGCGTCCGGGCCTTCGGGTTCCAGCAGCGTCCCGTCCGGGCCGAACAGCAGGTAGTAGCGGGGGAAGGAGACGTAGTCCCGAACGGTGTGCGCCTGCAACTCGTTGAAGACCTGCCGGAGTTGCTCGATGGCGAGCAGGCCGCCGCTGGCGCCGCTGTAGCCGACGAAGCCGATCGGCTTGGCCCGCCACTCGGTGTAGTGCCAGTCGATGGCGGCCTTCAGGGAGGCGGGGAAGCTTCGGTTGTAGTCAGGCGTGACCACGACGACGGCGTCGGCCGCCGCGAGCCGCCGGGTGAGTTCGGCCATCTCGGCGGGGCGGGGCAGGTCGGGCTGCAACGCCGGTGGCACCGAGGGGAGTTCGAGTGGGACGGGGGTGTCGGCGAGGTCGATCACGTCCACCGTGAACCGGCCGTGCTGCTCGGCCTGCCGGGCGAACCAGCGGGCGACCACCGGTCCGAACCGGCCGTCGCGGACGCTACCGATGATCACTGCGAGGTTGAGCGGCTGACTGGTCATGACTGTGCTCCTGGACGGACTCGACGAGGTGACCCCGAGTGGGGTGTGGGCTCCAACCTGCCGGTTGCGGCCGGAGTCAGGGAGACCGGGCGAAGACTGGTAGTGCGGGGGCCACGATCCGGTGGGTGTCCGGCTGTTACGTTCGACGGGTGAGCGACAACGAGTTGGGACTGTTCCTGCGCACCCGCCGCGAGGCCGTCGCACCGGCCGATGCGGGGCTGGCCGTCGGCCCGCGCCGCCGCACCCCCGGGCTGCGCCGGGCCGAGCTGGCGACGCTCGCCGGGGTCAGCGTCGAGTACGTGACCCGGCTGGAGCAGGGGCGTGACCGCCATCCGTCCGTGCAGGTGCTCTCCGCGCTGGCCGACGCACTGCGGCTGACCGTGGGCGAACGCGTCCACCTGCACCGGCTGAGCAAGGCGGTGGGCGGCGCCTTCAGCTGTATGGGCGGCGCGGCTCCGAACCGCACCGTCCGCCCCACCGTGCAGGCACTGCTCGACCACCTCGAACCAGCCCCCGCCCTGCTGCTCAACCGCCTCGGCGAGATCCTGGCCTGCACCGCCGGCTACCGGCGGCTGGCGGAGCCGATCGGACTGCTGGACGGCGCACAGCCGAGCCTGGCCCGCTACGTCTTCACCGACCGGCGGGCCAGGACCGCCTACCCGGACTGGGACAAGGTGGCGGACCAGCAGGTGGCAGCCCTCAAGCAGGGACCTGGCCGGGCGGACCAACAGGTGGCGGCGCTGATGGACGAACTGACGGTCGCCGCAGGAGCGGAGTTCACCGCACGGCTGGACACCCTGCCCGGGCTGCCGGACGCCACCGGGATCGACCGGCTGCTGCACCCGGAGGCGGGCGAGCTGCGGTTGGCGTACGAGACCCTCCAGCTGCCCGCCGACGACGACCAGCGACTGATCGTCCAGCTGCCCGCCGACCCGGCCACCGCCGCCGCGCTCGACCGCCTCACCGGCTGGCGCCCGGGCGCCCTGCGGATGGTACCCGCCTGATCCCGACCGGGGCCGCCGAGGATGGCCCTGACTCGTTCGGGTCTCCCCCTGCGCGTACGCAAGTGCCGTGCGGGGGAAGGCCGGTAGGGTGACGAGCAGTCAGGGCGTCCAACGGAGGAGCGGCAATGCGTGGTGGCCGGGTCGCGGTGGTCGGCGGGAGTATCGCGGGTTGCGCGTTCGCTTCGGCGGCGGCCCGGGCGGGCGCTGCCGAGGTGGTGGTGCTGGAGCGGACCAGCGGCCAGTTGGCGGATCGCGGGGTGGGCCTGTGCATCCACGACGACCGGGCCGCGGAGCTGACCGGGGCCGGCGCGCTGGCCCCGGGGATCGCCACGC
>NZ_LMCT01000031.1:80003-113597 GCF_001424875.1 Kitasatospora sp. Root107 | reverse complement strand
GACCCGGCGCAAGTGGGTGGCCCTGGACGGCAACTCCCGTACCGGGCGGGTGATCTGGGACCAGCCCTTTCCGTTCCACTCCTACCACTGGGGCCTGCTCTGGCGCGGCCAGCGCGCCGCGACGCCGCCGTCGGTGCAGTACCGCCAGGGCGCCGGGGTGGAGAGCGTACGGGGGTTCGCCGACCGGGCCGAAGTGCGGCTGGCGACCGGGGCGGTGGAGGACTTCGACCTGGTGATCGGCGCGGACGGCTACCGCTCGGTGGTCCGGGAGGCGGTCTGTCCCGGTGCCCGGCCGAGCTACGCCGGGTACGTCTGCTGGCGCGGCAGCTATCCCGCCGACCGGCTGGCCGAGCTGGGGACCCCGCCGGACGGCGGCGCCGACTGGCCGGTCACCGATGCGGTCACCATCGGTATCCCGGGCGGGAGTTGTGTCCTGTACCGGATCCCCGGGCCGACCGGTCCGATGGTGAACTGGGTGTTCTACGCGACCCCGCCGGAGACCGGCCTGCGGCTGGACGACCCGACCAGCTTCCCGCCAGGTGGCGTGACCGGTGAACTCGCCGACCATCTGGCCCGGTTGACGCAGCGTTGGTTCCCGCCGTACTGGGCCGAGGTGATCGGCCTGACCCCGCCGGAGCACACCTTCCTCCAGCCGATCTACGACCTGCGGACCGAACGCACCGTCGCGGACCGGCTGCTGCTCGGCGGTGACGCCGCGTCGGTGGTGCGGCCGCACAACACCAGCGGGGCGGCCAAGGCCCTGCAGGACGCCACCGCCTTCGAGGCCGCCTGGCGGCAGGCCGACTCCTGGGACGGGTTGCTGGCCGCCTACCAGGCCGCCCGGGGCGCCACCGGACAGGAGTTGGTGGCGCTGGCCCGCCGCCTGGGCCTGGCCCAGGCGGAACGGACCCCGGACTGGTCGGCGATGACCGAGCCCGCGATGGCCGCCTGGTGGCAGCAGCAGCTGGACGGGGCGGCCGACATCGGCGGCCAGGCGATGGCGGCCACCCGTGACACCACCGCCGACGTCACCCCGGGCTGAGGCCGGGCCCGGTCAGGCCCGGGCGCGGGCGGCCGGGATCACCAGGGGCTTGCCGGTCTCCGGGTCCTCGATCACCCGGCAGCGCAACCGGAAGACCTGCTCGACCAGTTCGGCCGTGACGATCCGCGCGGGGTCGCCCTCGGCCAGCACCTTGCCGTCCCGCATCGCGATCAGGTGGGTGGCGTACCTGGCCGCGTGGTTGAGGTCGTGCAGGACGGCGACCAGGGTGCGGCCCTGCTCCTCGTGCAGCCGGGCGCACAGGTCGAGCACCTCGATCTGGTGGGCGATGTCGAGGTAGGTGGTGGGCTCGTCCAGCAGCAGCAACGGGGTCTGCTGGGCCAGGGCCATGGCGATCCAGACCCGCTGCCGCTGGCCACCGGAGAGCTCCTCGACCTGACGGCCCGCCAGTTCCAGCACCCCGGTCGCGGCCATCGACTCGTCGGTGATCTGCTCGTCCTCCCGCGACCACTGCCGCAGCAGCCCCTGGTGCGGGTGTCGGCCCCGGGAGACCAGCTCGGCCACCGTGATGCCGTCCGGCGCGACGGAGCTCTGCGGCAGCAGGCCGAGGGTACGGGCCACAGTGCGCGGGGCGACGGTCGAGATGTCCCGGCCGTCCAGCAGGACCTGACCGGCCTTCGGCTGGAGCACCCGGGCCAGCGCCCGCAGCAGGGTCGACTTGCCGCAGGCGTTCGGCCCGACGATCACGGTGAACGAGTTGTCCGGGATCGCCACCGCCAACTCCCGGGCGATGACCCGCTGTTCGTACGCGAGGGTCAGGCTCCGTCCCGTCAGTCGGGTGTGCTGCGTCATGCCGTTGCTCCTCGTACGGTCCGTCATAGCCGCCCCGCCTTGCGTTCGGTGGCCAGCAGCCACACCAGGTATCCGCCGCCGAGCACTCCGGTCACCACCCCGACCGGCAACTGCCGGTCGGGCACCAGGTGCTGGGCCAGCCAGTCGGCGGACACCAGCAGGGCCGCGCCGACCGTCATCGAGGCCGCCAGGTTCGGCCCCGGCGCCCGGGTCAGCCGGCGGGCCAGCTGAGGGGCGGTCAGGGCGACGAAGGAGACCGGCCCGGCGGCCGCTGCCGCGAGGGAGGCGAGCAGGACGGCGGCGGCCAGCAGCGCCGGCCGGACCAGCCGGACCCGGACACCGAGGGCGAACGCGGCCTCGTCGCCCATCTCCAGCAGGCGCAGCGAGCGCCCGAAGCCGAGCAGTACCACCGGCACCAGCACGGCCGGCACCGCCAGCAGCGGGACGGCCTGCTCCCAGCCGCGCCCGTCCAGGCTGCCGGTCAGCCAGAGCATCGCCCGGGCGGCGTCCGTGAGTTGGGCCCGGGTCAGCAGATAGCCGTTGATGCCGGTGAGGACGGCGGCGATGCCGATCCCGATCAGCACCAGGCGGCTGCCGTGCACCCCGTGCCGCCAGGCCAGCAGGTGGATCAGTACGCCGGTCAGGACCCCGCCGGAGAGCGCGCCGACCGAGAGGGCGAGCGAGCTGCCGCCGAACAGCACGATCGCGGTCAGCGCCCCGGCCGCCGAGCCCTGGGTGAAGCCCAGCACGTCGGGGCTGCCGAGCGGGTTGCGCACCAGCGACTGGAAGATCGCGCCGGAGAGCGCGAGCGCGGCGCCCACCAGGAGTGCGGTGGCCACCCGGGGCAGCCGCAGCTGACGGACGATGAACTCCTGGGCCGGGTCGCCGTTCCCGGCCAGCGCGCGGAGCACCTCGGCCGGGGCCATCGGGAAGTCGCCGCTGCCGATCGCCAGCACCCCGAGGGCCAGGGCGGCCAGTAGGCAGAGCGCGCCCACGGCCAGGGCCCGGGGCCGGAGGCGGACGGACAGCCCACCGGCCGTCCTGAGCACCTTCATGCCCGCACCGCCTTCGGCCGCCGGACGAAGTACAGGAAGAGCGGACCGCCGAGCACCGCCGTGACGATGCCCACCTGGAGCTCACCAGGGCGGCCGAGCACCCGGCCGAGCACGTCCGCGCCGACCATCAGCACGGGGGCCAGCACCGCGCAGTACGGCAGCAGCCAGCGCAGGTCCGGGCCGGTCAGGGCGCGGACCAGGTGCGGGACCAGCAGGCCGACGAAGACGATCGGTCCGCAGGCGGCGGTGGCCGCCCCGCAGAGCAGGCCGACCGCGATCAGCGCCCCGGCCCGGACCCGGCCGGGCCTGGCACCCAGCGCGGTGGCCGAATCCTCGCCCAGCGCAAGGGCGTTGAGCGGCTGGGCGAGCGCCAGCGCGAGCACCGTACCGACCAGGACGAACGGCAGCACCTTGACCACGGTGGCCGGTTGGGCGGAGGCCAGCGAGCCGACGGTCCAGAACCGCATCCGCTCCAGCGAGGCCGCGCTGAGCAGCATCACCGCGGTCACGTACGAGTAGAGGGTGGCGTTCAGCGCCGCTCCGGCCAGGGCCAGCCGTGCCGGGGTGGCGCCGCGTCCGCCGCCGACCGCGTACACCGACGCCGAGACCAGGGCGGCGCCGAGCAGCGCGAACCAGATGTAGCCGGTGAAGTCGGTGACCCCGAGAAAGGAGATTGCTGTGGCGACGGCGGCCGAGGCGCCCGCGTTGATGCCCAGCAGGCCGGGGTCGGCCAGCGGATTGCGGGTCAGCGCCTGCATCACGGCGCCCGCGAGGCCGAGGGCGCAGCCGACCAGCAGCCCGAGCAGGGTGCGGGGGAGCCGCATCTCGTGCACCACGGTCCAGCCGGTCGAGCCCTCGTCCCAGAGCCCGTGCCAGACCTGGGGCAGGGTCAGCTGGCGGGCCCCGACGGCGAGGCTGAGCGCGCAGACGGCGAGCAGCAGCAGGAGGCAGGCGAACAGCCCGGCGGCCCGGCGGGGAGGAGCTTTGGTCAAGGACACGTGGCGCGACTTCCGGTGCGACCCAGGGTGAGGACCCGAGCTGATGGACAGTAACTATGGTTAGGCTAACCTAATGTATGCCGTCCGGAAGGCCTGTCCATCGGCCTGCCCGCACACCCTGCCCAGACGAGAGAAGCCACCGCCATGCCTCACGCCGGTCCCGCCCAGCTCACCCGTCGCGGCCTGCTCGCCGCCACCGGCGCCGTCGGAGCCGGCGCCCTGATCGCCGCCTGCGGCAGCTCGGGCTCGTCCGGGGCGGGCGCCGGTGACGTGGCGTCGGGCGGCCCGTGGTCGTTCACCGACGACCGGAAGAAGGAGGTCACGGCGAAGAGCCGACCGCAGCGGATCGTCGCCTTCACCGGCGCCGCCGCCGCGCTGCACGACTTCGGCCTGCACGACCAACTGGTCGGCGTCTTCGGCGAGACCAAGAGCGCGGACGGCAAGCCCGACCCGCAGGCGGGCGGGCTGGACCTGGCCAAGGTGCAGATCATCGGCAACGCCTGGGGCGAGTTCAGCATCGAGAAGTACGCCGCGCTCCGCCCCGACCTGCTGGTCACCCACATGTACGACCCGGACGCCTACTGGTACGTGCCGGACGAGAGCAGGGACAAGATCCTCGCGCTCGCCCCCGTGGCCACGGTCACCACCGGCCGGGTCCCGCTGACCGAGCCGATCCGCCGGTACGCCGAGCTGGCGGCCTCGCTCGGCGCAGACCTGGCAGCCAAGCCGGTGGTCGACGCCAAGGCCAGGTTCGAGGCCGCCGCCGAGACGCTGCGACAGGCCGCCAAGGCCAGCGGCGGGCTGCGGGTGCTGGCCTGCTCCGGCGCGGCCGACCTGTTCTACGCCTCCAATCCCGGCGTCAGCACCGACCTGATGTACTTCCGCGACCTGGGCGTCAACATCATCGTCCCGGACCGGCTCGACCAGGGCGGCTACTTCGAGAGCCTGAGCTGGGAGAACGCGGGCAAGTACCAGGCCGACCTGCTGCTGCTCGACCAGCGCAGCACCGCCCTTCAGCCCAAGGACCTGGCGGCGAAGCCCGGTTGGGCCGAGCTGCCCGCCGTGAAGGCCGGCCAGATCACCCCCTGGGACGCGGTGCCCCGGTTCTCCTGGGCGGGCGCCGCGCCGCTGCTGGAGAACCTCGCCAAGGCCGTCCAGGGCGCCCGCAGGCTCGGCTGACCGTCCGTCACTCCAGGAGATGTTCCGATGACTCTGCCCTTCGCGTTCTTCGCCGCCCGGGTGGTCCGCACCGAACGGATCAGCCCCGCGCTGCTCCGGGTCACCCTCGGCGGTGAGCAGCTGACCGGCTTGGCCTCCGGCGGCCGGGACCAGAGCTTCTCGCTGTTCCTGCCGCACCCCGGCCAGGACGCACCGGTGGTCCCGGTGGAGCAGGGCGAGGGCTGGTTCCACGCCTGGCGCGCGCTGCCCGAGCAGGTCCGGGCGGTGATGCGCTCGTACACCGTGCGCGCCGCCCGGCCCGAACTCGCCGAGGTGGACGTTGACTTCGTCCTGCACGGTGACACCGGCCCGGCCTCGCGCTGGGCCGGTCGGGCCGCCGAGGGCGACCGGGTGCTGCTGATCGGCCCGACCGTGGCGGACAACTCCAGCGTGCAGTTCCGGCCCCCGGCCGGGACCGACTGGGTGCTGCTGACCGCCGACGAGACGGCGCTGCCGGCCGCCGCCGCGATCCTGGAGTGGCTCCCGGCCGGCACCCGGGCGCTGGCCTTCCTCGAAGTCCCGGACGGGCCCGACCGGTTGGAGCTCGACTCGGTGGCCGACCTGGAGCTGCACTGGTTGCCGCGCGGGGGTGCGCGGCCCGGTGTGGTGCTGGACGCCCTGCGGGCCGCCACCCTCCCCGAGGGCACCCCGTACGCCTGGGTGGCGGGGGAGGCGGCAGCCGTCCGCTCGGTCCGCCGCCACCTGGTCGGCGAGCGGGGGTTCGACCGGCGGACGGTCACCTTTTCCGGCTACTGGCGGCTGGGGGCGTCCGAGGAGGACCTGCGGGCGGAGGCCGCCGGCTGACGGCTGGTCAGTGGTACTTCGTGCAGGTCAGCGCATCGCTGTTCTGCGGGCCCAGGCAGGCCTGGGCCTGGACGGTGCCGTCCACCAGCGGCGTCCAGACGTACTTCTTGGCGCCGCTGGTGTTCCGGACGTACTTGGCGCCACGCTTGTTGGTCACCAGCACCGCGCCGCCGTCCGGCGCGTTGACGCTACGGGCCCAGTTCGCCTGGCAGGCGTTGCTGTGGAACAGCTCGACCTTGATGCTCCGGTCGGAGGCGAGCGGCACGCTCTCCACCAGCTTCCCGTCGCTGTCGCAGCCCGCCGAGACCGGGTCCTTGCCGTTGCAGGCGGCGGCCTTGCAGGAGGCTGCGAGCAGCGGCTGGGCGGGCTCGGCGGGGGCGGCGGCGGTGGTGCCGAGCAGGACGGCCAGGGTGGCTCCGACCGTGGCCAGGATGCGAGTGGGTGCCATGCGTGTCTCCCGTTCCCGTGGTGAACCTTCGTGGTCGGACTACCCGTTCGCGGCCTGGCGTATGTGGGGCGTGCCGGTGGTTCAGCAGTTCGGGTGACGGCCGGTCTGGCTGCTGGTCTAGGCAGTGTGGTCCAGACCACCTAGGCTGAGTGGCCGTCAGGTACGCGCACGGTGGCCTTGGGGTGGTAGATGGTCTCGCGTCGGTCGGTCCTGGTCCTCGGCGGAGTGGGCGCCGGTGCGCTCGTGCTGCCCACCGTCACGGCCGGAGCCGCGCGAGCGGACAGCGGAGTGAGCGTGGGGACGGGCACCCGGGCGATCGAACTCCCGGCCCCGACCGGCCGCGGACCGGTCGGCACCGTGGACCTGCACCTGGTGGACCGGGACCGCGACGACCCGTTCGCGCCGGACCGTCGGCCCCGCGAGCTGATGGTGCAGCTCTGGTACCCCGCACTCACCACTGCCGGACACCGTAGGGCCCGCTACGCGAGCGACCTGGTCGCCGCCGATCTGGAGGCGGGGCTGCCCCTGACGCCGGGTACCGTGTCGGCGGTCCGGCCGCACGCCCGGGTCGGTGCACCGGCCGTGCCCGGCGCGCTGCCGCTGCTCCTGCTCGGCCACGGCCGGCAGGGCGGGCGCGGCAACTGCACAGCTCTGGCCGAGGAGTTGGCCTCGCACGGCTACCTGGTTGCGGCGCCGGACCACACGTACGACGCCGCGCTGGTGGAGTTCCCCGACGGGCGGGTGGTGCGCAGCGTGCTGCCGAACGAGCCGGCCGACTGGGACGCTCAGGAGCGGCTGGAGATCGCCGCCCGGGTGGGCGACCTGAGGTTCGTCGCGACCAGCCTGACCCACCGTCAGGGCGGGCGCCCGGGGCGGCCCACGGCGGACCCCGGGCGGATCGGGGTGCTCGGGCACTCCATGGGCGGGTCCGCCGCCGCCGAAGTCCTGCGGGTGGACGGCCGGTTCAGGGCCGGGCTCGGCCTGGACTCCGCGTTCTTCGGCTCGTCCGTCCCCGAGCTCGGTCTGGACCGGCCGTACCTGCTGCTCACCGCACTGGAGGAGCACGACACCTGGCGCCGCCGGCGGGACCACCAACGCGGCTGGGCCCGCCAGTTGCGTGCCCTGGGCAGCGGGCACCTGACCTACACCGACCTCCCGCACTTCGCCGCCGAGGGCGGTCTGCCCGCGAGCTGGCCCGCAGACTGGTACGCCGAACTGCTCGGCACACTGGCCCCGGCCCGTTCGACCGAGATCATCCGGACGTACACCAGGACCTTCTTCGACCGCTTCCTGCTCGGCCGCCCGTCCCCGCTGCTGGACAGCGCGTCACAGCGGTTCCCCGAGGTGGAGTTCCGCTGGAGCCACGACGGGCGGCCGGATCGCGGCCGGGCCGAGGTCAGCAGCTGGTGAGGATCACGAGCTGCTGGGTCGCCCGGGTCATCGCGACGTAGCGGTCGACCGCTCCCTCGATGCCCTCGCCGAAGGTCTCCGGGTCGATCAGGACGACCAGGTCGAACTCGAGGCCCTTCGAGAGCTCCGGGGTGAGCGAGCGGACCCGGGAGGTCGGAGGGAAGGAAGGATCACCGATGACGCAGGCGACGCCCTCGGCGTGCTCGGCGAGCCAGGTGTCGAGGATCGAGTCCAGCTCCGCGACGGACCCGTGCGTGACGGGGATGCCGCTGCTGCGGACGGAGGTCGGTACGTTGGCGTCCGGGAGCACGGCCCGGATGACCGGTTCGGCCTCCGCCATGACCTCTTCCGGCGTCCGGTAGTTGACGCTCAGTGAGGTCATGCTGATCCGGTCAAGACCGACCCGCTCCAGCCGCTCCTGCCAGGACTCGGTGAACCCGTGCCTGGCCTGGGCGCGGTCCCCGACGATGGTGAAGCTCCGGGACGGGCAGCGGAGCAGCAGCATCTGCCACTCGGCGTCGGTCAGTTCCTGGGCCTCGTCCACGACGATGTGCGCGAACGGGCCGGCCAGCGGTTCCGGGTCGGCGCCGGGGAGTGCGCTGTCGTCGACCAGGGTGCCCTGCAGGTCCTGCCCGCGCAGCATCGTCACCACGCCGTCACCGTCGTGGTCGGCCTCCAGCAGGTGGTCGATCACGTCGACCATCCGCGCGCGTTCGGCGGCGACCGCGGCGTTGTGCCGCTGCTTGCGATTGGACGCCTCCGGGTCGCCGAGCCGCTGCCGGGCTGCGTCCAGGAGCGGCAGGTCCGAGACCGTCCAGGCGTTGGGGTCCTCGCGTTGCAGCTTGCGGACCTCCTCGGGGCTGAGCGAGGGCGCGCACTTGCGCAGATAGGCGGGCACCGACCAGAGGTCGCCGACCAGGTCGGTCGCCTCGATCATCGGCCAGGCGCGGTGCAGGGTGCCGATCAGCTCCCGGTTCTGCAGCAGTGAGCGCCGGAGCTGTGCGGGCGGGGCCTCGCTGTCGTCCTTGTCCATCAGGATGGTGAGCAGCTCCTCCAGGACCTGGTCACGCGCCTCGTTGTGCGGGGTGCCCGGGTCCGGTGCGTCGAACGCCGCGGCCCAGTCGTCGGCACTCAGCCAGAGGTCGGACCAGTGGGTCTCGACCGTCATCCCCTTGGTGGGCGGTTCCTCGTAGATGCCGACGGCCGGCTCGATCGCCCGCACCAGGTCCACCGAGGACTTCAGCCGGGCCACCTCCGGGTCGGTCTCGACCGCCGCCTTCGCCCCCTCGGCGACCAGGTCCCGCACGGTGCAGGTCTGCACGCCCTCCTCGCCGAGGCTGGGCAGCACGTCGGCGACGTAGGCCAGGTAGGGCTGGTGCGGACCGACGAACAGCACGCCGCCGCGCCGGTGACCGAGGCGGGGGTCGGAGTAGAGCAGGTGGGCGGAACGGTGCAGGGCGACGACGGTCTTCCCCGTACCAGGACCGCCGTCGACGACCAGCGCGCCCCGGGAGCCCGCCCGGATGATGGCGTCCTGGTCGGCCTGGATGGTGGCGAGCACGTCGCGCATCCGGGCCGACCGGTTGCTGCCCAGGCTGGCGATGAAGGCGGACTGGTCGTCGAGTGCGGCGTGCCCTTCGAGCGCGTCGGCGGTGAACACCTCGTCCCAGTAGTCGCTGACCCGGCCCCGGGTCCAGCGGTACCTGCGGCGGCTGGCCAGACCCATCGGGTTGGCGTGGGTCGCCGCGAAGAACGGCTCGGCGGCGGGGGAGCGCCAGTCGAGCAGCAGCCGGCGGCCCGTGCTGTCGGTGAGGCCGAGCCGGCCGATGTACACCGGCTCGGGGCTGTCCGTGCTGACGATGTGTCCGAGGCACAGGTCCAGGCCGAAGCGGCGCAGGGCGCGCAGGCGACCGGTCAGCCGGTGGATCTCCAGGTCCCGGTCCATCGCCCCCTGGCCGATGCCGCCGGGCGCCTTGCGCTCGGCGTCGAGGCGGCCGGAGAGTTCGGCGATGGTCTGCTCGAGGCTCTCGGAGATGGCCGCGAAATGCTGCTCGTCGCGGCCGATCAGGGCCGGGTCGGCCTTGCCGGAGAGGTGGTCGGGGAGGTCGAACGCGCTGGTGGACGACCCGTCAGCTGACAACTGCACACGCAATTTCGTGAATCTCCCGATTCCGCAGGTTCTGGTTCAGATCAGTGATTCTGCGGTACACCGGGGGGCTTGCGGCAAGCCCCCCGGTGCGCTATATCTTGGTAGTGGCAGGAGGGGGGNATCAGTGATTCTGCGGTACACCGGGGGGCTTGCGGCAAGCCCCCCGGTGCGCTATATCTTGGTAGTGGCAGGAGGTGGGTTTTCCCTCTTGCCTCTGTTGTTTCTCCGGGGGCTTCAGGAGTGCGTGGGCTCCGGCCCGGTCCAGCCCGCCGCACCGACACAGGCCTCGTTCCCCTCCGGGTCGGCCAGCACCCAGTTCGACGGGGCGTCAGCGTCGTTCAGCAGCCGTCCGCCCGCCGCGAGTGCCGCGGCGATCCGGGCCTCCGCCTGGTCGTACGGTACCCAGACGTCGACGTGCACCCGGTTGCGCTGCGGGCGTGGTGTGTCCATCTGCTGGAAGTAGAACGGCGCCCCGCGGCGCTGCGGGTCGATCAGATCCTCCGCGCTGCCGGCCCGGTCCCGGTAGCCGAGCAGGGCCCGCCAGAACGCCACCACCTCGGGCCCGGCCAGGGCGTCGACGGTGACCTGGACGGTCTGCACGGCGGTCGGGTCGGCCGGGATGTCCAGGGCGCGTGCCACGGCCGAGATCTGCCGGGCCTGCTCGAGGTGTCGCTCGGTCAGCCCGTAGTAGTCCTCGGCGACCGTGATCAGCCGCACCGTCACGCCCTCGGGCCGCAGGTCGACATCCGGCTCACCGTCCGCGAGGCCCGGCAACTCGCTGATCGCCAGCGCGAGTCGGGCGCCGACGGCGAAGCTTCCGGTACGGAAGTACGCGCACGCCCCCTCACCCAGCACCCGCCAGTCCGCCAGGCCGGCGGTCTCGTGGAACTGCTTCGGCCTGATGCGCTCGATCTTGCTCGCTGTATCGGTCATCCGCCCAACGTAGCGTGCGGTCCCGACAACCTGTGAGGCGCGTGGTGCAGGAGTGGCGTGGTCCGGGTGTGTGAGGAGCGGATAGGGTGCCCGGTGGCCGACAGTGATCTGACAGGGCGTCAGGGATGGTCGGTGCGAGGGGGATTCGATGGCAGACGAGATTGTTGCGCAGGACGTGGACATCGAGGTGGGCGGCTCGCAGCCGATGACCGCCTACCTGGCCCGGCCGTCCGGGGGCGAGGGGCGGTCGGCCGTGCTGGTCTGCTCCGAGCTGTGGGGTGTGACCGAGGAGGTCAGGGAGGTCGCGCGGCAGGTGGCGGCGCTCGGCCATGTCGCGATCGCCCCGAACCTGTACCACCGTTCCGGCCCGGAGACCGCTGCCGGGTTGGCGGAGAGCGACGCCAACCGGGAGCGCGGGTTCGCCCTGCTGGGCCAACTGACCCGGGAGGGCGTCGAAGCGGACCTGCGGGCCTGCCTCGCCCACGTCCGCGACCACGAGGCGGCCACCGGGAAGGCCGGGGTGCTCGGCTTCAGTCTCGGCGGTCACATCGCCTACTTCGCCGCGAGCCGGCTCGACCTCGCCGCGGCGGCGGTCTTCTACCCCGGCTGGCTGCCTGTGGCCGGCACCGCGCTGAGCCGTCCGGAACCGCTGCTGGAGGCGACCGGCGGTATCGCCGACCGCGACGTGCGGATGCTGCTGGTCTTCGCGGAGCTCGACCACGTCATCGCCGCGGACCAGCGCAGCATGATCAGCGACGCACTGACGGCGGCCGGGGTGCGCCACGACACGGTGGTCTACCCGGGAGTGCAGCACGCGTTCTTCTTCCCCGGGCGCGGGCCCTACGACAAGGCGGCCGCTGACGACTCCTGGGCTCGGGTTGGGGAGTTGTTCGCCGCGGAGTTGGGGCGGTAACACGCAGGACGGAAGCCTCGGTCGGCTCGGCCGGGGCTTCCGGCGCCCGCCCGTCAGTCCTCGGTCAGCTCCACGATCACCAGCGTGCCCCGGCTGCCGGGACGGACCCGGTGCGGGGTTCCCGCCGCCACCAGGTACAACTCGCCCGCCCGGACCGGGACCGGCGTGCCGGCTACCTCCAACTCCAGGCGGCCGTCGAGTACGAGGAGAGCCTCGTCGGCACCGTGCCGCTCCTCCTCTACCGGCAGCTCGTCCATCCGCAGCACCTTCACACAGGCCGCCCCCACCTGGCCCAGCCGTCGGGAGCTCCACGCCTGCGGCAGCTCGGCTGCGGTCGTCATCAGGTCGACCACGTTCATGGCACACCCCTTCTGAGGGCTGGTGGGCCCTCACGTCAAGATCAATGGATGCTTCGAAAGCTACCCGCCCGGGGGCCTGCGGTGGTCGACCGTTTGGCAAAGACTCCGGCCCGTACGGTTGGGAATCAGCGTCGGGTGACGCCGTAGCCGCAGTCCTGAAGGGCGGTGGTCCATACGTCGCGGTCGAACCACCTGGTGATGTCGGGGGCCAGCGTGGTGATCGCGTTCATGCGAGCCTGCCAGTCGTGGCCTGCCGGCCCCCGACTACCGTCGCAGCCTGAGCAGCCGTCCTCGCCGTGGATGTGGCCGGCGAGCCAGGCGTTGACGAGAACGTTGACGAGCGCGGCATAGAGGTCCCCGCCGTTCTCGGCGAGCAGGTCGGGAAAGCCCGCCAGGAGCAAGGCCAGCTCGGGATTGTCCACCGGAGGCATGGGCGCATGCCCGGCGTCCTGGGGCGTGCTTCTGTCCATGGATTCCTGGCGCTGTAGGGCAATGGCCGAGGCGAGCCTCGTCGCGTCGAAATAGCGCCAGGCGGACAGCTCCTGGATTCCCATCCGTGCGGCCACCGCGCTGATGTTCCGCTCGATGGTGTCGGCGACCGTGCCGGGCCGTACCGTCACACCCAACCGGGCCAGCTCGGCCAGCGTCTGCGCCACCGCATCCTTGAATGCCTTGGTATCCCTCACATGCAGCAGAGTAGGGCTCCGCAGCCCGGACAGGTCCGGGTCAGCCCACTGGGAGGGCCCTTCCCCGGACGACATGGTGCTCCCACCAGGATCTCCACAGGACAGCGCCGCCTCGATCGGGTTCTCGTCGTCCCCATGTCGAGCCTCAGTAGCGGCCGAAACCGTAGTACGTGCTGTGGGGTCCGGAGTGGCGTTGCCGCGCGGACTGCTCGGTGATGCGGGGCCATGGGTCGACCAGGACGCCACTGAGCTCGCGCCAGGCCTGCACCAGCCGCCCGCTTTCGTGCCACTCCTCCAGCGCCAGCTGGGTCTGATGGGACCACATGACGACCGTGTACCCGTCCCGTTCGCGTTCCTGGGTGAGCACAGCCTAAACCCCGGGCCGCTCGGCCTGGTTGACGCCCGCAGGCCGGGCACCACCGACCGCTGTCGCGACCCGGATCCATGCCGGCCCGGGCGCTACGGAACAGGTACCCTCGCCGGTGCCTGCCACGCTGTCGCAACCTGCTGCCGTGATCGTCCGGACAGTGCGGACGAAGGAGCGGTATGGACCTGACAGTGGAACAGGCGGCGGGTACGTGGTGCCGAGCCGTCCGGGCAACACAGTGTCCGTCCGGCTCTGCCCGGTCCGTACAGCTGCGGACCGGGCAGAGCCGAGGAAGAGGGTCAGGCGGTGGTGCCCCAGCTGTGGGCGACGTCGATGACCAGGCGGTTGTCGAGCTGGAAGACCCGGTACGGCAGCCGCGCCCGGACGCCGAGGCCGAACTGGGTCTCTCCCTCGAAGCTGCCGGCGAACCTGGTGTCCTGGAAGGTCTGGTATCCCGTCAGGTCCACGCCGGGCAGCGGCTGGCGGGCCTTGGCCGGGTAGACCACCTCCCAGGTGGCCGGGTCGTAGACGGGAGCCATCACGACGACCTCCAGGACTGCGCCGCCCCCGACGGTGATCGGGTCGCCGGAGCCGGCCTGGTAGATGGTGTTCCCGTCCATGTACTGGACGCGGTAGCTGAGCGGGTTGGCGGTCGAGGTGCCGGGTACGTCGATGACCATCCGGTCGTAGCAGGGGTGGGTGCCCGTCCTGATGCCGGTGATCGGCTGGTGCTCGTAGTCGAAGACCGGGCTCTGCTTGTTGAGGCTGCCCCAGCCGGTCTCGCACGCGGTGCTGCTGGTGGCGGTCGCCGCGTACGCCGTGGGCACCACCGCCGTCGCGATCCCCGCTGCGAGTACCAGTGCCATCGGTGCCGTCATCCAACGTCGCATCATGTGTTTGCGTCCTCCCCGATCGTGAATAAACCTTTCGTACATACCCACGCTCGCGGCCCGCTCGGAGGTTACGGTTTCAGGCCAGGAAGGTGCGGAGCAGGGCGGCGGGCGGCCTCGCGGTCAAAGAAGTCGGTTCTCTACCGATCGCGGTGGGCGTGAGTTCGAGTGTGACTGCCCGGCCGGGTGATCTTTCGGTGGTCTGGGTATCAAGCCAAGGGTGATCGGCGAGCGAGGGGGCGGACTTCGAATGGGGGCAGCGGATGAGCAGGACCTTGAGGACGGGGAAGGCTGGCTGACGAAGGCCGAAGTCCGGGAGATCTGGCCGCAGATCAGGCCGGGCAGCATCGGGGCCGTGGCGCGGGCCAACAGCGTACGTACCTCGGCTGCGCCCTCCCCGGACCTGACCCGCGAGCCGACCTACCACGCGGCCGACGTGCGCCACGTTGCCGCGCGGATCGCCCGGGGTGAGGCCGATGTCGCGCCCTGGCAGCGCGCCGACTCCGACGCTGCACGCAGCGACGCCACACCCGGTCCACCGGTTCGGCAGCCCGTCAGTTGGGGGCCCGAGAACGTGCCGGGGCTGATCCTGCTGGCCATCATCGTGGGGCTGATGCTCTGGGGCCTGACCTCTCCCGACAACCACGGCACAGGAATGGTCTTCGTGCGCTGAGTGCGCAAACCAGCCGTTGCTCTATCGATATCGGAAAGACAACGGCGTCCAAGCAGTTCAGCCGGGCGCAGGCGTCGCCGGGAGCGACCGGGCGACCCGGAAGCCGACGTCGTCGATCCGGAAGGTGGGGTGGCTGCGGCGGCGGACCGAGGCCCGGCAGCTCCAGCGTTCGTCGAACCAACCGCCGCCGCGCAGCACCCGGTAGGTGCCGTAGACCTCGGCGTCGTAGACGTCCCAGCACCACTCCCAGACGTTGCCCAACATGTCGTACAGGCCAAAGGAGTTGGGCTGCCGCCCGCCCACGGGGTGGATACGCTCGTCCGAGTTGCCCCGGTGCCAGGCGATCTCGTCGAGCGGGCCGTACCGGGCCTCGGTGGTGCCGGCCCGGCAGGCGTGCTCCCACTCGGCCTCGGTAGGCAGCCGGTAGCCGTCGGCGGCGGTGTCCCACTCGACGGTCTCGGCGTCCTGCTCGTGCAGGCGGTAGGCGGGCGTCAGTCCCTCCTGCGCGGACCAGGCGTTGCAGAAGCGGACCGCGTCCTGCCAGGAGACGCCCTCGACCGGCAGTTGGCCGCCCTGTGCGGTGCTCGGCCGCAGGCCGGTGACCCGGGCGTACCGCTCCTGGGTGACCGGGTACGGCGCCAGTCGGTAGGGCGCGAGCTCGGCCGACCAACTCCGTTGCGTCCGCCGGTCCGACAGTGTCACTCGCCCGGGCGGGACGGCGACCAGCGCACTTGATTCGTTCGCGTCCATGGGCAAGTGATCGTACCGAGTCACGGGTGCTGACGGTCCATCAGGGCGGCAGCGGCCGGGCGGATCGCCGAGCGTCACATCGTCGGCTACTGAGCACGACGGTCGTGACGGTCGGCCTGAGCAGGTGTCAGTAGTCGATGGTGTGCCGGTGGAGGATGTCGGCGGCGGCCCCGGTGGTGGGCAGGGGCGGGGTGGCGGTGGGCCGGTCCTCGGTGAAGTACTCGCGGAAGTCCTCGCTGGGGTTCTCGGCCATCAGGGTGATGGTGCGGTTCCAGTCGCCGCCGTCGGGGCCGGCCGCCGACCAGAGGTCGAGCAGTGAGCTGCCGACCCGGCCCTGGACGGTGTCGCCGCGGTCCCAGCCGGCCGTGGTGGGGTCGTTGGCGAAGCTGTAGGAGCTGCCGTCCTCGAAGACGTAGCGGTAGTCGCCGAGGGTGTAGGCGGCCACCGCGTCGGCGAAGCCCTCCGTCCAGGCGCAGGTGGTGGAGCTGGACCGCTCGATGTAGTGCGGGTTGCAGCCGGTCACGGTCGGGAAGTCGTGGCTGTACAGCTGCCACTGGAACCAGTGCCCCGCCTCGTGCAGGATCAGGTGCTCGGAGTCCGGCATGTCGGTGCCCAGGATGACGAAGTTGGTGCCCTGGTAGTCCCAGTAGCCGGCGTTGGTGCGCTTGGGGTCCCAGACGAAGGTGAGGGTGTCGCAGCCGCCGTCGGCCTGGTGGCTGGTCCAGCAGCTGCTGGTGGGGTTGCCGCGCTTCCAGTACAGGAGGTTGAGGGTGTCCACGATGTGCCAGGCGCGCTGCATCGTGGTGGGGACCTTCACGGTGCCGAGGTCCTGACCGGTGGAGACGTTGCTGCGGTGTGCGGAGTCGAAGGTGTACTGGGCCTGGTTGCCGGGGCTCTTGATGACCCGCCACATCGAGGTGCTGGCGGAGTTGAAGCGGACGAACGCCTCGGGGAGTGGGGCGGACGCGGTGTAGCAGGCGTTGAACCTCCCGGAGCCGCTGTCGGTGATCCCGAAGGCGAGGCGGCGGACCGTGCCGGTGGTCGAAGTCCGGCCCCAGAGCTCCCAGTTGGCGTTGCGGGCGACCTGGGTCAGGACGGGCTTTGCGGGGCCGGACTCGGCGTCCTGATGGTCGTAGGCGAGGGTGCCGCTGAGGCAGACCGTGCTGGCCGCACCGGCCTGGCCGACCGCCAGCGGGGTGAACGGGACGAGCAGGCCGACGGCGGCTGCGAGGATGATCCGGGTGAGGTGACGACGGGGACGGCGTTCTGCCATGGTCGGTCTCCTGGAGGTGAGGGTCGAGCTCCGAGTGGCGTCCTGCGGGACCGGCCGGTGTGTAGCGGCTCGGCCGGTAACTTCCGCTGTGTGGGCGGGACTTGGGTGGGAGCCCGCAGCGGTGAGAGAGGACTATGCCCGATGCGCGGAGACATTGCAACGTAACATTTCACCGCGGGTTCGGCCTCGGCGGCTCAGCCGGTCCAGCGGATCCCGTGGAATCCGGGAGACAGGTCGTAGTCCACCAGGTGGGCCAACCGGCCGTCGATCAGGCGCAGTTGGGACACGTCCTTGTGCGGCGATCGGCTGTCGAGCCGCCAGATCCGGTACGCCCGCCGGGCGTTCGCCGAGGGCTCGAACCGGACCGTCAGCTCGAAGTGCTGTCCGGCTGTGCGAAACCAGCGTCCGTGGTGCAGATCCGCCTCGGTGGACGTCACGGTGTGCTCCAGCGCGAAGGTCTCGCCCTTGCTGAGCGGCCCGAAGAGGAGTTCGGCGGCGATCAGTCTGGCGTCCGGGTCGGTGTGCACCCGCCCGAGCGCGCAGTCCCGCCCGGCCCGGATCTCTGGCAGTGCCTCGGCTCCGACGTGGTAGAGCACCACATGTCGCCCGGCCCCGGAGCGGCGCGCGCGGACGACGGAGCGGACGGTGGACGCCCACCCGCGATCCGTGACCGTCACGTCGTCCTGCACCGCGAGGATGTCCAGATCGGGATCGGCCGGATCGGCCAGCGTGGCCCGTAGCCGGGTGGCCGGCAGCAGCGGAGTGCCCGGTACGAGTGCGGGCCTGCGGCTGCCCCGGTGCGCCGGTTCCGCCAGCAGCCTGCTCAACGAGCCCCCGTCGAGCCCCAGCAGGAGCTCCAGCTCGGCGACCGCGCGCAGGCTCTCCGGCCGCTGCGGCCGGCTGGTGCCGCGCTGCCAGTTGCTCAGCGTCGAGACGCTGACCCGCAGGCCGAGGGCGGCCAGCCGGTCACAGAGCCGGTCGAGGCTGAGGCCGCGAGCGGTGATGGCCCAGCGCAGGGCGCTGTGGAACGGGCCGGTGCGCAGCACGTGCCGGAGGTCGTCGATCGGAGGCCCCCAGATAAGTTACCGACGGGTACTGGATTTTCACTGCCGCCCGGCCGTTCCCGCAGGCAGCGCCGGTCCGCCCGGGCGGCCGCTCCCCGGATGTCGGCCCGCACGCTACCGCCTGCACCCCCACTGCCTCCACCATGTGCCCGACCTCGGCATCCACGAATGAGGAGCTGTCCATGCCAAGCAGAAGATCCGTGATCACGGCGGTGGTGGCCGCCGTGATGACCCTGGCCGCTACCGGGGCGGCGCTGGGCGAAGCCGTTCCGTCCGCCGCACCGCAGAGCACCACCGCAGTCGTCACCGCAGTGCCGCGGCCCGACCACGTCGTGGTCGTCACGTTCGAGAACAAGGACTACTCGACGATCATCGGCAGCTCCAGCGCGCCGTACATCAACCAACTCGCCGGGCAGGGCGCGAGCTTCACCCAGTCGTTCGGCGTCACGCACCCCAGCCAGGGCAACTACGTCGCGATGTTCTCCGGCTCCCAACAGGGCGTCACGGACGACTCCTGCCCGAAGAACTTCACCGGCAAGGCCAACCTCGGCAGCCAGCTGATCGGGGCCGGTCTCACGTTCAAGGGCTACTCCGAGGGCATGCCCTCGGACGGCTACACCGGGTGCAGCAGCGGCAAGTACGTCCGCAAGCACAACCCCTGGGTCGACTTCGACAACGTCCCGGCTGCGAGCAACGTCCGCTACAGCACCTTCCCCACGGACTACACCCAGCTGCCGACCGTCTCCTTCGTCGTCCCCGACATGTGCAACGACATGCACGACTGCTCGGTCGGCACCGGCGACACCTGGCTGAAGAACAACCTCGACGGGTACGCGCAGTGGGCCAAGACCCACAACAGCCTGCTGGTCGTCACCTTCGACGAGGACAACTTCAGCTCGGTGAACCAGATCGCGACCGTCTTCGTCGGCGAGAAGGTCCGCCCCGGCACCTCCGCCGGGCAGATCAACCACTACAACGTGCTGCGGACCATCGAGGACGCCTACGGCCTCAGCCCGCTCGGCTCGGCGGCGACCGCCACGCCGATCACCGACGTGTGGACGACCTCCTCTCCCTCCCCGAGCCCGTCGCCGTCGCCTTCGCCGACCGGCAGTCCCAGTCCGTCGCCCTCGCCCACCACAGCCGGTGGCATCGTCAACGGCGGCTTCGAGTACGGGACTTTCAACGGCTGGACCCGCACCGGCACCACCGCCATCACCGACACCGCGCACGTCGGTGCCTACAGCGGTGCGGCCGGAGCCACCACCCCGACCAACGGGGACTCCGTCCTGAGCCAGACGTTCACCGCGCCGCCGGGCGTCACCAAGCTCACCGTCTGGTGGAAGGGCGACTGCCAGGACACCGTGAAGTACGCCTGGGCCAGCGTCGTGGTCAAGCACAACACCAGCGGCAGCACGGCCACCCCGCTGGCCAAGACCTGTACCAGGGGCGGCAGTTGGCAGCAGGTG
Source organism: Kitasatospora sp. Root107 (assembly GCF_001424875.1). Classification (GTDB taxonomy): domain Bacteria; phylum Actinomycetota; class Actinomycetes; order Streptomycetales; family Streptomycetaceae; genus Kitasatospora. The sequence continues at coordinate 94,289 of NZ_LMCT01000031.1, read as the reverse complement.
ACCGACACCCTCACCCCCGGTCACTCCTACACCGTGCAGCTGGTCAACCACGACGACAACTACCCGGGTGACCCCAGCATCACCTGGTTCGACGACGTGACGCTGAGCTGATGTACCTCTCGAGCGTCCGGGTCGGGGCCGCCGTCACGGCGGCCCCGGCCCGGCGGATCCTCACCGGCAACGTCCTCGCCCTCGGCCTGGTCAGCCTGGTCACCGACGTCTCCGCCGAAATGGTCAGCTCGGTGCTGCCCGCCTATCTGGTGCTCGGGCTGCATCTGACGGTCAGTCAGTACGGCATGATGGACGGCCTGTTCACCGGAGCCACCGCCCTGACCCGGGTGGCCGGCGGGTACGCGGCCGACCGGTTCCGCCGCCGCAAGCTGCCCCCGCCGCGATCGGCGCCGTGCTGGCCGTCGACCGGACCGGCAAGGGGCTGCGCACCGCACCCCGGGACGCCCTGATCACCCTCTCCGTCCCCGAGCACCGGCTCGGCCGGGCCTTCGGCGCGCACCGGGCGATGGACAGCCTGGGAGCGTTCGCCGGACCGCTGGTCGCGGTGGGCGTACTCGCGCTGGCGGGCTCGGGCCGCTCGTACGACGCGGTGTTCCTCAGCAGCCTGTGCTTCGCCCTGCTCGGCGTCCTGCTGCTGGCACTCTTCGTCCGCGACCACAGCGAGCCGCTGCCGCCGGGCCGGGTCCGTCCCCGGGCTGCGCTGGCGCTGCTGGGCCGGGGGCCGTTCCGCGCGCTGTGCGCGGCCGCCGCGCTGCTCGGACTGACCACCGTGGGCGACGGGTTCGTCTATCTGCTGCTCCAGCGCCGGGACGACCTGCCGGTCACCGCCTTCCCGCTGCTCGCCGTCGGCTCCGCGCTCGCCTACCTGCTGCTGGCCGCGCCGCTCGGCCGGCTGGCCGACCGGATCGGGCGGCGGGCGGTGGTGCTCGGCGGCTACGGGGCCGTGGTCGCCGTGCAGGTGCTGCTGGCGGCCGGGGCGGGCGGCCCGGTGCTGCTGGTACCGGCTGTCCTGCTGTTGCACGGCGCGTTCTACGCCGCCACCGACGGCGTGCTGATGGCGTTGGCCGGGCCGCTGCTCCCGGTCGAGTTGCGCACCAGCGGGCTCGCTCTGCTGCAGACCGGGCAGGCGCTGGCCGGTCTGTGCTCCTCGGTGCTGTTCGGGCTGGCCTGGCAGTACTGGGGCACCTCCGCCGCCTGCCTGGCCGCCGCCGGGGCCGCCGCAGTGGCGCTGGCTCTCTCCGTCCCCCTGCTCAAAGGACCCTCCCCCCAATGCAGTTCTCCGCAATGAGATGGCGCATCCTGACCGCCCTGGCCGCGACCCTCCTGCTCGCCGGGGTCGCCGTCGGCTACACCGTGCTGCGGGCCGCGCCCGCTCCCGCCGCGCCGGACACCGCCGTCACCCTGGACGGCCCCGGACTGCTGATCCGCGACACCGCGACCGGCCTGCTCGCCGTGCAGCACCCCGACGGCGTCCGTACCAGGTCGGCGCTGCCGTGCGCCCGGGTGTACGCGGCCGGTGGCACCGGGGTGTGCCTGTTGGAGAGCCCGGCCTCGTACCAACTGACGGTTCTCGACCGGGAGTTGCGCCAGCTACGGGCCATCCCGCTGAACGGTGTGCCCAGTCGGGCCCGGGTCTCGGCCTCCGGGCGGATGGTGTCCTGGACGGTCTTCGTCACCGGCGACTCCTACAACGGCGGCCGCTTCTCCACCCGCTCCGGCATCCTGGACACCCGCAGCGGCACCCTGGCGGGCAACCTCGAAGCCTTCACCGTGGACGGTCACCCGCCGGCCCCCGACGCCAACTTCTGGGGCGTCAGCTTCGCGGCCGACGACAACCGCTTCTACGCGACGATGTCGGCCGACGGCCACCGGTCCCTGGTGGTGGGCGACTTCGCGGCCCGGGCGGTACGGGTGCTCAAGGACAACGTGGAGTGCCCGTCGCTCTCCCCGGACGGCACCAGGCTGGCGTACAAGAAGGCGCTCCCCGACCACGGTTGGCGGCTCACCGTGCTTCGGCTGGCAGATCTCGTCGAGACCCCGCTCGCCGAGACCCGTAGCGTCGACGACCAGCCCGCCTGGCTCGACGACCACACGGTCGCGTACGGTCTCCCGCACTCCGGCTCGGGCTCCGACGTCTGGACCGTACCGGCCGACGGCGCCGGGAGCCCGAACCTGCTGGCCCGCGACGCGGAGTCCCCGGCCCCCCTGCGCTGACCGATCACGGGGGGACGATGATGGTGCGTCATGACCATGCAGCCACTGTTGTCGAGTTTCGTGCCGATCTGGGCGCTGACCGCCGTCGGCTACCTGGTCGGCCGGACCGGGCTGTTGGGTGAGCAGGCCGAGGCGGTGCTGGGCCGGTTCGTCTTCCATGTCGCGATGCCCGCCGCGCTGTTCACCATGCTGGCCGGGGCACCGCTGGGGAGTTTCGCCAACACCTCGATACTGGCCTTCGCCGCCGGCACCCTGGCGGCCTCGCTGCTCGGCTGGGCCGCCGCCCGCTGGCTCTTCGACCGCCGCCCGGCCGACCGGACGATCAGCTCGATGGCGGCCGGGTACGTGAACTCCGCCAACCTCGGGATCCCGGTCGCCCTCCAGGTGCTCGGTGATGCCTCGTTCATCGGTCAGGTGCTGCTCTTCCAGGTGCTGCTGGTGACGCCGGTGATCCTGACCGCGCTGGACGTCGGCACCAGGGGCGGGGGAGGGGGCGGTGCCGCGCACCGACGGCTGCTGCTGATGCCGCTGCGCAACCCGGTCATCCTGGCCTCGGCCCTCGGCGCCACCTGCTCGGCCCTCGACTGGCAGCTGCCGACGGCGCTCGGGCACTCCTGCGCGCTGCTCGGCAGCGCCGGGGTCCCCACCGCGCTGATCACCCTCGGCCTCTCCCTGCACGGACGCCCGGCGACCACCGGCAGCTCGCCGCGCGCCGAGGTGGGTGTGGTCGTGCTCACCAAGAACCTGGTCCAGCCGCTGGTCGCGCTGGCCGTGGGCAGTCTGCTGCAGCTGAGCGACCGTCAGCTGCTCGCGGTGGTGCTCTGCTCCGCGCTGCCCACCGCCCAGAACGTGTTCGTCTTCGCGCGCGAGTACGGCCTGAGCACCGCGCTGCCGCGGAACTCGGTGCTCTGCTCGACGCTGCTGTCGATGGTCACCCTGTCGGCCATCGACTGGGCGCTGATGCCGCCCGGCCGGTGATCCGGCGGGCCAGCAACGGGATGTCCACCGGCCGCGTGGTGTCGACGCGGTGCACCGGCCCGAGGCCGAGCGGTTCGGCTGCCCGGCTCCACCGCTCCCACCGCTCCTCGGCGTCCGCCGGGTCCTCGAGGTGCACGGGGTGCCGGTCGGCGGCCCGTTCGGCGTACCGGCGGCGCAGGACCGCCAACGGCGCGTCGCACCAGACCTCCTGGACCTGCTGGACGCCTGCCCTGGCGAGCCCGGCCACTGCGAACCGGCGGGCCACGGGCTCTCCAGCACGGCGCCGTCGGGCGCGTGGGCGAGCAGCGTCCACAGGGTCTCCGCGGCGGCGCGGCCGAGGGCGGTGCTCCACTCGCGCGGGGTGGTGCCGGTGCTGGGCGCGAGCTGGTCCGCAAGGGTCTCCTTGATCGAGTCCTTGCTGAACAACGGCAGCCTCAACTCGCTTGCCAGGGCACGGGCGAGGGTGGACTTGCCGGCTGCAGGGAGGCCGTTCACCAGTACGGTCAGCATGGGCCGATCGTAGACCGACGGTACGACCTCGGTTACGGGGTTAGTACCGCGCGCACGGCGGTGGCGACGGAGCGGCGAACGGAATCGGCCAATGTGCCGCCTTTCGGAGATGTTCCGTCGTCGAAGGTGTCAAAGTCTGTGCCTGCGAGGGAATGACCGTCGCCGCGAACAATCGAGGGATTACGGATGGCTGGGCGTTCTGGGAAGTACTACCGGGCCGGGCACTGGGTGAACCGGTCCGGGGGCAGGGCACGGCCTGCAGCGAAGCCGCTGACGACTGCGGCGGTGCTGGGGCTGGCCGCGGTGGTGGGGTTTCTGGTGTTGATCTCGCCCGACTCCACCGCCCAGGGCCCCAGTACCGTCCCCGCAGCGACGGCCTCGGCTGGTGTCGGGCACTGACGACGGCCGCGGTGTGTCACCGACGCCCGGAACGGTCGAGCAACCTGCGCCATCCCCGGGGTGGGCGGGACTCGGGCGCTGCGCTCGCTCCGGAGGGCAGCCCTTCGGAGACGGCCTTCAGGCGGTTCCAGGCACCGTGCCAGTGCTCGATCTGATCGGGTGGCAAGCCGCAGGCCAGCAGCATTGATCCAGTGCTCCGCCATCGCTGGGGGACCGTGGTCCGGTTGAGCAGTCCGCTGATCGTTGCGGCGGAGAGCGGTGGCACGCACCGTTCACCGACGACCCGTAGGGCGAGGCCGCTCAGGGCCCGCACCTCGCCCAGTGCGTCGATGAACTCCGTGACGGTCTCCAGCGCGGCTGGGTCGGGCCAGTGGCGGCCCGGCCCTTCCGCAGGTGCGACGGTCGTGACGCCGGGCAGGTGCGCATGGTTGCGTCCGAGCAGCAGTCGGCCGGCGGTGTTGCGGTCGCGTTTCTGCGGCTGCGGCCGGCCCTTGGCGGCCAGCGTCGCCCGCAGGTGCCGGTAGACGGACTCCAGGTCCAGCCAGGGTCCCGCACCCTCGATGCCCTGATCTAGTACGCGCAGCAGCTCGCCGGTGAACGCCGTGTACCGCTCACCGGGCGGGGCCAACGCGAGACCCGTCTCCGGGGCGGCCGCGAGGAGGTAACTGCCGTCGATCTCGGCCTGGTCGGCGACCGAGCCGCCCATCAGGCCGAGGGCCTTGCCACTGAAGCAGCAGTCCAGCACGATCACGTGACGCTGGGCCCGACCGGCCATGATCGCGCTGCGCAGCATGGAGTACGGCACGCCGGTGTGCCCTTTTCCTGGCTCGGAACGGGGCAGGCCGAGCACCAGCTCGCCCCGATCGTCGGTCAGACCGTGCCCGGCGAAGTACACCAACAAGGTGTCCCGGCAGGCCCGGGCCGCCTGCTCGACCGGCGCCAGCATCTCGTGCAGGGACGACGGCTCGGCGACCACCGTGCAGTGTTCCGGTGGCAGGCCCCAGGAGTGCCGGGCCGTCAGTGCCCCGGCCAGAGCGGGCAGGTTGTGCGCCACGGCGGGCAGAGGCTCCAGGACGGTGTAGCCGCCGACGCCGATCAGCACCGCCCGGGAGGATGCCGGGTCGGGCAGTCCCTTCACTCCCCGCCGTCCGGGAGTGCCGAGCCGCCCCCGCCTACCGGGCCGTCCTCGCGGTCGGCGGACGGCGGTTGCGTGAGGAGGCTCAGCAGCCGCTGGACCTCCTCGTCCGTCCCGTCGGCGAGCGACACCTCCAGGTCGCCGCGTCGCAGCGTGAGCCGGGGCGGCCTGGGCCGGGTCTGACGCCAGGTCAGCACCGTCATGACGAAGGACGCCGCGCTCCACCCGTTGTCGGTCACCAGTTGCACCGCGTCCAGCAGGTCGCCCATGCTGCCCGAGGGAGCCGGTTGCTCCGTCAGGGACACCTCGGCCGATCGCCGTACCTCGGCGTCCTGCCCCAACCAGTTGTACAACGACCGGAGTTCGCTCTCGACGTCGGCTGCGCCGACCCGTACCTCGACCCGCACTGTCCGGACCCCTCCTCGAAACCGCGCCGACGTCGGCGTCGTGACCTTGGGCATCCTGCCCAGTCCGAGCTGATTCCACCATGCCGGGGTGGCCGAATTCCCAGCGGACCGGGGGGTTGTGGCACCGGATGACCATGACAGATGATCATGCTGCTCTGAGAAGATCCATCACGAGGGGGAGCACGTTGTCCACGCACGCAGAACGACAGAGTGACGACAGGTCAGGAAGCCACGACGAGGCGGTGAAGCGGCCCGGCCGTCGGGCGCTGCTCGCCGGGTTCACCGGGGCGGGTGCCATCGCGGGCAGCCTGGCGCTGGGCGGGGGGAGTGCGGCGGCGGTGGTCGCGGCCACAGGGGTGGACGCCTATGTGGTGAACGTCCTGGCGAAGGGGGCCGACCCGACGGGGCGGACGGCCAGTGACACGGCGTTCCGGGCGGCGGCGGCCGAGCTGCTGGCCGGTGAGCAGGTGAGCCCGGTGGGTGGGCCGACACCGACCAAGGTGCTGCTGATCCCGCCGGGCAACTACCTGCTGACGCAGCCGGATTCGCTGCTGCCGAACGTCAGCGGCGAGACCGCGAAGAAGGTCGTCGACGGCATCACGATCATCGGGTACGGCAAGCGGCTGTCCCGGATCACGTACGCGCCGACGGTGCAAGACACGGTGCTCTGGACCAACGACCAGCGGTACCGGAACATCCGGATCAGCGGGCTGACCTTCGACAGCCTGGACGAGACCGCCACCTTCAACATCGCCAGGTCCTCGACCACCTACGGTGTCCAGGACACCTGGTACACCGACGTCGAGTGGCGCGGCACCTGGAAGGTCGGCATCGGGCTGGACGGCCCGACCACCGCCAACCTGAACAGCGAGATGGGCTGGGACCACTGTCAGATCAGTGGCTCCTACGCCGACGCCTTCCTGGTGATGGGCATGACGCCGTCGGTCTCGCAGCAGGACCAGTTCCTGAACTACTGGTTCCGGGACTGCAAGGTCGAGTTCAAGTCCGGCATCTTCGTGCGGAACGAGCGCGGCGGGTCGATGAACTTCATCGGCGGCTCGTACATCATCACCGACGGAACCTCCACCGGCACCATCTTCCAGCTCGGCGCGGCGGCCAACTCCCGGGCGGACTCGGTGATGCGGCTGCTCGTCCAGGGCATCCGGTTCGAGCTGCGCGGCGTCGGGCACAAGCTGATCGACTCGGCCTGGTACAAGGGCACGATCACCTTCGTCTCCTGCGACGACACCGCCAACTCGTACCAGCCCTGGGCGCCGACGGCGGTCACCCACGTGTACCGCTTCGACACCGTCAACCCGTCGCGCGGGCCGATGGTGCGCTACCAGGACTGCATCCTGATGGGCTCACACCAGGTGACCGCGCCGACCGCGATGACCATGGGCAAGCTGCTCTACGACGGCTGCCGTTTCATCAACATGACGGCGGGCACCGGGGATTCGGGCTTCCTCCGGTGGACGGGCGTCACGCCGTGGTACGAGTTCCGGGACTGCCTGCTGAAGAGCGGCCGCCAGGTCGACGTCAAGGCGCCGTAGCGGGAGGCGTATCCGTCCTGCTCACACGGCAGGACGGATACGCTGCCGGGATGGACATGATCGACATTCCGTTCGGCACCACTGACTGGTCGCAGGTCGCGGCCACCGAGCACCCGGGGGAGACCGGCGTCGCCACCTGGCGGACCAGGGAGTTCGGGTCCGTCCGGGTCCGGATGGTGGAGTACAGCCCGGGCTACCTGGCCGACCACTGGTGCGACCGGGGGCACATCCTGCTGGTCCTCGAAGGCTCGCTGACCACGGAGTTGGGCAACGGCGAGGTGGTCACGCTGACGGCGGGCAGCAGCTACCAGGTCGGCGACGACACCCAGCCGCACCGTTCCAGCACGACGGGGGGCGCCCGGCTGTTCGTGGTCGACTGAGGTGGTTCGGCGCCGCTGCCCGGCTGACGCCGAGGGTCAGGGGCTGCCCGGGCGATCGGAGGGCTCCGCCCAGGTCATGCCAGCGCCCTGCCTCACAGCGCCGGACGCACTGTGAGGCAGGGACGGTAGTCAGGCGATGCTGAAGTAGAACGGAATGTCCGTCACGATCCAGGGAGGGGGCTGGAGGGCAGTCCGCCGTGTGCGGGCTCAGAGTCCCGTGCGGCTGGCCGGGAGCCTGCCATTCGTTAGGGCACGTAGGAAACGGTGATTCATCCCAACGAGCACGACCCGCGGCGGCCAGGCCTCCGCCGGCCCCTCGCGACTGCGCCGGCAACTCCTGGCGCTGCGATTGATCCGGCACGCGTCACCTCCCGGTAGGCCCCCGGCCAGGCGCAGGCAGATGGACGCATGGGAGTTCACCCCGTCAGCCGCAGCAGCTGGCACGACGGCACCGCAGACGGTCACGGCCCCCTCTCGGCATCCGGCAGACCGAAACCCAAGGTCACCAACCTACGCCCAGGTCAGGCATCCTGACGATCCTTCGGACGGGCTTGGGGGCGTACCAGGGGCACGATCGTCCTGAAGCCTGAACTCGGCCCCGGGTCGGACCGGCGGCACCGCGAAGTAGCAGCAGTCCTCTCACGCCCGACGCTGGTACGCGGTGCTGATCCCATAGACCAGGATCGCGCCGAGGATCCAGCCCACCACCATCAGGGCCGTGACTACCCAGCTGGTTCCGAGCCCATCCGGAATCCACAAGGCCCGTTGGCCGAAGCTCACGACGGGCAGGAGCAGGTCGAGAGTGTAGAGGGCTGGCCGAAAACGGTCCCTCGCCTGGTCGTCGCCGCCGAAGGCGTTGGCTAGTGCGGAACTGGGCTCCAGATCGTCCCGCCGATGCGAGAAGTAGACGGTGCCGAAGACCTCGAGCCCCACGAGGAAGTAGAGCACTCGTGCGGGGTGGTAGCCATAGCCGACGGTCGCCCACAAGATCCATGACCAGACTCGCTCGTACCGTCCCGGTCGCGGGCGCTTCTTCTGTGCGCGGTAGAGCACCTTGCGGGCGAAGTCTTCCCGGCCTGCGGCCCGGTAGACGGTGGCGAGCTGCTCGTACGTCTGTGCCGAGTAGGAGCCTCTGACGTAAAGCCAGTCAAGGCGGTCCTTGACGGGCCACTTTCCGAGGTTCCATAGCGAGCCGTAGGTGAAGTCGTCGAGCAGCGTGCGGTGCTTCGGCCAGACCTTCGGCTCGTCCCTGAGTACCCCGACGGAGGCGTTCCGAAGGTCAACCTTCCCGCCGATGGGGTTGTCACCTCGGAAGCAGAACTCGCCCTTCACCGTCATACCGCGAAGATCGACTGCCACGTCGTTGAACCCACTGCTGACGTTGGGCTTGATGATTCGCAGGTCGCCACCAATGCTCGCGGCAAGGATCCTGATCGTTCCTCGGACCATGAGATGGTTCAACTCGACTGTCTGGGTGGATTTGAGGCCATCCAGGCGAAGTGCGTCCTGCCCGGGGCGGTGGAACTGGCCTCCGATCCGGAGGCTTCCGACGCTTGCACCGGAAAGGTCGACCATCCCCTTGCTTTCGAATGTTCCTTCGAGGATGAGGTTGGTGCGGACCGTCAACTGCTGCGCGGCTACCGCAACTTGTCCGCCGTTCCGGAAGGATCCGTCCGAGAGGATGGCTTGCCCTCCGATCTCGGCTCCCTCGAGTGTCACCCTCCCGACGGCGGTGAAGCCGTTGCCGAGCTTGAGATCGCGGGTGACCTTCATGCCGCGGGCGTCGAGGGCGTCCTCGTCGGCTCTGGAGTGGGTCATGGAACCGCCACGGCAGTCGAGGTTGCCCTTGATGACAGCGTCCGCCAGGACGACCTTTCCTTCGGCTCGGAACCCGGTGCGGTTCGAGTCGTGGGGTGCGGTCTCGGTGGCGAAGTTGATGTCGCGTACCTGGAGGCCGCGGGCATCGATGGCGGTGTCCGTCAAGTGGAGGAACTGGCCGCCATTGGCTTCCAGGTTTCCATCGACGGTTGCGCCGGCCAGCATGAGCATGCCGTTGACGGTCGCGCCTGCCGAGAAGTACAGGTGCTGCTGGACCTGGACTCTGGCCAGGTCCAGTGCGGGATCCCGGCCTTGCCCGTGGAAGGCCGCGCCGTCGAAGAGCATGGACCCACCGACAACCGCGCCGGTGAAGTCCACTGGACTGTCAGCCGAGAAACCGATGCAGTCGATATCACCGCTGACCTTGGACTTCCGCACATGCAGTACACAGCTGTCATGCAGCGGGCATCGGTTAGCGCCGGACGAGGTCAGCGTGGTGCCTCGGAGGCTGAGTTGCCCGTCAACAGCGGCTCCGCTGAGATTTGTCTGCCCAAGAACGGTCATGCCGTTCAGGTGCGCGCCGGCACCAATGATGATGCCGGTCATCGCTAGCGTGGGATCCTTGGAGCGGGTGGGATCGCCTCGGAGAACCACGTTCCGAAGGTTCAACTGCTTGTCGATCCGGGCCTCTTTGAGATTGACGGTCGTACAGCGCGACTCCGAGAGGAACAGGCTGTTCGCCGTGTGGAGCTGAGCCGCAGTGACTCGCGCCAGGTAGCAGTGCTCTAGATACACCGCCGGCGCCGTCGCCTGTTCCAGGTTGATTTCCTCTGCAACGTGGCAGTTCTTGAGCTCCAAGACCGCGTTCAGGGTCGCGGCCTCCAGATCGAGTTTTCCCTCGATGCGGGCCCCCTCCAAGCGCAGCCGGGTGACGCGTGGAGCGATTTTTGGGTCGGTCAGGAGGAAGCGGATGGCGGCCGCCCTGATCGTGCGCTCATCCGGCCAGCTTGCACCCTGACTTGCGTCCCCGCCGCCGAGATTGGTCCCCTGTGAGGCCAGGGTGTTCTCGTAGAGCTTCTGCTCGGCTGTGGACCATGCCATTGGCGGGCCGAGGGTGATGCCAGCAGGCACGGCGGACTCCTTCGAAATCGTTCGAGTGCGCACCGTGAGAGTAGGCCAGTACTTACCGCCAACCCGGGACGAGGGCGACCGGCGGGTCCGTGTCGCTAACGCATGAACGGGGGGCAGCCGCGCGCTCCGGTGTGGGCCGGGTCGGTGGAATCGGGCACGGCGGGTTCGTGTGAGACTGGCCGCGACTGTGCTGGCCCGACCGAGATGGTGTTTCACTGTGCGCGACTCTGAGCCCGAGCCCGGCGACGCCGACTTCTCCGCGACGGGAGAGCCGGGAGAAGGGTGGCAGCAGGCGGTGGATGTGGTCCAGGCTGTGGTGGCCTGGTACAGCGCGGCCATCCACCAGGTCCAGCACACCGGCGGCTCCGAAGCCGACAAAGACCTGCTGCAGCTTCGCTCCGCCCGGCAGGCGGCGCTGGAGGACCTGGACCGGCTCGACCTGGGAGTCGGCACCGCCGAGGAACAGCAGCTCACTGCCGACTACACCCGGATCCTGCGGGACCTGACCGCCCGTCAGTAGCCCCTGATCGAGGCGGGCAGATCCCGGGCGGTAGCCGTCTCCAAAGCTGGGGTATGCATCTGAGCGGGCATCAGCAGACGGGCCCGGGCGGCGATCTGCCTCAGCTCAAACCGATGCTGCGGCAGCGCGCGGACCAGATCCGCGTTCAGCGCGAGGAACCGCACGGCGTCCCGCTCGGTGTAGGAGCGGACGCGTTCGGCCGCCAGGGCGGGGCCCGCAGCGACGCCGCAGCCGGGCTACCACAGCACCTGGCCATCCCGGTTCACCACACCCAGCTCCCCTGCGGACTCCCGGCTGCTCCGGGACGAGCCGCGGGCGGCGGGGCGACACGTTCCGCCGCTCTGGCGGATCCAGTACTCACGCCAGCAGGACTTCGACGTTTTTCCTGTTCAGAGGGCTGCGCGGTGATTGTAGTGGGCTGATGGGTCGTCAGGGGTGGTCTTCTCGGGGCTGCCCCTCGATACGGGTCCGTGCGGGCTGCGCCCGTTCGGGTGGTGGGCGGCGAGCCGCCGTCGCCGATCGTGTGTGCACCGATTGAATCGGCGCGTCCGTGGTTCAGTGGCGCCGTCCCGCGCCGCGTATCAGAGGAGGAGTCTGTCATGGCACCCGTACCCACCGGCGTCTACGCGATCACCAAGCCCGGCGAACAGATGCTCACCCTGCAGGAAGGGAAGGGGGATGCGGTCATCCTCCCGCCCACCGGTGAGCCGGGCGAGCAGGAGTGGCAGGTGGAGGCGCTCGGCAACGGCAATGTCCACATCCGCAACCTCAAGCACGGGACGTACCTGGGCTACGGCGACGAGCCCAACGTGAACGCGCCCGTGAAGGGCTCCACCGAGATGTGCGAGTGGGCGCTCTACCAGAGCGCCCAGCCGTTCACCTTCCACGTGGTCGTTCCCGGCGGACCGATCGACGGTGCGGAACTCGCGCTGGACGCCAGCCTGCTGAGGATCTTCCCGCCGCGCACCGCGCTGCGCCCGTTGGAGGTCGGCGACCAGCGGCAGGCGTGGCGGTTCGAGTTCCGCGAGTAGAACCGGCCGTGCTTGTCCTGCTGGGCCCCCGGGATCTGCGGATCGCCGGGGGCCCGGCTGTTTCATGGCCGGGGCCCCGCCATCAAGGGGGAGGAGGCGGGGGATCGGGGGGTGGACCGGGGTAGTGGCGAGGGTCGCGGAGTCCTCTGGCAACCCAGATGCACAGGAGCCAGGGCCTGGCGCCTTGACGACCGAAGTAGTTAGCTGCCATATTATCTGCATGACGAGGAACGGGGATGACGGCGAGACGCCCACGCTGGACCAGGCCAGGCGGCAGGTCGAGCACTACGGCTTGGAGGTCGATCCGCAGGCGGTGCTGGTCGCGGTGCGACTGATCTCGGCGGGAGCTCGGGTCGGCCGCGCGGCTGAGGCGCACTTTGCCAGGTTCGGCCTGTCGACGGGGCGGTACCGCCTGCTCGTCGACCTCGAAGCCCATGGCGGGGAGAAGTCCCCTTCGCATCTTGCTGCGGATCTCGATATCTCCAGGGCCACGGTCACCGGCCTGCTGGACGGCCTCGAACGCGAAGGCCTGATCGCCCGGCGCCCGTCCGTGGAGGACGGGCGGGGCACGGTGGCCATCCTGACGGCGCGTGGTGCGCAGCGCCTGCGTGACATGGCGCCCGAGCACTTCGGGCGACTGGAGGCGATGGTGGGCGGGCTCAGCGGCGAGGAGCGCGCGGTGTTCCTGGACCTGCTCGCCCGGGTCGTGCGCGGCAGTGCGGCCCTGGCCGCCGACTGATCCGACCTGCGGCTTGTTCGGCCCCGCCCTCCGGGCAGGGCCCTTTTTATGGCGCAATAGTTAGCCAGCTAATTAGGTTGCCTGTCCGAACGAGAAAGAGGTCAGCATGCCAGCAACGAAGGACCCAGCCAGCCGAAGCCGGACGGCCTCCCGGAAGTTCGTCCTGTGGCGGGAGGTGCTGACCGCCTACGCCGCCCCCGCGCTGATGGCCGGCGCGGCCGGAGTCGTCACCGGGCAGCGGGACCTGGCCGTGGCGGCCGGTACCTCCATCGCCGGGACCTCCGCCGTGGTGGCGTTCCTGGTCGGCGTCTGGCTGCAGCGCGGCGGGCGGCCGCGACGGTGGACCACCGTCATACCGCGCGTCGCCCTGACCGCCTTGCTCGTCATCGCCGCCGTCGGCGTAGCCGGACTGCTGGGATGGTTCGTCGCCGAGTGGCTGCCCGCGCACACCTCGGTTCCCGGTGCGCCCTGGCTGGAGCGCCTGCGCATCGACCTGCCGGTCTCGGCGGCACTCGCCACCACCATCGTCACCCTGCGCTGGCGCAGCACCACCGCGTCCCAGTCGTAGCCCCAGCGGTACCCACCACCAAGAAACGAGGACACCTGATGATCGTTGTCATGGGAGCGACCGGAGCAACCGGAAACGCCCTGCTCCACCGCCTCCGCGCACTCGGCGAACCTGTGCGCGCACTGACCCGAACCCCGCAACGGCCGTTGCCCGGTCTGACCGGCACACACCACCCGCCCGTGGAGGTCCAGTACGCCGACGCCACCGACCCGCACTCGCTGCGTACCGCCTTCAAGGGCGCGAGTCGGCTCTTCCTCGCCATGGCCAACAGCCCCGCACAGGTCGAACTCGAGACTCGTGTCATCGACATCGCCGCCGACTCCGGCATCGGACACATCGTCAAGATCTCGGCACCCGCAGCCGAACCCGACTCCCCGGTCGCCATCTCCCGTGGGCACCACGCCGTCGAGGAGCACCTGCGGGCCACCGGGATCGCTCACACCATCCTGCGCCCGTACGCGTTCATGCAGAACCTCCTGCGCCTGGCCCCCGCCGTCGCCGAAGGAGTCATCCTCGGCAGCATGGGTGACGCACCCTGCAACTACGTCGACTGCCGCGACATCGGCGACGTCGCCGCCGCCGCGCTCACCAGGCCCGAGATCTCCGGCGGTACGTACACCCTGACCGGCCCCGAAGCCGTCTCCTACCCCGAACTCGCCGCCCGCCTGAGCACCCTGACCGGCAGTCGGATCCGCTACGTCGACCTCACCCCGGACGAACTGCGCGACAACCTCATCCACCGTGCCGGGATGCCCGCCTGGCTCGCCGAGCACGTGACGGAGATCCAGCAACTCGCGATAGCCCGGCCGGAAACCCCCACCACCACGGTGACCGACATCCTCGGCCGTCCGTCCCGCACCCTCGACGCCTTCCTGTACGAACAGCGCGACC
>NZ_LMCT01000031.1:42890-79975 GCF_001424875.1 Kitasatospora sp. Root107 | reverse complement strand
CCGCCGGTAGGCCAATCCGTAGGAGGGCGCCGGGCTGGTACTGGAACGCTGCTCACCGTGATGAGGTATCAGCTTTTCGGCTGGTGCCTCAAACGGGTGATTCAGCCTCCCAACTGGGCGACAGTCAGGTTCTCCAACGGAAACCATACGGTCTGGGCCTTGGCCACCGGTTCGGATGGGGTGCTTGGTCACCTCAGGTGCTGCCCGGCCCCGCACCTACCTACCTGCCCTGGCGTCGCTCGTGCTGTCCATCCGGCGCCAGGCAGGGAAGGCCGGTGGGCAGAGCGTGATCAGCAGGTACGCCCCGCCGAGGAGCACGAGGGCCGTCGTCAGCCCGACCCGGTCCACCAGGTAGCCGCAGGCGAGGCCGCCGAGCGGGGTCGCCAGCAGCACTCCCGCAGCCAGGACGCCCGTCACCCGGCTGCGCAAGGCGTCGGGGACGAGCTCGTACAGCACGGTCGAGACGATCGGGTTGAGGATCCCGGCGGCGACACCGGCGATGGCCAGCGTGACGCCCAGGGGCAGCAGGCCGGGCGCGAACGCCGCGACCAGCATGCGCGGGCTTCCGCTGACAAGGAGACAGCAGGCGTACAGCGACCAGCGGGGAAGCCGGGCCCCCAACGCCGCGTACAGCAGCGAGCCGCCGAGCGCGCCGGCCGCGAAGAGGCCGGCGAGCAGGCCGAGGTCGACCGATCCGCCGAGGTCGCGCTCGGCGTGCACGGGCAGCAGGACCGCGCTCCAGCCCTGGTCCAGGCCGTTGGTGACCATGAGCACCAAGGTGATGGCGAGCAGCAGCCGCTGACGGAGCAGGAAGGTCAGGCCCTCGCGCAGTTCGTCGCGGTACCTGCGCAGGCTCGCCGGGGGCCCGTCCCGTCGGGGGGCGGCGGCTGGGACACGCCGGACACCGAGGGTGACCAGGAGTGCCGAGACGCCGAAGGTCGCCGTGTCCAGGACCAGGACGGGCCCGGTCCCGAACAGCGCGATCAGTACACCGGCGGCCGAGGCTCCAAGCAGCCGGGCCCCTCTGGACGCACTGGTGTACAGGCTCATGGCCCGGGCGAGCGGGAGGCCGGCGTGATCGGCGAGATCGGGCGTGAGCACCTGGCGCGCGGTCTCGCCCGGCGCCTGGAAAAGCCCGTTGACCCCCATGAGCACACACAGGTGCCAGAACCGCAGGGCACCTGCCCAGTGGAGGAGCGGGATCAGCCCGATGGCCGTCCCGCACACCAGGTCCGACAGTACCGACGCGCGCAGGCGTCCGATCCGGTCGATCAGCGGTCCGACGGCGAGCGCAGACACCGCCAGTGGCAGCATTCCGCAGAAGGCCGCCAGTCCGGCCCGGGAGGCGCTGCCGGTCGTCTGCAGGACGAACCACGGCACACCGATGCCGGCGAGGGCATTGCCGGTGATCGAGACGAGGTTCGCGGCCAGCAGGGCGCCGAGCGGCCGCCGGTCCGGGGCGGCCGGGTCCTTGTCGGCCCGAGCGGGGGCGGAGACGGTCACGAGCGTTTCTCCGGGCGATCGTCGGGCGCGCCTGTCGGGGCGTCAGCTCTTCGGGAGGGGAAATGCGTGCAGGTGGATGCGGACCGGGACGGCCTGGTCCTCGTCGGCAGCGGCCCGGTCGCGGAAGCTCTGCACGAGTTCGTGTGCTCGGCCGACGAGTTCGCGCGCGAGCTCAGGCGTCAGGCGCAGGTTGAAATCGCTCATGTCCCAGCTGCGACGCCACTCCTCGGGCCAGTCGCCGGTGCCGGCGAGCCAGTTGCCCAGCTCCCGCGCGTGGACGGTGGCCACCTCGTTCAGGAACACGCCCATGGCGCCCCGTACTTCGGGGTCGGGGTTCTCCAGGAAGTCATCGAGGCTGTCGAACCGGTGGCCGCGGTGCTCGGCCCTCCACCAGCGTTCACGGGCGGTGCCCCGGTCCGGATCCTCCGCGATGAAGCCGTGCGCGCCGAGCTGCCGCAAGTGGTAGCTGACCGAGGCGGACGACTCGCCGAGCCTGGCGGCGAGCTTCGTCGCGGTGGCCGGGCCGTCCTCTCGCAGCGCGGCGAGCAGGCGCATCCGCAGCGGGTGTGCAAGACCGCGCAGGGAGCGGGCGTCGAGGCTGCGTACGGCGGGCTGAGGGTCCGTCACGATCGGCAGCCTAGCGATCGCCATCATTTCCTTGCAACGAAGTCTTTGCATGAAGATTGACCGCCTTGACAGCCGCTGCCAAGGGGTGACCCTTCCGGGCGCAGCACCGAGAGACTGCCGGACGCCCCTGGCGGGCCCGGTTCGACGAGAACACCGTTTTCCCCGCACCAGCGCTCACCGCAGTGGCGGCCTGACCAGCAGCTTCGCGTGCTGAGAATGTTGCACAGCTTCGGTCGTCGACAGCCCGGTGAGGCAGACTGCCGCCATGACATCGGCTGATCACGACGTCCTGACCTCCTGGAGCCGCGTCGGCACCTGGCTCACCGCCCACGCCCGACGAGGCCCGGCGAGACCGACGTCGGATCCCGCGCGCCTGGACGCGTTCGAGGCGGACCTCGGCCTGCCCCTGCCCGCCGACCTGCGGGCCTGGTGGCTGCTGCCCGATGTCAGCGCGGACTACTGGATTCCGGAGGTGTTCGCCCCGGTCTCGCTGGACGAGGCTCTGGAGACCAACGCGATTTGGCTCCTGGTCGCCGAGCAGGAAGGCGAGTCGTTCGATGAGAACGGCCACCCCGAGGCCCGCTACCGGCGTGAGTTCATGCCGATCGCGCTGAGCCCCGGCGGCGACGGATTGGTCGTCGACCTGCGCCCTGGTGACACCCACGGCGCGGTGCTTCTCTGGGACCACGAGACCTGGACCCTGGACGTTCCCCAGTGGGCCTCGGTCACCTCGATGCTCCAAGACATCGCCCATGCGCTGGAGGCCGGGACGCCCGCGCTGCTGAGCCACGCGGCCCTCGGTGGCTCCCGAGAACCCAGCATTGCCATGGTCGATGAAGCACTCGATCTCACCTGGCAGCCCACTGCTCCAGGCCGATGATCAGACCTGCCCAGCTTGACGCTTGATCACTTCTCCGGGATGACGGCCTTGATGCGACGTTCATGCAGGTGGGCGCGGTTGCCGCGGGACGAGTAGGCCTTGTCCCCGGCGACTGCGTCGGGTCGAGTGCGAGGACGGCGCCACGGTCAGCTCCCACCGCGCCGGCGCGCGGTTGGCGCTGTGACGCGGCTGACGCCGTGACAGCAGGCGGACGGCGGCCCGCTGTTCGCGCCTCCGGCCGGAGCGGCCCGTGCTGCGCCGCTGCCGCGGTAGCCGGGGAAAATCGCTTTCCCGTGGGCTGAGCAGGGTGATAGACACCCGGGGTGCATAACACTCTCGATTTCTCCGACCACCTGCGGCTGATTGACGAACGGTCGACCGCGTTCCGGGCCGCGGTCGCCTCCGCGCCCGGCCTCGACGCCCGGGTGCCGACCTGCCCCGAGTGGACGCTGTTCGACCTGGCGCAGCATCTGGGCGGGGGCGACCGCTTCTGGGCCGCCATCGTCGGCGCGGGCCCCGCCGACGGCCCGCCGGCCGAGGCCGCCGCCGAGCGGGCCGCACTGGCCCCGCCGCGGGAGCGTGAGGCCCTGGTGGCCTGGCTGGAGGAGTCGACGCAACTGCTGCTGGGCGTGGTGGAGTGCCCTGCAGACGCCGCGGACCTCCGGCGGGGTCGCCCGGCACCGGGTCCAGGAGAGCGCGGTGCACACCTACGACGCCCAGCTCGCCGCGGGCGCCCCGCAGCCGCTGCCGGCCGAGGTGGCCCTCGACGGTGTCGAGGAGTTCCTGTTCACCTGCGTCGCGACGCCCAGCGCCTGGCCGCACAAGCCCACCGCCTTCGACTTCCACGCCGCCGAGGGGCGCTCCTGGCGCCTCACGGTCGACGGCGACGGCGCCCGGACCACCCGTCTGCCCGCCGCCACCAGCGACGAGGGCCCGGACGCAGCCGGTGTCTCCGTCCACGCGACGGCCGGTGAAGTGGTCCTCTTCCTCTACGACCGTGTCCTGGCGGACTCCGTGCGGATCGACGGCGACGCCGGGCTGCTCGACCTGCTCCGTGCCTGGGAGCCGGAGGAGTAGGACGTCACGGGGCGCCGGCNCCGTGCGGATCGACGGCGACGCCGGGCTGCTCGACCTGCTCCGTGCCTGGGAGCCGGAGGAGTAGGACGTCACGGGGCGCCGGCTGCGGCGCCCCGGCCCGGGGCGGATACGACGGCCCGTGTCATCTCCAGGAATCAGCCCTCCTGGTCACCCGGTACCCCGCAGGGCTCGCCGGCGCCAACCCGGCCGACCTTCTCGGGCACAGCGTCAGATGCGGTCCGGCGGGTCGACCCGGACCAGGCCCGACTGGTAGGCGATGGCGACCAGTTGGGCGCGGTGGCGGGCGCCGAGTTTGGTCATGGTGCGCTGGACGTGGGTGCGGACGGTGAGTGGGCTGACGTACATCCGCTCGGCGATCTCGTCGTTCGACAGGCCCTCGGCGACCTGGGCCATCACCTCGCGTTCGCGGGCGGTGAGGACGTCGAGGGCCGGGGGGGGGGTGGCCGGGTCGGTCTCGGGGTGGGCCAGGAAGCGGTCGATCAGGGCCCGGGTGGCGGTGGGGGAGAGCAGGGTGTCCCCGGCCGCCACCGCCCGGATGCCGCCGAGGAGTTCCTCGGGGCCGACGTCCTTGCCGAGGAAGCCGCTGGCGCCCGCGCGCAGCGCCTGGGCCACGTACTCGTCGATCTCGAAGGTGGTGAGGATCAGCACCCGGGTGCCGGACAGGGCTCGGTCGCGGCAGATCTCCTCGGTGGCGGCCAGCCCGTCCAGCACCGGCATCCGGATGTCCATCACGACCACGTCCGGCCCGGTGGCGCGGGCCAGTTCGACCGCTGCCCGGCCGTCGCCCGCGACGCCGACCACCTCCATGTCCTCGCAGGACTCGATCAGCAGCCGGAAGGTCCCGGCCAGCAGGGCCTGGTCGTCGGCCAGCAGTACCCGGATGGTCACCGTTCGGTCCTCTCCTCAAGATCCCGATCGCCCTGGTCGGGGTCGGACTCGCCGGTCTCCAGCGGTAGTTCGGTGGTGACCTCGAAGCCGCCGTCCGTGCCGCGCTCGGCCAGCAGGCGTCCACCGACCGACTGGGCCCGTTCGCGCATGCCGATCAGACCGTAACCCGGTGCGCCCGCGGGCGCGGCCGGGTGGCCGTCGTCGGCGACCGTCACGGTCAGCAGGCGGCGGGTGTATGCCAGCCGGACCGAGGCGGTCGCGGTGTCCGCGTGCTTGGTGACGTTGGTCAGCGCCTCCTGGATGATCCGGTAGGCGGTCAGATCCACGCCGGGGGAGAGCGGCCTCGGCTCGCCGGACCTGTGCACCGTGACGGTCAGGCCCGCGCCCTCGAACGCGGCCAGCAGCTCCGGGAGTTGAGCCAGGCCGGGGGCGGGCTCCAGTGGTGCCTCCGGGTCGTCCGAGCGGCGCAGCAGGCCCACGGTGGCCTTGAGTTCGCGTAGTGCGGCGGAGGTGGTGCCGGCCAGGCTGTCCAGCATCTCCTGGGCCTGCTCGGGCTTGCTGCGCAGTAGGTAGGCGGCGGTGGCCGCCTGGGCGTGGGCGAGGGCGATGTGGTGCGCGACGATGTCGTGCAGCTCGCGGGCGATCCGCATCCGCTCCTCGCCGACCCGCCGCTGGGCCTCGTCCTCCCGGGTGCGCTCGGCGAGTTCGGCCCGGGCCTCGACGGCGGCCACGTAGTCGCGCCGGCTGCGGACCGAGTCGGCGATGGCGCCCGAGAGCAGGATCCAGGCGACGAAGCCGATCCGGTTGGCGGTCAGGATCGAGCCGGAGGTGGAGAGCACGGTGGCGGCGAACAGGATGCCGGCGACCGCAGCGGTGTACAGCATGGCGGTGCGGCGGTCCGTGCGCATGGCCATCGAGTAGAGCGCGGCCAGTGCGGCGCCCGCCGTGAACGGCGAGGGCTGGAAGCCGCCCGAGTCGGCCAGCACGCTGATGGCGGCGCCGCACAGGGTGGTCACGGCCACCACGGTGCGCGGACGGGTGCGGTGCCAGAGCAGGGCGACCGAGGCCGCGGCGATCAGCGCGACGGCGGCCGACGGGGCCCGGACGATCCGGGGGTCGGTGGCCGACATGGTGCTGGACAGGACCGCCAGGCCCCAGAGCACCACGGCGAGCGTCACGTCGACGGTGCGGGGGTGCCTGCGGAGCCACGGGCGCCAGGCGATGATCATGCGGTCTCTCTCCCTGTCGGCTCCGACCATGGTCGCCGACCGGCGGTCCCGGGCCGGACAGCGACATCGGGAGGCCGCTGCCGGTTTCGACAGCGGCCTCCCACGGTCCGTCAGACGTGAACGGCCGGACGCTCCGTCAGCTCCTGGTCAGCGGGCGCGGGTGCGGTGGCGGTCAGCGACTCGCCCTCCACGTCCACCCGGGGAATGATCCGGTCCAGCCACTTCGGCAGCCACCAGGCCCGGTCGCCGAGCAGCGCGAGCACCGCCGGGACGATGGTCATCCGGACCACGAAGGCGTCCAGGAAGACGGCCGAGGCCAGGCCGAGCCCCATCATCTTGATCATCGACTCGCTCATCCCGATGAACCCGGAGAACACCGCGATCATGATGACGGCCGCAGCCACCACCACCCGGGCGCTGTGCCGGAAGCCGGTGACGATCGCCTGGCCGGGCCGCTCCCCGTGCACGTACGCCTCGCGCATCCGGGTCACCAGGAAGACCTCGTAGTCCATCGCCAGACCGAACACCACGCCGATCAGGAAGATCTGCCGGAACGAGAACCGGCCGAGCCGGTAGAGAAAGGTGGCCACGGAGAAGGGCGCTCCACTCTGGATCGGCGACAGGCGGCGAGGGGTCGCCGCAGGATGCCTCAATCCTTCTTGACATCCTCCCCCGGCTAAAGCCGGGGGATTCCAACTCCTGTGGGGTGTTGGGGTTCACGGGCACTCGACCGCTGGTACGGTGTTACCCCTCCGGTACCGGCACGTGTGTGCCGGGGCCTTACGGCCTGTCCTACCGCGACGTTGGTTGCTGCGTTGATGTCCGCGTTGCAGGTGAATCCGCAGTTGGAGCAGACGAACTCGGCTTGGCTCTTGCGCGAGTTCTTGTCGATCCACTTGCAGGCACTGCATTGCAGGCTGGTGTACGGGGCCGGTACGTCTTCGACCCGGCCAGGGGCTTTCTGTTCGGTGCGCTGGCGGAGCAGGCCCCAGCCCTGGGCGAGGATCGCCCGGTTCAGTCCGGCCTTGCCGGCGCGGCCGTTCTTGAGGAACGTGCCGGGCTGGCCGGGGTCGGGCTTCGGCTTGGCCTTGGCGGTCATGCTCTTGATGTGCAACTTCTCGAACCGGATCAGGTCGTAGGACCTGGCCAGGTCGGTGCTGGTCTTCTCGCACCAGTCCTTGCGCCGGTCGGCTTCGCGGGCCTTGAGTTCGGCGACGCGCGCGTACTCGGCGGTCTTCTGCTCGCTGCCCTTCGGGGCACGGGCGGCACGCCGCTGGTGCTTGCGGAGCTGGGCCTGCTCGCGGATGGTGAGCTGCGGGCAGTTCAGCTTCCGGCCGTCGGACAGGGCAGCGGTGATCGTCACGCCCCGGTCGACACCGATGACCTCGCCCGTGCCCGGCTGGTCGATCGGGTCAGGGATGACGGCGAACGCGATGTGCCACTGGCCGTTCTTGTAGGTGACGCGGAAGGTCTTCGCGTCGGGCAGGCCGGTGCGGGTGTTGCGGAAGCGGACCCATCCGCAGCCGTGCACCTTGACCTGCGCCCAGCGCTTATTGAGCTTCTGCACGATGACGGAGCGCCCGAGGACCTGCTTCCCGGTCTTCGGGTTCAGCTTCGCGCTGCCGTCCGGTCCGAACTCCGGGACGCGGTCGGTGCCGATGACACGGAAGCCCTCGTGCCGGAACTTCCTTCGCCAGGTCGGCTCTCCGAACCCTGCCGTGAACTTGGCGTTCTTGGCTTTGGAGAAGTCCTGCAACGCCTGCTGCTGCACGGTCTGATTGCCCTCGCGCAGCCACTCGTTGTCGCGCCGGGCCTCGGTGAGCTGACGGCACTGCTCCGCGAAACTCGGAGCGGCCTTGCGGCCCCGGTACCAGTGCGAGTGCTGTTCCACGGCGAGGTTCCACACGTACCGGGCGTGTTCGCAGTGCTTGAGCATGACACTCGCCTGCTCGCTCGTCGGGTACATGCGGAACCTCGCCATAGCCCAAAGGCTTGCATGACCGACTGACAACGCAAGCGGCTGCGGCCCGACGGTCCCTCAACTCGGAGCTGCCACACCTGCTTGAGGTCGCTCTCACCGCCGACTCTCCCGAGACGCCGGTCCGCCTTGACGGCGAATCGGCTTCCCCTGACCCGCTGCGCGGGAAGCGCCATTCCCCCTCGGCCTAAACGCCGAGGAACCCTGCAATTACTCGGTGGTGCAGGGGGTCGGCGTCGTCGTCCGGCTGCAGACAGTTGGGCGTACTGCCGATGCAGTACGGGCCCGGGGCACGTACCGCGCAGGTAGCAGGGTTACTCCGGGCGCGGAGCGGCGGTGCTCTCCCGGACGGTCAGTCGGGGGGTGGGGTTCTTCAGGTCGTGCACCGCCTCGGGGTCGGCGATGGCGGCGAGCATCGTACGGGCGACCTGCTCGCCGAGGGCGAAGGTGTCGCGGGAGAGCGCGGTGAGCGGCGGGTGGACGATCCGGGTGAGGGTCGAGTCGTCGAAGGAGACGATCGACAGGTCGCCGGGCACGGCCACCCCCATCTCCATCGCGACACCGAGTCCGGCCACGGCCATCACGTCGCTGTCGTAGATGATCGCGGTGGGACGGCGGCTGCGGGTGAGCAGCGCCCGGGTGGCTGCGGCGCCCTCGGCGTCGCTGAAATCGGTGGGCACCGAGAGGGCCTCGGTCAGCCCGAGCCGCTTCGCGCTGTCGCGCAGCGCGCGGATCCGGCGCTGGGTGTGCTGGAAGGCGGGCAGTCCCGCCAGGTGGGCGATCCGTCGATGGCCGAGCGCCGCAAGGTAGTTGACGGTGGAGATCATCGCCTCCCGGTCGTCGGCCCAGACGCTCGGCAGGGTGCCGTGCCGGCCGGGGCCGCCGAGCACCAGGGCGGGCACACCGAGTTGCTCCAGCACCGCGATCCGGGGGTCGCGGACCTGGAGGTCGACCACCACGAAGCCGTCCACCCGGTGTTCGGAGGCCCAGCGCCGGTAGACCTCGATCTCGGCGGCGGTGTCCTCGACCACCATCAGCTGCAGGGCGGTGGAGTGGGCGGACAGGCCCGCCTGGAGGCCGGAGAGCAACTGGGCGAAGAACGGTTCGACGCCGATGGTGCGGGCCGGCCGGGCCAGTACCAGGCCGACGGCCCCGGCCTTCGCACCGCCGAGCGCGCGGGCGGCGCTGTGCGGGCGCCAGTTCATCTCCTCGGCGATCCCGAGAATCCGCCGACGGGTCTCCTCGCTGACCCCGGGCCGCCCGTTGAGAGCGAACGAGACGGCGCCCTTGGACACCCCGGCCTGCCGGGCGATGTCCGCGATGGTCGGTCTTGCCATGGGGCGCCCCCCTCTCTCTCTCACGACCCGTCGAAAACCTGGTCGGAGCATAGTGCACGCCTCATCGACCGGTTTACCGATCCCGCTGGTCAGAACACTTGCTGAGAGCACGTCAGATGAGACCTGGCGGCGGTCGCCGGAATGGTCTATTGACGCCCGAACTATAGCGGTTTAGGTCCACCGTGCCGCGCCGCCGGTGCGGTTGGACCAGCGGGCTGCCGTCGAGTTGGGGTCGATCGCGGCTGCCGCGTTCGAGGGCAGCGCGGCCGTCCGGGCGGTCTTCGACGCGGTCACGGCGGACGTCGTGCCCGGGCCAGTCGCGCCCGAACCGGTACCGGAGGTCGACCAGCCGGCGGGGGAACGCTGGCAACTGAGCACGCCGGACGGCGACTTCGAAGCCGACCCGGCCACTCTGCCGACCGAGCTGGTCCGGGCGCTCCGGGCCACCGCTCCCGGCCGGCAGGTCACGGTCGGCCCGTGGACGGCGGCGCTGACCGGGCGTCAGCCGGCACCGGCGCCGCCGGACCGGACCGCCGAACTGCTGGGCAGCGCCCGGCGGATCGCCTTCGTCCGCTGGCTCGACCGGGCCCGGGCCGAGCGGCTGACCCTGGTGCCAGGACTGGAGCACCCGGGCGACCCGGCCCAGCCCGACAACCACCACCGCCACTGACCGGCAGGGTCAGCCGCGCGACACCCGCTGCGGCGGCAGCAGCTCGCTGGGCTGCACGATCACGTAGCCCTGCCCGGTGAAGGACAGCTCCCAGCCCTCGGTCGCGGTGCCGCGTCGGCGCCAGGCCTCGGTGTTGCTGCTCTGCGCCAGCAACTGGACCTCGAGACCGGAGGACCAGCCGACCACCGCATCGGCGTCGCCGTAGACGTACTTGCCGGGCTCGACCGGCAGCACGAGGGGGCGTCCCGAGGTCATCAGCACCAGGCTCCCGGTGCCGGTGAACTCCAGTGCGCGCGAACCGACCCCGGCGATCCGGTCGCCGTTCTCGATGGACACCGCCTGCCACTGCAGGGCGGCGTCGAGCGCGAGCACGTAGCTGTTGGTGATCACCATCGGCTCGCCGTCCAGCGGCAGCACGTGCAGGTGCTGGGCCAGGTTGGCGAGGTAGGCGGTGCCGGTGCCGGAACAGCGCATCAGGTCGAGGACGTCGGGGGCCTGCCTGCGCTCCCGGCGCTGACGGCTGTTGCCGGGCGTCCAGGGGGCGAAGGTGACCTTGCCGACATGCGCGACCATCGCGCCGGTGCGGGCCAGCACGTCGGAACTGCCGTCCAGCACGATCCGCAGCAGCTGCGGGTTCTGCAGACCGAAGCGGTCGGTGCCGGTGCCGGCGGTGTGCGCCAGGAGGGGGCTCTGCACGGAGGGGCTCCTCGAACTCGGTTCTCAGCCGCGGATCTTGAGACGGTCGGCGGTGTCCTCGCTGGGCTGGACGACGACGAAGCCGGCGCCCTTGAAGCCGAGCTGCATGGCCTCGCCGCTGCCCCGGCCGACCAGCGAGCCGAGCTTCATGGACCGGCGGGCGCGGATCTCGAGACCGGTGGTCCAGGCGACCAGCGCGTCCGGGTCGACA
Organism: Kitasatospora sp. Root107; assembly: GCF_001424875.1. GTDB lineage: Bacteria > Actinomycetota > Actinomycetes > Streptomycetales > Streptomycetaceae > Kitasatospora. The sequence continues at coordinate 68,858 of NZ_LMCT01000031.1, read as the reverse complement.
TAGGTCTCCGCCTCGGCGCAGTTGAGCACCACCGGCACGCCCCGGGAGGTGACGGAGACCCAGCCGGTGCCGGAGACCTGCACGTTGTAGAGGCCGGTGCCGGCCATCATGGCCACACCCTTCACCTTCTCCACGGTGCACTGGAGGGTGGCGTCCAGGGCGAGCAGGTGCGAGCCGTTCACCGACAGGTTCTCGCCGTCGAGGTGCAGGTTCAGCACGTCCGCACCCATGTCGGCGAGGTAGAGCGCGCCGTCGCCGGACCAGCGCAGCAGCGGGCTCTGCTCACCGGACGCCCACTCACCGAGCGCCCGGCGGAAGGTCTGTGACACCGCCTCGTACTGGAGGAAGCCGTCGTACGCGACCATGGCGCCGGCCTTGGCGTACAGGTCGGTCTGAGCGGTGACCGCGACCCGGCAGATCGCCTTGCCGTGATTGCTCATCCGCGCCGCGGTGTCGACGGGTCGGTGGGTGCCGAGCCCGCCGCCCGCGAGGAACTGTGCCTGCATGACTCCCCCTCGGTCCTCAGACCTCGAACGGCTGGACGACGACGAAGTTCCCCGGTGCGCCGCGGAACTGGAGACTGTGCGACTGCGCCGTGTGCCCGGCGTACGAGGAGCGGCGGATCCGGACCGGAGCGGTAGTGATCACCTGCGCGCCCTTCGACCAGGCCACCAGCGCCTGGACGTCGACGTAGGTCTCCGGGACGGGGGTGACCGGCAGCAGCACCGGGATGCCGTTGGTCTTCACCACCAGCGTGCCGTGGCCGCTGAGTTGGAGGGTGAAGTAGCCGCCGTTAGGCAGGCCCTCGCCCTCGATCCGGCGCACCTCGTACTCCAGGTTCGCGTCGAAGGCCAGCAGCCGGTCCGAGCCGACACAGAACGAGTCGCCCTCCAGCCGGACCATGTGCAGGTCGCAGGCCTCGTCGGCAAGGAAGACCTGACCCTCGCCGGAGACCCGCATCAGCTTGAGCGGCTGGCCGGTCAGGTTGCCGACCAGCTTGCGCAGCATGCCGGAGGCCTCGTACGCGAAGTCGGCCTTGCCCTGGTAGGCGACCATGCTGCCCTGGACGGCGAGCACGTCCTGACCCTTGGTCAGGGTGGCCCGCACCAGGTTGTCGTTCTGCTGCACCCAGCCCGGGCACTCCGGGAGTTCGGTGTACTTGGTCAGCGAGACCCGCACTCCGACCGGGACGGGCTCGGCGGGTTGGGCCGGCTGAGCCGGGACGGCGACCAGGGTCGGGGCGGGCGCCTGGACGGGGATCGGCGCGACCGGGGTCTCGGCGGTCGGCTCGTCGTTCTCTTCGAGGGCCTCACCGCCGAAGTTCTCCAGCAGCGCCTGCAGGCCGCCGTCGAAGCCCTGGCCGACGGCGGCGAACCGCCACTCGCCACCACGCCGGTAGACGTCGGCGAGCATCACGGCCCGCTCGGTGGAGAACTCGGTGCCGGTGAAGCTGTACCGGCCGACCTCGGCCCCGTCCGCCACGATCCGGACGTACCCCGAGGCCACCTGGGACATCTGCCCGTCACCGTCGATGGTCGCGGTCAACGCCAGCTTGTGGACGGTCTCCGGCACCTGCGGCAGTGCCACCGCGAAGGACTCGGAGTCGCCCTCCTGCGCGCCGAGCAGCCGGATCGACTGCTCGGGGCTGTTGGGCTGGTTGAAGAAGACGAAGTACCGGTCGTCGCTCAGCCGTTCCTCGGCGTCGAGCCCGAAGCAGCTGATGTCGAAGGTGAGCCCGGGCCCGGCGATGTGTACACCCAGGTAGAGATCGGTGCTCGAAGTGAGCTCACTGACCCGAACCCGGGACGCCTTGGCAAGTTCTCTGGACATGGCGCGGACCGGCCCCCTTCCGGACGGCTTACTGATCTCCGGACCTTATCCCAGCCCGGCGGCAGACAGCAGCCCCCGGGGGGTCCTGACCTCGCCTCAAGTCCCTTCGGCCCCAGCGCGGTCTTCACGTACTGTGCGATCAACCGAGTGGTGGACCGATGAAGGAGCGTATACGGATGAACGGCGGCGGGTACTGGGACCCCCTCCCGGCCGTGCGAACTTCCGCCGGTACGCCGGTGCCGGGTGCCCGACCGGGCACGATCCAGGTCCTCCCGGAACCCGAGACGTACCTGCTGGGCTCATGGCCGGAGCGCAGCTGGCAGAGCGTGCCGGGCCCGCTCTACGGTGGCGGGACCGATACCTGCTGGACCGGCCGGCTCGTCGCCCCCGCACACATCCTGTACGACGACGAGTCGGGCGAGGAGTTCGTCTACCGGCAGCCTCGAGCTCCGGAGCAGGTGCGCGCGGTGCTGTTCGCCGCTCTCAACGACCCGTTCGGCGGCTACGGTTGGGACGGTGACCAGCACTGGACCCCGGAGTCCGTCCGGTCGTGGTGGCGGGACCGGGGTCGGCTGCGCGAGTGGGCCGCCAAGGTCAGCGTGGCCTGGGCCGAGCACGAGCAGCCGGACCATCGGGAGATGGTCACCGGGCTGCCCGACTTCCTCGGCTACCTTGACGGAGAGCTCGCGTGCGACCTGCGGACCTACCTCTTCTGGCTCCAGGAGCGACGCAGTCCGAGGCAGGAAGAGGCACTGCCCCAGCTGTAGGGAGATCCGCCCGCCTGATCAGCCATCAGCTCGGGCCAACTCCCTTGGCGGGTACGGGCGGCGCACGGTAGCTTCCGGGGCATGGACAAGATCACCTACAACACCGGAGTCCCGGCCACCCGCCCGCTCGACGTCCGGTGGATCCACGGTTCGGTGTCGGCCAAGCACAACGCCGACCCGGACATCCAGGTGTACGCGTACGACGAGCACACCCTGGTCCTCCGTCAGAACATGGCGGTCAACTACGAAGCCCCGTTCCTCTACCTGCTGTTCGGCGCCGACCGGGCCGTCCTGATCGACACCGGCGCGACCGCCTCCGCCGAGTACTTCCCGCTCCGCGCCACCGTCGACACCCTGGTCGACCAGTGGCTCGCCGCGCACCCGCGTGAGTCCTACCAGCTCCTGGTCCTGCACTCGCACGGGCACGGCGACCACGTCGCCGGGGACGGTCAGTTCGCCGACCGGCCCGACACCGTCGTGGTCCCCGCCGACCAGGCGAGCGCCTGGGGGTTCCTCGGCCTCGCCGACGACCCCTCCCGGATCGTCCCGCTCGACCTCGGCGACCGGGTCCTGGAGTGCCTCGCCACGCCGGGCCACCACCGGGCCTCGGTCACGTACTACGACCCGCACACCGGCTTCCTGCTCACCGGCGACACCGTCTACCCCGGCCGGCTGTACGTCGAGGACTGGGCGGCCTTCACCCACTCGGTCGACCGCCTGGTCTCCTTCACCGAGACCCGCCCCGTCACCCATGTGCTCGGCTGCCACATCGAGATGACCACGACCCCGGGCGACGACTACCCCATCTTCACCACCTACCAGCCCGACGAGCACGTCCTCGAGCTGACGGCCGACCACCTCCGCCAGATCCGCGCCGCCATCCAGGAGATCGGCGACGAGCCCGGGACGTACCCCTACCCGGACTTCATCATCTGCCGCTGACCTGTCGCCCCGGCACCCGGGCGTGCCGGGCCCGACGGTCCCTCCGCCGTTCGGGCTCCGCATGTCCGCACTTCGGCAGGATGTCACTGCGTGTTCACCGGGGCTGCCAAGGGTGATCACGGAGGCATCCTCGGGGGAAGTGAGTACATCGTGCGGTCTGCCGCGAGTTGGTGGCGTTCGCCGGGCATGGTCGCGTTGGCGACCGCTCTGGTCTGTCTGGTGGTTGACGGGGCGTCACCGGCGTCGGCGGCCGGTGTCGTGGTGTCGAGTGCCGGGCCGACCAGGGCGTGACCGACCCGCCGCCGACCCGGCCGCACGCCTATCTGCCGATCACCGCAGGGGCGGTGGCGTTCCCGTACAACCTGCCGATCCGCCCGGCCGTCCGCTCCGACGGCAACGCCACCACCTACGAACTGACCCGCCGGCTCGGGGCCGAGCAGCCCGCGGCCTGGGACGCGTACTGCTCGGCGGTCCGTGGTGCTCCCTGCGGTGCCACGGCCATCTTCCCCGCCGCTCCGGGCACCCTGACAGCGCTCGGCTCCGCATCGACGGTTGCCGCCTTCGTCGCGAACGAGGGGAACAAGGGCTCCATCGGGTATACGAACGCGAGTTACGCGATGGAGGCCCGGCTGCCGACGGCGCGGGCACTGAACGGTGCCGGGTACTAGGGCCCGTTTGGAGTCGTGATCACTTGGCGGGGTCGAGGCTGCGCATCCAGATGATGGATCCGCGCAGTTGCAGCCCCGCCAGGTAGCTCTCGGGCGCCTTGTCGTAGCGGGTTGCCAGGCCTCGCCAAGCCCGGATCTTGTTGATGCAGCGCTCCACCGTGTTGCGCTCCTTGTACTGTTCGGCGTCGTGCGAGACCGGTCTCCCACCGACGCGGCCGTGCTTCTTGCGGTTCGCGGCCTGGTCGGCTTTCTCTGGGATCACCGCCTTGATCCCGCGTCTGCGCAGGTAGGAGCGGTTGCCGCGCGACGAGTACGCCTTATCGGCGGCCACCGCGTCGGGCCTGGTCCGCGGACGACCGACGGGCCCGCGCACCCTGATCTCCTCCAGGACGGCGACGAACCGTGGGCTGTCGGCGGCCTGCCCGGGCGTGAGCACGAAGGCCAACGGGCGACAGCGCCGGTCCGCCGCCAGATGGACCTTGCTGGTCAGGCCGCCCCGAGGTCGGCCGAGCGCTGCTGCTTTGAGCCGGGCACGGCGGCGCCGACGTAACTTCCGGCGTTCGGCCCGCTCCGTCTCCAACTCTGCCGATGCCGCGGTCACCGGGGCGGTTTGCCCGGTTTCCGGTTCCCCCTTTCCTCTGCCGCGGCCTCTTCCAGCGCCGCCAGCACCTCGGGGTCGACCACCATCCCCACCGCGTCGTGGTGCGCGCGAGCCACCGTCGAATCCACGCTGACCAGCGACAAGTCCGCCTGACCGCGCCGGGCGGCCTCCGCGATCATCGCCTCCATCAGCGCGGCGAACACGCCCGCGTCACGCCACTGGGCGAAGCGGTCGTAGACCGTCTGCCAAGCCCCGAACTCCGCCGGCATCTCCCGCCACTGGCCACCGCTGCGGAACCGCCAGATCACACCCTCGAACTGCTCACGAAGCCGATGCGGGTAGGGGCCGTAGCGGCCGACCGGCAAGAACGGCTCGACCAACTCCTACTCGCTGTCGCTCAGTTCGCGTCGCGTCGCGTCGCGTCGCAGCAGCGTTCTACCAGCGTCAACACCGGGCGCGGCCCAAATCCGCAAGACGACATCACAGAAGCAGGCGCGGCCACACTCACCAGGCAGGGGAACCCGATCTCAGAAGCTTCACGTACTGTCGGATGCGCAGCACGTCATCGGGGAAGCAGCTGTCCCAGCCCTGGTCGAGCCGCATCCAGGCCGCGGGCTGCCCGTCCTCCGCGATCAGTGGCTGTTCCGGGTCGCCGATCGCGGCATAGGAGAGGGACAGCGTCACCGGCAAATCCGGGCCGAATGACCGCACCGCCACCGCGGCGGGCCGCTCGAACAACCGTGGCCGCAGCCCAGTCTCCTCGGCCAGTTCCCGGGCCGCGCCATCACGCGGACACTCTCCGGGCTCAACCTTGCCACCTGGCGGGACCAGCCCGCGCCACGGATGCCTGACCAGCATGATCTGCTCCAGGGCTGTATCCAGGACCCACACCTCGGCGCCCAACGGCTCCACGGCGCCAACCAGCGCAGAGCGCAACCAGGCCCTGGCCCGGTCGAACTCCAGCGTCGCGCTCCCGGCGTCAGCGACGGCAGCATCAAGCGGACGCTGCTCAAACACGCTACGGATCATTACGACAGGCTATAGACCGCCACCGACACCACCGGGCTGCAGCGGTCGGCCGCAGCAGTGGCCGTCGCCGCGGCGGCCACACACACCGCCACGCCACATCGAACAATCTCCGACATCGATCACAACTCCAGACAGGCCCTAGGGGCTTGAGACTGGTAAGCGCGCATGTTGAGGTGTCGCGTATTCCTGTCATGTTGACCTCTTGCGCGTCAGTCCGGCAGCCAGTGCAGCTCGTGCGCCAGGGTTTGGGCGACGGCACGGATGCAGTGGTGTAGCGGCGACTGCTCGCGTGGGAGGACCAGGTGGATCGTCAGGCTGGGCGCGCCCCGCAGCGGTCGCCAGGTGAGACCGGCCGGTTGTGCCGTGGCCGCGGCTTCTCCGGCCGGGGCGAGGGTGACCCCGTCGCGCAGGTCGCGCTGAGACATGTCGAAAGAGACTGCGGGCGTGTGGAATCGGGGGTGTGGTCGGGTGTCTCGGAACAGTGCGGACAGCTGATCGTGGATCACGGGGTTGGCCGCACGGCCCGGGAGTCGCAGCGGATACGCGGCCGCGTCGGCGATCTCGATCTCCGGGTGTTCGGCCAGCGGATGGTGCTGCGCCAGCTGGACCCCGATGCGCGCACGCCGCAGCAGGAACCGGCGCACGCCACGGCCGGGTTGTTCACCGCGGGTGATCCCGGCATCGATGCGGCCGTCGGCGACCGCGGGGGAGATCTCCGGTGTCGCCATCGGGACCGCGCCGACCTCGAGTCCGCTGTTGCCGCGCATCAGCCTGTCCACCAGGGCCGGTGCCGTCTCGGCCCCGGTGCTGAGGCTGTATCCGATGCGCAGCGTGCCCAGTTCACCGGCAGCCGCGCTCCGGGCGGTGTCCCACGCCCGGTCCAGCGCCGCCAGCGCGGGCGGCGCGGACTCCGCCAAAGCCGCACCGGCCGTGGTCAATACGACGCTGCGCGTGTTGCGGACCAGCAGGGCCGTACCGAGTTCCGCCTCCAATCGGCGCATCCGGGCGCTGAGTGCGGGCTGTGCGATACCGATCCGTGCGGCCGCGCGGGTGAAGTTCAACTCCTGCGCCAGCACCAGGAAGTACCGCAGGCTCACCGTATCCGGCGCCACGTGCCCTCCCTGCCGATTGATAACGATCCGTTCTGAGCCTATCCCGTACCGGTCTTTCCCTCGGCCGCACATCAAGCCCTAACCTGCGCATGCCGGGATCGATCGTTCTGAGTGTCAATTCGAAGTCGGACGTGTCCGGCCGAACACAGGAGGTTTCCATGGCCAAGGGCTACTGGGCCAGTGTCTACCCCGCCATTTCCGACCCTGAGAGGCTGACTGCCTACAACAAGCTGGCCCGTCCGGCTGTCCAGGCTGCGGGCGGGCGGACCCTGTCCCGTGGCGGTCGAGTCGTCGCCCACGAGGCCGGAATCACGCAACGCGTCGTTCTGATCGAGTTCGACAGCTTTGAACAGGCCGTCGCGGCATACGAAAGCGAGGCATACCAGAAGGCGCTGGTGGCCCTCCCCGACGGCTACGAGCGCGACTTCCGCATCATCGAAGGCATCGACTGACCGGCGGGCCAGCCATCGCTGAGCATCCGTCACCTGGTACGCACGCGGTGCTGAACGACGACTCACGAGACGAGTTCGAAGCCACCGCCGCCCGGGCCCGGGCAAGGTGTTCGGCCCGCGCGACGTCTGCCCGGACACCGGGCTGGCCCGGCTCTCCTACGGCCAGGCACGGGCCCTGCTGGACCAGCACACCGCGGTGCGCGGACCCGGTACAGGCTGTGGGACCTGCACGAGTGGCGTCACTCCGGCCTGAGCCACCTTGGCGAGGCGGGGGCGCCTGGCACAGGGATGACGGCAGGGCAGTCCTGTTCTGGCAGTCTGGTCCGCGTGAAAACGAAAACGTATGCGGTAGGTGGTTCGCCGTCCGTGACGGTTGACACGTTGTGCGACCGGATCGATGAGATGGACCGTGCCATCCATGCTTTCGTCGCCGGATCAGAGACAAGTGCCGCCCGGCGGGAACGCGTTCGCAGTGAACTCCAATCGGTCCACGAGCGTTGGCCGGCCGCTGGGTCGCGGCCGCCGTTGTTCGGCGTCCCGGTCGGGGTGAAGGACATCGTGAACGTGGACGGACTGCCCACACGAGGTGGCTCCGTGCTGCCCCCAGAGGTGTTCGAGGGCAGACAGGCTGGAGTCGTGGACCGGCTTCGTGATGCCGGAGCCCTGACAGCGGGGAAGACCGTGACGGCAGAGTTCGCCATCGCTGCGCCGGGGGCGACACGTAATCCACACGCCCACGAACACACGCCTGGCGGCTCCAGCAGCGGGTCGGCAGCGGCTGTTGCAGCCGGAATGGTGCCGCTGGCCATCGGTACGCAGACGGTCGGGTCGATGATCCGTCCCGCGGCTTACTGCGGTGTCGTGGGGTTCAAGCCGACGGCCCGTCGGATTCCGGTCGACGGCGTGATCCCCAACGCGCCGACCCTCGACACCATCGGGGTCTTCGCCGCGACGCTATCCGCAGCGGCGATGGCTGCAGCCGTGCTGTGCGACGGCTGGCAGCCAGTGCGGGACACCGAACGGAAGTGCCCAGTGCTCGGCGTGCCTGACGGCCTCTACCTGGAGCAGGCCGGAACAGAGGCACGAGCGGCATTCGAAGCGCAGGTGTCGGTACTGTCGAGTGCAGGGTTCCCCGTGCGCCGCGTCCCGATGTTCGCGGACCTCGCCCACGATGCCGACGATCTGTTCACGGTGAACCGCTATGAAGCCGCACAGAGCCACGCTGAGTGGTTCCCTCGGTACGGCGCTCTCTACCGACAGCAATCCGCGGCCGCGGTGCGGCAAGGGCAGGCGATCTCCCGGGAACAGTACGAGCACGGGCTGCGACGGCGGGAAGCCTTCCGGACCACCCTGGCAGAGGCGACCGACGAGGCAGGCGTCGATGTATGGATCTGCCCCGCTGCCACCGGCCCGGCACCGCACGGTCTGGCCAGCACGGGCAGCCCCATCATGTGTCTGCCGTGGAGCTACGCCGGCTGGCCTTCCCTCTCCATCCCCGCCGGGCGGACCGAGAACGGCCTGCCGCTCGGCCTGCAGTGCGTCAGTCGCACCGGAAGCGATGAGCGGCTGCTGGACTGGGCACAGGCCATCGAAACACTGATGCTCCCAGCAGGCTTCCCGACCCACAGGTGACATCAGTCCTTGTCAGCGGAGTCCGGGTCCAGGCGAGCGACTTCACCGGCCCGGCCGCCGCCGTCATCGAGGCCCGCCACCTCGGCTGGGCCCGGCCGTCCTCGACCGGGGCACCATCCGCTCCGTCACCCCGGGCCCGGCGGTCCCGACCAGCACGCTGCCGGGTACGTACACGTCGATCCTCACGCTCACCGCGATCTGAGCGGGTCACTCTCGGCCCACCGCACGACGTAGGGGATCACCTGCCCGACCGCTACGAAGACTCCGCCCATCAGCAACCAGCCGGGCGTGCCCCAGGTGATGCAGAGGAAGCCCAACAGGGAGGGGGCGGCGACGCCCGCCAGGCCACTGCCGAACCCGAAGACACCCGAGTACTGCCCCTGCGCGTGGACTGGTGCCAGGTTGTAGCGCAGTTCGAACGAGCCGACCGCCTGCAGGATTTCGCCGATCGTGTGCACGCCGACCCCGAGCAGGATCATCAACGCCGCCAGCCACCCGGGCACCCCGGCCGCCAGGCCGATCAGGGTCATCCCGGCCAGGAACGCCCAGCCTGAGCGGCGCCAGGCCTGCGCGGCGGAGGCGTTGCCGTCGACCCCGCGACTCGCCCTGACCTGGAGGGCCACCACCATGAAGGTACTGGCCAGCGCACTCGCCCCGACGAACCAGCGCGGCGCATCGGTGTGCTGGACGATCCACAGCGGCAGCGCGAAGACCAGCACTTCGCCCTGGAGCGACATGACGCCGTCCAGCGCGGTGACCACGATGTAGGAGTGGTCCTTGAGCGCGATCCACCGACCGGTCCCCGGTGGCGGCGGGACGGGCGGCAGAGAGGGCAACCGGCTGACGATGACCGCGGACACCACGAAGCTGAGCGCATTGCCCAGCACCAGGCACAAGTACGCTGCGTGTGTGTCCAGTTGGACGACCAGTGCGGCAAGCCCGGCCCCGATACTGGCGGCCAGGTTGACGGCTGCACGCAGATAGGCCCGGAACTTGGCGGGCTGCTCGCCTGCGAGCGCGCGCACCAGCGGCCCCCGGGCGGCCGAACTGGCCGAGCCCGCCAGTTCGGTGAGGCAGACCACCACCACGAAGAGCCAGAACGAGTGCACCAGCACCATCGCCGCCATCGCCGCGGCCTGGACGATCAGCATCAGCCGGTACACCTCGCGCGGCCCGCGCCGGTCGGCCAGCCACCCGACCGGTATCCCGGAGAGCAGCCCGACCAACCCGCCGATCCCCAGTCCGAGTCCGACCTGCGCTACCGACAACCCGACCGAGCGGGTGTAGAAGAGCGCGGCACTCAACATGAAGACGCCGCTGCCCACCATGTTGACGAAACTCGCGGCCGCGAGCGTCCGCCTCGGCCCCCGTTCGAGCATGATCCCCCGCGAGACCAGCCAGGACTCCGCAGGGAACGTTGTTGTCACTTCTTCCAAAGCCCCGGACCGCCATCCCCACTCAAGGTTTCCGCAGCTCACCACCGCTGCCGAACTCGGAGTATGGGGTCGCGATCAGCGCCCGGAGAAGGCCGTAACGGCAGGGGGAAAGTCACACGCCGAACGGGAACGTAGCCGCCACCGTGTCCCGTTGGAGAGTGTGTAACGCCACCTCAGGAGGGGCTGAGATCCTGGGATTTATCGGGTGATGTCCACCCCGCTGCCTCCCAGCTACCCAGCCTGTTCGATGAGATCTCCCCCTCAGATGAGCTGTGTGAGTGAGCGTCAGATGTTCGCGGGGCGTTGCGGGTTCGGTTGATCCTCTGGACTGCATATGCAAGTCACCGGTATATATGGGCTCATGACTGAGCGTTCGATGCAGGAGCCCACGCTGCTCCTGCTCACGGCATTGGCCGATGTGCCCCGGCACGGGTACGCGCTGCTCCAGGAGGTCTCCGTGATCTCCGGGGGCAGGGTGAAGCTGCGTACCGGGACGCTCTACGGAGCACTGGACCGGCTGCTCGGGCAGGGACTGGTTCGAGTGGAGAGGGAGGAGGTGGTGGAAGGACGGGCCCGCCGGACCTATGCGCTCAGCGACAGCGGGCGCGAGGTGCTGGCTGTCGAGGCCGAGCGGCTGCACGCGGTCGCTGCCGAGGCCCAGCGCCGGCTCTCCGCCGCCGCCCGCAAGCCGAAGCTGAGCCCGGGGTTCGCCTCATGAGCGACTTCGGGTCAAGGCTGGCGCTGCTGCTCCATCCGGCCCGCTACCGGCGGGAGCGGGGCGAGGAGTTGGCATCGGTGTTCGCCGACACCACCGCCGGCGCGGGCCCGTGGGCCGTCGCGCGGGAGGTGGTCGACCTGGCCGGGCACGGAGTGCGGCTGCGGCTCGGCCTCAGCTCCGAAGGGATGCTCGCTCAACTGGCGGCACGAGCCGCACCGTTCGCGGCGACGGCAGCGGTGGCCGGCGGGCTCGCGTCGCGGCTGAAAGACCTGGCAGTCGAGCAGCGAATGGGGATACTGACCGAAGTCCTGAGGGCCGAGTACGGCAGCCTCGACCTCGTCTTCCTGGCCGGCCAGTGCGGACTGCTGCTCTCGCTGGTGGCCGCCGTCGCGGCCGTGTCCGGGTGCTGGGCCGCTGCCCGGCTGTCCGCTCTGGTCGGCCTGCTGCTGACGCTGGTCTGTGTGAGTATCCAGATGACCGTTGCTGTGGGGTGGGGTGACCTGTGGGCCTTACGGTTGGTCCATCAGCTCGTCCTTCCGTACGGGCCGCAGACGCTGTGGGTGCTGATCCTGCTGGCCGCGCCACGCGACCTGCTCGGTCCGGCCACCCGCCGAAGCACCTGGAGCGCCCTGGCGGGGGCACTGATCGGCGGCTTCGTGTTCAACACCGCGCTCGGGCTGGGGCCGGTGACGTCACTGAACTACGGTGCCGCCAGCACGGCACTGGCGCTGGCTCTCGGTGCGACGGAGCTCGCACTGCTTGCCCTGGCCGTGCCCGCCGCGCTGCGCGGCCGGTACGGTCCGGCTGCCGCAGCGCTGGCCGGGACTCCCATCGTCTTTCTGACGCTCTTCATGGCCGTCGGCCACCTCTGGAAGGTCGGTGACCACACCACGGCCGTGGCGCTGCTGGGCGCGACCGGCCTGCTCGTGGTGGCACTGCGCCGTCGGCTTCCGAGGTTCCACGACCGTCAGCCACCGAGCGCCGGCTGACGCCCCTCGACAGCCGACCGGCCGGTCAGCCGGCCAGGATCTCGACGATGCGCCCGTCGGGGTCGGTGAGTTGGTGACGCCCCGGTCCGAGTGGCGGGTCCGTGATGTCTCCCGGCACGGCCAGGCCGAGGCGTAGCGCATGGGTCCGGCGGCCGGGACGGGCCGGGTAGAGCTCGAGGACCGTGCCGTCGGGGAGCACGGCGGCGTAGTGCTCGGGGCCCCGGCCGTGCCGCTCGGCGGTGAAGGCCAGGCCGAGGCTGGTGTAGAAGCGCCGGCACTCCTCCAACTGCGGTGTGTACAGGACCAGCAGGGTCATCCGGATGCTGTTCGAGCCGGTCATGGGCCGAGGCTATCGCAGGGGAGGGAACCGGCCTCGGGGACCATCGGTACAGCCGTAGGCGCCGAGAACGATCATGGTCCGATCTGTACGACGGTGCTGACCCGGTTCTCGTACTCGCGGCGGGCCCTGCGCCGGGCCGGGACCGCGGGGGCGCCCTGGACAGTTCCGGGGTCGGGACGCTCGGGTCGCTGGTCGTGTGCTCGCGCAGGAGATCGGCGACGGCGGTGCGGATCGCGCCGCGGCTGACGCCGTGGTCGCGCGCGAGGGCGGCGATGGACCGGCCCTCCAGGTACGCGGTGCGGACGGTTTCGGTCTTCGTGGCCGCAACGGTGGGGCGGCGTCCGCCCTTACTGCCCTTGGCCTCGGCGGCGCGCAGTCCGCCGTAGGTCAGTTCGCGCTGGAGGTCGCGCTGGAGTACTCCGGCGGCGGCGAGGGTCTGGACCATGGCAGTTCGCCGGTGCGCGGGTGGCGGGCGGTGAGGTCCATCGCGGAGAACGCGCCGTCGTGGATACGTAGGGCCACCTGCTCGCGGTGGAGGACGTCGATCACGTCGAGGATGTGTCCGGTGCCGCGAACGAGGCGGAACATCTCGGAGATGTGCACGTGTCGCCCGGCCGCGCGTAGGTGAGCAGTTCGCGGAACTTCGGCCGCTGGAGCGGGTGGAGGCGGCTGGAGGTGCCCGGGTCCTCCTCGAACACGACCGGGTCCTCGATCCCGGCCTCGTCCAGGACGAGGTTCTGCCGGGCGGTCGACTGCTGGTCGGTCGAGACCCGCTTGTAGACCAGGTTCGCCACTTCGGGCCCTTTCCGTACGGAGGATCGGACCCTATCTGTCGTCACCCTGTCAGCAATCACCATCGGATCTGATTGGATTCGAGCGCCGCGAACTCCCGGAGTGCACGGGTTCATTGGACGCGTCGGCTGCCTGTCGGCAAACGATCGTTTGACGACAGGATTGGAAGCTGCGGGCGGGGGACGGAGGGATACTGACCGCCGAGCACTGGGGGCGGTCGTCGTGCTTCAAGACGCGCCGCCGATCCGTGCGGGGCACTCGCGGACATCCCGGATCAGTCCGTTTGCCCGCGCAGGGAGAGCACAGCGCTGAGCGCCGAGGCGCCGTCGAGGAGGGCTCTGGATCGCGTGGTGATGCTGATGTCCCTGGCAGCCAGCGCCGAATCGACGTCCTCCGATCGGCGGGTGTGCCGCAGSTGCGGCATGAGGGCTTGAAGGGGCGTGATGCGGTATCCGGCCTTGCGCAGTTGGTGAACGATCCGCGCATCGCGCACCTGAGCCGGTGTGTAGCGTCGCGTTCCGCGCACGGGGTCGCGGTCGGGGGTGACGAGAGCCTCCGCATGCCAGTGCCGCAACGTCGACGGGCGCACGCCGAGGGCGGCGGCGAGTTCGGAGATGCTCATCGAGTCCGAGGCGCGCACGTCGTCGATCGGCTCGCTGGAGATCGCGTGGGCGGCTTCCTTGGCCTGCCTCAGATCAGCGCGCTCTGTGTCGAGCCGGGCGTGCGCCGCGTCGAGAAGGGCCAGGGCATGCGAGGTGGGGCACTGGTGGAAGGCCCGAACGATCTTCTTGGCCTCGACCGGCCCCACAGCCGTGGCGAGGGCCCGGTAGGCCAGTGCGGACTGCAGATGTACTTCGCCATAAGTCCGGTAGCTCGTGGCCGTGCGCGTCGCGGGTGGAAGCACACCGTCGCGCTCAAGGTTGCGAACTTGTTGAACGGAGCACCCGACGCGACGCGCGACATCAGCTGTGCGCATACCCCCTGATTTGAGACTTGCCATGCTGAAATCCCCATATCTGAGCCCCAAAGTCTCCACAAGCACTTTAATGGAACGCTGGAGCACATGACGAGTGAAGAGATCATCAGCTTCGTGGACGCCCTCGACGGCGTCTTGACCCTCAGGCCCGCACCCGGCGACGGCACACCGGAACTCAGCTGGGGCGACACGTTCTTCTACTACGCACCTGGCGGCGTCACTCCGACGGCGACCCAGCCGTTCGCGACTGTCGTGACCAAGAACTACCCCGGCGACGAGGCATCGCGTTTGGACCGGCCGGACACCTTCCGCGTGAACATCGCCGCCGGGAAGGAAGCGTTCATCCAGTGGACCGGTCACGCACCGCGCGAACCGGCCTCCACCGAGGTCGACCCCAGCGCCACCGACACCGTGATCGCGCACCCCGTCTACGGCAGCGTCGGCTGGCTGGCCGTGGTGAACCCGGGCGAGCGCACTGAAGCGTCAACACGTGAGCTGCTGCGAGCGGCCCATCACCTCGCACGCTCGCGCCATGAGCGACGCGCTGAACCAACAGCATGATGAAGGATTTACGGTCCGCGGCGGGAGCGGACCGAGAAGGCGAAGAGCCGCATGCTTCCCGTACGCCTCAGCCTGCTCATCAGTCAGAAACGCCACCGGCACGACCGGACCGTAGCCAGCACCGGTACCCGCCCGGCGATCTTTCCGCGAACCCAGCGGAGCCTCCAGCCGGTTTGCTAGCCGACCATGATCGGTCTCAGTGCCGACCGCTGTGCCGATGTTCCCCGAGGCCGGGAACCGGCGGCCGCCCCTGACCAGCACTCAGCTGCTCCGCACGGTGATCGCGTGGGTGCTGGCCGCTCCCAGTGCGAGCAGACCTGTAGCGGCGGCCACCAGAACGCCTGTGGAGCCCAGGACGTCCGCCGAGTTCGAGGCGTGTTGGAGGTCGGTGAGCAGGATGTTGACCGGGGAGACGCCCTTGCCGAGCAGGACGGTCGGCAGGAGCGCCAGGGACAGGACGAGTGCGTAGCCCTGCCGCCGGAACACCAGTGGTGAGCAGAGCAGTCCGATGGCCATGCCGGTGAAGGCACAGACGAGTTGGGCCTCCGTGCCGAGCGCCAGATCGGCGAGGCCGACGGTGTGCGTCCCGAACACCAACGGCAGCACCAGACCGACCACCATCAGCAGCAGGCACCAAACAGCGGCGGTCGCGACCGATCCGAGCAGGACCCTCAGGCGGCTGCCCGCACTGACGACCACGATCGAGCGGTGCGGCGGATCCTCCAGGCCGATCAGCGCCACGGTGAGCCAGACGGAACAGAGCAGCATGGCCCCGGCCACGGCGGAGTAGGCGGCAGGGAGCGGACCACTGTCACTGCTGGTCCGCACGGCGGTCAGGCCGACGCACAGGAGGAGCGGCGCGAGGTAGCGCTGGGATAGCAGCAGCGCCGTGCACAGGTAGCGGATCAGGGCGATCACCGGGCGACACTCCTGGCGTCCGCTCCGGAGACGTGGTCGTGTGCGGCCCCGGTCACGGAGCCCACCGACCAGCGGCGCTGGAGCGCCGTCGTCAGTACGGCGTCCGAGTGCGCCCGCGTCACGCGCAGAACGATGCGCGGACCCCGGCGGGCGGCGTCCAGCACGCCCGGGAGTGCTGGCCAGTCGACTTCGTCCGGTACGGCGCCGGTGGGCGCCAGGGTCAGCAGCAGTTCGAGCACCGAGGCAGGGCCGTCGGACTGCGGGCCGCCCCGCAGGGTGACCCGGCCGTCGGTGATGGCGTGGGCACCGCCGGCGTGCGTCTCGGTGATCGCCTCGCGGTGGTCGGTGAAGACCACCGCCCCACCCTGGGCGGCCACTTCGCCGATGAGCTCCCCCAGGACGCCGTGGGCCGAGGCGTCCAGACCGGACCACGGCTCGTCCAGGATCAGCAGGTCGGGCCGGACAAGCAGCGCCTGGGCTAGCGCTACCTTCTGCGCGTTGCCCTTGGAGAGCGTGCGCAGCGACGCGTCCGGGCCGCCGACGAGGGCCAGTCGGTCCAGCAGGGCGGCTCCTCTGGCCCGGGCGGCGGAGGTCGACAGGCCCCGGATGCGTCCCAGGTTGGTGAGGTATCAGTAGGGTCGACTTCCCGGAGCCGTTGCTGCCCAACACCGCGACGACATCGCCGGCGGAGACCTCCATGTCCACATCGCTGAGGAGCCACGGCCCTGCACCGTAACGTTTGCAGACAGCTTTACAGTGCAACAGTCTGACTCCCCGGCCGTTTGTCCGCGCTCCCGCCACTACATCAAACATCGAGTCACCAGGACAGCTGGAAGCCGGCGCCCCGGCGCTGCGGGCGAGCGCCGGGGCGGGTGGTGGGGCGGGCGGTGGGTCAGGAGCCCCAGGCTTCGAACTCGTAGATGCGGGTGGCGGGGTCGGTGGTCTGGGTGGGTTTGGTGACCACCAGGCGGACGTAGCGGGCGCTCAGGGCGACCGGATGGTTTGTGGTGGCGGCGGTGTTGCCGGTGACGGTGGTGGCGGTGGTCCAGGGGTCGGTGGTGGTGTTGCGGACCTGGACGGTGAAGTCGCGGGTGTTCCAGGAGGCGCTCTCGCCGCCCGCCGCCGCGTGTTTGACGGTGAATCGGGTGAGCGGCCGGACCGAACCGAGGTCGACCTCCAGCGACGGACTCGCGGTCAGCGCGCACCACTTGTCGCTGTTGCCGCCCGAGACGCTGCCGTTGACGGCCTTGGCCGCGCCCTCGTTGGTGTTGCACTGGGCGGAGGCGGTGGCAGGCCGGTTCAGGGCGAGGTTGGACTCGGTGGCAGTGGACCAGGAGACGGTCGTTGCGGCGGCGGCGGAGCGGCCGAGCTCGGTGGAGACGGCCTCGACGTCCAGGGTGGTGGCGTTCTCGGTGCCGGCCCGGTCGAGCTGCGGGACGAAGTAGGCGTCGTTCGGGGTGGCGCCGAGGAAGGTCCGGGAGCCGTCGGCGTTGCGGCGGTAGACCTCGTAGTGGTGGACCGAGCCGGAGGCGGAGGCGGTCCAGGTCAGCCGCAGGGACTTGCGGGTCGCGGAGACGTCGGTGCTGCCCAGTACGGTCAGCGCGGTGGGTGCGGCGGCGGTGTCCACCAGGCCGTCGTAGAGCCGGAGTTGACCGATCTTCAGGTCGAAAGAAGGCGTGGTGCCGACGGTCTGCAGACCGATCTGGGCGATCGTCCGGCCCGCGTAGGCGGACAGGTCGAGGGTCCTGGTCTCCCAGCCCGAGCCGGTGGTCGAGCCGAGGTCGAGGGTGGTGAAGGTGGTCGGTGCGTCGGTGAAGGCGACCGCCGCCCGGAGGTTGGTGGCCCGGGCCGTCGGGGTCTTGAGGGTCACGGACAGCCTGGTGTCGGCGGCCACCGGCAGCTGGGTCTGGTACAGCCGGATGGTGTTGGTGGCGTCCAGGGTGCCGGTGAGCCGGAGCGAGGAGCCGCCCTCGTACGCGTCGGTGAAGTCGATGGACGGCGTGAGCCGGCTGCCGGACGAGCTGACCGACCAGCGGTAGGTGGGTGGGACGTCCTGGAGTGAGAGGTTGTTCCAGCCGGTCGAACCGACGCGTACACCACCGGAGTTGTAGAAGTCGCCCTGGCCGGTGCCGAAGGAGGTGACGAAGGGTTTGGCGGTGATTGGGGAGGACTCGGCGACGTAGTTCGCCAGGCCCTTCCAGGTGGAGCTGGTGGTGGTGTTGGCCGGGTCGGCATTGGCGCCGACCCAGTAGCGGGAGTCCTTGGCGTAGAAGTCGGCGCGGTCGGTGGCGGACTTCCAGGTCCACTCGGGCCGGTAGAGGCCGAGTGAGGTGGTGTGCGGCTGGGCGGCCGGGAAGAGGGTGCCCCAGGAGACCGAGGTGTTGTAGCCGTTGGCCTCGGTGTCGATGCCGGAGTACAGCTCGTACTCGCTACGGCCCAGCGAACGGGCCAGCGTGCGGGAGGAGTTCAGGCCGGAACTGCTCCAGCCGAAGTTGAGGAACATCGAGTCGGAGGTCCGCCCGGCCGACTCCTGGAGGAAGGCGTCGTTGGCCGAGGTCAGCGCGTTCTGCCAACTCACCGAGCCGGACTCGGTCATGGCGTCGTACCACATGAACTCGACCGGGCCGAGCGAGCGGGCGTAGCGCATCTCGTTGCGCAGCTCGGTGGCCAGTGCCGCGTCGCCGCCGGCTGTCTCCTGGTTGATGAACCAGCCGTCGAAGCCGTAGTACTGGGCGGCCTGGGCGAGCTTGTCGGCGACCGGGTAGGTCGAGCCGGACTTCTGGGCGAAGTCGCGGACCCACTGGAGCTGGCCGCCGTACGCTGTGGGTGGGAAGAACACCGTCCCGTAGACCTTCACGCCGTTGCGGTGGGCGGCGTCGATCACGGTCGGGTTGGGGGCGAGGATCAGGCCCTCGCCGGCCGAACCGCCCCAGAACACCAGCTTGTCGACGTACTGCCAGTAGCCGAAGGCGTAGTAGTTCGGATCGGCCGAGCCCTGCGAGGGGTTGCCGGAGGTCGGGCCGAAGGAGACCAGGGAGGCGATCTTCCCCTCCCCGGCCCGGGCGTTGGCGTTGGCCTTGAGGGCGGGGTCGGAGACCCGGGGGCGGAGCGGGACCCGGGAGCGGTTGAACCGGGCGTCCGGGTCGGTGGCCGGGTCCCAGTTCAGGATGCTGCTCGGGTACCAGTAGGACGCGAACGGCTGGGTGCCGGCGGCCGCCGTGAGCCCGGGGTGGTCGGCGGCGTGCGAGGTGGCGCTCGAGGTGGGGGCGATGCCGAGGACGGCTGCGGTGAGCGCCGTGGTCAGCAGGAGGGGGAGATGTCGTCTCATCCGATGCTCCGGTCCAAGCGAAGTGGGTGGAGTTGCGCTCGGGTTGGCATGCCGCCCCGGAGGCTAAATTGCTTTAGCTGGTGGCGTCAAGGGCGCCGGGAGTAACTGAAGCCCTGTTGGAACAGCGGAGTGCCTTGTGAAGCATGAGAGTTGGGAAAGTGTGCTGTTGCGCGCACCCTTGACGGCGAATCGGATCGGCGGCATAGTCCCCGATCACTAGAGCGGTTTAGTCAGGACCCATCCTCGTCTCGACACCCCAGGAGACCCCTCTGATGCGAAGAAGCCACCGGGTACGGTTGACCGTCACCGCGCTCGCTCTGTCGACCCTCGCGGGCTGCGGCCTCGGCGACAACTCCGGTACCGCCGCCGACGGCGCGGCTGTCACCGGCGAGGTGAAGGGCAAGGTCTCGATCCAGACCTGGGCCCTCAAGCCGAAGTTCACCGCGTACATGGACGGCGTGATCGCCGCCTTCGAGAAGCAGTACCCGGGCACCGACGTCGAGTGGCTCGACCAGCCCGGCGACGGCTACTCCGACAAGGTGCTCAGCCAGGCGGCGGGCGGTTCGCTGCCCGACGTGGTCAACCTCCCGCCGGACTTCGCGCTGCCGCTGGCCAAGCAGAACATGCTGCTGGACGTGGCCGGGGCGGATCCGAAGCTGACCGAGGACTACGTGAAGGGCGGCATCGACGCCTACCGCTTCGCCGGGCGCACCGGGGCGTACGGCTACCCCTGGTACCTCAACACCGATGTGAACTACTGGAACTCGGAGCTGCTCACCCGGTACGGCTTGGACCCGAAGAAGGTGCCGGCCGGTCTGGACGAGCTGATCGCGCAGGCCAGGACGGTCAAGGAGAAGTCGGGCGGGGCGGCCTACCTGATGAGCCGTAAGCCCGGCCTCGGTGACCTGGCCAACGCCGGGGTGAAGATCATGGCCGAGGACGGGAAGAGCTTCACCTTCAACACCCCCGAGGCCGCCGCCCTGCTCGACAAGTACGTGGTCGCCTTCAAGGAGGGCCTGCTCCCCAAGGACGTGCTGACCGACACCTACGCCGGGAACGCCAAACTCTTCAACGCCGCCACGGTCGCCTGGACCACGGGCGGCGGCAACTACATCACCAGCCTCGCCACCGACAACCCCACACTCGCCCCGAAGGTGGTCCCGTCCGCCGCGATGGGCACGCCGCCGCTCTACGTCCAGGGCCTGTCGGTCGCGAAGGGCAGCAAGAACGCCGCCACCGCCGTCGCGCTGGCCCGCTGGGTGACCAACGCCGAGAACCAGGCTGCCTTCGCCCACCTCACCAGCATCTTCCCGTCCACCAAGGCCTCGGCCGGGGACGCCTTCTTCAGCAAGAGCGACGGCAGCAACGCCAGTGACGCGAAGGTGATCGCCTTCAACTCGCTGGCCAAGGCGCAGATGCTGCAGCCGGTGCAGGTCAACGACGCGATGAGCACCGTCATCAACCAGCAGATCGCGCTCGCCATCAGCGGCCAGGCAGGCTCGAAGCAGGCGCTGGACACGGCGGTCGAACGCTGCAACCAGCTGCTCAAGGACTGAGCGACTCGGAACGGAGAGGCGTGCGATGACCCACCGGCGCTGGTTCACCCCGTGGCTGCTGGCCGCCCCGGCCGTGGTCTGGCTGGCCGTCTTCAACCTGTGGCCCGCGCTGAACACGGTGGTGCTGTCGTTCACCAACGCCAAGCCACTCGGGGGCGGCCGGTTCACCGGCCTGGCCAACTACGAACGGGCGTTCAGCGACGAGCAGTTGGCCGACGCGCTGGTGAACAGCATCGTCTACCTGCTGATCTGCCTGCCGCTGCTCACCCTGTGCCCGCTGCTGCTGGCCCTGCTGGTGGAGAAGCGGCTGCCCGGTATCACCTTCTTCCGGACCGCCTTCTACACCCCGGTGATCGCCTCCGCCGTGGTGGTCGCGCTGATCTGGGGCTGGGTGCTGGACGACCGGGGCCTGGTGAACGGGCTGCTCGGCCAACTCGGCCTGGCCGACCAGCCGGTGTCCTTCCTCACCGACCGCTGGCTGCTGCTGTTCAGCGCGATCGGCCTGACGGTGTGGAAGGGCCTCGGGTACTACATGGTGATCTACCTGTCGGCGCTCGGGAACGTCGGCCGCGAGCTGCACGAGGCGGCCGCGGTCGACGGGGCGTCGGCGGTCCGCCGGTTCTGGCACGTCACGCTGCCCGGGGTACGGCCCACCATGATGTTGGTCTCGGTGCTGATCTCGGTCTCCGCACTGCGGGTGTTCTCCGAGCTCTACGTGCTCTCCAACGGCACCGGCGGTCCGGGCGGACGCGACATGTCGGTGGTGATGCTCATTCAGATGTACAGCCGCGGCTTCACCGGGCACATCGGCTACGCCTCGGCGCTCAGCCTGCTGCTCTTCCTGATCACCATCGGCCCGATGCTGCTGCTGGCGCGGCTGAACCGAAAGGCGGCCTGAGGATGCGGAACCCGGAGCGCCGTCGGACGTCCGGAAGTTTCAACACCCCGTCACCCGCCGAGCGGACGGTGCGTTACCTGCTGCTGGCGCTGGTGCTGCTGATCACCGTCGGCCCGTTCCTCTGGCAGCTGTCCACCTCGCTCAAGGGCCCGGGGGAGGACGTCTGGTCCAGGACCCCGGGCTTCTGGCCGCAGGAGCTGACTTTCGCCAACTACGGCAAGGTGGCCGACACCATCCCGGTCTGGACGTACGCCGCCAACTCGCTGGTGGTGGCCGGGATCGCGGTGGTCGGCAACGCGGTGGGCGCCACCCTGGCCGGGTTCGCGCTGGCCCGGCTGCGGTTCCGGGGCGCCCGGCTGGTGCTCGGCCTGTTCCTGGCCACCCTGGTGCTGCCCGGCGAGGTCACCATCGTCTCCCAGTACGTCACGGTGCGCAGCCTCGGCCTGACCGACACGCTCGCCGGGGTGGCGCTGCCCGGGGCGGTCGCGATGCTGAACGTGCTGCTGATGCGCACCGCCTTCCAGGCCGTCCCGCCGGACCTGGACGCGGCGGCGCTGGTGGACGGCGCCAACGTCTGGCAGCGCCTGGTGCACGTCGGCCTGCCGAACGTCCGGGGGATGCTCAGCGTGGTGGTCATCTTCACCTTCATCGGCGCCTGGGACGATTTCCTCTGGCCGCTGATCGTGTTGAACGACCCGAGCAAGTACACCCTGACCGTCGGACTGCAGTACCTGAACGGCACGTTCAGCGCCAACCCCCGGCTGATCGCGGCCGGCACGATGATCGCCTTCCTGCCGATCGTCGTGGTCTTCGCCACCCTCCAGCGCTTCTTCTTCAAGGGTGTCGAGGAAGGCGCGGTCAAAGGTTGACCGCGCGTACTCCGCAGAGGAGGGCCGTTCCCGGAATGACCACCAGCACGCCCCGTTTCGGCGTCAACTACACGCCGAGCCAAGGCTGGTTCCACCACTGGCTCGACTTCGACCTGGACCAGCTCCGGGCCGACCTGGACTCGATCGCCGCGCTCGGCCTCGACCACCTCCGGGTCTTCCCGCTCTGGCCGCTGTTCCAGCCGAACCGGACGTTGATCCGCCCCCGGGCGGTCGAGCAGCTGGTGCAACTGGTCGACGCGGCAGCCGAACGGGGGCTGGACGTCGCGGTGGACGGGTTGCAGGGCCACCTGTCCAGCTTCGACTTCCTGCCTTCCTGGACCGCGACCTGGCACCGGCGGAACATCTTCACCGACCCTGAGGTGCTGGATGGTCAGGCCCGCTATCTGCAGACCCTGGCCTCGGCGTTGGCGGAGCGGGCGAACTTCCTCGGGATGACGGTCGGCAACGAGATCAACCAGTTCTCCGGCGACCCGCACCCCGACCCGGACCGGATCACCCCCGAGCAGGCGGATGCCTGGCTGCGCCGGATGCTGGCCGCCTGCGAGCGGGGCGCACCCGGCCGGCTGCACCTGCACGCGGAGTACGACGCGTGCTGGTACCAGGACGACCACCCCTTCACCCCAGCGCAGGCCGCCAGGATCGGCTCGGCGACGGCGGTGCACTCCTGGGTGTTCAACGGCACCGCCCAGCGCCACGGCGTCGGTTCGGTCGCGGTCGGGCAGCATGCCGCCTACCTGATCGAGCTCTCCAAGGCCTGGGCCGAGGACCCGGCGAGGCCGGTCTGGCTCCAGGAGGTCGGCGCCCCCGAGCCGCACATCCCGCCAGGGCAGGCGGCCGAGTTCGTCCGGACCACGGTGGCCGCCGCGCTGGACTGCCCCGGGCTGTGGGGCGTCACCTGGTGGTGCTCGCACGACGTGTCCCGTTCGCTCGCCGACTTCCCCGAACTGGAGTACAGCCTCGGCCTGTTGACCAACGACCGGCAGGTCAAACCGGCCGGCCGGGCGATCGCCCGCGCGGTCGAGGAGGTCCGGGCGCACTGGCACCGGCCGCCGCCGCGCAGCACCGCCCTGGTGCTGGACCTGCCGGAGGCGGCGGCCAAGCGTTCGACCTGCGCGCCCGGCGGCGCGTTCTTCGAGGCGTTCATGCGGCTGAGCGCGACCGGTGCCAGACCGGCCGTGGTGCTGGCCGGGCAGGCCACCGACCCCGCGCATCTCGCGGCGCGCGGCATCACCGCGCTGGTCACCGTCGAGGATGTCGAGCAGAGCTGAAGTTCCCCCCGTCACCGAGTACTTCACGGAGTGTCTGAAATGCATGATGACCGGAGTCTGGTCGAGTCCCGGCTCAAGCGGGTGCTCGCGGAGCGGATCCGCCCTGCGGTCTACCCCGAGTCGGTGCCGCTGGAGGTCGGCATCTGGACCGCGCCGGACGAACCGGTGCCGGTGGCGGAGGGCATTGCCGCCCCGCGCACCCCGATCGCGGCCGGACAGCGCTGGGGCGCGCCCTGGGGTACCAGCTGGCTGACCGTCAGCGGAACGGTGCCGCAGGCCTGGGCGGGCCGGACGGTCGAGGCGCTGATCGACCTCGGCTTCGACGCCAACATGCCCGGCTTCCAGTGCGAGGGCCTGGTCTACCGGCCCGACGGCACGCCGGTGAAGGGGCTCAACCCGCGCAACCAGTGGGTGCGGATCGCCGCGCCGGCGGTCGGCGGCGAACAGGTGCTGCTGCACGTCGAGGCCGCGTCCAACCCGGTGATCCTCGACTACCATCCGTTCCTGCCCACGGAGTTGGGCGAGAAGGAGACGGCAGGGAGCGAGCCGCAGTACCGGCTGGAGCGGGTCGACCTGGCGGTCCTGGACGAGACGGTCTGGCAGCTGGTGATCGACCTGGAGGTGCTCGGCGAGCTGATGGCCGAGCTGCCGGTGGACGGCGCGCGCCGCTGGGACATCCTGCGAGCCGTCGAACGGGCCCTGGACGCGATCGACCTGCAGGACGTCAACGCGACGGCCGCCGCCGCCCGGGAGCAGCTGGCCGGCGTGCTCGCCACCCCCGCCGAGCCCTCGGCACACCGGATCAGCGCGGTCGGCCACGCCCACATCGACTCGGCCTGGCTGTGGCCGCTGCGCGAGACGGTCCGCAAGGTGGCCAGGACCACCGCCAACATGACCGCGCTGCTGGAGGACGAGCCGGACTTCGTCTACACCATGTCGCAGGCGCAGCAGTACGCCTGGATCAAGGAGCACCGGCCCGAGGTGTACGCCCGGGTGAAGAAGGCGGTCGCGGAGGGCCGATTCGTGCCGGCCGGCGGCATGTGGGTCGAGTCGGACACCAACATGCCGGGCTCGGAGGCGATGGCCCGTCAGTTCGTCCACGGCAAGCGGTTCTTCCTGGACGAGTTCGGGATCGAGAACGAGGAGGCCTGGCTGCCGGACACCTTCGGCTTCGCCGGCGGGCTGCCGCAGATCATCAAGGCGGCCGGGTCCAAGTGGCTGCTCACCCAGAAAATCTCCTGGAGCCAGGTCAACAAGTTCCCGCACCACACCTTCTGGTGGGAGGGCATCGACGGGACCAGGATCTTCACCCACTTCCCGCCGGTGGACACCTACAACTGCTCGATGGACGGGCGCGAGATCGCCCACGCCGCCCGGAACTTCAAGGACAAGGGGGTGGCCAGGCACTCGATCGCACCGACCGGCTGGGGCGACGGTGGCGGGGGCACCACGCGCGAGATGATCGCCAAGGCGGCCCGGCTGCGCGACCTGGAGGGCTCGGCCCGGGTGACCTGGGAGCGGCCCGCCGAGTTCTTCGCCAAGGCGCAGGCCGAGTACCCGAACCCGCCGGTCTGGGTCGGCGAGCTCTACCTGGAGCTGCACCGGGCGACGCTGACCAGCCAGGCCAGGACCAAGCAGGGCAACCGGGCGGCGGAGAACCTGCTCCGGGAGGCCGAACTGTGGGCCGCCACGGCGGCGGTGCGGGCCGGAGTCCCGTACCCGTACCAGGAGTTGGACCGGATCTGGAAGACCGTCCTGCTGCACCAGTTCCACGACATCCTGCCCGGTTCCTCGATCGCCTGGGTGCACCGCGAGGCCGAGCGGACGTACGCGGCGGTCGCCGCCGAGCTGACCGGGATCACCGAACGGGCGCAGCGGGCGCTGGCCGGCGACCCGGGGGCCGGGGGCGAGGTGGTCTTCAACGCCGCGCCGCACGCGCGCGGTGGGGTGCCCGCCGGTGGCGGGCGGGTGGTCGGYTCATCGGCCGCGGGCTGCACCGTGACGGCGCGGCCGGACGGGGGGTTCCGGCTGGGGAACGGCCTGCTCCAGGTCGAGGTGGACGGGCGCGGCCTGGTGGTGTCGGTGCTCGACCTCGCCGCCGGGCGGGAGACGGTGGCCCCCGGGACAGCGGCCAATCTGCTCCAGATCCACCCGGACTTCCCGAACATGTGGGACGCCTGGGACGTGGACCAGTTCTACCGGAACACCGTCACCGACCTGACCGACGTGGACGCGATCGCGGTGTCGGCCGACTCGCCGCAGGCC
>NZ_LMCT01000031.1:41099-42843 GCF_001424875.1 Kitasatospora sp. Root107 | reverse complement strand
GTCCACGGCGGTGCAGACGATCGGTCTGGCGGCGGGGGCCAAGCGGCTGGAGCTCGGCACCGAGGTGGACTGGCACGAGACCGAGAAGTTCCTCAAGGCCGCCTTCCCGCTCGATCTGCACACCGACCGGTACGCCGCCGAGACCCAGTTCGGCCACCTGTACCGCCCGACCCACACCAACACCAGCTGGGAGGCGGCCAGGTTCGAGTCCTGCAACCACCGCTTCGTCCACCTGGCCGAACCCGGCTGGGGCGTCGCCCTGGTGACGGCCTCCACCTACGGGCACGACGTCACCCGCACCGTCCGCGAGGAGGACCACGGCACCACCACCACGGTCCGGTTCTCGCTGCTGCGAGCACCTCGTTTCCCCGACCCGCACACCGACCAGGGCCTGCACAGCTTCCGGCACGCGCTGGTGCCGGGCGCAACTCGGCCATGGGGCAGCTCAAGTCGGGCGCCTCCCAGNGGCGAGGCCGTCCCGTTCGCCGAGCTGCTGCCGGATTCGGGGGCCAGGGTCACCACCGAGACGGTCGGCCGCGCGGTCACCCTGCGGTTCGTCCGGAGCTGACGAGCCGGCGTCGGTAGCGGGTGCCGGGGCGGCCGTCGAGGTCGATGTCCGCCTCGGCGGTGAAGCCGGTGCGGGCGAGGACTGCCCTCGAGGCCGGGTTGTCGTGGGTGGTGACGGCGGTGAGGGAGGTCAGCCGGTAGTCGGTGACGGCCAGTCGGCAGAGCTGCTCGACGGCGGCGGTGGCGACGCCCCGGCCGGCGGCGTGTTCGCCGATCCGGTAGCCGAGTTCGGCGGTGCCGTCCGCGACGTCGACCAGGTTGACCCGGCCGAGCAGCTCTCCCCGGTCGTCCAGGACGAGGTGAAAGTGGAGCAGGCCGGTGGCCTGATCGGCGAGCAGCGCGCGGAGCCGGTCGGCGAACTCGGCGAAGTACGCGTCGCCGCGATCCGGTACGGACCGGGCGAAGTACGCGCGGTTCGCCAGCTCGAACGCCAGCAGGGCCTGCTCGTGCTCGGCCGTGAGCCGCTGCAGTCTGATCACGTCCGACAGCATAGTCAGACGGTCGGCAGCGGTAGGCGCTCCTGCAGCTCGGTCCGGTAGCGGCCCGGGGTGGTGCCGAACTCACGGTTGAAGGCGTGCGAGAAGGCGTAGGGACCGGCGTAGCCGACCCGCTCGGCGATGGTGGCCAGCGGGTCGGCGGTGTCGCGGAGCAGGGTGGCGGCGAAGGTCAGGCGCCACCAGGTGAGGTACGCCATCGGCGGCCGCCCGACCTGGGTGGTGAACCGGCGGGCCAGGGTGGGGCGGGAGACGCCGGCCTCGGCGGCCAGGCGGTCGTTGGTCCACGGGGCGGCCGGGTCGGTGTGCAGGGCGCGCAGGGCGGCGGCGGTGACCGGATCGCCGAGGGCGGTGGGCCAGGCACCGGTGGTGGCCCCGGCCAGCCAGGCCCGGACCAGGTAGACCAGCAGGAGGTCGAGCAGGCTGGGCACGGCCAGGCAGGAGCCGGGTCGGGCCTCCGCCAGTTCACGGCCCAACAGGTCGATGGCGAAGCGGAGTTCGGGATGGGCGCCGACCCGGTTCGGCAGGTGGACGACGTCCGGGAGCTCGGCCAGCAGCGGGTGCACGCGGCTGCGGTCCAGCCGGTACTTCCCGCACAGCAGCTCCGTCCCGCCGGTCTCTGCAGGCCCGGCGTACTGCTCGAAGGGCACCGCGCGCGCCACGGCGGCCGGATCGGCGGGGGG
>NZ_LMCT01000031.1:11857-41024 GCF_001424875.1 Kitasatospora sp. Root107 | reverse complement strand
AAGCCCGCGCCGTCGTACGGGGCCAGCCGGGTGCACCAACTCCCGCCGACCCGGAGCCGGTTGGAGGAGGGCCGGCCGAGCCGTACGGCGGAGATCGCGTCGCTCACCACATCCATGGGGCCAGCATACGTGGGCCCTCGGAAGTGAGACGGACACATATTTGCTTGAGCACAGCAGGCATTGAGCTGCTCACCCGTTGCTCCCTAGGGTCGTGGTCATGGAGAACGAGAGCGTGCAGCGGATGATGCTGGGAGACGTCGAGGTCATCCGGCTGGTGGAGTGGCGGGGAACGTTCCTGCCGGCCAGGGACCTTGTCCCGGGGGCCGAGGCCGAGGTGTGGCGGGAGAACGAGGACTGGCTGGCGCCGGATCACTGGGAGCCGGAAAGTGACCGGGCCGCAGCCGCGTTGCAGACCTGGGTGCTGCGCAGCGGAGGTCGGACGGTGGTGGTCGACACCGGGGTGGGCAACGGGCGCGAGCGGCCCGGATCGCCGCTGTTCCACCACTGGCAGGGGGACTTTCCCGGCCTGCTGGCCCAGGCCGGGATCGCCCCGGAGGAGGTCGACGTGGTGGTCAACACCCACCTGCACGTCGACCACGTGGGCTGGAACACCACGGCCGTGGACGGGGATTGGGCGACCACCTTCCCGAACGCGCAGTACCTTCTGCCCGCCGCCGACGACAAGTACTTCGGCCCTGACAATGGGTACGCCAACGGCGGCCGGGTGCTCGATCGGCTGATCTATGAGGACAGCATCGCCCCCGTCCACCAGGCCGGGCAGGTCGTGCTGTGGGACGGCACCCACCGGATCGACGAGCACCTCACCTTGGAGTCCGCGCCCGGCCACACCCCCGGATCGGCCGTCCTGCGGCTGGCCTCCGGCGGCGACCGGGCGGTCTTCGTCGGGGACCTGCTGCACAGCCCGGTGCAGATCCTCCGGCCGGGCTGCAGCAGCTGCCTCTGCCTGGACCCGGCACGGGCGGCGACCAGCCGCCGGCGGATTCTCGAACGGGCGGCGGCCGAGCGTGAGTTGGTGATCCCGGCACACTTCGGCGGAGCGGGTGCGGTGGAGGTCAGGAAGGCGGGCGACGGCTTCACGCTCGGCCGGTGGGCGGCCTACGGGCGGGAGTAGCCGCTGCTCCTGCCCGGTCAGGCGGGCGGGTGCAGGGCCAGCGTCCAGGTGTGGACGGTGTAGCTGGTGTGCTTGTCGGGATGGCGCTCGGCGAGGGTCACGGTGAGGCCGTCGGCGGTGCGCTCCAGGGTGCCCAGGAAGCGGTGGACCTGACCCGGTGCGATGGGCAGCAACTCGGCCAGGACGGACTCCTCCAGGCCGCGCCCGACCGCGCGCAGCACCCCGGCGTCCAGGACGAGAATGGTGCCGTCCGACAGGACCAGCGGTTCGGAGGCGGTCAGGTCGGTGAGGCGCGGCCCGCGTTCGATCACGCCGCCGGGCCGCAGCCGGACCACCCGGCTGCCCTCCGCCAGACTGCGCGCGGACTCCACCACCCGGACGCCGCTGCCGACCACGTAGTGGCCGCAACTGCGCCAGGCGTCCACCTGGTTGGCATCGCTGTCGTACTCCCAGGTGTCGAAGAAGTCGTACCCCTGCAGCCCGAGGAAGAAGCGGCCGCCGCGCAGGACGGCACCGCGCTCGCCCCGGAGTTCGGCGATCAGGGTCCCGTCCGCCAGGTCGATCAGCAGGGCCGGGCCGAGGAAGCCCCAGGGCGTGTAGTCGAGGGAGTCGGTGGTGACCAGGACCCGGCCGCCGGAGATGTGGGCGGCGTTCGGGCGGCCGGCGCAGGGGAGGGTCCAGTGGGTCCGGCCGGTGGTGTCGACACAGCTGATCCCGCCGACCCGGCCGTGGATGCGCAGGCCGTCCCGCCGGGCGAGCGGCTGGGCTTCGGCGGGAGGCGTGTAGTACGGCGGCCGCCCGGTGCGGCGCTTCTGCGTCACGACGGTGACGCGCCAACCGGGTGAGGTCGCGCCCTCGGATATCGGCATGCCCGGATGCTAGTGCAGGCGGTGCGGCCCGGCCGACCCCGGCCGCACCGCCTGAGCGGCCGTCAGTGGCCGCGGGCCACCCACTCCGCCAGGTGCGGGGCCTCGGCGCCGATGGTGGTGGAGTCGCCGTGGCCGGTGTGGACGGTGGTGTCCGGGGGGAGGGTGAGCAGGCGGTCGGTGATCGAGTCGATGATGGTGGGGAAGTCGGAGAAGGAGCGGCCGGTGGCGCCCGGGCCGCCGGCGAACAGGGTGTCGCCGGTGAAGACGGTGCCCAGGGCGGGGGCGTACAGGCAGACCGCGCCTGGGGCGTGGCCCGGGGTGTGCAGGACCGTCAGTTCGGTGCCCGCCACGGTCAGTCGGTGGCCGTCGGGGAGGGGGCCGTCCGGGGCGCGGTCGGGGTGGGTGCGGTCCCAGAGCGGCCGGTCGGTCTCGTTCAGCAGGATCGGGGCGCCGGTCTTCGTGGCCAGTTCGGGGGCGGCGTTGATGTGGTCGTCATGGGCGTGGGTGCAGACGATCGCCACCACCCGGCGGTCGCCGATCAGTGAGGCCACGGCTTCGGCGTCGTGGGCCGGGTCGATCACGAGCACTTCGTGGTCGTCGCCGACCAGCCAGACGTTGTTGTCGACCTCCCAGGTGCCGCCGTCCAGCGAGAACGTGCCGGAGGTGACCAGGTGTTCGATCCGGGCGGAGGGCTGAGCGGCCATCAGAACACCACCACCGAGCGCAGGACGTCGCCGCCGTGCATCCGGGTGAAGGCCTGCTCGACGCCGTCCAGCGCGATGGTCTCGGTGACGAAGGCGTCCAGGTCCAGCCTGCCCTGCTGGTAGAGGTCGATCAGCAGCGGGAAGTCGCGGCTGGGCAGGCAGTCCCCGTACCAGCTCGACTTGAGCGCGCCGCCCCGGCCGAAGACGTCCAGCAGCGGCAGTTCGAGCTTCATCTCCGGGGTCGGCACGCCGACCAGGACGACGGTGCCCGCCAGGTCGCGGGCGTAGAAGGCCTGCCGGTACGTCTCCGGGCGGCCGACCGCGTCGATGACCACGTCCGCGCCGAAGCCGCCGGTCAGCTCACGGATCGCCTCGACGGCGTCCGCCTGGCGGGAGTTGACGGTGTGGGTGGCGCCGAGGCCCCGGGCCAGGTCGAGCTTGCGGTCGTCGATGTCCACCGCGATGATCCGGGCCGCTCCGGCCAGTCGGGAGCCCGCGATCGCCGCGCCGCCGACACCGCCGCAGCCGATCACCGCCACGCTGTCGCCCCGGCCGACCGCGCCGGTGTTGATCGCCGCGCCCAGACCGGCCATCACGCCGCAGCCGAGCAGTCCGGCGGCGGCGGGGGAGGCCAACGGGTCGACCTTGGTGCACTGGCCTGCCGCCACCAGGGTCTTCTCGGCGAACGCGCCGATGCCCAGCGCGGGGGAGAGCTCGGTGCCGTCCAGCAGCGTCATCCGCTGCTTCGCGTTGTGGGTGGCGAAGCAGTACCAGGGCCGGCCGCGCCGGCAGGCCCGGCACTGGCCGCACACCGCACGCCAGTTGAGGATCACGAAGTCACCCGGGGCCACCTCGGTGACGCCCTCGCCGACCGACTCGACCACCCCGGCCGCCTCGTGGCCGAGCAGGAACGGGAACTCGTCGTTGATCCCGCCCTCGCGGTAGTGCAGATCGGTGTGGCAGACCCCGCAGGCCTGCACCTGCACCACCGCCTCGCCCGGCCCCGGGTCGGGCACCACGATGGTCTCCACCCGGACGGGCTCGCCCTTCGCGCGGGCGATGACGCCCTTGACCTGCTGGGACATGGCTGGAAACCCCTTCGTCGGACCGGCCGGGGAACCCACGGCTCCCTCCCGTCGGCAAGGTTACGCAACGAGCACCCGTCCGGGCCCGCCTACGAGGTGTGTCCCCGATTCCGGTGGCGATCCCTCTTGTGCGCGGGCCGTCACCCCTGGAGGATGCCTGGCAACTGTCTCCGAGGCGGACAAGAGGAGGGCAAGTGGCCGCACGGCGGTACTGGTTCGTGCTCGTGCTGTTCGGCGTGCTGCTCGCACTTCCGCTGCCGCTGTACCGGTTGCCGGGCACCCACTGCGGCGGGGCGGCCGACGGTATCTGCGCGGTGCCCGTCCGTGCGCCCGGCGGCATCCTCCGGCCCGAGGTGCTCAGCCACCCCGGCTGGCTCGCCGTCTACTGGGCCGTCGCGCTGCCGCTGGCGGTCTGGCTGACGGCCCGTCGGTACGGGCGGGCCGGGCGGTTGCGGCGGGCCCTACCCGCGCTGTCCGTGATGGTGCTGCTCGGCGGTGCGACAGCCGCGCTGACGGTGACTCACTGGCACGGTTTCCGCTCGCCCTCGGCGGTGCTGGGTTCGGCCCAGCTGCTGATCTTCAACGGCGCCACCCCACTGCTGGTCTCGGCCGCCGCCCTGCTCCTGCTGGCGGCCGCCGAACGCAGCAGCTGGCTGCTGCTGTTCGCCTTCGGGTACGCGGCGCTGGCCTACGTGTTGGCCACCTACGACGCGTTCCACCTGCTGGACCTGGTCCACCTGCCGGTGGACGAGTTCGCCGACCGGTGGGGTGTCCGGCACTGCCTGGCGCTCGCGGTCCCGGCGGGGCTGCTGCTGGTGGCCGGAGTGGTGGCCGCGGTGGCCGGCGTCGCGCTGCCGCTGGCGGTCTGGCTGACGGCCCGTCGGTACGGGCGGGCCGGCGCGGGGTGGCCTAGGTGTACTGACCCATGAGGTTCTGGCGCACCGGCGGCACCTGACCTCGACCAGCCGAGACCGTCGAGTTCAGAGGCAACCGCCCCGGTATCCCAACGACGGCAGGTAGTCGCTCCACTGTTGACGACTCAGGCCCGTCCCTGCCGCCCGGCAGATACCGGCCGCCGCGCGGTCGGGGTCGAGCGGCCAGCGGATCACCCGGCCGTCCTCGGCACCGGAGAGCAGTGCGCCGTCGTCGGTGAAGGCCAGCGCACGGATGCGTGCGGTGTGGCCGGTGAGGGTGGCCAGCCTGCTCCGCGCCGCGACGTCCCACACCATCACGGTGCCGTCGTCGCCCGCCGAGGCGAGCAGGCGTCCGTCCCGGCTGAAGGCCAGGGTCTGGACGGCCGAACCGTGACCGTTCAGCAGAGCGGTCTGCCGACCGGTGCGGCCGTCGCGAAGCGCCACCGAGCGACCGTCGCCGGAGGTGGCCAGCACGCTGCCGTCCGGGCTGAGCGCCAGCGCCTGTACTGCTCCCTGGCCGGTGTCGTCGCGGGTCAGGACCGCCCCCGACGTGGTGTCCCAGGTGGTCAGCTTTCCCGACGGCCCGACGCCCACCAGCCGCTCCCCCGAGGGCGTGAAGGCCACCGAGTCGGTCAGCCGGGAGGCGAACCGTGCGGTGACGTCCACCGGGGCGGCGGGTGTACGGACGTCCCAGGCGAACAGTCCCAGGGCCGCCACCACCAGCAGTTTCCCGTCGGGCGCGAAGGCGATGCCGGTGGCGGAGCCGAAGCCGAACGGCCCCAGCGGCTCGCCGACCCGAAGGCGCCGGGCGACGTCCCAGAGGGTGACCCGACGGTTGCGGGTCACGGCGGCCAGCAGCGATCCGTCCGGGCTGAAGGCGACCGCCGCCACCTCGTCCCCGTGACCGTCCAGCACACCCGTCGGCCTGCCGTCCCGGCTCCAGAGCCGTACGGCGCCGTCGCTCCCGGCGGTGGCGACCGTGGCACCGTCCGGGCTGGTCCGGAGGTCGGTCACCTCGGCGCTGAAACCGCCGAACGGCTCGGCCGTCAGGTCGTGCACCACGATGGTGCCGTTGTAGCCGGCCGAGGCGAGCATGGCGGCGTCCCGGCTGAGTGCCACCGACACCGTCTCGCTGCGCCCCCGGTCCCGGTACGAGCCGAGCGCCACACCGCGCCGGAAGTCCCAGAGGTGCACGGTGCCGGTCTCGTCCGCCACCGCTATCCGGTCCCCGGCAGGGGTGGAAGGCGTCCAGGCGTACGAGGACGTCAGAGCAGGTGGCGCGATCGCCACCGGGGTCGGTCCGCTCAGGTCCCACAGGCTCAGGCCGTGGTCGTCGGCCGAGGCCGCCAGGATTCGTCCGGTCGCCCCGAAGGCCACCGAATCCGAACGAGCGGCGGCGAGTTGGGCGATCCGTCGGCCCGTAGCTACCTCCCACACCAGCGGTCCGTCGCCGCCCGAGGCGGAGACCAGCAGGCCCCCGTCCGGGCTGAAGGCCAGCGTGCTGACCTGGGCCTGCCCGGCTGCCAGGACCGTCCGCGCGCCGGAGGCGAGGTCGTGCAGCGCGATCGAGCCACCCGCCGCGCTGACCGCGACCAGGTGCCCGTCCGCGCTGAACGCCATGCCCCGGCCCACGCCCTCCTCCACCAGCCTGGTGACCTGGCGGCGCTGTGCCACGTCCCAGACGATCACCGAGCCTGACGTACCGTCGATCCCGGCCGAGGCCACCAACCGCCCGTCCCCGCTGAACCGCACCTGCTGCACCACGCCCTGGCCGCCCGCGAGTTCGGCCACCAGGGTGCCGGTCGCCGGGTCCCAGAGGGACACCGAGCCTGCGACCCCGGCCGAGGCGAGCAGCGTGTGGTCGGGGTTGAAGTCGACGCTGTACACGGGCACGCCGGGGGTGCCGAACTCGGTGCGGCGCGGCACGGCGGCGGCGCTCAGTACGGAGCCCCGGGTCTCGGCGTCCGGGTGCATCCGGGCGGCCGTCACCGCCAGCAGCCCCGCGAGTGCCGGGGCGCTCGAGAGCAGTGAGCGGGACTTCAGGGCCAACTCCCCGGCCAGCGCGGCCGTCTGACGGCGCTGGGCGTCCTGGCGCGCATTGAGTGCCACGCTGCCACCGAGCAGCGCCAACACCAGCAGCACCGCGGTACAGGCGACCAGCCGCTGCAACAGGCGGGTCCTACGGCGCACCGCCCCCTGCTCGGCGGCCTCCAGTTCGGAACCCGCCCGCAGGAAGTCGGCCTCCCCGTGGTTGGCCTCGCCCGGGTGCTCCGCGGCCCAGGCCCGCGCGGTCTGCAGCTGGGTGCCCCGGTAGAGCGCACCGGGATCCCGGTCGAGCGCCTGCCAGTGCTGGGCGGCGTCGGTCAACCTGCGGTGCACCAGCAGGCTCGCCCGGTCGTCGGTGAGCCAGCGGTGCAGCCGGGGCCAGGCCCGGATCAGCGCCTCGTGCGCGAGCTGGACGGAGTCCCCGTCCAGCACGATCAGCCGGGCGCGGGCCAGCAGGTCCAGCACCTCGGCGAGCGCCTGGTCGGGGGCCAGGCCGTTCAGTTCGGCCCGGGTGATCGGCCGACGGGTGTCCTCGGTGCCGTCGCCGAGCACGGCCAGGCGGAGGAAGATCCGCCGGGCGAGGTCCTGCTGCCGACCGAGCCGCTGGTACGCGCCCTCCGCCGTCTGCGCCAGGGCTCCGCGCACACCGCCGCAGGCCCGGTAGGTGGCTGCCGTGAGCTCCTCGCCGGTGCGCTGGCGCCAGGTCTCCAGCAGCGCGTGCGACACCAGCGGCAGCGAGCCCGGCTGCGCCGCCGCGTCCGCCAGGACGACCGCTGCCAGTTCCGGATCCAGCCGGATGCCTGCCCGCGCGGCCGGCTGCACCACGATCTCCCGCAGGTCACTCTGCGAAGGTGGCCCCAGCAGGAGTTGGGCCTCGTCCCGCAGCGCCTCGGTCAGCCCGGGGTGCCGGGTGATCCGGCCCAGGAAGTCGGCCCGCACCCCGAGCACGACCGTGGTCCGCCGACCCGGGCCGTGGGCCGCGTCCAGCAGGGCGTCGACGAACCGGAACGCCTGCGCCTCGTCGGCGCAGAGCGTGAAGACCTCCTCGAACTGGTCGACCACCAGCAGCAGCCGGGTCTCGGCGGGCCCCGCCGCCAACACACCCGCATCGCCGTCGGACAACTTCGCCAGCCGATCGGACAACTCCTCCAGCGGGTGCGCCGTCGGGGTCATCAGGATGGTGCGCCACCGGCTCGCGGCGCCCCGGTCCGCCTCCAGCGCACCGACCAGTCCGGCCCGCAGCAGTGAGGACTTCCCGCTGCCGGAGGCCCCGAACAGCCCCACCAGGGGCAGCCGTTCGACCCGCTCGCGCAGCCGGCCGGCCATCTCCGCCCGGCCGAAGAACCAAGCGGCGTCCTCGGGCTGGAAGGCGGCCAGGCCCTGGTACGGGCAGGGCTGCGCCACACTCCCGCGCACTGGTGCGCCGCCGGTGTCGGCCGCGGAGTAGTGGACGCGCTGGGCCATCGCCCGGTAGCCAGGGCGCCCCGCCCGCTCCCGCAGCTCGCGCAGCCCGGCCGCCAGGAGCGCCGTCCGACCGCCGTCCGGGTCCAGCGGCTTCTCCGGACGACCCACGCCAACCCCCCATTGACCACGGTTGTTTGTCCGGCGCCCACGCACCTGCCGGACAACTCTGGGCCGATTAGACATGGTGCCGCAGCCACTGTCCAGGCTGTTCCCGCCCAGCGTGCCAGTGCGGGACAGATGATCTTCTGGAGGAGCTTTGACGAAGTTCTCAGTCTTTCCTCGACCACGGGGGAGGAGATCGCCGAGGGTGCTCGGCGTGGCGCTGCTCGCGCTGGCGCTGCCCGCGAGTGTGCTGCAGGCGACGCCGGCCCTGGCGGGTGAGGATCTGGCCCCGTCCAGGGTGGCGGCCCCCAAGTCGGTGCCGGTCTCCACACCCCGGCCCAAGGCCGTCGCACCCACCGACGTGTCCAAGCACGTCGCCAAGGAGCCGACGCAGCTGAAGACTTCGGGCCTGGCGGCGGCCACCACAGCGGGTGACGCCCCGTCAGGAAGCTTCGCCGTCACCCCGCTCTCCTCGTCGGGGACCTGGAGCGCGGGCGGTTCCTCGGGTGACTTCTCCTGGAGTTACCCGATGCCCGTGCCACCGGTGGACGGCGCTCTGGCGCCCACTCTCGCGCTGGCCTACTCCTCCCAGGGCGTGGACGGGCGGACCGCGGCCACCAACAACCAGCCCTCCTGGGCGGGGCAGGGCTGGGAACTCGCGCCCGGCAGCATCGAGCGACGCTACAAGGCGTGCTCGGACGACCTCGGCGGGAACAACGGCCAGGCGAAGACGCAGGACCTGTGCTGGGGCACCGACAACGCGACGCTCTCCATGGACGGCGCGGCCGGTGAACTCGTCCCGGTGGACCAGGCGGGCACCACCTGGCGTCTGAAGAACGACAACGGAATGAGGGTGCAGCGCCTCACCGGCACGGCCAACGGGGACGACAACGGCGAGTCCTGGATGGTCACCTCCCGGGACGGGACGAGGTACCACTTCGGATCCCGCCCGGACACCAAGTCGACGTACACGGTCCCGGTGTTCGGCAACAACGGCGGCGAGCCCTGCAACAAGGCCGCGTTCGCGGACTCGAGCTGCACCCAGGCCTACCGGTGGAACCTGGACTACGTCGTCGACACCCACGGCAACGCGATGGTGTACACCTACACGCCCGAGACCAACTACTACGCGCGCAACAACAGCACCACGGCCGGCACCCAGTACGTCCGCGGCGGACAGCTCGCCCAGATCGAGTACGGCAGGCGCGACGGCGTCGCCGGTACCGCCGCCGCCCGGGTGGTCTTCGAGACCGCCGACCGCACCGGCCCGACCGGCAGCCTGCCGGACACCCCCGTGACGCTCGACTGCGGTGCGGGTCCGTGCCAGCAGACCGGCCCGTCGTTCTGGACCCGCAAGCGTCTCGCCCGGGTGGTCGCCCAGGTGTGGAACGGCAGCGCGTACGCCGACGTGGACTCCTGGACCTTGCGCCAGTCGTTCCCGAGCAACGGTGACGGCACCCCGGCGAGCCTCTGGCTGGACGGCATCACGCACACCGGCCATCTCGGCGGCACCTTGGCGATGCCGGAGGTGGTCTTCGACGGTGTGCAGATGCCCAACCGGGTCAACGAGACCGACGGCCCGCTGATGAACTGGTGGCGGATCAAGGCGATCCGCAACGAGTACGGCGGCACGCTCACCGTCACCTACTCCGACAAGGACTGCTCGGCCGGCAACCTGCCCGCCTCGCCCGACGGCAACACCCGGCGCTGCCTGCCCGCCCTGTACGAGAAGGACGGCCAGCCGAAGCTGGAGTACTTCCACAAGTACGTGGTGACCAGGGTCGTGCAGAACGCCAACCTCACCGGTGACCAGTCCACACCCGTCGAGACCGCCTACGAGTACCTGGGCACGCCCGCCTGGCACTACGACAGCGAGGACGGCCTGGTGCCGGCCTCGCGCAAGACCTGGTCCCAGTGGCGCGGCTACGGCAAGGTCCGAGTGATCGGCGGCAACCAGGCCGAGGGCGCCCGGTCCTCCACCGAGACCACGTACTTCCGCGGCATGGACGGCGACAAGCTCCCCTCGGGCACCCGCGCCGCGAGCGTCACCGACACCGAGGGCGTCGCCGTGCCGGACGCGGCGCAGCTGGCGGGCACGGTCCGCGAGAGCGTGACCTACAACGGCGCCGGCGGCAAGGAGGTCACCGGCACCATCAACGACCAGTGGGTGTCCGACCCGACCGCCACCAGGGTCCGCCCCTGGGGCACCTACACCGCGCGCCTCACCGGCGTGGCCAGGACGCGCACCCGGACCGCGAAGGCCGACGGCACGGTCGCGCTGCGCACCGGTACCGAGACCACCTACGACAGCACGTACGGCACGGTGCTCGACTCGCTCGACCAGGGCGACCTGGGCACCACGGACGACGACCGGTGCACCCGCACCGGCTACGTCCGCAACACCGACCGCTGGCTGGTCAACAGGCCGAGCCGGGTGGTCACCGTCGCGGGTGCCTGCACCGACAGCCCGGTCCCGGCCGACGTGCTGGCCGACACCCGCAGCTACTACGACGGTGCCACCGCCTTCGGCACCGCTCCGACGATCGGCGACCTGACCCGGTCCGAGGTGCTGTCGGGCTGGAACGGCAGCACCCCCGGGTACACGGTGGCCGGGCGGACGGCCTACGACGCGCTCGGCCGCACGACGTCGAGCAGCGACGCGCTGGACCGCACCACGACCACCGAGTACCTGACCGGCCCGACCAGGGTCAAGGTCACCAACCCGCTCGGCCACGCGGTCACCACCGAGACGGACGCCCGGGGCGCGGCCGTCGCGCAGACCGATGCGAACGGCAAGCGCACCGACACGGAGACCGACCCGCTCGGCCGCACCCGCAAGGTCTGGCTGCCGGGGCGTCAGAAGGCGGTGGACGGGCCCAACAGCGAGTACCGCTACGCGCTGAACACCAACGGCAAGGCCAGCGTGGTCACCACCCTCGCGCTCGCACCCGACAGCACGTACCGAACCGGCTACTCCCTGGTCGACGGCCTGGCCCGGCCGCGGCAGACCCAGTCACCGACCCCGGCCGGCGGTCGGACGATCACCGACACCGTGTACGACTCGCGAGGCCAGGCGGTCAAGTCCAACGGCGCGTACTACAACAGTTCGCCCCCCGGTACCGAACTGGCCGTCGTCGCCGACACGGTGGTACCCAGTCAGACCAGGACGGTCTTCGACGGCGCGGGCCGCGCGACCGCCTCGGCGCTGTACAGCTCCGACGTCAAGAAGTGGGAGACCCTCACCGCCTACGACGGCGCCCGGGTCAGCGTCACTCCTCCCGCAGGCGGCACGGCGACCACCACCGTCCGCGACGCTCGCGGCCAGACCGTCGAGCTCGACCAGCTGACACCGACCGGCTCCGACGTGACCCGGTACGGATTCGACCGCCTCGGCCGCGCCACCTCGGTGACGACCCCGGCGGGCCGGGTGTTCGGCACCGAGTACGACCTGCGCGGACGGACCGTCAGGTCGACCGATCCCGACCACGGCGCCACCACCTTCAGCTACGACGACGCCGGCCAACGGCTCTCCAGCACCGACGCGGAGAACCGATCGCTGTACTACGGCTATGACGCGGGCGGCCGCAAGGTCTCGCTGCGCGAGGGCTCCACGACCGGTCCGCTACGGGCGAGTTGGCAGTTCGACACGCTCGCGCTGGGCAGGCTCAGCTCCGCCACCCGGTACGTGGGCTCCGCCCAGTACGTGCTGAGCACCACCGGCTACGACGCCGGCTACCGGCCGACCGGCACCTCGGTGACGATCCCGGCCACCGAGGGCGCCCTCGCCGGGACCTACCCGGTGTCGATGACCTACCTGGCCGGCGGCGAGATCGCCACCTCCAGCCAGCCCGCCGTCGGCGGTCTGCCGGCCGAGAAGCTGGACCACGGCTACGACGTCTTCGGCAACCCGACCCGACTGGAGGCCAAGGACGGCACCGGCGCCGTTCAGACCACGTACGTCCGCAACGCCGCCTACACCCCGCTCGGCGAGATCGCCCAGGTCAGCCTCGGCGCACTCGGCAAGTCGGTCTGGCTGAGCAACGAGTACGACCAGGCCACCCACCGGCTCACCCGGACGGTCACCGACCGCGAGGTGGCCGGCAAGACCCAGAGCGACACCCGCTACACGTACGACCCGGCGGGCAACGTCACCTCGATCTTCGACCAGCCCGGCGCCACCACCGGTGTGCCGGCCGACTACCAGTGCTTCCGGAACGACCAGCTCGGCCGCCTCACCGAGGCCTGGACGCCGTCCACGGCCACCTGCGCCAACCCGGTGACCCCGCCTGCCAACGACCCCGTCAAGTACTGGGCCTCCTACACCTACGACCAGGCCGGCAACCGGGCCACCCAGGCCCTGCGGCTCGGCTCCGGCCGCACCGACCAGACCTACACCTACCCGGCGGCCGGCCAGCTGCAGCCCGACCTGCTCAGCTCCGTCGCCACCACCGGACCGAGCGGTGCACGCACCGACGCCTACAGCTACGACCGGACCGGCAACACCACGGCACGCCCCGGCCAGCAGCTGACCTGGGACGCCGAGGGCAAGGTCACCCGGATCGTCGCGGGCACCAGCACCACCGACTACGTCTACGACGCGGAGGGCACCCGCCTGCTCCGCAAGGACCCCACCGGCACCACGCTCTACGTCGGCGGCACCGAACTCCGCCTGTCCGGCGGCTCGGTGACGGGCACTCGCTACTACGGGCTCGGCTCCCGGGTCCTCGCGATGCGGACCAGCGCGGGCGCGGTGTCCTGGCTGTCGAGCGACCAACACGGCACCTCGACCCTCGCGTTCGACGCGGCCACCCTCGCGGTGACCCGACGCAGGTCCCTTCCCTTCGGCGAGGACCGCGGCGCCCCGATCACCTGGCCGGACGACCACGGCTTCCTCAACAAGACCAAGGACGCCTCCACGGGTCTGACCCACCTCGACGCCCGGGAGTACGACCCGGCCCTCGGCCGGTTCATCTCCGACGACCCGGTGACCAACTCCAACGACCCACAACAGCTGAACGGTTACGCCTACGCCAACAACAGCCCGGCCACCCTCAGCGACCCCACCGGAATGATCCCCCTCGACCCGGACACCGGCCGCCCGGTCAACGAGGACCACTCGAAGCATGGCCAGAACCAGATGGACTACAGCCAGAACTACATGACCGTGCCGGACGATCCCACGGATGCGCGGCGGCACCCGCAGGTACCTCGGCCGATCGCTCCTGCGCTGTTCGTTCCGGTTTATGTTCCCGATCTCGGCCTGCAGATGCTCAAATCCCAGTACACGCTACGCCGATGGGACCTGTACAACGGCGCTCCCCAAATCGACGACACCGTGACGATGAATGCACCTGTCTACGTGGTCGACGGCAGGGCCATGAACTACAGCGCCGAGACCGAGCTCTCCGCCGAGATGGAGACGAGTGTCGGCGGCTCAGTAGGCGGGGTGGACCTGAGCGGCAAGTTCAAGGCCGGGGTCAAGACCAAGCAGACCATGGGCGGCACGTTCACCTACGTGAAGGACGGCTCGAACGTGCACTGGGATCACCCACAGTACGTCTACAGCGCCGAGGAACGGTGGTTCGAGGTGGACACACCGAATGGACACGGTTACCAGATCGGCGTCGTGTACATCAAGACATTCGCCGGGACTGCGGCCCGGAGTGGAAAGGAGGCCCCTGGGCTTCCGCTCGTGGGCAAGCAAATTTCGTTCAAGACCTGGCAGTAGGAGAATTTCGTGCCATCAACGAGAAGTAGTCGCGCAGCCATCGCACCCATGGCATCAGCGAAACGCTGCCGACTGGCTGCGGTGACCGCGAGCATCGTCGCTGCCGCGATCATGCCGCTCACCGCGCTGCCGGTATCCGAGGCGGCCGCCGCCCCGGTCCCTAAAGTCGCAGCCACCGTTGCCGCAAGTGAAACTGACGCGGTGGCAGCAGCGAAGCACTCCGGCAAGCGGGTCGAGGTGCTCGACCGGCGGACCGAGGCGGCGCAGGTGTTCGCGAATCCGGACGGTCATCTGACCGCCGAGTTCGCGCCGACCGCCGTCCGGGTCAGGCACGGCAACTCCTGGATACCGGTCGACACCACCCTGGCCGCCCGCGCGGACGGGACGGTCGCTCCGAAGGCGGCCACCACCGACCTGGTGTTCTCCGGTGGCGGCACCGCCCCGCTGGTACGGATGACCAAGGACGGCAAGGAGTTCGGCCTCAGCTGGCCGTCCGCCCTGCCGAAGCCCACGCTGGAGGGTGACTCCGCGACGTACGCCGACGTGTTCCCGGGCACCGACCTGGTGTTGCACGCGACCTCGAGCGGCTTCAGCCACCTCCTGGTCGTCAAGAACGCGACGGCGGCGAAGAATCCGGCCCTGCAGAGCGTCAAGTTCGGCCTGACGAACACCGGTCTGACCACCGAGGTGAACGGTGCAGGCGCCCTCACCGCCAAGGACTCGACCGGCAACGCGGTCTTCGCCTCCGCCGATCCGGTGATGTGGGACACGCCGGCCGCGGATCGCCGGGCCACACCTGTACCGGCCGGTGAAGCCAGGCAGGCCAAGGTCGCCGTCAAGGTGACCGACCGTCAGCTGGAGGTGGTGCCGGACCGGGCGATGCTCACCGACCCGGCCGCCCGCTTCCCGCTGGTGATCGACCCGACCTACCTCGAACGCCCGATGTGGGACTGGAACATCTTCGAGAGCCAGCACACCACCACCAACTACTGGGGCGTCCAGGGCAACGCCATCAAGGTCGGGCCCGACGGCAGTCGCGAGTGGCGGGGGATCTTCCGCTTCTGGGTGGACCCGATCTTCGGCTCGACCGTCCGCAGCGCCCAGCTCAAGGTGGTGGTCAACTCCGCGACCAACTGCGACGCCTCGACGGCGATGAACCTGCACATCAACTCCCAGGTCCCGCAGAACGCCACCTGGTCGAACTCGGGCTGGGGTGGCTGGATGTCCTCCGCGTTCGGCTGCGGGGACGCCAACGGGCTGTACTTCCCCAGCAACGAGACCTTCCGGGCCAAGCTGCAGGAAGCGGCGAGCAACAATTGGTCCAACGGAATCACCTTCGGCATCAACACCGCGACCAGCGGCGTCTACAAGCTGCTGACCCCCGGTGAGACGCGGCTCGTGGTGGAGTACAACCACGCCCCGAGCGCTCCCGCCGCGCTGGCCATGGTCCCGTCCAAGCCCTGCGCCACCGGGCCCGACCGGACCTATCTCACCTCCACCTCACCGCAGTTCACGGCGAAGCTCTCCGACCCCAACGGCGACAACGTCGGAGCCCGCCTGGAGGTCGTCCGCAAGAGCGACGGCGCGACGGTCTACTCCGACCCTCCGGCCGGCCAGAACCCGGCGCAGTCGGTGGCCAGCGGCGGTGCCCAGACCTGGGCCCCGGTCCCGGCGGGCACGCTCGCCGCGGGCGTCGTCTACACCTACCGGGCGTCCACCTGGGACGGTCTGGCGTGGAGCGGCGCGTCGGCTCCCGGCTGCGAGTTCGAGATCGACCTGGGGGCGGCGAGCACCCCGCTGGTCAGCTCGCGCTGCGATCCGCCCGCCTGCGGCGAGTTCGGCGTGCCGATGGGCACCGCCAGGGCCGTCACGCTCAGCCCGGCACCGGGTGACACCGGCATCGTCAGGTACCGGTACGGCACCCGCCAGGGTGCGTTCACCATGACCGTGGCCGCCGGCCCGGACGGTACCGCGACGATCCCGGTCACCCAGTGGACCAGCGACCCGACCTGGCTGTTCGTCAAGGCGGTCAACCGGGCCGGGCAGGAGAGCCTCGGTACCGCGTCCTTCGACGTGATGGCCGCCTACAACCAGAACAGCGCGCCCGGGCGACGGGGCGACGCCAACGGCGACGGGCTCGCCGACACCACCGCGGTCTTCTCCGACAACGCCACCCAGACCTCGGTCTACACCTGGCAGGCCTCGGCGACGGGCAGCTACCCGCCGGTCGGCGTCGAGATCAACAACGGGTACGCGGCCTCCGACGTGCAGACCGTGCGCGGTGACTTCGACGGTGACGGGCGGACCGACCTCGCGATGATCCGTCAGGAGACCGGCGGCCGGATCACCGGATGGATCTACCGGTCGGACGGCACCGG
This sequence comes from Kitasatospora sp. Root107, assembly GCF_001424875.1. GTDB lineage: Bacteria > Actinomycetota > Actinomycetes > Streptomycetales > Streptomycetaceae > Kitasatospora. The sequence goes on along the minus strand of NZ_LMCT01000031.1, from coordinate 24,602 downwards.
CTACCAGCCGCCGACCGCCCCCGCGCTGGACTCCGGCAGCAACCCCGGCTGGTTCACGAGCAACATCAAGCCGGTCGCAGGTGACTTCGACGGCGACGGGAAGGCGGACCTCGGTCTGTACTACAACTACGGCAGCTGCCTGACAAAGCTCTGGGTGTACTACTCCACCGGCACGGCGTTCACCGGCTCCTTCACTCAGCCGGCCTGGGCCAGCAACGTCAACGGGTTCTGCTGGGACCGCGTCAAGGCCGTCGTCGGCGACTTCGACAACGCGCCGGACAGGCGGCAGGAGATCGCGGTCCTCTACCGCTGGGACGGCAACTGCGACTGGAGCATCGACACCTTCCGTCAGCCCGGCACCCGGGGCTCCTTCGCCCAGGGGTTCTCCGGAGTCAAGGAGAGCGGCTGCTCGGACTGGAACCAGCTCAAGCCGGTCGCCGGCGACTTCAACGGTGACGGACGCGACGACCTCGGGGAGTTCTACAACACCGCGCCGAACCAGACCGCCTTCCGGACGCTGACCAGCACCGGAAACGTCGCAGGTGACTCCTTCGCCGCAGAGGTGCAGCGCTCGTCCGAAGCGCTGGACTGGAACAGGCTGGAGCCGTCCACGGCCAACGTCGACAACACCGGCCCCGACGAGGCGGTCCTGGTCGAGCGCGTGTCCGCGACCCAGACCAACCTCTGGACGATGCGTACCACCGACGGCACCGCCTTCACCCGCACTCTCCGGTGGGACGGCCGGGTGACCGCCGGGCTCGGCATCGCCGGCAAGGGCGCGTCGATGACGGGTGACTCCCGGGCCGAGACCGTCCGGGTCAAGTCCGACGGCGCGCTCTGGGGTGCCCCCAACATCGACGGCATGCACGGCGCCTGGGGCCCGGAGCGGTACTCCGCAGGCACCTCGACCGATCCGGCCAGGGCCTTCTTCGCCGACCTCGACGGGGACGGCAAGAAGGAGTTCATCTACCTCAAGCCGGACGGCGTACTCCGCGGATACCCGAACAGCGACGGCCTCAACGACGGCTACGGGACCGGCCGCAAGGTGGGCGAGGGCTTCCCCGACCCGGCGCGCCTGCGGTTCGCCGACCTGGACGGCGACGGCCGGGACGACCTGATCAGGATCGAGGCGGACGGCACCCTGCAGGCCTGGCCCAACATCGCGGGCATCAACAACAGTTGGGGAACCCAGCGCCAGATCGGCACCGGCTTCGCCGATCCCGCTCGGGTCCGGTTCGCCGACCTCAACGCCGACGGCCGGGACGACCTCGTGCGCGTCGAGAGCAACGGTGACCTGCGAGCCTGGGTCAACGTCAATGCTCTGGGCGCGACCTGGGCCGCCGACCGGGTCATCGGTTCCGGGTTCTCCGACCCGTCGCGGGTGTTCTTCGCCGACCTGGACGGAGACCACCGGGACGACCTGGTCCGAGTTCAGGACAACGGTGATCTGTTGGCCTGGCCCAACCCGGACGTCACCGTCTCGGGCTGGGGGACCTCCCGAGTGGTCGGTACCGGCTGGACCGACCCGACCAGGCTCAAGTTCGCCTGACCGGACGGGCCACGCGGGGTCGTTCGGCACGCACGCTCGCCGCACGGCCGAAACACCCAAGTAGCTCCGCTACGAGGGCGCCTCGGCCGCACGCCGATCGCACGCCCCGAACGACCCGGCCTGATCCGGCGCGAATTGTGAGACAGGCCCTACACCCGTAGCCGCCTCGTCGCAGAACCGACCACGTTCTGGAGCACGCTGTGAGAAGTCCGGGCGGGCCCGGCAGACCCAGGATGGCTGCGGTGCCTGCCCGACTCCGGGCCGGACGCGATCGCCGCTGGGCCGCTCGGACCGCCGGGGACGGCCGCGCCGCTCGCCGGGCCGTCGAGAGGAGTTCTCATGCTGGTTTGCGTGACGGGGGGCACCGGCTTCGTCGGGGCCCACTCGGTCGCGGCCGTCCTGCGCGCGGGGTGCCGGGTCCGGCTGCTGGTCCGTGACCCGGCCGCCGTGGGGCGGTCGTTGGTGCCGCTCGGCGTCGATCCGGGCCGGCTGGAACTGGTGGTGGGCGACGTCACGGACGAGGGTGCGGTGGCCAAGGCGGTCAACGGCGCGGAGGTGGTGCTGCACGCGGCCTCGGTGTACTCCTTCGACAGCCGCCGCCGGAGCGAGATGCGGCGCACCAACGTGCGCGGTACCGAACTCCGAGCGTCGGGGCGCTGTTCCCGGCCGACGGGCCGACGGTGCGGACCGGGTCGCCGGTGGGCCGGCCCCGGGAGGCGTACCTGGCGACCAAGGCGGCCGCCGAAGCGGTGGCCCGCCGACACCAGCAGCAGGGTGCCCCGGTGGTGATCAGCTACCCGCCCGCGCTGCTCGGCCCGCACGACCCGTACCTGGGGGACCAGAACGCGCGGCTGCGCAACGAGTTACGGGGGCTGATGCCGCTCTGGCCGGCCGGCGGCCTCCCGGTCGGGGACGTCCGGGACACGGCGGCGATGCACGCCGCCCTGGTGACCGGGACCGCCGGTGGGGCGGCGCGGCAGTTCGGCCCGCAGCACTTCCTGACCACCCGCCAGTACGTCCAGGCGGTCCGGGAGTCCACCGGGCGGAAGCTGCCCGCGATGTACCTGCCGGCCAGGGCGATGCTGCCGTTCGGCCTGCTGACCGGGGCGGTGCAGCACGTCTGGCCCTGGCACATCCCGGCCGAGTACGGCGCCGTCTACACCTGCGCGGTGGCGGCCCCGGCCGAGGGCGGCACCGAACACGGCATCGGGCCAAGGCCGTTGGTGGAGACGATGACCGACACCATCGCCTGGCTGCACGCCCGGGGGCATCTGACCCGGGCCCAGGCGGGCCGGGCGGCGGCCGGGGCAGTGGCGGGGGTGCGCGGATGACCGCCGACCGCCTCGCCCCGGGCGGCTGGGAGCGGCTGCCGCCCCGACTCGGCTACGACCGGGTCAGGGAGAACGTGATCGGACTGCTCAGCGGCAGGCCGGAGTTGGCGGAGGTCGCCGTCCCGGCCTGTCACGGGTGGACCGTCCGCGATCTGATCGACCATCTGGTGGACGTCTGCCGGCAGGTCACCCAGGGGACCCAGGTGCTGCCGCTGCGGCACCCCGACCCGGACGGCGCGGCCGGGGTGCCGGAGCTGCTGGAGCGGTGGACGGCGCTGTCCGCGCTGCTGCCGCCGCTCACCGAGGGGCTGCGCGGCCCGATCATGACGATGGACGCCCTGACCCACGAACTCGACCTGTGCCGGGCGATCGGCGAGCCGGTGCCGGTCGACCACCCCGCCTACCCGGGCTCGCTGGACCTGGTGGCGCTGGGCATGGGCCTCACCGTGGCGGAGCTGGGCTTGCCCGCGCTGCGGGTGCGGGCGGGCGGCCAGGAGTGGCTGGTCGGCCCGGGGGAGCCCGGGGTGACGGTGGGCGGGCACCATCACGACGTGTTCCGGTCGCTCACCGGGCGGCGAACCCCCGGCCAGATCGGTGCACTGTCCTGGAGCGGGCCCGCCGAGCGCTGGCTGCCGGCCTTCACCTGGTGGCCGTTCAGCCCGCCCGAGGAGCCGACCGAGCAGGCCGTGCAGGGGCGTTGAGCGTTCCGGTGTCGCAGAACGGCACGTCAGGAGAAGTCCGGCAGGCCGTTGGCACTGAGTATCTGTAGGGCCGTCCTGAAGCAGTCGGCGCTGGGCACAGCTGACGAGGGAGAGCCCCATGGGTGACGCGGGCACAGACAGGTCCGGCCTCGGCCGGCGCGCGGTGCCACACCGTCACCGCCCTGGGCGGGGCGGTGTTCCGGCCGGGCCGGGGAGGGTCGGTGTCCGCGCGGCTGGCGAAGCGGGCCCCGAAGATGCTGACCGAGCTGGGCCCGTTCTACGTCAAGGTGGGCCAACTTCTCAGCACCCGGCGGGACTTGCTGCCGGAGCAGTGGTGTGACGAGCTGGGGCGGCTGACCGACACGGTGCCGCCGCCCTCGCGGGAGGAGCTCACGGCGGTGCTGGTCGAGGAGTTCGGCCCCGAGGAGAGCTGGCCGTTCGGCGAGTTCGACTGGGAGCCGGTGGGCAGCGGCAGCATCGCGACGGTGCACCGCGCGGTGCTCACCGACGGGCGGGTGGTGGCGGTCAAGATCCGGCGGCCCGGCATCGTGGCGGTGATGAGCAGCGACTTCCGGCTGGCCGGGGCGTTCGCCCGGGCGACCGGACGGCTGCCCGGCCTGCGGCGGCTGCCGGCCGAGGAGATGCTCGGTCAGATCGGGACGGCCGTGCTGGCCCAGGCCGATCTGGCGGCGGAGCGGGACTCGCTGGCGCAGCTGCGCGCCAACCTGGCCCCGGTGAAGGGCGTACGGCTGCCCGAGCCGATCGAGGGGTTCGGCGGCGACCAGGTGCTGGTGATGGAATTCCTGGACGACCTGCGGGAGTTCCGTCCCGAGCCGTACCGCCCCGAGGAGCGCCGGGACGCGATGCAGCGGGTGCTGCGCGCGGTCTACCAGATGCTCTTCCTGGACGGGCTGGTGCACTGCGACCTGCACCCGGGAAACCTGCGGCTGGACGCGGCGGGGGACGTGGTGCTGCTGGATGCCGGGTTCGTGGTCCGGCTGCCCGACCAAGTGCGCAGGCACTTCGGGGAGTTCTTCCTCAGGATGGCGCTCGGGGAGGGCCGCCGGTGCGCGGACATCGTGATCGAGAGTGCCGCGCGGGTGCCGGCCGACTTCGATCGGGAGGCGTTCCGGACCGAGGTGGAGAAGCTGGTCGGGGACGCGTCGGCGGTGGTGGCGGCCGAGTTCAACCTCGCGGCGTTCGCGCCGCGGCTGTTCAGGTTGCAGCGGCGGTTCGGGATCTTCGCCGCAGCGGAGTTCGCGTTCCCGCTGCTGTCGCTGCTGGTGCTGGAGGGCATGATCCACAGCTTCGACCCCGGGGTGGACTTCCAGGGGCGGTGCGCGCCGACGCCGTTCGCTGAGCGGGGACGGTTCTGGGGCCGCCCCGGGTGGTTCGGTCCGGTGTCAGCCGGATCTTCTGATGCCCGGAGCACGAGCGAGCTGTACGGCTCGCTGGGCCGGGCGCGGCACTTCCAGTAGCTGCCTGCCGTCGAGTTCGGGCAGCGCCAACAGGATCGGGATGTCCAGCTTGCCGAGCGGACGGGTCATCACATCGGCCTCGACCGTCCCGCCGCCGGAGATCACCACCGGCAGGTGCGAGGAGCCGACGAAGAGCGGCTGCCGCACCCAGGGGCGAGGCTCCACCGGGGCCCTGGAGACCACGGCGGCCCGGACGAACCACTGGCCGTCCGGCAGCCCGGTCAGCCGGTACGGTCCGGTCCGGTCGAGGACGTCGCAGGCCTTCGGCTGGCCCTCGGGGATCGACTCCTTGAAGGCCGCCACGTAGATCCGGATGGGGAGTTCGGTGTCGGGGACGTACAACTCGCCCTGGACGGAGCCGCTGTGTCCGGTCGGGCCGGCCGGGCGCAGCGCGCTCGGTGTGGCGTCCATCCCGAGTTCGGACATCATCCGGAACCTGGCCGGCGGGACGCCGACGCTGCGGGTGAAACGGCTGGTGAATGTGCCGAGACTGTTGTACCCGACCATGAAGGAGATGTCGGTGACACTGGCCGACGTCTCCAACAGTAACTTTTTCGCCATACAGAGGCGGATGGCAGCCAGGAATCGACTGGGTGAGGTGCCGGTGAGTGTGCGGAATACCCGTGAGAAGTAGAACTTGCTCAATATCGCGCTGTCCGCGATATCGTTCAGGGTCAGGGGCTCGTCAAACCGCTCCCACATCGTTTCGACGGCCCGTTCGACAGCGTCATGCAAGGAATCTCTCCATTCCCGATGGGTGGATGTCCTATTTGTGCTGCTGCATTAGGGGCCGAGCCTAGCGATGTGGTGTCATGTCCGCAATGGTGCGCGCCGGTCCACGCCGGGCTCACAGTTGAGAATTCGCCACCCACTGCGCGTGAAATCCGTGCGGCACCCGGACGGGCAGCGGGACGACGGCGACCGGCGGTCCGGTGAAGCGGGCCGAGTCGAGGACGATCAGTTCGCTCCGGTCGGTGGCGGCGTCGTGCACCAGGCTGAGCAGCCAGCCGTCGCCCTCGGGGGCGTGCGCCCCGCGCGGGACGAAGACCGCTTCACCCGCCTCCCGGCCCGGCTCCACCCGGTGCACCTCGGTGTGTCCGGTGAGCAGGTCGTGGCGGAGCAGCTCGGGCCCGGCCAGCGCGGCGCCCTGGCCCGGCCGCAGACCGACGGTCACGGCGTAGCGGTACGGCGATCCGGCGTAGCGGTCGTCGATCCGGGGGAACTCCTGGGCGCGGCCGTCGAGTCGGCGCTCCAGCACGGTGCCGTGCCGGTGGTCGACGGTCCACCGCCACAGGGCCGGGGTGGACTCGGCCGGGTGCAGTGGGTCGCGGTCGAAGACCCGTTCGTGCCGGATCACGTCGATCACCGTGCGGTCGCCCTGCTCGTACGCGTTCACCGGGTGGAAGACGAAGCAGGGGTCGATCTCCAGCCAGCGGACGTCCGCGTCGCGGCCGCCGCGCGGCAGCACGCCGATCCTGGCGCCGTGGCCCTCGTCCCAGGTGTAGGGGACCCGGGAGCCGGCCGCGGCCGCGCTCGGGTCGAAGGTGACCGGCAGGTCGTAGATGATCGCGTGACGGTCGGTCAGCGAGAAGGCATGCACCATCGGTGCGCCCTTGACGGTGATCGGCTCGGCCCGGCTCACCCGGCCGTCCGCGTCCACCGTGAGGTAGCTCAGCTGCGGCTGGCCGAACTGGTGGGCCACGGCGTGCAGTTCGCCGGTCAGCGGGTCCGTGACCGGGTGGGCGGCGAAGCCGGCCGGCAGGGTGCCGTCGAAGTCGTGCCGGGCCAGCGTCTCCAGCTGCTCGCCCAGCTGGAAGGGCAGTGCGCCGCCGTCGCCGAGGGCCAGGGTGCGGCCCGCGTGCCGGACCAGGTTGGCGTTGGTGTTGTCGCACAGCCCCGCGGCCGGCCCGGGGGTGGGCAGTTTACCCAGCGCGCGGGTGACCCGGTCGGTGCGCAGCCAGCGGTTGCGGTACCACTCGGCGCGGCCGTCGCGCAGGCGCAGCCCGTGCACCATCGCGTCGCCCGCGAAGGCGTGGTCGACAGCGGGGTCGGACGGGCCGAGCGGGTTGGCGCCGATCCGCAGCAGGGTGCCGTCGAGTCCGGCGGGGAGCTGTCCGAGCACCGGCAGGCCGTGCTCGGTGACCTCTTCGGTGACGGGGCGGTAGCCGCTGGTCAGCAGGTGCGACGTGCCATGAGTGCGACGGGTGGTCATCTGGCGTCCCCTTGCATATCGGCGTTATATAACTCTGTTCTGCAAAGGTTCCTGCTGTCGTGAGAGGATGTCAAGAGTGAGCCCCCGTCAGATCGACCCGACTCTCGCCCCCCAACTCCTGCGAGCTGCCGCCAAGTTGCTCGCCGAGGAGGGGCCCAAGGCGCTGTCGACCCGTCGGCTCGCAGCCGAGGTGGGCACCTCCACGATGGCCGTCTACACGCACTTCGGCGGCAAGGGCGACCTGGTCAGGGCGATGGTCCGGGAGGGCTTCAGCTACCTCAACCGCAGTCTCACCGAGGTCACCGAGACGGCCGACCCGGTGGCCGACATCGGCGCGCTCGGCTGGGCGTACCGGCGCAACGCGCGGGAGCACTGGCACCTCTACAGCGTGATGTTCGGCGGGTCGGTGCTCAGCGGCTTCTCGCTGACCGACGACGACCGCCAGCACGGGCGCTACACGCTGGAGACCCTGGTCGGCGCGGTCGCCCGGTGCATGGCGGCCGACCGGCTGTCGCCCGGCGACCCGCAGGCGGTGGCGCACCAGCTGTGGATCGCCCTGCACGGCCTGGTCACCCTGGAGTTCGGCGGCTACCTGGTGCCGCCGTACGACGCGGACGCCTGCTTCGAGGCCCAGGTGGCCGGGCTGCTGATGGGCGCCGGCGGCGAGCCCGCGGGCACCCAGGCCTCGATGGTGCGGGCACGCGAACGGCGGGCCTGAGCGCTGATGCCCAGGCCCGCCGTCCGTTGACCGTCCGTCAGTTGTTCCAGGGTGCGGTGGGCCACCAGATGTAGTCGAGCCGGCCGAGGATCCGCACGTCCCAGTAGACCATCGTGAAGACGCCGGCCACGATGAAGGCCGCCGCCGTCACGGCCGCCACCCGGCCCGGTGAGGCACTCAGCCACCGTTGCAGCCGGCCGCCCAGACCGTACGCCAGGGCGAGCACCAGCAGTGCCATCACCACGATGTTGCCGACCGACTGGAGGGTGAAGGCGGCCGCGCCGTACAGCGGGTTGTGGGTGGTCGCGGCGTGCCGGAACAGGTCGCGGAAGAGCGGGTAGGGGCGCCCGATCAGGAAGCCGCCGACCAGGGCGCCGAGCACCAGCATCGGTGCGTTCGGGAAGCGCCGGGAGATCGGGCCCAGCGGGTCCTTGGGTCGGGGCGGTGGAGAACTGCGGCATCCGGGTGCCGACGAAACCGACCAGCGCGCCGTACGCGGCGGAGACCGGAATCATCCCGGCCGCCATCCAGCCCAGCGGCCTGACGATCAGCAGGAACCGATCCCGACGGCTGGTCAGCTCGCCCATCATCGGGCCGACCGCGCCGAAGACCGCGATGTTGCAGGCCGTGAAGGAGCCGGCCAGGCCGGTGACGAAGGCGAAGACCACGCCGGTCGCGATCCCGGCGATCGGCGTCCTGTGGGCGTCGTGGCCGAGAAGGGCGTTGGCCGTGGTGGTCCCGATCTCGGTGTCCACGAACTTCGCGGACCAGGCGTAGGAGAGGAACAGGGCGAAGCCGACGCTGAGGAGCACCAGCAGTCCTCGGCGGCGCGGGAAGGTGCCGTTGACGAAGAGTGAGGTTGGAGGGGTTCCTGTGGCGGATGTCGGAACGGCGCGGAGATCGCTCACGTTTGCTGCTCTTCCGGTCGGGTGTTCAGGACAGGACGGCTTGATTCTGGGTGTCTGCGAAGTGGCCGACTTCTTCCCACGTGCCCTCGGCAGGGCACGTTCGGAGTAGGCGGGAAACCCGCCAGGACGCCAGGATTTCGGTTGGACAGCTGCGCCCATTCGGCAGCCCGATTCTCCGGAGGGAACCATGGCGGGTTCTTGGCGTGCGCTCAGGCGCCGAATTCTGACCCCAGATCATTCGGAAACGAAGCTCTCCAAGCGGGGATTCCACGAGAAGAGCGTGAAATCCCGGGAACTGCTGGAGACGGTCGGCGAGACCTTTCTCACCGGCTACGCCTACGTGATGGAGGCGCGCACCATTGCCGAGGCGGAAGCCCGGCTGGAGGGCGTGCCCGACCAGTTCCGCGGATTCGCCTACGAGGGTGCCGCGATGGGCTGCGCGATGCTGGACGGACTGCCATTCGGCAATGGCCGCAAGGTGGCCGAGCTGCTGGCGGGTCGCGGCCGTCAGCACAGCTACATGGCCTACGTCGGCGTCGGCGAGGATCCGGCCGATGGCCCGGCTGCCCCGGTTCCGCTGGGCCGCGATCACCCCGCCGGACCCGCTGCTGCGCTGGCTGGTGCTGGACGGCTACGGCTTCCACCAGGCGTACTTCCACACCCGCAAGTACGTCCACGAGCACTACCAGGAGCCGAACTTCCCGTGGCCGGTGGACGGTTCGGCCGACTACCGGAACCGGGCGATCGACCAGGGCATCGGCCGCGCCTGCTGGTTCGTCGCGGGCACCGCGCCCGACCGGGTGGCCGACCTGCTCGACCGCTTCCCGGCGCACCGGCGGCCCGACCTCTACAGCGGGGCCGGGCTGGCCGCCACGTACGCGGGCGGCGGGGACCAGGCCGAGCTGCAGGTGTTCTGGGAGCGGGCGGCGAAGTACCGCCCGCAGGTGGCCCAGGCGTCCGCCTTCGCCGCCACCGCCCGGGTGGAGGCGGGGCTGGTCACCTCGCACACCGAGCTGGCGGCCCGGTTCTTCTGCGATCTGACGCCCCATGAGGCGGCCGCGCTGTGCGACAAGGCGCGCCCGGCGACCGGCCCCGACGGTCCGGTGCCGGCCTACGAGATGTGGCGGCAGCGGATCTCCGCGCAGCTCGCCGAGCAGCGCGACGTGACCGCGTGAGCGCGCCCGCGCGGGCCCGGCGGCTGCCGCCCGGGCCGCCCGCCTCCCGGGCCGTCGGCCTGCTGGCCAAGATGGCCAGGGACCGGCTCTCGGTGATGACCTCGGCGGCGCTGAGCTACGGCGACGCCGTCCGGCTGCCGCTGGGGCCGAAGACGCTGTTCTTCTTCAACCACCCCGACCACGCCAAGCGGGTGTTGGCGGACAACGCCGCCAACTACCACAAGGGCATCGGCCTGGTGCACGCCCGGCGGGCGCTCGGGGACGGGCTGCTCACCAGCGAGGGCGACCTCTGGCGGGCGCAGCGCAAGGTGATCCAGCCGGTCTTCCAACCGAAGCGGATCTCCCGTCAGACCGGGGTGATCGCCGAGGAGGCGGCCAAGCTGGTGGCCCGGCTGCGGGCCAAGGCGGGCACCGGTCCGGTGGACATCCGGGAGGAGATGACCGAGCTCACCCTCGGCATCCTCGGCCGGACCCTGCTGGACGCCGACCTCGGCGTGTACGACTCGATCGGCGAGTCCTTCGAGGTGGTCCAGGACCAGGCGATCTTCGAGATGATGTCGCTCAGTGCCGTCCCGTCCTGGCTGCCGCTGCCCCAGCAGCGCCGGTTCCGGCGGGCCAGGGCGGACCTGGAGCGGATCACCACCCGGCTGGCCGCCGAGCGGGCCGCGCACCCGAGCGCCGACGGCACCGACGTGTTGTCCCGGCTGATCGAGGCGACCGCCGCCGAGCCCGACGAGGCGGTCCGGCGGCAGCGGATGCGGGACGAGCTGGTCACCCTGCTGCTGGCCGGGCACGAGACCACCGCCTCCACGCTGAGCTGGACCTTCCTGCTGCTCGACCAGCACCCGCTGGTCCTGGAGAAGGTCCGGGCCGAGGTGGTCGAGGTGCTCGGCGACCGCCAGCCGGTCCCCGAGGACCTGCACCGACTGACCTACACCTCCATGGTGTTGGAAGAGGTGATGCGGCTCTACCCGCCGGTCTGGATCCTGCCGCGCAAGGCCCAGCAGGAGGACGAGATCGGAGGCTTCCACGTCCCGGCCGGCGCCGAGGTGCTGATCTGCCCGTACACGCTGCACCGGCACCCCGAGTTCTGGGACGCCCCGGACCGCTTCGATCCGGAGCGCTTCGCGCCGGGCCGGGCCGCCGGGCGGCACCGCTACAGCTACATCCCGTTCGGGGCTGGACCGCGCTACTGCGTCGGGAGCAGCCTGGGCCTGCTGGAGGCCACCGTGGTGATCGCCGCCGTGGTACGGGAGTTGAACCTGGCGAAGGCCCCGGGGTACGTACCGAAGCCGGAGCCGATGCTCACCCTGCGGGTGCAGGGCGGGCTGCCGATGACCGTCCACCCGATCGACTGAGCCGTACCTACGCAGAGCGCCCGGCCGGGGTTTCCCGGCCGGGCGCTCTGCGTGGAAAGCCGGAAAGCCGGAAAGCCGGTGCCTCCCGTGCGGGAGACACCGGCCTCTCGTGAACTGCGGTCAGTCGCCCAGGCGGTGGAAGCCGCCGGCGAAGTACAGCAGCGGGTCGTCCGCCGGCTCGCGTCCGAGGTCCAGCACCGAGCCGAGGAAGATCGAGTGGTCGCCGCCGTCGTACTCGGCGGTCAGCTCGCACTCCAGCCAGGCCTGGGCGCCCACCAGGACGGGGGCCCCGGTGTACCGTCCCGGCACGGTCTCGACGGCGTCGAACTCCTGGGTGCCGCGCGGCCGGTGGTGGTCGGCGAAGTGCCTGGCCGCCTTCTCCTGCGGGCCCGACAGCACCGACACCGCGAAGGCCCGCTCGGCCAGGATGGTCTCGTGCACGGCCGCCGTGCGGAGCACGCAGACCAGGATCACCGCCGGATCGAGCGAGACCGAGGTGAAGGAGTTCGCCGTCATGCCCCGCGGCTCGGCCCGGCCGGCCGTCAGCACGGTCACACCGGTGGCGAACCGGCCCAGCACGCCGCGGAGTTCGCTCCGCTCCCGGGCCGGCCGGTCGGCGGTCGGCCGGCCCACGGGCAGTCTGTCGATGGACGTCATCGGCTACACCTCGCTCGGGACGAGGACGGGCCGGGCGGCCCGTCCGGCGGAGCTGCTCGGGGCGACCGCGAACGGTTCGAGCGCCTTGCGCAGCGCCTCCGGCACCCGGGTCGGCCGGGTGTCGTTGTTCGGGCCGCGCATGCACGCCACCCGCTGCCGCCCCCGGGCGACCAGCAGTTCGCCACCCGCCTCGGGCAGTTTGACGTAGTCGAAGGTGAAGCCGACCTGGGTCTGCGTCAGGTCCTCCAGCCGCATCCGGATCGACAGCTCGTCGAAGGCGGTGATCTCGGCGAAGAACTCGCAGTCCACCTTGAGGGTGAACAGCTTCAGGTCGGCGCGGATGTCCTCCAGCACCTCCGGAGCCATCTCCCGCAGGAACATCTCCCGGCAACGACCCTGCCAGCGCAGGTAGTTGACGTAGTAGACGTTGCCCACCAGGTTGGTCTCCTCGAAGCCGACCAGGTGACGGTACTCGTAGAACGGCTGCATGGTCACTCCTCGGTCTCCGTCGACAGGGCGAACATCACCGGCAGGTCGACCCCGTGCAGGGCGGTCGGGAAGGTCGCCACCAGGGCGCCGCCGGCCCGCAGCACCACCCAGCGGTCCGGGGTGTCGGGCACCTCGGCCAGGGTCAGCGCGACCTGGGCCCGGCCGGTCT
>NZ_LMCT01000031.1:0-11838 GCF_001424875.1 Kitasatospora sp. Root107 | reverse complement strand
CGGTCTTGCGCAGGCACTCGGTGGCGCCCCAGACCCGGGCCGCCGCCTGGGACAGCGGCTCGCCGAGCTCGCGGGCGACCAGCTCCGCCAGGGTGAAGCCGTCCGGGCCGAGCAGGGCGGCCCAGTCGGCCGGGGCGCGGTCGGTCACCGGCTCAACGTCGCAGCCCACCGGCTGTCCGCCGAGCAGCGCGAAGGTGACCCCGCCGCCGTGCGAGGAGCTGACCCGCAGGCCGCCGGCGATCTCCGGCCGGCCGTCCGGGCGGTAGCGCACCGCGGTCTCCTGTCCGAGTGCCCAACCGACCGCCTTGGCGGTCCGCTCGCGGCGCATCGCCACGCCCTCGACGGCGAGTTCGCCGTCGGGCAGGACGATGCTGCGGACGGGGGAGCCGAGCAGCAGCTCGGCCCGCCGCTCCAGGTAGCCGCCGAGCAGCGCGGGCTGCCACGGTCCGGTGCCGTCCAGCTTGCGCACGGCTTGCAGCCTCAGCCCCTCCCAGCGCTCGACCAGCACGCCGTCCTGGTCGCGCACGTCGAGGTCGTACAGGTAGGTGTCGCCGACCTTGGAGCGCTCGACGGCGTGCAGGGTGACCTGCTTCTCGGCCCTGACCCTCGCCGGGTCGGCCAGGTGCAGCCGCTCGACGCTGACCGGGAGCAGGGTGGCGTCCGGCACGCAGCACTGGATCGAGTGCATCATGGCGTCCCGGGTGCCGGGGTCGGCGAGCACCAGCTCGTGCGGCAGGTAGCCGGCGAACCAGCCGGCCGTGCCGGCGTTGGAGATCTCCGCGACGCAGCCCTTGGCCGCCAACTCACGGTAGCCGAGCAGGCGTTGGAAGCGTCCACCCTGGAAGAGCACCGGACCGTAGAGGTCCCGGGCCGGATCCAGCGGGACCTGTGGGGCGTCCTCGGCGACCGGCCGGGGCGCGCCGTCCACCGGGGCCGGGAGGCCGTACCGCAGGGTGGCCCGGAAGTGGTCCGCCTGGAAGCCGGTCTCACTGCTGCGGATCACCGCCTGGACGGTGTCGGCGTCCTTGGCCAGCACCGCGACCCGGACCGTGACGGTCCCCGTCACCGGGACGACGATCGGCCGGAGGAACTCCATGTCTTCGAGGGTCGGTGCGCCCGGCTGCCCGGTGACTGCCGCGGCGGCCTGCGCCATCGCCTCCATGCCCAGCACGGCGGGGTAGAGCAGGTCCCCGTCGAGCAGGTGGTCGGCCAGGTAGGGGTCACCGGCGGCGGAGAGGTCCGCGTCGGCGACCAGTTCGATGCCCGGGTAGTACGCCTGCGGCCGCTCCAGGAAGCGCAGCAGCGGCAGTTCGCCCCGGCCCACGTCCAGGGTCGGCAGCCCGCCGGCCCGGCCCATCACGACCATCGCCGTCGGGGCCGAGGGGTCGGCGAGCAGCTGCTTGAGCAGGGCCACGCCGTGCTCGGTCGGGATCGGCTCGATGCCTTCGCGGATCAGCGACTCCAGCACGCCGAGCCGCTCGCCCATCCCGGCCCCGGACCAGACCGACCACTCCAGTGCCAGGCAGCGGCAGTCGGGGTAGTCCTGCTGGATCTGCAGGGTCAGTTCGGTCAGCCAGTCGTTGGCGGTGGCGTAGTCCGCCTCGCCACGCAGGCCGGCCCGCCCGATGATCGAGCCGAAGGTGACCAGCAGCCGGAGCTGCGAGGGGTCGACGGCGGCCAGTACGGTCTCCAGGCCGGTGATCTTCGTGGCCAGAGTGCGCCGGAACGAGGACTCGTCCAGGTTGGCCAGCGCGTGCGGCTCGTTGCGGCCCGCGCCGTGCAGCACGGCGGAGACCGGGCCGAGCGCGGTGCGGATCTCGTCGACCGCGGCCTTGACCTCGTCGGCCGAGGTGACGTCAGCCCGGGCGTAGTGGAAGGTCACGCCCGCCTCGGTCATCCGGGCCAGGTTCGCGGCCAACTCCTGGTCCTGCGCCGGGTCGGAGCGGCCCAGCAGGCCGATCGCCGCACCGGTCTCCAGGGCCAGTTCGAGAGCGCACTCGGCCGTGATGCCCTTGCCGCCGCCGGTGACCAGCAGGACGTCCGCGCCGTCCAGCGCCGGGCGGCCCGCCGCCGGGTCGAGGGCCGGCCTGGGCCGGAGCACTGGCACCCGGCGGATGCCCTCCGGGCTGTAGCTCACCTCGGCGAAACCGGCCGTGCCGGCCACGTCGGCGGTGATCAGCGCGCTCAGCTCGGCCGCCCGCTCCGCCGACAGGTCGTCAGGCAGCGGCAGGGTGACCAGAGTGGTGGTGATGTCGGGGGCCTCCAGGTGCAGCGTCTTGGTCAGCCCGGAGGCCCCGCGCCGGTCGCCGACCGCGACGAACCGGCCGGTCCCGTCGCCCGCCTCGGTGAGCGCCGCTCGGGCGGCGGCCAGCATCAGCGCCGCGTGGTCCGCCCCGCAGTCCCTCGGCAGGCAGAGCAGCACGCCGCCGCCCAGCCCGGCCGCGGTCAGCGCCCGGTGCAGCGGGTCCGCCAGCGGGTGCCGCTCGGAGGCGAAGACCTGCCAGCTGCCGCCGGTGTCGGTGCTCCGGGACGCGGGTGCGGCGGTCGGGACCAGCTCGATCCCGAACGCCCGGACCCAGGGCGCGACGCCCGGGGCGATCCGGGACCGGTCGTCGCCGTCCCCGACGGTCTCCGCCAACTCGTCCAGCAGCGCGGCCAGTTCGGCCAGCGTGGAGGTCGCGAAGGCGGTGGTGACCAGCGGGGCGGTGAAGCCGAGCTCCTGGGCCGCCTGGTTCATGATCTGACCCACCGTGATCGAGCTCAGGTGCAGCTCGTCCAGCGGGTTCATGTCCGGACCGACCGCCGCGAGCGGCAGCTCGGCCCGGTCGGCGGCCAGCCGCAGCAGCACCTCGAGGCTGTTCCCGGCCGGCTCGGTGCCGACCGTGGCAGCAGCGGCGGGCACCGCAGCGACGGCGGCCGCGACCGGCCGCTCCGCCGGGACGGCCGCGAGCACGAACTCGCCCTCGGGGGTGGTCTCGCAGGGGCTGGCGAAGAAGCTGAACTCCTTGTCCAGCGGCAGCGGCCGGGTGAACCGGTCGCGGAACAGTTCCGTGTGCCGGACCGGCGCGCCGAGCGTGAACGCCGCCGCCACGGCCGCGAACAGCCCGGCCAGCGAGGCGCTGTCGGACTCCAGCGAGACGGTCGGCACGGTCGGGGCGATCTCGGCCGCCAGGCCGCGCAGCACCCGTCCGGGGCCGACCTCCACCAGCAGGTCGACCTCGCCCGCCAGCTCCCGGACCGCCTCGTCGAAGCGGACCGGGTCCAGCACCTGACGGGTCAGCAGCTCCACCACGTCCGTGTCGGCCGGGAGTTCGGCCGCGGTGACGGTGGAGAACATCCGCTCGGTCAGCGGCGCGAAGGTCTCGGTGGCCAGGTGAGCCCGCAGGCCCTCGGCCGCCGGGGCCACCGCCGCCGAGTGGAAGGCGTGCGAGACGTTGATCCTGGCGGTGCCCAGACCGGCGGCTGCGGCCTTGGCGCAGACCCGCTCGACCGCGTCCACGGGGCCCGAAACCACGGTCTGCGAGGGGCTGTTGTAGCCCGCGATCACCACCGGCTCGCCCGCCAGCAGCGGCTCGACCAGCGCGGCCTCGGCCGCGATGCCCGCCATCGTCCCGTTGCCGTCGCTGGCGTCCGCCATGATCCGGCCGCGCGCGGCGGCCACCCGCAGCAGCGTGGTCTCGTCCATCGCCCCGGCCCAGTGCAGCGCGGTGACCTCGCCGAGGCTGTGACCGGCCGCGCCGACGGCCTCGATGCCGAGTGCGGCGAGCACCCGCAGGCCCGCGACCGAGGCGGTGACGATCCTCGGCTGGGCCACGGCGGTGGCGACCAGGTCGCCGTCGGTGGGCAGGGCGTGGGTGCGGTAGAGCTCGTCCACCGAGCTGAACCGCCGCCGGACCGCGCCGCCGTCGCCCCGTCGCCCGGCACCCTGGCCGGGGAAGAGGAAGCCGATCCGCGGGGTGAGCGCGGAGTTGCCCAGGTAGACGCCGCCGTTCGGGTCCA
The DNA here is from genome assembly GCF_001424875.1 of Kitasatospora sp. Root107. Classification (GTDB taxonomy): domain Bacteria; phylum Actinomycetota; class Actinomycetes; order Streptomycetales; family Streptomycetaceae; genus Kitasatospora. The sequence goes on along the minus strand of NZ_LMCT01000031.1, from coordinate 7,839 downwards.
GCACCGAGCGGGCGCCGGAGTCCAGCAGGGTCAGCAGCTTGCCGAAGCGCTGCTCGGCCTGCTCGGGACCGGCCGCGACCACCGCGGCGCGGATCGGCCGGTCGGCCAGCTCCTGCTGCAGGGTGGCGGCCAGGTCGCCGAGCTCGGCGAAGGACAACCGGGGGGTGAGAGCGGCCAGTTGGGCCACCTTGCCGCGCAGCTCGGCCATGCTGCCGGCGTCGACCAGCAGCAGTTCGACGTCCTGCCGGGAGGCCACCAGCCGGCGGGTGGTGCGGCCGACATCGGTCTTCCGGACGCCGTCGGCGTGCTCCACCACCACGTGCGCGTTGATGCCGCCGAAGCCCATCGAGGAGACCCCGGCCCGGACCGGTGCGTCCGTCGGCCAGAGCTCGGCGCTGTCCGGCACCCGCAGAGCCGGGCGCTCGCCGGCCAGCTCCGGGTGCGGGTCGACGTGGCTGGTGGCGGGCGGGATGATCTGGTGACGGACCGCCAGGACGGCCTTGAGCAGACCGGCCACGCCGGCCGCCGCCTTGGTGTGGCCGAAGTTACCCTTCACCGTGCTGATCGCGGCGGGCGGAGCGGTCGGGTCGGCCGCCCGGCGGGCCTCGGTGAAGGCCCGCAGCTCGGTGGCGTCACCCACCGCGGTGCCGGTGCCGTGACCTTCGAAGTACGACACCGTCTCGATGCCGAACCCGGCGGTGGCGTAGGCGCGGTCGAGCGCCAGCCGGTGACCGCTGGCCTCCGGGCGGGTGATGCCGCCCTTGCCGTCCGAGGAGTAGCCCCAGCCGGCGATCGAGGCGTACCTGAACCGCTTCTCGGCCAGCGCGTCCTGATCACGCATCAGGACCATCATCCCGCAGCCCTCGCCGGGCCAGAAGCCGTTCGAGCCCTTGTCGTAGACCCGCATCTCGCCGGTGGCCAGCGCGCCGGTCTTGGCGAAGCCGATCACCTCGAACGGGTCGATGGAGAGGTCGACGCCACCGACCACGGCCACGTCCAGGCGGCCGTCGACCAGCGCGTCGCAGGCGGTGGCGACCGACAGCAGCGAGGAGGAGCAGGCGCCGTCGACGGTGAACCCGCCGCCCTTGAAGTCGAAGTGGTTGCAGATCCGGCCGGCGATGGTGTTGGCCAGCCCGCCGGCCAGGGTGTCCTCGCCGATCGGCGGGAAGGGGCTCTTGTAGCGCTCCTCCAGGCCCGCCAGGAAACCGGCCAACGCCACGTCGTCCCAGCCCTGTTCGCGCAGCGCGGCGCCGACCGTGCGGCGCACGTACGGCCAGCGCAGGCGCATCAGGTTGGCCCGGCTGAACTCGCCGGTGAGGGTGTTGCCGATGATGACACCGGTGTTGGAGTCGGCGAGCCCGGCGCCGAGCGGGAAGCCGGCGTCCTCCAGGGCCCGCGCGGCGGTGTCCAGGGCCAGCCAGTGCGTCATGTCGGTGGCCCTGAAGGTGGAGCCGGCCACCCGGTACTTGACCCGGTCGAACTCGAAGCCCTCGATCACCGCGGCCTTGGCCGAGTAGAACTTGTCCGGCGCGGTCGGGTCGGGGTCGTAGTAGTCCTCGGCCCGCATCCGTTCGTCCGGCAGTCTCCGGAAGGCCCGGCGGCCGGTGAGCACGTTCTGCCAGAGCTCGCCCGGCGAGTCCGCGTCGGGGTAGCGGCAGGCGATGCCGACCACCGCGATCCTGGCCGGGGTGGGACTGGTCGGGGTGGGAGTGGAGGTCATGCGGCCACCGCCTCGGAGCCGGTCTTCTTGCCCAGCTCGGCGGCGAGGGCGTCGCCGAGTCCGTTACCGGCGGAGGACTCCGGGGCCCGGTAACGCTTGATCAGGTGAGCCACCCACCAGCCGGCCCCGCGGACACCACAGACCACGGTGACCGCGAAGAACAGCGTGTAGACGACGTTGAACAGCATCAGCACGCCGTAGGTCATGGCGACCCAGGAGCCGAACATGAACTGGTTCCTGGCCTTCGAGGGCGTGGTGCCCGGGTCGCTGATCATGTAGTTGGTGAACAGCACGAAGGCGACGCCGCTCATCGGGCCGAGCGCCGAGAAGATCGCCACGTCCCAGATCCAGTGCCGCAGCAGGGCCTGGATGACGAAGCCGCCGAGCCAGCCGACGATCAGCGCGACCTTCTTGGTCAGCATCGCGTTGATCACGGTGCCCGAGGTGACGATGATCAGCGGGATGGCCACCCGGAAGAAGGTGTTGGCGTTCTCGGTGAACTCGTACGGCGGCGCGATGCTGACCCAGGAGCCGAAGCAGACCAGGCTCATCGTGATACCGAAGTTGGACGGGTTCATGAAGTGCCGCATCCGGCCGGCCACCGGGGCCTGGAGCGCGTGCTTGCCGGCCACCCCGACCACCGTGCCGAAGATCACCGGCAGGATCTGGTCGTTGGCGTAGAGCAGCATGTTCACCGCGAGCGCCGTGATGTGCGAGGGCAGCAGGAACTCGTACAGGCCGCGCATCCCGTTGCCGCGGAAGCGCGAAGTGCGCTTCTGCGCCCAGGCGCTGAGCACCTCGAAGGAGAGCTCGGTGGCGTACGCGGTGCCCACCGCGATGAACGGCCACAGCCACGGCTGCTCGAAACCGAGCAGGGTGTAGCCGAAGGCGTTGAAGATCGAGATCGAGATGGCGAAGTTCCGCAGCGCGAGGTAGCGCGGGTCCTTGGCGGCGGGGGTCGGCAGGGCGACGGTACTCATCGGCTCGGAACCTCCTGGACGTCGCTGGTCAGCTGGAGCGAGTGGGTGCCGGGGTTCAACTGAAGGTCCTTCATGTGCAACTGACCCGCGGCGTCCCGCCAGCAGAGCTCGACGGTGGCCGGGCCCTGGTAGTCGCCGAGGCCGAAGTGCACCTCGAAGCTGCGGAAGCCGCCGTGGCCGCTGCCGCCGTCGAGCTGGGAGATCTGGGTGCCCCGGGGTGTGGTCACCTTGACGGTGGCGTTGTAGGCCGGGCTGCCGGTGTTCACCAGGCCCTGGCCCGCGCCCTCGGTGCCGGTCGGCCGGTACAGCCGCAGGTCGAGGTAATTGCCGGGCTGCGGCGCCTGGTTGGCGTAGAACGCGGGCGGGCCCCACTGGCGGGCCACCGCGAAGTCCAGCAGGCCGCTGCCGGTGGTGTCGCCGGTGGCGATGGCGCGGGTCGGGGTGGGCACCGCGAGCCCGAGCTCCTTGCTGATGTTGGCGTAGGTGCCGCTCGGGGTCTTGGCGTAGAAGGCCAGCACGTCGTCGCCGGCCAGGTCGTCACCGGGCTGGACGTTCGGCCACATCCGGGGGTTGGAGAGCAGGTCGTCGTTGGTCATGGCCATCTCCTGGAGCCACGGCCAGCGGTCGATCTCGCCCTTCACGAAGCCGTCGGCCTGCAGGATCGCCAGGTCGCCGTCGTTGCGGAAGTCGGCCATCTTGGTGTCCCAGCCCCAGCCGGTCCAGGCCACCCCGTGCTCGCGCGCCTCCTGGGTGAACGGCGCGACGTCCTTCTCCAGGTAGTCGCGCATCTCGTCGTTGTTCTTCGCCTGGTTGATCCAGAGGAAGTTGGACTCCTCCAGGCCCCAGGCGGCGGTGATGTTGCTGACCATGATGTCGAAGCTGCCGTTGTTGTTGACGTCGGCGAAGTCGACGCCCATGCCCTTGAACGAACCCTTGCCGAGAACGAAGGACTTGGGGGTGGTGGAGTCCCGTCGGCCGGTGGCCTCGGTGAACTCGATCCGGCCCGGGGTGGAGCGGTTGTGCAGCAGGTGCGCGTGGCCGAAGTCGTTGGCGATGTACAGGTCGGGCAGGCCCTGGCCGGTCAGGTCGGCGCCGGCGATCGCCAGCGTCCAGCCGGTGGAGGCGTCGAACGGGATGGCGGCCTTCTCCTCGGTGAAGAAGGCGTCCGGCTCGGTGCCGGTGGTGGACTTGACCCAGCGCAGCACGTGGTCGCCACCGGCGTTGCGGGCGCTGGAGAGCGAGTCGTTCATCTGTACGTTGTTGAGCCCGCGCGGGTCCAGCACGTCGGAGTCGGGGAAGTAGTTCCCGATCACGATGTCCGGGTGCCCGTCACCGTCCAGGTCACCGACGTAGGCCGCGTCGGTGTTCCAGCGCGGGCCGTGGTACTTGCCGTCCAGTGACTGCGAGGCCACCACCTCGCGCGGCGTGTAGCCGTCCGCGGCGGGCCCGGTGGCGTCGGAGTTCGCCAGGAAGAGGATCGGGGTGCGGCCCCAGTAGGTGGCCAGCAGGTCCATCCGGCCGTCGGCGTTGAAGTCGCCGGGCGTACAGCCGGTCGGGGCCATCGCCGCGTCCATCGGCAGCGGCGCGGCGTTCAGCACGAACGGGGTGAACCGGTCGCCCGGCCGGGCGGTGGGCGTGTACGTCACCACGATCTGGTCGGTCCTGGTGTCGACGATGCACATCCCGTCGGCCCGGCCGTGCCCGGTGAGGTCGTTGATGGCGATGCCGGCACCCACCGAGGAGACCCAGGAGCGGATTTTCTCGTACGCGGGGTTGACCGTACGGACCGTGTTCATCCGCTGGGACTCGTACCCGGGCGGGAAGGCGATCGGCATCTCCTGGAACTTGTACTGCGTGGCGACCTCGTCGCCTCCGGCCACGGCGACCGTGCTCCGGACGGCGATGAAGAGTGATGCGGTCACCACCACCGTCGCCACTCCCGGAATGAGTCTACGAATTCGCTCGCGATACAAGACGTTCCCCTCTCCGTGCAGGTATCCGCACAGTAATAACAATGTGATGGATGGTCAGCTGGATTCTGCTGGTCAACCCCTTTTGTCGGAGGCTCGGTTTTTGAGCATGGGTCACCTTTTGCGGGATCGCTTCTCTCATGTTGCCCACCGCTCCGACCTGGTCAGCGGGAGGGCACGCTCGGAGAAGACAGCGGGACGGGGCGACTGTGAAGCTCTGGGAGAGAAGACGTCCCCCTATCGGATTCCGCGACCCCGAGGATGCTCCATGACAGAGGTTTATGACGACGTCGTTGTCGGATCGGGCTCGGCCGGCGCGGCGATCGCCGCCCGGCTCAGCGAGGACCCTTCCCGTAGGGTGCTGCTGCTGGAGGCAGGGCCGGACTTTGCCGACGTCGGCGACCTGCCGGACGACATCCGGGACGGCAACGCGATGTCGCTGAGCGCGCACGACTGGAAGTTCAGGGCCGAGATCAGCGACGGCCGGCGGATTCTCTTTCCGCGCGGGAAGGTCTCCGGCGGATCGTCCTCGGTCGGTGCCACCATCGCCCTGCGCGGCGTACCGGAGAATTTCGACGAGTGGGCCGGGCTGGGCAATTCGGAATGGTCCTGGTCGGACGTCATCCCGTATTACCGGAAACTGGAGGACGACCTCGATCTCGGTGGCGACGAGATTCACGGGAAGGGCGGTCCGGTACCGATCAGGCGCTGGCGTCAGGAGGAGCTGACACCGGTTCAGCAGTCCTTCGTGGACGCCAGTCTGGCGGCGGGATTTCCCGAGGTGACGGATCACAACAACCCGACCGCCACCGGTATCGGCCCGATCCCGTCCAACCGCAGGGACACCGAGGTCCGGGTCAGTGCCTCGCTGGCCTACCTCACGGCGGAGGTCCGCGGCCGGTCGAACCTGACCGTCCGGGCCGGGGTGCTGGTGCACCGGGTGCTGTTCGAGGGGACCCGCGCGGTGGGTCTGGAGGTGTCCGCGGGCGGAACGGCCGAGCAGGTCCGGGCGCGCCGGGTGATCCTGGCGGCCGGAGCGGTCAACTCGCCCACCATCCTGATGCGTTCGGGCATCGGCCCGGCGGAGGACCTGCGGCGACTCGGCATCGACGTGCTGCTGGACGCACCCGGCGTCGGCGACAACCTGATCGACCACCCGCGCACCGGCGTCTTCATGAAGCCGGCCCCCGGGGCGATCGACCGGACCGACCCGTTCCTGCAGGCCATGGTGCGCACCACCGCGGAGGGCTCCACCGACTTCAACGACCTGCAGTACTACATGGTGAACCACTTCGACCTGACCATGTTCCCCGACCTGCAGATGCTGGCCGGCGGGAACGTGATCCTCGGTGTGATGGTGGTGGACCAGAAGCCGCAGTCCCGCGGCCGGCTGCGGCTCGGCTCCACCGACCCGGCGGCCTCGCCCGAGATCGACCTGAACTTCCTGTCCACCGAGCGCGACCTGCAGAAGCTGGTCGACGCCGTCCGGACCTGCTGGGAGCTGGTCAACCACCCGGGGATCGCCAGTCGGGGCGAGGGCTTCATCGTCCTCAACGACCAGCTGATCGACAACGACGACATGGTCCGCCAGTACGTCCGGCTGAGCCTGGACAGCGCCTACCACCCGGTCGGCACGGCCCGGATGGGGCCGGCCGGGGACGGGGGCGCGGTGGTCGACCAGTACCTGCGGGTGCACGGCACCGATGGCCTCTACCTGGCCGACGCCTCGGTGATGCCCAGCATCGTCAACTGCAACACCAATCTGACCTCGACCATGATCGGCGAACGACTGGCCGACTGGCTCCGCGCCGGCTGAACCCGAGGCCCAGGGCCGGCGCAAATGTCCACAGTCAGGAGAGAGAGTTGATGGACTTGCCCAGGGTGGCCACCCGCGAGGAGTGGCTCCAAGCCCGTAAGGAACTGCTGGAGAAGGAGAAGCAGCTCACCCGGCTGCACGACGAGGTGGTCGCCGCCCGTCCCGAGCTGCCGATGGTCAAGGTGGACAAGGAGTACGTCTTCCAGGGCCCGCAGGGTGAGCTCTCGCTGGCCGACATGTTCGAGGGCCGACGGCAGCTGATCGTCCGTCACTTCATGTTCGGTCCGGACCAGGAGGAGGGCTGCATCGGCTGCTCGATGCAGGCGGACTCGGTCGGCCACCTGTCCCACATAAACGCCCGCGACACCACGTTCGTGATGGTGTCGCGGGGACAACTGCCGAAGCTGGAGGCGTTCAAGGCCCGGATGGGCTGGACCCTTCCGTGGTACTCCTCCTTCGGTTCGGACTTCAACGTGGACTACCACGTCACCACCGAACAGGGTGAACTGCCGGGCGTGAGCGTCTTCATGACCGACGGGACGGACGTGTTCCACACCTACTCGATCTACGACCGGGGTGGTGACATCTTCAAGAACTTCTACAACTACCTCGACCTGACCCCGCTCGGCCGGCAGGAGGCCCAGCTGGAGCAGCCGTGGGACTGGTGGCGCCACCACGACAAGTACGGCGACGAGAACGCCGTGACCGCCGGGGTGAACTGGTGGAACCGGACCGACAAGTTCGCCACCTGACGGTGCGGAGCTAGGGCGCGTACGGGGCCCGGGTGTCGTGACAACGGCACCCGGGCTCCGGTGCGTCCGGGTCCGGTGCGATTCCTTCTGCGGCCGGCCCGGGTCTGTACCCGTACAGCATCGCCGTCGCAGGAACGAGGAGTAGCCGATGTCCAACCAACAGCTGGCCGGGACCACCGCGATCGTGACCGGCGCCAGCCGGGGCTTCGGCCGGGCCACCGCGACCGCGCTCGTCAAGGCCGGGGCCGAGGTGGTCGGGGTGGCCAGGGACGGCGCCGCGCTCGAGGAGCTGCGGGCCGAACTGGGCGACGGGTTCGTGCCGGTGGTGGCCGGGGTCACCGACCAGGCGATCGTCGAGCGGCTGGTGCACACCTACCGGCCGCGCACCCTGGTGCTGAACGCCGGTGCCACCCCGGTGATGGCCCCGATCCAGGAGCAGACCTGGGACAGCTTCCGGGGCACCTGGGAGGTGGACGTCCAGCAGACCTTCCGCTGGGTGCGGGCGGCGCTGCTGCTGCCGCTGGAGCGCGGCAGCACGGTGATCTCGCTGTCCAGTGGTGCGGTGGTCAACGGCTCGCCGCTGAGCGGCGGTTACGCAGGC
>NZ_LMCT01000030.1:87786-106944 GCF_001424875.1 Kitasatospora sp. Root107 | reverse complement strand
AGCCGATCTTGAACTCGTGCAACGCACTGTAGTCTGCGGGCCGTTCTTGCCCGGGCAGACCCCAGGCCCAGTCATCTCAGATCTCAAACGCGGTCTGAGCGACGAGGATGCCCGGACCCGCGCCGTCGACCTCGCCGTCACTGCGCTGGTCGAGCTGCGTTCTCGGGCCGAACTGGACCACGTGATGGCGGAGGAGCGGGTCGGCGACGCGTTCGACCGGCTTGCCGAGTCGCTGAGCCGCGTCCTGCGCGCCCGCGGCGTGCTGCTGGAACTGGGCACGCCCGGCGCGGAAGAAGGCGCGGACCGGGTGCTGCCCGCCGATGTCGCCGCCACGGCCCGCGCGGTGGTCCGGGCCGTCGTGCACGCGATGCTGGACGACCAGCGGCAGGTGCGGCGGATCCACGTCGGCTGGAAGGTCGGCGCGGCCGAACTGCGCGCCACCGTGCGGGACGACGGCCCCGGCGCGCTGTCCCGCGGCGCCCTCGACGCGCGCCGGGTCGGGGAACGGCTGGGCCCGCTGGGCGGGCGGCTGGAGGTGGACGCGATGCCGGGCTGGGGTACGACGGTGACCGTCGAGGTCCCGCTCGGACCGCCGGACACGCCCCGCGAGGATCCGCTGACCGTGCTGGGCGCGCGGGAGCTGGAGGTGCTGGGTCAGCTGGCCCGCGGCCGGCGCAACCGGGACATCGCCCGCGAACTGCACATCAGCGAGTCCACGGTGAAGTTCCACGTGGCGAAGATCCTGGAGAAGCTGGGCGTCGGTTCACGCGGCGAGGCGGCCGCACTGGCCCACGAGTGGGGTGCGGCCGCCTCACGCGCCTAGCCGCTGAGGGATCGATGAGTGCTTCCAGAGCGCGAAGAACGAATGCGGCCTCCTTCCACGGAGGAAACTCTCCCCCTCACACCGGCGTCCGCCGATGCCATGCTGGAATGCATGGCCCGAAACCCGAACCGCAGCGAACTGGGGGAATTCCTCAGGACACGACGTGCCGAACTGGGCCCCGGCGAGGTGGGATTGCCCGAGAACCCGCAGCCCAGGCGGGTGCCCGGCCTGCGCCGCGAGGAGGTCGCCGCCCTCGCGGCCATCAGCGCCGCCTACTGGCCATCAGCGCCGCCTACTACGCCCGCCTCGAACAGGGGCGCGTCCAGCCCCCCGGCCCGGTCCTCGGCGCACTCGCACACGCCCTGCGACTGAACGAGGGCCAGCGCGCCCACCTCTTCGACCTCGCTGGGACAGACGTGCTCCAACGCCCCTACCGGCGTGCCCGCCAGAAGGTCCAGCCCCAGCTGCAGCACCTGCTGGAGGACCTGACCGCGACCCCCGCGCTCGTACTGGGCCGCCGCACCGACATCCTCGCGTGGAACCCGCTGGCCGCCGCCCTGGTCACCGACTTCGGGCAGATCCCCGAGAAGCACCGCACCTACATCCGGCTGCTGTTCACCGACCCCGCGGTGCGAAAGCTCTACCCCGGTTGGGAGAGCATCGCCCGTACGGCCGTGGCTCAGCTGCGGATGGAAGCCGCGCGCACGCCGGGCGACCCTCGAATGAACACGCTGGTCGGCGAACTGTCCACCCTGGACGAGCACTTCCGCACCTGGTGGGCCGCCCATGCTGTCGCCCGCCTGGGCATCAGAACCAAGCACCTGAACCACCCGGTGGTCGGCCGGCTGACGCTCCACGGGGACACCCTCACCTGCGCCGCCGACCCCGAGCAGCGTCTCGTCGTCTGGACCGCCGAACCCGGCAGCCCCTCCGACGACAGCCTGCGCCTGCTCGCATCCTGGTCAGCCACCGCCGGGCTCACCTCCTCCGGCACCGCAGCCTGACGGTCCGCGGAAATTACCCCTGCGGGCGCTCAGGCGAGCGACGCCAGGGAGGTCTCTTCTCATCGCCGTGGCGACTGGTACATCATGTCCCCGCGCCGCACGCCACGGAATTCCATCACGAAGACGGGGGGCATCCAAGAGATCGCGCGGTTCGAGTGACCTTCTTCCGCCACCAGAGCTAATCGGCTTGCTCCGAAAGGCGGGACGAAATCATCCGGGGAGGAATCTCTCCCTGTTTTGCCGGGACCGGCCGTTGCATTGTTGTGGACGTACCCCGATCACCTCCCTTTCGAGGAGCGCCACCGATATGTCTTCTCCGGTCCAGCCCCGCGTCGCCATAGCGTTCCACTCCGGCTACGGCCACACCGCCGTCCTCGCCGAGGCGGTCGCCCGGGGCGCTGCCTCGGCCGGTGCCGACGTCGTGTCCGTCCCGGTCGACGCCATCACGGACGAGCAGTGGGCCCAGCTGGACGCCGCCGACGCGATCATCTTCGGCTCGCCCACCTACATGGGCACCGCCTCGGCCGCGTTCCACACCTTCGCCCAGGCCAGCACCAAGCGCTGGTACACCCAGGACTGGGCCGGGAAGCTCGCCGCCGGGTTCACCAACTCCGGCGCGAAGGCCGGCGACAAGTCCTCCACCTTGGACTACTTCGTCACGATGGCCGCCCAGCACGCCATGCACTGGGTGAGCCTCGGTCTGCAGCCCGGCTGGGCGTCGACCACCGGCAGCGAGATGGACCTGAACCGACTCGGCTACTTCGCCGGTGCCGCGGCCCAGAGCCCGGTCGACGCCGGTGCCGAGGACGTGCACAAGTCCGACATCGCCACCGCCGAGCACCTCGGCGCCCGGGTCGCCCGCGAGGCCGCCGTCTTCGCCACGGGCCGCGCCGCCCTGGCCGCCTGAACCGAGACCCGAACAGACCGCATCCCAAGGAGAGACGATCATGTCCGACAACGCGAACATCACCCTGGTCCGCCGCCTGTACGACTCCGGCATGGCCCCCGAGGTCACCGCCGAGATCATCGCCCCGGACCTGGTCTGGGACATCACCCCCGGCTTCCCCAACGGCGGTATCTACCACGGCTGGGAGAGCGTCGGCCGGGACTTCTTCGGCCCGATCATGCCGAGCTACGAGAACTTCGGGGCCAACCCCGAGCAGTTCTTCGCCGACGACGAGGGCCACGTCTTCGTCCTGGGCCACTACCACGCGGAGACGAAGACCGGGAACGAGGCGGACGTCCGCTTCATCCACCTGTGGACCGTCCGCGACGGCAAGCTCGCCCGTATGCAGCAGGCCGCCGACAGCCACGTGCTGCAGCAGGCCCTCAACGGCTGACCCCACCTACCCCCCACCGATCCTTCAGGAGCACTACTCCCATGGCAAAGATCCTTTTCGTCATCACCGCCGCCACCCACTGGACCCTCGCCGACGGCTACCAGCAGCCGGCCGGGTTCTGGGCCGAGGAGGCGATGGGCCCGTACGCGGTCTTCAAGGAGGCCGGCTACGAGAGATGATGGCTGTAGGAGTGACCGACTTCGGCGGTCCGGAAGCGCTGCAACTCCTGGACCTCCCGATCCCCGAGGTGGGGCCGGGTGAGATCCGCGTCCGGGTAAGCGCCGCGACCGTGAACGCCATCGACTCGCTGATACGCCGCGGACTGGCCGTCGCACCGACCGCACAGCCGCCCCACGTTCCCGGGATGGACGCCGTAGGCGTCGTCGACCGGATCGGCGAGGGCGCCGACACCGACCTGCGGGTCGGCGACCGCGTGATCGCCATCGTCGTACCGTCCGGAACCCACGGCGCCTACGCGCAGTACGTCACGGTACCCGCCGCCTCCGTCGTCAGGGCCCCGGCCGGCACAACCGACGCGCAGGCCGCGTCCCTGCCGATGAACGGCCTCACCGCACGACTGGCACTGGACACCCTCGCCCTGGCACCGGGACATGCCATCGCCGTCACCGGCGCCGCCGGAGCGGTCGGCGGATACGCCGTCCAACTGGCCAAAGCCGACGGCCTGCACGTGGTGGCCGACGCCGGCCCGCACGACGAGACACTCGTCAAGGAGCTCGGCGCCGACATCATCCTTCCCCGCGGCCCCGAGTACGCGCAGCAGGTACGCGCACACCTGCCAGAAGGCGTCGACGGCCTTGTGGACGCCGCCTCCCTCGGCGAGATCACCACACCGGCGGTCCGGGACCGCGGTACGGTCGTCAGCCTGCGCGGCCTCGAAGCCATCCACGAGCGCGGAATCGTCACCAAGCCGATCGTCGTGTTCGGCTACGCCCAGGAGCGGGCCAAGCTGGACCGCTTGCGTCAGCAGACCGAAGACGGGCAGCTGGCGCTGCGCGTCGCCCAGGTCCTGCCGGCCGAGCAAGCTGAGCAAGCCCACCAACTCCTGGACGCCGGCGGCATCCGCGGGCGTCTGGTTCTCGAGTTCTGAAGCCGACGACACCCCGGATTCACCGGCTCCCCGCGTCGCCCTGATCGCACATGCATCCAGGGACAAAACTCTCTCCCTGACATCACCGATACCGGGTGCAAGGATGTTGGCATGAAGCGCGATCCCCACCGCAACGACCTGGGGGAATTCCTCAAGGCGCGCCGCGCCGAGCTGACTCCGGCCGACGTCGGCCTGCCCGACGGCGGCCCGCGGCGAGTCGCGGGCCTGCGCCGCGAGGAGGTCGCCGTGCTGGCCGCCATCAGCACGGACTACTACTCCCGCCTCGAGCAGGGCCGCATGCCCGCCTCGCCGGCCGTCCTGGCATCCCTGGCCCAGGTGCTGCGCCTGGACAACGACCAACGCGCCTACCTCTACGAACTCGCCGCCAAGGACGACTACCGCCCACCCCGCCCCGCGCCGCGCCCCAGAGTCCAGGCGCAGCTGCAACGCATGCTGGACGACATGGCACACACCCCGGCGTTCGTGATCGGGCCACGCACCGAGGTCGTCGCCTGGAACGCCATGGGCGCCGCGCTGATCACCGACTTCGCCAGGATCCCCGAGCAGCAGCGGTACTACATAAGGCTGCTCATCACGGACCCGGCCATGCGCGAGCTGTACGCGGACTGGGAGGGGGTCACCCGGCTGGCCATCGCCCAGATGCGGATGCACAACGCGAACAATCCGGGCGACGCGAAGCTGGCCGAACTCGTCGGCGAACTATCCGTCCAGGATGCCCAGTTCCGGCAGTGGTGGGCCGCCCACCACGTCGCCACCCGGGGCACCGGAACCAAGCACCTGCGCCACCCGGCCGTCGGGGACCTGTATCTGGACTGGAACGCGGTGACCTGGGCCGCCGATCCCGACCTGCAGATCATCGTCTGGACCGCGGAGCCGGCCACCCCGACACACGACGGCCTGCGCCTGCTGGCCACGTGGGCCGCTGACCCCGCGCACGCGGTCAGCGGCAGCCCGAGCTGACATCAGTCATCTCGTGGGAGCGAACACGGCCTGGTGCGGCGCGGGTTGCGGCGAGTCGGTGTCCGGCCGGAGTCCGCGTTCGAGGCGGAGGTGGTGGCTGGTGGCGTTCTGGGAGAGGGCGAAGGTCAGGACGTAGACCTTCTGGAGGTCGAGGCCGTAGGAGATCATGCGCCGGTTCCACAGGCTGGAGTCGAACTGCTGATGCAGGGACTCGGTGTCACTGCGCCAGGGGTAGGCGAGTTGGTGGGCGAGGGTCTTCTGCGGGATCTGCTGGAGGTGTTCGGCACGATGGAACCCGCGTTCGGTGTCGCTTTTGATCCGCTTCCCGGCGGCGTCGGTGGCCGAGCGGTCGTCGGGGGTGGTGGTGATGCCGACCTGGACGCGGTACTCGTGGTCGCCTTTGCCGCTGGGGATGCGCAGCAGGTGGTACCAGCGGCATTTGGTGCGTCCGAGGCGGGTTCGAGCCGGAGGACGGGCAGGGGGATGAGGTCGCTGGTGCCCGGCAGGGCGGAGTGCAGGTCGGCGAAGGACCGCACGGCGATGGCGGCCTCGTCTTCCGCGTCGCCGCCAGCGACATGGGTGAAGCCGAGGATGACGCGCCGCCAGTAGCCGATGTCCCGCCCGCTGGAGAAGAACCACTTGGTGCCGCGGGCCGGTGTGGCTGTGACTTCGCCGTTCTCGTAGTAAATGCGGGCCGCCGGGTCGACCCGGCGGTGGCGCAGCTCGCCGGTGCGCTGGTCGACAGTGATCGCCTGCTCGGCCTTGGACGGGGCTTTGGCGACGGTGGCGTCACCGGCCAGGGGCTGGTTGCGGGCGGGGCGGGTCCAGTTGCGGGGTCCGTCGGGCGGGAAGAGCCCTTGGGCGAGGGCCTGGCGGATCGCGTACCGCTCGAAGGTGCCATGGAGGGCCTCGGTGTTGGGGGCCAGGAGGTTCTCTTCGGCGTACAGGAACTGGAAGCGGCTGGGTGGGTTGTCGGGCAGGCGGGCGGCTGCGGTGCGGCCGTCCATGCGGCGCACCCTTGCGCGCAGGTGTCGCCACTGGGCCTCGGTGCTGATGCTGTGGACAGCCTTGCGCTTGGAGCGCAGGACGGGCATGAGGGTGGCGAGCAGCAGGTGGGCCAGCGACGGGTGCTCGCGGCGGCGTCCCGCGTGGCTGGGGCCGGGGAGGAGTTCGGCCATCTCGTAGAGCAGGGGGTAGTGGAGGCAGTCGTCGATGCGCTGCTGCTCGCCTCTCTGGTCGGTGTCGGTGAGCTGCCGCTTGCGCTTGGGCCGCTCGGGCGCGGGGAACGGGTCGCCGAACACGTCGTCAGGCACCTTCACCGTCCCGCTCATTGGGGTCCTCGTGCCAGGTGTGGCCGATGACGGCGGCGGCCCGGTCCAGGGAGCGCAGGCCGAGGCGGCGAGCGGCGTCCTCGATCCGTCCTCCGGTCTCGAAGGCCTCGATGCCGGCCCAGGCGGTGACGGAGGAGGGTTTCACGTCCGGCTCTCCGGCCAGGCCGATGCGGCGCAGCAGGTCGGTGAGGGCTACGCAGACGCGGGCCTGGAGTGCGGCGTCGGAGGCGTGCTTGTCGGAGACGGCCAGGCGGGCGGACGGGGCGGTGGAGGAGCTGAGTTGGCGGGCCGTCACGAATGCGGCTCGCTGGGTGAGGGCCGCGAGGGCCCAGTGGTCGAGGGGGCACCAGCGGGAGTCGGTCTTGGTCGAGCCGTGTATCCACACCCGTCGGCCGGCCAGGTCGAGGTCCTTGACCTGACTGTGGCCGATCTCGCCGCTGTGGCCGCCGGCGAGGGCGAGGGCTGCGGCGGCCGCGTGGCGGCTGGGGCGGTCGACGAAGGAGGCGTGGTGGCGAAGCTCGGACACCTCTCCGCGGCAGAACTCCGAACCCGCATCTGGTCAACTGCCGCTGCCTCCCGGAAGGTGGCGCCTGGCGTGAATCGAGGACGGGCATGGAACCGGCAGCACTGACGATCGACGACCGGCTCACACACGTCATCACCCGGCTCGACGTCCTGCGCACCTTGGATCCACCGCAGCCGGGCAAGTCCTCGGTCGTCGGGGCGGACGGCAAGCGGGGCGACGATCACGAGGTCTTCGGCGCGAACGTACACGGCTATCGCAGCCGGCCGCTGACCATCGAGCAGGTGCGCCTGCTGGAGGCAGCCATGGGGCGTGCACATCGACACCAACCCCCGTGGCGAGTGGTTCGTCGGCCCCGGTTTCCTCGACTTCTACGAGGAGTGGCTGGACACGAGCACCACCATGCTCAACCCCCCTGAGGCGTGACAGGCCCCCGTACGCTGGGGCGGTGCTGCTCCCCACCGTCCCGCGCCTCCGCCTGCGGCCCGCCGAACGACCGGCCATCGACACGCCGTTCGGCCCGCTCACCTTCGCCACGGCCATCGGAGACACCGGCCTTCCCTCGCTGCCCGATGAGCTCTTCGAGCTGCCGGGCGGCCGCACAGTCGCCCGCTGGGTCCGCCCCACGGCCCGCGTCGAGCTGCTGCTGACCCCGTACGATGCCGAGCTCGACCCCGAGACCTGGGGGCCGCTGACCGACTGTCAGGCCGCGGTCTGGCGGATCGACGCCCTTGCGTCGCTCGGGCCGGTGCGGTTCTCGGCCGGGTTGCCGGGGCGGCTGCCGGAGAATGCCGAAGCGGGGTGGGACGGAGGGCAGGCGTTGGCCGCGATCACAGTGGAGGACGACCGGACCAGGCTCACCGTCGGCGGTCATGACGAGGAGGCGATCTGCGGGGCGGCCGACGCGGGTGAGGTACCCCGGCGGTGGGCGACGCTGATCGACGAGGTGTACGACCGTTCGTTCAGCACGTGGGGCGTGGACTTCGGCCACCACCACGGCTTGTCCTGGACACTGCCACCGCTGGCGGCCGGCGACCACTGCGAACTCCCGGTGGTGGCCGCCTGGGCCCCGGTCGCGGACGAGAGCGCGAACACCTGGTACGCCGTCATGGCATCGCCGACGGTGCTGCTCCTTCATCCGCCCACCATTTGCCGGTCGGTCTTAGGTCGCAGCCGATCCGACAGAACGGGCCGGTGCTCCGGACGCGGGCTGATCACGGCGCCCGCACGGCCCAGCGCCATCAGCCCCCGTGAAACACTGCCGCCCATGTCTCTCGCCGATCTCAGCCTCGCCCAGTGGCGGTCCTTCGACCTGCCGACCGCACGTACCGTCGCCGAAGAAGCGGCCCAGCGGGTCGGCGGGCAGCTCACCGCCGTCGAGACCGTCGAGCACCTCGGCGGCCCGCTGCACCGGGTCAGGATCGAGCGGCACGGACAGGAGTTCGCTCTGATACCCGGCGGCGCGCTGACCCTGGGGTTCGACCTGGACGCCTGGCAGCCCACCCCGGAGCAGGCCGCCGACTACACCGAGAGCGTGGAGCACGGCTTCGGCTGCGGTCCCGACCTGCGGGCGTACCTCAGGGAGGTGCTCAGCCCCCGCCGGAGCGTCACCCTGGCCACGCTGCTGATGGCGGTTCAGGACGAGGAACTGACCGAGGCTCCCGGCGACATGCCGGCTGTGCTGGCGGCGCGCGGCCTGCGGCTGCCGAGTGCCGACGAGTGGGAGCACGCCTGCGGAGCCGGGGCGGACACTCTCTTCCGCTGGGGCAACGACTGCCCCCTCGACCGCGCCCCCTACGGCGAGGACTCGGGGCCGCGCCATCAGGCGAACGCGTTCGGCCTGCGGATCGCCTACGACACCTACCGCACCGAACTCACCAGCGACGTCACCTCGGTGCACGGCGGTGACGGCGGCGAGTCGGTCTGCGGCGGCTACGGCGCCCTGCTGGCCTGGCTGCCGCTGGCCACCGCCAACCGCAACCCCTCCATGGCCGAGTTCGTTTACGATTCGGACGGCTCGGACCCCTACGAGGACTTCTCCACCCGGCCCGTCCTGGCGCTGTGAGACCCGCAGAAAACTTTTCTGCGAAATCATCGCCGCCGATGTCGAAATCCCGGCGCGTGCCTCTACCTCTCAGTGCAGGCACCCGCCGAGGGTGCCGCAGACACCGAGGAGCAGGTCATGAAGTACATGCTGTTGATGCAGTTCAGCACCGCGACCGCCGACTTCCCGACGATCGACACCTGGACGCCGGAGGAGGTCCGGGCCCACATCGGCTTCATGGGCGAGGCCAACCGCAAGCTGGCTGCCGACGGCGAGTTCGTCGACGCCCAGGGGCTGGCGATGCCCGACGCCGCGAAGATCGTCCGCGCCGGGGCCAACGGTGCGCCGGTGGTCACCGAGGGCCCGTTCGCGGAGACCAAGGAGTGGGTGGCGGGCTGGTGGATCGTCGACTGCGAGAGCCCCGAGCGCGCGGTCGAGATCGCCGCCCGGGTGTCGGCCGCGCCCGGCCCCGGCGGGCGGCCGCTGAACATGCCGATCGAGGTGCGCCAGGTGATGTCGGTGCCGACCGAGGAAATGTAGACCGTTGACCGGACTCGACCCGGCCGCCGAGGACCTGCTGCGCGAACTGGCGCCGCAGGTCGTCGGCGTGCTCACCCGCAGGTTCGGCGACTTCACCGCGGCCGAGGACGCCGTCCAGGAGGCGCTGCTCGCAGCGGCCCTCCAGTGGCCGGCCGAGGGCCTGCCCGCCAACCCTCGCGGCTGGCTGATCCAGGTCGCCCAGCGGCGGATGACCGAGGAGGTACGAAGTGAGCAGGCCCGGCGCCGCCGGGAGGACCGGGTCGCCGGGCAGGTACCCGCCGACCAGTGGTCGGTACCGCCCGCCGACGCCGAGGATGCCGGCGGCCGGGACGACACCCTGCTCCTGCTGTTCCTCTGCTGCCACCCCGCCCTGTCGCCCGCCTCCGCGATCGCCCTCACGCTGCGTTCGGTCGGCGGCCTGACCACCGGTCAGATCGCGGACGCCTTCCTGGTCCCCGAGGCGACCATGGGACAGCGGATCAGCCGGGCCAAACAGCGGATCAGGAGCTCGAAGGTCCCGTTCCGGCTGCCGGAGCCCGAGGACTGGCCGGACCGGCTCGGTTCGGTGCTGCACGTGCTCTACCTGATCTTCAACGAGGGCTACGCCACCAGCGCAGGTCCCGACCTCCAGCGCGTCGAACTCTCCCGCGAGGCCATCCGGTTGACCCGCGCCCTGCACACCCTGCTGCCGGAGCATGGCGAGGTCACCGGCCTGCTCGCACTGATGCTGCTCAACCACGCCCGCAGCCGGGCCCGCACCAGCAGCGCGGGCGAACTGATCCCACTCGCCGACCAGGACCGCAGCCGGTGGGACGCCGAGGCGATCGCCGAGGGCGTCGCGCTGATCACCGCCGCACTCCCCCGCGGCCCGGTCGGCCCGTACCAGGTGCAGGCGGCCATCGCCGCCGTCCATGACGAGGCCGCGACCGCCGAGAAGACCGACTGGCCGCAGATCCTGGCGCTGTACGGGGTGTTGGAGCGGCTGGCCCCCACCCCCGTGGTCGCGCTCAACCGGGTCGTCGCCACCGCCATGGTGCACGGCCCGGCCGTCGGCCTGGCCGAGCTGGACGCGCTGGAGTCCGCCGGGCGGCTGACCGGCGGTCACCGGCCCGCCGTGGTGCGCGGATACCTACTGGAGCTGTCCGGGGACGCGGCCGGCGCCGCCGAGCAGTACCGCGCCGCCGCCCGGCACACCGCCAGTCTCCCGGAGCGCCACCACCTGACGATACGGGCGGCCCGCCTCACCCGGTGACACCGAGGCGGGAACGGGAGTGCCCGGTCATCAACTCCCGGATCCGCTCACGCAACCAGGCGTGCGCGGGGTCGGCGTCGTGCCGGGGGTGCCAGGCGAGGCCGAACGGCAGCGGGGGCAGCGCCAACGGGATCTCGAACATGGTCAGACCCAGCGCGTCGGTCAGTCCGCGCGCGCGACTGGTGGCCAGGCCCACCAGGTCACTGTCGAGCACCATGAACAGCGCGGCGGGGAAGGTCGGAGAACTCCCCAACACCCGGCGGGCCAGGCCGAGTTCGGCCAGCGCGGTGTCGATCGGACCGTGCAGCAGACCGCGCCGGGAGACACTCAGCTGCGGGGCGGCGGCGAACCGCTCCGGCGTGACCGGACCGCCGGTCAGCAACGGGTGACCGGCCCGCACCACCCCGAGCATCCGGTCCTCGAAGAGCTGCTCGACCCGCACCTCGGGCGCGGTGCTGTCGATCACCCCGACCTCCAGGTCGGCGCCGCCCTCGCGCAGCGTCGGCGCGTCCAGGTGGCTCTCGGCCAGGAACCTCAGCCGCACCCCCGGCGCCTCGGCTGCCGCCCTGGCCAGCAGCGGTGCACCGTACGAGGCGGCGAACGCGTCGTGGGCGAGCACGGTGAAGGTACGGGTGAGCGTGCCGAGGTCCACCTGCCCGGTGGGGGTGAACAGCGCCTGGGCCCGCTCCACCACCGCCCGCACCTCCGCCCGCAGCGACAGCGCGTGCGGCGTCGGCACCATGGCGCGTCCGGCCCGGACCAGCACCGGATCGCCGAGCGCCTTGCGGATCCGGCCCAGGGTGCGGCTCATCGCGGGCTCCGAGAGGTGCATCCGGCGGGCCGCTCCGGAGACGCTGCCCTCCTCCAGCAGCAGGTCGAGGGCGATCAGCAGGTTGAGGTCCAGACCGGATTGCGCCACACGCATTCATCCCTTGTGAAACATGCACTGGAAGACAGGAGCCGGGCGCCCTACGGTGACAGACATCCCGTCATCCACGCCAGCTCCAGGGGGAGCCTTGTCCACGCCTACCCTTACGCCCGTCCCGGTGCCCGCCGCCACCCCACCCGGCCGCCTGGTGGTGCTCGCCGTCTGCGCCTGCGTGCTGACCGCCCAGAGCATGGTCGCCGCGATCAACCTGATGATCCCGCAACTCACCAACTCCGGCCTCGACTTGACTGCTAGCCAGCTGGTCTGGGCGGTCGACGCCTACGTGATCGTGTTCGCCGGCCTGCTGATCCCCGCCGGGGCGCTCGGCGACCGCAACGGACGTCGGCGCGCACTGCTGGCCGGGCTCGGCCTGTTCGCACTCGGCGCGGCGGTCAGCGCCCTGGCCACCGGCCCGGCCCTGCTGATCGCCGGACGCGCCGTCTCCGGCGCCGGAGCAGCGCTGATCATGCCCGCCACCATGTCGATCCTGGTCCAGCTGGCCGGCCCCGAAGGCCGGGCCCGCGCGCTGGCCTCCTGGACGCTCGCCCTCGGCCTCGGCGGTCTCGCGGGCAACGTCGGCGGCGGGCTGATCGCCCAGTTCCTGCCCTGGCAGGCGCTGTTCTGGTCGATGCTCCCACTGGCCGCCCTGCTCGCCGCCACCGTCGCCCGCACCGTACCCGACTCGCCCCGGCACCCCGCCGCCACCGACGGCCTCGGCTCGCTGCTGCTGATCGGCGGGCTGGCCGCCCTGCTCTTCGGCATCATCGAGGGCCCCTCCCAGGGCTGGGCCTCCACCCGGGTGCTGACCGGCTTTGCAGCCGGGGCGCTGCTGCTCGCGCTCTTCACCGGCCATGCACTCCGGGCCGCCCACCCGCTCGTCGACCCCCGGGTGTTCCGCAACCGACGGCTACGGGCCGCCGCACTCGGCTCGGCCGCCGGCTTCTTCGGCCTGTTCGCGCTGTTCTACGTCAACTCCCAGTACCTGCAGTACGTCAAGGGCTTCTCGGCCGCCCTGACCGGACTGGCCATCGTGCCGCTCACGGTCGGCATGGCACTGGCCCCCAAGGTCGCCGTCCGGATCCAGGCCCGCTACGGCCCGCGCCCGCTGATCGGCGGCGGACTGCTGCTGATCGGGCTCGGCCTGCTCTGCGTCTCGACCGCCGACGCGGGCACGCCCTACCCGCTGTACGCCGGGTACCTGCTGGTGCTCTCCTGCGGCATGGGGCTCTCCGCGCCCGCGCTCGCCTTCGGCGTGGTCTCCGAACTCCCGCCCGGCCAGGCCGGATTGGGCGCCGGACTGAACACCGCCGCCCGCGAGGTCGGCGCTGCGCTCGGCGTCGCGGCGGTCGGCACCGTGCTGGCCGCCCACTCCGGCGGGCACCCCACCGGGGCGGGCGAGTTCGTCCCGGCCATGTCGCTCGGCCTCCGGCTGGTCGCCCTCCTGGTCCTGGCCGCCGCCGCAACGGCCACCCTCGGTTACCGACCCGACAAGTGCCGGACCTGACAGGGGCATTGACGCTCAGGCTGATACGGTCATCGTCCAACTGATCCGGATTTGTTCCTGGAGGGGCGATGGCACTTCTGCCCGCATGGATGCGCAACGCCGCGATGCCGATCTACGAGCAGCGCGTCATGAAGGGCCTGGCCGGCCTGCCCCGGCCCCGGCACGTCGGGATCATGCTCGACGGCAACCGCCGCTGGGCCCGCCAGAACGGCCACACGGACGTCGCCGAGGGCTACCGGGTCGGCGGGGTCAGGGCCGAGGAGTTCCTGACCTGGTGCGCGGAGGCCGAGATCGGCCACGTCAGCCTGTTCATGCTCTCGGACGACAACGTGTCCGGCCGGCCCGAGCACGAACTCGTCCCGCTGCTGCGCATCATCGAGGACACCGTCACCGGCCTGGCCGCCCCCGGAAAGCCGTGGCGCGTCAACGTGATCGGCTCCCTCGACCTACTGCCCGGCGAACACGCCGCCGCCCTGAAGGAGGCCGCCGCCTCGACCGTCGGCCGGACGGGCCTGCAGGTGGACGTGGCGATCGGGTACGGCGGCCGCCGGGAGATCGTGGACGCGGTCCGCACCGCGTTCCGCCAGCACATCGACGCGGGCGGCGACCCGGCCGAGTTCGCCGACCGGATCGACATCGAGGACATCAGCGCGAACCTCTACTCGGCCGCCGGGGCCGACGCCACGGACCTGGTCATCCGCACCAGCGGCGAGCAGCGGATGTCCGGCTTCCTGCTCTGGCAGTCCGCGTACTCCGAGTTCCACTTCGTGGACGTGTACTGGCCCGCGTTCCGCCGGGTGGACTTCCTGCGGGCCCTGCGCTCCTACGCCGAACGCGACCGCCGTTACGGCAAGTAGGCACTCAGCGGTGCGGGTACTCCGCGGCGCGGTCCTGGAACGCGAGGATCGCCGGGTTCTGGACGACGCCGTCGCGGAGCTCGGTGGCGCGGCGGATCGTCTCGTTGGAGTCCCAGGCCGCGGCGCCGGTGAGGACGGCTCCCAGGAACGGCAGCAGCGCCTCGCTGTTCTCCCAGGTGGCCGAGTTCCACAGGTAGGACGGGCTGTGGTCGACGCCGTAGTAGCGGACGTTGTCGCCGATGACGAAGGTCGGCTCGGTGAAGGTGGTGGGGCGCGCCCAGCTGAAGCCCATGCCCTCGTCGCAGGAGACGTCGACCACCAGGGTGCCCGGCGCGAGCAGCGCGAGGTCCTCGTCGGCGAGGAAGACCAGCGGTGCCGCGGTGTCCTGGAGCACGCAGTTGACGATGATGTCGTGCTCGGCCAGGAAGTCCGCGAACGGGACCCGCCCGTCCTCGGTGATGGCGTGGATCGGACGCGGTGCGGCGTCCTCCCGGTCGAACTGGACGATCCGCGCCGAGTGGATGGGCGAGCTGACGGCGGTGACGCCCCGTTGGGTGAGGACGTCGACGTCGTGCACGCCGAGCGCGGCCAGCGCGGTGACCGCGCCCCGGGCGGTCGCGCCGAAGCCGATCACGGCCGCCCGCAGCCGGCGGCCGTAGTCACCGGTCGAGCCGTGGATCTGCAGCGCGTGCAGGACCGAGGAGTAGCCGGCCAGTTCGTTGTTCTTGTGGAAGACGTGCAGGTTGAACGAGCCGTCGTTGGTCCAGTGGTTCATCGCCTCGAAGGCGATCACCGTCAGCTTCCGGTCGATGGCCAGCTGGGTCAGCTCCCGGTCCTGCACGCAGTGCGGCCAGCCCCAGAGCACCTGACCCTCGCGCAGGTCGGCGAGATCCTCCGCCAGCGGCTTCGCGAGCAGGATGACATCGCACTCGGCGATCAGCTCCTCGCGCGACCGGAAGCCTCCGACCAGTGCCTTCAACGACTCGTCCGTGACGCCGAAACGGTCGCCGTAGCCGTGTTCCAGGAAGATGCCGCTGCGCAGCTCGGGGTCGATCCGCTCGAAGTGAGCGGGGTGGATGGGCCGCCGGAACTCGTTCTCCTTGCGGGACTTCGCCAGTACGCCGAGGCTGAGCTGCTTCATTCGGTTCCCTCTGGTGGTGACGATCCGGCAGCTCATCGCTGCTGGGGCCGGCCCGACCTCCCCACCGCACAGGGCGGAAGGTCGGGCCGACTCTGGAGAGGGCGTTGTGCGTTGGGCGTTCCGGCGGCGTCCCGGCGGCGTTCCTGACTACGCGGCGAGACCGACCCGCGAGCCCGAACGGGGCGAACGGCCGCCGGAGGAGCCGCTGCGACCGGCCGAACCAGCGGCGGAACCGCTGCGGCCACCCGTGCCGGTGCCGCCACCACGGCGGTCGCGGGACCGGCCACGGCCGCCGCCGGCCGAGGGGCTGCGGCGCGGCCGCTCCCGCACCGGGTCGGGCACCACGGCGGGCACGCCGGTGGGCACCCGGGCGCCGGTGATCCGGGCGAGCTCCTCGTCCGAGGAGTGCACCTTGACGGAGCCCGGGACGAGCGCGGCGGCGGTCATCATCCGGGCCATCTCACGGCGCTGGTTGGGCAGGACGAGCGTGACCACGGTGCCGGACTCCCCCGCGCGGGCGGTCCGGCCGCCACGGTGCAGGTAGTCCTTGTGGTCGCTCGGCGGGTCGATGTTGACCACCAGGTCCAGGCCGTCGACGTGGATGCCACGCGCGGCCACGTTGGTGGCGATCAGCGCGGTCACCTCGCCCGAGCGGAACTGCTCCAGGGTGCGGGTGCGCTGCGGCTGGGACTTGCCGCCGTGCAGCGCGGCAGCCCTGACACCGACCGACAGCAGGTCCAGCACCAGGCGGTCCGCGCCGTGCTTGGTGTCGGTGAACATGATGACCCCGCCGTCGCGGGAGGCGATCCGGGCGACCACGGCGTTCTTGTCGTGGCCCTGCACGTGCAGCAGGTGGTGCTCCATCGTGCTGACCGTGGCGGCCGTCGGGTCGACCGAGTGGACCACCGGGTCGCTGAGGAAGCGACGGACCAGCTTGTCGACGTTGCGGTCCAGCGTGGCGGAGAACAGCATCGTCTGGCCGCCCTCGGCGACCTGCGTCAGCAGTTCGGTGACCTGCGGCATGAAGCCCATGTCGGCCATCTGGTCGGCCTCGTCCAGGACGGTCACGGTGACGTCGTCGAGCAGGCAGTCACCGCGCTGGATCAGGTCCTTGAGCCGGCCCGGGGTGGCCACGACGATCTCGGCGCCACGGTGCACCGCCATCGCCTGACGGCCGATCGACATGCCGCCGACCACCGTCACCATCCGCAGGCGCACGGCCTGGGCGTACGGGGTGAGCGCCTCGGTGACCTGCTGCGCGAGCTCGCGGGTCGGCACCAGCACCAGGGCCAGCGGGCGACGCGGTTCGGCCCGCCGGCCGGCGGTGCGGGCGATCAGCGCGAGGCCGAACGCCAGGGTCTTGCCGGAGCCGGTACGACCGCGGCCCAGTACGTCCCGGCCGACCAGGGTGTTCGGCAGGGTGGCCGCCTGGATCGGGAACGGGGCGGTGACGCCCTGGCGGGTCAGCGTGGTCAGCAGCGCCTGCGGCATGTCCAGCTCGCCGAAGGACTCGACCGCAGGAAGCGCCGGCGTGGTGGTCACGGGCAGCGCGAACTCGCCCTGGGGGGCGGAGCGCTGACGGTTCGACGAGCCGGACGAGCGCTGCGGGCGCTCGCTGCGGAAGCCGGCGCCCGAACCGCCGGAGCTGGAACCGAAGCCGGAACCGAAGCTGGAGCCACGGCTCGAACCGCCGGAGCGGGAGCCTTGGGCGGAGCGGGAGTTGGCATTCTGGTACGAAGAACGGGTGGAACGGTTCATGCGGAAGACCTTCCTCGGAGCGGCGCGTCACGAGGCGGCCTCCGCGGCACAAGGCAGCGCGGAGAGCACACGAACGGGCCGGACACGGCGGTGAAGAACGCGGGGCGTGGACGGAGAAAACCGTGCTGCACGTCACCTGCGAGGGGCCTCATCGAGCCCCTCGGCCGAAACCTCGAACCGCGAACATCCGATTCCGGCGGAAATGCCGAGAGGCCCGCACCGTGCATGATGCGCGGTGCGGGCCTCTCCTGCGTGGCAGGTGCCTGCGCAGTTAAAACTAGAGCGGACGAATGTTCTCGGCCTGCGGGCCCTTCTGACCCTGCGTGACGTCGAACTCGACCTTCTGGCCCTCGAGCAGCTCACGGAAGCCGTTGGCGTTGATGTTCGAGTAGTGGGCGAACACGTCCGGGCCGCCACCCTCCTGCTCAATGAAGCCGAAGCCCTTTTCCGCGTTGAACCACTTCACAGTGCCATTAGCCATAAAAAAATCTCCTTCAAGAGGCTGACCAGCACCGCACTGTGCGGTGCCGCGTCGCCGCGAGGATTACCCATCCAGCCGGAGCCGGGAAACAAAAATGCGCCTGCGTTCAAACCAGCAGGCGCACACAAAAGTCATGGGAACCAAAACTGCAACTGACGTAACTCTAACAGAGCCCAGCACCCTCCGGGAACATTGCCGTCCGCGAATTCGCCGACGTGTCGGCCGTCACACTGGTAGCACAGGTGTCTCATCGGAATATCCGCTGAAACGGGCCGTCCAGCGCCGCCCACTGGAGCAGCATGACGGTCTTGGCATCGGCGATCGCACCGGTACGGACCAGGTCGAGAGCCTCGGTGAAGGGCAGTTCGAGCACCTCGATGTCCTCTCCCTCCTCGGCCACCCCGCCACCGGCCCCGGTCCGGGTGCCCGGGCTGTACGGGGCCGCGTAGAAGTGCAGGCGTTCGGTCACCGAACCGGGGCTCATATAGACGTCGAAGACGTGCTGCAGCGCACCGATGGTGTGCCCGGTCTCCTCGGCGGCCTCGCGGCGGATCGCGGTCTCGGGGTCGTCCTGGTCCAGCAGCCCGGCGGCCGTCTCGAGCAGCATGCCGTCCGGGTGCCCGTTGACGTAGGCGGGGTAGCGGAACTGCCGGGTGAGCAGCACGGTTCCTCGTTCGGTGTCGTAGAGCAGGACGGTGGCGCCGTTGCCCCGGTCGTACGTCTCGCGCTGCTCGGTGCTCCAGCGCCCGTCGCGGTGCCGGTAGTCGAAGGTGGTGGTGCGCAGCACGTACCAGTGGCAGGAGAGCAGGGTGACGTCGCGTACCCGCACCCGGGGGTTGCCGGTGAGGTCGTGGCCGACCCGGTCGAGGTGGGTGCGGCCGCGCCGGTCGGGTGTGTCGAGGCCGGCCGTCACCGGGCGGCCGGGATCTCGTCGAACCGGTGGAAGACCTGCTTGCCCTGGTCGGCGGCCTGAGCGGTCATCAGGTCGGCGCCCTGGGACGGGCCGCCGATCCGCCAGACCGCGTCGCAACGGGCCAGCAGGCGTTCGGCGACCGGGTGGAAGATCTCGTCGAAGGCCGGATCGCCGACCGTCGCGGAGCCGGCCGTCTCGATCAGCGGCAGCGCCAGCGCCTCGCCGGTGACGGGCAGGTGCCCGGCCCGGAAGAGAGTGAGGGCGGCCCGGTTCATCGCCTCGACGTTCGCGGCCAGCTTGGCCGGGTCGTCTCCGGTACCCGACCGGTACGGCCCGGCGACCAGGATCATCAGCAGGTGGGGGGTCTCGGACATCAGGGGGCCTTTCGTCGGTGGTCGTAGTGCGTGCTGTCAGGCAGGCCCAGGTGATGACGAGTCAGATCAGCCGGGTGTCGACCCCGGCGTCGCGCAGCGCGGCGAGGGTCTGCGGACCGCTGGGGTGGGTGTCCGGATCGGCTCCGGTGGCGTCGGTGACGAAGACGTCCACGGCGGACAGCGGGGCGACCCGGCTGAACGCCTGCACCCCGAGCTTGGTGGCGTCGGCGACCGCGACGGTCCTGGCAGCCCGGGG
>NZ_LMCT01000030.1:54659-87778 GCF_001424875.1 Kitasatospora sp. Root107 | reverse complement strand
GTCGAGCGAGAACTCCGACCACCCGTGCTCGGCGTGCACCCCGCCGATCGACATCACGAAGCAGTCGAAGACCAGCGCGTCCACCGCCCGCAGCGCGAGCGGCCCGACCAACGACTGCTCGTTCGCCCGCGCCTCGCCTCCCAGCACGAGCAGCCGGATCCCCGGCTGATCCGCCAGCCGGACGGCCGCCTGCAGACTGAGCACCGCCACGGTCAGCGGTGCCCGCGCGATCAAATGCGCCGCGACGTGCACGGTGGTGGTTCCGGCGTCGAGCAGCACCGTCTGGCCAGGCTCCACCAACTCGGCCACTGCGGCGCCCAGTCGGTTCTTGGTGGCGGCCTGCCACGGCTCCCGCGCCGCAAACCCGATCCGTCTCTCCCGCGTCCCGGTGGCCCGGGCGCCGCCACGCACCCGCTCGACCATCCCCTGGCGCTCCAGCTCGTCCAGATCCCGTCGCACCGTCATCTCGGACACGCCGAGCCGCCGGGCCAGTTCGCCGACACCCATCTGCTCGGCGCCCTGGACCAGGCGCAGGGTGACATCGAGGCGGTTCGCAGTAGCCATGACGCATTTCTAACACAGGCATGTTCGTTCTGGTAGATCCGTGTGAGCAATTCGCCCTGGCGCTCGATTGGTGGGCACTGGATGCCCTAGTCTCTGGCGGCGCACCCTGCCGAATCCGACCCTGAGGACGACTGTGGCCAGCCCCGCCCCCGAGCTCCCCGACACCACCGAAGCCGAACCGTTCGCCGAGGCCGCCGAGAGCGCGGCACCGCGCAGGCGCTGGTTCGGCCCCGGCCTCCGGGCGGCACTCGTGATCATCGTCGGAGCGGCACTCGCGCTGACCGCCGCCGCCTACTTCTACAAGGACGACCCGAAGGCCGCGAAGGCCGGCGACTGCGTCCACAGCGCGGGCCCCGACGACGACCCCGACGTGACGATCGTCGACTGCTCGGCCGGCGACGCCGACCTGAAGGTCCTCAAGGTGATCCACGGCAGCAACGAGAAGCAGTGCGACACCGAGCCCGGACTCGTCGCCACCTACACAGAGAAGCGGACCAGCAGCACCGTCATCCTCTGCCTCGGCGAGATCGCGCCGCCCAAGCTGCCGGGCAACGTCTGACCCGACCGGCCGTCGGCCTAGGCAGCCGACGGCCGCTCAAACATCCGTTCACCGAAGCGTTCTGATTCTGTAACAGATTCCAGCCCGGCCCGTGATCTCCGATAGGTTCGTACAAGTGCCCGACGGGGGGCCGACCATGAGGACCGGGGGACGCGCCATGACCAACCACGAGCCGAATCCCGGCGGACGGGCGGCCGCCCGACAGGCAGCCGGGAAGCACGGCCGGCGTCAGCAGAAGACCCGCCCCCGCTGGGTCGTGCCGGTCCTGCTGACCGCCGGCTCACTGGTGGTCGCGGGCTGCGGAGGCGCCTTCCTCTACCTGCGGCACCTGGACTCCAACATCCAGTCGGACCGGCTCGGCGCCGGCAACGCCCCGCCACCGCCCGGCCAGGCCGATGCCAAGGGCCGGGTGGCGATGAACATCCTGATCATCGGCACCGACAGCCGGAAGGGCCTCGGCGGCGGCTACGGCGACCGGCAGAACACCGGTCTCGGCAACAACGACGTCAACATCGTGCTGCACGTCTACCCCGACAAGCGCGCGGCGGTCGCCCTCGACCTGCCCCGGGACTCCCTGATCGACATACCGAAGTGCACCTCCAAGGACGGCAAGGTCTCCCAGGCGGTGAACCACCGGCCGCTCAACGAGGCGATGGGCCGGGGCGGGCCCGGCTGCGTCCAGGACACCGTCCAAAATCTGACCGGCCTGAAGATCGACGCCTGGGCGGTGGTGAACTTCCAGGGCGTGAAGGACCTCACCGACGCCGTCGACGGTGTCGAGGTCAACCTGTGCACCCCGGTCTCGGACAAGAACTCGCACCTCGACATTCCGGCCGGCCCGGTCAAGCTGACAGGTGAACAGGGCCTTCAGTTCGTCCGCACCCGCTACGAGGTCCTGGACGGCACCGCAATCGGCCGGTTCTCGATGCAACGCGCCTACCTCTCCTCCCTGCTGCGCAAGCTCACGGACAAGGGCACCCTGCTCGACCCGACCAAGGCGTTCTCGGTGATCGAGGCCGCCACCAAGTCGCTCACGGTCTCCGAGAACATCGCCGGCACCACCAAGCTGGTCTCGCTGGCCGACGACCTCAAGAACATCAAGCCGTCCGAGGTCGAGTTCGTCCAACCACCCACCGCGTTCACCCACGACGACCGGGACCCGACGCTCCGCGAGAAGAACAAGCTGGTCGATCCCCAGTCGAGAGATCTCTTCACGCTGATCCGGCTGGACAAGCCCCTCGACGGCGGCGAGGACCACAGCGGCGGACAGCCGAGCGCTCCGACCGCTGCCCCCGCCCCGGCCGCACCACCGGTGAATCCGGCCACGGTCAGCGTCACCGTCCTCAACAGCACCGCCCAGAAAGGCCTGGCCACCAGCACGGCCGAGACCCTGGCCAAGCTCAAGTACAAGGCCGAGCCCGGGACCGGAGCGCCGAAGAACGTGACCACCAGTACCGTCCAGTACCCGAGGGCCGACCAGAAGAACGCCGCCCTCGCCATCGCCCTGGCCCTCGGCCTGTCCGAGTCCGCCGTCGTGGCCGGCGGCACCGGCACCGGCGTGGTGGTCACCCTCGGCACCGACTACCGGCCCGCCACCGGCACCCCGACCGCACCGGTGCCCACCGCCCTGCCCACCGAGGTTGCCGTGCACCAGGCGGACGAGACCGGCTGCACCAAGGTCAAGTAGCCGGTCCGCGTCGCGAATTGGCTCGCACCGACGTCGAAGTCAAGCCAGGTGTCAGAAGCTCCGAACCGCACACGAAGTATCGTGCTATGGTCACGGAGAGCCACCAAGCCGCGACCGTGTGTTCCAACTGCGGCCCTTGGTAGGCCATTTCACCTACCCCATGATCGTGTTACGCCGGAGGCCCACCACACGCCTCCGGCTCCTGACGCATGTGACGCCGTGCTCCGGCACGTCCGAACGGCAGGAGAGGAACAGACCATGAACGCACCCCAGGACGATTCGACCAGTACGGTCACCGCCGCACAGCTCGTACAGATCGCGGACGGCGGTATCTGGGCGTCGAGCACAGCGGTCGCCCCGGACGCGGCCAACGTCGGCCAGGCGCTGGTGGCCACCTTGCAGGGCGCCGCCACCCGGAGCGTACTCACCCCCGAGCTCGAGCAGTTGGTCGCCGACGTGCGGCGGGTGGCCACCATCGGCTTCCCGCGGATCACGGCTCCGGGCGGTATCGAGCTCTCGGCGCACACCATCAAGCTGAACACCTCCGAACCGCGCCCGGTGGTCATCGTCCCCTCCGGATGGACGCCGTTCGGCTGGGTGCTGTTCGAGTACACGTACCTCCAACTCGCGCTCCGGGGTTACCACGTGCTGGCGTACACCCCGCGCGGCATGGGCCTGACCACCAAGCTCCCCGGCGGCGGCTACCTCGACAGCCCCTGGACCTCCGGCGGCACCATCGACGTGGCCGGCCCCCTGGACCGGGCCGACGGCTGGGAGGTCATCACCTATGCGCAGCAGTACTTCCAGCCGAGCTCGATCGGGTTCCTCGGCGAGTCGTACGGGTCCGGGATCAGCCAGCTGGTCGCGGCGAGCGATCCCGAGGAGCGGGTCTCGGCGGTCGTCGCGCTGAGCACCTGGGGCAACCTGGCCACCAGCCTGCTGCACAACGACACCTGCCACCTCAAGGCGGTCGCCGCGCTGGTCAACTTCACCGGCGGGCCGGTGGAGCGCAAGTTCGACGAGGAGACCCAGCAGATCCTGCGGGACTTCGACCTGGGTCAGAACCTTGACCGCGTACGGGACTGGGGCGAGAAGCGCGCCCCCGAGCGGTTCGTCCCCGAGACCAACCGGCTCGGCATTCCGACCTTCTTCTCCAACACCTGGCACGAGACCCTCTTCCCGGTCAACCAGGTCCTGGACACCTTCAACGAGTTGACCGTGCCCAAGCGGCTGAACCTGTGGATCGGTGACCACGCGGCACCGGAGGGCGCCGGGCTGACCATTCCGTTCAGCGGCCCGAACACCCCGGTGGCCGAAGCCTTCGCCTGGCTGGACCACCACCTGCGCGGCATCCCGAACGACGTGCCCGACTGGCCCGAGGTCAACAACCAGGTCATGTTCACCTACCGGACCGAGGCCGACCCGGACACCGGGAAGAACGTGATCACCGAGCCGGCCGTACGCGAGTCGCGGCAGAGCTGGGACGAGGTGACGACCCAGGTCGAGCGCTGGTTCCTGGCCGACGCCGCCCCGGGTGACCAGGACGGCGCCCTGATGCTCGGTCAGAACAGCGCCTGGACCCGGGAGTTCACTGCCGGGAGCCTGACCGAGGCCACCGCGGTCGATGAGGTCCTGACCACCGGCCAGGCCGAGTGGAACGGCAGTCCGAAGGTCTACGAGACCGCGAAGTTCGAGCGGCCGAGCCTCCTGATCTGGGCCACCGAGGCGCTGACCGGCGGCTCGGACGGGCAGACCGCGCGACGGCTCAGGGGCGTTCCCCGGGTGCGCCTGACCGTCCGCAGCACCGCCGCCTCCACCACCCTGGTCGCCTACCTGTTCGACGTCGGCCCGGACGACACCGCCCGGATCATCGCGCACGAGCCGTACACCCTGACCGACCTCACCCCGGACCAGGACACCACCGTCGACTGGGACCTCCAGGCCGCCGCCTACGACGTGCCCGCCGACCACCGCCTGGCCCTGGTGATCAACAGCATGGACCAGCTCTACTCGCACGCCACCGTCGACGGCAGCACCACGACGATCAGCTCGCCGGCGTCCGACCCCTCCTACCTCGACCTCCCCCTGGGCTAGTTGCCCCGACCCACAGACGAGTGAGGGCCCCGGTGCGACCGCGCCGGGGCTCTCACCCCTTCCGGTCCTCCCGCTGCCAGGCGCCGACGCCGAGCCGCCCGGTCGTCCCCAGGTCGAGCTCCGGGATCACCATCACCGGGTCGGAGCCCGCCTGCGCCCGCACCCGCAGGTACGGCGCGTTCACGGGGTCGGCGACCCCGGCTTCGAGCGTGTTGCGCCACACCACAATGGCCTGGGCCCGCTCGCCGGGCTGCAGGGCCAGCGGCTCGGGCGGGCCGTCGGCGCCCGTGCCGGTGGCGATGGCGCTGCCACCCTGCAGCACCTGCACGCTCTCCACCACCTTGTGCTCCTCGTCCAGGATCTGGAGCTGCGGGTAGCCGTTGAGCCGGGTGGTGCCGGTGCCGCAGTTCTCCAGGTGCAGACCCACCGCGCGCAGTCCCATCGCGGCATTCCCCTGGTCCGCATAGACCCGCACTCCCGACGGCGGACAGGGCCCGGTCTCGGCCGACGCCTCGGCGCTCGGAACGCTCCGCACCTTGACGATCCGCACGCCTGCCGGGACGCTGCCCAACGCCAACGGCCCGACCACCGTGCGCTTCACGGTCTGCCCTGAACCGACCGACAGAACGGCCTCCTCCGCGGTCACCGAGGCTCCTCCGGAAGCCGCCATGAACGTCAGCGAGATCGAGTAGGAGAGCGGCCCGGCCTCCCGGTTGGTGACCTCGAATTCGGCGCAGGCGCCACGGACGGCGGTGATCTTCACACCGTCCTTCTCCGGACCGGCCGAGCCCCCGGACGGCACGACTCCGCAGGAGGACGCGCCGGGCAACGGTTCAGGCGACAGCGCCCCACCCCTGCTCCCCGGGCCGGCCGCCTGCGAGCCGCACCCGGCGAGCAGCAGGGCACCGGCCAGGACGACGGGGAGTGCAGAGAAGGAACTACGCATCCACCGATTCGACCAGTTCTGGATCACGGCGGCAGTGACCCGGACCACATCCCCGGCAACAGGCCTGTCACAACCGTGACGGCCCGTCAGGCGCGGTTCGGCGCCGGCTCCGGTTCGGGGCGGAACGCTGCCGCGCGGCGCGGCAGCAGCAGCAGCGGCGTCGCCAGCAGGAGCACACCGGCCAGGCCGATGGCCGTACGCGGGCCGAGCAGGGTGCCGAGCACGCCCCAGGCCGCCGTCAGGAGCGCGGTCGAGGCCTTGGTCGTCACCGCCCAGGCCGACAGCGTGCGGGCGACCCGGTCGGCCGGGGTGCGCTCCAGGCGGTAGGTGGCGTAGACGGGGTTGAAGACCCCGCAGCAGAAGATCAGCCCGAACTCGACGCCGACCACCACCAGCAGCCCGCCGGTGCCCGGCCCGACGAAGGCCAGGCCGACGGGCCAGAGCGCGCGCAACGTCCCGGCCCCGGCCAGGACCCGGTGCTGCCCGAACCGGGTGACGAGGGGGCGGGCCAGCTGCGAACCGAGCAGTCCGCCGATCGAGGGCGCGGCGAAGGCGAGGCCGTACTGCCACGGTGCGAAGCCGAGGTTGCCGAGCATCAGGACGGCCAGCAGCGGCGTGGCGGCCATCACCAGGCCGTTGAACAGGGCGGTGTTGAAGAACAGCGGACGCAGCGTCGCGTCCGCGAGGATGTACCGCCAACCGTCGAGCAGGTCCCCGGCCCGCATCCGCGCGGCCTCGCGGCGCTCGGGCGGCGGCTCGGACCCGCCCGTCGCGCGGATGCCCAGGGCCGAGAGCAGGTAGCTGACCGCGTCCAGCACCACCGTCGCCACCGGGCCGAGCAGGCCGATCGCGGCGCCGCCCAGCGGCGGACCGATGATCGTGGTCGTCCAGGAGGTGGACTCGAACCGGGAGTTGGCGACGAGCAGGTCCTCGGCCGGCAACAGCATCTTCAGGTACGCGCCGGAGGCGGCGCGGAAGGTGATGTCGGCCGCCGCGACGACCACCGAGACCACCAGGAGCTGAAGGAAGGTCAGCACGCCGAGCGCGAACGCGACGGGGATCGTCAGCAGTGCCGCGAACCGCACCAGGTCCAGCGTGATCAGCACCGGCCGCTTGCGGCGGAACTCCACCCACGGGCCGAGCGGCACCGCCACGACTGCGCCCACCGCGGCTCCGACGGCGGCGAGCGCGGCGACCTCGGCCGGTCCCGAGTGCAGCACCTGGATGGCGATCAGCGGGAACGCGCCGAAGGCGAGCCAGGTGCCGAGCGCACTGGTCCCGTACGCACCCCAGAGCCACCCGAACTGCCGCCCCAGCCGCTGCCCGCTCCTCATGCCCGACACCCTTCGCGCTCACCCGCGCCCCCGACCTGCGATCGGAAACATCGAAGCGAGCACCTTAGACCCTCCGGCAATTGGGGGGGTGGGTGAAGGAGCGGCGGTGGGGTGCGTGGCTCGGCGGTGCCGAGGAGGGAGTAGATGCGGAGCATCGGCGACTGACCTCGCCGGCTTCTCGTCAGTCGCCGATGCTCCGCATCTACTCCCTCCTCGGCACCGCCGAGCCACGCACCCCACCGCCGCTCCTTCACCCACCCCCCAATTGCCGGAGGGTCTTACCCGCGATGGGTCGAATGTCCACGTTCGGGTGAGGTTTGGGGCGGTTGCGTGCCCGGACGGGGAGTCAGGCGTTGGGCGAGCGGAACAACGATCACCGTCCCGCCCGGCGGTCGGTACAAGGGGAGAGCAATGACAGAGCTGACCGCAGTGCAGGCCGGTGTCGGCAGGCTGGCCGTGCGTTGCCGTGCGGTGAACGAGGCACCCGTGTTCGCGTTCACCGTGCTCACGGTGATTCTGCTGAACGCCGTCCTGCTCGGTGTGGAGACCTACCCGGGGCTGTCCACCGTGTACAGCCAGGCGCTCGACGAGGCCGAGTTCGCCTGCCTGGTGGTCTTCACGCTGGAGATGCTGGTGCGGCTGGGCGCACACCTGGACCGGCCGGGGGCCTTCTTCCGCGACCCTTGGAACATCTTCGACCTGTTGGTGGTCTCGTCCGCGTTCATCCCGTTCCTGCGCGAGAACACCACCCTGCTCCGGCTGCTCCGGCTGGCCCGGGTGCTGCGCACGGCCCGCTTCATGCCGCAGCTGCGCGTGCTGCTGGTCGCGGTCGGCCGCAGCCTGCCCGGGACGGCGAGCTTCCTGGTGGTCGGGGCGCTGGTGCTCTACGTGTACTCGATGGTCGGCTGGATCTGCTTCGCCCCGTACGACCCGGAGCACTACGGCTCGCTCGGCCGGGCCGCGCTGACGCTGTTTCTGCTGATGACGCTGGACGGGCTGGGAGACTCGGTCCGGGCCGGGCTCGAGATCTCACCGTTCAGCATCGTGTTCTACGCCTCCTACGTGCTGTTCGGCTCCTTCGTCCTGGTGAACGTGCTGATCGGGGTGGTGCTGAACGCCCTGGACGAGGCCCGCGCGATGGAGGCGGCCGAGGCGGCCGAAGCCGCCCGTCCGGCGGTCGAGGTCACGGACCCCGCCGACGAGCTGCGGCTGCGCATCACCACGGTCCGGCAGGCCCTGGACGAGATGGAGGGCCAGCTCGGCACTCCCCTGTGGGCTCCTCACCCCGAGCCCTCCCACGCCCACTCGGGCTGAGCCTCAGTAGTCCTTGAGCACGATGGCGGTGGCGGCCTTGTGGATCGGCTCCACCGCCTTGGCCATCAGCCGGTTCTTGCCGGGCAGGCGGTTGAGCAGCCTCAGCATCGCCATCGACATCCGCACCTGGCCCGCGCTGCGCAGCACCATCCGCTTGACGTTGGCGGGGCCGAGCTTCTGGTTCACCGCCACGAAGGGGCGCAGCTCCCGCTCGTACCCGGCCAGCCCGGCGGCGAAGTCCCCGCCGGCCGCCGCGAGTTCACCCGCCAGCACGTACCCGCCGGTCAGCGCCAGGCTGGTGCCCTGGCCGGAGGCGGGCGAGGCGCAGTAGGCGGCGTCCCCGAGCAGCACCACCCGGCCGGTCGACCAACGGTCCATCCGGACCTGGCTGAGCGAGTCGAAGTAGAAATCCGGTGCGCTGCCCATGCTTTCGAGCAGCCGGGGCACCTCCCAGCCCTCGCCCGCGTACGCGGCTGCCAGCAGTTCCTGCTGCCGGGCCCGGTCGCGGCGGTCGTACTCCAGCGGCTCGGAGGCGAACAGGAACATCGCCTTGGCGCCGGTCTCCTGGGCCGTGCTGTAGGTCAGGGCGGTGCGGCCGGGGCCGACGTAGGTGAGTTCCTCGCGGTCGAGGCCGAGGTGGTTCGGGACGCCGAAGATGGCGATGTAGTACCCGAGATCGTGGATGAACCGGGATTCGTCCCGGTCGAAGGCCAGCGCGCGGGTCACGGAGTGCAGACCGTCCGCACCGATGACCAGGTCGTACTCCCGGACCAGTCCGCTCGCGAAGGTGACGGTGACGTGGTCGGCGCTCTCGTCGAGGGCCGCGATGGAGTCGTCGAAGAGGTACTCCACCTCGCCCTTCGTCGACTCGTGCAGGATGCGGTTGAGGTCGCCGCGCAGCAGTTCGGCGTCCTGCGCCTGGCGGCCGCCGAAGGTGTCCCCGTCCATCGCGGCCACCCGCTTTCCGGCCGCATCGACGATCGAGCCGGTGCGCACGTCGGTACGGTGTGCGCCGATGGTCTCCCGCAGCCCCATCCGGGTGACCACGTCCAGGGCGGCGCCGCGGATGTCGACCTTGTAGCCACCGTTCCTGATCTCCGCCGCCCGCTCCACCACGGTCGGCTCGAAGCCGTGCCGGTGCAGCCAGTACGCCACCGTCGTGCCGGCGATTCCGGCACCGGATATCAGGACTCTCGCGCTGGGCATGGGGTGGCACTCCTCGGCACTCGGTACGTGATCATCCGAATCCTTGCATCCGGTGGATCATCCCCAAAACATCTACGCAGCAGTAACTTCCGTGCCCAGCCGAGAACTTACGGAAGATGATCATCCGCTACCTCGCGCTGTCCTCCGGCCCGACCACCAGCCGGGCGAGCACCGGCAGGTGCCGGGCGCTGCGCTGGAAGAGCGAGCGGACGCTGGCCTTCCGGGACATCCACCCGCAGGCGCCGACCCACATCCTGGTGATCCCGCACGTGCACTACCGAACGCCGTCCACGCGTCGGTGAAGCTCGCCCGGACGGTCGCGATCTCCGCCGTCCGAGGGGTGGCGTTGAAGTCGCCGAGCAGCACCGCCGGGCCGGTGGCACCGATCAACTCCACCACCTGCTCGGCCTGTTGGACGCGATCGGTCTCCGAGAACAGTTCGAGATGCGCGGTGTACACGTGCACGGCGACCCCGTAGACGTCGATCTCCGCGTGCAGCAGGCCACGCTGCTCCTCGTCCGGCGAGCGGAACAGGTGCGTGTTGTCCCACCGGACGATCGGGTGGCGGGACAGCACCGCGGTGCCGTACTGGATCCGCGGCCGGCCCGGAGCCGGCGGATCGAGGTCGATGTTGGCGCCGAAGGCAAGGTGGTAGCCCAGCAGTTCGGCCAGCGCGGTGGCCTGGTCACCCCAGTCGCTGCGCTCCCCGAAGTGCCGGTCCACCTCCTGGAGACCGATCACGTCGGCGCCGCTCGACCGGATCACCCGGGCGGTCCGGTCGAGGTCGAGCACCCCGTCGGTACCCAGGCCGTGACGAATGTTGAACGACAGTACGTCGAGGTTCATCTGAGCTCCCATCAGATCAGCGGGCCGAGCGGCACCGCCGGGCCCCGGACAGGAGCCCTGCGGTGCCGCTACGACGCCGGGTCAGTCGCGCGGGTAGGTGCCGAACGGCGAGACGGAGTCCGGCCAGTTGGCCTGCTGCCAGCGCCGGAGCTCCGGGTAGTCGGCGTGGGTCGGCACCACCGTCAGCCGCTCGTCGAACCACTGGGTCAGGAACTCCCGCCGCTCACGTACCTCCTCCCGGGTGCGCCCGCTCAGCATCACCTGCCCGACCCCTTCGGTGGTGTCCGCCACCGAATCCGCCATCCGGAACCCGTACGGGAGGTCCAGCCGGACGTGCTCCACGCCGGGCAATGCGCGGATCTCGGCCGGCGACGGGCGGCCGATCAGGGTGCCCGGCCGGCCGGCCAGGAAGATCGTGCTGACGCTGTCGGGCCTGACCTTCGGCTCGACCTGCGGGTCGACACCCGCCGCGCACCGGATGGCGGCCGCGCCGAGGTCCACGCCGAACTTGTACTCCACCGACTCGTGGATCAGGCCGCCACCCGTCCGGGCGGCGCACTCGCCGAACACCAGCCTGCCGGTGTCCTGTTGGTGGAAGAGCTCCATGTGGAACACCCCGCGCCGCAGCCCGAGTGCCCGCAGCGCCGCCGCGACCACCGGTCGCGCGAGGTCGTAGACGCCCGCGTCGGCGGTCGGGTCGAACCGCTCCAGCTGCAGCACCCGGTTGGAGTCGACGGCGGTCAGGCAGGGCTCGACGTAGCTGCCCACGCTGAGGAACTGCAGCTCCCCGTCGAAGACGACGCCGTCGACCATCCACTCGTCACCCGTGATGAACTCCTCGAGCACGAACGTCCGTTGCGGCACGCCGCGCCGACGGTACTCCTGGCAGGTCGCGACCAGTTCCTCGCGGCTGCCGACCACCGACGTGTTCCTGGTACCGGCACCGGCGAGCGGCTTGAGCACCGCCCGGCCGAAGTCCGCGAGGCCGGCCGGGTCCAGGTGCTGGATGTCCTCGATGACCTGCGAGGCCGCGACGTCCACCCCCGCCGCCGAGACGATCTGCTTCTGCAGCCACTTGTCCCGGAAGTGCAGGGCGATGTCCGCCTCCACCGGCGTCGGGAGGTCGAGCACCTTCGCCAGCGCCGCGACGGTGACCAGGGCCTCCTCGTCCGAGGTCTGGACGAAGAGGAACTCGCGCTCGGTGGCGCCCGCCCGGCGCAGGCTGAACAGGATGCTCTCGATGCTGGTCGGATCCTCCGCGAAGATCCCCACCGCGCCCTCGGGAAGCTCCATGCTGCCCCAGTCGTTCAAGTGCGGGCCGTGCACGACATACGGCTTGATGCCGGTCCTGAGGCAGGCGCGCATCGCGTACACGTCCGTACCGACGAGCAGGGCCGAGGGCTGGTCCTCTGACATGACGTCTCCTTCGTTGTGGGAATGGCCGCCGACCGGGCCTTAGGCCCTCCGGCCATTGGGGGGGCGGAGGGCCTTAGCTTTCGGCCGGTTGCAGCGCCGGCCCGGCGAGTGGTTCGGGGTCGTCCCGCATGGCCCGCACGCTGGGCAGGGCCACCATGGTGAGCGCCGCCAGGACGATCAGTGCCGCCGCACCGGCCAGCGCGGGGCCGATGCCGACGCTGTCCGCGATCGGTGTGGCGACGGCCAGACCGAGCGGGATGAAGACGAAGGAGCCGAAGGCGTCGTACGACATCACCCGGGACATCGACTCCTCCGGCAGGTGCTTCTGAAGTGCCGTCAGGAAGGTGACGTCGTTCAGGCTCATGCACACACCGGTGACCAGCATCGCGCAGGCGGTCACCGCGACCGGTGCGGTCCAGGCCAGGCAGAGCAGGGACGGCACGATGCCCAGCGTGAAGAGGGCCGCGGCCTGCACCGGCCGTCTCGGCCGGACCCGGATCGCCAGCAGGCTGCCCACCACGAAGCCGATCGCCTGGGCGGTGAGGACGGCGGCCCAGGCGGACGCGCCACCGAGGTGCTTCGCGGCCTCGACCGGCCCGAGCACCACGAAGCCGCCGCCGATGCACACGTTCACCAGCGCCAGCTGGGCGACGGTGGCCCACACCCAGGTCCTGGCGGTGAACTCCCGCCAACCGTCCTTGAGTTGGGTGAAGATGTGGTCCGTCGAGGGCGCCGGGGCGTCGGCCGCCCGGGACGGCCGGATGCCGGTCAGCAGCGCGGCAGAGACCAGGAAGGTCACCGCGTCCACCATCAGCGCCCAGCCCGGACCGAGCACCGTGACGAGCACACCGGCGAGGGCGGCTCCGCCGATGCTGCCGGCGTTCATCGACAATTGGACCAGCGCGTTCGCCGACTGGACCTTGTCGGCCGGCACCAGCTGGACCGTCATGGTCCGGGAGGCCGGGGTGAACAGCGCACTGGCGGCACCGCCGACCACCGACAGGGCGACCAGACTGAGCGTGGAGGCCGTCCCGGTCAGCACCAGGAACCCGATCGCGCCCTGCACCGCACCGGCGGCCAGCTCGGCCCAGATCATCACCCGGTGCCGGGGCAGCCGGTCCGCCAGCACGCCGCCGTAGAGCAGGAACGCGACCTGCGCGGCCAGCCGGACGGCGAGCACGAAGCCGAGCGTCGTGCCCGAGCCGTCCGGCATCCCGAGGACGGCGAACGCCAGCGCGACGGGCGCGATCGCGTCGCCGAGCAGGGAGACGGACCGGGCCGAGAACAGCAGCCGGAAGGAGCGTTCTCGCAGGATCGAAAGGTCGGTACTACGCAACACAGCTCTCCACTGTCGTCCTCGGATCGGCCGGGTCGGCGAGCTTCGCCGGGTCGGCGGGCAGCAGCGACAGCCGGGCGCGGGTCGCCGCCAACTGCTCCAGCGGCACCGGGTCGGCCTTCCACGGCCGGTGCAGGTGATCACCGGCCGTCCGGGGCACCAGGTGGACGTGCAGATGGAACACGTCCTGCCACCCTGCCTCCCGGTTCGCCTGAAAGAGCGTCAGACCGTCTGGCGCCAGCACGTCCTGGATGCGCCGAGCCATCAGGTGGACGGTGCTCATCACCGCGGCGGCGTCCTCCGGCGTGATCTGCCAGAGGTCGGCGGCGTGGCGTTTCGGGATCACCAGTGTGTGGCCGTCCATGACTGCGGTGATGTCGAGGAACGCCACCGTGAGGTCGTCCTCGTAGAGGATCGGGGCCGGGTGGCGTCCGTGCACGATGGCGCAGAACACGCAGTCCCCGCGCGTCGCGTGATCGTCCGTCGAGTGGTCATCCATGGTCGTCTCCAGCGGGGTACGGGCTGTCGGGCGGGCTAGCGGGCCACGGCGTGCGAGAGCTCGCCGAGCTCACGGGCGGTCCGCGACAGCGGGAAGCGCCTGCTGTTGGCCAGCCCGGCGGCGGCCAACTCGTCCAGCAGGCCCGGTCCGGCGCGGAACTCCTTGAGGCGCAGCGCGAGCGCTTCGAGGTCCCCGAAGTCGACCGCGAGCGCGGAGTCGCCCAGCACCTCGGCCAGGCCGGGCACGGGTTGGTACGCCACCGGCAGGCCGACCGCCTGGGCCTCGATGGTCACCAGCCCGAAGGCCTCCAGCTTGAGCGACGGGACCATCAGCAGGTCGTGTCGGCCGAACTCGCGCCACAGCTCCTCACGCGACAGCCAGCCGAGATAGCGCACCCGGGACAGGTCGGCCCGGGCGGCCAGTGCCGCGAACTCCGACTGCGGTGCTGCCACCGCGAGTTCGATCCCCTCCAGGCCCGGCCACCGCCGCATCACCTCGGCCGTGGCCTTCTCGGCCGTGAGCCGGCCCGCGTAGCACACCCGCAGGACGCCCGGGCTCCGCTCGGACCGGACGGGCGGCCGGGCCAGCAGCCGGTCGGGGACGCCCCAGGGCACCTGGACGATCCGCTCCGGCGCGACCGGCGTCAGCTGCCGCAGCCGGTCCGCCATGGCCATGGTGGGCACGACGATCGCGGCGGCCGCCGCCACCGTCTCCCGGAGCACCTCGGCCTGGGTCGGGTGGTCCGCCGCGTACAGCAGGTCGGTGCCGTGCACCAGTGCGATCTTCGGCCGGTCCGGGAAGACCCGCTGCAGCGCGGCCGTCGCGCCGAAGGTCAGGTGGTGCTGGTGCAGCACGTCGTAGTCCTGGCTGCCGAACCGGTCCGCGACGGCGGCGCCCAGTCGGTCGACGTAGGACCAGAAGTCGGCGCCCGACACGGTCTTCCCGGTCACCGGCAGCAGCGCCGGGTTCGCCCCGGCTTCCGGTCCGCCGTCCGGAGCCGGCCCGCCCTCCGGGGCGAGCATGAAGACGTCGGGGCAGCAGCGGTTCGGGCCCGCCGTAGAGGTCGCGCAGCAGCTCCACACTGCCGCCGGGGCTGTCCGGTGTCAGGTCGATTCCGGTCAGGATGTTCACGCGAGCTCCTCGTACAGGCGCGACGTGTCGATGCCGCTGCTACGGGTGTATTTCCGGCCCATGCTCTGGTAAGTGGCCATCGCGCCAAGGGTCTTCAGGAAGACGATCTTCCCGAAGGTCATCCCCGGATAGATCCGTACCGGGCGGGCGACCCGGATCTCCAGCGTCCACTTGATGGCGTGGCCCACGTGGCCGAGCGGGGCCGAGACATGCACCCACACCCCGAGCGCCCCCACCGTGCGATCCCCGTTGATCATCTGCGCGAAGCGCTCGGAGTGGGTGCGCTCGTGGGTGACACCCAGGTAGAGCGTGCCCGGCCGGAGCACCATGCCCTCCGCCGGGATGACGTGCTCGACGAACTCCGAGGAATGGGCCGCATCGAGGTCGGTATTGCAGCTGCGAATGGTGTCGCCGAGCCGCCAGTCATAGGCGTTCGGCGACAGCCGGCGGGGATCGAACGGCTCGATGGCGATATCGCCCGCCTCGACCGCCTTGACGATTTCGGCTCGGGTGAGAATCACAGCTGCCCCAATTTGTCACGCCAGTAGCGCGATTCCTGCGGGCCGACGGCCCCCTGGTACTTCCCGGAATACGGTTCGATCTCACCGAGCGTGTCGAAGAACATGATCTGCCCGATCTTCATGCCCGGGTACACCCGCAACGGCCGGATCGGCGACAGCATCAGGGTCCACTGGCCGTGGAATCCGATGTCCCCGATCGGGGCGGTGATCTCCACGAAGAGCCCGAGCCGCCCGACCGAGGACCGCCCGAAGAGCAGCGGCACGAAGCAGTCCGAGCCGACCTCCTCCACCGTGTGCCCCAGGTAGAGCTCGTCGGGCTGCAGCACGTAGCCGTCGGAGTCCATCTTCATGGCGTCGGTCGGGTTCGGCCGGTACGCGTCGATGACGCCGCTCGTGTAGGTGACGAGCGTTTCACCGAGGCACACGTTGTAGCTGTTCGGATTCACCTGGTCACGATTGAACGGCGATATAGAGATCTTTCCATTTCTCGCGGATTCAACGATTTCAGGCCCCGTAAGGATCACAAGAGACACCACTCTTCTACTCTGAAATGAGGATTTGACCGCGCGATGATGCTATGCATTTCTCCGACAGCGCGTCAACCGGTTGCCGGAATCCAAAAATCCATCCGCGCGGGCTGGATCAATTCGCAGGAATAGGCCACACTGTCTCCCGTGAAACACGTCATAGCCCTGGATGTGGGCGGCACCGGAATCAAGGCCGGATTGATCGGAGCGGGCGGCGAACTGCTGCACCGTACGCAGTTGGCCACCCGCCGCGAACGCGGACCCGACGCGGTGGTGGAGTCCATCCTCGACCTCGCCGCCGAACTGCGCGGCCACGGCGAACGGCACCTCGGCGAACCGGCCGTGGCGGTCGGCGTCGCCGTGCCCGGCATCATCGACAGCGCGACCGGCACCGCCGTCTACGCCGCCAACCTCGGCTGGCGCGATGTCCCGCTCGGCGCGCTGCTCAGCAACCGGCTGGGCGACCTCCCCGTCGCCCTCGGCCACGACGTCCGGACCGGCGGGCTCGCCGAGAGCCGGATCGGCGCGGGCCGGGACGTCGACCGCTTCCTCTTCCTCGCCC
The DNA here is from genome assembly GCF_001424875.1 of Kitasatospora sp. Root107. GTDB lineage: Bacteria > Actinomycetota > Actinomycetes > Streptomycetales > Streptomycetaceae > Kitasatospora. Next base: position 71,236 of record NZ_LMCT01000030.1, on the reverse strand, counting down.
TCGGCACCGGCATCGCGGGCGCGATCGGCATCGGCGGGCGGATCGAGGCGGGTGCGAACGGCGCCGCGGGCGAGATCGGCCACATCGTCGTACGCCCCGGGGGGACCCGGTGCGCCTGCGGCCAGCTCGGCTGCCTGGAGCAGTTCGCGTCGGCCTCGGCCGTCGGCCGGGCCTGGGCCGCCGCCGCCGGCCGGCCGAAGGCCGACGCGGCGGACTGCGTACGGGAGTTGGCGGCGGGCGACCCCCGCGCCGTGGCCGTCTGGCAGCAGGCCGTGGCCGCGCTGGCCGACGGGCTGGTCACCGCCGTCACGCTGCTCGATCCGCGCACCGTGATCATCGGCGGCGGGCTGGCCGAGGCCGGGGAGGTCCTGCTGACACCGCTGCGGGCCGCCATCGGGCGCCGCCTGACCTTCCAGCGACCACCGGCCGTCGTCCCGGCGGCGCTCGGCGGGACGGCGGGCTGCCTGGGTGCCGGCCTGATGGCCTGGGACCTGCTCGACACCCTCGGCCCCTGACGGCACTCGGACCACCAACTCACCGCCCCCGTACGGCGCTTCGCCAGGAGCGCCGTACGGGCGCCTGCCTGACCCGGTCGGCCGTTCGGAACCGCCCGGGTCGTACCGACACCTCACCAGGTCCCTGCCAGCGCGGCGACCTCGGACTGCACGGACAGGTGCTCCCATGCCTCCCGGTCCCTGAGGTAGACCGGCTGCGCCGCCTCGATCGAACGGGTCTCGGCGCCACCCGGCGTCAGCTTCCAGCGCACCGAGCCACTCACCGGGCGGGCACAGGAATCCATGAACGACTGGGTGGCCGACCGCAGTTCACCGAACCAGCGCCCCTCCAGCGCCTCCCGCACCCACAGCTGCTCCAGGTGCATCTTCTCCCGGATGGTCTCGGCCGCCAGCACCGCCGCCTCCAGGTGCCGGTAGCTGCGCAGCAGCAGCCAGGCGGCCGGCATCTCGCGAATCTCCAGCACCTTCTCGCCGCCGCCCAGGTGCTCCAGCCCGCTGTACCGGCCGATACCGAACGCGCCGACCCGCCGGTTGAGTTCCTCGATCAGCCGGATCATCGGCAGCTCCACGCCGTCGACGGCCACCGGGGTACCGCCCTCGAAGCGCACCTCGACGGTGTCCTCGGCGGAGTCGGGCCGACGTGCACTCCAGTGGTACATGTACTCGGGGACCGCGTGCTGCTCGGGGTCGTCCAGGAAGCCGGACTCGAACTCGCGGCACCAGAGGTTCGAGTCGCCGCTGACGACCCGTTCGCTCATCTGCGCCAGCCCGACCTCCTTCAGCTCCTGGATCTTTACCTCGCGATCGACCGGGTCGAGGTCGTACGGGCTGCCGTAGGCGCCCTCGAAGCCGAGCAGGTCGAGGGCCCCGTTGAGCCGGCGCAGGGTGTTCTGGGAGCGGTTCGCAGTGTGCAGGATCGCCCCCGCGCCCAGCTGCCCGGCCAGCTCGACGGCGAACTGCGCGATCAGTGGACGGCTCAGCGTGGAGCTCACCGGGTGGGTCCCCAGATAGACGGCCTGGCTGACGATCGCGGCCCGCACGAACTCGTCCGCGAAGATCTGGCGTCCGTCGACGACGTGCAGCCGGACACCGAGCTCGTCGGCTATCCGCTGCTTCTGCGCGCTGGTCTCGTCCCCGCCGAGCTCCACGCTCAGTGCGTGGATGTCCTGGAACCCGGCGTTCTTCAACCGCAGCAGCAGGTAGCTGCTGTCCAGCCCTCCGCTGAACAGGGTGACGACGGGGGCCTGCGCGGGCAGCGCGTCGGTCGACAACTGGCGGAAGGAACGGATCCGACGGTTACGGCGTTGCATGCTGGTCCTTCGGAACAGGTGGAGGAATGTGGGTCTGCTGGGGCCGGGGCGGTGGGGCGGGTCCTGCGGGTCAGTCGTCCGAGTAGGTGCCGAAGGCCGAGACGGTCTCCGGCCACTGCTGCCGCTGCCACTCCCGGAGTTCGGGGTACGTCGCGTGTGCGGGCACGACCACCAGGCGCTCGTCGAACCACTGGGCCAGCGAGTCGCGCCGGCTGCGGAACTCCTCCCTGGTGGCCCCGCTCAGCACGACCTGCCCGACCGCCTCGGTGGTGCTCGCGAGTGCGTCCGCCATCTGGAATCCGTAGGGCAGTTCGAGCCGCAGGTACTCGACGCCGGGCAGCGCGCGCACCTCGGCCGGGGACGGATAGCCGACCAGGACACCGGGCCGGTTGTTGAGGTAGGTGGAGCCCACCGTCTCGGGCCGGACCGAAGGCTTGATCTGCGGGTCGACACCCGAGGCGCAGCGGATCGCGGCCACCGCCAGGTCGACGCCGAACTTCGCTTCCACCAGCTCGGGTTGGAGCAGTCCGCCGGTCCGGGCCGCGCACTCGCCGAACACCAGCTTCCCGCTCTCCTGCTGGTGGAAGAGCTCCATGTGGAACACGCCGCGGTTCAGGCCGAGCGCCCGCAGGGCGGGCTCCGCCACCGAGCGCGCGAGCTCGTAGGCACCGGCGTCGGCGGTCGGGTCGAAGACCTCCACCTGAAGCGCCCGGCTGAACTCCACCGTGCTCAGGCAGGGCTCGCCGTAGGTGCTCACGCTGAAGAACTGGAGCACCCCGTCGAAGACCACGCCGTCGACGATCCACTCGTCGCCCGGCATGAACTCCTCGAGCACGAAGGTGCGTTGCGGCATCCCGCTGCGACGGTACTCGGCACCCTTGGCGTTCAGCCCCGCCGTACCCTCGACGACCGAGGTGTTCTTCGTGCCGGCGCCGGCGATCGGCTTGAGCACCGCCTTGCCGAACTCCTGGACCTCGGACCGGTCCGGGTGGTGGACGTCCTCGATGACCTGGGACTTCGCGACCTCGATGCCCGCCTCGGTCAGGACCTGCTTCTGCAGCCACTTGTCCCGGAAGCGCACGGCGACGTCCGCCTCGACGGCCACCGAGATGTCCAGCACCTTGGCCAGTGCCGCCACGGTGACCAGGGCCATCTCGTCGCCGGTGTGGATGCAGCTGAAGGCACGGTCCGCCAGGCCGGCCCGGTGGAGGCTGAACAGCACGCTCTCCACGCTCGAGGTGTCCTCGGTGAAGACCTTCTCGACACCCTGCGGGATTTCGATGAAACCCCAGTCGTGCAGACCTGGTCCGTACACCACGACGGGGTCGATGTCATTTCGGAGGCAGGCCCGGATCAGGTAGGGATCCGCGCCGATGATCAGGGCCGAGGGCCGGTTCTGCGACATGGCTGTTCCTTTGTTCTGAGGGCGATCCAGCTCGCTGAATTCATCCGCCACATAGGGGACTGTCCCGAACTCGGCGGGGTGAGAAAAAATGGGATGGCCAGCGGCCGGACTACGGCCGTACGGCCGTTCCGGAAAGTCCCCGCGGGAGCGGAGGAGGCACTAGCTGAGTGCCGTCACGAACCGCTCGTGAAAGGTACGGCAGACAACTCTGCCGTCATCAGATCTTCGCTCGACGCACACCAGTCGACCGTTCAGCACGTCCAACCCCCCTGTCGTACGGCGCGGCAGCCCCCGGACTCCCACCCGACCCAGGAGGCGCTGGCGCTGCGGCACTTGACCATGATCCACCAAGTACCCCGTTTATGCAATGGCACATTTCACATGGGACATTGCCACGTATCCGTCACTTTATGCCCAGGTATAGCCCCATATTGTCCGGTTCAACCGAGCGGCCTGCCTTCCCGCCTGACGATCCGTCAGCAGGCGGCGCCGCCCGACCATCCCTGGGCCGGCCCGCATCGCCGCACTGACCTGCGAATTCACCCGGATATCCGCTCCCGGGAAATCACCGACCACCTCGGACGGTCGGGTCATGAGATTCCATGAAATCGCTACAATCGCTGACAGATCGGACAAAGTCGATCATTGCCAAGATTTCGCATAAGGAGCTTGCGGGGACGCTGTTTGATCGCTTAGTTTCCTTGAGGCCCTGGCCTGCGAGTCGTCTGGCCGCAATTCCAGTGAACCGTTCCGAATGCCGTGTATTCCTTGCCTGAATACCGCCGGATCGCGGGGCTTCGGCGCCCCGTTCGAGCGTCCCGGAAATCCCGGATGCCACTCTTCCCGCCAGTACCAAGAGCCCGTCCGGCCCCGTAGCGGCCAGTTGTGTACGGATTCCGCCCGGGTTGCTGCCATGAGAAAACGGAGTCAGCCAGTGATGCACCAGAACGACGGCCCGGCCGGTCTCCGGCCGGGAGCCACCATCCACTCCCTCGTCGAGCGGCAGGCCGAGCTGGCCCCCGACCGGACGGCCGTGGTCGCCGGCGCGGACACCCTCACCTACGGCGAGCTGAACGCCCGGGCCAACCGGACGGCCTGGCAGCTGCGCGAACTCGGCGTCGGCCCCGGCACGTTGGTGGGTATCTGTGTCGAGCGGTCGGCCGACATGATCGTCGGCCTGCTCGCGGTGCTCAAGGCCGGCGGCGCCTACGTCCCGCTCGACCCCGGCTATCCGGCCGAACGACTGGACTTCATGCTGCGGGACAGCGCCGTCCCGGTGATCGTCAGTCAGCACCGGCCGGCCTCCGCGCTGCCGCCCCACGGCGCGGCGGTGCTGCTGCTGGACGACAAGCTGCCGGACGGCGAGCCGACCACCGCCCACCCGGCGGAGAACCCTCCCGTCATCGGCCGGTCCGACCTCGCCCACGTCATCTACACCTCCGGGTCCACGGGTACGCCCAAGGGCGTGCTCGTCCCGCACAGCGGCGTGGTCAACCTGGTCACCGCCCAGAACTACGTCTCCATCACACCGGACGACCGCATCGCCGCACTCGCCACGCTGTCCTTCGACGCCTCCACCTTCGAGATCTGGGGGCCGCTGGTCAACGGCGCCACCTGTGTCGTCTACACCTTCGGCGGCGACGACCTGTCGAGCCTGTGCGAGCAGGTCCAGCGCGACGCCGTCTCCGTCCTGCACCTGACCAGCCCGGTCTTCCGGCTGCTGGAGCCCGGGCACTTCCGGGCGATCTCGGGCGTGCACACGCTCCTGTTCGGCGGGGACTCCATCCGGTCGCACTCCGCCGACCTGGCCCGGGAGTCCTTCACGGGCAAGCTCGTCCACCTGTACGGGCCCACCGAGACCACCGGTTTCGCCACCTTCCACGACGTACGGTCCACCACGGGTGACACCGCGATGATCCCGATCGGCGGTCCGATCGCCAACGTGCATGTCCGCATCCTCGACCCGGCGGGCGAGCCCGTCCCTGACGGACGGTCGGGCGAGCTGTACGTCGGCGGACACGGGATGACCCGCGGCTATCTGGGCCGTCCGGAGCTCACGGCCGAGCGTTTCGTCGCCGACCCGTTCGGGCCGGTCGGGTCCCTGCTGTACCGCACCGGTGACCTCGTCCGGCGCGGCGAGGACGGGGCCCTTCGGTTCCTGGGTCGCCTCGACCGCCAGATCAAGGTGCGTGGCTACCGGATCGAACCGGGCGAGATCGAGGCCGCGTTCACCCGGCATCCGCTGGTACAGGACGCGGTGGTGGTGGCCCGGGACGACGGCGCGGGCGACAAGCGCCTGGACGCGTACCTCGTCCCCGCAGGGCGACCGGCGGCTCCGGACGGCGATCCGAGCGCCGTCCGCGAGGCCGACCGGAAGCTGGTGACCGAGCTCCGCCGGCACGTCACCGACCTGCTGCCGCGGTACCAGCACCCCGCTTCGATCACCGTGATCCCGGCCGTCCCGCTGACCGCGAACCTCAAGGTGGATCTGGCGAGGCTGCCGGAGCCGGCCGAGGAACGCAGTCTCACCCTGGACACCCCGGTGCACCCGCGCAGCACCGTGGAGACGGCCCTCGCGGCGCTCTGGGCCGGCCTGCTCGGCGTCGCCGAGGTGGGGATCGACGACAACTTCTTCGAGATCGGCGGTGACTCCGTCTCCGCGGTGCAGATGGCCACGGCGGCGAGCCGGGCGGCCGGTGCCCCGATCACCGTGCGCGACGTGTTCAGGTTCCCCACGATCCGTCAACTGTCCGCGCTGACCGCCCAGGTGCTGGAGAACGGCGGAGTACTCACCGCCGCCGCCCCGGCCACGACGAGGAGTTCCGAGTGAACAGCGGCACGTCGTTCACCGCCCCCATGACCAGGGCGCAGAAGTTCCAGTGGTACGTCGAGAAGGGGCTGGCCGAAGGGCTCCGCCCCCTCCCGGCGTCGACGACCGAGACAGCCGAGGCGGCCGAGACGACCGCCCGCCGCCTGGTGCGCGCGCTGGAGGACCGGTTCGAGGTCCTCCGCACCTCGCTCGAGGTCGTGGACGGCCGGCTCCTGCAGCGGGTCCACGCCTCGGGCGCACCGCTGGAGGTGGTCGAGGTCACGCCCGGCCGGACCGTCCAGCAGTGCATGGCGACCCTGGTGGACGAGTTCAAGGCCCGGGAACACGGTCGGGTCGGCCGATTCCTGGTCCGGTTCCACCTGCTGCGGGACGGGGAGTCGGGCTGGCTGGCCGTGGTCGCCGACAACGTGGCCATGGACGCCGGGTTCCACCGCGTGGTGGACGAGGCGATCACCGCGATCCTGGCCGGAGCACCCGCGCCGGACTCCCCCGCAGGACTCCAGCCGGCCGAGACGGCCCTCCGCGAGGCGGGCCCCGACGGCCTGGCCGAGCGGGACCGGGCGCTGGCACGGCTGCGGAAGCACTTCGCGGCGGCGCCGGCCCGCCTGCATCGCGGCCGCCCGTCCAGTGGCGGGTACGAGGGCCGCTTCTACCGCAGCACCCTGACCCTGCACGGCGCCGACCGGCTGCTCGGCCGTGCGATGTCCAGCGCCGGGCTGCTGCCGTCGGCCCTGATCCTGGCGGCGTTCTCCGAGTTGATGTGCCGGCGCGCCGGGAGCGAGGCCTGCACCGTCAACGTGTCGCTGGACAACCGCCACAACGGCGAACTGCGCCGCGTACTGTGCGCCACCGCCCAGCGCAGCCCCGTGACACTGCGTCGGCAGGACCAGGGCCTGCTCGCGGCGGCCGCCGACGTTCAGCAGGCCCTGGTCGCGGGGCATCCCGACCACGGCAGGTACGACCCCTTCGACCTGATCCGGGAGCGGGTCGAGGCCCAGCACCGCCGCGGCGTCGGCCTCTCCACCGATCTCGCCTTCAACTTCGTGCCGCCGCCGCAGGGTTGGACCGAGCTGATCGAGTCGGCCGACCGGGACCCGGCCGAGCACACCGGGCCCGCCTCGGAGCTCGGGTCACAGACCACCAACGAGATCTCCTACGAGTACGGGGTCAGCCTGTCGGTGCGGTGGTCCGGCCCGCACACCGTCCGGCTTTCGGTGCACGGCGACTCGGACGTGCTGACGCCCGATCAGTGCGCCGCGCTGCTCGGCGGCATCGAGCTGGTCCTCGAACGGGTGGCCGCCGGTCAGGACTGCACGATGGCGGACATCGCCGAGGAGGCCGGGCTCGACCGACTGCCCCAGGGCGGCTCCGAGCTGCGGGCCGACGGCCGGTGGCTCGACCTCCGGGCGATGGAGCAGCGACTGCTCGGCCTGACCGAGGTGGAGCGGGCCGAGCTGATCCTGCAGACCGATGACGAGTCGGGCGCGTCCTGGCTGACGGCTCGTGTCACGGTGGCCGCCGGAGCCGCGACCGAGCCGCTCGACCTTCGGGAGGAGCTGCTCCAGGCGGTCGAGACGGGCGAGTTGGCGGCCGTACCGGACTGGTACGAGATCCTCATCGCCGACAGCTCGGGTGCGGCGGACCCACCGGTGGTCCGCAGCGGCGACGGCCGGACGGTGGCCGGACGGCCCGCGGTCACCGACCAGGAGCTCGCCGTCCTCGCCGTCCTGACGGAGTCCCGGCTGGTACGGGAGCCGGATCTCGACCTCAGCTACGTCCGGGCGGGCGGAGAGCTGGACCGGTACCCGGAGTTCGCGGACCGGATCCGGCAGCGCGGCTACGCGGCCTGGCGCGGGATCTGCGCCGACTCGAAAACCCGAACACCCCTGTTTCCTCCGGCAGTTGAGCCGACCACCGTCGGCTCATCGAATCCTTGGAGCACCCATGACGATCACCCAGGCAGCGCCGTTGCTCTCCCAGCAGGAGATCGACACCTTCTGGCGGGACGGCTACCTGCTGGTCCGCGGCGTCCTGAGCAGGCAGGAGGCCGGGCACTACGCCGGCCTGATCACGGACCTGCTCCCGCGTGACCTGCGCATCCCGGAGCACTGGGAGGCCTACGACGGCCGCTTCAAGCCGTTCCGGACCCCCGGCAACCAGACCTTCGACGGGCCGGAGTTCCTGCCGCTGTACCAGAACGAACGGCTCTACCGGCTGACCGCCGAACTCCTCGGCCACCACCGGCTGTTGGTCCGGGACGGCTCCGTCGCCATCACGATGCGCAACGACACCCCGCACCCGGGCGAGCTGAGCCAGGACCTGCACATCGACCCGGCGGTGCCCGAGGACGTGGACGAGTTCCTCTTCACCTCCGAGGAGGTCGAGCTCGGCGGCTGCTACTACTTCACCGACGTCCGGCCGGGCGGCGGCGGCATCCATGTCGTGCCGGGCGGCCACCACATCGTCGAGGAGCAGGCCAGGGCCGTCCCGCGCGGCCGGCAGCTGCACGACAAGTGGCGGAACATCGCGGGCCTGGAGACCGTCGAAGTCACCGGGGAGGCAGGCGACTTCGTCCTGACCCACCATCTGATGCCGCACGCCGCCTCGCACAACCGACGGCCGGAGGCACGGATCGCCCAGTTCTTCCGCTACGCGCGGGACGACCAGCCCTGGGGCAACGGCGACCGCCCGGGCGACCGTCCGGCCGGCCACCACTACAACGACCAACAGACCGCGGTGATGACCCCGCTCGGGCGCCGGCTGCTCGGGGTCGACCCCTGGTAACAGCGCTCCCCCGCACCACCATTCGCATCCCCCGAGCAGGTCGTCGGCGTACCGGCCGGCGGCCTCGGGGGAACCATTCGGGCAACCCAGGAGATCATCACCGTGACAGTAAACGGGCGAAGCGGCCTGCAGGACCTGTACGTCGACCATGTCGTGCTGAACGTCGAGGATCTCGGCGCGAGCGCTCAACGGTTCGCCCAGGTCTACGGATTCGGGACGTACGCCACCTCGGAGCAGGGAGCCGAGGCGAGCTCCCTCGCAGTCGGCCGCGGCCGAATACGGCTGATCCTCACCCAGCCGCTGGCCGAGGACCACCCCGCCGCCGACTACACCCGCCGGCACGGCGACGGCGTCGCCGACATCGCGCTGGCGACACCCGACGCGGCCGGCGCCTTCGAGGAGGCCGTCCGCCGGGGCGCCCGGCCACTGGCGGAGCCCGTACGGCAGGACGGCGTGATCACCGCGACGATCGGCGGCTTCGACGACGTCCGGCACACCTTCGTCCAGCGCCTCGACCAGGCCGGGCCCGACCGGCTGCCGGGCTTCGTCCCGGTGCCCGGCCGCCCGGGCGAGCTGGACACCGGCCTGCTGGAGATCGACCACTTCGCGGTCTGCGTCGAGGCGGGCCACCTGGACGCCACCGTCGACTTCTACGAGCAGGTGCTGGGCTTCCGGAACACCTTCACCGAGAAGATCGTGGTCGGCGCCCAGGCGATGGACTCCAAGGTGGTGCAGTCCGCGTCCGGTGCCGTGACGCTCACCCTGATCGAACCGGACACCAGCCGCGATCCGGGCCAGATCGACCACTTCATCAAGAACCACGGCGGCGCCGGCGTCCAGCACATCGCGTTCCGGACCGCGGACATCGTCCGCTCGGTGGGCACCATGCGCGACCACGGCCTGGAGTTCCTGACCGCCCCGGCCGCCTACCACCGGATGCTCGGCGACCGCCTCCGGCCGGCCCGGCACACGGTCGCGGAGCTCGGCGCGCTGAACATCCTGGCCGACGAGGACTACGAGGGCCAGCTCTTCCAGATCTTCACCCGCTCGGTGCACCCGCGCAGGACGCTGTTCTTCGAGGTCATCGAGCGCGCCGGGGCCACCACCTTCGGCAGCGGCAACATCAAGGCGCTCTACGAGGCCGTGGAAGCGGAGAAGCTCGGGTGACCACCATCGACGACCGCACCACCACCTACACCTCCGTCGCGCTGGCCGACATCCGCGCGGCCGCCCGGGCCGTGCTCGATCCGCAGGTCTGGGACTTCGTCGAGGGCGGCAGCGGCACCGAGTCCACCCTCGCCGCCAACCGCACCGCCTTCACCGAACTGACCGTCACTCCAAGGGTGTTGACCGGTGTCACGGCCGCCGACACCACCGCCCGGCTGGTCGGGACCGAGGCGGCCATGCCGGTCGCCGTCGCGCCGATGGCCTACCAGCGTCTGCTGCACGAGGAGGGTGAACTCGCCGCCGCCCGCGCCGCCCGGGCGAGCGGCGTCCCCTACGTCGTCAGCACGCTCAGCAGTCACCGGCTGGAGGACATCGCCGCGACCGGCGCCGACACCTGGTTCCAGCTCTACTGCCTGCGGGATCCGGCCCGGAACCACGAGCTGATCCGCCGGGCCGAGGACGCCGGCTGCCGGGCCCTGATGGTCACCGTGGACGTGCCGCTGATGGCCCGTCGGCCGCGCGACGTGCGCAACGGCTTCGCGCTGCCCGCGCACGTCCAGGCCGCGAACCTCGCCACCGGCCCGGGCACCGAGGCCCACCGGCGGGTCGACGGCGCATCGGCACTCGCGGTGCACACCGACGCCGCCTTTGCGCCCGGGCTGACCTGGCGGGACCTGGAGAGCCTGCGCCGCCGGACCACACTGCCCCTGGTGGTGAAGGGAGTTCTCGATCCGCGGGACGCCCGCGCGGCCGTCGACATCGGCGCCGACGCCGTGGTGGTATCCAGCCACGGCGGCCGCCAGTCGGACGGCGCCCCGCCCAGCATGCGAGCGCTGCCGGCCGTCGCGCAGGCGGTGTCCGGAGACTGCGAGATCCTGCTGGACAGCGGTGTGCGCAGCGGTCTCGACGTGCTCAAGGCGCTGGCGCTGGGAGCCCACGGCGTCCTGCTCGGCCGCCCGGTCCTCTGGGGCCTGGCCGCCCACGGCGAGGACGGGGTGGCGGCGGTGCTCTCCCTGCTGCACACCGAGCTGGCCGAGGCGATGACCCTGGCCGGCTGCGCGGGCCCCGCAGCGGCAGCCGCGCTCCGTACCGAAAGGCCGGGAACCCGTGTCTGACGCGCCACTCGCGGACCTGCTGACCGCCGACCTGCACAGCTCGCTGGAGGACCCGGCGCTCGGCTCGATGAACTTCCTCAACGAGGTGGCCTCGCGCTACCCGCAGGCACTCTCCTTCGCCGCCGGGCGCCCGGTCGAGCGCTTCTTCGACCTGGAGTCGGTGCTCGGCCGACTGCGCACCTTCGGCCGCCATCTCGCCGACGACCTGGGGCACTCACCGGCCGAGGTGCACCGCACGCTGTGCCAGTACGGCCGCACCAAGGGCATCGTGCACGAGCTGATCACCCGTCAGCTCGCCCGCGACGAGGGCCTGCTGGTGGACCCGGAGTCGGTGGTGGTCACCGTCGGCTGCCAGGAGGCGATGTTCCTGGTACTGCGCGCCCTTCGGGCGGACGAGCGCGACGTGCTGCTCTCGGTGTCGCCGATGTACGTGGGTCTCACCGGGGCCGCGCGGCTCGTCGACCTACCCGTGCTGCCGGTGGCCGCCGGGCCGGCCGGGATCGACCTGACCGACCTGACAGCCCGGATCCGCGCCGCCCGGGCCGAGGGCCTGCGGCCACGCGCCTGCTACGTGATGCCCGACTTCGCCAATCCCTCGGGCCTCAGCATGGATCCGGCCCAGCGGCGCGAACTGCTCGCGGTGGCCGAGCGGGAGGACATCCTGCTGCTGGAGGACAACCCGTACGGCGTCTTCCACAGCGGCGGCGGGACACCTCCCACGCTCAAGTCACTGGACACCTCCCGCCGGGTGGTCTACCTCGGCTCCTTCGCCAAGACCGTGCTGCCCGGCGCCCGGGTGGGCTACGTCGTGGCGGACCAGCGGGTCGCCGACGCCGACGGACGGACCGGGCTGTTCGCCGACCAGCTCTCCAAGATCAAGAGCATGGTCACCGTGAACACCTCACCGATCGCCCAGGCGGTCATCGGAGGCGCCCTGCTCGAACACGACTTCAGTCTGGAACAGGCCAACCGCCGGGAACGGGAGATCTACCGCGACAGTCTCCACCGGCTGCTGGCCGGCCTGGAGCACAGGTTCGGCGGCCACCCCGGCGTCAGCTGGAACGTACCCACCGGTGGCTTCTTCGTCTGCGTCACCGTCCCGTTCCCGGCCGACGACGCCCTGCTCGAGCACTCGGCCCGCGCGCACGGCGTGCTCTGGACACCGATGCGCCACTTCTACAGCGGGGCCGGTGGTGAGCACCAACTGCGGTTGTCCATCAGCTCCCTGACAGATCATCAGATCGACGAGGGCCTCGACCGGCTCGCCGCCCTCTTCACGGAACAAGGACTCTGGACCGGCCAGGACCTGCACCGTCTCGACAGCAGGGGAAGCAGCATGAGTTCCACAGCTGCATCGTGGTCACCTGGTGGTACTACGCCGGCCGAGGCGCCGAGTACCCCAGCTGAACCCGCCGGCCGACTGCCGACGGCACCGCACCGCACCGCACCGGAGATCCGCCAGGCAGGCCCTGGCTGGACCGCCCCAGTCACGCCCCCGTGTGCGGGTGCTCGCGCCTCCGCACGCTGGTTGACCAGGCGGTCGGGGAACGGATCCAGCGGGGATACCCGCAGTGACCCGATCATGCGAACCCAGGAGTCTCCGGTGACCGAATCGCTTCCCCCGAGCGGCCTTCCGGCCGCACCGACCGGACCGACCGGACCGACCGGACCGACCGTGGTGTTCGACGCCCCGTTCTCCGACCGTAGGCAGTGGGCGGCCGGCATTTCGTCCGCCTACCCTCCGGGCGGCCTCAACCCCGACGACAACAAGCTGGACCATCTGGTCCCCGGCTACGGTCCGGACGGGGACCGGTTCACCGCCGTCCGCGAGACCTCGCGCCGCTGGAAGGCCCCGCTGGTGACCACCGAGAACACCGAGGGCGGCTTCGAACTGCGGCCGGGCGACCTGCTGGAGGCGCAGTGCCTGCTGTCGGCCGCGCAGGGCGTCTGGCCGGCGCTCTGGACCTGGGGCCGAGACGTCTCCCCGGGCCACCCGCAGCCGGGCCACGGCGAGGTGGATGTCTTCGAGTACCACGACGACCACCCGAGGATGCTGGAGCTGAGCAACCACGTCCGCCCCGGCAACCCGGCCTACCTGGACGGCTTGGTCACGCCGGGGCAGTGGCTCACCATCGGCTGCCGGTTCGGTGCCGACTCGGTGCACTGGTCGGTGGACGGCCGCGAGGTGTACGCCGACGGCCGGGGCGTGGGCCCCGCCTGGCGTGCCTGGATCATCGTCAACCTGTCCGTCGCGGGCGGGCAATGGGGCCACCGCAGACCCCGGGCAGACGTTCGCCAGCTCTCCTGGCGCTGCCGAGAGCTGCGAGTCCACCGCTGGAAGTGAACAGCCCAGCAGCCGGACCGGCGAGATCGAGAACATCCGACACCGTCGGCAGTGCTGCTACCCGCACATCAAGAGCCCAATGGGCACTTGCTAGGTTCGCCGCATGTCGAACACCCTGCGCGTCATCGTCCACATCACCACCCGGCCCGGCCGGGGAGCCGAGCAGGTCGCCGCGTTCGCCGCGCTGGCACCGGTGGTCCGCGCCGAGGCCGGCTGCCTGCAGTACGACCTGCACACCGTGACCGACGCCCCGGACCGCTTCGTCCTGCTCGAGCAGTGGGCGTCGGCCGAGGCCCTGCGGGAGCACGACGCCTCGGCCCACATGGTCGCGGCGGATGCCGCCAACAAGGCGTTCCGCGCCGGTCCGGCCGAGGTCGTCCTGCTCAGCCCGAATCCGGTGGCCTGACCGGCCTGACTCCGGTGGCCTGACTCCGGCGGTCGGCCTCAGACCATCAGCGGCACCGGGTGGATCTCGTCGGCCGGGTGCCCGGTCCGCTCGTGGATCCGCTGGACCGCTTCCTTGGACGGCGCCTCCGACAGGCAGTACACGACACCCGCCTCCGGATCCGCCCAGGCCTGCTCGAAGTGCACTCCCTCGTCGGCCTCGATGGCGAGGTCGGCCATGTGGGCCGCGCGGAGATCCTCCTCCGTGATGCCAGTCATGTTCTGGTGGACATCCATGAACTTCGCCATCGTCCCAACACCTCCGGAGTCCGTCGGCCGCCCCGGCCGGGCACGGCCTTCCCTACCTCCAGGGTGCGCCGAGCCGGACCGCTCGGCACGACAGCGCCGCCCGGCGCCGGGCCAGGTCCGTACGGGTGGACTCGGCGTGGTGGTGCCGGGGTTGACCGGGTGCGGAGGCGGGGCGGGTGGTGACGTGGGCCTGGCAAGGTCCCCGCCCACCGGAAGAGGCCCCGCCATGCGCCGTGTCCGCGCCCGTCGACTCGCCACCGCCCTGCTCGCCCTCGCCACTCTGGCCCCGCTCGCCCTGACCTCACCGGCCGCCCAGGCGCTCCCCCCGACGACAGCCGTCGCCCGGAGCGCCCACCCGGCCGGTGCTCCCCACCAGGAGCTCGATCCCGCCCTGGTGGCCCGCCTGGACGAGGCGATCGCGAGCACCCGCCAGGAAGCCGGCATCCCCGGCGTGACGGTCGGCCTGTGGCTACCCGGCCGGGGCACCTACATCCGCTCGACCGGGGTGGCCGACACCGCGACCGGTACGCCGATGACGCCCGACCTCAACATGCGGATCGGCAGCGAGACCAAGACCTTCACCGTCACCGCCCTCCTGGAGCTGGTCGACGAAGGTCTGGTCGGGCTCGACGACCCGATCTCCGCCTACCTGGACTGCGTCCCCGACGGCGAGCACATCACGATCCGTCAGCTGGCTGAGATGCGCAGCGGCCTGTTCTCGTACACCGCCGACGACGGCTTCGTCCACGACCTGCTCAGCGACCCGACCCGGCCCTTCACCCCGTCTGAGCTGCTGGAGTACGCGTTCCGCCACCCGAACGTGTTCGCACCGGGCTCGGCGTTCCAGTACTCCAACACCAACACCATCCTGCTCGGCCTGGTGGTGGAGAAGCTCAGCGGGATGCCGCTCGCCGACTTCATCCAGCAGCGCGTGACAGGACCGGCGCACCTGCACCGCACCTTCCTCCCGGCAGGCGCCGAGTTCCCGGAGCCGCACGCGCACGGGTACACCCGGCAGACGCTGTCCGGCGAGGTCGCCGACACCACGGACTGGAATCCGAGTTGGGGCTGGGCGGCCGGTGCGATGATCTCCGACCTGCACGACCTGCACCACTGGGCCAAGGTGGTCGCCACCGGCACCCTGCTCTCCCCGGCCACCCAGGCGCAGCGGGAGAAGTTCCTCTCGGTCCCCGGCTTCGACGATGCCGGGTACGGACTGGGCCTGTTCCGGACCCACGGCTGGGTCGGGCACAACGGCTCGCTGCCCGGCTACCAGAGCGTGACGATGTACCTGCCGGAGCAGGACGCCACCATGGTGATCCTGCTCAACACCGACATCCCGTACGCCGGTGCCGGGCCGAGCACGCTCGTCGCCCACGCGGTCACCTCCATCGTCACCCCGGACAACATCTACCAGCTCCCGGGCGAGTGACCAGGTTCAGCCGGGCCCGACAAGGAAGTTGAGCGTGACGTGGGCCAGGGCCTTGTCGTCGTGGATCTTGCCGCGAGGCCACTTCACCGCGCCCTGGTCCCCGGCCTCGGCCTCGTGCACCGCGTCGACCAGCCACTGCGGGCCGGCCCGCCGGCAGTCCTCCACCAGGGTGGCCCAGCTGGCGAGTTGGTAGTCGTCCACCAGGGAGCTGACGCCGTCGGTGGCCAGCAGCACGTCGGTCAGGTCCGCCAGCGGCCAGGAGGCGGTCACGGCGTGCAACCCGGCCTCCGGTTCTGCCTCCGCGATCCAGTAGCCACCTTCGCGGTTGATCACCGTGTACTGGAACTCCCGTAGCTCCTGCATCAGTTCACGGTGCCGTGGGTCGAAGCCGGAACCGGCGGCCAGCCGGTTCCGGTACTCGGCCAGCTGCGGCCGGAGCGCGACCAGGTCGGCCAGACGGTCGTCCCGCAGTTCGTGCACCGCGCCGTCCCGGCCGTACGCCACGACGGGGCTGTCGCCGAGCAACGCCGCGTCCAGTCGGTCGCCACTGCGGCGCAGCACCGCCACGGTTGCGGCCGGGCTCCGGCCCGGGAGCAGCCGGTGTTCGGCGGCAACCGCGCGGATCGCCTCGGCCAGCACCACCCGCAGGTCCGGGTCCGCACCGTCGCCGAACGCGCGGGCGAGCTCCGCGCCGAGGGTACGGGCGTACCAGCCGCCCCGGGGCTCGTCGCCGGTCACCGTGGACACACCGTCGAGGACGATCACCGCGTCCGGCAGCACCACGATGTGATCCTCGGTCAGCCGCCCCGGGGTGCCCGGCCGTTCACCCGTGCGCACCACCCAGTCCGCGCCGTCCTGCTGTCCGTTCACCCTGCACTCCTGTCCGATCGCCGTTCCGCGTTCAACTAGCGAATACTGAACGGCCCCTTGACGCCTCGACACTCCATGGATTCACTGGACCCGGCAGGCCCCCCCCCCCCCC
>NZ_LMCT01000030.1:46943-54609 GCF_001424875.1 Kitasatospora sp. Root107 | reverse complement strand
CCAGCCCTCCCGCACCGTGGGAGCGCTCCCACTCCGCATTTGCCGGGCCGTACCAGAGAGGACCAGCGACGTGCTCCACCCCGTACGCCGCCTGCGCGATGCCCTGTTGACCATCGCCCTCGCGTCGACCGCACTCATCGCCCCCGGCACCGCCGCCCAGGCCACTTCCCAGGCCACCACACCCACCACCAGCGTCTCCGCCGCCGGTGCCACCGGCTCCGGCTACTGGCACACCAGCGGCCGGCAGCTCCTCGACGACGGCAACCGCCCCGTCCGGATCGCCGGTATCAACTGGTTCGGCTTCGAGACCGCCAACTACGTCCCGCACGGGCTCTGGTCCCGGGACTACAAGAGCATGATCGACCAGATCAAGTCGCTCGGCTACAACACCATCCGGCTGCCCTACAGCGACGACCTCTTCAGCGGCACCTCGCCGGTCAGCCTCAACACCTCGGGCGGCATGAACGCCGACCTTCAAGGGCTGAACTCACTCCAGGTGATGGACAAGATCGTCGACCAGGCCGCAGCAACCGGTCTCAAGGTGATCCTCGACCGCCACCGCCCGGACTCCAGCGGGCAGTCGGCGCTCTGGTACACCGCCGCCGTGCCCGAGTCCGCCTGGATCAGCCACCTCACCAGCCTGGCCACCCGGTACGCGGGCAAGCCCGCCGTGATCGGCATCGACCTGCACAACGAGCCGCACGACCCGGCCTGTTGGGGCTGCGGCGACCCTGCCCTCGACTGGCGCCTCGCCGCCGAACGGGCCGGCAACGCGGTGCTCGCCGCCAACCCGCAGCTGCTGGTCTTCGTCGAGGGCAACCAGACCTTCAACGGCAGCTCGTACTGGTGGGGCGGCAACCTCCAGGGCGCCGGTCAGTACCCAGTCCGGCTGAACGTGGCCGACCGGCTGGTCTACTCCGTGCACGACTACGCGACCAGCGTGGCCCAGCAGAGCTGGTTCAGCGACCCGTCCTTCCCGGCCAACATGCCGGGCGTCTGGGACCGCAACTGGGGCTACCTGTTCCAGCAGAACATCGCACCGGTGTGGGTCGGCGAGTTCGGCACCACCCTGCAGTCCACCGTCGACCAGAAGTGGCTGAAGGCGCTGGTGCAGTACCTGCGGCCGACGGCCCAGTACGGCGCGGACAGCATCAGCTGGACGTTCTGGTCCTGGAACCCCAACTCCGGTGACACCGGCGGAATCCTGAACGACGACTGGACCACCGTCAACACCACCAAGGACGCCTACCTGGCAGACGTCAAGGCCCCCGGCTTCGGCCCGGTCGGCGGCGGTGGCGGCGACGTGCAAGCACCGTCCGCACCCGCCGGGCTCGCCGTCACCGGCAGCACCGCGAGCACGGTCTCGCTCTCCTGGACTCCCTCTACCGACAACGTCGGCGTCACCGGGTACGACATCTACCGTGGCGCGACCCTGGCCGGTACGGCGACCGGCACCTCGTACACCGACCCCGGCCTGACCGCCGCCACCACGTACTCCTACACCGTGCGGGCCAGGGACGCGGCCGGCAACGTCTCGACCGCCTCCACCGCCGTCAGCGCCACCACGGGCGGCAGCGGCGGCGGCAGCGCGGGCTGCACGGCGGGGTGGCACCTGGACAACCAGTGGACCCCCGGCTTCACCGCGACCGTCACGGTGTCCGCCACCACTGCCACCAAGTCCTGGACCGTACGCTGGACTTGGCCGAACGGCCAGCAGCTCACCAGCTCCTGGAGCGCCACCACCCAGCAGACCGCAAGCTCGGTCACCGCAACCAACCTGACGTACAACGGCACACTGACACCCGGCAGTTCGACCTCCTTCGGCCTACAGGGCACCTGGACGGGCGCCAACACGGCCCCGACGCTCACCTGCACGGCCGCCTGACCTTCCGCCACCCGGTGGCGGGGCAATTCCCCGCCCCGCCACCGTCTCCCCATCCGTACTGGCCTGGTGGCTCAGCCTGAGGCCAGGCTCGCGGCTCTCCCTGATCCGGCCTCAGGTCCACCCGACCAGGCGCTCGCCGAGTCGCTGTTCAGGCTACTGCGGAATGGCCCACGTCGCGGCCCTGGGGGCGCCGTTGGGACCCCAGATCGCCACGAGCGGTCGACTGTCGGGGTTGCCCAGGAACTCGATGGTGCCCTCCTTGCACTCGCCGGGCTTGAGGAAGAGGGTTTTGGTCGGGAAGGCCTTCTCGGGGTCGGGGTTACGCACGTTCTGCGTGTCGACGTCACCATCGGGTCGCAGGAGCGCGAAGAACTGTCGGTTGACGGCGACGGGAGCTCCGTCCTTGTTGCAGACGCGAACCCTCAGTTGGTCGTACCGGAGCCTCGCGTCCGTCGAGCCGGTCGTCGGCTTGTACTGTTCGTAGGCCAGCACTGCCGTGGTGCCGGTGGCCTTGGCGCCGTTGCCTCGGGTGCTGGTCCACTGCCACGGCTGGCCGAGTGCCAACGGCGTGGCAGGCGGTGCCGTATAGGTGATGTCGGCGAGGCCTTCCCACTCGTCACCGGACGGCTCGTCAACTGGGGCCCGCTTCACCGTTGGGCTGTCGGACCCGCCCGCGTCACCAGAGCTGCCGGCGCTGTTGGAACCGCTACACGCGACCAGGACAGCGCAGAGCACGCCGGCGGTCAGGAAAACAGTGGTGCTGCGCATGGCGCCCCCCAGAAAGTCGTACAAGTGAACGGATCTTAACCGCCCTGCGCCACCGGGCCGGAGGCACCGGTGGACCGCTGACAGAGGCAGGACCACCAGCTCGCCGGCCGGGCCCAGGCTGCCACTTGCCTCAGTGCCCACCAGCCGAGCTCCGCCAATCAAACTGACGTGGAGGAAGGCCTTCCGGCTGTGTTCGTCATACCTGACCAGTACGACCGGTGCCCCGGCCACCAGCAGTTCCGGCGCGCATCGCTCACCCTGACATCCGTCAGAGACCGTACCCGGTGAACGGCCTGACTGTCCGTGCCGTCCTGATGGGTGACGTTTCGTGCGGGTCGGCGGCCACCAGGCCGGCGTCCGGATCCTCCCGACCGATACTGCCGACATGACAGCCACCCGTCCGACGCCGCTGCTGCGCCTCGCCGCGGTCACCGCCGTCACCGCGCTCCTCGTGCTCGGTTCCCCCGTCACCACCACCGGCGCCGCAGCGAGCGACGGCAGCCACCGCCGACCCTGCGTCAGTTCCCCGGTGCCCGACGGCGGCCCCGCTCCGGACGTCCTTCGGATCGCCGAGCAGGCCAAGGCGGAGCTGGGCCTCAAGTCCGTGATCCTGCGGGTCACCGACCACGGCCACGAGGTCGTCACCGCCGCGCTCGGCGAGTCGATGACGAGTGTCCCGGCCGACCCCGCCATGCACTTCAGGAACGGCAACATCGCGATCAGCTACCTGGCCACGGCGCTCCTGCGACTGGTCGACGAGGGCACGGTCGGCCTGGACGATCCGGTCGCCCGGTGGCTGCCCGACCTGCGGCACGGCGACCGGATCACCCTGCGGATGCTCGCCGACTCCACCTCAGGACTGGTCGACTACGTCACCGCCTCCGGCTTCTCCGAGGCCGTCCTCGCCGACCCGTTCCGCCACTGGACGGCCGAGGAGCTGGTGGCCATCTCGACCGGCAAGGACCAGTGGTACGACCCGGGGACCAACTGGAGCTACTCGCACGCCAACTTCGTCCTCCTCGGCACCGCCCTGGAGAAGATCACCGGGACTCCGCTGGACGTCCTGCTCCAGCAGAAGATCATGGGCCCGCTGGGCCTGACCGAGACCCGCAACAGCTTCACGCCCGACATCCCGGCACCCGTGCTGCACGCCTTCACCGCCGATCGCGGGACGTACGAGGAGTCCAGCTTCTGGAACCCCTCGTGGACCACCGCCCCCGGCGCGGTGCAGACCACCGACATCTGCGACCTGGCCCGCTCGGCCGCCGCCATCGGCTCGGGCGAGCTGCTCTCCCCGAACTCCTACCGGGAGTTGCTGAACCCGGGGACGGTGGGCCTGGGCCACCCGACCGAGAAGTGCCCGGAGACGGTCTGCCTGCCGCAGACCGAAGCCACCCACTACGGGATGGGCCTGCTCGTCCTGAACGACTGGGTCTCCCAACACCCGTTGTTCTTCGGCTACTCCGCCTCCCAGAACTACCTCCCGTGCGACCACCTGGCGATCGCCGTCTCAACCACCGACGGCCCCCACGCCCCGGGCGGCCACAGCGCCCACACGATCGCCCAGCGGATCGCCGCCGCCCTCGCCCCGGGCCACCCCATCCCCGACTTCGGCTGAACCTCACCGGTCGGCAGACGGGTCCGGCCCGCCGTCGGCCCCGGCCCGCAGAGCCTCGATGAACCAGTCGAACACGGGCCCGAGGCTCGGCGGGACGGGCCAGCCGTTGATGATGGCGAGGAGGTGCCAATAGCGTTCCGTGCGCCGGTCGTTGGCCGTTTCCAGGCGCGTCAGCAGCCAGTCGCGCAGGGCACTGTCGTCCGCACGGCCGAACGCCTGGGCATAGCGCGCGGTCAGGCCGTCGACGACGGCACCGGCCGCTGCGGAGGACGGGGCGACACCAGCGTCCAGGGCATCGCCGACCCGGTCGCGGACGGCTTCGGTGAGGTCGTGGTGCAGGCCGGTGGTGTCGCCCTGGGCGCGCTCGTTCGCCTGGTGCTCGGCCATCCGGCGCACCGAGGCGCGGAAGTCCGGGTCCTGGGTGAGTTCGGCGAGCTCCACCCAGGCGTGCACCTGCTCGATCTCGGGGTCGTCGGGCAGCTCGGGCATCGCCGAGCGCATCATGACCAGGAAGTCGGGGTTGGCCTCCAGGCTGCCGAAGGTGTCGTCGATGAAGTCGTTGACGAGGCGCCGACGTTCGTCGTCGGAGAGCTTCGCGAGCTTGTGCATGAGATCTGTCTCCTCGGGAGTGGAGCCCCGCTTGGCCACCGCCCGGAGCACCGCGCGCCGCAGCCGAAGGGTGCGGATCTGCACCTCCAGTGCGTCGGCATGGGCCGCCGCGACCTCGGGCACCGAGATCTGTCGGTCCAACACCTGTCGGATGACGGCGAGTTCCACTCCCAGGTCGCGGAGGGTACGCACCAGATCCAGGCGGGCGAGCGCCGTGCTGTCGTAGAGCCGGTAGCCGGCCGGGCTTCGATCGGTCGACGGCACGATCCCGGTGTCGGAGTAGAACCGAATGGTCTTGACCGTCAGTCCGGTCCGGCGCGCCAGCGCGCCGATCGTGAAGAGTCCGCCGTCGTCCATGCCCCCACCTTGGCGTCTCCCCATGCGGGAGACTCAAGCATGGACTCTCGTTTTCTCGGCATAGCCGAACTGACCGAAACCCCGTCCGTGGCGGTCGTGATCGACGTCATGCGTGCCTACACCGTGGCTGCCTGGGCCTTCGCCCGGGGAGCGGAGAAGATCGTGCTGGCCGAGTCGCTGGACGAAGCCCTGGCCCTCAAGGCCCGCCACCCGGATTGGGTGGCGCTCAAGGACGGTCCGCCCGCGCCCGGCTTCGACCTGGTCAACTCGCCCGGCCTGCTGCGCTCTGCCGACCTCGGCGGACGGACCGTTGTGCAGAAGACCACGGCAGGGACGGTCGGCGCCCTCGCCGTCAAGGACGCGTCGCTGGTGCTGTGCGCAGGCTTCGTGGTGGCGGAGGCAACGGCTCGGCTCCTGCGGACATGCGGGAGTGACAGTGTCACGTTCGTGGTGACCGGCGAGGACGGGCAGGCCGAGGAGGATCTGGCGTGTGCTCAGTACATCGCTCGGAGGGCCACCGAGGCTGTGACGGATGCTGCCGGGTTCGTCCGCCGCGCCGCCGAGTCCCGTGCCGCCACCGAGTTGGCGGAGGGAGTGCGCCAGGGAGTCCACCCTGACGACATCGCGCTCTGTCTTGAGGTCGACCGGTTCCCCTTCGCCATGGTGGCGACCTTGGAGGGCTCGCTCATGGTCCTGCGTCCACGCGCGGTGCCTTCACCGGCTGACGGAGACCCGGCCTGATCGCCGGCCGGCGTGCGAGAGCGAGGCCCTGTCAGGACAGTTGCTCGCGCGCCTGGCTCAGCGCCGAGGCGAACCCGGCCGCCACCTCCACCGGGTCGGTGCCCTGGGCCTCGACCTCGGTGTAGCCGCGCGGCTGCCGCTCGATCCGGATCCGGCAGGGTAGCGCGGTGTAGGAGCCGGACTCGAACTCCCAGCGCAGCCGCTGCCCGGCCCACTCCCCGCTGAGCGAACCGTCCTGCTCGACCGTGGCCAGCAGGTAGTGGACGGTCCGGCAGTCCGGTACGTGGTCCCAGACCGGGCTCGGGCCGGCCCAAGTTCCACAGCGCGGTGATCTCGTCGGCGATCGCCCGGGTCGCGACGCGCAGGGTGTGGACACCCGCCCGGAGGACGTACCCGGGCTCGGGCTCCGCCCCCGGGGCCGTGGGGCTCTGCGGGTTGTCGGTCACGCTCTGATCCTCCCTCAGAAATGCGGTCGGCCTGCTGTTCAGCTCGCCGTCGTCCCGCCCGGGCGCACCCCGTCGACGACGAGCGCCAGCAGCCGACCGGCCTCGGCCGCGCCGTCCGGATCGTGCTCGGTGGCCAGCGCGATGGCTCCGACCAGCTTGAGCAGCTGGACGACGGTGACCTCGGGGCGCACCGCGCGGACCTGCTGCGCCCGCGTGAGCAGCTCGCCCCCGGCGTTCACGATCATCGCGTGGCAGGTCTCCCCCAGCGTCGGGTCACCTGCGCCGGTACCGGGCATCAACGCTGCCCCGAGGCCCCTGTTGGTCGCGGCGTGTGCGCCGACGGCGTGCAGCCAGCCGACCAGTGCGTCTCCCGGCTCGGACTCGGCGGCCAGCTCGGTGGCCTTGGCGCAGAGGGTCTCCAGGTCGTGGTTGCGCCGCGCGTCGGCGCGCAGGGGCCGCTTCGGCGCTTGCGCGGTGACGTCCTGGGACACGGGAGCTCCTGACGGCTTGCCAACCGGGGTGGTCCTCCATATCGTACCGACAGTGGAAACGGGGGGCCACCCCAGTTACTGCTCCGGGAGAGACAGTGGACAGCAACGGAAGGCCCGAGCTCGGGCGGATCGGGATCTGGGCGGGCGAACTCGACGACTGCACGGCCGCCGACGCCCGCGAGGCGGTGACCGCGATCGAGGACCTCGGCTTCGGCACCCTGTGGTTCCCCGAGACCGCCGGACGCGAGGCGATGGCCCAGGCCGCGATGTTGCTGTCGCAGACCCGGCGGATCGTGGTGGCGGCCGGCGCTGCGGACATCTACGCGCGCGACGCCGTCACAACGGCCGCCGCGCAGCGCACACTTGAGGAAGCCTTCCCCGGGCGCTTCCTGCTCGGGCTCTGGGACAGCCACCCCAGCTTGGCCGAACAGGTCCGCGGCCACCGTTTCGGTCCCCCGCTGCCCACCATGCGCGCCTACCTCGACGCCCTGGACGCCGCACCGTTCGGACCGCCCGGCACCGCGCCCTCGCCCCATCGGGTACTGGCGGCCCTCGACCCCGGCATGATCGCTCTCGCAGCCGAACAGGCCTGGGGCGGCAACGTGTTGGGCATGCCGGTCGAGCACACCCGCACCGCCAGGGCCCTCCTAGGCCCCACGGCGCTGCTCGCCGTCACGCAACTCTGCGTGCTCGGCCCGGACCGCGCAAGCACCGCCGAAGCCGCCCGCAGCACCACCGTCGCGGCACTTGC
>NZ_LMCT01000030.1:41843-46931 GCF_001424875.1 Kitasatospora sp. Root107 | reverse complement strand
CGTCGCGGCACTGCCCAACCGCCGCGCCCTGCTGCGCGATCTGGGGTACGAGGTCGTCGACCCACCCGGCAACCGGCTGGTCGACGCGATCGTGGCCCACGGCACTGCCGAGGACATCGCCCACCGCGTCCACGAACACCTCGACGCCGGGGCCGACCACGTCAGCCTCCACCTCCTCACCGCCACCCCCGGCACCCCGCCCACCAGGCAGTGGCAGCAGCTCGCAGCGCACCTCCTGCCCTGATCCGACGGAGCCTCAGCAACGCTGGTACGGAAGCCAGTTCGAGCACCGGTGGCCCTGCCTGCTCAGCGCTCCGCCCAGCGCGGGCAGACCGGCTGGTGCCACCGGGTCCGCACGACGGTGCCGCCGAGCAGCCGGTGTTCGCTGCTCCAGGTCCAACAGCACCGCGGCCGGACCGGTGGGATCTCGCGCCTGGGAGCCGGAGCTGGGTGAACCGGAGCCGGGTGCACCGGGGCCGGACCGGCCGCGAGCAGTCCACTGCTCGGAGTGGCGGCCGACGAGGGCGGGGCAACGTGGCGGCGCCTGCGCGCCGAAGGGGAGGAAGTCGTCACATCCAGCCCCTCCCACCAACGGCCGGCCCCCAACCCGCCCATCACCCGAACAGGCGACGGCCGAGGCGGCAGCACCGAGCCCGCTGTCAGTCGTGGTGGGCACCGAGTTCGTCCAGGTAGCGCATCCGCCGGATGCAGGCCCGGGCCCCGAACTCGGCGGTGTACACGTCCACTTCGCCGCCCGCCTGCACCCACCGCCCGGTCAGCCAGTCCACCACTGCCCAGGCCTCACGGCCGTGGTCGTCGGGGGGTAACCGCACCACCTCGTACCGAGGCGCAGCCCCGGCCATCGGCGGATCGTCAACAGGCCGGGCCACCGTCCCGGAGAGCTCGGGGCGCACCTCGGACCGTGGCAACAGGCTGTCTGGGCCCCCGCTCGTCATGCTCACCACAGTAGAGGAGCCGCGTCACTGACATTATGTCAATGGATCATTCCGCACACCCGGCGGCCGATTTCACCCGGTCGAGGCGGCGGTCAGGTGCAGAGCTGACTGGCAGTCACGGGGTGCAGCCCGAGCCGCTGCAGGCCCTCCAGCACGGCGGGCAGCGCGTCCACGGTGCCCTGATGGCCCATGTGCAGCGCCACCACCGAGCCGCCCCGCACCGAACGGAGCAACCGGCGCTGCAGCAGGTCCGCGCCCGGGTCGCTGTAGTCACGCGGGTCCACGTCGAAGGACAGGCAGTGCTCGTACCCCACCAGCCGGGCCTGCTCCCGCACCATCGAGTTGGCGTACTGGGCCGCCGACGGCCGGAACCAGCGTCCGATCGAACCGGTCAGCCTGCGCAGGCGCTCGGCGCACTCCGCTATCTCCGCGTGCGCCTGATCGGGAGTCAGGGCGTTGATGTCGAGGTGGTTCTGGGTGTGGTTGCCGAGTTCGTGACCGCCGCGCAGGATGCGTTCCGCCATCTGGGGCTGCTGATCCAGCCAGCGGCCCACCGCCAGCACCGTCAGCCGCACGCCGTGCTGCTCGGCCCGCTCCAACAGCGCCGTCGCCTGGGCCGGGTCGCCCTCGCCGTGGAAGGTCAGCGCGACCTCCGCGCGACCGCGCGGCCCGTTCACCACCTCCCCCGGTGTCCCCGGCGCGAGCGGCGCCACCGCCGGGACCACGGCGGCGGGCGGCGACAGTACCGGCGTGGGCGTGGGTGCGGCAGCCGCTGCGGTCGGGGCGGGCGACGGGCGGAGCGAGTACCCGGCCGAACCTTCCGGCGGGTCCACCGGCCCCTGACCACCCGTACCCCGGGTCGGGCCCGGCGCACACGCCGACAGCGCGCCGACGGCGGTCACGGCGGCAAGCCGGGCGGCGGTGCGCAGCACAGAGCGACGGTCAGCAGTCATCGCGACCAGCATAAAGACAGCGAAACACCCGTACGAATCAGACGCACCCGACCGGACCAGCGCCGTCCACTCGACACTTGGCCGAACTCCGTCATCATGACCGAATATTGACCAATTTGCGGGCGAGTCGTGGGCCACCGCTCTCCTATCGTCGGCCGCATGCCCCCACAGCTCCGCCGCCCTGCCGCCGCCACGCTCCCCGTCCTGCCCTACCGCAAGCCCACCCGGGGCCGCGACTACTGGGTCCTCGACGACGTACTGCCCAACATCGACGAGGTCCGCGCCCGCTGCCTGGCGGTCGAGCACTGGGACGAGGGCTACCCCCACCAGCCCGAGGCCTGGCCGGGCCTGCGCACCATGCCGGGACTGCTGCCCACCGAGCTGGCCCACATCGAGGCCCAGGTCCGGAAGGCCACCGGCGCACCCCGGATCTGGGCCCTCACCGAGGCCGACGGCGGCACCTTCAACCACAACTGCGTCCAGGTGGTCGGAGCCGGCGAGTGCGAACCTCGCCCGCACACCGACTCCCGCGCCCTCTGCCGGTACGCCGCCGTCCTCTACCTCAACCCCGACGTACCCAAGCAGTGCGGCACCAGCTTCTACCGCCAGAGCTTCCCCGGCGGCCGGCTCGGCGGGAACCTGGTCACCGCCCCGCACAACAACCTGGTCGACGCCCTCGGCACCCGCTTCGTCCCCGCCGACTCCTTCACCGAGGACGTCGCGGTCCCGCACCGCTACAACCGTCTCCTCCTCTACACCGCCAACATGATGCACACCGCCAGCGCCTACTGGGGCAGCACTCTGGAGGAGAAGCGCATGACGGCCGTCTTCTTCTGGATGGCCTGACCCGACCGCGGCCTGCCGTCGAGACGGTCAGAGCACGTCGTCGAACTCCCGCAGCAGCCGGGACTTGGCGCGGGCGCCGACCACCGACTTGACCGGTTCGCCGTTGCGGAAGACCATCATCGTCGGCATCGAGAGCACCGCGTACGTGGCCTGGGTCTGCGGATTGCGGTCCACGTCCAGCTGCACCACCTTGAGCCGGTGCGCCTCCTCGCGGGCGATGTCGGCCAGGACCGGCGCCATCATCCGGCACGGCGGGCACCAGTCGGCGGTGAACTCCACCAGCACCGGTCCCTCGGCCGCCAGCACCAGCTCGGCGAAGGTCTCGTCCGTGACCGCGGCCACCCCTGTGATCTGCACTGTCGTCCCCTTTGCTCGTTACTCGGATTCCCGTACGACGGCCGGCGGCCGGACCGTCAGCTCGCAGAGCGGCGGCCGGTCGACGGCGGTCGCCAGCGCGTCCCGCGACTCGCGGGCCCGGGTCAGCTGGGCGCCGACCTGCTCGCGGACCTCGTGGAGCCGGGCGATGCACTCGTCCAGCTCGGCGAGCTTGCGCTCGTAGACCTCCAGCGAGGCCGGGCAGGAGTCGCCCTCCGGGTGGCCCGCCTGGAGGCACTCGACGAACGGCCGGGTCTCCTCCAGGCCGAAGCCGAAGTCCTGGAGGGTGCGGATCTGCTGGAGCAGCCGCAGGTCCTCCTGGCTGTACGCCCGGTAGCCGTTGCCGGACCGCCGGGCGGGCAGCAGGCCCAGCTGCTCGTAGTACCGCAGCGTCCGGGTAGTCGTACCCGCCCGCTCGGCCAGCTCACCGATCCGCATCACCCGCTCCTTCCGGGGTGCCTCTCCGCACCGCCTGGGACGACGGTAGACCTTGACCCTGACGTCAACGCCAGCGCCACCGGGTACGGGCTTCGGCCCGTACCCGGTGGCGCTCAGCTGTCCTCGGTGCTGTCTGACTCGGCCTCCGCTGCCGCGCTCTCGGCGGCGTCGATCTTCTGCTGCATGTCCTGGACCTGGGCATCGTCGGCCCCCGCCGACTGACCCGCCCGGTCGGGCGTGCCCTGGCTGCCACCGGTCGGCCCGCAGCCGGTGAGGGTCAGGAGGGCAAGGGCCGCAACGGCGGCCGCCCCGAGGCCGAGGTGACGGCCGAGCTGACGGCCGGTCACTTGGCCGGGGCCTGGGTGTAGCCCTGGGCCGCGCACCAGGTGGCGACGGCCTTGAGGTCGTTCTGGCGGGTCTGCAGCGTGGGCAGCAGGTTCTTCCGGAACGTCAGGCGGCCGCTGAGCAGGGTGTGGATCTCGGTGTGCCCGGCGGCCTTGGCGTTGGCCACCCGCTGCTCCAGCCGGGCCACCGAGCCGTTGACGGTCGCGTCGCCCTTCAGCCGGGTCAGCGAGGCGTTGATGCGCTGCTCGGTCTTGGGCAGCCGCTTGCAGACGGACTTGGCGCCGTCGCCCTTCGGTGCGGCCGCAGGCTTGGTCTCGGCCTGCGCCGGCACGGCCACCAGCAGCGTGCCGGCCAGCGCGAGCGCTCCGGTGAGGACGGCCTTGCGGTTGCTGAGCATGGCGGGATCTCCTTCAGCGACAGGTGTGTCGGGCCCGTGGCCGGGCCGATCGCGAGGAGGGTAGCGCCGGTTCTTGTGGATTCCTTGTGACCCGCTCGGGCGCGGCCGGCGGCCCGTCAGGACCGGTCGCCGGCCAGCCAGTCCCGGCGCATCGAGAGCTGGACGGGCAGCTCAAGCGTCGGCGCGTCGGGGCGTAGCAGCGGCAGCCGCACCTCGAACCGGCTGCCCGTCCTGCCCGGTCCGGGGGCGACCGTGACGGTGCCCCGGTGCAGCGCGGCCTGCTGGGCCACCAGGGTCAGCCCGAGCCCGGAGCCGGGGCTGTCCGGGCGGCGGTGGAACCGGGTGAAGACCGCCTGACGCGCCGCCGGCTCGATGCCGGGGCCGTAGTCGTCCACGGTGAGCACCGCGAACTCGCCCTCGGTGCTCAACCGTACGGCCACGGTGGCGGGTTGGTCCGGCAGGTGGCCGTGCACCACGGCATTGCCGAGCAGGTTGGCGAGCAGGATCCGCAGTCCGCTCTCCCAGCCGAACACCCCGACCTCGGCCGGGCTTTCGGTGGTCAGCCGGACCGCGGGGTGCCGCCGCCGGGTCTCGCCGGTCACGTCCTCGACCAGGTCCGCCAGGTCGATCGGGGCGAACGCCGACACCTCCACCAGGTCGCCCTGGGCCAACGTCCGCAGCGCGGTGAGCAGTTCCTCCAGCCGGGCGTGGTCCGCCCGGAGATCGCGGACCACCTCGGCGCGCTCCCCGGCGGGCAGGTCGGGGTGCGCCGCCAGTT
>NZ_LMCT01000030.1:29236-41621 GCF_001424875.1 Kitasatospora sp. Root107 | reverse complement strand
GGGTCGAGTTCGGCGGCCCGGCGGCTCAGCCGCCGGATCGAGAGGGTGGCCCGCCGGGCCAGCCCGAGCGCGACCAGCCCGGAGACCGGCGCGGCCAGCACCGAGACCAGCAGCACCCTACGGCGTACGGCAGCGAGCTGCGGTCCGTCGGCGGCGGTCGGCGCGATCAGCCACAGCGTGCCGGGCGCCGTACCGTCCACCCGGACGGTCAACACCCGCCAGGCGGCGCCGCGTTCGCGTACGGTGACCGGCCCGCCGGGCAGGTTGGGCAGCCGGGACGGGTCGGTCGGGGACGGGCCGCCGGCCAGCACCACGACACCGTCCGCAGCGACCACCCGTACCCCGGAGTCGAGCGCGTCGCCGAGGACGCGGCGGCTCTGGTTCTGCTCCGCCTTGGGCCGTCCGCCCCGGTCGGCGTTCAGCAGTGCGCGGGCGGCGGGCAGTACGGCGGCGGCCCGGTCATGCAGCCTGGCATCCTGCTGGCCGCGCAGATCCCGGTTGACCAGGCCGAGCAGCAGGGCACCGGCGCCCAGCACCAGCAGCGGCACGACCACCGTGACCGACAGGGCGATCCTGCTGGAGAGCTTCACGAGCCGGCCTCGGTACGGGACCTCGAACCCGGCTCTGCGCCTGGCCCGTCGGCAGGCAGCCGCAGGACGAAGCCGACGCCGCGCACGGTGTGGATCAGGCGCGGCCGTCCGCCCTCCTCCAGTTTGCGCCGCAGGTAGCTGACGAAGGTGTCGACCGCATCGGTGCGCACCTCGAAGTCGTAGCCCCAGACCCGGTCCAGCAGGGTGTCCCGGCTCAGCACGATCCCGGCGTTCCTGACCAGCTCCACCAGCAGCTCGAACTCCCGCCGGGTGAGGCTGAGTTCGACACCGTCCTGGTGCACCTGCCGGGTCTCCTGACTGATCACCAGCGACCCAGCCCGGAGTGTCGTGGACGGCGGCGCGGGCCGCCGCCGGAGCAGCGCGCGCAGCCGTAGCACCAGCTCCTCCAGGGCGAACGGCTTCACCAGGTAGTCGTCCGCCCCGGCCTGCAGCCCGCTCACCCGGTCCGCGAGTTCGTCCAGCGCGGACAGCATCAGCACCGGCGTCTCGTCGCCCTGCGCCCGCAGGCTGCGGCAGACCTCGGTGCCGGACCGGCCGGGCATCGAGACGTCCAGCACCAGCACGTCCGACGGCGCCTCGGCCAGCAGCCGCAGCGCGTCCGCACCACTCTCGGCGGTCCGCACGGTGAAGCCGCTCAGTCGCAGCCCGCGCTCCAGCGACCGGCGGATGGCCGCGTCGTCGTCCACCACCAGGACCCGTCCGGCGGTCATCGGCTCTCCTCCCGCCCCGGGGCTGTGTGCCGTAGGGGCGCCCTACGCTCTCACGCCACCGGTCGCGCGCGCCGTCGGGGGTCGGGCGCCGGGGGTCGGGGCACCCGAGGCCGTCAGTTCGCCGACGGCTGCCACTCCCGCGCCAGCAGCCCGAAGACCACTTCGTCCTGCCGTCCGCCGGGAAAGGCCGCCGCCTCCCGCAGGATCCCCTCCCGGACGAACCCCAGGCGCTCGGCCACCTTCTGGCTCCGCGTGTTGGCGGGGACGGTGCGCAGCTCGACGCGGTCCAGTGCGAGCGGGCCGAAGGCGTGGTCGAGCAGCGTGGTGACCGCCCGGGTGACCAGCCCACGCCCCTCGAAGGCGGAGTCGAGCCAGTAGCCCACCTCTCCGCTGCGCGCGGGGCCGTTGATCAACAGGTTGACCGCTCCCGCCAACCGCAGGCCGTCCTCGGCCCGGACGGCGACGGCCAACGGCAGTTCCGTTCCCGCCAGCCACCCCTGACCTCGCAGCTCCAGGTCCGCCCGGGTCGCCTCGGGCGTCGGGGGCCGGTCGAATCCCGGGAACCAGGACGCGAGCCGCTCGTGATTGGCCGTCAGCAACGCTTGGTACGGCCCCGCGATCGCCACTGTGCGCGGTATCAGGACTGCATCGTCCCCGAGCGGCCAGGTAAACAACTCTGCGGTCACAACAGGCATTTCTTCCCCCGGGTCAACAGCCGTTCCGCCAATTCTAGAACGGCTGCCACCAGGACGCCCTGGAACCGGCGAACCCGAAGGCGGGACCAAGGACGGAAAAATGGCGCCGCCACGATCGGCACCTTGGAGGTGGAGATAGGAATCGAACCCATGTGCACGGCCTTGCAAGCCGCTGCCTCGCCTCTCGGCCACTCCACCGGACGGTTCAGCCTCCAACCTAGACCGTGCCGCCGGCGAATTCCCGCCGCAACACGCGGCGCCCTTCCCGCAATTGAACGAACTCCCCTTCGAATCAATCCGGAGATATCGACCACACCA
Organism: Kitasatospora sp. Root107; assembly: GCF_001424875.1. GTDB lineage: Bacteria > Actinomycetota > Actinomycetes > Streptomycetales > Streptomycetaceae > Kitasatospora. The sequence continues at coordinate 39,287 of NZ_LMCT01000030.1, read as the reverse complement.
CCCCCACTGTCCTATTCGACCCCGCCTGTCGCGCCCGGCGACCACCTCTGTCGGCGGGCCTTTTCCGTGGGCCCCGTACTCACCGGACCGACCACCCGATGCCAGTACAAGAGTCTGCCGCTGCATGACCTGCCCCCGCTGGGCATCGTCCGCCAGGCCCGGCTGGCGCTCGAGGACTCCCGCGAACGGCGCTCCGGCGTCCCGGCGCCCGGCAAGCCCTCGGCGTTCTCGGCCGGGGACTGGGTGCGGGTCAAGGACACCGACGCCGTCCGCGCAACGCTGGACGGCCAGGACCGGCACCGCGGCCTGTGGTTCACGGGCAGTCAGTGGTCGCACTGCGGCCGCACCTACCAGGTCGAGCACGTCGTGCGGCGGATGGTCGACGACCACTACCGGATGCGCCGGCTCTCCGCCACGACCAGCCTCAAGGGCGCGACCTGTCTCGGGGCGGACCGCTCCGAGGGCTGCGGGCTGGCCTGCGCCCTGCTGTTCCGGGACGAGTGGCTCGAGCCCTCCACCGAGGAGGCGGCCGCCGAACTGCTGACGCCCGCCCGGTACGTGACGGTGCGCAGCCTCGAGCAGATCCGGGCCACCCTGGACGCCGATGGCCGGCTGCACGGCGTGCCGTTCCAACCGGGCATGGCGCGCTTCGTGGGCACCCGTCACGGGGCGACGCGGGTCCTGCACCGGTCGCTGGCCCGCTGGCAGCGACCCGTCGGCGGGGACTGGTACGTGCTGGACAGCCTGCGCTGCGGTGGCGAGCCGTTGCCCCTCTCCGGCTGCGACCGGCAGTGCGCGTTGCTCTGGCACTCCTCCTGGCTGCACCTCGACGTCACCCCGGGCGAGTAACCCGAGCGCGGACGTCGTCCCCTGCCCTGACCCCCCTTGCCGGGACACCGACAAATCGGCAGGCGCCGTTCGCCTGTTCTTCACCTGAGAAGCGCGGCCGTGTCCACCACCGCGCTCCTAGGGTGGCGGGCGCTCGGACACCCCTCTGCCTTGCCGACTCGCCCGGAGGACATCCACCATGACGACGCCTCAGTCAGCTCCGTCCGCCCCCGCCCGTCCCCGCCGCAAGCTCACCGCCGTCGCCGCCGCCACCGCCCTGGCTGCCGGCTCGCTCGGCCTGTGGGCCGCCACCAGCGGCAGCGCCCAGGCCGTCGTCGGCCTGCCCACCCCGGACCACGTGGTGGTCGTGGTGATGGAGAACCACGCCTACTCGCAGATCATCGGCAGCTCCAGCGCGCCGTACATCAACAACACCCTGAAGGCGGGCGGCGCCAACCTCACCGCCTCCTACGGCCTCACCCACCCGAGCGAGCCCAACTACTACATGCTGTTCTCGGGCAGCGCCCAGGGCCGTACCGACGACAGCTGTGTGAGCGTCGGCTCGATGTCGGCGGCCAACCTCGGCTCCGAGCTGATCGCGGCCGGCAAGACCTGGCGCAGCTACAACGAGGGCCTGCCCAGTCAGGGTTCGACCACCTGCAGCAGCGGCAAGTATGCCCAGAAGCACAACCCCTGGTTCGGCTTCAACAACGTGCCGACCAACACCGCGTACACCATGACGCAGTTCCCGACCGACTACACCACCCTGCCGAAGGTCTCCTTCGTGGTGCCCGACCTGTGCAACGACATGCACGACTGCTCGGTCGGCACCGGTGACACCTGGATCAAGAACAAGCTGGGCGCGTACGCCACTTGGGCCAAGACCCACAACAGCATCCTGGTCGTCACCTTCGACGAGGACAACCGGCTCTCCGGCAACCGGATCTCGACCGTGTTCTACGGCGAGCACGTGACGCCCGGCAGCAGCTCGTCCACCACGTACAACCACTACAACGTGCTGCGCACCCTCGAGGACCTGGCCGGTCTCTCCACCCACGCGGGCAACGCAGCCGGCGCCGCCGACATCACCGGCATCTGGAACTGACGCCCGTGTACCTCGCGGACTCCCGCAGCACCAAGGCCCCCGCCGTCCCGGACCAGCGTCCGGGACGGCGGGTGGCCGCCGTGCCCCCTGGAGGAGGCCGAGGAGGCTGGCACTGGGCGCTATCACTGGCTCGAACATGACGTCAGCATCCGTTCCGACGTGTCCTCCGAGATGGTCAGTGCCGTGCTGCCGCTGTACGTGGTGGCCGGGCTCGGGCTCTCGCCGCTCGGGTTCGGGCTGCTGGACGGGATCAACAACGGCGTCGGCGCCCTGGTCCGACTGCTCGGCGGACACCTCGCGGACCGCGGCGGCCGGGGGCCGAAGACGGTGGCGGCGGTGGGCTACGGGCTCTCCGCGCTCTGCAAGCCGCTGCTCCTGCTGGTGCACACCGTCCCGCTGATCGGCGCGGTGCTGGCCGTCGACCGTACCGGCAAGGGCCTGCGCACCGCGCCCCGGGACGCGATGATCTCGCTGGCCACCCGGCCCGAGCACCGGGGGCGGGCGTTCGGTGTGCACCGGGCAATGGACACCACCGGTGCGCTGCTCGGGCCGCTGGTCGCCTTCGCCGTACTGCGGGCCACCGTGGACGGGTACGACGCGGTCTTCGCGGTCAGCGGCTGCGTCGCCGTGCTCGGCGTGCTGATCCTGCTGCTCTTCGTACCGTCCGCCCGCCGCACGGCAGTTGACCCGGCCCCCAAGCCCTCACTGCGCGACTCGTTCGACCTGCTCCGGCTGCCCGGCCTGCGCCGGCTCGGGGTGTGCGCCGCGCTGCTCGGCCTCACCACCGTCAGCGACTCCTTCCTCTACCTGCTGCTGCAGCGTCAACTCGGGCTCGCCACCCACCTGTTCCCGCTGCTGCCGCTCGGCACCGCCGCCGCCTTCCTGCTGCTCGCCGTCCCGCTCGGCGCCCTCGCCGACCGGATCGGCCGCCGTCGGCTGTTCCTGGCCGGGCACGTCCTGCTGCTGCTCGMCTACGCCTTGGTGCTCAGCCACAGCTCGGCCGTCCTGCTGGTGCTGGTCCTGCACGGCGGCTTCTACGCGGCCACCGACGGCGTACTGGCCGCAGCCGCCGCCAACGCCGCGCCGGACGACCGGCAGGGGCGCCGCCCTCGCCCTGGCGGCACCGGGCAGGCGCTGGCCCGGTTCGCCTGCTCGCTCGGCTTCGGCGCCGCCTGGAGCGCCTGGTCAAGGTGGTCTGGAACGGCACCGAACTGAAGGGCTTCGCCAAGGNCGGCAGGGCGCCGCCCTCGCCCTGGTCGGCACCGGGCAGGCGTGGCCCGGTTCGCCTGCTCGCTCGGCTTCGGCGCCGCCTGGAGCGCCTGGGGCGGGCACACCGCGCTCGCCGTCACGGCAACCGCCCTGGCCTGCACCGCAGTTGCCACCTTCTTCCTGCTCCGCAGCTCCGCCGACGAGGTCACCGTATGAAGAACTCCACCCGCCTGCTGGTCCTGCTGCTGGCCGTCGTCCTGCTCGGCGGCATCGGCACCGGCGCCGTGCTGTACGCCGCCGACCGGGCCGACCGCCACGACCAGGAACAGGCCGGCGGCCCGGCCGTCCGGTCCGGCCCGGTCTCGCTCCGGGCACCTGGCCGGCAGTTGGTCTTCCGCAACCTGGCCTGGGGCCCGCACCGGGACGAGATCGTCACCGTCCCGGCCGGGCAGCCGGACGGCGAGCGGACCGCCTCCGGCCTCAAGTGCCTGCGTTTCCACGCCGCTTCGGACACCGGTATCTGCCTGCAGGCCGTCCACGGCGCACTGGAGGACAGCTACCGCACCGTCCTGCTGGACGCCGAGCTGCACGAACGGCACGTCTTCCCCGCCGCCGGAATCCCCACCCGGGCCCGGGTCTCGCCCTCGGGTCACCTGGCCGCCTGGACGGTCTTCGTCAGCGGCGACTCCTACGCGGGCACCGACTTCTCCACCCGGACCGCCATCGTGGACACCCGGACCTGGGCGCTGGACGACAACCTGGAGACCTACGCGATCGTCAAGGACGGCCACCCGTACCAGGCGCACGACACCAACATCTGGGGTGTCACCTTCGCCGACGACACCCGCTTCTACGCGACGCTGGCCACCGGCGGCCAGACCTACCTGGTCCAGGGGGACGTCACCGCACGGACCCTGACCACCCTGCACCAGAACGTCGAGTGCCCTTCGCTCTCCCCCGACGGCACCCGGATCGCCTACAAGAAGCGCGCCCCTGAGGCCTCCACCGACGCCCCCTGGCGGCTCTACGTGCTGGACCTGGGCACCATGACTGAGACCCGCACCGCCGAGCAGCGCAACATCGACGACCAGGCACTGTGGGCCGACGACCGGACCCTGGAGTACGCGCTGCCGGGCGACTTCGGTGCCGACCTCTGGTCCACTCCCGCCGACGGCACCGGCGCCCCGCGCCAACTGCTCACCGCCGCGGTGTCCCCCGCCTACCTGGGCTGACCTGACGCCGCGAGGCCCGGCCCCCCGTACGGGGGCCGGGCCTCGCGGCGTGCCGAACGGACGGGACGTCAGCTCTGCTGGTCCTCCGGCAGGGTGATGATCCAGCGGCTGTCCTGACGCGGCCGCAGGTAGAACACCCAGTACAGGCTGGCGACCACGGTGATCCCGGCGGTCCAGGCCAGTGCGGTGAGGTCGAGCTGGGTCAGCACGTAGCCGAGCACCAGGATCAGGGCGATCGGCAGCAGAGCGGCTGACGCCAGGCCGGGGCGTTCTTGTGGTGCTTGCTGCGGGAGAACAGCGAGGCCACCGCGACCAGCAGGTAGAGGGCCGCGACGGCCACCCCGGTGATGTTGGTGAGCAGGTCGTTCGGCACGAAGCAGAGTGCCGCGCCGGGGATGCCGACCGCGAGGGTGGAGATCCACGGGGCGCTGAAGCGGTTGAGCGTGCCGAACGCCTTGTTCGCGGGCTCCGGCCAGGCCTTGTCACGGCCGGAGGCGAACAGCACCCGGGAGTTCTGGATCACCATGACGATGCCGGCGTTGATGATCGCCAGCGCGATGCACAGGCTGACGAAGGTGCCGACCGCCGAGCCCGACCAGCCGGCCACCAACTCGGAGATGTTCCCGGCGGAGAGCGCGTCCAGGTCCGGCGCACCGACGGTGATCGCGATCACCGGGACCAGGATGACCACCACGGAGAGGCCGAGCGTCCACAGCACGGTGCGAGCCACGTTGCGCCGGGGGTTCTCCAGCTCCTCGGAGAGGTAGATCGCGGTGGAGAAGCCCTGGGTGACGAAGAGTGCGGTGCCCATCGCGGCCAGGATCGCCGCCATGCCGACCGGACTGGTCGCGCCGCTGCCGTCACCCACCACGCCGTGCAGCAGGCTGCTCGCGCCGCGCTCGCTGTGCGAGAACCCGAGGAAGGAGACCACCGCGCAGGCGATCACCTCGAGCACCAGGAAGATGCCGGTCAGCCAGGCGTTGGCGCGCAGGTCCAGCAGGCCCGCCACGGTGGCCGCGATCATCACGGCGGCGCCGGCGATCCGGGGGTCGACGTCGACGATCGGTGCCAGGTACTCGGAGGTGCCGATGGCGATCAGCGAGGGCACGATCATCACGACGATCAGGGACTGGATGAACACCAGCCAGCCGGCGAACCGGCCCGCCAGGGTGCCGACCATCGCGTACTCGCCACCGGCGCTGGGGATCAGGGTGCCGAGCTCCGAGTAGCAGAACGCCACCGCGATGCAGATCAGCGAGCCGATCCCGATCGCCATCGCGGTGTAGGTGCCCAGCGAGCTGAACAGGTCCGGCACGATCACGAAGAGGGACGACGCGGGCGTCACACACGACAGGGTGAGCAGCGTGCCGCCCACCACGCCGAGCGAGCGGGAGAGCCGCTTCGGCGCGTCTGCGGGCGCCTGGGGGGCCACCGCCGACACCGGGATGGTCGGGTCAAGCGTGTCGGTCATGAAGTGGTTCCGATCGGCTCGGCGCGGCAGAGCGCGCGGTAGGGCGGTGTTCACCGGGAGCGGTATCTCCTCCAGAGGGCTGATGCCGGCGTTAGATCCTGTCGCTCCCGGGTCGCCATGGAAGCTGGCTGATGGCGTGCCGTCAACGGCCGAAATGCTTCGGAATTCGTTGCCGACCAGCGGGTTTCTCCCCGGATCGGTCACCGACAGTGATCCAAGCCATCCGGTGATTCCCGGGCCTGAGTGATTGATTGCCGATGAATCCATGGTGAACAGCAGGTGAAACCTGTGATCGCGCATCATTGCTTGGGCTTCGCCCGTCCGCTCGGCACGCCACTACGGGCACCGGTCGCACGACGATAACCGCAGCTCAGAGCCGGGAAGTCGTCGATAACGTTTCAGCCTGCGGACGATCTCCACCACGCCCTGTGTCGAAGCATCCACTCGACGCCACAATGAGCGCCATGAGAATGATCTACGCGCTGGCCGGGCTGCTGGTCCTGCTGTTCACCGTCGCGAGCATCCTGCGCACCCTGGTGGTGCCGCGCGGCCTCTACTCCGCGCTCGTCCACCGGCTCTGGTCGGTACTGCGGGCGATGCTCCGCGCGGTCTCGCCGTTCGGCGGCTACCAGGTGCAGGACCGGGTGCAGACCTGGCTGGCGCCGCTGATCCTGCTCGGCATGCTGACCACCTGGCTGGCCGGGATGCTGGTCGCCTACACCCTGCTGCTGCACGGCTTCTCCGAGCTGGCCTGGTCGGTCTCGTTCCGGGAGGCGGGCTCCAGCCTGTTCACCCTCGGCTTCGCGAGCGGTGAGCGCCTGCACCTGTCCGCCCTGGACTTCCTGGCCGCCGCCACCGGACCGCTGGTGATCGCCCTGCTGATCGGCTACCTGCCCACCCTGTACGGGGCGTACAACCGCCGGGAGGTGGAGGTCACCCTTCTGCAGTCCCGGGCGGGCGAACCCGCCTGGGGTCCCGAGCTGCTGGCCCGTCAGTCGCTGGTGGACACCGAGACCGCACTGCCCCAGCTCTACCGCGACTGGGAGCGGCTGGCCGCCGACATCGGCGAGGGCCACTCCAACTACCCGGTACTGCTCTCCTTCCGCTCACCCCAGCCGCACCGCAGCTGGGTGGTCGGCCTGATCGCCGTGATGGACGCGGCCGCCCTCCAGCTCGCCGTCTGCCCGAAGTCCGCCCCGCCCGAGGCCCGGCTGGTGCTGCGAGCCGGCTTCACCGCACTGCGCGACATCGCCAGGACCCAGCGGATCGCCTTCGACCCGGACCCGAGCCCGGACGGCCCGATCCGGCTGACCTACGAGGAGTTCGACGCGGCCGTCGCCCTGGTCACCGCCGGTGGCATCGGCGGCGAGCGGACCGCGCCCGAGGCCTGGCCGCACTTCCGCGGCTGGCGGGTCAACTACGAGTCCCTGGCGCATGAACTGGCCCGCCGTACCGACGCCGTCCCCGCGCTCTGGACCGGACCGCGCGACTTCCCCGCCGCCCCCATACCGCCGAGCCGCCCGGCCGACCGCCGCCCCCGGCAGCACAGCTGAGCAGCGGTTCCCCGACGAGCGATCAACTCCCTTGCGCACGATCGCCTTCCAGTACGTCAACGATCCACCTGTCCGGCCCGTCCGGCGGCCCGACGGCCGCCGGGCCCGTCCCAACAGCCAATTCGGTCCGAACAGTTGACCTCATTGATGCGAGCATGGCAGCTTTCTCCGGCCTGGGCGTTCCCAACCGGTTGCACGCCCGGCGATCCCCCACAAGGAGACCCATGCTCAAGGGACTTACCGCCGGACTCGGCACCGCCGCAGTCGTCGCGGGCCTGCTGACGTCCGCCGTCTCGCCCGCACAGGCCGTCCAGGCAGGCGATCTGACCTCCACCATCGCGCTGAGCAACTGCTCGGCCTCCCTGGTGCGTTACCCCACCTCGGTCGACGCCGACCGGGCCCTGATGCTCACCAACGGGCACTGCCTGCCGACCATGCCGAGCGCCGGCCAGGTGATCCAGAACACCACCGCCAGCCGCTCCGGCACCCTGCTCAGCGCCTCCGGCTCCTCGCTGGGCACCGTGAACGCGGACAAGGTGCTGTACGCGACCATGACCGGCACCGACGTCGCGCTCTACCAGCTGACCGACACCTTCGCCTCGATCACCACCAAGTTCGGCGCCACCGCGCTGACCATCAGCGACACCCACCCGGTCAACGGCTCGTCGATGTTCATACCCTCGGGCTACTGGAAGCAGACCTGGAACTGCTCCGTCAACGGCTTCGTCGACACCCTGCGCGAGGACGCGTGGACCTGGCGCGACTCGATCCGCTACAGCGCCGGCTGCAACACCACGCACGGCACCTCGGGCTCGCCGATCGTCGACGCCACCAGCAAGCGGGTCGTCGGGATCAACAACACCGGTAACGACGACGGCGCGATGTGCACGCTCAACAACCCGTGCGAGGTGGCGGCCGACGGCACCACCACCGCCACCAAGGGGCAGAGCTACGGCCAGGAGACCTACTGGTTCACCACCTGCCTCGGCACCAACCGCGCCATCGACCTGAACGTCAGCGGCTGCCTGCTCACCAAGCCGGCCGGCACCAACGTCTCGGTGACCAACCCGGGCAGCCAGACCACCGCGCTGAACGGCTCGGCCAACCTGCAGATCAGCGCCACCGGCGGCACCGCCCCGCTGACCTTCACCGCCACCGGTCTGCCGACCGGCCTCTCGATCAGCTCCACCGGCAAGATCACCGGCACCGCCACGGCCACCGGCACCTACAACGTGACCGTGACCGCCAAGGACGCCGCCAACAAGACCGGCAGCGCCGCGTTCAGCTGGACGGTCACCGGCGGCGGTGGCGGCACCTGCACCCCGGCGCAGCTGCTCGGCAACGCGGGCTTCGAGACCGGCACCGCCGCCCCGTGGACCACCACCTCCGGCGTCGTGGACAACGGCACCTCCCAGGCCGCGCACTCCGGCTCCTGGAAGGCCTGGCTGAACGGCTACGGCTCCGCCCACACCGACAGCGCCACCCAGACCGTCTCCATCCCCGCGGGCTGCCGGGCCACCCTGAGCTACTGGCTGCACATCGACACGGCGGAGACCGGCAGCACCGTCTACGACAAGCTGACGGTCACGGTCAACGGCACCTCGGTCGCCACCTACTCGAACGTCGACAAGAACACGGGCTACGCCCAGAAGACGGTCGACCTCTCCTCGTACGCGGGCCAGTCCGTCACCCTGAAGTTCAACGGGGTCGAGGACTCGTCGCTGAAGACCAGCTTCGTGATCGACGACACCGCGATCCAGACCAGCTGACCCCGCGTCACTGATCCGGTGCTGCGCCCGGCGGTCACCACCGCCGGGCGCAGCACCTTCTCGGGCCCGCTATCCCGCCGAACCGCTGTCGGCCGACGCACCACCGGCCGACGAAGCGCCGCCCGGCTGACCCGACGTCACCGTCCCGTCCGAGCTGCTCGCCGCACCGCTGCTCGGCGCACCGCTGCGGAACTCCCCGGAGGACGTACCGGAGGACGGGGCCTTGCTGCCTGACGCCGACCCGGAGGCGGAGCCCGAGGCGGGCTTGGAGCCGGAGGACGAGCCGGAGCCGGAGCCGGAGCCGGAGGACGAGGAGGACGGCGAACCGCTGACCGGGTGCGCGTACGACTGCCCGCTCGACGGATCGACCACCACGACGTCCTTCAGCGGCGACGGAGCCGGGCTCACCGCCACCACGTCCTGCTCCTTGAACGACGGCCACGGCGTGCCCGAGTAGGCCGGCGGGGTCGCCGACAGCACCGGCGGCAGCAGCGGGTTTCCGCAGGCGCAGCGCACCCGGGGCAGCCCCCGGGCGTCGATCAGCACGGCGGTGCCGCTCTGCAGCACGGCCTGGTACGGCGTGGCGACGCCGTTGGCGAAGCCGTGGTTGGTGACCCGGGTGTCCACCCGCAGCACCACCGAGGTGAGCGAGCGGAGGTAGTCGCCGATCCGGGCCGGGTCGATCCCGGCCACGGCCGCCCACGCCCTGGCCTTGTCCTGATTGGCGTTCAGGAACTCGGCCAGCCGTGGCACGTCGCAGCTGGCGGAATCCCGGCTGCCCCCGTACAGACCGGGATCCGAGCCCTGCACGGTACGGCCGTCGGTGCCGGTGGCCGAGACGGTGCCCTCGGAGGCGGAGGCGGCGGCGGTCGGACGCGGTCGAG
>NZ_LMCT01000030.1:15262-29082 GCF_001424875.1 Kitasatospora sp. Root107 | reverse complement strand
CCGCACCGGTCGTACCGGCACCGGTCGGGCCGCCACCGGTCACCCCTGCTTCCGGCGGCTCCCCGCTCGGCGGTGACCCCTCCTCCGAGGGCCCGGAGAGCGGCCCGGACGGCGGACCGGACGCACTCCCGCCCGAGGTCGGCTGCCCGGCGGCCTCCGCCCGGCTCGGCAGCGGGCCGGTCGGGGGCACCGTCGGCGGGCCGGACGGCGGCTCGGACGGTGGCGGTTCTGACGGCCGCTCGGACGGCGGCGGTTCGGACGGCGGTTGGGAACTCACGGCCTGCCTCCACAACTGGTCTCCCCCGCTGCCTCATTGTTCCGGCGCCCGCCACCGGCGGCTCGCCGGAGTCCGCCGGGTGGCCCAAGCTGGGTGACAGGATCACGGCACCGCACGTCCGCCAGGAGGCGCCATGCTGCCGACCGGGAACTCCGGCAGGCCGGGCCGACGGGCCGTCACCCTCGGCCCCTGGACGGACGCCCTGCTCGCCACCTGCGTCACCCTGCTGGCGATGTCCGCGCTCGCCGCCCTCGGGCTCTGGCTGGCCGGTGCGGGCGACCTACCCGGGGCCGCGTTCCCCGCCGTCGTCGCGGCCACCGTCCTGATGGCGGTCGGCGTCCCGGTCCAACTCACCGGCGGCGCCGCCTTCCTGGCCGATGCCGATGGCGAGCTCTCGGCCATGCCGCTCTCGGTGACCCTGCTCGGCGCGCTGACCCTGGCCTGGCTGTTCCTCCGCCCGCTGCGCCTACGGCCAGGGGCGACCCCCGGCGAACTGGCCGGCCGGGCGGCCCGGACGGCGGTGCTCTGGCTCGCCCTGCTGCTCCTGCTCCGGGTGCCCGCCCACCACAGCTTCACCATCCGGACCGGCGACCCGTTCGCCGACACCCTGGCCGAGGTGTTCGACGCTGCGCCCACCGCCGGCTTCCGGACCGGTCTGCTACCGACCGTCGGCCTGGGCCTGCTCTGGCTCGCCCTGGTCCTGCTGCTGACCGTACTGGCGAGCCGGGGCGCGCCGCTGCCGCCGTCCCTGCTCCGGTACCGGACGGCCGCCCGGCCCGCCGCCCACGCGGTGCTCACCCTGCTGCTCGGCACGGTGGCGCTCGGCCTGGCAGCCGGGCTGGTCTCGGCCGCCGTGGACGGGCATCCGCGCCAGACCCTCGCCGTGGTCCTGCTCGCCCTGCCGAACCTGGCCTGGCTGGCGCTCGGGCTGGGCTTCGGCGCCTCCTGGCACGGCTCGCTCGACGGCGACCTCGGCCTGCCGATGCCTCAGCTGCTGTCCGACGTCCTGCGCACCCCGGACGGCCGGGACGTCACGCTGGACCTCCCCGCTCTGGCCGCACAGGACGGCCGGGCCTGGCTGCTGGCGGTGCTGGTCGCCGTCCTGCTGCTGCTCACCGGCCTGCACGCAGCCCTGCTCTCCCCGCCGGGCCTGCCGCTGTGGCGGCACGCCGCGCAGCTCGCTGCGGCGCTGGCACTCGCCATGCTGCTGATCGGCCTGCTGACCCGGGTCTCGGTCGAGCTCGGCCTCTCCCTGCTCGGCTTCGACACGGCGGGCGGCGGCATCTCGCTGGAGGCACGCCTGCTCGTCTCCGTCCCCCTGGCAGCCGCCTGGGGCGCCCTGGCCGGCCTGCTCGGCGCCCTCGCCGCCCGCCGCCTCCGGCGCCGCACCCCGGCCGGCATCTGACCCCGCCAGGTCCGTCACCTCGCCCGTTTCAGCGAGGCGACTTCGGCGTCGGAGCGGTCGGTTCCGGCGATACCCACGGCCATCTGCACGGCCCAGGTGTGTCCGGTCGTGCGCCCCCGCGTCCCGGGTCCGAGCTGATCCGAGCTGATCCGACGAACTCCGGCCGCTCAGCGCCGGTCCGGCGGCAGCAGGACCGCGAGGCCGTCCAGGATTCGCTCGAGGCCGAAGTCGAACCGGGCGTCCATGTCGGGATCGGTCAGGTCGCCGGCCAGCGCGACCAGGTTGGGGTAGGTCTCGGGCGGCAGGGCGCGCAGGCGCTCGCCCGCGGCGGCGACCACCTCCCGACGGCCGCCCCCCATCGCCTCGGCCGCCGCGAGCGGGGACTGCTCCTGCAGGACGAAGCCCTGTACGTAGGCGCCCAGCAGGTAGGAGGCCATGGCAGCATCCAGGTCGGAGAAGCCGGCCGCACGGAGGCGGTCGAGCTGATCCTCCATCAGCCCCAGCAGGTGGCGTCCGGGTGCGAGGCGGCCCGCGACGACCTTGGCCGCGTCCCGTTTGTCCAGCAGCAGCCGACGGTGCCGCAGGCCGTACTCGCGGAACTGCTCGCGCCAGTGGCCGGTCCGGGGCGGCGGTTCGGCGTCGGCCATCAGCTCGTCGTTGAGCAGGTCGAGCAGCTCTTCCTTGTTGCGGACGTGCCAGTACAGCGAGGCCGCCTTGACGCCGACCTCGGCGGCGACCTTGCGCATGGACAGGCCGGCCAGGCCGTCCCGTTCCAGTACCCGCAGGGCCGCCTGGGCCAGGGACTCCCTGGTCAGGCCGGGTGCTGACGGATCGTCCTGTGCGGGCACGGGCACCGCCCCTCCTGTGCGTCCGGGATTCCGCTTGCAATCTAACACCGTTAGGGGCATTCTGGGCCGCCATCACCCCTAACGCCGTTAGGGAGCATCGACCGGAGGGGTCCCCGATGGAGAGGTCGAGTACGCCGCGCAAGCGGCTCGCGCTCGCGACGCTCTGCGTCACCATGTTCATGGCCATGCTGGACAACGTCATCGTCAACATCGCGCTGCCCCGGATCGGGCAGGACCTGCACACCGGCATCAGCGGCCTCCAGTGGGTCGCCGAGGGCTACAGCCTGGTCTACGCCGCGCTGTTGCTGACCGGCGGTGCGCTCGGTGACCGCTACGGCCGTACCCGGGTGTTCCGGCTCGGCCTCGCACTGTTCACGGCCGGATCGGCCGCCGCCGCGCTGGCCGGCACGCCCGGGCTGCTGATCGGCGCCCGGATGCTCCAGGGGGTCGGCGCCGCGTTGCTCACCCCCGGCAGCCTGGCCATCCTCCGGCACGTCTTCACCGACCAACGCGAACGTGCCCGCGCGATCGGCCTGTGGTCCGGGGTCTCCGCGCTCGGGCTCTCGATCGGGCCGGTGATCGGCGGCCCGATGGTGGACGCGTTCGGCTGGGCCAGCGTGTTCTGGATCAACGTCCCGGTCGGGATCCTCGGCCTGGTGCTGGCCGCCAGGACCCTGCCCGACCTCCCCCCTCGCGCCCGCCGGATCGACCTGACCGGCCTGGCGCTCTCCGCCGCCGGCCTGGGCGCGCTGGTCTACGGGCTGATCGAAGGCCCCGCCCGGGGCTGGACCGACCCCCGCATCCTCGCCTGCGCGGCCGCCTCAGCCGTCCTGCTCACCGCCTTCGTGCTGCTCGAACTCCGCCTCGCCGAACCGATGCTGGAGCTCCGGCTGTTCCGCGACCGGGTGCTCTGCGGCGCGCTGCTCAGCGGCTTCATGGTCAGTTTCGGCATGTTCGGCGCGATGTTCTTCCTGCCCCTGATGCTCCAGGGCGTGCTCGGCTGGGCTCCCACCGACGCCGGCGTCGCGGGCCTGCCGATGACCGCGGCCATCGTGTTCGCCGCCCCGCTCTCCGGCCGGCTGACCACCCGGTACGGCCCCAGGCTCCCGGTGGTGCTGGGCATCGCCCTGTGCGCGGCCGGTCTCGGCGGCCTTTCGCTGTACGGCGACCAGGCGCGCTACCCCGAGTACCTCTGGACCCTCTGCACGATGGGCCTCGGCATGGGCCTGACCTTCACCCCGGTGTCGATCGCCGTCCTCCAGCGGGTCAGCGCGGACCTCACCGGCATGGCGTCGGCGACCATCAACACCCTGCGCGAACTCGGCGGCGTCCTCGGCATCGCCGTCCTCGGCGCCCTGCTGGCGAACCGTCTGACCGACGGTCTCACCAGCTCCTTCGACCGGCTGGGCCTCCCCACCGAGGCGGCCGGCCGAGCCGCCGACGGCTTCGTCGGCCACAGCGGCGGCGCGAGCACGGCCGGAGCCCTGCCTGGGCCAGTGCAGGCGGCCGTCGACCACGCCTTCGTCGACGGCCTGCACCTCGCACTGCGCTGCGGCTCCGCCGCCCTCGCCGTCACCGCCGTGCTGGTCGCCCTGCTGCTCGGCCGCTCCCGCCGCGGCGCGGCACCTGCGGCCGACGAGCGACCCGAGACCGAGGACACCCGCCTGGTGCCCGCCGGTTAGCTTGCCATTTAACTGATTGTGACGGTTCGTCGGGGTTTGGTGCCCTTCTTGTGGTGGGCCGGTCGTTGGTGCGGCTCGCCGGTTGCGAGGACTCTTCCCACGTCGTAGCGGGTGGCGATGGTGCTGTTCTTCGAGCCAGGGGGGCGTCCTGGTCCTGGTCGGGCGGGTTTGGGTGCACGCGCTGGCGATGGACATGCGGACCGGAGGTTCCGAAACCCGCGGCGGACCCGGGCCGGGGTGAGCCGGTGCGGTCCGGTCCGCTTCTCCCAGGGCCGACGGAGGTCTTCGGCCAGGGATCGGGCGAGTCGGAGCTGGGTGTGGGCGGCGATGACGATCCAGGTCCATCGGTCGGCGGCTTCGGGGCTGCGGAGCCGCGGTTTCGTCCAGCCCAGCGTCTGCTTCCAGAACCGGAAGTTGTGCTCGATGTCGAATCTCCGAAGGAACGACTGCCAGCAGCGGTCGACATCCTGGAGGGTGGCGTCGGTGCCGGACCACCACAGCCAGACGGGCTTGTTGACGCCGCCGCTGGGCAGCTTCTCCACCGCCAGGCGGATGACGGTGCCCTCGATGATGGGCAGCTCGCCGTCGTGGTCGAGCCAGGCTGCCCGTTTCGTGAGGCGGGGATGGAGCCGGTCCCAGGCTCGGACGGTGGCCTTCCCGTAGAGGCGGGTCTCGGTGACCGTCGCCGCGTGCTCCTGGCCCCAGGTGTCGGGCTGGCCGAAGACGAACTCACCACCGTGCTTGGGCGGTCGCCCGCCGGTGGGGACGTAGACCCGCGGCGGGGTCGCCCGGCGCATCACCCGGTCCGACCGCATCCGGCCCAGGACCTCCAGCGGCAGGTCGGCCAGCAGGTGCGGACTGCGTCCAGGGGTGCGGTCCACGAGGTCCGGCCGGTCTCCAGGGCCACGACGATCGAGTAGGGCCAGCCCGGGATCATCCGGTGCTCGTCCTTGCCCCGTCCGTAGGTGTGGCAGAACGAGCGGTCCGGCGCGGTGCCGGCGTCCGGCCGCAGCCACGGGCTCACGTCCACCGCCAGAACCAGGCGGCCGTCGGCCGCCCGCGGCAGCGGCAGCTCGGCCAGCAGTTGTCGCAGCCGGTCCACGGTCGACTGCACCGTCGTTCAACGCGGCGTAGAGGGAGCCGTGTCCGCGTCGGTGCTCGGGCGCCAGCGACAGGTCCACCAGGGTCTTGACCGGGCCGTCCGTGCACAGCAGCGCGTCCGCCAGCTCGAACAGCGCGTCACCCCGGCTGGGGAGGCAGCCGTAGAACTCACCCCGAAAGCGCGACAGCTTCGCGAACGCCTGCTGGCGGGCGTCCTGGTGGAGCCAACTCGGCAATGCGGCCTCCGCGTCGAATCCTGTTCCTCGTAGCTGAGTTCAGGATCACGCGAAGGCCGCCTCGGCATCCGACGAACACTCATGTGGGTGATCACGTTCGATGCGGCGTTCTAACCAGCCAGCTAATTAGTCGTGCTTGGGCCAGATCGGGCCCTGGTCGGTCCAGATGACGCCCTTGTTGCGGCACAGGCAGAATGGGTGGCCGATCGGGTCGGTGTAGACCTGCCAGCCGTAGCCGTTGGGGCCGATGAAGTTCTGCCTTAGCGTCGCGCCGAGGTCGAGGACGCGGCGCTGCTCGGACTCAATCTCGTCCACTTCGAAGTCGAGGTGGAACTGCTTGGGGTGGTCGCTGTCGGGCCACTGCGGAGCGCGGTAGTCGTCCACCCGGATGAATGCCAGCTCGATCTCGCCGAACTGGATGCCAGCCCAGTCCTCGGAGCTGCCTTCCTTGATCGGACGGCCCGTCACCTCGGAGTAAAAAGCCGCCAGCTTCATCGTGTCCGGGCAGTCGATAATGAAATCGGTGAGTCGCAGCATCCCGTGATCTTGCCACAAGCTCACACCCGACTTCGAGACAGGCCCTGAGCAGCTCCGCTGAGGTGCGGGAACAGAGAGTTCCTGGGGGCTTCGCCCCCAGACCCCGTTCACCAGGGGCGGCCAGGTTTGTACCGCAGGTGCGGATCAGCAGCGGACTTCGGCGGAGCCGCTTAGCCCGTCGAAGCCCTATTTGCCCACGGCGCCTTGCACGAATCGCCGAAGGTGCCCACGCACAACGTCGGGCTGCTCCAGCCAAGGCTCATGCCCTGCGCCCTCGATCCGGGTCAGCGGAACAGCGAGCCGAAGCGCGAGTGATTCAAGCGCCGACACGGGACGGGGATCGTCGACCCCGCCGAGGAGCTCCGCCCGCACAGGCAGGCTTGCACGCAGCTCGGCAAGGTGATCATCGAGCGGATCGGCGCGTCCTTCCAATCCAAGTTCGGCGTTCATGGACCAGTTGACCGGTCGACGCCGCAGGGCACCCTGGGCTGCCCAGCGCCACCCTCGTTCCGGGTCGGAGTGGTCGGTGAACCAGGCCAACGTGAGCAGCTCGACTTCCTGCTCCTCCGTGCGATGCGGCAACTCCTCCAATTCGCGGAGCCGCTCCTGCTGGGCTGCGGACATGCGGCGGCCACGTTCCGCTCGGTCCCCGGTACGCCAATCACCGATGAACGGCCCGCACATCAGCAGCATGGCGACCACCCGGTCGGCGTGCCGCAAACAGAACCGACTCGCCAGATTGGTGCCGTAGGAGTGCCCGATCAGCACGGCCTCGGGCACCTCCCACGCGTCGAGGAGCTCGGCGAGATCCTCGACATGCCGAGCGAAGGAATGACGACCCCGCCACGAAGACTGGCCCGTTCCACGCTGGTCGTACCGGTACACAGGCGCAAGGTCCGCGACCATGGGGGCGATATCACCCAGATAGTCCGGCAGGCCGGGACCACCATGGAGCAGGACCCCAGCCGCCGAGTCGTGTCCCCCAACGCCCGCCAGCGCAACTGCGCTCCGTCGGTCATCGACACGAGGCCCTGCATCTCCATAAGGGTCACCGCCAGGAACCTACCCGTGTCACTGGGGCTTCACCAAAGGTTAAATGGCAAGGTTAGGGCCTGTCAGCGCTCCCCCGTCTCGAAGACCGGCCAGGCCCAAGGGGGCGGCGCGGGCACCGGCGCGGGCAGCGCCACCACCGGGACCACCTCGGTCGGCGTCGGTACGACTGCCGGACCGACGGCCGCGGTCTCCCCGGCCGCCCGGAGCGCGGCGACCAGCGCCAGGCAGCTGTCGAAGCGCTGTTCCGGGGTCTTGGCCAGCGCCTTGGCCAGCACCTCGTCCAGCGCGCCGGGCAGGTCGGGGCGCAGCGAACTGACCGGCGGCACCGGGTCGTTCAGGTGCGCCCAGAGCAGCGCCAGGTCGTCGTCCCGGCGGAACGGGGGTGCGCCGGTGAGCTCCTCGTACACCACGCAGGCCAGGCTGTAGACGTCGCAGCGGCCGTCCACCGGCTTGCCGGAGATCTGCTCGGGGGCGACGTAGTCGAGGGTGCCGACGAACTGGCCGACGGTGGTCAGGCCGGTCAGTGAGAGCGACTTCTTGGTCAGGCCGAAGTCGGTCAGGTAGACGTGCTCGGGGTGGTCGGTGTCGGTCCCCTCGGCGACCAGGATGTTGCCGGGTTTGACGTCCCGGTGGACCAGGTCGTGGGCGTGCGCGGCGTCCAGCGCGGAGGCCACCTGGGCGGTGATCCGGACCGTCTGGCGGACGCCCAGCGGGCCCTGCCGGTCGAGCAGGGCGCGCAGGTCCCGGCCCTGGACGTAGCGCATCGCGATGTAGAGCACGCCCTCGGCCTCACCGGCCTCGTACACCGGGACGATGTGCGGGTGGTCGATCGCGGCGGCGATCTTCGACTCGCGGGCGAACCGCTGCCGGAAGACGTCGTTGCGGGCCAGTTCGGGGGCGAGCAGCTTGACCGCGACGATCCGGCCGAGCCGCAGGTCCTCCGCCTGGTGCACCACGGCCATCCCGCCGCGCCCGATCACCTTGCCCAGCCGGTAGCCGCCGAGCTGACGCCCGGTCAGGTCGGACTGCACGGTGGAGCTCACGGCTTGCCCCGCCCGGTGTCGGCGGGCTCGACCGTGGCGTAGGTCTGCAGTTGGGCGCCCTCGCAGTAGTACCAGCGGCCCTGGTCGAGGTCCAGCAGCCAGGCGGCCGGTCCGTCGATCACCGCACCGACCCGCAGGCCTGCGCTGCGCCTGCGGAAGCCCTCCAGATCGAGCAGCCCGGCGGCGTACTCGTCGACCAGCTGCCGGTAGGCGGCCAGGGCGTCCTCGAGGCGGGCCAGCAGGGCCCGCGGATCGGCGGAGGTGGCGAGCGGCTGGGCGGTGCCGGGCGGCCGGTGCGGCAGGGTGATCAGCATCCGGCCGTCCACCCAGGCGGACCAGGCGTTGGAGCAGACCACCCGGGCCCAGTCGCCGGTGGCCTCGGTCAGCATCACCGGCAGCAGCGGGTCCAGTCGGGCCGACGGACGGGCCGGGTCCGCGCTCTCCCAGGTCGGCAGCCCACCCTCGGGCACGACATGGGTGGGCCGGAACTCGTACGGGCTGGACATCGCCGCTACCCGCGCATCACGGCCGGCTCGTGCCGACGCAGCAGCCGGGCGACCAGCACGCCGAACACCAGCGAGAGTGCGGCCAGCATGCCGAGGTCGAGCAGCCAGACATTGAGGCTGTGCTCGAACAGCGGGTCCTCGGTGAGCTTGCCGGGCACCACCTGGTGCAGGTCGATGCTGGCGGCCATCGCGCCGAGCGCCCAGCGGGACGGGATCAGCCAGGACAGCTGGTTGAGCACCAGGACGCCGTTCAGCTGGAGCAGCGCGCCGCAGAACACCACCTGGACGATGGCGAGCAGCACCAGCAGCGGCATGGTCACCTCCTCCTTCTTCACCAGGGCGGAGATCAGCAGGCCGAGCATCATCGCGGTGAAGGACAGCATGGCGACCGCGATGGTGATCTCCGCCAGCGGCGGCATCAGCACGCCACTGCCCTGTGGTCTCAGCTTCACCCCGGCCAGGCCGACCATGGTGAGCACCACCGACTGAGCGACCGTGATGGTGCCGAGCACGACGATCTTCGACCAGAGGTAGGCGGATCTGGACAGGCCGACGGCTCTCTCCCGCTGGTAGATGGTGCGCTCCTTCACCAGCTCCCGGACGGCGTTGGCGGCGCCGGTCAGCACACCGCCGACGCACAGGATCAGCAGCCCGTTCAGCGCGGTCTCCTGGGTCAGCTTGCTGCCGGCCAGCGCCCGGGCCATCGCGCCCATCACGAACGGCAGCGCGATCATGACGGCCAGGAAGGTCCGGTCGGCGGTCAGCGCGGTGGCGTACCGCCGTACCAGGGTGCCCAGTTGGGACCACCAGCCCTGGGGCGGCCGGACCGGCACCGGAGGTGCGGCGGCCGCTGCCGGGCTGGCCGGGCGGGCCATCGCGTCGGCGATGTACCGGCGGTGCGCGTCCGACTCGCGGTACTGGCCGGCCCAGTCGCGGGCCCGGTCGTTCTCGAACGCCTCGAAGGCCTCCGGCCACTGGCCGAAGCCGACGAAGTCCAGGGTCTCCCCGGGCGGTCCGTAGAACGCGATCTTCCCGCCGGGGGCGAGCAGCAACAGCCGGTCGCAGAGGTCGAGGCTGAGCACACTGTGGGTGACCACGATGACGGTGCGTCCGTCGTCGGCCAGGTCGCGCAGCATGTGCATCACCGAGCGGTCCATACCGGGGTCCAGGCCGGAGGTGGGTTCGTCCAGGAAGAGCAGCGAGGGTTTGGTGAGCAGCTCCAGGGCGACGCTGACCCGCTTGCGCTGGCCGCCGGAGAGGCTGGAGATCACCTGGTCGGCGCGCTGTTCCAGGCCGAGTTCGGTGATCACCTCCTCGACCCTGGCCNNNNCGCAGCGCGCGGCGGACGGTGAGCTGGGTGTGCRGGATGTCGTCCTGCGGCACCAGGCCGATCCTCCGGCGCAGCTCGGCGTAGTCCCGGTACAGGTCACGGCCGTCGTAGCGCACCGTGCCCCGGTCGGCGGGACGCAGGCCGGTCAGCGCGTTCAGCAGGGTGGACTTGCCGGCGCCGCTCGGGCCGGCGACGGCCAGCAGACACTTCTGGCCGACCGGGAAGGTGACCTGGTCGAGCAGGACCTTGCCCTCGGCCACCTCGACCACCAGGCCCTCGACGTTCAGGTCGATGTCGCCGGTGTCGACGAACTCCTGCAGCAGGTCACCGACCAGGCACAGCATCGAGTGCCCGATGCCGACCAGGTCCTCGGGACCGACCGGAGCCGTGGTGACCGGACTGCCGTTCAGGTACGTGCCGTTGTGGCTGTCCAGGTCGGTGATCTCGTACCGGCCGTCGGGCCTGGCCCGGAGTTCGGCGTGGTGGCGGGAGACCGAGAGGTCGGCCAGCACCAGGTCGTTGTCGGTGGCCCGGCCGATCCGGGTCACCTTGGCGGGCAGCGGGCGGACCCGGGTGGGCGGCCGGAAGGAGCCGGTGATGGCGGTCAGCGCGGAGGGCGCCCGCGCGGTGGCGGGGGCCTCGGGCAGCGCGCTGAGGGTCGCGTACGGGCCGTCCTCGGCGCTGCCGAACCGGACCGTGCTGCCCGGACCGAGGTCCAGGTGGCTGACCCGGCGGCCGTACGCCCAAGTGCCGTTGGTGGAACCGGTGTCGTCCAGAATCCAGTGGTCGCCGTCGGCGTGCAGCTCGGCGTGGTGCCAGGACACCCGGGGATCGGTCAGCACGATCTCTCCCGTGGGGTCCCGGCCGACGTGGTACGTGCGGCTCGGGCTCATCACCTGTGAGTCGCCGTCCGTCTCCAGTACGAGCTGCGGCGCGAAGGGCGCGATCTGTCGCTCTCCCATACTCACGATGCTAGGCCCGGCCGGCGCCGGGAGCGCGACGGGGCGCCCGGGCCCGGGTCGTTCCCACGGCTGTTGGCGTACTCAGGACATGGCGCGTTCCGGCAGGTTCGTGACGTTGTCGTGCAACCGACGCGTTGCTTGACTGGTGCCCTTCCCCGCCCTTCCCCGCGCTGTCGCGACCTGGAGGCATGCATCCCATGACCACCGACGACGCTCATGCGGCCTTCCCTCTGACGGAGATCCAGTACGCGTACTGGGTGGGCCGTGGGCCCAACTTCGTGCTCGGGAACGTCGCACCGCACGCCTACTTCGAGCTGGAGGGCCGGCGGCTCGACCCGGCCCTGCTCTCCCGTGGCTGGCGCCGCCTGCTGGAGCGGCACGCCATGCTCAGAGCCGTGGTCCACAAGGACGGCCGCCAGCAGGTGCTGCCCGAGGCGCCGCCGTTCGAGGTCGGCTTCGAGGACCTGTCGGCGGCCGAACCCGCCGTGCTGGCCGAGCGGTTGGCCGCGACCCGGGCCGAGATGTCGGAGCGGGTCTACGACCCGGCCGTCTGGCCGCTGTTCGACATCCGGATCAGCCGGCTCGCCGACCACGACCGACTGCACGTCAGCCTGGACCTGTTGATGGTCGACCTGGCCAGCATCACGCTGCTGTTCACCGAGTGGAGCGCGCTCTGCCAGGACGAGGCGGTCCAACTGCCGCCGATCGACGTGACCTTCCGGGACTACGTGCTGGCCCTGGAGGACGGCACCGACGCGCCCCGGTACAAGCGCTCGCTGGACTACTGGGCCTCCCGCGCCGAGACGCTCGCCCCGCCGCCCGGAACTCCGCTCGCCAGACCGCCGGTGCAGATCCACAAGCCGCGCTTCACGCACCGCGAGTACCACCTGCCGCCGGCCGAGTGGCAGCGCTTCCAGCAGCTGGCCGAGCAGCGCGGGCTGACCCCGACCGCCGTGCTGGCCACCGTCTTCGCCGAGGTGCTGGCGGCCTGGAGCGGCACCCCTCGGTTCAGCCTCAACCTCACCATCTTCAACCGCCTGCCGCTGCTGCTCGCCGAGAACGAGCGCGGCCACCGCACGGTCCACCCCCATCTGCGGCGCGTGGTGGGCGACTTCACCTCGATCTGCCTGCTGGAGATGGACACCACCGGCGGCCTCCCGCTGGCCGAACTGGCCGCCCGCACCCAGACCCAGCTCCAGCAGGACCTGCGGCACCGCTACGTGAGCGCTCTGCACACCCTGCGGGAGCGCCGCCGACGCGGTCTGCAGACCGGCTTCGAGGGCATGCCGGTGGTGTTCACCAGCGGGCTCGGCACGGTCTCCGACGCCTCGGGGCCGATGGAGTACTTCGGCGACATCACCTACCGGCTGAGCCAGACCCCGCAGATCTGGCTGGACCACCAGGTGCTCGACGTCACCGGCTCGCTCGACCTGACCTGGGACGCCGTCGAGGAGCTGTTCCCCGAGGGTGTGCTCGACGACATGTTCGCTGTGTATTGCGGTCTGGTGCAGCGGCTCGCGCAGCCGGACGCCTGGGAGCAGGGGCTCACCGTCCCGCTGCCGGACCATCAACTCGCCGCCAGGGAACGCGCCAACGACACCTCCGGCGAGGCGCCCGGCGGTCTGCTGCACGAGGCCCTGTTCCGCGGCGCCGACGCCCACCCCGACCGGCCCGCCGTGCTGCACGGCTCCGGCTCGGTCAGCTACCGCGAACTCGCCGAGCGGGCGGCCGCCGTCGCCGCGGGCATCGGCGGGCTCGGGGCCGGGCCGCTGCGCGACCGGCTGGTCGCCGTCACCCTGCCCAAGGGCCCGGACCAGGTGGCGGCCGCCCACGGCGTACTGCTGGCCTCGGCCGCCTACCTGCCGGTCGGGCCCACCCTGCCGGCCCGCCGCCGGGCCGAGCTGTTCGAGAGCGGCGAAGCGCTCGCCGTGGTCACCGACCTGACGCTTGATCAGGCCTTGGAGTGGCCGGCCGACCTTCCCCGGCTGCACTCCCACGCCCCGACCGGCACCGCGCCCGCCGGACCGGCCGAGCCCGCCGACCTCGCCTACGTGCTCTACACCTCCGGCTCCACCGGCCGCCCCAAGGGCGTGATGATCGAGCACCACGCCGCCCTGAACACCGTCCTGGACATCAACGAACGCTTCGCGGTCGGCCCGCAGGACCGGCTGTTCGGGCTGGCCGACCTCGGCTTCGACCTCTCCGTCTACGACCTCTTCGGCAGCATGGCGGCCGGTGCGACACTGGTGCTCCCCGACGAGGACCAGCGCCGCGAACCCGCCCACTGGGCCGAACTGATGGACCGTCACGGCGTCACGGTCTGGAACTCGGTGCCCGCCCAGATGCAGATGCTGGTCGAGCACCTGGAGCAGGCCGACCGCGTCCCGGCCGCCCTGCGGCTGGTGCTGCTCAGCGGCGACTGGATACCGCTCGACCTGCCCGAGCGGATCCTCGCGCTCTGGCCGGACGCCCAGGTGATCAGCCTCGGCGGCGCCACCGAGGCGTCGATCTGGTCGAACTGGCACCCCGCCGACCAGGTGGCCCCGGACGCGCCGAGCA
Organism: Kitasatospora sp. Root107; assembly: GCF_001424875.1. Lineage (GTDB taxonomy): Bacteria > Actinomycetota > Actinomycetes > Streptomycetales > Streptomycetaceae > Kitasatospora. The sequence goes on along the minus strand of NZ_LMCT01000030.1, from coordinate 15,543 downwards.
TCCCGTACGGCAGGCCGCTGCGGAACCAGGCCTTCCACGTCCTCGACGCCGAACTGCGGGACTGCCCGGTCTGGGTGCCGGGCGAGCTGTACATCGAGGGCACCGGGCTGGCCCGTGGCTACTGGCGCGATCCGGAGCGGACCGCCGCGAGCTTCGTCCGGCACCCCGCCACCGGCGCCCGGCTGTACCGGACCGGCGACTTCGGGCGCTATCTCCCGGACGGGGTCCTGCAGTTCCTCGGCCGCCGGGACGGCCAGGTGAAGATCGGCGGGCACCGGATT
>NZ_LMCT01000030.1:13284-15192 GCF_001424875.1 Kitasatospora sp. Root107 | reverse complement strand
GCGGGCACCGGATCGAGTGCGGCGAGATCGAGGCGGTGATCGGCCGGCACCCCGGTGTGGAGTCCGCCGTGGTGGTCAAGTCCACCGACGAGAGCGGCAGCGCCAAGCTGCTCGGCTTCGTGGTGCCCGACCGCACGGACGGCTCGCTGCTGCTGACCGGTACGGCCGACCCGGCCGAGACCGCCCGATGTCGCCAGGCCCTGGACGCGACCGCCCTGCTGCCCGCCCCTGGTCCCGACCGCACCGAACTGCGCGCCGCCTGGGCGGCGTTGGACCAGGTGTACGTGGCAGCGGCGGCCACCGCCTTCCGGGCGCTCGGCCTGCCGCACACCCCGGGCGAGCGCTTCGACCCGGCCGCCGCCCTGGCCGCCGGGGTGGCCCCGCGCTACGAACGCTGGCTGGCCCGCGCGGTCGGCGTGCTGTGCGAGCACGGACTGCTGCGCCGGACGTCCGAGGGCCTGGAGGTGGCCAGGACCTTCCCCGCGCTGATCACCGATCAGGTCGCGGCCGGCGCCCGGGAGGCGCTGCGGACCACTCTTGAGGTCCCGGACGACCTGATCGACTGGATGCTGTCGCTGGCCGGCGGCCTGGCGGACATCCTCACCCAGTCCCTGCACTCCGCCGAGCTGTACGCCTCCGACCGCACCCCCGAGGTCTACGCCCGGCTGTTCGGGCCCGCCTACGCCGTGGCCACCGAGGCCGTCCGCCGACTGGTGGCCGACTGGCCCGCCGACCGGCCGCTGCGCGTCCTCGCCACCTGCTGCCGCTGCTGCCGGCCGACCGCACGGACTACCTGTTCACCGACATCTCGCCGTACTTCACCGACCGGGCCCGCGAGGTCTTCGGCGGCTACGAGTTCCTCCGGCCCGGCCTGTTCAACCTCGACCAGGCACCCGAACTCCAGGGCCACGAGGGCCTGTCGGCCGACCTGGTGATCGCGGCGAGCGTGCTGCACGACATCCGCCGGATCGGCCCCGGCCTGGACACCCTGCGCTCCGTGCTGGCCCCCGGCGGAACGCTGCTGATGGTCGAACAGACCGCCTTCCGCCCGTGGTTCGACCTCACGATGGGCCTCCAGCAGGGCTTCGACGGGTACGAGGACACCGAACTCCGGGGCTGGGGACACCCGTTGCTCGACCTCGAGCAGTGGGCGGACCTGCTCGGCAGCACCGGCTTCGGCGGGAGCACCGTCCTGACCCGGCCGGCGGACGGCCCGGCCTCGGTCGGTTTCGACGTGATCGCCGCCCAGGGGCCGCTGACCACCCGTCGGTTCGACCGCGAGGCGCTCCGGGAGTACACGGCCGAGCGGCTGCCCAAGCACATGGTCCCGACCCGGCTGCTCGCGCTGGACCGGCTCCCGCTCAGCCGCACCGGAAAGGTCGACCGGGGTACCCTGGCGAAGGCCGGGGCCCGGCGGACCGGCCGCAGCCGGGCCGCCCAACCGCCGACCACGGACCGTCAGTTGAAGATCGTCGAGATCTACCGCGCAGTGCTCGGCCTGAGCCAGGTCGACCTCGCGGACGACTTCCTGGAGGCCGGCGGCGACTCGCTGCTGGCAGCCAGGATCTCGGCGGCCCTGCAGCGGGCCTTCGGCGCCGAGGTCCCGGTCGGGGTCATCCTGCAGCACCCCACCGTGGCCGCACTCGACAGCTGGCTGGAGCCGATCCTCGGCCCGGCCGCACCCCTGGACGACCAGCCCGACACCGGCACCGTCGAAAGCGAGGAGGCGGCATGACCCGGCAGCAACTGACCGACTGGCTAAGGGAGTACCTGGCGGATCTGCTCGACGTCACCCCCGAGCAGATCGGCACTGACATCCCGCTGGAGCAGCTCGGCGTCGACTCCGCCACCACCCTGGTGCTGGTTCTTCCGGCCCGCCGGCCCCGTACAGGTCCTGGACACGTATAC
>NZ_LMCT01000030.1:12346-13229 GCF_001424875.1 Kitasatospora sp. Root107 | reverse complement strand
CCCCACCGTCGACCGGCTGGCGGCGCATCTCAGCGGCTCCGCCGAGCCGGCCCCGGCCGGGTGAGCGCGGTGGACGCTCCCTCCGTACCCCGCTGGGCGATCCGCGCGCCGGGCGCCGATCCGGCCGCCCGTACGCTCTACTGCCTGCCGCACGGCGGCGGTTCGGCCGCCGAGTACGTCCGGTGGGCCCGGGACCTGCGCAAGGTCGCGGTCTGTGCGGTCCAACTGCCGGGCCGGGGCTCCAGGTTGGCCGAACCACCGCACACCTCGATGGCCGAGCTGGTCCGCACCCTGCTCGCCGGGCTCGACCTGACGCCGCCGTACGTGTTCTTCGGGCACAGTCTCGGCGCGCTGGTCGCGTACGAGCTGACCCAGGCCCTGCGGGAGGCCGAGCGGCCGCTGCCCGAGCGGCTGATCCTCTCCAGCTATCCCGCTCCGCACCTGCCCAGGGAGCGCACCCTGCTGCACCGGCTGCCCGACGACGAGCTGCTGACCGAAGTGGCCAGGATGCACGGCGGCATTCCCGACGAGGTGTTCGCCAACGCCGAGTTGCGCCGGTTGGCGGCGGTCTGTGTCCGGGCCGACTACCGGATCGTGGAGACCTACAGCTGGCAGCCCCGGCCGCCGTTGCCGGTGCCGATCACCGTGCTCGGCGGACAGCAGGACGTGGTGTCCACCGAGCAGCTGGCGGCCTGGGCCGAGCACACCACCGAGCAACCGGTGCAGCAACGCAGCTTCCCCGGTGGGCACTTCTACTTCCGCGAGCGGCAACGTGCCGCCGTGCTGCGGACGGTGGAGGCGGCCGCATGCTGACCTTCGCCGTCGCCGCGCTGCTGCTGATCATGATCCCGGGCCCCGACCAGGCGTTGATCACCCGCAACGG
>NZ_LMCT01000030.1:0-12318 GCF_001424875.1 Kitasatospora sp. Root107 | reverse complement strand
CGGCGGCCGGTCCGCCGGGCTGCTCACCATGACCGGCGGCATGCTCGGCCTGAGCGTCCACGTGAGTGCGGCCTCGCTCGGCGTCTCGGCCCTGTTGCTGGCCTCGGTCACCGCGTTCACCGTGCTCAAGGTGGTCGGCACGCTGTATCTGGTGTGGATGGGGATCTCCACACTGGTCAGTGCCCGCAAGCGAGTTCAGGCGGGCGACGGCGCGGACGGCGGGCGTTCGCTGTCCAGGGCGCAGTGCCTGCGCCAGGGGTTCCTGTCGAACGCGCTCAACCCCAAGGTGGCGCTGTTCTTCGTCACCTTCCTGCCGCAGTTCCTGCCCGACACCCGGCACACCCTGGGCAGCGCCTTGCAGCTGTCCGCCGTCTTCGTGCTGCTCTACCTGCTCTGGTTCACCCTCTACACCGTGACGGTGGACCGGTTCGGCGCGTTCCTTCGCCGGCCGGCCGTCCGGCAGCGGATCGAACGGTCCACCGGAGCACTGCTGATCGCCTTCGGCATCCGGCTCGCCCTCCAGCACTGACCCTGCGTCACTGACCCGGTGTCAGACCAGCCCCCTGGACCGGGCCAGCACACCGGCCTGGAAGCGGCTGTGCGCGCCGAGGTGCCGGGTGACCTCGGACACCAGCCGGCTGACGGTACGGACGGAGACGCCCATCGACCGGGCGATCCGTTCGTCCGTCAGCCCGTTGGCGAGCAGCCGGAGCGAGGTACGGTGCTGCTCGGTCAGCCGGTCGCCCGCCTCGCCGTCGGCCACCTCGGGCACGTCGGCGGGCCCGAGGTACGGAAAGGCCCGCAGCCAGTGGTCGTCGTAGAGGGCGGCATACGTCCGCACCAGTACCGCACCGCGGATCACGATCAGCGGGTCCTCGGGCCGGCCGGGTCCGGGCGGCAGCAGCGCCACGTCCAGATCGCCGATCACCAGGCTGCACGGGACCTGCGGCGCGAGCCGCAGCTCCACCCCGACCTTCCGCACCTCGGCCAGGTACTTGCACTGCCAGCGCGCCGAGTTGAAGCCCTGCGGGTAGATCGCCCGGACGGTGACGCCGCGTCGGACCATCCGGCCCTTCTCGGTCAGGAAGCTGCTCAGGGTCTGGCTCATGGTCCTGGACGGCACCGTGTCGGCGTGCAGGGTGCGGCTCTGCGTCCGGGGCAGGTCGGCGAAGTCCCGCAGCACCCGCTGCTGGTTGCGGGCCCCGGTCACCACTTCCACCTCGACCCGCTCGGTCAACCGGGCCGCCGCCGGGCGGTAGCGCTCCAGCAGGGACTCGGTGGCGCTCACGATGGAGGTCAACTCCTGGTAGTGCGAGCTGAGTACGGCCCGCTTCTGCCGCAGGGTGCCGAGCAGGCCGAGCAGCGCGGTGTCCGGCTCCACCAGGTCCGTCTCACCGATCGCCGATCCCGGCCGGACCAGCCGCAGCGCGCGCAGCTCCGCCCAGGCCGTCGCCGCCTCCCGCGCGTCGAGCCCCAGCGCGTCGGCCGCCTCGGTGTGGCTGCGCGAGTCGTTCTCCCGCAGCCACCGGTAGAGCAGCGGTCCGGCGTTCTCGTACCGGGACGGCTCGCCCGCGCCGGTCACCGCTCCTCCGTAGTCATGTGCATCAGTGTCCGAAGTGCCTTCGGCGGTCGGCTACTTCCATCGTGCGGAGTAGCTCGTCCGGCAGCACGGGTCAGTCGAAGAACCGGTCGAGCTGCTCGATCACGACCTGCGGGGCCTCCTCGACGAAGTAGTGGCCGGCGTCCGGCACCACCACCACCTCGACCTCGATCGCCTGGCCGGGCAGCGTCGCCCGCATCTGCGCGGCGAACCTGCCGTCGGCGAGGTCGGAGACCAGCCCGAGCACCGGCACGGTGAGCTTGTCGTAGGTACCGAGGTCGGCGATGTCCTGGCCGATGGCCTGGTGCCAGCCGTTGCCGCCCCGGATGCCGTCCGGTGTGTTGTAGGCCCGGGTGTAGACCGCCCGGTCCAGCGCGGTCACCGCGTCCTGGTGCAGCAGGAAGGTGTCGAAGACCCAGTTCACCAGGTGGTGGGCCCGGCCTGCCAGCAACTGCTCGAGCAGGCCGGCCACCTGGTTGAAGGCGAACCACCACGGGACCAAGGGCAGGCCGGGCGCCGGGGACAGCGAGGCGTCCGGGTGCAGGATGTCCAGCATCGCGATCCTGCGGACGGCGTGCGGGTGGTTGGCCGCGAAGCTGAAGGCGACCTGCGAGCCGACGTCGTGCCCGGCGATGTCCACCTGCTGGTAGCCGAGAGCCTGCACGAAGGCGTGCACCACGTCGGCCATGGTCTTCTTGTCGTACCCGCCCGAGGGCTTGTCCGAGCCGCCCATGCCGGGCAGGTCGAGCGCGATCACCCGGCGGCCGGCCGCCGCGAGCGCGGGCATCACCTTGCGGTACTCCCACCAGGTCTGCGGCCAGCCGGGCAGCAGGAGCAGCGGGCGGCCCTCGCCGCCGGCCACATAGTGCAGGCGCAGGCTGTTCACGATGAGGTACTCGCTGCGGAAATCCCCGGCCAGCGACCGGGCGAGTTCGGCGTCGGTCGGAACGGCGGCCGTCGCCTCCGGCGCGGCCTCCTCAGAACTGTTCGTCGTCACTATTCCCCGCTCCTCATTCCGGCGGCCGGAACACGACTGTTCAATCGGTGTTCCGGGCCATCATCGGGGAACGCAATACCGCCCGACATCTTCCATCGTGCTCTCTTCCCGCTGGTCCCCGACTCGGGCGCGTGGCTGGGCAATTCAGGAGTAGCCGGGCCGCCCGGCATTCCCCGCATACTCACGATGTAAAACCGACGGGCAGAGAAGAAATCCGCTGGGCGACAGAGGAAAGAAGGCCAGAACATGATCGAGCTGGACACTGTGAACCTCGAGATCGACGGACCCACCGCCACGATTTACCTGAACCGGCCGGACAAGAAGAACGCCATGAACCCGCAGATGCACCAGGACATGAACAGCGCCCTGGACGCCATCGAGGAGGCCGGGGACGTCAAGGTCGTCGTCGTGACCGGCAACGGTGACAGCTTCAGCTCCGGCATGGACCTGGAGGAGTGCTTCCTCAAGCCCTACGAGGACCCGCAGCTGTTCTACCGGACCAACCTGGTGGCGCTGAACTGGTTCAAGCGCCTCAAGGCCTTCCCCGCCGTGACCGTCGCCAAGGTGAACGGCTTCTCGTTCGGCGGCGGCGTCCTGGTCACCGGGATCTGCGATCTGGCGATCGCGTCCGAGACCGCGCTGTTCGGGCTCTCCGAGATCAACTTCGGCATCTTCCCGGCCGGCGGCGCCAGTTGGGCCGCCGCGCACAACTTCTCCCGCAAGCAGGCGCTCTACTACATCCTCACCGGCGACACCCTGACCGGGGCGGAGGCGGAGAAGTACGGGCTGGTCAACAAGGCGGTGCCGGCCGACCAGCTCGACGCCGCGACCGACAAGCTGGTCCGCAAGCTGGTCAAGAAGAACCCGGTCACCCTGGCGCTGGCCAAGCAGGTCTACGAGCACAACCGGGCCGTCGACCTGCCGGCCGCGATCGACTACGACCAGGCCAAGCTCTGGGAGCTCTCCCGGCTGACCGGCAACGAGTGGATCAACGTCGCGCTCAAGCAGTTCGAGAAGCGCAGCTACCAGCCCGGCCTGAGCACCTACAGTCGGGCGGAAGTGACCTCATGATCTTCACCGGCCCGCACCCGCCGGTGCACGTGCCCGAGACCTCGTTCACCTCCTTCGTCCTGCAACGGGCTGAGCAGTACGCCGACCTGGTGGCGGCCGTGGACGTCACGGGCGCGAACTCCTACACCTACCGGGAGCTCGCGTCGGCGATCGGCCGCGCCGCCGACGGGCTGCGCGTCCGTGGCTTCCGCAGCGGCGACGTGCTGGCCGTGCTGGCGCCGAACCGGCCCGAGTACCCGATCGCCTTCCACGCCGCGGCGCTGGCGGGCGGCACCGTGGTGGTGCTCAACCCGCTGGACACGGTGGACGATCTGGCCGCCCACCTGAACGAGGCCGGCGCGCGGCTGCTGGTCGTCTCGCCGACCGAGCTGGACAAGGCGCAGCAACTGCTCCTTGGCACCCCGGTCGAGGAGATCGTCGTCCTGGGCACGGCGGACGGCGCCACACCCTTCGCCTCGCTGTTGACCGACGGCGCCCCGCCCGAGCCGGCCGTGGACCCGGCCCGGGACACCGTGGCCCTGCTGCACTCCAGCGGCAGCACCGGTCACCCCAAGGGCGTGATGCTGACCCACCGGAACATGATCGCCAACGTGCTGCAGACCAGCCTGGTCACCCCGCTGGACCCGGCCGAGAAGGTGCTCGCGGTCCCGCCCTTCCACCACGCCTTCGGTCTGATCATGGTGATGAACGCCAGCCTGCTCCAGGGCGCCACTCTGGTCACCATGGAGCGCTTCGACCCCGAGGCGTACCTGAAGGCCATTCAGGACCACCGCATCACCCGGCTGTACGTCGTGCCGACGATCGCCGTCCTGCTCGCCAAGAGCCCGCTGGTGGACCGCTACGACCTCTCCTCGGTCCGCGAGATCGTCTCCGGCGGCGCCGCGCTGGACCCGGAGACCGCCCGGCTCTGCCGCGAGCGGCTCGGCTGCCGGATCGGCCAGGGGTACGGCCTCACCGAGGCCCTGGTGTCGTTCATGCAGCTCGACCCCTCCGAGGCGCCCGGATCGGTCGGCCGGAACTCCCCGAACATCGAGTGCAAGATCGTCGACCTCGGCACCGGCCGGGAGCTCGGGCGCGACCAGGACGGCGAGATCCTGATCCGGGGCCCGCATGTGATGAAGGGTTACCTGAACGCCGAGGAGGCCACTCGGCAGGTGCTCGAGCCGGACGGCTTCCTGCACACCGGGGACCTCGGCCACGTGGACCGGAACGGCGAGCTGATCATCGTCGACCGGATCAAGGAGCTGATCAAGTACAAGGGCCAGCAGGTCTCCCCGGTCGAGCTGGAGGCGGTCCTGATGACGCACCCCAAGGTCGCCGACGCCGCCGTGATCGGGGTGCCGGACGAGGAGGCCAGCGAGATCCCGAAGGGCTTCGTGGTGGCGCGGGAGCCGGCCACCCCCGAGGAGATCATGGCCTTCGTCGCCGAACGGGTCGCCCCCTACAAGAAGCTCCGCCAGGTCGAGTTCATCGAGCAGATCCCCCGTACTCCGGTCGGCAAGATCCAGCGCCGCGCCCTCAAGGAGTGGAACTGCACCACCCGGTAGCCCCGCAGGGCCCCGGCCCTGCCCCCCGTGCCGGACCGGGGCCCTGCGGCGCCGACTCTCCGACGCACCGTCACCATCCAGCAGATGCACGCCACTTGGAGGAATCATGAGCGACCTGTCCGGCCGGACCACCATCGTCGTCGGCGCCAGCCGCGGCCTGGGCCACGGTATCGCCACCGCCTTCGCCGAGGCCGGCGCCCCGGTGGTCGCGGTGTCCCGCACCGCGACCGACTTCGCCGAGCCGGCCAACGGCGCGGGCAGCATCCAGGCGGAGACCGCCGACGCCGGTGACCCCACGGTGGTCGCCGACCTGATCGACCGTCACCAGCCGCAGACCGTCGTCCTGGTGGCCGGTGCCACCCCGCACATGCGGCCGCTGCAGCAGCAGACCTGGGAGACCTTCTCGGCCAACTGGCAGAGCGACGTGCGGATCTCCTTCCACTGGCTGCGTGAGGCGCTGCTCACCCCGCTGCGGCCCGGCAGCCGGGTGGTGGTGTTCAGCAGCGGGGCCGCGCTGGCCGGCTCGCCGCTCAGCGGCGGCTACGCCGGGGCCAAGGCCACCCAGCGCTTCATCACCGCCTACGCCCAGGACGAGGCGGACCGGGCCGGGCTGGACATCGGCTTCACCACGGTGCTCCCCCGCATCACCCCGCTGACCGGCCTCGGCCAGTCGGCGGCCCGGGCGTACGCGGCCCGCGACCACCGCTCCGAGGAGGAGTACGTCCGGCAGCTGGGCCCGCTGCTCACCCCGGAGCAGGCCGGCGCCGCGGTGATCGAGCTGGTCCAGGCGGACGCCGCCACGGTGGCCCCCGGCTACCTGCTGACCGGCGCCGGACTGAAGAAGCTCGGCTGACTCCCTGGCGACATGGCTGACGCCCGTACCCGGCCGGGTACGGGCGTCAGTCGTCTGACCACAGAGGCCCTACAGGTAGCCCTTGGCCACCAGCGCCCCACCGATCTCGTCGTACAGCGCCGGGTCCTCGGGGGTGATCGCACCCAGACCGTCGACGAACCGGTTGTACATCGCGAACGCCGCCGCGATCAGCACCGTGTCGTGGATGCTCTCGTCGTCGGCACCGGCAGCCCTGGCCCGCTCGACGTCGGCCGCGGTGACCGCGAGCCCGCCGATCTGCACCTGGCCGGCCAGCATCAGCAGCGCGCGCAGCCGCTCGTCGACGGGCGCGCTGGCCACGTCCCGGTGGACGGCCTCCACCAGCGCGAAGTCGCCGCCGAGGGCGTGCGCGGCCGCGGCGCCGTGGGCGCCGGTGCAGAACCTGGTCTCGTTGCGGACGGAGACGTAGGAGGCGATCAGCTCGCGCTCCCCGACGCTGAGCGGGGACTCGCCCCGGAGCAGCTGCTCGGCCAACTCGCTGAGCAGACGGCCGGATGCGGGCTTGACCCCCAACAGCCCTCGGATGCCCGGGATCGGGGCCGGCAGCGCGATGTGCGGCATGAGGATCAGCCTCCGTGTCACGTGGTGGACCCGGACGCCTCCGTCCGGGCCATAACATCGTTATACATTACCGGACCTCACTGTCCGTCAGGCACCACGTGCTTGTCAAGCTGCCCAGCACCATCCAACTCACCTACGTGTCAATCCAGTTGAACCTGCCGAAGGCCTCAGCCCCGGGTGATCGCGATCGCCCCGGACGCCAGCTCCGGCTGCGGCAGCTGCCAGCAGTCGAGCTCGGGCAGCGCCAGCAGGATCGGCAGGTCGAACGGACAGAACTCGCGGGTCTCCAGATCCACCTCGATCGGCTGGTCCGCCCGCACCGTCACCGGCCGACTGGAGCCGATGAACAGCGGACTGCGCTTCCACGGCTGCGGCTCGACGTCCTGCACCGCCACCACCGCCGCCCGCAGGTGCCACACCCCCTCCTGGATGCCGGACAGCTGGAACTCGCCCGGGCCGTCCAGGATGTCGCAGGCGACCGGCTCGCCCTGCACGATCGGATCGGTGAACGCCGCCACGTAGATACGGGTGGGTAAGCCGACCTCCGGCGACCCGACCGAGCCACGCACCACGCAGGTCCGCCGGGCCGCCGCCGAGCGGAAGGCCCGGGGGGTGACCGGGATGCCGGTCCTGGCCAGCGTGCGGTACCGCCCCGGGGAGAGGCCGACGCTGCGGGTGAACCGGCTGGTGAACGTGCCGAGGCTGTTGTAACCCACCTGGTAGGAGATGTCGGTGACGCTCAGTTCGGTCCTGAGCAGCAGGTGCTTCGCCTTGTGCAGCCGGATCGCGGACAGGAACCGCCCCGGTGACGTCCCGGTGAGGGTCCGGAACACCCGGGAGAAGTAGAACTTGCTCAGAATGGCGGTGTCCGCGATGTCGTCCAACGAGAGCGGTTCCTCGTAGCGGTCCCACATCGTTGCGATCGCGCGCTCCACTGCGGCTTGCAAGACATCACTCCTTCGGTACGGGTCCGGGGGAATCCGAATCGAACTTCCTGGCGTGGGACGGCTGTTCGGGTCACTCGTTGTGGAACATCCAGCTCCCGACCTGGCGGGCGGCGGCCAGACTCGCCCAGGCCGTGATGCCGACCAGTGCCTCGTCGTCCGCACCCGCCGCGCGGGCGGCGTCGATCACCGTCTCGTCCACCGTGTAGGCGGCGAGCGCGGTCAGCAGGGCCAGCCGGGCGGCCGGGCGCTCCTCGGCGGGCCGGGTCTCCACGGCCGCGTCGGCCCAGCCCCGGCCGAGCCCGGGCGGGCGCCCGTCCCAGTGGTCCAGGGTGTCCTGCACCAGGGCCCGGACGCCGTCGGACAGCGCGGCCCGCCCGGCCACCTCCACGGCGGCCGCGGCCCGGGCGAAGGCCCCCGCGATCTGCGGGTTGCCCGCCGCCCAGGCCAGGTCCTCGGGCAGCGTCGCGGCCGGCAGCAGGCCCAGCGAGCCACCGGCCTTCGGCTCCGTCCGGGCCGCCGAGCGGAGCAGCCAGGTGAGCACCCGCAGCACCGGGCGCAGCGAGCTCTCCGGCGCGCCGGGCGGCAGCGGCACCGTACCCAGGAAGACGTTGACCATGCGGTTGAGGTAGTGCATGATCACCACCGATCCGAGCAGTTCGGGCAACTGCTCGGCGGCGAACGGGAATCGGCTGTCGGCCGCAGTGTCGCGGACCGCGCCGTCCCGGACCCAGCCGGCGACCGCGCGGACCGCCGGGTCGGCCACCTCCTCGAGCCGGCCGTCCCGGATCGCCTCGCCGTCCCTGCCGGGGGCGAGGCTGTGCAGCATGGCGGTGTGCATCCGGACGCAGAACGGGCACTCGTTGACCGCGGAGACCGCCGAGGCGACCGCCTCCTTGGTGGTCCGTTCGGCCAGCCCCGCCACCAGCAGGGTCTCCCGGAGCATCAGCCAGCTCGCGGCGAGCGGGCCGGCCGCGGGCGAGTGGAGCGCTATCGGTGGTGCCAACACCCCGAAGTCCCGCTCCAGTTCGCGGTACACCCGGGCGACGCCGTCGCGCGCCAGCTCGAATCCGACCGGCTTGACGTGGCGTACCTGGAGTAGCGACAGACCCCGCAGTGACGACTGGACCAGCCTTCTGTGCACGGTGCGCTCCTCGGTCGGTAGGTCGGCGATCGGTTCAGGGTTTGCGGGCCACCGCACACCACAGGGCCGGGGACCCGGCCGGGGCGGCCGTGGACTCGGGGCGCCAGTCCGTGGACAACACCATGCCCGGGTCCTCGAGTTCGAGGCTCGGGTCCAACAGGGCCATCGCCTCCGCCCTGCTCCGGCGGACGATCCGGCCGCTCCAGTCCGGCACGATGCGCTCCATCGCGGCGTCCATCAGGTGGTCCCGTTCGTGCGTGGCCAGATGCCCGAAGGCCACCCAGCTGCCCGACGGCACCGAGTCCACCAACAGCTGCACCAGGCCGGCCGGATCATCCTCGCCGGGCACGAAGTGCAGTCCGCCGAACAGGACGAGCCCGAGCGGGCGCGACAGGTCCAGTACCCCGGCCGCATCCCGGAGAATCCGGTCCGGGTCGCCCAACTCGCCGTGCACGTAGGCAGTTGGGCTTCTCGGCTGCTGCCTGAGCAGTCGCCGGGCGTGTTCCACCACGTCGGGGTCCCGGCTGACGTAGACCACCCGGGTGGCCGGCGCCATCAGCTGGGCGACCTGGTGGGTGTTGCGCATGGTCGGCAGGCCGGCCCCGATGTGCAGCAGCTGCCCCAGGCCCGCCTCGCCGACCAGGTGGCCGACCATCCGGCCCAACGTGGCCCGGGCGGCTCGCAGTTCGGCCCGCAGATCACCCGTCGGCCAGGCCGCACACGCCCGGTCGGCGGCCTCCCGGTCGGCGGGGCCGTGTGCCTCGCCGCCCAGCAGGTAGTCCATCGCCCGGGCCAGACCGGGGGTTTCGAACTGTTCGGTCACACCATTCCTTCGGAGAGTCTCGGGGAGGGGCACGGTCTCAGGACGGGAGCTTTCTCTCAGGGGATCGGGAAGAAAGCGCGCACGAACTTCTCGAACATCCGGTCGCCAATTGTCCAGCGCATCCGGGGCAGTAGTCGAGAGGGCACCCCGATCCGGTACCGGATCTTCGGGTTCGCACTGCTCACCGCCTGTTCGATGACCTTTGCGACGGTCTCGGCCCGAACGGCCATTCGACCTCGGCCGGTCGGCTTGTCGGTCTCCCGGTACGCCCCGTGCCAGTCGACGAAGTACTCCCAGAACTCGTCGTAAAGGCCGTTCCGCTCCTGCCCGGACATCCCGAGGTCCGCCACCGACATCGGCACGAATCCGCCGAGCACCGGCGAGGGCTCGATCAGCACCACCTTGATGCCGAACCGCGAGACCTCGTGCCGGAGCGAGTCGCCGATCGCCTCCAACGCGTGCTTGGTGGCCTGGTAGTAGCCCCGGCCCGGGGTCGCGAACTGGCCGAAGATGGAGGACATCATGACCACCCGGCCACTGCCCTGGGCCCGCATCCCGGGCAGCACCAGCTGGGTGAGCCGGGACAGTCCGAAGACGTTGGTCTCGAACTGCTTGCGCACCTCGTCCACCGGCGTCTCGCCGATCGTGCCGTTCAGGCTGTAGGCCGCGTTGTTGATCAGCGTGCCGACCGCGCCGTGCTCGGCGGTGATCTTGTCCACGACGTCGACCATGGACTGCTCGTCCGTCACATCGAGGTACAGCACCTGGATGCCCTCGGCGGCCAGCCCGGCCAGCGCGTCCAGGTTGCGCCCGGTCGCGTACACCGGCCAGCCCGCCCGGTGCAGGCGGAGCGCGGCGGCCCGACCGGTGCCGGAGGACATCCCGGTACCGGAGGAGGCGCCGGTGAGCAGCACCGCCCGGGACGCCGCCATCAGTCGGCCGTCCCGTCCGCGTCGGTGTCCGACTGGCCGGCGATCCGGCTGCGGGTCATCGAGCTGCCCAGGCCGAAGCCGTCCACCAGGCGGTTGATGAAGGCGAACAGCCCGGCGGTGAAGACCGCCTCCAGCAGCTCGTCGTTGTTCCAGCCCGTCGCCGCGACCCGGTCCCACTCCTCGTCGGTGATCCGGTAGGCGCCGGTGCAGACCTGGGTGACCAGCTCCATCAGCGCCAAGTGCTTGTCGTCCAGTGGGAGTTCACTCGGCTTGCCGGCCGTGGCGATCGCGTGGGTGAGCTCCTCGCTGCCGCCGAACTGCGTCAGGAACCAGTTGTGGGTGCCCACGCAGTACGGGCAGCCGTTGACCTTGGAGCTCCAGGCGGAGATCATCTCGCGGGTGGCCCGGGGCAGCACTCCGTCACCGAATACCCCGGTGTAGCCGGTGATCAGAACCTCCATCAGATCCGGCCGGGTGGAGACCAGCCGAAACATATCGGGCACGAATGGAAGCCCGGTCCTGCTCTTGATCAGGTCATAGAGTTCGGCGGTCCTTCCGGTCGCGTCGGCCTCACTGATCAGCGGGACGCGTGCCGCCGGTACCTGCTGTTCACTCATGGAAGTGACTCCTTCGCCATGGACGGACATTCGCGAGCAACCCGATGCTGCCAGGGCGGCGCAGTCCCGCTGTCTCCTAAATTGCCCTCTTCGACCGGACCGAACGGCCGTCAAAACTCCTACGCCCAACACGATTTGACCGGCCGTAGGAGTGGGCATATGCCAATGGTCCGGAGAAACCGGCATACCGCGGCCCGGCCTCAAGTATGTTGAACGGCATGATCATTCGGGGTGGGCCGGACGTGGCACCGGTGGCAGCGGGCGAGGACTTCGCGCGGCTCTCCGACCAGTACCGGACGGAGCTGCTGGCGCACTGCTACCGGATGCTCGGGTCGATCCACGACGCCGAGGACCTGGTGCAGGAGACCTATCTGCGGGCCTGGCGCTCGTACCACGCGTTCGAGGGTCGCGCCTCGCTGCGCACCTGGCTCTACCGGATCGCCACCAACGCCTGTCTCAACGCCCTGGAGCGCCGCGACCGTCGGCAGCTGCCGTCCGGGCTGGCCGGCCCGAACGACCGGCCGCAGACCCCGCTCGCCCCCGCGCTGCCGGAGTTCGGCTGGCTGCAGCCCGCGCCCGACACCCTGCTGGGCGCACCGCCCGCCGACCCGGCCGCCATCGTGGCCGCCCGGGGCAGCCTCCGGCTCGCGCTGATCGCCGCGCTCCAGTGCCTGCCGCCCCGTCAGCGGGCCGTGCTGATCCTTCAAGAGCGCGCTCCAGCGGGCCCGCGGACAGCTGGAGCGGCTCGCGCCCGCCGAGGACCAGGTCGCCGACGCCGTCACACCGGACCAGCGCGAGCTGCTGGACAGCTACGTGTCGGCGTTCGAGAACGCCGACATCAAGGCCCTGCTGGCGCTTGCTCACCGACGACGCGGTGGCCGAGATGCCGCCGTACCCGTCCTGGTTCCGCGGCGGGAGACGGTCGCCCGGTTCTTCGCCGCCCAGGTGCTCACCACCCCCGGCCGGTTCCGGCTGGTACCCACCCGGGCCAACGGCCAGCCCGCCTTCGGGCTCTACCGGCTCGGCCCGGACGGCCGCCACCACGCGCACTCGGTCACCGTGCTGACCCTCGCCGGGGACCGGGTCGCACGGATCTCCGGCTTCCTGGACCCGTCCCTGTTCGGACCCTTCGGCCTGGCCCCCACGCACCCTCCGACTAACGGAGGGGCTTGAGCCCGTCCGGGCCGAGG
>NZ_LMCT01000029.1:64510-70054 GCF_001424875.1 Kitasatospora sp. Root107 | reverse complement strand
CCGGACGCCGGTGATCCGGGTACCGGCTGCGTCCGCCACCGGTTCCAGCACCTCGCACCGGTCCTGGATCTCCACCCCGGGCAGCGCCGCCACCCGCGAACGGAGGTAGCTCTCCAGCGCGGGCCGACTGACCATCAGACAGGGCAGCGCCGAGTCCCCGCCGCTCAACTCGTGCCCGTCGTTGAACCACCGCACGTCCGCCTGCGCGTCCCGGACCAGCGCACCCTGCCCGACCAGGTCCTTCCCCAGCCCCGGGAACAGCTCCTCCATCACCTCGAACCCCCGCGACAGCACCCCGTGCGCGTGGTGGCTCTGCGGCACTCCCCGGCGCGGCACCCCGCCCTGCGGCAGTGTGTCCCGGTCCACCAGGGTGACCCGCTCGTACGTCTCCGACAGCACCCGGGCCGCAAGCAGCCCACCGATACCCGCCCCCGCCACGACCGCGTGGCCACCTGGTCCGCTGCTCTCCGGCATGCCGTCCTCCTCGTCCCCGGTATTGCAGGGCCCAGCATGGCCGTCCCGACTTGGCGGACGATTGCCATCCGATTGCCACGCCGGTCGGGGAACGACGATCGGCCCCCGGCCACGGGCAGAACCCGAGGCCAGGGGCCGATCCGACGGGGCGGTCACCTGCGGCGCCGTCAGCAACCGCGGGCGACCGCCCCGCCACCACTCAGCACTGGGGACGACGACCGTGGTTCGCCCCGCGCTTGGCGCGAGCCTTCTTCTTGCGACGGCGCTTCGACGACATGACCACTCCTCTCGGGACAACTGCACCCACGTTCGCACACGGCGCTGTCCCCTGCCTCCCGGCCACGCCGCAGCGGAACACCGATCCGTGACGTACCGTCACCCGGTCGGCGGCACCGGGCGACGGGCCACCCAGACGCTCCGTTCGGCCCGGATCACCAGGTCCTCGCGCCGCAGTACGCCGTCGGGGCCGTCGCTGTCGGTCAGGACGTCGAGCACGGCCAGGTCCTCCGCATCCAGCCGGTCGCCCAGCACGCCCCGCACCCGCCGCAGCAGGGCCTGGGCGTAGCGCCCGGTGGCCTCGGGCAACGGGTGGCGCAGTTCGATGCCGAACACCCGCTCGGCCTCGATGGTGAACCCGGCGCCGGTCAGGCGCGGGCCCCAGTCGTCGCCCAGATGCGGTACCTGCTCCGCGTGCCGGTCGGACATCGCGGCCCGGCAGCGCTCCTCGAGCCCGGGCCGGCCGAGGCCGAGGTCCTCGGGCAGGAAGCGCGGGAAGCCGTCGATCTCGACCACGGCCAGCAGACCGCCGGGACGCACCACCTCGAACACCTCCCGCAGCGACCGGTCGGGGTCGGCCATGTGGTGCAGCGACGCCGCCGCCCAGACCAGATCCGCCTGGTCGACGTCGGGCCGGCCGGCGTCCAGGTCCGCCTCGACGGTACGGACCCGCCCGGCGACGCCGCGTTCGCGCGCCCGGTCGAGCAGGTGGCCCAGCATGTACGGGGACCGGTCGACGGCCACCACCTCCGCCTCGGCGAACCGCGACAGCAGGGCGAAGGTGCCGGTGCCCGTACCGCTGCCCAGGTCGAGGATGCGGCGTACGGGTGCGTCGGTGGCGAAGTCCTTCAGCCACCCGGTCAGCTCGGACAGGTGGGCGTGCAGGACTTCGGCGTCGAGATCGAGCATCTCGGCCAAGCCCGCTTCGTCGTGCTCGTGCGAGTGCTCGGGCGAAGCGGCGTGGTGCTGGTGCTGGTGCGAGTGGTGAGCCATGGCCCCGACCCTACGAGGGCTTGCTCAGATCGCATAGCATCTTGCCTATGACGCAAGATGACGGCGCTCTCGACGCCTTGGTACGCAAGCGGATCAGGGGCCTGCGGGTCGCGATGGGCCTGTCACTGGACCAGCTCGCCGAGCGCTGCTTCCTCAGCCCCTCCACCCTCAGCCGGATCGAGACCGGCCACCGGCGGATCAGCCTGGACCAACTGGCGTCGATCGCCCGGGGGTTGGGCACCACGCTCGACCAGCTGGTGGAGACCCCGAACGACGGCGACGTGGTGATCCAGCCCCACCACGACGTGACCCGTGGGCTCACCCAGTGGAGGTTCAGCCGCGATCCCGGCGTCACCGTGGCCAGGATGCGCCTCACCAGACCCGCGCCGACCGCGACCAGTGCGCTCAAAGCCCATCCGGGCATCGAGTGGTTCACCGTGCTGTCCGGCACCGTCGTGCTCCTGCTCGGCGACCGACGGATCGTGGTCGAGGCCGGGCAGGCGGCCGAGTTCTCCACCATGGTTCCCCATGCCATCGGCGCCCAGGGCGGCCCGGCCGACATCCTGGGCATCTTCGACCACGACGGCCGGCGCACCCACCTCCGCGAGGCCGACTGAGCCGAACCGCCCGGTCAGGGGAGCGGCCGCGCCGTCATCGGAGTGCGCGGCATCTGGTGGCCCCCGCTGGCCAGCATCCGGACCTCGCCGCGATCGCTGATCTCGGCACGGACGATCCCCGTCACGTCCGCGTACACCGGGTGCCCGCCCGGGCCTCGTTGGCCGGTGGGTTCCACGATCACGACGTCCTGGTCCCCGGGGGAACCCGGATCGCCGGGGAAGGCGAGGGCAAATCTCTCGGCGGCCATGGCGCTCTCCTTCACTCCTCGACCGGTCGTTCGTTCTTGGCCGCGTCCCCGCCCGAGCTCCCCGGCTCGACGGCCGTCCCCGCCTGGTCAACCGGAGGCGCCGGGGCCGGAGCAGCGAGGTTCTTCCGTGCCACCCGCCGTAGTTGGAGGATCCGGGCGGTGCCAGGGATCACCACCAGCAGGATCCCGCAGACCGCGGACAGCAGCAGCGCGACCCCGAGCGGCAGGTGGCTGTGCACACCGAAGAACGCCACGTCGACCTGCTGGGTGTTCTCCAGGATGAAGATCAGGAGCAGCAGCAGGACCACGCCGAACAGCGCAATGCCGACCCAGGTCGCGCTCGTTCGGGTGCGCTTCGGTGTCCGGCGATCCGAGCCGGCAGACCGGAAACCCATCAGCAGACCTCTTCTCTCGCACTCGGCGACGGGCAAGATCTCCTCCAGCATGCGGCCCGGTCCGGGCTGCCGCCCGACGGCCGCCGCTCAGCGGTACGGGTCGAAATCGTCCCGGTGGGTGACCCCGGAGTCACCCGCCAGGCGCCAGTGCCGGTAGTGACCGGCCTGCCGCCAGGTCTCGGAGGCGGCCACCATCTCGTCGATCCAGGCGGCGACCTCCGGCAGGCAGGTCCGCACCAGAATCTGCCGGGCCGCAGCCCGCTCGGTGGCCGGCAGCGGGCCGACGGTGAGGGACAGCCGCGACCGCAGCGTGGGATGGACGTTCACGCCGTACCACTGGATGCCCAACAGGCTGCCGTCCTCGTGCGGACGGTCGGAGAAGTACAGCCGCTCGACCCGGGTCATCCGCTCGCCGAGCGCGGCGTCGAGGTCGGACGGGGTGAGTGGCCAGGACAGGTGGCGTGGCAGTCTGCGGTTTCGGGCCGGCATCGGACGAGCTTCGCAGACCTGCCCGCCGGACCGCGCGCCCTTTTGGTCTCCTGGGCACGAGGCCTGACCTGCAAATCCGGCCCCGGCCGCAAGTTGAGTACCCATACTCATGTCCCTTCACCGGCGCGGCCGCCACAATCACCAGCATGAACACCGGTTCACCCGCCTGTCCGGGCTGTGCTTCGCCCCTGGGGCCCGCCCCCGTCGCCCGCTGCCCGCAGTGCCGACTGCCGTTGCTCGGCCAGGACGCGGCCGCCCTCTGGCAGGTGACCCTCGCCCTCGCCGGTCTCGACGCCCAGCGGCACTCGCTGCTGCTGCACCGCGACCATCTGCTGGCGGGGCTGCGCGCCCGGCAGGACCTGCCCGACCCGCCGCCGCACGCCCCGTACGCGCCGACGACGCCGCAGTGGCCGTCGCAGCCGCAGTCACAGCCGAACGAGGTCTCGGGCCCGTCCGCGCAGACCGTCCTGCTGGCGCTGGGCGGGCTGCTGGTGGCCGTCGCGGCGCTGGTCTTCACCGTGGTCAGCTGGGGCCAACTCGGCCTCGGGGCCAAGGCGTTGATCCTCACCGCCGTCACGCTCTGCGCTCTGCTCGCACCCGTCCCACTCCGTCGGCGCGGGCTGACCGCCACCGCCGAGACGTCGGCCGCCCTCGGGCTGTCGCTGGTCCTGCTCGACTGGTACGCGGCCCGCGCCGTCGGCCTCGGCGGGCTGGACCGGATCGGCGCCGCCGCCTACTGGGCGGGCATCACCCGGCGCGGCCGTGCGCCTGCGCGGGCCGCTGCCGGTGGCTCTGCTGCTGCTCCAACTCCCTTGCCTGTTGGTGGCGGTGGCCACCGACGGCGGACCGGTCGCGATCGCCGTCGCCTGCCTGCTGACCGCGCTGCTCGACCTCGCCCTCGCCACCCGCACCACCGCCCTGGCGCTCACCGTCACCGCGACGGGCTGGGCACTGATCGGCGGCCTGCAGTCCGGCGGCCGGCTGGCCGCCGCCGCCACGCTCGCCGACGCCCGGCCCGACTGGCTCCCGCTCGCCCTGCTGGCGGCGCTCGGCCTCGCTGCCGCCCTGCTTCCCGCGACCACCCTGCCCGCGCCCCTGCGCGCCGCCGAGCCGCGTTGCGCGTCGGCCGCCCTCGCCGGAGCCGCCCTTCTGACCGGACTCGGCGGCAGCCTGCGCTTCGCTCTCCCGGCCGACTGGGCCCCAGCGGCCTACGCCGTCCCGGGGGCACTGCTCGCCGTGGCAGGGGTCATCGCGCTCACTGTCCCTGAGCCCCGGCACTCCCCCGCCTGGCGCGGCCTGCTCGGCATCGCGGGCAGCACCCTCGTCCTGGCCCAACTGCCCGTTCTGCCAGCCCTGTTGTACGCCTTCTTCGCCCCGGCCGCCCAGTGGGCCGACACCTGGCTCGCCTTCGGCACCCACTCCACGTGGCAGCTCGGCGCAGCTCCCTTCGCCCTGCCGTGGCTGCTCGTCGCGGCCCTGGGTGCGGCAGCCGCCCGCTGTGCGAGCACCGGCCACCGGCCGCTCGCCCGGCAGCTGCTCCGCTGGGCGGTGGCGGTCGGGACCCCGGCCGTCGTCCTGCTGCCTGCGGTGCTGCACCTGCCGCTCCGGACCGGCGCCGCCTGGGCCCTCCTGACCGGCGCCGCCTGGGCCCTCCTGCTCACCGTCGGCGCCACGGCGGCGCTGGTCCGCCGCCCGGCCGACCCGGCCGCCGCGCTCGTGCTGCTCGCCCCGACCGCCGTCGCGGCGGTGCTCTGGGCCGGAGCCGACCGGCCGACCACCATCGCCGTCTGGTCCGTACTCGCCGTCCTGGCCGCCCTGTTGGCGGCCACCCTGCCGGCCCCGTGGGCACCGGCTCCCGCCGTCGCCGCCGTCCTCTCCCTCGCGGTGGTCGCCGTCACCGCCGGTGCGACGGCCGGGCTCGCCCCGTACGAGTACGCCTTCGCCGTCCTCGCCGTCACCACGCTGTCCGTCCCGGTGGCCGCCCGCCGGGGTGGGCCGGTCGGCCTCGCCGTCGAGCTCGCGGGGTACGCGCTGACGCCGGTCGCGCTGGTG
>NZ_LMCT01000029.1:0-64497 GCF_001424875.1 Kitasatospora sp. Root107 | reverse complement strand
GACGTGACCGCACCCGAGCCGTACACGCTGAGCGTCGCGGCGGCCGCCCTGACGATCGGTCACCTGCACCGCCGCCGCACCCCGTCGGCCCCGTCCTGGACCACCTACGGACCGGGTCTCGGCACGGCCCTGCTGCCCAGCCTGCTCGCCACCTGGACCGACCCGCACTGGCTGCGCCCGCTGCTGCTCGGCGCCTTCGCGCTGGCCCTGACCGCCTTCGGCGCCCGTCGGCTGCTCCAGGCCCCGCTGGTCCTCGGCGCCGCCACGCTGCTACTGGTGGCCTTCCACGAACTGGCCCCGCTGCTGGTGCAGTTCCTGGACGTGCTGCCCCGCTGGCTTCCGCTGGCCGTCGCCGGGCTGCTCCTGCTGATCCTCGGCGCCACCTACGAGCAGCGGCTGCGCGACGCCCGCCGGGCGCGCGACGGGCTGCGCCGGATGGCCTGAGGTCGTAAGGCTGAGGTCGTAAGGCCTGACGCTCAGAGGCCGTGCGACGGCAGCAGGCTCACCCGTTCCGGGTCGTACGGCAGCCAGCGGGCCTCCGAGCCGTCGCCCATCACCCGGAGCCTGCACCACAGTCGACCGTCCTCGGCCTGCCACCAGGCGTTGATCCGGCCGACCGCCCACCGGCCGTCCTCGAACCGGACCTCGACGGGCTGGAAGACCGGCCGGGTCTCCTCCTCCGGAGGTGACCACGCCGTCGCGTCGGTGTGCTCGGCCGGACCGGGTTGTTCCTGGGGAGCGTGCACCGCTGTCCTTCCGGTGACCTGCGGGCGGCCGCCCGGCTCTCACGCGGTAGGCGCGCGAGAGCCGGGCGTCCAGCCGGACGGTGGAGGGGTCAGACGTTGACGCCGAAGTCCTGGGCGATGCCGCGCAGGCCGGAGGCGTAGCCCTGGCCGATCGCCCGGAACTTCCACTCCTCGCCGTTGCGGTAGAGCTCGCCGAAGATCATGGCCGTCTCGGTGGAGGCGTCCTCGGTGAGGTCGTAGCGGGCGATCTCCGTACCGTCGGCCTGGTTGACCACCCGGATGAAGGCGTTGCGGACCTGGCCGAAGCTCTGCTGCCGGTTCTCGGCGTCGTAGATCGACACCGGGAAGGCGACCTTGACCACGTCGGCCGGGACGGCCGCGAGGTCGACCTTGATCTGCTCGTCGTCGCCGTCACCACCGCCGGTGAGGTTGTCACCGCTGTGCTCGACCGAACCGTCGGGGCTCTTCAGGTTGTTGAAGAAGACGAAGTGCTGGTCGGTCAGCACCCGGCCGCTCGCGTTGCACAGCAGCGCGCTGGCGTCGAGGTCGTGGGACGCGCCGGTCGTCGTGCGGACGTCCCAGCCGAGACCGACGATGACGGCGGTCAGGCCGGGCGCCTCCTTGGTCAGCGATACGTTGCCACCCTTGGCGAGCGAGACTCCCACGATGCCCCTCCTGAAGTTCCCGGCCGGGTTCCGAAGGCCCGGCGGCTGAGCTGTGAATCTACAGCACTGTAGAACCTGGGCCGAAGCCGAGCCCCGCACCGGAGCGCTGACGCCCGGTCAGCCCAGCGGGTTCATCGGCAGCACGTGCAGCACCAGCAGCAGCGCCACGCACGCGTTCAGCGAGGACACCGCGGACACCGTGGTCCCCACCGCCGCGACCAGGGCGGCCAGGCCGGTACGGCTGTGCGCCGGCGGCCAGCCGCGCAGGCCGGGCCCGGGGGCCAGCAGGGCGGCGATCCGGCGCGGGACCGGTCCGGGCGCGGCGAAGCCGGCCAGTCCGACGGGTACGGCCGACGGCCCGGCGAGCGCCGCCCGGCCCACCGCACGGGCCGTCAGGCGGCGGTCGCCCACGGCCTGGGCGGCCTCCTCGTCGGCCCAGCGCTCCGCACTGAACGAGACCGCCTCACGCAGCGGGCGCAGGAACGGATTGACGGCGGCCGCCAGCCGGACCACCAGCAGGTAGCGGTGGTGACGACCGCTCAGGTGGGCCCGCTCGTGCGCGATCAGCGCGTCCTGCTCGTCCGCGTCCAGGCAGGCCAGCATTCCGGTCGAGACGGCGATCCGGCCGGGGCGGCCGGGGACGGCGTACGCGTAGGGCGCGTCGTCGGGCAGCACCACCACGTCCGCGCTGCCGGGCAGCGCGGCCAGGGCGCGTCGGGCGCCGGACGCGACCCGCCGGTGCCGCCACCCGGCGACGGCCACCGCGAGAACCACCGCGAGCAGGGCGGCGATCGAGGCCGCCCCCACCGCCTCGTCGTAGGGCACCACCTCCCGGACCTCCGGGTCGGCCCAGGCGTCGGGCAGCGGGTTGCCGGGGATCTGTGCGGTGCCCACCACACCGAGCAGCACCAGGCAGAGCGTGCTGCAGAGGCCGAGGATCGCCGCCAGGCCGGTGAGCAGGCGGGCCGCGGTGCGCGGATGCAGGTGCTGCTCGGCCAGGCGGGCGATCGGCAGCGCCGTCAGCGGCAGGATCAGCGGAAGGAAGACGAAGATCCCCACTGCTCAGCCCTCGCGCCCAGTCAGGTCAGCCTCAGCCGGCTCGGCCCCAGCCCGGTCGGTCCCGGCGGGCTCGGTCCCGGCCAGCAGCGAGCGGATCAGCTGCTCGTCGTGCGGCGACAGGGCGGTGACGAAGCTGGCCAGCACCGCGTCGCGGTCGGCCTCCCGGTCGAGCACCCGGCGCATCCGCAGCGCGGCCAGGCCGGCACCGTCGGCGGCCGGTGTCCACAGGTAGGAGCGGCCGTCCCGGACCCGGGTCACGGCGCCCTTCTCGTGCAGCCGGGACAGGATGGTGATCACCGTCGAGTACGCCAGCTCGCCGTCGAAGTTCTCCTGCACCCAGGCCGCGGTGACCGGTGCACCGGCCCGGCCCAGCACCCGGAACAGCGCGGCTTCGAGCTCGCCCTGCCCGCGCCTGCGGCCCTGGTCGGCGCCCTCCACGCCCTGCGTCATGACGTCTCCCTCGGTCCGGTACCGCGCGGCACGGCGGCGGCCGTTCATCCTAACGGCCTGGTCCGGATCTACACTGCTGTGGATCCGACGCGCCATCAGCGCGCGGGGACCACCCGACCGCCCCCGGCTGCAACGGATTGCGCCCGTCGGGAGTTGACCGGGTGGAGTACTCGGCGGGGTCGCACCCCGGACGTGTCCGCAAAGGAGAGAGCCATCGTGAGTGTGAACCTGGGCAAGGGCGAAGGAATCAGCCTGCGCAAGTCCGACGGCAGTGCCCTCAGCGTGGTGCGGATGGGTCTGGGCTGGCAGGCGGCGGCCCGCAAGGGGTTCCTCGCCAAGCTGATGGCCCGCGAGATCGACCTGGACGCCTCGGCGGTGCTGTTCGCCGCCGACCACCAGCTGGTGGACACGGTCTACTTCAACAACCTCACCAGCAAGGACGGTTCGGTCCGCCATACCGGCGACAACCTGACCGGCGGCGCGGTCAAGGGCGGCGACGACGAGTCGATCCTGGTGGACCTCCAGCGCGTCCCCGCCCGGGTCCAGCAGATCGTCTTCACGGTGAACTCCTTCACCGGCCAGACCTTCGAGGCCGTCCAGGACGCCTTCTGCCGCCTGGTGGACGAGAGCAACGGGCAGGAGCTCGCCCGCTACACCCTCACCGGCGGCGGCCCGTACACCGCCCAGATCATGGCCAAGGTCCAACGCACCGCCACCGGTTGGCAGATGACCGCGATCGGCGCCCCCGCCACCGGCCGCACCTTCAAGGACCTGCTGCCCGCCATCACCCCGCACCTGTAGGCCCGGAAGCCAGGTCCTACCGCCCGGCGGTCAGGAACGCCGTCACCTCGGCGACGAACCGCTCCGGCTCCTCCACCCACGGCCGGTGCCCGGACTCCGTCATGACCTCCAGCCGGCTGCCGGGGTGACACTCCGCCACCTGCCGCGCCGGCACCGTTCCGATCAGGCCGTCCGCCGCACCGGCCAGTACCAGCACGGGAGTCGACCCGGCCGACAGCCGGGCCAGCCGCCCCGCCAGCTCCCCGGGGCCGGGGGCTCCCGCGTAGAAGGCGTCCCGCAGCCACGGCACCGAACTCGCGTGCCCGTGGCGGTACTCCGCCAGCCGCTCTCGGCTCCACCGGTACCAGGAGAACGGCAGGGCCCAGACCTGCAGCACGGCGAGTTCGGCGTCGGCGGCCGTACCCTCGGCCAGCCGGCGGTCCGCCTCCGCCGCCTTCTCGTACCAGGGCTCGCCCGAGCGCGACGCCTTCAGCTCCGCCAGCTCCGCCGGGTCGGGTTCACGCCCGACCCGGCCCACCGGGGTGACCAGCACCGCACGTCGCACCCTGCCCGGGTACGCGGCCAGGTACTCCTGCGCGGTCAGGCAGCCCGCCGAGTGGGCGAGCAGGTCGAACCGCTCCAGCCCCAGGTGGAGCCGCAGCTCCTCCACGTCCCGCGCCTGCGCGACGAAGGACACCGTGCCCCGGTCCACCGGCACCTCGGACCGCCCCGCGGCCCGCCCGTCCATGAAGATCAGCCGGTGCTGCCTGTCCAGCCCGCCGAGGTCGCCCAGGTACCGCGAGTCCGTCCCGGGCCCGCCGCCCAGGACCACCAACGGGTCACCTGCACCGGCTGATTCGTACCAGATTCCGACATGGTCGTACGAAGAAAAGATCGGCATGCGGGTAACGATCACACATCAGGCCCTGCCTGTGGGGCCGTTGGGCACACCCGAGGTGCCCGGGGTGACCAGGCCGGACTCGTAGGCGAACACCACCGCCTGCGCCCGGTCGCGCAGGCCGAGCTTGGCCAGGATGCGGCTGACATGGGTCTTGACGGTCTGTTCGACCACCACCAGGGCCTGCGCGATCTCGGCGTTCGACAGCCCCTGGGCGATCAGCTCCAGCACCTCGGTCTCACGCGGCGTCAGGCCGGCCAGCCGCCGGGCCTGCTCACCGGGCGGCGGGGCCGGGCGCCCGGCGGCGAAGTCCGCGATCAGACGGCGGGTCACCGAGGGGGCGAGCAGCGCGTCACCGGCGGCCACCACCCGGACGGCGTGCACCAGTTCCTCGCCCGGCGCGTCCTTGAGCAGGAAGCCGCTGGCACCGGCCCGCAACGCCTCGTAGACGTACTCGTCCAGGTCGAAGGTGGTCAACATCAGCACCTTCGGCCGGTCGCCGGGCCCCTGGAGCAGGCGGCGGGTGGCCTCCAGCCCGTCCATCACCGGCATCCGGACATCCATCACCACCACGTCCGGGTCGAGCCGCGCGACCGCCTCCAGCGCGGCGGCACCGTCGGCCGCGTCACCCACCACGTGCAGGCCCGGGTGCGCGTCGAGCAGGGCCCCGAAGCCCTCTCGGACCATGGCCTGGTCGTCGACGATCAGGATGCTGGTGCTCACTGTTCCGTTCCCCCTGTCCGTGCTCACTTCACCGGGAGCGGCAGGTCGGCCGTCACGGTGAACCCGCCGTCAGGTCCGGCCCCGGCCGAGAACTCACCGTCGAGCACGGCCACCCGCTCCCGCATACCCATCAGACCATGACCGTCCCCGCCGGCCGCAGCGGCCTGCCGCTCGGCGCCGGCGCCGGGGCCGGGGCCGTTCCGGACGGTGATCCGCAGCAACGCCGCGGTGCGGTGCACCCGGACCTCCACCGCAGCGCCGAGCGCGTGGCGCCGGGCGTTGGACAGCGACTCCTGGACGATCCGGTAGGCGCAGACCCCGACCGTCGCGGGGACGGTGTCCAGGTCGCCGACCACCTCCAGGGTCACCCCGGCCCCGGACTCCCGTACCAGAGCAGCGAGTTGGCTCAGCTCCGGCTGCGGCACCCGCGCCGCCGCCGCCTCGCCGCGCAGCAGGCCGAGCAGGCGGCGCATGTCGGTCAGCGCGTCCCGGGCGGCGCCGCTGACGGCCCGGAACTCCTCCCGGACCTCGGGGGTGCAGTCCGGCAGCCGGTAGGGGGCGGTCTCGGCCCGGACGGCGATCAGCGACATGTGATGGGCCACCACGTCGTGCAGCTCGCGGCCGATCCTGGCGCGCTCCTCCAGCAGGGCGCGCCTGGTCCGCTCCAGCTCGCTGATCTGCTCCTGCTCCGCGAGTCTGACCCGGGTCAGCGCCCGGTCGCGCAGCACCTCGGCCGCGATCAGCGCCAGCCCGGTCGCGACCACCACGGGCAGCAGGCCGGACCAGGCGCCACGCCCGGGCAGCGCCGACAGCAGGGCCGCGGTACCGGCCGGCACGGCCAGGCCCATCACGGTGCAGACCCGCCGGGAGACCCGGCTGCCGGACAGCACCAGCACGGCGGTCAGCGCGGCCAGGCTGGTCACCGCCATCGGCCAGGGCTCGGCCGCCGTAGTCGGCCGGGTGAGCACGGCGGTGAGCGCGACCGCCGCCGCCGACACTGCGAAGGCGAGCACCGGACGGGTCCGGCTCCACAGCAGCGGCAGCGCACGGGCGACGCTGAGTGCCAGGGCCGCTCCCGCGTCGAGGGCGTAGTGCTGGTCCAGGTCGGCCCAGCCCACGCAGGTCAGGGCGAAGGCGGCGGCCGGCAGCGCGGCGGCCCGCAGCCGTCGGCGGGTGGGTTCGCTGTTCATCGTCGGCCAGGCTAGAGCAGTCACGGCTCAGCCCTTCGAACCGGTGCCGAGCAGGCGGACGGCGAGGCGGCTCTGACCGTTGGTCAGCAGCCGGACCAGCGGTAGCAGGATCGCCAGCGTGAGCACACCGACCGCGAAGTGCGCGGCCCACGCGCCCGCCATGGTCGGACCGCCCCAGACCTTGGACACGTCATTGCCCCACTCGGCCAGCGGGTAGCAGAGCCCACGGACCAGGACGTCCGCCCACAGCACCCCGGTCAGCCCGGCGGCGAGCAGCTGCAGCGGCAGGGCGAGCACACTGTGGGCCAGCGTACGCACCAGGCTGCCCCGGGCCGGCTCGCCGATCGGGGCGTCCAGCAGCCGTACGGCCAGGCCGCGTTGCAGCCGATGGGTGGTGGCGGACCGCCCGACCAGGGCCAGCGGCAGCGACACCAGGCCCACCGGCAGGGCGGCCAGCGCGTACGCCGACCGGCGCCAGGTGTAGCTGCCGAGCAGCCAGTTGAGCTTCGCGGAGCCGGGCACGGTGGTGGCGATCGAGGGTGCGGTGGTCATCGGAACTGCTCCTCCTACGGGCTTGGCCTGTTGAGGAAGACGCTAGTTTTCGAACCACTCACGGACGTCACGCCATGGAGCGAACTCCGGCCCCCTACCCCGGTAGGGGGTGCGCGCGGCCGGTGCACCCGGTCGGCTAATGAGGGTGCGAATACGCAGGTCAGCCGCTAGGGTCGGCCGGTGATCGAATCAACGGAGCAGTCCGGACCGACCAGCTCGGCACTCATACGGGAGAAACTGGCGGCCTGCTGGTGGCAGCTGCTGGCAGTGGAGCTGCTGTTCGCCGGGGCCGGCTGGGCCACGCTCACACTGTGCACGACGTCCATCGGACCAGACCTGCTCCCGGTCCGAAACGCGCTGTTCTTCGGCGCCAGTGGCCTTGGTTTCGCCTGGAGTTGGTCGGCCAAGCTGCGGATCCTGGACGGCGGCCACGGCTTCCTGTCCGCGCTCCGGCCCGACCTGCGGCGCATCGGATGGCTGGCGGGCTGGCTGCTGGCGCTGGACGTCATCGGCCTGCTGGGATTCCTGTCCTTCGTCGACATCGACGCCTATGCCGACTTCGTCTTCTCGCCCGCGATGCCGGCGGTCCTTCTGGGTGCCCTCTACCTGAAGTTCGCCGCCGCACTGCTGCCGATGGCGATCCTGCTGGAGGGACGGGGTGTCCGCCGGGCCTGGCGGCTGACCCATCGTCACTGGCGCACCGTCCTGCGGGTGCTGCCGGTGGTGGTGCTGGGCAGAGTCGCGTCCGACATCGTGCATCGGTGGCTGGTCACCGCTGCGTTCCAGTACTCGCCGCAGCCCTCCTACCCGCTGGTCCAGGCTGGGGCGCTGCTGGCCGGGGCGCTGCTGGACACGCTCACCGCAGTGTTGCTGTACACGGCCTACCGACTGTCCCCGTCGGTCACCGCTGACGCCGGTCCGGAGCCGGCCCGGCTTCCTGCGACGGTGCCGAGCGCGGCCTGAACCCCTGCGGTCCAGGCCGCGCCGGGGCCGGCTACTGGTCGGTGTAGCTGAGGTCGCCGACCGTCCAGCTGCTGATGTCGGCGATCGCGATCCGGTACATGCCGCCGGTGTGCGGCAGGCCGTAACTGCCCTGCAGGATCCGGGCGAGGTGCAGGTGCAGATGGGTGGGAGGGGCGGCGGCACTGTCAGGACCGGGGGTCGTGAAGAGGCCGGCGAAGGGTTTGAGGTGGTCCGAAGCCGCGAGGACTTCGGCGATCCGTTCCCGCCAGAGGCTCTGCGGGGCGAGCCGTCCGGTGATGACGGCGCCGGGGACGACCACGGTCAGGGGCATCTGATTGCTGTGCTCGGACTCCACCATCGCGGCGATGTCGACGAGCAGCCCATCCGGCCCGCCGTGCCCCCGGCAACCCGGGAGCACGGCGTGACCTTGCGTCAGACCGAGCCCAGCGCCTCGCCGACCAGGGCCCGGGCCTCCTCCTGCACCCGGGCCAGGTGCTCCGCCCCGTGGAAGCTCTCGGCGTAGATCTTGTACACGTCCTCGGTGCCCGACGGCCGGGCCGCGAACCAGGCGTTCTCGGTGCAGACCTTGAGCCCGCCGATCGCCGCGCCGTTGCCGGGTGCCTCGGTGAGCACGGCGGTGATCGGCTCACCGGCCAGCTCGGCGGCCTTCACCTGCTCGGCCGACAGCTTGGCCAGCGCCGCCTTCTGCGCCCGGTCGGCCGGGGCGTCCACCCGGGCGTAGGCCGGAGCGCCGAAACGGTCCGTCAGTTCGCCGTAGTGCTGGGACGGGGTGCGGCCGGTCACTGCGGTGATCTCGGCGGCCAGCAGCGCAAGCAGGATGCCGTCCTTGTCGGTGGTCCATACCCCGCCGTCGCGCCGCAGGAACGAGGCCCCGGCCGACTCCTCCCCGCCGAACGCGACCGATCCGCCCAGCAGCCCGTCGACGAACCACTTGAACCCGACCGGCACCTCGACCAGTTCGCGCTTCAGCTCGCCGGCCACCCGGTCGATCATCGACGAGGACACCAGGGTCTTGCCGACCGCCGCACCGGCCGGCCAGTCCTGGCGGTTGCGGTAGAGGTAGTCGATCGCCACCGCGAGGTAGTGGTTGGGGTTCATCAGACCGCCGTCCGGCGTGACGATGCCGTGCCGGTCGGCGTCCGCGTCGTTGCCGGTGGCGATGGTGTACTCGTCCCGACGGCCGATCAGCGAGGCCATCGCGTACGGCGAGGAGCAGTCCATCCGGATCTTGCCGTCCCAGTCCAGCGACATGAAGCGCCAGGCCGGGTCGGTCAGCGGGTTGACCACCGTCAGGTCCAGCCGGTGCGTCTCGGCGATCCGGCCCCAGTACGCCACCGACGCCCCACCGAGCGGGTCCGCCCCGATCCGGATCCCGGCGGACCGGATCGCGTCCAGGTCCAGCACCGAGGGCAGGTCCTCGGTGTACGTGCCGAGGAAGTCGTAGCGTCCGGTGGTGTCCGCGGCCAGCGCGCGGGTGTACGGCATCCGCCGGACGTCCGCGAGCCCGCCCCGGATCAGCTCGTTGGCCCGGTCCTGGATCCACCCGGTGGCGTCCGAACCGGCCGGGCCGCCGTGCGGCGGGTTGTACTTGAAGCCGCCGTCGGCGGGCGGGTTGTGCGAGGGCGTGACCACGATGCCGTCGGCCCGCCCGGCCGGGTTGCTCCGGTTGTGGGTGAGGATCGCGTGCGACACCGCCGGGGTCGGCGTGTAGCCGTCGGCGCTGTCGAGCAGCACGGTCACGCCGTTGGCGGCCAGCACCTCGATGGTGGTGACCCGGGCGGGCTCGGAGAGCGCATGGGTGTCGATGCCGAGGAAGAGCGGCCCGGTGATGCCCTGGGCGGCCCGGTACTCGCAGATCGCCTGGGTGGTCGCGGCGATGTGGTCCTCGTTGAAGGCGGTGTCCAACGAGGACCCGCGGTGCCCGGAGGTGCCGAAGGCGACCTGCTGCCCGACCTCCGCCGGGTCCGGGCGCAGCGCGTAATAGGCCGTCACCAGCCGGGCCACGTCGACCAGATCCTGCGGCTCGGCCTGCCGGCCTGCCCGTGCGTGCACCATCGTGTCCTCTTTCGTCCGTCCGCGCTGCCCGCCTGCGGGGCGGACCTCCCGGCAGGCAGCCTAACCGGGCACCGGCCGCCCGCTGTCCGGCATCGAAGCAGCTGCGGCCGACGCGCCGCCGAGCAGCCGGACAACGTCAGGTCAAACCTCGGCGCCGCCCGGTGGCTACCACTTGCTCCACTCGATGTTCCAGCCACTCATGCCGTTGGCCGCGTCCACCTGTTGGCCGACCGAGTTCTTCACCGTCACCACGTCACCCACCATGGCCGCGTCGTAGAACTTGCCGCCCGGCAGGTCGGACCGCCCGTCGCCGGCACCGTCCAGCAGACCGATGCAGCCGTGGCTGATGTTCTGCCGGCCGAAGATGCTCGGGGCGGCGTTCTTGCCGTGCACGTAGGTGCCGGTCGGGGTGAGTCGCAGGGCGTGCGGCATTTCCACCCGGTAGTCCGCGCCCTCGTGGTTGGCCACCGTGCTGGAGTCCATCACGGCGGTGCCCTCCTTCGCCATCACCACCATGGTGCCGTTGAAGGTGTTCTGCGAGGCCGGGGAGCTGGCGCCGGCGCTGATCGGCACCGTCTCGTCGGGCTTGCCGTCCTCCTGCACCAGCATCTGCTTGCTGCTGGCGTCGGCGGTGCTGATCCGGGAGCGGCCGACCGTGAAGGTCTGCTCCTTGTCCACCTCGCCGTAGACACCCGGTGAGGTCTCGACGCTCTTCAGCCGGTACTTGACGGTCACCTTGCTCTGCGGCTTCCAGTACTTCTCCGGGCGGAAGTCGACCCGCTGTGCGCTGAACCAGTGCGGCTTGACCACCGTGCCGTCGCCGGTCTCGACGGCCACCGCCTGCTCCACTGCCGCCCGGTCCTTGACCGGCACCTTGAACTCCAGCGAGACGATCATGCCGACCCCGTAGGTCTGACCGTCGGCGATGTTGTCGACCGGCCCGGCGCCCTTGGCGGGCGTCAGCGTGCTGAACCCGCCCTGGAGAGCGGCCGCCACCCCGTTCGCGTCCACGGCGTGCGCATTCACCTGGTACTCGGTGGACACCGCGAGGTTTCCGGTCGGGGTCCAGCCGGAGCCGTCCGCCGTGAAGGTCCCGGGCACCGCAGCGCCGCCCTTCGCCGCGACCTGCACCTCCGTCAGTTTCCCGCCCTGCACCGAGACCTTGAGCGCCCCGGCCGGCTTGACGCCGGTGCTGCCGTTGCCCGGCTCGATGCTGATCACCGCCGAGGAGGTCTTCGACGCGGACGGACTCGCCGACACCGCCTGCCCCGCCTTCGGTGCCCCGCCTCCCGAGCACGCCGCCGTCAACGCCAGTACGCCGCCGAGCGCGCCGGAGGTGAGTGCCCTGCCAAGTCGCTTCATTCGTCCCTCTCCCAAGGTGTCGTTCCCTCAACACCACGCGCAAAGCATACGAAGAGGTTCTGCCGCTCTCCCAACGGTTCGGCCACGGAACCTGCCGCTCACCCGGGGTGCGGCGGCATGATGACCCAATGAACGATCTTGAGGAACCGTCACCGGCCGCCGCCCGGATCCGGCCCGCCCGCCCCGCCGATCTCCCCCGGATCGTCGAACTGGCCGCCGAGCACGCCGCGTACGAGCGCGCCGCCCCGCCCGCCCCCGACCTCGTCCTCCGCCTCGACGCGCTGCTCTTCGGCGCTCCGATACCCCGGCTGCACTGCCTGCTGGCCGAACTACCGGACGGCGAGGTGGTCGGCTACGCCGCCGCCGCACCCGAGTTGTCCACCTGGCAGGGCCGCGAGTACCTGCACCTGGACTGCCTCTTCCTGCGCCCCGCCGCCCGTGGTTCGGGCCTGGGCGTCCTGCTGATGGACGCGGTCGCCGCACTGGCCGGGCGGCTCGGCATGACCGAGGTGCAGTGGCAGACCCCGGACTGGAACGAGGGCGCCGCCCGCTTCTACGACCGCATCGGCGCCGAGGCCCGTACCAAACTGCGCTACCGCCTGGCAGTGCCCGCCGGCTCCCCCGGCCCGGTCCCGGCGCCCTGACCCACTCGTGCGGGTGAGATGTCGTGTCATTGCCCCGGGTTCGTCGGCCCGGCCGGGAGACTGGCCGGGCCAAGTAGCCCGCACACCGAAGGATCGTCATGGCGGAAGAGCTGTACGCGACGTTGAAGACCAATCAGGGCGACATCGAGGTCCGGCTGTTCCCGGACCACGCCCCGAAGACGGTGCGCAACTTCGTCGAGCTGGCGAAGGGCGACCGCGAGTGGGTCGACCCGGGGACCGGGAAGAAGAGCACCGACCCGCTGTACGACGGGACGGTGTTCCACCGGGTCATCGAGGGCTTCATGATCCAGGGCGGCGACCCCCTGGGCAACGGCACGGGCGGGCCGGGCTACAAGTTCGCCGACGAGTTCCACCCTGACCTCGCCTTCACCAGGCCCTATCTGCTGGCCATGGCCAACAGCGGTCCCGGCACCAACGGGTCCCAGTTCTTCATCACCTTGGCGCCCACCACCTGGCTCACCGGCAAGCACACCATCTTCGGCGAAGTCACCAACGACGCCGGCAAGAAGGTCGTCGACTCCATCGGTACCACCGACACCAACCCCCGCACCGACCGCCCGGTGAAGGACATGATCATCGAAAAGGTCGTCATCGAGACCCGCTGACCCCGACACCGTCGCGCTGCGGCGTCCAACTCCTGCGCGCCAGACCCGGGGTGCTCCGGCCGCCGACACGCCGAGGTGGGCGGGCCCACTGCCTGGGCGGCCCGGCCCTGGAAAACTCAGGGGATGATCGCCAAGGCCCGCAGTGAAGCCCTGCAGTGGACCACCCTCGCCCCCGCGCTCGCCTTCGTCCTGCTCGCCCTGACCTGGGGCAGATCGCTGCCCACCGCGCTGGTGGTGCTGGTCGCGCTGTTCCTGGCGGCGGCCGTGCTGGCGGCGGTGCACCACGCGGAGGTGATCGCGCACCGGGTCGGCGAACCGTTCGGCTCGCTGGTGCTGGCGGTCGCGGTGACCATCATCGAGGTCGCGCTGATCGTGACGCTGATGGCCGACGGCAGCGAGAAGAACGCCACCCTGGCGCGGGACACGGTGTTCGCGGCGGTGATGATCACCTGCAACGGCATCGTCGGGCTGTGCATCCTGGTCGGCGCCCTCCGGCACCGGGTGGCGGTCTTCAACCCGGAGGGCACCGGGGCCGCCTTCAGCGCGATCGCCACCCTGGCCACGCTCAGCCTGGTGCTGCCGACCTTCACCACCAGCAAGCCGGGCCCGCAGTTCTCCACCACCCAGCTGGTCTTCGCGGCGACCGCCTCGCTGATCGTCTACGGGCTCTTCGTCTCCACCCTGACCGTCCGTCACCGCAACTACTTCCTGCCGTTGACCGCCGAGGGCAAGGTCCTGGACGGCGACGACCACGCCGAGCCTCCCACCGCCCGGGCGGCCTGTTTCAGCCTCGCCCTGCTGGGCGTCGCCCTGGTCGCGGTGGTCGGGCTGGCCAAGGGCGTCTCCCCCACCATCGAACGGGTGGTCGCCGACGCCGGCCTGCCCGCCTCGGTGGTCGGCGTGGTGATCGCCATGCTGGTCCTGGCTCCCGAGACCATCGCCGCCGTCCGCTCCGCCGCTCGGGACCGGATGCAGACCAGCCTCAACCTCGCCCACGGCTCGGCCCTCGCCAGCATCGGCCTGACCATCCCCGCCGTCGCGGTCGCCTCCGCCTGGCTCAGCGGCCCCCTGGTCCTGGGTCTCGACTCCACCCACATGATCCTGCTCGCCCTCACCATCGCCGTCGGCACCCTCACCGTCATGCCCGGCCGAGCCACCCCCCTCCAGGGCGGCGTCCACCTGACCATCATGGCCGCCTTCCTGGTCCTGGCCGTCAGCCCCTGAGCCTCACCCGCCCACCCTGGGCGATGCCGTCAACTCGACTGTCGAGCCGACAACTTGTCAGGACTGCTCAACCGGGCACTGAAACAGTTTCCAGTGGCCCTCGGAGACCACTTCGACGGCGCCGCCGGCCACCTTGATGGCGGTCTGCTCGTCGATCGCATACGCCGGACCCGCGATCCCGGCCGCCCATCGTTCTGCATCGGCCATGGTGTTCTCCGGACAATCCGGGCGGTTCACCCGCGGCGGGCCCAAGCACCCCACCTACCGGGCGATCGAGCAACTGGGCCGCGCGGTGCGTACGGCGTTCATCTGCGACTACCTCGCCGACGCCGACCTGCGGCGTGAGATCAACGACGGCCTCGATGCCGGCACTGCACCTGCTCCGGTCGGCGCTGGTGCATGTCAACACCCTGTTCCTCCAGGACATCCTGAGTGAGTGACAGAAGCGGCTCACCGATGCCGACCGGCGGGCCCTGTCTCCGCTGTTCTGGACCCATGTGAACCCCTACGGCCGGTTCGAGCTGGACATGAACTCCCACCTCGATCTCGCCGGCGCAGCGGCCACACGCAGACTCCCGAACCGGCGGCGGAGGCTTCCACCCTGCCCGCAGCGCCCTCACGCTCGACTGCTGGGGGATGAGGAGGTCACGCCGGAGCATCTCTACTGGGGGATGTCGACCAGTACACGGCCGCGACCGCCGACGTCGATGCGGTCGTGAGCCTTGGCGATGTCGGCGAGCGGGAAGCGGTCGCCGACATCGACGGTGAGGGCGCCGACGGCGGCCGCGGCGGTGAGGTCGCGGGCGGCCTGGCGCCTGGCTTCGGCGGGGAAGTCGTCGCTGCCGAGCAGGCGCAGGGTGACGTTGTTGAACAGCAGGGTCCAGAACGGGATCTCGGTGCGGTCGTGGCGCGTGGCGTACGCGGCGATGACCGCGCCGTTCGCGGCTACGGCGTCGTCCAGGTCGGCGTTGTCGGACAGGGCGACCTCGATGATCCGGTCCACGCCGTCGGGTGCGTGGGCGCGGATCGCGGCGGCTGGGTCGCCTGAGTCGAGGGCGACGGCGTGGGAGACGACCGCGGGATCGATCCTGTCCAGTTCGGTGCCGCGTCGGACGGTGCCGATGACCGTCGCCCCGCCCCAGCGGGCGAGCTGGGCGGCCAGTGAGCCGACCCCGCCGAGGACGCCGTTGACCAGCACCAGTTTGCCGTCGACGGGGCCGTCGGCGAAGACGGTGCGGTGCGCGGTGATGCCGGGGATGCCCAGGCTCGCGCCGAGGTCGTCGGACAGGTGGTCGGGCAGTGGGACAGCGAGGTCGCCGGGGACGACGGTGTACTGGGCGACGGTGCCGAAGGGGCGGTAGGACTGGGCGCCGTACACCCACACGCGCTGCCCGACGCGGCGCGCGTCGACGCCGTCGCCAACGGCGTCGACGATGCCGGCGGCGTCGCTGTGCGGGATCACCCGCGGATAGGGCATGGCCGAGCCGGTCCAACCGCGACGCTTCTTGGTGTCGCCGGGGTTGGCGCCGGAGACGGTGACGCGGACACGGACCTCACCAGGGCCGGGCGTGGGGTCGGGCAGCTCACCGAGCTGGAGCACTTCGGCGGCCGGGCCCTGCTGGTCGTACCAGGACGCAAGCATGTTCAGTCCTTCCGATCACGGGTGTGGGTCCGACGGTGGGGCTGCTCGTCCGCTGCTCGGATGCCGTCGCCGTCCAGGACCTCGTGGAGCCAGGCGCGTTCTGCGCGGCTGGTGGCGCGGGCGGTGAGCATCATGCCGCGCCGGTAAGGGTCGGTGACCTGCTCGGCGCGCAGCGGGGTGTCACCGTCGTAGAAGAAGCTGGCGGGGGCCTCCAGGAAGTCCAGGCGGCGTCGCAGCGCGGCGTGCTGCTCGGCGCTGTCGGGCAGCAGTGAGAGGAACGCCAGGATCACGAACCAGCGGGAGAAGTCGGTGATCTCGTGCTCGGCCGGTTCCCGCAGCCGCCGCAGCATGTCCTCGTGTCCTGCCGCGGTCAGGTTCAGCACGTACCGGCCGCTGCCCGCCTCCGGTGCGCGGCGCCGTTCGATCAGCCCGGCCTTCGTCAGCCGGTTGATCGCCGGGTAGAGAGTGCCGTCGCTGACCGGACGGCTGTAGCCGGTCAGGTGCGCGATGCGGTGGCGCAGCTCGTGACCCGGCAGGGGGCCTTCGGCGAGGAAGCCGAGTATCGCGAGTTCAAGCATGATCCCAGGATCTCACATCGAAACGATATACACATCGTTTCGATGCAACGTCATGACTGCCGCTACCCCCGCCAGGCCCGCGTGACCTCCACCGACGGAACAGAGATCGCCGTCACGCTTACCGGCCAGGGCCGCCCCCTGGCCATCTCCCCGGGTGCCCTCAACGCATCCCAGGACTGGCAGCTCCTCGCCGACCTGCTGGCTCCGCACTTCACCACCTACGCAATCGACCGCCGCGGCCGGGGCGATGCGCGCGATGGACAGCTTCGGCGATGACCTCACCCGCTTCACCACCCTCGACATCCCGACCCTCCTTGTGATCGGCGAACTCAGCCCACGCTGGCTGACCGACGTCTCCCGCCGCCTGCACCAGGCCTTGCCCGACGCCCGCCTGCCCCGACTGAAGAAGGCGCTGCGGGTGCCTGCCCCGGCCGACCGCGGATCAGCACCCGGGGGCGCGTCCGTCCCCGGTTCGAGGAGGCGTTGCGGACGGCGCGGGAGGTCAAGGCCCACGCCCCGCACTGCCGGGTCATCTTCACGGTGTACGAGATGAAGCGGCTCGGCCGCGACGCCGCCGAACTCACCGCCCTCGCCGACCACCTCACCGCCCACGGCCGCGAGTCCACTCTCGAAGGGCTCGACACCGCAGCCCGTAAGGGCAAGCACGGCGGCCGACCGCCCGTCATCACCGACGACATGCTGCACACCGTCCTGCGGCGCCGCTCGGGCGGCGAAGTTCCCGGACCTCGCCTCGCTGTCCCTGACCGAGCGTCACTCTGATGACAGGCCGAGTCGGAGGAGGAGTCGACAGCCACGGGCTCAGCTTCCCCCTTACGGGCCTCCCAGAAGCTACAGGTCAAGGATCGAGCAACGGAATTGGCGGCGGGTGTCGCGAAAGTGATAGGCAGTCTGTCGATCAAGGTCTGCACCGCGCTGATGCGCCGCATTGAGGAGTTGTCATGGCGAGCAGCCGGATATCGACGCGGCGGCGTGCCGCGTTGACGGGCGCAGGTCTGGTGGTGGCCGCGAGCGTGGCGGTGACAGTTGCCACGAGCGGCCAGAGCGCAGACCCAGCTGCCGCGCCCAGAACCGCCGCTGCGGGCGAGGCGGTACTCGGCGTCTCCGCCTCCGACCAGGCCACGCCCAGCACCTCGCCGTCTGCCTCCGCCTCCCTGTCCGCAGCGCCGTCAGCGTCCCCGTCGACTTCCGCCAGTGGCAAGGTGTCGGCGTCCCCCTCGGCGGCAGGCACCACCTCTCCTTCGCCGACCCAAGGTCAGAGCGCCACCCCCGCTCCACCGTCGGTGCCGCGCCCGCAGCCGGGCGCCGTCTTCAGCGGCCTGGCCTTCGACACCTGTACGGCCCCCGGCCTGGCCACCATGGACACCT
Organism: Kitasatospora sp. Root107; assembly: GCF_001424875.1. GTDB lineage: Bacteria > Actinomycetota > Actinomycetes > Streptomycetales > Streptomycetaceae > Kitasatospora. Next base: position 46,933 of record NZ_LMCT01000029.1, on the reverse strand, counting down.
GGCGCAAGAACTCCCCCTTCGGCGCGGCCGCCGTCTACATCGGCGGCCGCAACCGCGGCTGCGCACAGCCCCAGCTCACCAGCTCCTGGGTGAAGTCCGTGGACACCGCGGGCTGGAAGCTCGTCCCGCTCTACGTCGGAGCGCAGGCCCCCTGCCAGAGCGGCCGCAGCCCCTACCGGATCGACGCCGCCAACCCCGCGCCGCAGGGAGCAGCCGACGGCGCGGACGCCGTCGCCAAGGCATCCGCCCTCGGCATGCGCGCCGGCAGCGCCCTGTATCTGGACGTCGAGGCCTTCAACACCGGTGACGCCGCGTGCGCCGACGCGGTGCTGGGCTACCTGCAGGGCTGGACCCGCGCCGTCCATCAGAAGGGGTACGTCGCCGGCACGTACGCCTACGCCACCTCCTCGGCGGCCGTGATAGCCCGCGCCGCCCAGCAGGGCGCCCCGGACATGCCGGCCGCCCTCTGGTACGCGCAGTACGACGGCCAGGCCGACACCGCTGCCACCTTCCCCTTCGGCAGCCAGTGGAGCGGCCACCGGCGCGGCCACCAGTACCTGGTCAACCAGAAGGAGACCCACGGCGGAGCCACCGTCACGGTCGACCGCAACGCCTGGGACGCACCCGTGGCGGTCATCGGCTGACCGCTGCTTCGTCGAGCTGCGCCGCGATGGCCCGACCCAGGCCCGCAGGAACTCTGCCGTGCCCGGAACCATCGGCGGGCCGTCTTCCGTGGCCCCCAGCACCTCCGATGACGTCCATGACGGCAGCGGTCAGCAACACCCTGGCGACGTGGTCGATCCCATCGTCGCATGATTGTTAGCGCTAACAATCACTGCGGTCAAGCCGCCGACACGAGACGAAACGGTGACCCGCAGAGCCCTTGACGAGGTTTCTGTGAGCGTTAACACTCAGAGTCCGCCGCCCCACCCGAGCGGCGCGGCTCATCCCTGGAGGAACAGTGCGGAAGCTCTCGATCGGACTCGCTGCGGCGGGCCTCTCGCTCACCCTGGCGGCCTGCGGCCAGAGCGCCAACGGCCTCGGCGACGATGCGGCCAAGGGCCCCGCGGACGCCAAGGGCGCGCTGATCGGAATCGCGATGCCGACCAAGTCGTCGGAGCGCTGGATCAACGACGGCAACAACATCGCCAAGGAGTTCCAGGCGAAGGGCTACAAGACCGACCTGCAGTACGGCGACAACGTCGTCGAGAACCAGGTCTCGCAGCTCGAGAACATGATCACCAAGGGCGCCAAGCTGCTGGTGATCGGCGCCATCGACGGCTCCTCGCTCACCAACGTCCTGCAGAAGGCCGCCGACGCCAAGATCCCGGTGATCTCCTACGACCGCCTGATCCGCGGCACCAAGAACGTCGACTACTACGCCACCTTCGACAACTTCAAGGTCGGCGTGCTCCAGGGCAGCTACATCGTCGACAAGCTCGGCCTCAAGGACGGCAAGGGCCCGTTCAACCTCGAGCTGTTCGCCGGCTCCCCGGACGACAACAACGCCAACTTCTTCTTCAACGGCGCGATGAGCGTGCTCAAGCCGTACATCGACGACAAGAAGCTGGTCGTGCAGAGCGGCCAGAGCGCCTTCAACCAGGTCGCCACCCTCCGCTGGGACGGCGGGCTCGCGCAGTCGCGGATGGACAACCTGCTGAGCAAGTCCTACACCTCGGCCTCGGTGGACGCGGTGCTCTCGCCGTACGACGGCATCTCGATCGGCATCATCTCCTCGCTCAAGGGCGTCGGCTACGGCTCGGGCAAGAAGCTGCCGATCGTCACCGGGCAGGACGGCGAGCTCGCCTCGGTCAAGTCCATCATCGCCGGCGAGCAGACCCAGACCGTCTACAAGGACACCCGCGAGCTCGCCAAGGTGGCCGTCCAGATGGGCGACGCGCTGCTGACCGGTGGCAAGCCCGAGGTGAACGACACCAGCCAGTACGAGAACGGCGCCAAGACGGTGCCCGCCTACCTGCTGCAGCCGGTCAGCGTCGACAAGGAGAACTACCAGAAGGTGCTGATCGACGGCGGCCAGTACACCGCCGACCAGGTCAAGTAGCCGACCCCACCCCCCGTGGCCCGCTCCGATCGGAGCGGGCCCCCGGCGAACGGAAGCACCATCATGGCCGGACCCATCCTGGAGATGCGTTCGATCACCAAGACCTTCCCCGGCGTCAAGGCGCTCTCGGACGTCAACCTGAGCGTGGCGCCGGCCGAGGTGCACGCGATCTGCGGCGAGAACGGCGCGGGCAAGTCCACCCTGATGAAGGTGCTCAGCGGGGTCTACCCGCACGGCTCCTACCAGGGCGAGATCGAGTTCCAGGGCGAGCCCTGCGAGTTCAAGGACATCCGGGCCAGCGAGCGGCGCGGCATCGTGATCATCCATCAGGAACTCGCCCTGGTGCCCTACCTCTCCATCGCGGAGAACATCTTCCTCGGCAACGAGCACGCGGGCCGCGGCTTCATCGACTGGAACCGCACCCTGACCCACGCCCAGCAGTTGCTCAAGCGGGTCGGCCTGGACGAGAGCCCGCACACCCGGGTCGCCGACATCGGCGTGGGCAAGCAGCAACTGGTCGAGATCGCCAAGGCCCTGGCCAAGGAGGTCAAGCTGCTGATCCTGGACGAGCCGACCGCCGCGCTGAACGACGAGGACAGCCGCAAGCTGCTCGACCTGATCCTGGAGCTCAAGGCCCAGGGCATCGCCTGCATCGTCATCTCGCACAAGCTGAACGAGATCGCCCGGGTCGCCGACTCGGTCACCATCCTCCGGGACGGACAGACCATCGAGACCATCCCGGTCGAGGGCATCACCGAGGACCGGATCATCCGGGGCATGGTCGGCCGCGACCTCGAGCACCGCTACCCCGAGCGCACTCCCGAGATCGGCGAGATCGCGCTGGCGATCGAGGACTGGACGGTGCAGCACCCGCTCGACCACCAGCGCAAGGTGGTCGACGGCGCCTCGGTCAACGTCCGGCACGGCGAGATCGTCGGCATCGCGGGACTGATGGGCGCCGGGCGTACCGAACTGGCGATGAGCGTCTTCGGCCGCTCCTACGGCCGCTACACCGGCGGCCGGGTGCTGCTGGACGGCAAGGAGATCCGCACCCGTACGGTGCCGGAGGCGATCGGCCACGGCATCGCGTACGTGACCGAGGACCGCAAGCAGCTCGGGCTCAACCTGATGGACGACATCAGCCGCAACATCTCGCTGAGCGCGCTCGGCAAGGTGGCCCGGCGCGGCTGGGTCAACCGGCACGAGGAGACCAAGGTCGCCGAGTCGTTCCGGAAGTCCATGAACATCAAGGCCCCCTCGGTGTTCGCGGAGACCGGCAAGCTCAGCGGTGGCAACCAGCAGAAGGTCGTCCTCAGCAAGTGGATCTTCACCGGACCCGAGGTGCTGATCCTGGACGAGCCGACCCGGGGCATCGACATCGGTGCCAAGGCCGAGATCTACACGGTGATCGCCGATCTCGCCGCCCAGGGCAAGGCGGTGCTGGTGATCTCCTCGGAGCTGCCCGAACTGCTCGGTCTCTGCGACCGGATCTACACCATGGCCGAGGGCCGGATCACCGGTGAGGTGGACCGCTCCGAGGCGACCCAGGAATCCCTGATGCGGCTGATGACCCAGGCCGCGGACCAACGACACGAGCAGGTGTAAGGCAATGGCCCAGACGACCGAGTCCCCCCAGGCGCCGGTGCTACCGAAGACCGAACGCGCTTCAACCGGAGCGCTGTTGGTCCGAGCCCTGCGGGGCAACGTCCGGCAGTACGGCATGCTGGTGGCGCTGGCCCTGATCGTGCTGCTGTTCCAGTTCTGGACCGACGGCATCCTGCTCCAGCCGCTCAACATCACCAACCTGATCCAGCAGAACGGCTACATCCTCATCCTGGCGATCGGCATGATGATCGTCATCATCGCCGGGCACATCGACCTCTCGGTCGGATCGCTGGCCGCCTTCGTCGGGGCCGCTTCGGCGGTGATGATGGTCAAGCACGACATGCCCTGGCCCGTAGCGCTGGTGGCGGCCCTGCTGATCGGCGGACTCGCCGGTGCCTGGCAGGGCTTCTGGATCGCCTACATCGGTATCCCGTCGTTCATCGTCACACTGGCGGGCATGCTGCTGTTCCGCGGCGGCACCCAGATCCTGCTCCAGGGCCAGTCGATCGCCCCGTTCCCGACCGGCTTCCAGAAGATCGGCAGCGGCTTCCTCCCCCAGGTCGGGCCGAGCACCAACTACCACAACCTGACCCTGCTGATCGGCGCGGCCGTGCTCGCCATCGCCGTCCTCCAGGAGGTCCGGGGGCGCCGCCAAGCCGCCTCGTACGGGCTGGAGTTGCTGCCCGTCGGGCTCTTCGCGGCCAAGCTCGCCGCGATCACGGCGGCCGTCGCCGTCTTCACCCTGCTGCTGGCCAGCTACCACGGTGTGCCGATCGTGCTGCTGATCCTGGGCGGCCTGCTGGTCGGCTTCGGCTACCTGATGCGCAACTCGATCCTCGGCCGGCACACCTACGCGATCGGCGGCAACGAGGCGGCGGCGAAGCTTTCCGGCGTCAAGAGCAAGCGCGTCGTCTTCCTCGCCTTCGTCAACATGGGCGTGCTCGCCGCGCTGGCCGGCCTGGTCTTCGCCGCCCGCCTGAACGCCGGCACCCCGGAGCTGGAGGCGATCGCCGCCGCGTTCATCGGCGGTGCCTCCGCCACCGGCGGTGTCGGCACCGTGCTCGGTGCCATCATCGGCGGCCTGGTGCTCGGCGTCCTCAACAACGGCATGTCGCTGGTCGGCATCGGCACCGACTACCAACAGGTCATCAAGGGACTGGTCCTGCTCGCCGCCGTCGGCTTCGACGTCTACAACAAGCGCAAGGTCGGCTCCTGACCCGACGCCGGGCAGCCTCCGGAACCCGCAGTGACCTCGCCCGCACGGGCGAGGTCACTGCTGTGACCAGCCCTCAGTTCAGCGTGATCACCGTGCGGGTGCCGGTCGCGAGGGCCTCCAGGTAGCTGCCGAACGCGGCCCGGTCCACGTTGCCCTTCTCCGTGAGGGTGGCGCCGCTCATGGTCAGCGCGGTCACCTCGAAGGTGGTCCACCTGGCCTGCGGGAACGCGGCCTCCACCGCCGGGGTCCGCTCGGCGAACTTGAACCTGCCGCTGTCCTCGATCAGCTGGACGACCTGCTGCTGCACCCACCCGCGGGCGGCCCGCTGGTTCGCCGTGTCGAGATCGTCCCAGTAGTCCTCGAACAAGTCCTCGGTCTCATCGCTCGACTCGGATGCGGCGTCTGCGGCGGCCTTCCCGGCCCCGGGCACGTCCGACCCCGCCGACTGCGCGGCCTTCCACAGACGCTCCCGGTACGTCGCCAGCCAGGCCTCCAGCGGGTCGGCAGGATCGCCGGGCCGCCCCGGCACCTTCCAGTCCGCCAGGCCCTCGTTGGTCACGGTGCTCAGCATCCGCTGGGCGTCCTGATTGCCGTCGAGCCGCGCCCAGAGCGCCAGTCTGGCCGCCGGAGACGCCGAGGCGCCGAACTCCATACAGGCGTTGATGGCGTCCCGGTAGGCATCGACCGTCTGGGCCTCGTCCTCGCCGTACTCGGACAGGCCGGTCCTCAGGGCCGCAGCCTCGAACCAGCCGGCCGGCTGGTCGGCGGAGTCGGCCAGCCGCTGGTATCGCGCCACCACCGGGACGACCCCGGCCGCCCAGGGCCCGATCAGCTGGTTGCCCGCAGCCTGCTGCTGCTCCTCCGGGGTGAGGTCCGCCCAGGCGGCGCAGCGCTGCTGCGTGGTGGCGGCGAAGAAGGAGTCGACGAACAGGTCCAGCGCGGTCACGGGGTCCTTCCGGAGCTCCGCCACGATCGTCCCGCGGGACTTCTCCGGCACTCCGTACAGGTAGTTGAGGAAGCTCCCGGCCGTCAGCTTCCTGCGCTGTTCCCGGGCGTCGTGGAGCATCAGCAGCTCGTCCAGCGACTTGGAGGAGGCCAGGATGAACGCGGCCTCGCGGGCACCGGGGACGCTGGTCGCGAGCCGGTGGAACTCGGGGATCTCCTGGTCGGGGTCGGCCGTGATCCGGTCGTACCAGTCCTTGGCCTTCTTGAGGTACTCCTCCAGGTGGGCGTTCGCACCCGTGTACGCCTGGGTCGACGGGAAGACCGTCGTCATCGAGGCCAGCCCGGAGCGCCGCTCACTGCCCAGGCAGAAGGCCAGCCGGATGTCGTTGTCCGCATCGGTGATCCGGCCCAGCAGGCCGTCGCACCGGTGCTGCCCGGCCCCGCAGCCTGCCAGGTCGGTGCAGAGCTGGGTCTCCGTCATGAACCGCTCGTCGTAACCGACATAGATGATCTTGTTCTTCACCGAGTCGACCGTCCGCATCCGCTGGAACTCGGGGTGCGTGAGCGGGCCGACCCGGTAGTTGTGGATCGGCGAGATCCGACCGTCCGTCGAGTCGTACGTCGTCACCGACTCGTAGCCGCCCGGCTGGGCCAGCACCGCCATGCCGATCGTGATGGCGAGCACGGTGTCGACGCCCGCGTAGATCCCCACCTTCCCGCCGGCGGGAACGAAGGTGTCCGGCTCGCTGTAGTTTCCGTGGCCCATGATGAAAGTCGTCAACTGCTGCTCCCGGCTGGTGGTCCACCGGCCCGTCGGAACGGGCCCCCCGCACAGCAATGTAGGGGAAATGCCAGCCGCTGTAAGGGTTTTGTGCGCACCGGCCCGAGCCTGGCGCCCGATCCGACCCGCCCACGACACCCGGTCCTGGCCGGCTCGCTCAGGCTGATGGCCCAGTCCGCTGTGCGGTGCGGTCGGCACCCTGGTGGGGTGGGAGGCGGAGCCAGCGAGACCAGCGCAGCGTCGGGCCACGGTGCCCGTCGGCCTGCCGTACCCCAGGGAGACCCTGCCGATGTCGGAGCCAGTCGCGTCCTACCGTGACCTGCGTGCCTTGGTGATCAACTGCACGCTCAAGCGGTCCCCCGAGCGGAGCCACACCCAGGGGCTGATCGACGTCAGCACCGGCATCCTGGAGCGCCAGGGCGTCCAGGTCGACGTCATCAGGGCGGTGGACCTCGACATCGCGACCGGCGTCTGGCCGGACATGACCGAGCACGGCTGGGGGACCGACCACTGGCCGGTCCTCTACTCCCAGGTGATGGCCGCCGACATCCTCACGCTGGCCGGGCCGGTCTGGCTGGGCGACAACTCCTCCGTCATGAAGAAGGTCATCGAGCGGCTGTACGCGTGTTCGTCGATCCTCAACGAGCACGGCCAGTACGCGTACTACGGGCGGGTCGGTGGTTGTCTGATCACCGGCAACGAGGACGGCGCCAAGCACTGCGCGATGAACGTGCTCTACAGCCTCCAGCACCTGGGCTACGTGATCCCGCCGCAGGCCGACGCCGGATGGGTGGGTGCGGCGGGCCCCGGGCCGTCCTACCTGGACCCCGGCTCGGGCGGGCCGGAGAACGACTTCACCAACCGCAACACCACCTTCATGACGTGGAACCTGCTCCACCTCGCCCGGATGCTCAAGGACGCCGGCGGCATCCCCGCGCACGGCAACCAGCGCTCCGAGTGGGACGCGGGCTGCCGCTTCGACTTCGACAACCCCGAGCACCGCTGAGACTCAACCCGAGTGCGTGTCGGCCGTTCCCGGCAGGCCTTCGACGCCTGTTGAGCGAGCCGAATTCGGTGCTCTCTGTTATCACGCGGCGAGACAGTAGCCGGGCTCTCCGGCCATACCAAACGAGACCCTGGCGCCAGGCGGTCCTGAAAGTTACGCAACCCAGCCGACATCCCGGCACGCCTCGATCGTGGATACTTCCTCGTAGACCTCCGGTATGGCCACGGCCTCTAACACCAGGCTCGCCGCGCTGGGCCTGGGGGAGGTAGGCATGTGGCCAGGCGACGGGTCAGGTCCTGCGCCAGCGTAAGTAGGATCGGCGCAGGTACGTCCAAGTGCCCGGGTCGGGCAGCTGGGGCGGGATCATCGCCGCCGAGACGACTTCCCGGCCACCTACGTCGCCGTCGCCGGCCTGGTCTCCGACCGAGCCTCGAGCACCTGACCAAGCGCCGGCACTCGGGAAGTCACATCGTCACCGGACGCCCCCATAAGGTCATCACCGCCATTGGTCGAGCTGGCGGCGTGTGGCGGTGGTGGCCGGGTGACCGGCGTGTCCGGGTGCTCGTGCCCCAGGACCCGGACACGATCGGCGATTGTGCCGCGTCATGAGGACAGCCGGATGATCGTTTCCGAGGAGCCGCTCCTGGTCCGCGAGCAGGAGATGCAGCTCGGTGGTCGCGGCGGCCACGTCACCCCCTTTGGCTTGCCAGTTTGCGGCGTTGGCCCGGACGGTTAGAACAATTGGGTGGTCGGGGCTGAGAATGCGTAGCTGATCCGCCTCCACCTCCCGGCGGCCGGCGGTTTCCGGTTCCGGTTCCCGTCGCAGGACTCCGAGCACTGACCGAAGCGGCCAGCTCCAACAACCTCGCCTCGTGCCAGGGCGACGCCGGCGACCCGGCAGGCGCGGCCACGAGCCTTGCGGCACTCCTCACGGCCATGGACGCTTTCCGGTGAGGCTCACGCACCCGGCCCACCCGGCCTCGGAAGACGAGCGGTCCGGGTGGCGAGCGGACTCAGGGCAAGCCGATGGTCTGCGCGCACCAGATCGTCTTGCCGTTGGTGGAGTGCCGGGTGCCCCAGCCCTGGGTGAGCTGGGCGACGAGCATCAGGCCCCGGCCGCCCTCGTCGAAGATGCGCGCCCGCCGCAGGTGCGGACTGGTGTCGCTGGCGTCGGACACCTCGCAGATCAGCGAGGTGTCGCGGATCAGCCGCAGCCTGATCGGCGGTTGGCCGTACTTGATGGCGTTGGTGACCAGCTCGCTGACGACCAGTTCGGTGACGAACGCCTCCTCCTCCAGGCCCCAAGCGCCCAACCGGTCGGCAGCGAACTGCCTCGCGTGCGCCACCTGCGTGAAGTCGGGCTCGACATCCAGGACCGCAACGTGGTCGGGAGAGAGCGCGTGGGTGCGAGCGAGCAGCAGGGCGGCGTCGTCGGTGCGGTGGTCGGGGAGCATGGCCTTCATCGCCGCATCGCAGAGGGCTTCCAACGAGCCGGCCGGCTCACTCAGGACCCGGAACAACTCGGCAGCGCCCTGGTCCACGTCACGCTCGCGACTCTCCACCAGTCCGTCGGTGTAGAGGGCGAGCAGGCTGCCCGCCGGCAGTTCGAACTCGGTGGCTTCGAACGGCAGCCCACCGATGCCGAGCGGGGGTCCCGGCCGGGCGGGCACCGGGATCAGGGTGCCGTCCGGAGAGACGACCAGCGGAAACGGATGGCCGGCGCTCGCCAGCGAGCAGCGGCGGGAGACCGGGTCGTAGACGGCGTACAGGCAGGTGGCCCCGGACTCACTGGTCGACTCGAAACGGCCTTCGGGCTGCAGGCCGCTGGGCAGGTGCATGACCAGGTCGTCCAGGTGGGTCAGCAGTTCCTCCGGCGGCAGGTCCACGTCGGCCAGCGTGCGGACCGCCGTGCGCAGCCGGCCCATGCTGGCCGAGGCGTGCAGGCCGTGCCCGACGACATCGCCGACGACCAGGGCGACCCGGGCACCGGAGAGCGGAATGACGTCGAACCAGTCACCGCCCACTCCCGCGCTGGCTCCGGCGGGCAGATAGCCGCTGGCCACCTCGATCGCCGCCTGACGCGGCAGCCGCTGCGGCAGCAGGCTGCGCTGCAGGGTTAGCGCGGTCGTGTGCTCGCGGGTGTACCGGCGGGCGTTGTCGATGGCCACCGCCGCCTTGGCGGTCAGCTCCTCGGCGAGGATCAGGTCGTCGGCGGTGAAGCTCTCGGGCCGGTCGCTGCGGGCGAAGGCGACGACGCCGAGCAGGGCGCCGCGCGCCAGCAGCGGTACGGTGATCCGGCCGGTCTGCCCTTTTGCGGCGATGGTCCCGTCGATCACCGGGTTGCCCGGCGGCCAGTGGGCCGGGTCGGCGGCGAGCCCGGGGCCGAAGCCCCATTCGCCGCCCGGGCCGGATTCGGCGGCGAGCTGCACCGTCGACCTGCCGGCGGCCATGCATCGGACCGCGACGGAATTCGGAGAGTAGTTGACCGGCGGCGGGAGCTCGGGACGCTCGTCTGTGTCCTCCTTCACGCCGTACCGGCCGGCCCGCCTGAGCGCGACGGTTCCGTCGACGGTGAACGCCGCGGACAAGGGCGGTTCGTCCCCGCTCAGCACCTCCTCGAAGAGGTCGACGGTGACGCGGTCGGCGAATCCCGGTACTGAGGCCCTGGCCAGTTCCTCGGCGGTGCTGATCACGTCGAGGGTCCGTCCGATGCCGCTGCTGGCCTCGCCCAGGACAAGCAGCCGCTGCCGGGCCCAGTACTCGGCGCTCATGTCGAAGCCCCAGTTGGCGACCGCGCGGATCGTGCCCTCGGCATCCCGGACGGGCCACATGCTGGTGGCCCAGGCGTTGGCGTAGTTGCTGCCGAGCGGGCGGAAGACCGTGATGAGACGTGCGGGTTCGCCCGTCCGGGCGACCTCGGAGAGTTTGTTGGTGTACGCCATGTCGTCGAGTTCGGGGAACAGCTCGCGGTACTTCTCACCGAGGACCTGCTCCTCGGAGTGCGCCATCACCGCGCACGCGGCGGCATTGACCCACAGGAACCGCAGGTCGGGGTCGTACACACCCAGGGCGAAGGGGCACTGCTCAAAGGCCCGGTCGGCGATCACCGGACGGCGGTCCCAGCGCTGGACGGTCACCACACGGCTCAGGGGCCGGCCGTCACTGCCGTGCAGAGGGTGCGACGTCACCACGGCGTCCACCGTGGAACCGTTGCGGTGACGCAGGGCGAGCACGCGCGCGGGTCCGGTCTCGCCGTTCCCTGGGAACCCGGGCGGTGGATCGGCCACCAGGTCGGCGACGGGGCGCCCGACGGTCTCCTGCGCCGTCCAACCCAGCAGCAGCCGCCCGCCCTCGCTCCAGCCACTCACCACGCCGTCCGGGTCCACCATGACCGCGGCGGTGGGGGCGTCCTGCTTGTCGGTCGTCTCCACGCGACGCCTCCGTGCCATGGCAGCCGTGCCCGCCGGAACGGGATTCCGGCGCCGTCTCCACCCTAGGACGGGTCCGGGCCGCGCGCAGCAGCGGCCGCAACGGGGCGCCACCGGCACAGCGGCCGGTGGCGCCCCGGCCCTGCTAGTAGGGCTTGGTCAGGTTCGTATCGGTGTGGGTATGTCGCGGTGGCATGTGGGGGAGGTGCCGGCCCAGGTGGCGAGGTCGACACTCTCGCCCAGCGTAGCCAGCCCGACGTTCGCACCCTTGACCATCTCCTGCACTGATGTCCCCCCAGCGGAAGCAGGCTGCGCGCCGGAGTTCGTGCAGCCGTCCTACCTTGTCCTTTGCCACTGGTGCATGCCGGCATGGCAGCTGGGAGCTTAGCCCTCAGGTGGGCCCTTCGGGGAGGAAAAGGGCAGACTGTGTGCGCCCGATCGGAACACGCCGCTCTGACCGCTGCAACTGAGGGTGGATGAGACGGCGTTGTGGTTTCTCCTGGTCAGGTAGGGTGCCAGAGTGTTCCGCCGATCTGGCTCGGTGACAACTCGTCCGTCATGAAGAAGGTCGTCGAGCGGCTGTACGCCTGCTCGTCGGTCCTCAACTCCCAGGGCCAGTACGCCTACTACGGCCGGGTCGGCGGCTGCCTGATCACCGGCAACGAGGACGGCGCCAAGCACTGCGCGATGAACGTGATCTACAGCCTCCAGCACCTCGGCTACGTGATCCCGCCGCAGGCGGACGCTGGCTGGGTCGGCCCCGCCGGCCCCGGCCCCTCCTACCTGGACGAGGGCTCGGGCGGTCCGGAGAACGACTTCACCAACCGCAACACCACCTTCATGACCTGGAACCTTCTCCACCTGGCGAGGATGCTCAAGGACGCCGACGGTATCCCCGCTCACGGCAACCAGCGCTCCGAGTGGGACGCCGGCTGTCGTTTCGACTTCGAGAACCCCGAACACCGCTGAGCGGACAAGCGGGGGGATACGGATTGCGCGTCAGTTGAACGCTCGTCAAGCGATGGAACCTCATCGCCCGATCGGACGAGGAGATCAGGCAGGCACGCGAGGACTGGACGACCAGTACCCGGTCCTTCCCGGGAGCGCCGCGACCATCGCGAAGGTGAACCGTGTGGTGTTCGTGTCGTCGCTCTTCGGATTCCCGGCCGAGGAGGCGGTGCCGCCGGGCTTCGCCACCTTCCCCCCGGCGCTCGGCAGTCGGCTGTCCAGCAGGGCGCTGCCTGCTGATCGCGAGGCCGCCTGCACAGGGCGCGCCACTCCGGGCAGCGCGGACCTGCTCTGGTCGCTGGTCCGGGAGCGGGCTGGCGAAGTCCGTCACGTGAAGCGCCTTCCGGCTGTTGTCGGTGGGTGGGCTGCCACGTGTGGTGCGGCAAGACCTCCCGTCCTCTCCACCTGCTCGCGGTCGCCGGTCTCGGTGCCGCGGCACCTGATGGCCAGGAGATGTTGGCCAGGATGATCCGGCCTGAGCATGTCCGTCTCCCCGGGGTCGCATTCCTGGAGGGCCGCTGTCAGGCCGGCCTCCCGCGGATCAGTGATTCGGCCGCTGTCGCGCCAGCGGAAGCTCATATGACTGGTGATCAGGTCGCACCAGCCTGGCTGTCACGGCAGTGACGACGCAGCACACGGCGGGCAGGAAGAACGTGACGTTCAGCGGCATGAGGTGAGTGAGCCAGCCGATCACGGCGGGACCGGCGAGCATGCCGAGGTAGCCGAGACTGGCGACCCGCGCCACGTTCGCACCCGCGGCCTCGGAGTCGGCGTGGCCGGCGGCACTGAGCAGTTGGGGGATGCAACCGGACAGTCCGGCCCCGAACAGGGCCCAGCCGACGATGGCCAGGGGGACCCTGTGGGCGATGGCGGCCACCGTTATGCCGAGGGTCGCGACGGCTGCCCCGTACCGCAGCACGGTCACCGCGCCGAATCGCGCGGCGGTTCGGTCGGTCAGGACTCGGCCGGCTGTCATCGCGAACGAGAAGGCGCCGTATGCGAGGGCGGCGGTGGCGGCCGGTGCGTCGAGGACGTTCCGCAGGTGCAACGCGCTCCAGTCGTTGGCTACCCCCTCGCAAAGCATGATCATCAGAGCGAGCGCAGCCAGGGCCCAGATGCGCGGCGGGGCCGCACGTGAGGCCTTCGCGGCCGCATCGCTGGCCGGAGCCGTGCTGGTGTCTCGGGGCAGGAGCGCGGGGGCCGCCGCGACGGCGATCGCGATGCCGAGCAGGGACGAGGTGCCGAGCGCGGCGGCGGGGGTCCAGTTCCAGCTCGCCGCACGGGCGCCGGCGAGCGCTGCCAGGACGCCGCCGACGGAGAAGGCCGCGTGGAACGCGGCCAGGATCGGCCGCCCGTAGGCGCGTTCGACCTGGACGGCGTGGGTGTTCATGCTGACGTCCAGACAGCCGTTGCCGACGCCGAGTACGAAGAGCGCTGCCGCGAGTTCCCACGCGTTCGTCGCGAGGCCCGGGAGCGCGAGGGCGGCGCTGCATAACGCGGCGCTACCCGGCACGACGATGCGAGCGCCCAGGCGGTCAGTGAGGGGGCCGACCAGGCGCATACCCGCGAAAGCTCCTCCCGCGAGCAGGAGCAGGAGCCCTCCCAGGACGGCGTGGCTGATGCCGACGCGGTGCTCGACGGCAGGGATCTGAACGATCCACATGCCCATGAGGGCGCCGTTGAGGGTGAAGTGGGCGAAGGTGGCCAGTCGTGCGGCACGCAAGGCTCGATCCATGCCAACGAACATAGCAAACACAGTAGATGTTTGAATACTTGCTTTTCAAACATCAAAACTGTTCAATGAGTTCATGGCGAACACGGACCGACTGAGGCAGATCACAGACGCGGTACGCGAGGCGGGCAGCCTCGGGGTCGCGGAGCTGGCAGCGCTGACCGGGGCGTCGGAGATGACCATCCGGCGCGACCTGGAGACGCTCGCCGGGCAGGGTGCTCTGGAGCGCTACCGGGGCGGGGCCAGGAATCTGCTCCTGCGCGGCGAGGAGCTGCCCTTCGCCCTCCGGGCCCAGGAGGGTCTGGAGGTGAAGCAGCGGATCGCCGCGGAGGTCGTCGGGCTGATCGCGGACGGGGAGTCGGTGGTGGTCGACAGCGGCACCACCTGTCTTGAGGTGGCCCGCGTCCTGCGGGAGCGGCGTGTGACCGTGATGCCGCTGTCACTGCAGGCGGTGAACAGCCTCGCCGAGTCCCCAGGACAGCTGACCCTGCTGATCCCCGGCGGCCGGCCCCGACCGGGTGAAGGGGCCCTGACCGGTCCGCTGACCCGGGCTTCCCTGGCGGCTCTCCGCTTCGACACCGCGGTCATCGGCTGCTGCGGCCTGAACGCGGAACACGGCCTGACCGCCTACGACTTGGAGGACGCCGACATCAAACGCGCTGCCATCGCCTCGGCGCGCCGGGTCATCGCCGTCACCGAGGCCGGCAAACTCCACCGCACCGCCCTCGCCTTCGTCGCACCCGTCACCTCCCTGCATGCGCTGGTCACCGACACATCCGCTCCCGACGACGAGGTCGCGGCCATCACGGCCGCCGGCGTAACGGTCCGAAAAGTATGACCCCATGACCGACACCGTCCTCTTCGATCTCTTCGGTGTCATCGCCCACGACCAGGCTTCCGACGGCCGGAACCGTCTGGCCTCCCTGGCCGGCGTGAGCGACGTAGGTGAACGGGCCTTCTGGGACGCGTACTGGCAACTTCGCCCGCCCTACGATCAGGGTCTGACCACCGGCCCCGGCTACTGGCAGCAGGTCGCCCGCTCGCTGGGCACCGGCTTCGACGACCGGCAGATCGCCGACCTCGTCGCGTCCGATATCGCAAGCTGGAGCTCCGTCGACGGCGCCATGGTCGACCTCCTCGGCGAGCTCGCCTCGTCCGGGCTCCGCCTCGCCCTGCTGTCCAACATTCCCGAGGAACTCGCCGTCCACTACGACAGTCGCCACGCCTGGCTCGACCACTTCGAGCTGCGTGCCTACGCCTGTCGTATCGGCCACGCCAAGCCCGCTGCCGGCCGCTTTCGCATGGTGCCTGGACGCGCTCGACACCCGTGCCGAACAGGTCCTCTTCGTCGACGACCGCAGCGACAACATCCAGGCCGCGTGCTCTTTCGGTCTGCACCCACCTGTTCACCACGCCCGCGCAGCTACGAGAACAGCTCGTTGACCGAAACTCAGGGCAGACGCCAACTACGGCCCGCAAGCTGGCCGACGTGATCCTGATGTCCGGAAGCGAGGGCCTGGTGGTGACACCCGACGGCCGCTGGGTCGTCGTCGCCACACCCAAACTCTCTCTCACCGGCAACAGCGCCGAACCTCCCGCTTGAGTGTGTTCGACACCGTGACGGACACGCTCGTGCGGACCGTCCGACTCCCCGGACCTGCTGTCCCGTCACATCACCGCTGACGGCACGCTGCTGGCGGGCGAGGTCGGCTTCATCCCGCCGCGGTTGAGGGAGACCTGCCCAAGCTCACACCCGGACGGCTCCACCTGTTCGCGGCCGGGACATTCGAGCCCCGCGGCAGCGTCGAGGTGGGACTGACGCCGCTGACGATCAGCTCCTCGCCTGACAGCGCCTTCGCGTACGTCTCCAACGCGGCCCGGCGTCACGGTCACCGTGGTCACCTCAAGAGCGCGGCAGTGGCCGGCGACATCGCCATCGGCGACGCCTGGCGAGAGCGGCCCCCATGGCATCGCCTGCATCTCCGGCCGCGTCGCCGTCGACAGTTGAAAGATCCGCCCGTGACGGGTTCCACGGCAGGAGAGCTGTAGGCGGGCGACAGCTGGGTCGCCCGGCTGAGCCGGCGATTCGTCAAGTACACCGGGTGAGACACCTTCACTCGTCTGGAGAACCGATGCGCCGGCTGAAGTTGGCTTCCTTCGGCGGGCACTCGTCAACGGCCCGCGTCCGTGCCGGCGATGCCGAAGACCGATGCACACAGCGTGAACAGTGACACGAGGCTCTGGCTGCCGACCGTCTCACGTCGGCGTCGAAGGATCCGGCACCGGCCGACGCAGCGCTGATGCTGATCGGCCGCAGCTCGAACGCCGGAAGCGGCCTCGGGCCGCGGGGTCACCATGTGGCCCGACATGACCACTTGTGGGTGATGGTGCGTGACGGCATCGGTGCGAAGGGCTTTGATGGGCGGGTCTGTCGGTTCACATGGGTGCGAGGTAGTAGGAGGGTGCGTCATGTCGGGTGTGAGAGTGCACAACTTCTCGGTATCCCTGGACGGCTTCGCGACCGGTGAAGGGCAGAGTCTCGACGCGCCGTTCGGGCATGCGGGCGGGCGATTGCACGAGTGGTTCTTCCAGACGCGGAGTTTCCATGAGATGCGCGGGGAGAGCGGGGGCGGCGCCGGGGTCGATGACGCGATGGCGAACACCTGGGCTACGGGCATCGGCGCGGAGATCATGGGGCGGAACAAGTTCGGGCCCCAGCGCGGCCCGTGGGAGAACCATGAGTGGACCGGGTGGTGGGGGCCCAATCCGCCGTTCCACACGCCGGTGTTCGTCCTGACCCACCACCGTCGCCCTTCGGTCGAGATGGAAGGGGGTACCACCTTCCACTTCATCGACGCCACGCCCGAGGAGGCGCTTCGCCAGGCGCGTAGGGCCGCGGGCGGCCTGGACGTGCGGATCGGCGGCGGGCCGAGCACCGTCCGGGAGTTCCTGGCCGCGGACCTCATCGACCATCTGCACGTCGTCGTCGTCCCCATGGTCCTGGGCCGGGGCGTGCGGCTGTGGGACGGCCTCGAAGGTGTTGAGAAGCGTTTCGGGATCGAGTCCGTGACCACCCCCAGCGGCGTCACGCACATCACCATGCGCCGGACGGAGTCAGACGGCTGACCGGACGGGTCGGGGAGAGCTCCGGAGGCTGGGCCGGGGCTCGCAGGTCCTGCCGTCCAGTCCGCGGCCTCGAGTTGGGACGGGTCGTCCGATACCGGCTGCCGCCACGCCGACCGACTGCGGTCGGCGGATTGCGCGATGATCGAGACAGGCGACCACACCGTGGTGGAATCGCTCTACGGCGGCGTCGACACTGCGGATGAAGCTGGACTCGGCCTTGCCGCGGGTGCTTCCCACGCTCTTGGAGAGGGACAGCCGGAAGCCAGTAATCTTGGAAGCATCCTTCGGCAGCAGGTCGCCCGGCTCGGGCGGAGCCTCTCCAAGGTTCCCCGCGGGCCGAGGCCGGTGCCGTCCGTCAGGGTCTCGATATGCAGGTCCGCCGGTGCCTCGGCGAGTTGCCGGACCAGGCGCTTGACCCAGCTCAGCGGATATACCTGCTCTGGAGCCAGGATCTCAATGGAGGTCCGCAGCTTTCCGACGCGGAGGTCGGCAACGATCGCGATGTTTCCGAGGGTGTCATCAACCCTGATCTCAGCGCTCAGGCGGCCGCTCTCGCGCAGATGGTCGGCGAGTGCAGCGCGCCGCGCCTGCGGATCCTCGCCGCGGCGCGCCCGTTGAACGGGCAGGACCTTCACACCCAGTTCGCCTCCGAGCTGTCCACCCTCGGCGGGCCGAGTGAACTGGACGAGCACGAGGCCGGGGACGTCCGGTCCCTGGCCTGCTGGACGGGGACCGGACTCGGCGCTGCCACGGGTCGGACGCGGCACGACGTCGGTTCGGGCGTGGTGCTACCCGAAGGTGAACCAGTTGAGGTTGGCGAAGTCGGCGGGCTGGCCGCTGTCGAAGGTGAGGTAGACGTCGTGGGTGCCGGTGGTCCGGCCGATGTCGGCCGGGACCGTGCGCCAGCTCTGCCAGCCGCCGGTGGAGGCGATGGCGAAGCTGCCGACCGGCGGGGCCGTGGGGCTGCCGAGCCGGACCTGCACCAGGCCGCTCACCCCGGCGGCCGCGCCGGATGCGAAGCGGGCGGACTCGCGACTTGACGTTCCCTTAAGCCTTGCTTGATGTGCGGAGAGGGCTCTCAGTGCGGCCGCACGGAGCCCGATCGTTCAGCGGAGCGGCGCCGTGGGGAGTTGCTGCTCCGCCCAGATGATCTTGCAGGCTGGACTGTACCGGCTGCCCCAGCGCTCGGCGATCTGGGCGACGAGGAACAGTCCGCGCCCGCCTTCGTCCGTGGTCGCGGCATAGCGCAGGTGTGGGGCACTGCTGCTGGTATCCGAGACTTCGCAGATCAGCGTGCGGTCCCACAGCAGGCGGGCGGTGATCGGCGCGCCGCCGTACCGGATCGCGTTGGTGACCAGCTCGCTGAGGATCAGCTCGGTGCTGAACGCCATCTCCTCCAGGCCCCACTCGGCCAGCTGCACCGTGGCCCGGGCCCGGATGTCGGCCACCGCGGCAGGGTCCGAGGGCACGTCCCACTGGGCGACGCGGTCGTCCGCCAATGCGCGGGTGCGCGCCACGAGAAGGGCGACATCGTCCCTTGAGCTCGTGGGCAGCAGTGTGTCGAGCACGGCGTCGCAGGTCTCCTCGGGCGTCCGGTTGGCACCGGCCAGGGTGTCGCGGAGGATCTCGAGTCCATGGTCGATGTCCCGGCTGCGGTCCACGACGAGGCCGTTGGTGTACAGCACCAGCCGACTGCCCTCGGGCACCTTCAGCTGTGCCGTCTCGAAGGGCAGTCCGCCCACGCCGAGCGGCGGGCCGGCCGGCAGGTCGACGTACTCCGCCGTGCCGTCGGGCGCGATGAGCGCGGGTGGAAGATGACCGGCCCGGGCCAGCTCGCAGTATCCCGACACCGGGTCGTAGATCGCGTACAGGCAGGTGGCCCCGGTGATCCCGGGATCACTGTGCGCGATGGCCTCGTCCTTGTCGATCCGGCTGACGAGCTCGTCGAGGTGGGCCAGGAGGTCGTCGGGCGGCAGGTCCAGCATCGAGAAGTTGTGCACCGCCGTTCTGAGGCGGCCCATGGTGGCGGCGGCGTGTACGCCGTGTCCGACGATGTCTCCCACGACCAGCGCGACGCGGCTGCCGGACAGCGGGATGACATCGAACCAGTCTCCGCCGACGCCCTGCTGTGCGGGCAGGTAGCGGTAGGCGACGTCGAGCGCGTTCTGCTCGGGCAGTCCATGTGGCAGCAGGCTCTGTTGGAGGGTCACGGCCGTGCTGTGGTCGCCGGTGACGGCCGCGACGAGCTGCTCGTGCGTGGCGAACCTCGTGTCGAAGGAGCCGCCGTTGCGGCCGAGACGCAGCACCGCCACCCGGTCGGCGACCGCCCGTACGTTCTCCAGGTCGTGGCTGACCATCAGCACACCGAGCCGCTGGGCACGCAGCTGCTCGACCAGCTCCAGGACCAGGGCGGTCTGTCCGATGCCGAGGGCGGCGGTGGGCTCGTCCAGGATCACGATCCGGGGCTGGCCGATCAGTGAGCGCGCGATCGCGACGGTCTGCCGCTGGCCGCCGGAGAGCGAGCCGACCGGGACGCGCAGACTGGGTATCCGGATGGATAGGGCGCTCAGCAGCTCGCGGCAGCGGCGTTCCATCTCGACCTCGTTGAGGATGCCGAACCTGCGCAGTTCGCGGCCGAGGAAGACATTGCCAACCGTGTCCAGGTTGTCGCACAACGACAGATCCTGGTAGACGGTGGCGATGCCGAGGTTCTGGGCGTCCATCGGCTGGCGGAGGTTAACCCGGTTTCCCTCCCATTCGATGACGCCGCTGTCCGGCGGGCACACTCCGGCAATGATCTTGACCAGGGTGGACTTGCCGGCACCATTGTCCCCGACCAGCGCGACGACCTCCCCCTCAGCGACGTCGAGGCCGACGTCGCTGAGGGCCTGCACGGAACCGAACCGCTTGGAGATGCCGCGCAGGGCCAGCAGGGGAGTGCGTGCCACGGAAACCGTCTCCTTCCCCGTCGCGCTTCACCGGGCGACGGACCGGACCAGCAGCAGCGCGATGTCATCGGTCCGGTGCTCTGCTTGTCTGGCCCGGCCGACGAGCGCGTCGGCCAGCTGGTCGAGCGGGTCGCCGCCGTGGCGGGCGAGCGTGGCGGTGAGGTCGGCCAGGGCCTGATCGAGGTCGGCACCGGGTGTGTCGACGAGGCCGTCGGTGTAGAGGACCAGGGTGGTGCCGATCGGAAGGTCGATGCGCATCTGCGGGTACTCGGCGTCGGGGTCGACGTTCAGCACTACTCCGCTGGGCGGCTCCAGCGGCCGCGCCCGCCCGTCCGGGCCGTACAGCAAAGGCACGGGGTGGCCGGCATCGGCCAGCCAGGCCACGCGGTGGCTGAGATCGACGCGAAGGTAGGCGCAGCTGGCCAGCAGGGCGGTGTCCAGGTCGGCCAGGAGGCGGTTGGTGCGCGCGAGCACGGTGCTGGGATCGGCGTCGGCCGCTGCGAAGGCGCGCACAGCGGTGCGGATCTGGCCCATCAGCGCGGCGGCGTTGACATTGTGGCCCTCGACGTCGCCGATGACGACGGCCACAGTGTCGGGCCCGACGCGGATGATGTCGTAGAAGTCGCCTCCGACGTCCATGCCCTCGGTGCCCGGCAGGTAGCGCGCGCTGGTCTGCAGGCCCGGGACGGCGGGCAGCGCGTGGGGCAGCAGGCTGTCCTGGAGTCCGCGAGCGAGGCCGAGCTTGGTGTCGTACAGCCGGGCCCGGTCCAGTGCCTGGGCGATCAGACCGCCGAGTGAGGTGAGGATGGTGCGCTCCTCCGTGCTGAAGCGGTGCTGCTCGGCGAACGCAAGCACGCAGGTACCGATCAGCCTGCGCGAGGTCACCAGCGGCAGATAGGCCCACGCGGCCATCCCGTCCCGGGTCTCGGGGCGGTCGGGGTAGAGCCCTTCCAGCTCCGCGCGGCTCTCGAAGAAGGCCGGCACCGGGCTGGTCGACGCCCGCACACCGGGCGTGGCCTCCGTCAGCGGGGTGCCGTCGAACCGGTCGACCAGGCCGGGGGGATAGCCGTGGTGGCCCACGATGCGCAGTCGGCCGCTCTCGGCCAGCAGCACCGCGACAGCCTGGCCGCCGAAGGCCGGCACGATCTGCTCGGAGACCATGCTCACCACGTCCTGCACGCTGACCGCCTCGGTCAGCGCGCTGGCGAGGTGAAGGATGTGGTAGAGCGCTCCGGGTCGGGTGTGCACCGCAGGCTCGGCGGGCGCTTCGGCGGGCGGGCCGTGGCCGAAGGCATCGGCCGCGGTGATCCGAGCGGTGAGTCCGGTGGTGTCCGGGAAGAGCTGGAAGGACAGCCACCGGTCCGGCGGTCGCAGTGCGACGAACGAGGTGGACTGCCCGCTGATGACCGCCGCCCGGTAGTGGTACTCGTACACCGGATCGCGCAGCCACGGCAGTGCCGTCCACGGACGCGCGCCCAGCAGCCGCTCGACCGGCTCCCCNGGTAGTGGTACTCGTACACCGGATCGCGCAGCCACGGCAGTGCCGTCCACGGACGCGCGCCCAGCAGCCGCTCGACCGGCTCGCCGAGTAGCTCGGCGGCGGCCGGGGTGACCGCTGCCAGCCGGCCGTCCAGGTCGATGTCGCAGAAGCCGTCCGGCAGCCGGGCGGTCATCGCGGTGATCGGATCGACGGAACGTTCCTGCGTCACGACAGGGCGCGGGCCGGGGCGGATCGGGCAGCCTGAGCCGTCTGCCTCGGCCAGCACCCCGGCCAGCTCGGAGGTGAGCGCGTCGAGCCCGTCGCGCTCACCGGGCGACAGGTCCGGCGGATGCGACGCGGGCCAGATCAGGAAGACGGCCCCGTACATGGTCCGCCGCGCGACGAGCGGCACGGCCCCGAGGCAGAACGGGTACGGCATGGCGACCGCGACCCTCGGATAGCGGCGTGCCATCTCCTGTGCACCGCCCACCCACACGACGTGGCCGCTGCGCACGGCATCGGCCACCGGGATCGGTGCGGAAACGCCGACGTGCTGCCACGGCCTGGTGAACTGCCGGGCGGCACCGATCGTGACCGCGAGTTCGAGCAGCTGACGGTCCTCCGACAGCAGGTAGAGGCCGCCGATGTGCGCGTCGAGCCGATTCTGCGCCGACCGGAGCTTCTGTGCCAGGACCTCAAGGCCGTGCTTCGCCGTCGCCTCGGCGGGCTCGCGTCCGGGCCGCGGCAATGGATTCAGTGACATGTCCACGGCGGCAACTCCATTCGAGCCGACGAGTGGACCGGTGGCCTCCCTCCCATCTTGGCCTCGCCGACACCGGATGTCCCGCCGCCGCTTCGCGGCCGGGCCCCGAGGCCGTCCCGCCGGCGATCCACCTTCGACCGGTGAGGCATCCGAATCCGGACGGGCCGGAGCCCGCGAGGCCAAACGCCATCCGGGACTTGGTTCTCACATTCCTGCTGGTCAGGCGTGGTGCCAGGGTATTCCGCCCACCTTGCTGGGCGACAACTCCTCCGTCATGAAGAAGGTCGTCGAGCGACTGTACGCCTGCTCGTCGGTCCTCAACTCCCAGGGCCAGTACGCCTATTACGGCCGGGTCGGCGGCTGCCTGATCACCGGCAACGAGGACGGCGCCAAGCACTGCGCGATGAACGTCCTGTACAGCCTCCAGCACCTCGGGTACACCGTCCCGCCGCAGGCCGACGCCGGCTGGGTCGGCCCGGCCGGGCCCGGTCCCTCCTACCTCGACCCCGGCTCCGGCGGCCCGGAGAACGACTTCACCAACCGCAACACCACCTTCATGACCTGGAACCAGCTCCACCTCGCCCGCATGCTCAAGGACGCCGGAGGCATCCCGGCCCACGGCAACCAGCGCTCCGAATGGGACGCCGGCTGCCGCTTCGACTTCGAGAACCCCGAGCACCGCTGAGTGGGGGTCAGCGCAGCCCGGCGAAGAGGTCGCTCTCGGGGACGGCCGCGTCGGTCGTGTCCTGGACCCGCACGAAGGTCTCCACGCCCATCAGCTCGGTGAACCTCTCCTTGCCCATCTTCAGGAAGAAGATGTTCTCGCCCTGGCTGGCATGCGCGGCCAGTGCGTCGAACTTCTGCCCGCCGAACTCGGTGGTGTCCACCCAGGTGGTGATCTCCTCGTCGGGGAGTCCGATCTCGGCCATCGCGGCGGCCTCGGCCGGATCCGGCTCCTCCCAGTCCGCGCCGAACTCGCGCATGACCTCACCGAACCGCTGCATCATCGAGCGCGGCGCCGTCGTCCAGTACACCTTCGGCGTCATCCCCGTCATCGCCAGCGCCGCCATCGTGATGCGGTTCGCCTGGATGTGGTCGGGGTGGCCGTAGAACCCGTTCTCGTCGTACGTCACGACCACGTCGGGCTGGTAGCGCCGCAACAGTTCGGCGAGGCGGGCGGCGCCCTCCTCCACGGGCGTCTGCCAGAAGGAACCTGGCGCGTCGTTGGCCGGCCAGCCCATCATCCCGGAGTCGGCGTAGTCCAGCAGCTCCAGGTGACTGACCTTCAGCACCTCGCAGCTCGCCTCGAGTTCCTGACGGCGCATCGCGGCGACAGCCGCCGGATCGTGCCCGGGCTCGCCCGGCTTGACACCCCCCGGTCCGTCACCGCAACCGCCGTCGGTACACGTGACGAGCACCGTGCGGATGCCCTCCGCCGCATACCGCGCCAGGACACCCCCTGTCCCGGTGGCCTCGTCGTCGGGGTGGGCGTGAACTGCCATCAGCGTCAAGGGCCGGTCAACCATGAAAAACCATCCTCCGGTCTGAAAAGTACTCGGCCCCAGTCTGCGGTAGGCGGGCAGGCTGCCGCCCGCAATATCTCAGGCGTCCCGCTCAGGCCGGCCGGCCCGGCCCGCCGAACTCGTCCACCGCCGCCGCCACGATCGCGTCCAACTGCGAGTGGTGCGCACCGCGCCAGTACACCTGCGCGCAGTCGGCGCACTGCGCGAACACGTCGTACGCCCGCTCGGTGCCGTCCTGCAGCTGCTTCCTGACCTCCGCCTTTTCGGCAGTCCGGAGCGTCCCGTTGCAGGCCGTGCACCTGGTCCAGGGCGCGAGCGGCGGAGCGAACCGGGAGAGCACGTCCCGCAGCTGCTCGACGGGTCGGTGGCTGTACACGTAGCCGCCCGCCCACAGCTCCCGGCGGTGCAGCAGCCCCCGGTCGCGGGAGAGCATCACCCGCTGCTCGGCGGCCGAACGCGCCGCCAGGGCCGGGTCCCCGATGTCCACGCTCTCGTACGCCGCGTCGACGCCCAGCAGCCGGAGCCGACGCGCCAGCGTCCCGAGGTGGACATCGAGCAGGAAGCGGGCCGGGCCGGGTAGTTGCTGGGGCCTGGCCACGGCCAGCACCGAGAACCGCTCACCGTCCACCGGGACGTGGGCGGCGGCCACCGGCCCCCCGGCTGCCCGCAGCGAGCCGACCTCGGTGAGCGGCACGCCGAGCGACTCCACCACGTGGCCGAGCGTCGCCGTGCCGTCGGTCCGCACCGCCGACCAGCCGGCCCGCCGGGGCGCGCCGACGAAGACGTGCAGCTCGGCAGCGAACTCGATCCAGATCTCCGGCTTCTCCACACCGACAGCATGCCAGCCGCCGCTGTGTCGGCTGCCGTCAGGTGCCCGAGGTCGCGGCGAACGCGGCCGCGAGCAGCCGGGCGTCCGCCTCGAGTTGGACCCGGGTGACAGATGCGCCGGGGGCCCGAGCTGTGGTCAACGGGTGACGGTGCATCAGTTCTCGCTGAAGCCACGGGCGATCAGCCGAACGGCGAGCGTCACCTCCCAGGCGAACACCGGCAAGGCCGCGAGCGACCCCAGCGGGGAGACCTGCCCGTAGAGCCCGAACAGCACCGCGACGGCCGAGGCGCAGATCAGCGGACCGCCGACCAGCCCCAGAACGGCGATGAACCGGGGCACCAGCCGCGAGCGGTACATCAGGACCGCCAGCACCAGCGTGTTCGCCCCCAGTACGAAGTTCGGCCCGAGCAGGAACGTCCAGTCGTGGACGGCCACCAGCGCGCGGGCCACCGTGGCCACGTCGCCACCCGGCGCCTCCTGACGCAGCGTCACCACCGACAGGACCGCGACGATGCCGACCGCGATCACGGCGGCCTCCAGCAGCCGTCCGCAGACGTAGCCGAGCGCGGCGCCCTCGTTCTGCCGCTTGACGACCGGATACAGCACCACCCCGGTCCCGATCACCGCCAGCACCAGGACGATCTCGCACAGCGCCCCCGCGAACACCCGGGCATCCGCCCCGGCGCCGGCCACGTAGCCGGCCTTCAGCGCCGGACCGTACAGCAGCAGGCCGCCGATCGCGGCGACCTCGGTGATCAGGAACAGCACACCCGCGACCAACGCGGTCCTTCTGGTTGAGCTCATCAGTACCCTCCCCACGGACAGGTGTACGGCGTACACCTTCCGCAGAGATTAGGCGTACGCCGTACACTCGGGTCCGCCGGCCACCACGAGGGAGTTGACGATGACTCGGCTGCCGGAGCCGACCCGCCGGGCGCCGCTGAGCCGCGACCGGGTACTGCGCGCCGCCGTCGCGCTCGCGGACGAGACCGGGATCGACGCCCTCAGCATGCGCAAGCTCGCGCAGGAGCTGGGCGTGGTGCCGATGGCGCTCTACAAGCACGTCGCCAACAAGGACCAACTCCTGGACGGCATGGTCGATTTCGTGCTCGGCGAGATCGGCCCGCCGGTCCCGGGCCCGGACTGGCAGAGCACCGTCCGGGCGCGCATCCTCGCCGCCCGCAGCGCGCTGCTCGGCCACGCCTGGGCGGCCAGGGTGATCCAGTCCCGCACCGCCCCGACCCCGGCGCTGCTCGGGTACACCGACTCGGTGATCGGCCTCTTCCGTACCGGCGGATTCTCGGTCGACCTCACCCACCACGCGATGCACGCGCTCGGCAGCCGGCTGCTCGGCTTCACCCAGGAACTCTTCGACGACTCCCCCGGCCCCGGCCCGGCCGACCCGGCCGTACTGCAGGCGCTGGCGGCGAACTACCCGCACATCGCCGAGCTGGCCATGGCCGGGGCCCACGACGAGACTTCCGTCGTGGGCCCCGGATGTGACGACCAGTTCGAGTTCGAGTTCGCCCTGGACCTGCTCCTCGACGGCTTCGAACGCCTCCGCCGCCGAGGCTGGTCCTCCGGCGGCTAGCAGGCTATGACGGCGCATCTCACCGGACCGAGCCGGATGCGACGGTGACGGTGGCCAACGCAACCGCCCGTCACCGATTGGCGTCCGAGGCTGTGACAGAGGGGGTTGAAGTTGCGCATGTGGGTCAAGCTCGGTTGCCTGGGGCCGATAGCGGCGGGGCTCGGGGCGGTGGGGACGGTCATCGAGATCGGGCAGCGATGGCAGGGGTGTGAGAGCCACCTGGAGCCCGGCTCACAAGCCGCACTGTCGGCCGCACTGCCCGTGGCGTTCGTCCTGGAGCTCGCAGCGGTGTACCTCGGCGGTTGGACAGGCGGCTGGATCGCCAGGAAAGCCGACTTCGAGCCCGAGGCCAGGACGTTCACCGAGCTGCTGTCGACGGCCTTCGCGGTGCTCACGGTGGCGGTGGTCCTGATCACGCTGGCCGGCTCGGGCGACACCTCCTGCCCGACGCCGCCCTGACGACGCGCCGGCCGGTGTGGGCCGCAAGCGGAGATCCGGCCTGCCGTCTTGCGGTCACCCCCGCCCCGGGCCCGCCCCGGCCGCCTCGACGATCACCTCGGCGATCCGCGCGGGCTGCTCCACCAGCGCCATGTGCCCCGCGTCCGGCACCGTGACCATCGTGACCCGGGAGCACGCCCGCAACCCCTGGAGTTCCTCCTCAGCCAGCCCGATCTCGTCGCGGTCGCCGCGCACCACCCACGCCGGCACCCCCGAGTCGCACAGCCGGGCGACCAGGGACCCGTGCCGGTCCAGGTACTCGTAGTAGCGCCGCACACTCCGGCGACAGAACCTCGGATCGTTCCGGCCGAGGTCCGCCGCCAACACGTCCGCGCGCTCCGGCGGGAGCTCGCGCTTCATCGCCCTCGGCAAGGTCTTCATCATCGCCGCCCACGCCAGCGGGCCCAGGCCCGGCACCCGGCCCACGTGGTCCATCACCTCCAGGAACTTCGCCTCGTCCCGGCGGGAGAACGTCGGCGACAGCAGCACCACCGGCCCCGAGAACACCCCGGCCGCCGCCATCTCGATCGCCACGTTCGCTCCCATGCTGTGCCCCACCAGCACGTCGCAGCCCGCCTCGGCGGCGAACTCCCCCATCAGCCTGGCGTAGTTCTCCATCGTCAGATCCTCCGGCGGCGGGGTCCGCCCGAACCCCGGCAGCGTCACCGCCACCATGCCGAGCCCGGCATCCGCCAGCGCGGGCTCGGCCATCAGATCCGCGTAGAACTCCGTCGTACACATCCCGCCCGGAAGCATCAGCACCCGACGCCCGGCCCCCTCCGGCCCGGCCCTCCGGATGTCCCAGCCCGCGCGCCCACTCTCCGTGCTCATGTGCCACAGCCTGATCCCCCCGCCCGGCCCAGGCAATCACCCTGCTCCGGACGCGGTGTGTCGCCGACCGTCACGGCGGGATCAGCATCAGGCCCAGGGGCTGACCACCTGGAAGGAGCTGTCGGCGCGGAAGGTGTCGCTGTCCTGGTAGACGTCGGCCCGCAGCTCGTAGTTGTAGTGGCGCAGGTAGCGCCCGGGGTAGTTGTAGGACTCCAGCGAGACCGAGCCGGCCGCCGAGCCGGGGCGGGCGCAGTAGGTGGCGTCGCCCCGGAAGGCGGTGCTGCCGTCGTTGCTGTCGAGCCGGAGCTTGAAGTCCCAGTGGCGCAGGTAGCGGCCGTCGGCGGCGCGCAGCGAGTAGCAGTTGGCGTCGGCCAGGCCGGGCACCACCGTCACGGTGGCGTCCTGCTTGACGGTGGCGCTGCTGGCGGTGGTCACCGGGTCGAGGTAGCCGAGGCCGCTGCGCGAACTGACGTACCGTCCGGGGTAGTTCACGGACTGCAGCGAACGGGTGGTGTTGACCGGCAGCGTGGCGCCCCCGGCGACGGTCTCCTTCAGCACGGTGAAGTGCCGGGCGAAACCGGTGAGTCCGGGCAGTTCGGTCGGCGTGGACCAGGTGGCGAGTCCGTCGTAGCTGTCGCTGTAGTAGTACTTGTGCGCGCTGTAGCCGTCGTAGTAGATCCGCCAGCCGCCGTTGTCGAGCTGCACCAGCGCCGGGCCCTCCACCCAGTTGCCCCAGCCGGACCAGTTCCCGGTACCGGTGATCGTGTACGGGCCGCCGAGGCTGCTCGAGGTGGCGTGCTCCAGGTACTTGGTGGTCTCGTTCTTGGTGATCGCGTGGTAGGTCGAGCCGATCTTCACCACGAAGGTGTCGATGTGGTTCCCCGTGATCCCGGCCAGCGCCGTCGGCGAACTCCACGACGTGAGCGCCGAGTTGGTCGCCGTCAGCCGGTACGGCTGGAAGTCCGCGCCCGAGGCCGAGGTGGAGAGCGAGACGATCACGTTGACGCTGCCGTCGGTGTCCACGTGCCACTCGGGCGCCCAAGTGCGCTGCAGGCCGGCCAGCGGGATGGTGTGGTTGCCGAGGAAGGTCCAGTTCACCCGGTCGGTGCTGGAGGCGAAGCCGATGGTGTCGCCGGACCAGTTCGTGGTGTACGTGATGTAGTACTTGCCGTCGGTGTGCCGGATGATGCTCGGGTCGCGGATCAGGCCCGAAGGCGGCGTGTACGCCGAGGACTTGACCAGCCGGTAGCCGGTGCCGTCCGGGGAGTCGTAGACGTACATGTTGGACTCGCTGGTGTTGGTGAACGCGGTCATCGTGTACCGCGTCGCCGAGCCGGCCGGGGGCGCGGCGGCTTCGGCCCCGCCGACGGGCAGGCCCGCGAGGACGAAGGTGGCTGCGAGCGTGGCCGCGAGGCGGCGAAGGGTTCCTGACAAGGTGTCTACTCCATCGGAGACAGGTCCGGCCGTACCCGCAGAGGTTGGGGGAGGGCACGGCCGGACGTAATGGGGGGCTACTGCTGGTAGAACGTCGCGTCGGCCTTGGCGACCGTGGTGCTCACCGCCTGCACCTGGAGCAGGTAGTCGTAGTGCCGCACGTACCGGCCCGGCAGGCTGTACGACTCGTAGGAGACGCCCGCCGCGTCGGCGAGACCGGCCCGCTGGTAGAAGCTGGCGCTGTCCTTGAACGCGGTGGTGCCGTCGTTCTTCTCCACCCAGACCTCGCCGTTGCTGCGCGAGTGCAGGTAGTAGCCCGGGAAGTTGGCGGACTCCAGCGACACCGTGCCGGAGCCGGCGAGACCCGTGACCGTGCGGAACTGCGAGTCGGCCAGGTTGGCGACGTCCGCGTCCAGCCGGGCCCGGTACTCCCAGTGGCGGATGTACCGGTCGGGGTAGTTGTACGAGGACAGCCGCACCGGCGTCGTCCCGTCCGCCACCGGGATACCGAAGTTGGGCGTGCCGTCGGAGTTCCAGTACAGCTTCTGCACCCGGGTCCGGCGGTTCGGGTCGTTCAGCGGGTCGCCGGTGATGTCCTTGTAGCCCCGGTCGTGGTAGACGAGGATGTCGCTCTTGCCGTCCTCGGAGGTGGTGAACTGGTTGTGCCCGGGGCCGTACTGGGAGGTCGCCGCGTTGCTGGTGAAGACCGGGGTCGCGGTCTTGGCCCAGGAGGCCGGGTTGGTCAGGTCACTGCTCGCCGAAGCCGTGAGCAGGCCGAGGCAGTAGTTGCTGTCGGTGGCGGCGGCGGAGAAGGTCATGAAGACCTTCCCGCCGTGCTGGATCACCGCGGGGCCCTCGTTGACCTTGTAGCCGACCGTCTCCCAGGCGTACGTCGGCACGGTCAGCCGGGCCGGAGTCCCGCTGATGGTCCAGGGGTTGGCGAGCTTGGCGATGTAGACGTTGGAGTTGGTCGCGATCGCCGGGTCCTTCTGGGCCCAGCTCAGGTAGCGGGTGCCGTTGACCACGAAGGTGGTGGCGTCCAGCGCGAAACTGTCCATCGGGGTGGCGATCTGGCCCTTCTCGGTCCAACCGCCGGTGACCGGGTTGGCGGCCGAGCTCTCCAGCACGTACATCCGGATCTTCCACTGGTCGGCGGAGTCCCCGGCTGCGAAGTAGACGTACCACTTGCCGTCGATGAAGTGGATCTCCGGCGCCCAGATGTGGTTGGCCATCGCGCCGCTCGCGTGCTTGGTCCAGATCACCGTCTCCGGCGCGGTGGCCAGGCCCTGGATGCTGGTGGCCCGGCGCAGGATGATCCGGTCGTACTCCGGGGCGGTGGCCGTGAAGTAGTAGTAGCCGTCGGTGTGCTTGTAGATCTGCGCGTCGGCACGCTGGCTGATCAGGGTGTTGCTGTACGAGACGGCCGGCGAGGCAGGGGTGGCTGCCTGCGCGGGGGCCACCGGCAGCATCAGCGCGGCCAGCACGGCGGCACCGACCGCCAGCGAACGGGTCTTCGTCATGGCTCTTCTCCTCAGTTCGCGGTGAGCTGCCACTGCTGGCAGGCGTTGTTCAACCAGGTCCACTGCCGGACGTCGGCGCCGTCGGCCGTACCGCAGTTGGCGACATCGGCGACCTTGCCGCTGCTCGCGTTCACCAGCCGGACCCAGCCGCCGGAGTCGCTGATCACCAGCCGGAACCGCTGGCAGCTGTTGTTCAGCCACGACCACTGCCGCAGATCGGCACCGTCGGCGCCGGAACAGTCCGCCAGATCCAGCACCTTGCCGCTCGCGACGTTCACCAGCCGGCTGGTGTCGTCCGCCTGGTCCTCCACCCGCCACTTCTGAGCAGCCGCACCGTTGCAGGTGAACTGCCGCACGTTCGCCCCGTCGGCCGACGAACCGTCCACCAGGTCAAGGCACTTTCCACTGTTCCGGTTCACCAGGGAGTAGCTCGTCGGCGTCGCCGCCGTCTCCCCCGACGGGCCGGACAGCGTCACACCCGCTCCGACCGGCACCCCGAAGTTCGGCGTACCGTCCGCGTTCCAGGTGAACTTCTGCGCCCGGGTGGTCCGGTTGTTGTCGCAGCCGCCACTCGCCGAGTTGTTGGCGTGGTAGACGATCCAGTCCTCGGTCCCGTCGGGTGACTTGAAGAACCCGTTGTGCCCCGGTCCGTACACCCCCGCCGCATCGTTGCGCTGGAACACCGGCGTCGACCTCTTCGTCCAGGACGAGGCCAACAGCGGGTTGCTGCCGGTCAGTTCCAGCTGGCCGAGCTTGTAGTCGGGTGTGGTGCAGTAGCTCCCGGAGTACACGATGAAGGTCTTGCCGTCGTGATACAGCGGCTCCGGGCCCTCGTTGACGGCCGCGCCGGACTTCTCCCAGCTGTACGTCGGCGTCGAGATGACGCTCAGCGCACCACTCACCGTGTACGGGTTGCTCATCGGCGCGATCACCAGGTTCTGCGTGCCGCCGCTGAAGGCGCTGCCGAGCAGGTAGAGCGCGCTGCCGACCTTGAGCACGCTGCCGTCGATCAGCCAGGTGTCGTTACCTGGTGCTCCCAGGTCGTTCTTGAAGGTGTACGGGCCCATCGGGTCGGTGCCGGCGCTCTCCGCGACGTGCATCCGCTGGGTGGAGTTGTAGTCCGCGATGCCCTGGCCGGCGACGTAGTACAGGTACCACTTCCCGTTCAGAAGGTGGATCTCCGGGGCCCAGATGTTGCAACACCGGTTCGGGTTGGTGTCCTTGAAGATCTGCACGCTCGGGGCGGTCGCCAGCCCGGCCAGGGTCGGCGACTTGCGCATGGTGATCTCGGACGACCAGGAGGTGGTCACCAGGTAGTAGTTGCCGTTGTAGTACTCCAGCCAAGGGTCCGCCCCCTTCTGGGACTTGACCGGGTTGGTGTACGCGCGCCCGGCGGCGGCGGTGGCCGGCTGCCCGGCGAAGGTCAGGCTGCTGCCGATCAGCGCCACCAGCGCGAACAGCAGCGCGAGCCACGGACGAGTACGGGTCACTGAGGGTCCCTTCCGGACGTTCGCACCGCGCGGGGGGACGCGGAGCGGCTCTCCCGCGGGCACAGGGTGCTCTCCGTCAAAGGCGGGGCGGGGCGCGGCTGTTCGGCGCGAGGGCTCGTGGATTCCGCCGACACCCCGCCGTTCGTCTCGACCGCGTGTCGAGAATGTTAACGCTCACAGTCGATCAGTCAAGGCACTGGACGGTCTCGGTCGGATCACCTCGCCACCGGCCTGGGGCACGGCACTAGGTGGCGGGCCAGAGCCGACGCACCGATGGGGCGTGGGACTCGTCTCGTCCCACGCCCCATCAGGGGTGTGTCGTGCACCGTAAGGGCGCGCAAAGGGTGCCCTACGNCGAGCGCCGCGACGAGCACGCACACGCCCCACCACCCGGCCCGGCCGTACACCCTGACCCCGAGCCAGGACCCCGCACTGCCACCCAGGTACGCGCAGGTCATGTAGGCGGTGTTCAACCGACTGCGCGCGTCGGGGCGGAGGCTGAAGACCCGCGCCAGATTGGCCACCATCCCGCACTGCATCGCCACGTCGAGCAGCAGCGTGCCGACCGTCAGTGCGGTCAGCCCCACTGCACCGCCTGAGCCGCCCGCGGCGAGAACCGCGGCCGCGAGCACCACCCCGAGCAGGCAGACCAGGTTCACCGGATCGGGCCCCTTGCGGTCCACCAGCCGCCCGGCGAGCGGAGTGCAGAGCATGGTGGCCGCGCCGACCAGGGCGAGCATCCCCACCGCCTGGCTGCCGAAGTCGTAGGCCGGACCGGTGAGCAGTAGCGCCAGGCAGGTCCACACGGCCGAGAACCCCGCGAAGACCGTCGCCTGGTAGCAGCAGGAACGCCGCAGTTCCGGCTCGGTGCGCAGCAACCGCAGCGACCCGGTCAGCAACACCCGGTACGGCTCTCGCGACGACGCGGAGGTCCGCGGCAGCGTGCAGGCCAGGACAGCCGCCAGCAGGAGGACCACGACACCGGCCACCAGGTAGGGGGCCCGCCACCCCAGCCACTCACCGAGGGCCCCGCTGAAGGTGCGGGCCAGCAGCATGCCGCCGATCGACCCGCTCAGCAGGGTGCCGGTCACCTCCCCCCGGCGATCGCCCGCCACCAGGCCGGCCGCCAGCGGGCCGATGACCGGCGCGGCCACGGTGGTGGTCCCGACGAGCAGGCCGGCGGCGACCAGGAGCGGCAGCGTGGGCGCGCATCCCGCCGCGAGCAGGCCGAGCCCGGTGAGGGCGAGCAGGGTGACCAGGAACGGCCGATGCGGCAGCCGGTCGCCGAGCGGCACCAGCAGGAACATCCCGGCGGTGTAGCCGATCTGAGTGGCCGTCACCGTCAGGGAGGCTGAATCGGCGGACACGTGCAGGGCGGTGGCGACCAGGGGGCTGATCGCCTGCGGGAAGTAGACGGTACCCACCGCCACGGCACAGGTCACGGCCAGCAGCAGGAGCATCCGTCGGCTCAACTCGGGAGCTGTCTCTGTCATGCCCGGAAGTTCACGACATCCGCGTCCCGCCGCCAACCGATGTAGCGTGTGACTTAATGATCAGCTTCGTGCTCGGCGTCGAGGACCTTGCGGACACCCGGTTCGCGCTCTCGCCGCTGAGCGAGACCGTCTTCAGCCTGCGGGTGCTGCGCGACCCGGGTCTCTCCGCCCTGCACCTGCCATGGCGCAGATCCGTCCTCGGCCGGCTGGGCGGGCTCGACCTGGACGTGGACCTGCTGATGTCGCTGGTGGCGCAGCGGCGCACTCTCCCCGACTTCCTGACCCCCCGTCCGGCCTGCTTCGCCCCCGCCTTCGAAGACGAACTGGCCGTGGTGGGCGCGACCTCTCCGGACCGGGTGCGCCGCGATCTGCTGGCCGCCCACGCACCCGATCCGCTCCCCGCGGCCCTGTCCGGCGCCACCGCCACCACCGAGGCACCGGTCATCGAGCTCCGTGACACCGTCTGCGAGCTCCTGCGGCGCTACTGGGAGATCGCCGTGGAGCCGGCCTGGCCCCGGATGCGGCTGCTGCTGGAAGCCGACATGACCTACCGCGCACGGCAGTTGGCCGTGGGCGGCGCCCGTCTGCTGTTCGCCGGCATGCACCCCAACCTGCACTGGCAGGACGGTGTGCTGCGGATCGAGAAGATGATCAGCAGTCACGAGGTCACCGCGTCCGGTCGCGGACTGCTCCTGGTGCCCTCCGTCTTCGCTCACCAGCCCGCTCCCCCGGTCGGCCCGGGGGAGGCGCCGGTACTGGTGTACCCCAGCCGTGGCGTGGCGACCTTGTGGACCGCGACGACGACCGCCGGCTCCGCTGATCTGGTGTCACTTCTCGGCGCGGCGAGGGCGCGGCTGCTCGTTCTCCTCGAGGAGCCGCTGCCCACCACCGAGATCGCTCGCCGGTTCCGGGTCACGCCCAGTGCCGTGTCCCAGCATCTGCGCGTCCTGCACGCCACCGGCCTGCTGACCCGGGCGCGCGACGGACGGCAGGTCCTGTACCGCCGCAGCACGCTCGGCGACCAGCTGGTCGGCTGAACGGGCGCGTCACGCCGCCGACAGCCGGTAGACCGTGGTCGACCGGTACCGCTCCCCCGGGCGCAGGACGGTGGAGGGGTAGTCGGGGAAGTGCGGCGAGTCCGGGAAGTGCTGGGTCTCCAGCGCGATGCCCGCGTACCGGCGGTACGGGCTGCCGCCAGGGCCGGTCAGCCCGCCGTCGAAGTGGTTGCCGGTGTAGACCTGCAGGCCGGGCTCGGTGGTCAGGCAGTCCAACCGCCGGCCGGAGCCCGGGTGGAACAGCGTGGCCGCCTGCCGCAGCCCCTCTCCCGGCCGGAGCACCCAGTTGTGGTCGAACCCGTCCCCGGCCAGCCAGATCTGCGGGTGCGCCGCCGAGACCCGCCCGCCCAGGCCGGTCGGCGCGGTGAGGTCGAACGGCGTCCCCGTGACCGGTTCGGGCGCCCCGAACGGGATCAACTCCCGGTCCACCGGCAGGTACTGGTCCGCCGCCACCTGAAGCAGGTGGTCCAGCACCATCCCGCTGCCCTCGCCGCCCAGGTTGAAGTAGGCGTGGTTGGTCAGGTTCACCACGGTCGGGGCATCGGTGACCGCCTCGTACGAGACCGTCAGCTCACCTGCGCCGTCCAGCAGGTACGTCACCGTCACGTCCAGCGCACCGGGGAAGCCCTGGTCACCGTCCGCGCTGTGCAACGTCAGCCGGACGCCCACCCGGCCGGCGTCCCGCACCTGCTCCCCGCCCCACAGTCGGGTGGCGAAGCCGTCCGGGCCGCCGTGCAGGGTGTGGCCGTTCGGCTGGGTGGCGAGCCGGTGCACGGCCCCGTCCAGTAGCAGCTCGCCGCCCGCGATCCGGTTGCCGTAGCGGCCCACGGTGGCGCCGAAGTACGCCGCTTCGCCGAGTAGTTCAGCGGTCGAGGTGCCACCGAGCACCACGTTGGCCCGTCGGCCGTCCCGGTCCGGGGCGTGCAGCGACTGCAGGCGGGCGCCGAGGCTCAGCACCTCCGCCGTGACACCGCCCGCCGTGCCGAAGACCCAGCGGTCGATGGTTCGGCCGTCCGGCAGCTCGCCTGCCGGGTGGTGCTGGATGGTCAGGTCACCGGTCATCGCGCGGCGCTCCGTTCGTGAGGTCAATACGTGTGGGGCGGCACCCGTGCGGGTGCCGCCCCAGCGGGCTTAGACCGACCGGCAATTGGGGGCTCAGAAGCCCTGCGCCAGGCGGTGGTACGCCTGGTTCCAGCGCAGCTCCTTGGTGAGCTGACGGATGGTGGTGTCGGCGTCGATCAGCACCAGTTCGGTGGAGAGCATCTCGGCCAGGTCGTCCAGTTCCTCCGCGCCCAGCGCGCTGCTGAGCACGGTGTGGTGCGGCGCACCCGCGGCCAGCCAGGCCTCGGCCGAGGTCCGGAAGTCGGGCCGGGGCTGCCAGACCGCGCGGGCCACCGGAAGGCTGGGCAGCGGGGCGGCGGGCTCGACCACGTCGATCTCGTTGGCCACCAGCCGGAACCGGTCGCCCATGTCGGCCAGGCCGACCACCACGGCCGGGCCGGGCGCGGCGTCGAAGACCAGCCGGACCGGGTCCTCCCGGCCGCCGATGCCGAGCGGGTGGATCTCGCAGGACGGGGTGGCGGCGGCGATGCTCGGGCAGACCTCCAGCATGTGCGCACCGAGGATCAACTCCCGCCCGGGCTCCAGGTGGTAGGTGTAGTCCTCCATGAAGGAGGTGCCACCCTCCAGGCCGTTGGCCATCACCTTGAGGGTGCGCAGCAGCACGGACGTCTTCCAGTCGCCCTCGCCGCCGAAGCCGTACCCGTCGGCCATCAGGCGCTGGACGGCCAGGCCGGGCAGCTGGCGCAGCCCGCCGAGGTCCTCGAAGTTGGTGGTGAAGGCGCGGAAGCCGCCCTCCTCCAGGAAGCTGCGCAGGCCGAGCTCGATCCGGGCGGCGTACCGCAGCGAGTCGTGCCGCTCGCCGCCCAGACGCAGCTCGGGGGCGAGCCGGTAGAGCTCCTCGTACTCCTTGACCAGATCGCTGATCTCGGCGTCACCGGTCGCGTCGACCACGTCGACCAGGTCGTTGACGCCGTAGGTGTTGACCGAGACGCCGAACCGCCGCTGCGCCTCGACCTTGTCGCCCTCGGTCACCGCGACGTCGCGCATGTTGTCGCCGAACCGGGCGAGCTTGAGCTGGGAGAGCTCGGCGCGGCCTGCGGCGGCCCGGGCCCAGGACGCCACCCGACGGACCACCGAGGGGTCACTGACGTGCCCGGCGACGGTCTTGCGGGCGACGCCGAGACGGGACTGGATGTGGCCGAACTCGCGGTCGCCGTGGGCGGCCTGGTTCAGGTTCATGAAGTCCATGTCGATGGTGCCCCAGGGCAGTTCGACGTTGGCCTGGGTGTGCAGGTGGAGCAGCGGCTTGCGCAGGGCGTCCAGCCCGGCGATCCACATCTTGGCCGGCGAGAAGGTGTGCATCCAGGCGATCAGGCCGACGCACTCGTCCGCCGAGTTGGCGTCCAGGCACATCCGCCGGATCGCGCTCGCGTCGGTCAGCACGGGCTTCCAGACCACCTTGACCGGGAGGCCGGAGGCGCCCAGGGTCTCGGCGATCTGCTGGGACTGTTCGGCCACCTGACGGAGCGTGTCCTCGCCGTAGAGGCCCTGGCTGCCGGTCAGGAACCAGATCTCGCGGCCTTCGGTCGACTTCATGCGTGGGTCTCCTTGACTGACTGCTGGCCGTACACGTTCTGGTACCGGAAGTTGAGGCTGTCGATGTCGCTCTGCGCGATCGGCAGCGGTTCGCCGAGCTGGCGGGAGATGTGCACGGTGCGGGCGACGTCCTCGCACATCACGGCGGCCTTGACGGCGGCCTTGGCGTCCTTGCCGATGGTGAAGACGCCGTGACTCTTCATCAGCACGGCGGGCGAGCGGTGGCCGCGCAGGGT
This sequence comes from Kitasatospora sp. Root107, assembly GCF_001424875.1. Classification (GTDB taxonomy): domain Bacteria; phylum Actinomycetota; class Actinomycetes; order Streptomycetales; family Streptomycetaceae; genus Kitasatospora. The sequence goes on along the minus strand of NZ_LMCT01000029.1, from coordinate 9,675 downwards.
CTCCACGATGCCGCGCCCGATCGAGTCGTCACCGATCAGCGCGAACGGGCCGATCGGGATCTCGGCGCCGAACTCGTCGGCCATCGCGGTGAGTACGCACGGGACGGCCTCGCCCCGGGCGGCCCAGGCGCAGGCGTACGTGGAGTGGGTGTGCACCACTCCCCCGACCTCGGGCATGTGGCGGTAGACGTAGGCGTGCGCGGCGGTGTCGGAGGACGGCGAGTGCGCGCCCTCGATCACCGTGCCGTCGAGGTCGCACAGGATCATGTTCTCGGGCGTCAGCTCGTCGTACGAGACGCCGCTGGGCTTGATCACCATCAGGTTCTCGCCGGGGACCCGGGCGGAGACGTTGCCTGCCGTCCAGACCACCAGCTGGTAGCGGACCAACTCCTGGTGCAGGTCGCTGACCTGGCGTCGGAGCAGCTGGATGAGGTCGGTCATGAGGCCTCGCCAATCTGGGTGAGTGCGGTGTTGCGGATGCGGCGCAGCCGGTGCAGCTGCTTGTCGGCGCCGGTGCCGAAGTGCCGGTGCAGTTCGGCGTACTCGGCGAACAGCGCGTCGTAGGCGTCGGCCCGCTCGGGGTCCGGCAGGTACGCGCTCCGTTCCACCCGGCCCATCGCGGCGGCGGCGGTCCGGACGTCGGGGTGGGCCCCGGCGGCGACGGCGGCGTGGATGGCGGAGCCGAGCGCCGGGCCCTGGGCGGAGGCGGCGAGCGAGACCGGGCGGCGCAGCACGTCGGCGTAGATCTGCATCAGCAGGGCGTTCTTCTTCAGCCCGCCGGTGACGATGAACTCGGTGACGGGCACGCCGCCCTGCTCCAACGCCTCGACGATGGTACGGGTGCCGTAGGCGGTGGACTCGAGCAGCGCGCGGTAGATCTCCTCCGGCCGGGTGGCCAGGGTCAGGCCGACGATCACACCGGAGAGGTGGTGGTCCACCAGGGTGGAGCGGTTGCCGTTCAGCCAGTCCAGCGCAACCAGTCCGTGCCCGCCGACCGGCTGGCCGGCGGCCTTGTCGGTGAGCAGCTGGTGGGCGTCCAAGCCGGCCGCCTCGGCCTCGGCCAGGTAGTCGGCAGGCAGGCCCTGGCGCAGCCACCAGGCGAAGATGTCGCCGACCGCACTCTGCCCGGCCTCGTAGCCGTAGGCGCCCTGGACGATACCGCCCTCAACCACGCCGCAGATGCCGGGGACGTCGGCCAGGGTGGCGCCGTTGACCACGTGGCAGGTGGAGGTGCCCATGATGGCGAGGAGCTGGCCGTTCTCGACGGCCTGGGCTGCGGGCGCGGCGACGTGGGCGTCCACATTGCCCGCGGCGACCGCGATGCCCTCGGGCAGGCCGGTCCAGCCGGCCGCCTCGGGGTTAAGCGATCCGACCCGGGAGCCGAGTTGGGCGAGCGGGTGCTCCAGGCGGGTCCGGGCGAAGTCGGCGAAGTCGGGGTGCAGGGCGGCGAGATAGTCCTCGGAGGGGTAACTGCCGTCCTGGAGGATGCCCTTGTAGCCGGCCGTACAGGTGTTGCGGCTCTCGGCACCGGTGAGCTGCCAGACGATCCAGTCGGCGGCCTCGATCCACCGTTCGGTGGCCGCGTAGACCGCCGGGTCCTCCTCCAGCAGCTGGAGGGCCTTGGCGAACTGCCACTCGGCGGAGATCTTCCCGCCGTAGCGGCTGATCCACTTCTCCCCGCGCTGGTGCGCCAGCTCGTTGATCCGGTCGGCCTGCCCCTGGGCCGCGTGGTGCTTCCACAACTTCGGCCAGGCATGCGGGCGTTCGGCCAGCTCGGTCTCGGCCAGCGGGGTGCCGTCGGCCCGCACGGGGAGCACGGTGCAGGCGGTGAAGTCGGTGGCGATGCCGATCACGGCGGCCGGGTCGACGCCGCTCGCGGCCAGCGCGGCGGGGACGGCGGTGCGCAGCACCTCGCGCCAGTCCTCGGGGTGCTGGAGTGCCCAGTCGGGGGGCAACAGGGCGTCAGTGCCGGGCAGTCGGTGCTCGATCACACCGTGCGGGTACTCGTGGACGGCGGTGCCGAGCTCCTCGCCGTCGCGTACCCGCACCACCACGGCGCGGCCGGACAGGGTACCGAAGTCGACGCCGACGACGTAGCGCTCCGGGGCCTCGGGGGAAGAGGGCACGTTCACGTCCTTCTGGGAAGTTCTTGGAGAGTTGGTCTTGCACTGGGTACTGGTTCCGGCCGCCGGGCGGGTCCGCGACGGTGCGGGCCCGGCGGCCGGTCCGCCGNNNCCGCCGTTCCGGGGAAACTCCTGGGAACGGGGCCGCGTTGCTGGGCGACCGAAGCGGGTGGGCCGGTCCAGCGAGCGGAGACTGTGTGCGTTGGTTACTAGGTGCGCCGACGGGACGTCAGCACCCGCTGGAGCAGGATGAAGACGAACAGCAGGGCGCCGATCACGATCCTGGTCCACCACGAGCTGAGCGTGCCCTGGAAGCTGATCACGGTCTGGATCAGGCCGAGCACCAGCACACCCAGCACGGTGCCGAGCAGGTAGCCGGTGCCACCGGTGAGCAGCGTGCCGCCGATCACCACGGCGGCGATCGCGTCCAGCTCCAGCCCCACCGCGTGCAGGCCGTAGCCGGAGAGCATGTAGAAGGTCATCAGCACGCCGCCGAGCGCCGAGCAGAAGCCGCTCACGCCGTACACGCCGATCTTCGTCCGGGACACCGGCAGCCCCATCAGCACCGAGGACTGCTCGCTGCCGCCGAGCGCGTACACGTTCCGGCCGAAGCGGCTGTAGTGCAGCACCACGAACGCCGCCACGACCGCCAGCACGGCGATCAGCACGCTCGGCGAGATGAACAACTCGCCCAGCGGGATGCGGGTCTGGGCCATCGAGGTGTACGTCGGGTCGGTGATCGAGATCGAGTCGATGCTGATCGTGTAGCAGAGGCCGCGGGCCAGGAACATGCCGGCCAGCGTGACGATGAACGGCTGGATCTCGAAGGTGTGGATCACCCAGCCCATCGCCAGGCCCGCCCCGGTGCCGATCGCCAGCACCAGCGGGATCACCAACAGTGGTGGCCAGCCGTGCAGTTGGACCAGCCAGGCGGAGATCATGGTGGACAGTGCGACCATCGCGCCGACCGAGAGGTCGATGCCGCCGGTCAGGATCACGAAGGTCATCCCGACCGCGACCACCAGCAGGAAGGCGTTGTCGATCAGCAGGTTGAGCAGCACCTGACCGGAGAGGAAACCGTCGTAACTCACCGACCCGGCGGCGAACATCACCACCAGCAGGACGGAGGTGACCAGCATCGGGATCTGGCCCCGGCCGCGCCGGGTCAGCGTGGACAGGACGGTGTCGGTGCTCATGCGCCGACCTCCAGCTTCTTCGATGCCACCGGCCGGTTGCCGTGCCGCGCGCCGGACTTGCGGCGGGCGGCCTTGGCCCGGAACACCGGCGACTGGACCAGACAGACGGCGATCACCACGACGGCCTTGAAGACCAGGGTGGTCTCCGGCGGGATGCCGATGGTGTAGACGGTGGTGGACAGGGTCTGGATGACCAGTGCGCCGAGCACCGTGCCGCCGAGCGAGAACCGCCCGCCGTTCAGCGAGGTGCCGCCGACCACCACCGCGAGGATGGCGTCCAACTCGATCCAGAGCCCGGCGTTGTTGCCGTCCGCCGCCGAGACGTTGGAGCTGATCATCAGCCCGGCCAGCGCCGCACAGAGCGCGCTGACCACGTAGACCAGCCCGATCAGACCGGCCGCCCGGATGCCGACCAGCCGGCTGGCCACCGGGTTGCCGCCGACCGACTCGAGCAGCAGCCCGAGCGCGGTGCGCCGGGTGAGCATCGAGGCGAACAGCACCACGGCGGCGGCCAGCAGGATCGAGAACGGCACGGTGAGCCAGTACCCGCCGCCGATCAGCTTGAAGGGCTCGCTGGTGACGGTGATGATCTGACCGTCCGTGATGAGCTGGGCCACGCCGCGCCCGGCGACCATCAGGATCAGGGTGGCGATGATCGGCTGTACCCCGATCCGGGCCACCAGCACACCGTTGGCGGCGCCGAGCAGCAGCGCCACGCCGAGCGCGATCGCCACCGCCGTCAGCACCGTGCCGACGCTGCCCGGGTCGTCGGACTCGCTGATGTGCAGGCAGGCCAGCGCTGCCGCGATGGCCACGGTGGAACCGACCGAGAGGTCGATCCCGCCGGTGGCGATCACCAGCGTCATGCCGAGCGCGACCAGGATCAGCGGCGAGCCGAAGTGCAGGATGTCGATCAGGCTCCCGTACAGGTGCCCGTCCCTGAGCCGGATCGCGAAGAAGTCGGGGGTGAACGCCAGGTTGGCGAGCAGCAGTGCGATCAGCACCACGGCGGGCCAGAACAGGCGGTGTCCGGTCACCAGCTTCATGAGGTGGCTCCGCTCGCGATGGTCGACATGATCCGCTCCGGGGTGAGCGTGCCGTCGTTGCGCAGCTCGGCCACCAACCGGTGGTCGCGCAGCACCCCGACCCGGTGGCTGAGGCGCAGCACCTCCTCCAGCTCGGCCGAGATGAACAGCACCGACATACCGTCACCGGCCAGCTTGGCGACCAGTTTCTGGATCTGGGTCTTGGCACCGATGTCGATGCCCCGGGTCGGCTCGTCCAGGATCAGCAGCTTGGGGTCGGTGATCAGCCAGCGCGCCAGCAGCACCTTCTGCTGGTTGCCGCCGCTGAGGTTGCGGATCAGCGCCTCGGGGTTGTTCGGGCGGATGTCCAGGGCCCGGATCCAGCGGATCGCCAGCTCGTCCTGGGCCGCGCGGGAGAGCGGTCGGGTCCAGCCGCGCGCGGCCTGCAGGGCCAGCACGATGTTCTCCCGGACCGTCAGTTCTCCGACCAGGCCCTCGGTCTTGCGGTTCTCCGAGCAGAACGCGATGCCGTGCCCGATCGCGGACCGGGGGCTGCGCAGCGCCGTGACGGCGCCGTCGATCTTCACGGTCCCCTGGTCGCTCTGGTCCGCACCGAACAGCAGCCGGGCCGCCTCGGTCCGACCGGAGCCCAACAGGCCCGCCAGGCCGACCACTTCACCGGGCCGGATCGCCAGGTCGTACGGCTCCACCGCACCCCGGCGGCCGAGGCCCTCGGCGCGCAGGAAGGAGGTGCCGGTGGGCTCGGTGCGGGTGGCGTCGGCGAGTTCGGCCAGACCGGTCAGCTCGCCGCCGATCATCTGGGCGACCAGCTGGGTCTGGTTCAGCTCGCTGGTCAGGTACTCGCCCTCCTGGCGGCCACCGCGCAGGATGGTCAGCCGGTCGCAGATCTCGTAGATCTGGTCCAGGAAGTGCGAGACGAACAGGATCGCCACGCCCTGGTCGCGCAGCCGGCGCAGCACGGTGAAGAGCTGGCGGACCTCGTCGCGGTCCAGGCTGGAGGTCGGCTCGTCCAGGATCAGGACCTTGGCCTGCACGTCCACCGCGCGGACGATCGCGACCAGTTGCTGGACGGCGATCGAGTGGCTGTTCAGCGGGGCGGTGACGTCGATGTCCAGGTCGAGCGCGGCCACCGACGCGGCGGCCCTGCGCCGGAGTTCGGCCCAGTGGATCAGACCGAACCGGCGGGGCTCGCGGCCGATGAAGATGTTCTCCGCGACCGAGAGGTTCGGGCAGAGGTTGACCTCCTGGTAGACGGTGCTGATGCCGGCCTGCTGGGCCTCCAGCGGACCGCCGATCCGTACCGTCTGCCCGGCCAGGCTGACCTCGCCGCCGTCCGACTCGTACACGCCGGTGAGCACCTTGATCAGGGTGGACTTGCCCGCGCCGTTCTCGCCCATCAGCGCGTGCACCTCGCCGGGGAAGAGTCGGAAGTCGACCCCGTCCAGTGCCACCACGCCGGGGAACTCCTTGCGGATCCCCCGTACTTCCAGGACCGGTTGCGCTCGCACCCGCTCCTCCTCTCGTGGTCGGTGAGGTGGGCGGCCGTCCGCCGACGGCCGCCCACCTCACCGGGCTGGGTCAGTACTGACGGGTCGGCAGCGCGGCGGCTGCCTGGTCCATGGTGAAGACGCCCTCGACGGTCTTGATCCGGCGCTCGACGGTCTCGCCCTTCTTGACCTTCTTGATCAGCTCCATGAGCTGGTCACCGAGCAGCGGGTTGCACTCGACCACGACGTTGATCTTGCTCGCGGCCATCGCGGTGAAGGCGTCCTTGACACCGTCCACCGAGATGATCTTGATGTCCTTGCCGGGCGTCTTGCCGGCCTCCTCGATCGCCTGGATCGCGCCGAGCGCCATGTCGTCGTTGTGCGCGTAGAGCACGTCGATCTTCGGCTGGGACTTCAGGAAGGCCTGCATGACCTCCTTGCCCTTGGCCCGGGTGAAGTCACCGGTCTGCGAGGCGACCACCTTGAACTTCGCGTCGCCCTTGATGACGTCGCCGAAGCCGGACTTGCGGTCGTTCGCCGGGGCGGAGCCGGTGGTGCCCTGGAGCTCGACGATGTTCACCGGCTCGGTCTTGCCCTGGTACTCCTTGACCAGCCAGTCGCCGGCCTTCTTGCCCTCCTCGACGAAGTCGGAGCCGAGGAAGGTGGCGTACAGCGACTCGTCCTTGGAGTCCACCGCACGGTCCGTCAGGACGACCGGGATCTTGGCGTCCTTGGCCTCCTTGAGCACCGTGTCCCAGCCGGACTCGACCACCGGCGAGAAGGCGATGACGTCCACCTTCTGCTGGATGAACGAGCGGATCGCCTTGATCTGGTTCTCCTGCTTCTGCTGCGCATCGGAGAACTTGAGGGTGATCCCGGCCTTCTTCGCCGCATCCTGGACCGACTTGGTGTTGGCGGTGCGCCAGCCGCTCTCCGCACCGACCTGGGAGAAACCGACGGTGAGCGCCTTGTCGCCGCTGCCGCCCGCCTTGTCTCCCGAGCCGCCGCCGGAACCACAGGCGGTGAGGGCGACGGCCATCGCGGTGGCGACCAGGGCCACCGCAGCTCTCTTGGACATGTTGGGGGTTCCTCTCGGGTGGGGGCGATGCAGGGTGCGGCCGGGGGCGATGCGCGACCCGAGCACGAAAGGGTGGGGCCACCACCGGCGCCCCTCGGTGAACGGGGGATGCCGGTGATGTTTCGTCTGAGTGAGATTGTTAACGCTAACAATTGGCCGAGGCAAGGGCCCAGCGACCAGTTACCCAATCTTGACCAGCCCCGCCGCCCAGGGCCGCGGCAGCCCGAAGCCCACCGGCCCGGGTCCTGTCGATTCCGGGCAGGCGTCAGCCCGCTGCGGCGGAGCAGCCGCAGCGGGATCGACCAGGCGTCAGCGGCGGGTGGCGAACGGGCCGCTGCTGCGGCGCAGCACCAGCTCCGCCGAGATCAGTACGTGCTCGCGGGCGTGCCCGACACCGGCGACCGCGTCGACCAGCAGCCCCAGGGCCCGGCGGCCCAGCTCCCCGAAGTCCTGCCGGACGGTGGTCAGCGGCGGGGTGAAGTACGCCGCCTCGTGGATGTCGTCGAAGCCCACCACCGAGATGTCCCCCGGGATCGACCGGCCCGCCTCGTGCAGGGCCCGCAGCAGTCCGAGCGCCATGTGGTCGTTCGCGCAGAACACCGCACTGACCTCGGGATCCTCGGCCAGCCGCAGCCCGGCCTGGTAGCCCGACCGGGCACTCCAGTCACCGCTGTGCACCTCCGGCGCCTGGGCACCGGCTGCTTCCAGCGTCTGCCGCCAGCCGGCCTGCCGGTCCTGGCTCTCCAACCAGCCGCTCGGCCCGCCCAGGTGATGGACGGTCCGGTGGCCGAGGTCCAGCAGGTGCCGGGTCGCCGCCGCGGCGCCTGCCTGGTTGTCGACCGACACCATCGGCACCCGGGCCTGGTTCCCCGAACCGACCGCGACCACCGGCACCGAACTGGACAGCTTGGCCACCGCGCTGACCGCCGAGATCTGCGGGGCGATCACCACCACACCCTCGACGCCCTGGTCGCGCAGCCGGTCCACCGCCTCCTGCACCGAGCGGCTGTCCAGCGAGCGCAGGCTCGCGACGCTGACGAAGTACCCGGCGCTGCGGGCGGCCTGCTCGATCCCGTCCAACATCGAGGCCGGACCGTACAGGGTGCTGTCGAAGCTGACCACACCGAGCGTCTGGGACCGCTTGGTGACCAGCGCCCGGGCTGCCGAGTTCGGCCGGTAGTCCAACTCCCGGATCGCGGCCAGCACCCGGTCCCGGGTGTCGGGGCGGACGTGCGGCGCACCGTTGAGCACCCGCGAGACGGTCTGGTGCGACACCCCGGCGAGCTTCGCCACGTCCGCCATCACCGGCTGCCGGAGCTCGGCACTGTCGGTCCCCACGAATGGCCCCCTAGGTTTCCTGATGGCGTTCAGCAGAGCGTACTTCTTGTTCACGCTCACAGACCGTACTGGCCCACCCCGGACCTGCACGACCGGCCCGCTTCTTCCCTGCCACCGGCCGTGGACACCTGCACCCGCGCCCCGTTCGGCCATCGCTCCGCAGACCGCGGGCCTCTCGCACAATCCCGTCGGGGCCGGCCCGCCCGGCACGCACGCGCTCAACATCGTCGACGAGCACGGAGAACGCGCACCCGGCGCACCTGCCGCAGACAGCAGGAACGATCTTCACCGGCCGGCCGTCGGCAGCGTTCGGAGAAAGTGCGCGAGGTCTGCGGAGACACCCTCACCAACCTGATCATCAGCACGCAGAGCCACTCCGGTCACACTGCCCCGAATCAATATTGAACACGTTCAAAGTATCTGCCAGGATGGCATCACTCGATGTCGGCCGGGCAACACGGCGGCAGCCGATCGGCTGTCACGTACCCCTGCCGTCCCAACAATTGGGAGCGTACGACGTGATCTTCGCCCTGATCTTCTTCCTGGCTGCCGGAGTGCTCATCACGGCGGGACCGGCCGCCGTGCTCGGTCTGGTCACCGGCCTGCTGACCGCCAAGCTGGCAGTGCCCGTGCGGATCGGCCTGCTCCTGCTGGTGGCCTCGGGTCAGACGGCGGTGTGGGCGCTCCTGCTCCCCTCCGGCTACCTGATACCGGCCGTCGCCTTCCTGGTCGGCCTGGCCACACTCGCCTCGGGGGCCGGCGGCGTGGCATGGTCCACCCGCCGGGCCCAGGCGACCGGGTACTTTCCTCCCGGCCCGCCGGCCTGGCCCTACGCCTCGGCCGGGTAAGCCGGGCGGCCGCAGCTGTCGGATCCGCCGGACGACCAGCCGAACCCGGGCCACAACTCCCGGCCACGCGGCTCCACTTCAGGCTCACCCACCGCACTGGCCCACCCCGGACCTGCACCGGCCGGCTCGCGACCTCTCGCCGTCCGGTCTCTTGACCCGATCGGCCGACGGCTGCGGCGTACGGCGACTGCGGCGCAGACTGCGCCGACCTGCGTCGGCCGAGGCCAGGACGCAGGGACACCTGCGGTTCGGTGAGACGTCGGCGCCACGGCTTCCCCGGAAACCGCCGAACTCCACCTGACCAAGGGCACCCCACCGCTGCGCATCGCGCGCACCGCGACCAGCCCCGTCGGCGTCATCGTCAAGATCAACGACACCCGGTAGTGCGCAGACAAGTTCGAGCTCACCCACGCCATCACACGCCACCCTTCCGCCGAACGCCCGCCCACTCCATCCGGAGCTCTCTGAGACCGTGTTTGAGATCTGCCGTGTCCCGTGGCTGGCGGGGTCGTTGAGCCGTGCGTGAGTGGTTCCGGGGGCGGGTATCCGTCGGATCTGA
>NZ_LMCT01000028.1 GCF_001424875.1 Kitasatospora sp. Root107 | reverse complement strand
AAGCTCGCCGCCGTCCGGGCGAAGCTCGCGGAGACCGACCCGCGCTGCGCCGAACTCCCGTTGCTGGTCGCGGACGCTGCGGACCGCGAGGCGCTGCGGGACGTGGCCGCCTCGGCCCGGGTGGTGGTGTCCACGGTCGGCCCGTACCTGCGGCACGGCGAGCCGCTGGTGGCGGCCTGCGCGGAGAGCGGCACCGACTACGTCGACCTCACCGGCGAGCCGGAGTTCGTCGACCGGATGTATCTGCGGCACCACGAGCGGGCGGTGGCGACCGGCGCGCGGCTGGTGCACGCCTGCGGCTTCGACTCGGTGCCGCACGACCTCGGCGTGCTGTTCACCGTCGAGGAGCTGCTGCGCCACGGTGGCCCGGCGGCCCGGCTCTCGGTGGAGGGATTCGTCCGCGCCGGCGGCACCATCTCCGGCGGCACCTTCGCCTCGGCGATGACGGCCTTCTCCCGGCCGAGGGCGATGGCACAGGCCGCCCGGGCGCGCCGCGCGGTCGAACCCCGGCCGAAGGACCGGCTGATCCACACSCCSACCGGCCGACCGCACCGCTCCCGGGCGGCCCGGGCCTGGGCCGTGCCGATGCCCACGATCGACCCGCAGGTGGTCGCCCGATCGGCCGCCGCGCTGGACGAGTACGGCCCGGACTTCGGTTACGCGCACTACGCGGCGGTCCGGCGGCTGCCGATCGCCGTCGGCGGTGTCGCGGCAGTGGTGGCGCTCGCCCTGGCCGCCCAACTGCCTTTGCTGCGCCGGGCGCTGGGGAAGCTGCGCAAGCCCGGCGACGGGCCGAGTGCGGAGCAGCGGGCGCGGTCCTGGTTCACCGTCCGGTTCGTGGCKCGGGCGGAGGACGGGCGGACGGTCTTCACCGAGGTGTCCGGCGGCGATCCGGGCTACCAGGAGACCGCGAAGATGCTGGCCGAGTCGGCGCTCTGCCTGGCSTACGACGACCTGCCGCCCCTGGCAGGACAGTTGACCACGGCGGTGGCGATGGGCCGGCCACTGATCGACCGGCTGGTCTCGGCGGGCATCTCCTTCCAGGTACTGGACACCCCGCCGCAGTTCGGCTGAGTACTGCTGCACCTTGCGGTGATCTCCTCCGGCCGGACGGTCCACTCTGGCTAGGCTCGGGGCGGGCGCCTCCGGTGGTTCTGCCGGGGGCGCCCCCATGCCCTGTCCCGTTCGGAGGAAGAACCGCATGATCCTGATCACCGTCAAGTTCACCGCCCGCCCCGAGTACAGCGACAGCTGGATGTCGCAGGTCGGGGAGTTCACGCGAGCCACGCGCGCGGAGCCGGGCAACGTCTTCTTCGAATGGTCCCGCAGTGTCGAGAACCCCGACCAGTACGTCCTGCTGGAGGCGTTCGAGTCCGCCGACGCGGGTGCGGCGCACGTGAACTCCGACCACTTCAAGACCGCGATGGCCGTCCTCCCGAAGACCATCGCCACCAAGCCGCAGATCATCTACGTCGACGCACCCTCCGACGGCTGGTCCGAGATGGCCGAACTCTCGCCCACCGAGGACTGATCCGCCCCGCCGGCTCCGGGCCAGGGAGTAACGGGCCCGGAGCCGGACCTGACGAGTCGTCAACAGTCGCACCACCTTCACAGCTCGCTCGCCGGACGCGGTGAACCTCACCCGCGCCGCCTGACGCCCCGACAGGCCCCGCACCAGCCACGACCGCCCGCACCGCCTGCCCCGGGCGTGTCCACCCCGGCGTGCGAAGCCTAGCGAAGATGCAACATTTTGCGCGTTCGTGTTGACATCTGCGCGATACAGGGCCGGATACTGCACCTAACTGCAGAGCTCGCGGTGTCTCAGCGTTCATCCCCCACTCGCTCCTGTGCCGTGCGGTCCCTTGCGCCTGCCCGCCCGGCTCGGAGTCCTGACCAGGAGGGCCACCCCATGCCACGCCCACGCCCTGTCCCCGTCCCCCACGAGCAGAGCGGCGCCACGACGCGCCCGAAGAAGGAGGCCACCGTGCCGCCCCGCCGCAGCAGACTCGCCGCCATCGTCCTCGCCGCCACCGTGTCGGTGGCCGGCGGCGCCCTCGCCCCGGGCGCCGCCCAGGCCACGCCCCCGACCTCCGGATACACCGTCACCGTCGGTGCCAAGGGCGCCTGGACCCACCCGACCGACACCCCGGCCTTCCCCTACATCGACAAGGACGGCACCTTCTACTACCAGCAGGCCGCCGCCCTCTACGGCGCCAACCAGAGCCGCGTCTGGGACTTCTACTCGGGCGGCAACCTCGACACCGCGACCTTCAACACCACCCTCAGCAACGCGGTGAACCCCGCCAACTCCAACGACAAGAACAACGACACCACCTGGCGGTGCAACAACAGCCCAACCGGGCTCGAGGCCACCGCCCCGCCCGCCGGGTCGGGCTACTCCCAGAAGAACTTCTGCGACCTCGCCGGCCTCTGGGTCGATCCCGACACCGGCGACTGGTACGGCCTGGTGCACAACGAGTTCACCCCGCAGCCCTTCGGCGACGGCCTGCACTACGACGCGATCGACTACGCCGTCTCCACCGACCAGGGCCGGACGTGGACCATCAAGGACCACGTCATCACCTCCCCGTACGCCACCAAGCGGGGTGACACCACCGCCTTCCCGAACCAGACCTACTACTACGGCGACGGCGACCAGCGGCTGTTCGTCGACACCGCCTCCGGGTACTTCTACGTCTTCTACGGCTCCCGGGTGGTCGACAAGAGCGGCAGCTGGAAGGCCTTCCACGAGCACGTCGCCCGGTCACCGATCTCCGCCAAGATGGCCCCGGACTCGTGGCAGAAGTGGTACGACGGCGCCTGGTCCCAGCCCGGCAAGGGCGGCAAGGAGAGCAACATGGTGCCGGCCGCCGGCGGCACCGGCTACACCCCGGCCGCCGCCGAGTACAACCCGGCGAACACCGGCACCGCCGACCAGCAGGTCGCCGCCGGCACGATGCCCGCCACCTCGCCGCTGTTCGTCATGGACATCACCTACAACGCCCACCTGGGCCTGTACATCGGCGAACCGCAGGCCGTCGACCAGTCCGGGAACGCGCCCCAGGAGCTGTACGCCACCGACGACCTCACCACCCAGAAGTGGTACCGGATCGGCGACACCGGCAGCTACCACACCGCCTCCTGGTACCGCTGGTTCCTGGACAGCGTCAGCAAGACCGGCAGCGGCATCGTCGGCAAGAACTTCCGTACCTACTGCTCCTTCGGCTGCTCGGGCGGCTCCAGCAGCGAGTACATCAACCTCAGCATCGACAACACCACCCCCGCCGCACCGCCGGTGGACGTGACCAAGTCCTACCGCATCGCCAACGGGGCCGGCCGCGTCCTCGCCCAGGTCTCCGGCAGCTCGGCCACCACCTCGGCCTCGGCCGCCACCGGCTCCGGTCTCGAGACCTGGAGCTTCACCGGCAACGGCGACGGCTCCTACCGCATCACCAACGGCGCCACCGGCCAGCTGCTCGGCGTCGACTCCGGTGTCACCGCAGGCCGTGCCTGGGGCGCCAAGCCCACCGTCACCGCCGCCCCGACCGGCGGGCCCAGCGTCGGCCAGCAGTGGTGGGTGATCCCGGGCAAGTCCGCCACCAACACGCCCAACGGCACGTACCGCCTGGTCAACCGCTACAGCGGCCTGGTGATCGGCCTGTCCTCCGACACCTCGCGCCCAGCCGAGACCACCCCGGCCCGGTTCTGGACCAACACCACCGGCAGCCCGGTCGGCGCGAGCCGCAACGCCGCCGAACAGTCCCTGACCCTGACCGTGGCCGGCGCCGTCCCCGAGACCGTGTCCGTCATCGGCCCCGGCAACCAGTCCACCAAGGTCAACACGGCGGTCTCGCTCCAACTCACCGCCACCGACTCCGCCAACAAGCCGCTGACCTTCTCGGCGACCGGCCTGCCCGCCGGCCTGTCGATCAGCCCCGGCGGCCTGATCACCGGTACCCCCGGCAGCACCGGCAGTTCGACCGTCACCGTGACCGCCTCCTCCGGAACCGCCACCGGTACCGGCACCTTCACCTGGTCGGTGGGCGCCGTGTCCGACGGCGCCCACACCGTCGTCAGCTCGGGCAAGGCCCTGGACGATCCGAACCACTCCACCGTCTCCGGCACCCAGCTCATCACCTGGACACCGAACCGCGGCGCCAACCAGGACTGGGTCTTCACCCAGCAGAGCGACGGCTCCTACCAGCTCGTCAACGGCGAGTCCCACCTGTGCGTGGACGTCAGCGGTGGATCCACCAGTGCGGGCGCCCAGGTGATCCAGGCCACCTGCACCGGGGCGAGTAGCCAGCGCTGGCTGGTCACCGCAGCGACCGGCGGATTCAAGGTCACCTCCCAGAAGAGCGGGCTGGTCCTCACCACGGCCTCGACGTCCAACGGCGCCCAGGTCACCCAGCAGTCCGACAGCGGCAGCGCCCTCCAGCGCTGGGCCGTCAGCTGACACCACCCCGACGGCCGGGGCCACCGGGCACATCAGCCCGGAGGCCCCGGCTTCGGCACCCCGAACCTCCTTGCCGTCAGCCGGACTTGACCACCTTGAGCACCTTGCCGGTGGCGCCTGCGGTCAGGTAGCCGCCGCCGTAGTCGCTCGACAGGTAGTACCGGATGGTGATCTCGTCGGCGAACCAGCCGTAAGTCACGTTCAGGTAGCGCGACTTGGGGTTGGCGACACCGAGCTCGGTCTGGGCCTTGGCCATCACGGTCGGGATCTGGTTCCAGTCGATCTTGGTGAGGTCCACTGTCCCGTCGTTGGTCCCGACGGTGCCGCCGGGCTTGCTGGTGACCTTGCCGTCGCGGTAGTCGAAGTCGTCGTAGTGCTTGGGGTTGTCCTTGGTCACCACCCTGGCACTGGCGTACCCCGGGTAGATCAGCAGCTGGGTGATCACGGTGTTGCCCGTGGCCGAGCGGATCGAATCGACCAGGCTGCGGGCACCGTTCGGGGTGAGCAGATCCTTGGCGGCGGCAGCCGAGTTCGCGGCCTTGGGAGTACTGCCCGTGCCGGGCGACGAGGCGGCGCCGCCGACCACGGTGCTGCCCGTGCTGGTGCTGCCCGCACTGCTGCGGGCGGCCTTCGGGGAGGAGCCGCCGGCGGCGCGGTTGCCGAACGTCGGCAGCCCGTGGCTGAGCGACCAGCCCAGCAGACCGACCGCCGCCACACCGGCCACCGCCGCCAGCACCGGACCGGTGCGTCGGCGGACGGGAGGACGCCCGGTCGGCTCCGGCTGCACCCACGGCTCGTGACCGCCGGTGTCGTACCCGGCCCTGCCGTACTCAGGCACCTTGTCGACGGGACCGACGGGACGGGGCACGGTGCCGCTGAGCTGGGTGGGCGTGTACGGAACGGACCCGTCGCCGAGCGTCCCGTCGACACCCTGCTCAGCGGCGGCGAACAACCGGTCCAGCTCTGCGGCATCGGGCCGGACCGCCGGATCGCGGGCCAGCAGCGCGACCAGCGTCGGCCCGAGCGGGCCGGAGCGCACCGGCGGCGGGAGCGGCTCGTCCAGGACGGCGGCCAGGGTCGCGAAGCTGGTGGCACGGCGCAGCGGGTGGTGGCCCTCCACGGCGACGTACAGCATCATGCCGAGCGACCACAGATCGGAGGAGGGGTTCCCCTCCTGGCCGCGGATCCGCTCGGGGGCGATGAACTCGGGCGAACCGATCAGCGCGCCGGTCGCGGTCAGGCTGGTCGACTCGCTCAGCGCGGCGATACCGAAGTCGGTCAGCACTGGGGTGCCGTCGGTGCGCATCAGCACGTTGGCCGGTTTGACGTCGCGGTGCTGGATGCCGGCGGCGTGTGCGGCGCGCAGCGCGGAGAGTACGCCGCGGCCGATCCGGGCGGCCTCCTGCGGCGAGAGCGCACCCCGGTTGAGCCGGTCGTGCAGCGAGCCGCCGGGCACCAGCTCCATCACCAGCCAGGGGTGGGTGAGTTCGGCGGTGTCCACGATGTGATGGATGATCACCACATTGGGGTGCTGGAGCCGGGCCAGCGCCTGGGCCTCGCGCAACACCCGCTCGCGCAGCTCGAAGGCCGCGGCGGGGTCGGCGGCGAGCATCGCCAGATCCGGCGAGCGGACCTCCTTGAGCGCCACCTCCCGCTGCAGCACGATGTCCCGGGCCCGCCACACCAGCCCCATACCGCCGCCGCCGAGCCGCTCGAGCAACTCGAATCGGCCGTCGACGAGCTGGGCGCCCGGCCCCCCTGTAGTCATGGCGGCCATCGTAGGGGCTCCGGCGGACAGCTCTCGAACGGGCACGGCACCGCCGGGGCCGCGCACCCGCACACCGTCTCCGCCTGCGGCCGGGCAGTGACCCGTCCTCAGCCGGCCGCGCGGTCGTCCACCAGCCGCAGCAGGTAGCTGCCGCGCGGCGGGGCCACCGGCAGCCGCCCGGCGCCGAGTTCGGTCAGCAGCACGGTCGGGTCGGTGCCGAGGGTCACCGTACGCGGCTCACCGTCCAGCCGGACCAGCATCAGGCCGAGGTCCAGTTCGAGCACGTCCGGCAGCAGCGGCACGGCCGGACGGCTCCGCCCGAGGTACTCGGCGAAGGCGAAGGCCTCCTCGGTGGCGAAGAGTTCGGGCGTCCGCTGCCGGGCGTAGCCGACCATCAGCTCGCGCACCCCGGCCTCACCCAGGGTCAGCAGGAGAAGCCGGACGGTGTGGACGAGCGTCCCGGCCAGGGCACCCGCGCGGAACTCCAGATTGGCTTCCTCCCCGTCCTAAAGGACGGGGATTCCGGCCGCGCGAGCCGCGCGGGGGCTTCGCCCCGTGCGTGTGCGCGTCGGCGGTGGTTGGCGCTTCACGGACCGGTTAGCCCCGAGGTCTCCACGCCCTGACACCGCATGCCCTGCGGCGTTGAGGATGTTGCGGGCGGCGTTCACGTCGGCGTGTGCCCGGTGTCCGCAGGACGTGCACTCGAAGGCCGCTTGGCTCTCGCGGTTCTTCGGGTCCACGTGCCCGCACGGGTTGCACGTCTGGGAGGTGTACGCCGCCGGAACCAGCACCACGGCGGTTCCGGTGGTACGCGCCGCGTTGCGGAGCGCGAGTTCGAGCAGGTGCCATCCCTTGTCCAGGATGGCCCGGTTCAGGCCGGCTTTCTGCGCGACGCCCGCGCCGGGGGCGTCCATCGTTCCGGACGCCGAGCGGGTCATGTTCGTCGTCCGCAGTTCTTCGAGCACGACCACGGCGTGACGGGTGGTCAGGTCGGCGGCGGTGCGGGCGCAGAAGTCCGTACGGCGGTCACGCACACGACCGTGGATGGTCCCGATCGCGGCAACGTTCGCACGGCGCCGGAAGCTGCCGCGCTTCTGCCTGGCCTGCTTCTGCTGCAAGCGGCGCAGCCGGGCGCGCTCGCCCGGCGTGGCGAACAGCCGGTCGATGAACCGGCCGTCGCTGGTCGTCGCGGCGACCTTCACGCCCCGGTCCACGCCCACGGCAGTGTTCGGCATCGCATGCTGTTCGGGTGTGCTGCGGCCGTCTTCGACCAGGAACGACACGAACCAGTGCACACCCCTGCGGCTGACAGTCGCCGAGCGAACCGCTCCCCCGAGCGGGCGTGACCAGCGGAACCGCACCCATCCGAGCTTCGGGAGCTTCGCCCGGCCCCACTTACGGCCGATCCGCTCCACCGTGATCGCATTGCCGGCGGGGAAGCGGAACGACGGCGACCAGCGCCGCTGAGAACGCCACCGCACCTTGAACGTCCCGTGCTCCCGACACGCCCGGTCCAGATCACGGAGGGTCTGTTGCAGGACGTGCGAGGGGGCGTCCGCGAGCCACGGGAACTCATGCTTCGCTTCGGCCATCTCGGCGGCCTGCGGAACGTAGTTCATCCACGCACCACGCCGCCGATACTCGCGCCGCTGCTCAAGAGCCGTGTTCCACACTGACCGGCATATGTTGCCGAACGTCTCGCACAACTCGGCCTGAGCTGTGCCGAGTTCGAGCCGGTACCTGCGGCCGGACAGCATGGGAACACCCCCTTCGATTACCGTGAAACATAGGGCACGCCACTGACAACGCAGTGACCTGGCCGCTAGACGGCTCCGGGCCAAGGATCGCCTTGTCCCCGGCCTGAAGGCCGGGGTTTGCGGCGAAGAGCTACCCGATCAGTTCGCGCAACAGGTCGATCGCCGGATCGGCGGCCAACTCCCGATCCAGCGCCGTCCGGGACTCCCGACCCACTGCCACACCGCCGAGGGCCGCCTCCCACTCCTCCGGTGTCGCGCCCCGCCGCCGGGTCCAGCGGGCGCAGGGGTACCGGCGCCGCGGCCGTGACCGTCGGCCACGCTCACCCATGGCACGGCCAGCTGCTCGGCCAACTCATCTAGCAGGACGGCGTGTTCGGCGTCCAGTAGCTCCGAGCCGCCGACGGATGCCGATATTGTGCAGCAGCCGGGCACCCTGCAGGTCGGCCATGCGGCGCAGGGCTTCGTCGTCGGTCGCGACGGTCCCGTCCGGACGGGACCGCAAGAAGGTCTGTGGCTCGACCTCGAACCGGACCTCGCGGTGCTGGTCCCCGCCTGTGGGCCGGCAGCAGCAGGCGCAGTCCACGAGACGCATGACCGTCACCGTCGGGCTGGTTCCGCTCCCCGATCACCACCGCGACGCGGGCGGCGGTCCGGCGTTCACGCAATCGTGCTCTGCGAGGCGGACAGATGTGGGGTGAGGCAGCGCACGGTCCCGGCGCACGCGGTCCCGTCGATGCGCCGGGCCCCAACCCCCATCCCGGGAAGGACACCAGAAGCATCCAAGGCCGGTGATTCGCTCCCCGTCCGCCGGATGCGGCACAGTGGGCGCATGAAGTCGGACATCGGCACCGCCGTCCCCACCCGGCGCCGGCCGGTGCAGCAGCGCAGCCAGGAACGGTACGAGCGGCTGCTCGACGCCTGCGCGGGCCTGCTGGACGAGGTCGGTGCGAACGCGCTGACCACCAAGGAGACCGCGCACCGGGCCGAGGTCCCGATCGGCACCCTCTACCAGTTCTTCGCGGGCAAGGAGGACCTGCTCGCCGCGCTGGCCGAGCGGAACCTGGAACGCTACCTGGAACGCCTCGCCCGCCGTTTCGACGCCGAGACCCCACCCGATGTGCCGAGCTTCGTCGACCTGGCGGTCGAGGAGTTCGTCGCGATGAAGCGCGCCGTCCCGGGCTTCGGCCACCTCGACTTCGGCCTGGTCGACCAGCTCCCGGCCGGGGTCGCCGACGATCAGCACCTGCTCGACCGGGAGCTGGACAACAACGCCGCGGTGGCCCTGCGGCTGCGCACCCTGGGCGGCGGGCTGTTCAGCGGGCCGGGCCACCCGCTGGCCCTGCGGGTCGCGATGGAGAGCGCCGACGCCGTCCTGAAACTGGCCTTCCGGACCGATCCGGACGGTGACCCCGCCCTGATCGCCGAGTGCAAGCGCCTGCTCCGCCGCTACCTCACCGACCCCGGCGCCTGAGCGCTGGCCGGACGTTGCGACCGCCCCGTTCGCGCCGCACAGTGGAGATCGGGACGGCAACCGCACCGGACAAGGAGCAGACCATGCAAGCGACGGTAGGCGATCACCTCCACACCCACAGCAGGTCGGTCGGAATGTCGGATCAGCTGGGCGAGATCATCGAGGTCCGGGGCAGCGAGGGCGAGCCCCCGTACCTGGTGCGTTTCGAGGACGGCCACGAAGGGCTGGTCTACCCCGGCCCGGACACCGTGATCGAACGTCAGCAGCCCGCCCACTGACCCCACTTCCCCCGGAGCCCCGTGGACACCCCCGCACCACTCCCCGGTCCGCTCGAGCACCTCACCCCACTGCTGGACAGCTACGGCTACCTGGCAGTGGGGGTTCTCGTGTTCCTGGACAACTGCGCGATCCCGGTGCCCGGTCAGACCATGCTGGTGCTGGCCGCCGTCTACGCGGGCACCGGCCGGATGAGCATCGCGGCGGTGCTCGCGATCGCGCTGGTCGCCGCCGTGGCCGGGGACAGCCTCGGCTACCTGCTCGGCCGCACCGGCGGCCACAGGCTGGTCGAGCGCTGGGGCCGGTACGTGCTGCTCACCCCGGCCCGGATGGAGCGCGGCGAGCAGTTCTTCGCCCGGCACGGGGTCAAGGTGGTCACGGCGGCCAGGTTCATCGACGTGCTGCGGCAGACCAACGGCGTCGTGGCCGGGACCACCGGCATGAGCTGGCGGCGGTTCCTGCCCCCCAACGTGCTCGGCGCGGTGCTCTGGGTCGGCGTCTGGGGCGGCGCCGGGTACCTGGCGGGCGACAACATCGGGCCGCTGTACGAGCAGCTGGTGCGCTACCAGCTGCTGGTCCTGGTGGCGCTCGGCGTGCTGCTGGCCGGGCTGGTCGGCTACCGCCTCTGGCGCCGCCGCCGGACCTGACCGGCCGTCAGCCCGCGTGCCGGATCGAGTAGTTGAAGTCGGCGTGCCCGAGGTGCCCCATCACCTTGAGCCAGAACGGCATCAGCATCTCCAGCGCCCGGGCCCCCGTGATGTCCCCCAGGTCCAGCACCGAGCCCTGCGGCCAGCCGAACTCGGTCAGCAGTGCGACCACCTCGGCCTTCGCCTCGGGGTCGTTCCCCGCCACGAACAGGTTGTGCTCACCGGGCACCCGGCCCGGGTCCACCATCACCTCGGAGTTGACGGTGTTGAGCGCCTTCACCACCCGGGCCTCGGGGAACTCGCGCTGGATCTGCTCACCGACGCTGTCGCTGCTCACCGGCTCCAGGCTCACCTCGCCCTGCGGCGAGAAGACCAGCGGGTTGGAGACGTCGATCAGCACCTTGCCCGCCAGCGGCTCGGCCCCGGCCAGCCGGAGCGCCTGCACCGCCACCACCCCGGAGGTCGCGTTGATCACCAGCTCGCCGAAGGCGGCGGCCTCCGCGAAGGTCCCGCTGTGCCCGTACGGACCGGCCTGCTCGGCCCAGGCCAGCGCGGCCGCGTTCTCCTTGCTGCGCGAACCGAGCGTCACCTCGTGCCCGAGCGACACCAGCTTGCCCGCGAGCGTCCGCCCGACCGTACCCGTCCCGATGATCCCGACCCGCATGCTGTGGCTCCCCTGCTCAACCGACCGTGCGGTCACCATAACTGACGGGAAACCAGCACGGCCGGAAGGCCCGGGGGCCGGTCAGCCGGGCCGCCGCGAGGACAGTACGCAGAACTCGTTGCCCTCCGGGTCCACCAGCACCTGCCAGGTCTGCTCCCCCTGGCCCACGTCGGCCGGCCGGGCACCGAGCGCGACCAGCCGGGCCACCTCCGCGGCCTGGTCGGCCGGGCGGAAGTCCAGGTGCAGCCGGTTCTTCAGGGTCTTCGCCTCGGGCACACGGGCGAAGAGCAGGCCCGGCAGCCGGTCGGCCGCCGGGCGGATCTCGAACTCCTCGGGGTCCTCGTTGAACACCACCCACCCCAGTGCCTCGGCCCACCAGCGGCCGAGCGCGACCGGGTCGGCGGAGTCCACCACGAGCTGCTCCCACACCAAGTCCATGGCACGGACTCTACCGACCCGGGGCGGGTTACTCCACGGTCACGCTCTTGGCCAGGTTGCGCGGCTTGTCGACGTCCCGCTTGAGGGCCACCGCCGCGTGGTAGGCGAGCAGTTGGAGCGGGATGTTGAGCAGCAGCGGGTCGAGCTCCGGCTCGCTGCGCGGGACCAGGATGGCGTGGTCGGCCAGCTTGGCGTCGGGGGCGCGGTGAGCGATCGCCAGCACCCGGCCGGCCCGGGCCTTGATCTCGCCGAGGGTGGTGAGGTTCTTGTCGAGCAGCTCGTCGTCCGGCACCAGCGCCACGGTGGGCAGGTCCGGGTTGATCAGCGCGAGCGGGCCGTGCTTGAGCTCGCTGGCGGGGTACGCCTCGGCGTGCACGTAGCTGATCTCCTTGAGCTTCTGCGCACCCTCGCGGGCGACCGGGAAGCCCCGGACCCGGCCGATGAACATCATGCCCTCGCTCTGGGCGTACTCGGCGGCCAGCTCGGCGATCTTGTCCTCGCCGGCCAGGATCTCCCGGATCTGGTCCGGCAGTGCCTTCAGGCCCGCGACGATCCGGCGGCCGTCGGCCGGGGAGAGGTCGTGGATCCGGCCGAAGTGCAGCGCCAGCAGCGCGAAGGCGATCACGGTCGAGGTGAAGGCCTTGGTCGAGGCGACCGAGATCTCCGGGCCCGCGTGCAGGTAGATGCCGCCGTCGCACTCGCGGGCGATCGCGCTGCCGACGGTGTTGACCACGCCGAGCACCCGTCCGCCCTTGCGCTTGATCTCCTGGACGGCGGCCAGCGTGTCGTAGGTCTCGCCGGACTGACTGACCGCCACGTAGAGGGTGTCGGCCTCGATCACCGGGTTGCGGTACCGGAACTCGGAGGCGGGCTCGCTGTGCGCGGGGATCCGGGCCAGCTCCTCGATCAGCTGGGCGCCCATCTCACCGGCGTAGTAGGCGGAGCCGCAGCCGAGGATCTTCACCCGGCGGATCTCGCGCAGCTCGCGGGCGTCCAGGTTGAGGCCGCCCAGGTGCGCGGTGGCGAACCGCTCGTCGAGGCGGCCGCTCAGCGTGCGCTCGACCGAGGCGGGCTGCTCGTGGATCTCCTTGAGCAGGAAGTGCTCGTAGCCGGCCGTGTCGTAGGAGGCGATCTCCCAGTCCACGGTGGACGGCTGACGGGTCACCGTACGGGCGTCCTCGGTGAAGGTGGTGAAGCCGTCGGCGCGGACGGTGGCCAGCTCGCCGTCCTCCAGGTGCACCACCTGGCGGGTGTAGCGGACCAGGGCGGCGACGTCCGAGGCGACGAACATCTCCTTCTCGCCGAGGCCGAGCACGATCGGGCTGCCGTTGCGGGCCACCACGATCCGGTCCGGCTGGGCGGCGTCGACCACGGCGATGCCGTACGTGCCGACCACGTGGCCGAGCGCGGCGCGCACCGCGTCCTCCAGCTCGACACCCTCGCCGACGTGCGCGGCGACCAGGTGGGCCAGCACCTCGGTGTCGGTCTCGGAGCGGAACACCGCGCCCTCGGCGGTCAGCCGGTCACGCAGCGCGTCGGCGTTCTCGATGATGCCGTTGTGGACGACGGCGATCCGCTCGCTGTTGTCCAGGTGCGGGTGCGCGTTGGCGTCACTGGGCTCGCCGTGGGTGGCCCAGCGGGTGTGGCCGATGCCGGTGGTGCCCTTGAACCGAGCGGGTACGGCGGCAGCCAGGTCGGCGACCCGGCCCTTGGTCTTGCAGACCTTGAGGGTGCCCGGCTTCCCGGTCACCGCCACGCCGGCCGAGTCGTAGCCCCGGTACTCCAGCCGCTGGAGACCTTCGAGCAGGAACGCGGTGGCGTCCTTGGGACCGATGTAGGCCACGATGCCGCACATGGTGGTACTCCTCTGTCACGTCGTCGGGTGGGGCGGGGGCGGGCTCAGCCGTAGACGATCCGGCGCAGCTGACGGGTGGACAGCTCGGGCGCCGCGACCCTGCGGGCGGTGAGCTCACCGGTCAGCCGGTCGAAGATCTTCTCGTTGGTCAGGCCCCGCGCCTGCAGCTCACCGTGGCGGCGACGGACGTACTCCTCGGTGCTCTCGGAGAAGTACGCCAGCACCTCCGCGATCACTCGCGCGGCCTCGCCGGGCCCCAGCGGGGTGGTCCGGGTCAGATGCGCGAGCAGGTCTTCGTGAGGGTGTGGTGAGACAGGCACGAGAGGGGAGCCTAGGCGTCGATCGGGCGTACTCCAAGAATCCTGCCCGAAATCGGGCAGGACTTCCTGCTTTCGGCTCCGCCGGGGTTCCGACCGGCCCCGGCGGACGGTCCGTGCCCGTCCTGTGAGAGTGTGTGGGATTGGTGACCGGGGGGCGCTCTCCTCGTTGACCAGTCGGCCGCTCGGGGAAACGGCCCGGCCGACACTTCCCGAATGGCCGTCAGAAACGTTCTATTTCGAGCAGCTGACGCCAGGATGGGAGACGCAACCGTCCGAAGCGATCCGCCGGGGGACCACAGCTCATGCAACCGCGACTCTTCGCGATCATCACCGCCTTCCTCCTGGGCGTGCTCGGACTGGGCGCGGTCGCCGTCACCCAGTGGACCCCGCAGCCGGCCGTGCAGGCAGCCGCCCCGGCCGGCCAGGCCGTCCCGGCCGCGCAGACCAGCGGCCCGGCCGCCTCCCCCAGCCCGACCGGCGACCCGGCGGTGTGGACCCGCTCCACCCTGCGCAACAAGCTGATGGCCAAGATGGAGGCCACCGACCCCGGCGTCGCACTGGCCGAGCTGGACGCGATCAGCAAGAAGCTCCCGTACACCGTCCGGTTCTGTCACCCGATCGCGCACGAGCTCGGGCACACCGCGGTCAAGCGGTACAACGCGGACTTCCAGAAGGTGATCTCCTTCCCGCACGAGACCTGCGCGGCCGGCTACCTGCACGGCGCGGTCGAGGAGATGCTGAACGCCTCCGCCAACCCGGAGGAGGACCTGCTCAAGCTCTGCGCCCCGGCCAACAAGGGCCCGTGCATCCACGGCGTCGGCCACGGCACGATGTTCGTCGCCAAGCAGGACGTGGCCAAGGCCCGCGCGCTGTGCAACAAGTTCCCCACCGACAGCCGGAAGATCACCTGCTCCGAGGGCCTGTTCATGCAGCTCTTCGGCCCCGACGAGGAGGACGAGAAGGCCAAGGCCAACCTCGACCCGGCCGCCCTCGCCAAGGACCCGCTCTACCCGTGCAAGGACCAGCCCTCGCTGTTCCAGTCCGCCTGCTTCTTCTACGCGCCGACCTTCTACCTGAGCTCGCACGACTACGCCAACCACGAGAACGTCTTCGCCGACGCGCTCAAGTGGTGCCTCAACGGCCAGGCCAGCGGCGGCGCCAACGACTGCAGCCGGGGCGTCGGCTCCCGGACCATGAAGTACAACCTGGACCGCGAGGACTGGGCCGGCAACGTCTGCGCCACCGCCGCCGACTCCTGGCAGCGCAAGGCCTGCACCCAGGGCCTGATGAGCTACTACACCGTCAACTACACGGAGTCCGGCGCGGGTGCCCGGCTCTGCTCGAAGATCACCAACAAGGAGATCGCGGGCTACTGCCGCAGCGCGGGCGGCCTCTCCAGCACCCTGGACTAAGGTCTACACCAGCACCGGGTACGCCGAGGAAGCCGTGCCTCCATGACCCCTGATGGAGCAGCAGCATGAGCGACACCGCCGACGACTTCCGCACAGCCGCCCGATCCGCCGCCGAGCTGGTCTCCGACTACCTCGACGCGGTGCCGGGCGGCCCGGTCTGGCAGCCGATGGACGAGGCCGACCGGCAGGCGCTGCTCGACCTGCCGTTGCCCGCCGACGGCATGCCGCTGGCGGGCCTGCTGGAGGTGATCGGCAGTCAGCTGATGACCGCTCCGATGGGCAACGGGCACCCCCGCTTCTTCGGCTGGGTGAACTCCGCCCCCGCCCCCGCCGGAGTGCTGGCCACCCTGGCCGCCGCCGCGATGAACCCCAGCTCGGCCGGCGGCGACCACGCCGACGTCCACCTGGAGCGGGCCGTGGTCCGCTGGATCGCCGAGCTGGTCGGCTTCCCGCACCCGGCCGGCGGCGGCATCCTCACCTCCGGTACCTCGATGGCCACCATCCTCTGCCTGGCCGCCGCCAGGAACCGGGCCGCCCGCCTGGCCGGGCACGACCTGCGCGAGGACGGCCTGGCCGGGCTGCCCCCGCTGGTCGCGTACGCCACCGCCGAGACCCACTCCTGCGTCCGCAAGGCCGTCGAACTGCTCGGCCTGGGCAGCCGGCACCTGCGCACCGTGGCCACCGACGCCGAGGGCCGGCTCGACCCGGCCGCGCTGGCCGCGGCGGTGGCCGCCGACCGGGCCGCCGGGCTGCTCCCGTTCCTCGCGGTCGCCTCCGCCGGGACGGTCGGCACCGGCGTGGTGGACGCCTTCGACCCGATCGCCGACGTCTGCGCGGCCGAGGGCCTCTGGCTGCACGTGGACGGCGCGTACGGCGCCTTCGGCGTGCTGGACCCGGGCCTCGCCGACCGGTACGCCGGGATGGACCGGGCCGACTCGCTCGCCCTCGACCCGCACAAGTGGCTCGGCGTCCCGGTGGACTGCGGCTGTGCCCTGGTCCGCGACACCGACGAGCTGCGCGGCACCTTCAGCCTGGTCCCCTCCTACCTGCGCGACGAGGCGGCCGGGGCGCTCGGCTGGTTCTCCGAGTACGGGATGGAGCAGACCCGCCCGTTCCGCTCCCGACGTCGCCGGGCTGATCGGCCTGAAGGCCGCCATCACCGCACCCTGGTCGGACGAGACCCCGGTGCACCTGAGCTGGACCGAACTGGCCCGGCACCTGGGCGCGCTGGTCGAGGCCGACCCGGAGCTGGAGCTGCTCGCCCCGGTGCACACCTCGATCGTGGCCTTCCGGTACCTGCCCGCCGACCCCGCGCGCACCGACGCCGTGAACCGCGAACTGCCGGTCGCCGTCCAGCTGCGCGGGCAGGCCTTTGTTACGGGCGCGCTCTACCAGGGGCACGAGATGCTTCGGGCGTGTCTGCTGAACGCCACCACCACCGAAGCCGACCTGGAACTGCTGTTGTCCGAAGTCCGCAGCGCAGGACGGGAACTGACGGAGCGTCCGACCGGTTCATGATCTGAGGGGAGGCAGTTCGGATGCCATCCGCAGACATTAACCAACAGGTCACGGGGGATTCGTGATCGCGAAACACCGGAAGAGCACGATGCTTCCATGGACACCACTTCACAGCCTTCCCGCGCCCAGCGCCGCAGCGCCCGCAACCACCGCTGGCGCCGCGACTCCACCGAACTCGCCGCGGTCTTCGTCGCGGTGGCGGCCGCCGACCTGGTCGCCAACACCGCCGCCAGGGCCCGACCCGGCCGCACCCCCGGGAGCCGAGGCCGCCGAGGTGACCGGACCGCTGCGCGACTTCGAGCAGACCATGCTCTGGCGGTTGCGCGCCACCGTTTCCGACTCCCCCGGCAGCCTGGCCCGGATCTGCACCGCACTGGCCGGGCAGCAGATCAGCATCGTCTCGATGCAGACCCACCCGCTGCCGGTCGGCGCCGTCGACGAGTTCCTGGTCCGCGCCCCGCTGGCACTCAGCCGGGCCGACCTGGCCCGGGCGGTCGCGGCCGGCGGCGGCCGGGACATCTGGACCGAACAGGCCGACGCCCACGACCTGGTGGACGAGCCGACCCACGTCCTCGCGCTGGCCACCCGGACGGCGCTGGACGCCGCCGAGCTGCCGGTCGCGCTGCGCCGGCTGTTCGGCCGGTGCACGATCCGGCAGTTCCCGAACGGCGGCGCCAAGGCCGCGGCGGGCATCGACGGCCACCTGATGCGACTGCCCGTCCCCTCCGGTGACCTGATCGAACTCAGCCGCCCGCACCTGCCCTTCACCCCGACCGAGTTCGCCCGCGCCCAGGCCCTGGTCGAGCTGGACTCGCTGCTCGGCCCCCGCGTCCCCAAGGTCGAAGCCCGACTCACCCTCCCCGCCGGCACCGACCTGACGGTCCGTCGGGCCGACCCCGAGGACAAGGCCGCCGCCCTCGCCATGCACGGCCGGTGCTCCACCGACGCCCTCCGCAAGCGCTACCACGGCCCGGTCAAGGACGCCGACCGCTACCTCGACCACCTGCTCGACCCCCGCCATGGCCAGACCCTCGCGGTCGAGACCTCGGACGGCCGGATCGTCGCCCTCGCCCACCTGATGTGGGACGACGACAGCGCCGAGATCGCCCTCCTGGTCGAGGACACCTGGCAGCGCCGCGGCCTCGGCGTCGACCTGCTCCGCCGGATGGCCGCCCTGGCCCTGGAAGCCGGCGTCCCCACCGTCTACGCCGTCACCCACGCCTCCAACACCGGCCTGATCTCCACCATGCGCCGCCTCTCCGCCCCCCTCGACTACCAGGTCGAGGACGGCACCCTGGTCATCACCGCCCACCTCTCCGAAGCCACGGAGCAGCTCCCGACCCCCTGGCCCAGCCGCTAGGCAGGCGCTTCGGCATCTACTGTCCAGGGGCTCGGGGAACTGCGAGGAGATCTGGCGTTCGGGTCACTGCGAAAGTGCCTGACCCGCTACGCACGGATCACCTTGCAGTTCCCCGAGCCCCTGTCTTCCGGTCGGCCTTACGGGTAGGACACCACGTTGACCGGGGTGGTACCGGTCGGGGTCACCCCTCCCGTGTCGTTGATGACGTGGGTGATGGTGCCCTGGTAGTTCAGTGAGACGGTGAGCAGCGAGTGGAACCGCACGCCGCTCACGTTGGGCACCTCGAACGCGTGGTAGCCGGACACCGCCGGATTGACGTTGAAGTAGCAGTAGCTGCCCAGCCCCCACGCCTCGTGGCTGGTGACGTTGGCGCCGACCTTGTAGGCGGCGTAACCGTTGACCGTGGCCGAGCTCTTCCAGGCGGCCTGGTCGGGCACGTCGTACGGCATCTCGTTCTGGAAGAAGATCGTCCGGCCGCCCTGGCCGTTCCAGATCACCTCGTGCTTCTGGTAGTGCTCGACGAACAGGCCGGTGGCGAGCACGTTGTTGCCGTTGACGATCAGGCCGGTGTCGGCGGGGTTGACGGTCCATCCGAAGGTCCCGGCGTTGCCGTGGTCGGCCCGCCAGGCCCAGATGTGGTCGATGATCGTGTTGCTGCTGTTGACCACCAGGCTGGTGGTGGCCCTGCCCGCGACCTGACCGCCGATCCGGAAGAACACGTCCTGGATCGTGGTCGGGTTGGCCGCGTGGCCCGCCGCCGAGCCGGCCGGGCCGACGGTCAGCAGCGCCTGCGAGTTGGTGGTGCCGGCGTCGAACAGCAGGCCCTTGAGCCTTACCCCGTCGACGTCCGCGACCTGCATGGCGTTGACGCCGTTGTCGGGGACGAAGGTCGGGTAGCCGATGCCGAGCACGACCGTGTTGGCACGGGTGACGTTGAGCGTCTGGTTCAGGTGGTAGACGCCGGGGGTGACGAACAGGTTGCAGCCCTGGGCGAGCGCGTTGTTGATGGTGGCGGCGGTGTCCCCGGCCTTGACCACGTAGAACTGACTCATCGGCAGCGAGCTGCCAGGGGTGCTGCCACCGGCCCAGCTCGGGCCGGTCGCGTTGGTGCGCAGGCTCGGCAGGAAGACCCGGTAGCGGTTGGCGCCGTCGACGTACAGGTACGGCACGTCCCGGGAGACCGGGGTGGTGGCGAGCACCGTCTCGGGCGGGGTCGGGAAGGTGTTGGCCGGGGCGCCCTGGACGCCGGAGAAGACCATGTTCCAGACGCCGCCGTCCCAGCTGCCGAGGCCGCTGTCCCGGGTGTACCACTGCTGCTGGGAGATCGAGGCCATCTGGCCACTGACCCGGCTGTCGGCGACGTAGCCGCCGCTGGCCCAGCCGTAACTGGCCGGGTAGAGGGCCAGGTTGCCGCGCACGTCGATCCGCCGGAACGGGGCGGCCTGCGCCACCGCCCAACGGTTGGTGCCACCACCGGGGTTGATGGCGAGGTTCTCGGCGCTGCGCCAGAAGTTCTGGGTGGCGTTGCCGGCGTCCGAGGCGTTGAAGGCGTCGACGGTGATGTTGCCGTTGATGACCACGTCACCGGGGTTCTGGCCGAGGCCGGCCACCGAGGTGTAGAAGCCCACGTTGTCGTTGACGTTGTAGGTGCCCGGCTTGAACAGGTCGGCCACCCGGTTCGAGCTGAACTGGGCCGACAGGGTGTCCTTCATCTGGTCGAAGTGGGCGTCCAGCTGCGCCTGGATGGTGGCGGCGGACATGCTCGGGTCGTAGATGTGCACGTTGGGGCCGAAGTTGGGCGTGTCCGACTGCGCCGGGCAGCCGGTCTGGGTGCCACCGATGGTGTAGACCTCGGTGGCCACCGAGGAGTCGGTGCGGCCCGCCAGCTGGGCGAAGGCCCGGACGGTGCCGCTGGCGGTGACGCTGATCGGCCCGGTGTACACCGGGGAGCTGCCGTTCGGCGTGGAACCGTCCCGGGTGTAGCGGATGGTCGCCCCGGCCGTGGCGTCCGAGATGGTCACCGTCTGGGCGGAGGCGTACTGCCCGCCGGCCGGGCTGAAGGTCGGTTGCGCCACCTGGCCGCCGGTGCTGCCGCCCTGGGTGTAGCCGAAGTGCGGGGTGTCGTACTGCGGCCCGCTCTTCTCGTACGTGAACCAGTAGTCCAGCACGTTGCCGCTGACCAGACCGCTGACCGAGTGCGTCCAGGTCCCGGAGCCGTTGACCATCCGGACGTTCTGCTGGTTGGCCGCGTTCACCAGGTAGTGCACGTCGACGTAGAGCGCCGCCGTGGTCGGGGTGAACGAGATCTTCGCCTGGGTGCCGCTGGTCGCGGTCACGCTCTGCGTGTAGTCCGGGTCCGCGGCGGCGGCCGTTCCCGGCGCCAGGCCGAGCCCGCCGAGCAGCAGCGCCAGCACGGCCAGCAGCAGCGGGATGCCGCGGGCGCCCTGCCGCGGCCGTCGGACGCGTGGAGCGGTTCTCTGGAGCGTCATGGGGGTGGGTCCTTCCCTTGTTCATCGCGGTGCGGGGGGCGACGGCATGGGACGGCACCGACCGGCCCCTGGCAGGGGCGGGTCGGCGGCCGGGACACGGGCGAGCGCTGCTCCATGGATGCGGTCGCGGAACGGCGGCACCGGCACGGCAGGAGGGCGCCGCCGACAGGTGCCACATACGGGGCCGGCCCGCCACACCCGGCCGAGACAGGGCGGGAGGGGCTGTGACCCCGGTGGTGGTGAGATGGGTGGAGGTGTACTGAGAGCGCTCTCAGGTCCAGGACGGTACCAGTCACCGGCAGGGCGGCCAAGAGGACGAACCGGAAATACGTCCGGCATCAACGGCCCCAACTTCCCTGCCAGGCAAGCAACCTGACGGATGATCGAGCACCCGCCCCCGACCAGCGCGAAGGCCCCTTGGAGCGCTCGGGGAACTACGACGCCGACCTCGGGACGAATGAGCCGTGCGTAAGTTGTGTGGCTACCGAGCGGCCATGGGCGCGAGTCCGAGGGCGGCCAGTGCGGACGCGCCGGTCTCGGCGTGCGCGCCCCCGGCGAGCAGGAGCGTGCGCGCCCACTGGTAGCGGCAGCCGGCCGCCTCGAACGCCGACGCGGTGGCGAGCAACTGCGGCAGATCACCACCGAGCAGTGCCTCCGCCCGGTCCACCAGGGCGGAGGCGACCGGGTTCCCGGCGACAATGGCCCGGGCCGCGGCGATCCGGCCCCGGGCGTCCGGGTGCCCGGCGAGGACCGCTGCCTCGGCCCGGAGCGCCACGTACCAGTGCAGCCAGACCCAGCAGACCCACTTCCACACCTGCTCCGGCTCGGGCGCGATGCGCTCCAGGGCCGCGTGTGCGTCCCCGTGGTGGAGCAGAACCATGGCGTCGAAGACGGCCCCGTGGCCGTAGTGGTCATCCTCCTGGCTGCCTGCCCGTTCGGTGACCGCGAGCCAGGTCGCCCGAGCTTCGTGGTCGCCTCGCAAGCCGTGGATCATCGCAACGGACGCCGCGGCCGGACCGAGTGAGAACGACCGTTGCCGACCGGCCTGCTCCCACGCGTCGAGGAATCGCACGCTGCTGGTGAGCACCGCGTCGGCATGCCCCGCGAACGCGTCCGCGACCAGCAGCCAGGACGTCGCGTAGTCGCCCACCTCGGCCAGCTGCGGCTGGCCCGCGAGCCGGCCGCCCCACCGACGGGCCGCCGTCAGCTCGCCCGTGCCGACGGCGGTCGCGGCTGCCATGGCAAGGGCGTCGATCAGCTCGTGCGTCCGGGCGGGTGTGCTCGGTGCCGAGGTCAGGATGTCGATCCGGGCCCGGGCCGCAGCCGCGGCGGCGAAGCTCTCACCGGCCCAGCTCTGGGCGCCGGAGAGCGCGTCAAGGGCGGCTGACCGCGCCACCGGGTCGCCCGCGCGCCGAGCGATCTCGACAGCCCGTTCGGCGCACGCGACGGTGTCCGGTGCGGTGTTGTCCGGGGCCCCCTGGACGGCGCCGAACGCGTCCGCGACCACGGCGGCCTCGGCCAGCGCGAGAGCCGCCTCGGCGACCGGGTCGTCGTCACCGGTCAGCTCGCGCGCCGCCGCGAGCAGGCCGGTCACCTCGTCCACGGGCGGAACCCGGTTGATGAACGTGCTGGAGAAGCGGTAGGCGGCGGTGGCGGCCGCCGCCAGGTCGCGGGCGGCCCCGGCGGCGTCCCCGGCCCGGCGGGCGGCTTCGGCGGCGGCCCGGTGCAGGCGGTACATGTCGTCACCTAGCTTGCGGCACCCGGCCACCCCGGCGGCCTGCCGCAGTGCGGCGGCAGCGTCGGCGCCGGCCGCGAGCAGGGCCGCCTGCTCGTACCGCTGTTGGGCCTCGCCCAGCAGGTTGCGGGTGAAGGCCAGCTCGGCCATGGACAGGGCGAGACGGCACGCGTCCGCGCGCTGCTCCGGCCGGCCCGCCGCCCAGGTCAGAGCGGCCCGCAGGTCCTCCGCGACCGCGTCGAACCTGGCTCGCCAGTCCGAGCCGCCGCCGTCCCGGAGGGCAGCCGCACCGGCCAGGCACCATGCCAGGTGGCGCGACCGGACATCGTCGAGCTCACCGACGTCGGAGAGCCGCTCCGTGCCGTACTGACGGAGGGTCTCCAGCGCCTGGTAGCGGGTGCCGGTCTCGGACGGTGTCACGGCGAGCAGGCTCTGCTCGGCGAGCCTGCCGAGCCCGTCGGCGACCGCGGCCGCCTCCAGCGGGGCGAACCCGGCCACCTCGGCGGCCGCCCCGGCGGTGAACGGAGCGACGAACGCCGACACCCGGCGCAGCAGTGCCCGGTCCTGCGGCTCGAGCAGGTCGTGGCTCCAGTCGAGGACGGCCCGCACCGACCGGTGCCTGCCGTCGGCACGGGGGCCGCCGGCGAGGATCCGGAGCTGGTCGCCGAGGCCGGCCGCCAGGCCGTCCAGTCCGAGCGTGGACCACCGGGCCGCCGCCAGTTCGATGGCCAGCGCCATGCCGTCGAGCCGCTCGCACAGCGCCGCGATCCGGTCGCGATCCGCCGGAGCCGGGGCGCTGCCGACCGCCGCCGCCCGCTCCAGGAACAGGGCCACCGCCTCCGACTCGCCGCCTCCGACGCGCGACAGCGGCGGAACCGGGAAGACCCACTCGAACGGCACCATCAGCCGGGCCCGGCTGGTCGCGAGCACCCGTATCCCCGGGCAAGCGACGAGCAGCCGTTCCAGAAACGGCGCCACCCCGTCGCGCACCTGCTCGCAGTTGTCCAGCACCAGCAGCGCCTGACGGTCCGTCAACGCGGCCACCAGCGCGTCGTCGATGCCGCGCCCGGGCTGCTCGCCCACGCCCATGGCCGCCGCGACCGCCGCGCCCACCCGCCCGGGATCGGTGACCGGGACCAGGTCGACGAAGCACACCCCGTCGGCGAAGTCACCTGCCACGTCCGCCGCCACCGCCAGCGCGAGCCGCGTCTTGCCCACCCCGCCCAGACCGACGGCGGTCACCAGCCGACGTGCCGTCACCGCTTCGGCCAGCTCCCCGCGTTCCCGTGTCCGGCCGACGAACGCCGTCAGCGGTGCCGGCAGCGCGGGTGCCGGGCGCGTCTGCCCGGCGTCCGTCGGTCGGGGCGCGTGCCGAGACAGCGCCCGCCGGTCCGGCACCTCCAACTTCCGCAACAGCGAGGAGACGTGCGACTCGACCGTCCGTACCGAGATGAACAGCCGCGCGGCTATCTCGGCGTTGCTCAGGTGCTCCCCGAGCAGCTCTAGCACACCGGCTTCCCGAGCCGAGATCACTGAAGTGGACACCGGGCCATTATCCGTAGAGCTTTCCGTGGTCAGCACGGAGGCGCCCCGTACCCCGCCGGGCGAAGCTGTGAGCACAGGGAACGAGCCCGGCGGACCGCACCGGGCAGGCCGGTCCCGCGACGACAGGAGTGACCGTGACCAGCTCTTCCACCCAGGGGATGAAGACCGTGCTGCATCCCGTGTCCGACCTCGCCCAGGCCAAGGCGGTGTACGCCGCACTGCTCGGTGTCGCGCCGCAGACCGACGAGCCCTACTACGTCGGCTTCGAGGCCGCCGGCCAGCACATCGGCCTCCTCCCGGGCGGCGGACCGCAGGGCCTCACCTCGTCGCTGGCCTACTGGCACGTGTCGGACGTCGAGGCGAAGCTCGCCGAACTGACCGCTGCGGGCGCCACCGTCAAGGAGCCCGCGCACGACGTCGGCGGCCGCATCGTGGCCACCGTCATCGACCCCGACGGCAACCTCCTCGGCCTGCTGCAGGACCGATGACCACCCCACCCCGCTCCCGAGCACAGCGCCGTCACGACACCGAGCACCGGCTCGGCCACGACATCGACGTCTGGGTGGCCAGTGCCTCGGCGGACGGCACCCCGCACCTGGTACCGCTGTCCTTCGACTGGGACGGCGAGGTCCTTCTGGCGGCCACCCCGGCCGAGAGCCCCACCGGCCGGAACCTGACTGCCACCCGGACCGCCCGGCTCGCCCTCGGCCACACCCGCGACGTCGCCATGCTCGACGGCCACGTCGAGGTCCTCGCCATCGACGCGCTGCCGCCGCACCTGGGTGACCGGTTCGCCGCACGCACCGGCTTCGACCCGCGCTCGCTGACCACCCGGTACTGCTGGTTCCGGATCACTCCGCACCGCATCCGGGCCTGGCGGGAGGAGAACGAGCTGACCGGCCGTGAGCTGATGCGCGACGGTCACTGGCTGGTCTGACGCCTCGCCCGGTCCCACCGCACTGTCGAGATCCACACATCGAGATCCACCTATCGAGAGCCTCAAGAAGGAGATCCGCCATGAGCAGCACCGACAACCGCACGCACGAGGGATTCACGGCCGAGGAGCGTGCCGCGATGAAGGACCACGCACAGGAGCTCAAGCAGGCGGCGCGCCGCGGCGCGAAGGCGGACAAGGCGGCACAGGAGGAACAGG
Source organism: Kitasatospora sp. Root107 (assembly GCF_001424875.1). Taxonomy (GTDB): domain Bacteria; phylum Actinomycetota; class Actinomycetes; order Streptomycetales; family Streptomycetaceae; genus Kitasatospora. The sequence continues at coordinate 64,124 of NZ_LMCT01000028.1, read as the reverse complement.
ACGTGCTAGCGAAGATCGCGGAGATGCAGGACGCGGACCGGACCATGGCCGAGCGCGTCCACGCCGTCGTCACCGCCACCGCCCCGGTCCTCGCACCGAAGCTCTGGTACGGGATGCCGTCCTACGCGCTGGACGGCAAGGTCGTCTGCTTCTTCCAGTGCGCGGAGAAGTTCAAGGCGCGTTACGCGACGCTCGGGTTCAGCGACCATGCCAAGCTGGACGACGGCCCGATGTGGGCGGCCGCCTTCGCCCTGACCGAGGTGACGGCCGAGGTGGAGGCGCGGATCGCCGCACTCGTGAAGCAGGCCGTGAGCTGAGCCGCGCCGGTCGGTGGCCCTCGTCGCCTCCTGCTCCGCCCTGCGGGCGGCAGGAGGCCCGAGGGGCGGACGCGGTGCCGGAAACCCCTGGTGGGTACCTCCCCGTGCCTGCCAGAATGGTCGCCATGACCTACCGAATCGAGCACCGCACCGCCCGGTGACCCCGCTGTACGAGCAGGCCCGCCAGCTGCTCCGGCAGACACCCGACCGACCGTTGCCCCTACAGCGGCAGCGCTACCTCTCACGTCCGGGCCCCGGGCAGGATCTGACCGAGGATCAGCGGACCGCGCTGCTCTCCGCAGCCCTGCGCAGCTTCTTCGCCGACCCGGACGCCGGACCGCCGCAGCTGCACACGCTGCTCTGCGAACTCACCCTGGGCCCCGACACGGCGGCCGCCGCCCTGGAGCACTGGCCGGAGCTGCCGCCCGAGCGGGCCCGTGCGGTGGGACGCCGGCTGCTCCGGGAAGGCACCGACGAGCGGCCGGTCCTGGTCGGCCTGGAGCTGCTGGCCCGCACCGGCACTGTCCACGACCTGCCATCGATCCGCACCGTCGGCCTGTTCAACGCCTTCACCGCCCAGGCCGGCGCCGCACTCGCGGCGCTCGGCGGCACCGCGTCCGACCTGCGTTGGCTGGCCGACCGCTGCCGGCCCCGCCATCAGCTCACCCTGGTGCGAGGGCTCTGCCGGAACCCCACCCCCACCACCCGGCCCTGGCTGCTGCACCACGTCGTCAGCGTTCCCCGGACGCCGGGCAGGACGATCCGCCAGGTCGCCGAGGCCGTCGGCCTGGTCCGGCTCCTCGACGACCCGCACAGCGACGAGTCAACCTGCCTGGACGCCGGCCGGGTCCTGCTGGCACTGGCTCGCTGGGACAACTTCCTGCCCCAGATCGGCCGGTACGCCGATGCCGTACCCGCCTACCGGGCGCTGCTGCGGCGGGCCGAACGATGGTCACCGACTCTCGACCGGTACGCGCTCCTGGTGGACATCGCCCTGGAGTTGACCACCGGGCACTCCTGGAAGCTGGACTGGACACCCGGCGAACCCGCCCGGCTGGTCGACCGGGTGCTGGCCACCCTCGCCGCACCGGGCTGGCGAAACTGTCTGACCGACGCACTGGCCGATCCCGAGCCGCCTACTCACCAACGGGCGGAGTGGGCGCGGTCGAACCTCGACCGGCTGACGCGGCGTCGGCCGCCCCGCCCGGGGACCGCCTCGCTGGACCTCTGGACCGTCCGCGGTGACCCGGCCTGGAGCGACCTGCTCGAGGCCCGGGTGCTGGTCGATGACGTCCCGTTCCCGTGCGACCGCTACATCGACCAGGGCTACAGCTTCCTGATCGGCATCTCCGACCTCGGCCCGGGCTGGGCGCACTACGGGGATCCGGACACCGTGTGCGAGCGGACCGCTGACCGGGTGCACTGGCGGGCCCCGGACGGGCGGGTGACCGCCTTCGACGCCGCCGAGTACGACGCCGAGATCGCCAGGGCCGGGGCGGACCGCTCCTGGCACTGGCCCGCACTGCTGGTGGCCGACGAGCTGCAGCACCTGCTCGAAGCGGACCGGAGCGTGCTCGGCCGCTGGAACTGCGAGCTGGAGTGGGTGCACGCGGAGAACAACGAACCAGGCCTGATCCGCCTGCGCTTCCGGCTCTGGCCCCGGGTGCCGGAGTGGCGGTGCCTCTTCCTGGTCCGGACCCTGCCGGTGGACGACCGCCCGGTCGCGGAGCAGGCCGCCGAGCTCGTCCGCGAGCTGTCCGGCACCGACCCCGTCGAGTCGGCCGTCTCCACCGGCGGCGACCGCGCCCTGGCCGAGCTGCGGAACAAGCCGTGGTCCTGAACCAGGGGGCTGAGCGAGCGTCAGAAGTGCCCCTGCGCGGTCTCCGGGGACGGAGTGGGTAGGCTGGCCCCGTTCTGCCGCGCAAGCGGCGCCGCAGCAAGGAGGAACCACAGAGCATGCCAGGCCCCGATTCGGAAGCCGCAGCCGTACGCGATGCCTCGCTGCCCGCCCGTGCCAAGATCGCCGTGACGGCCGGCCGCGTTGCCGCGGCCCTGTCGCAGAAGGCCGGCCGTGGCAGTGGTTCGGTGATCGGTGGCAAGATCGCCCTCAGGCTCGACCCCGACCTGCTGGCGACCCTCTCCGACCACCTCGACGTGGTGCTGGTGAGCGCGACCAACGGCAAGACCACCACCACCCGTCTGATCGCCGAGGCGCTGCGCGCCGCCGGCCCGGTGGTCTCCAACGCCCTCGGCGCCAACATGCCCGCCGGGATCACCGCCGCCCTCGCCGGTGGCAGCGAAGCCCGCTTCGGCGTGATCGAGGTGGACGAGAAGTACCTGGCCGGCGTCGCCCGCGACACCCGGCCGAAGGCCATAGCGCTGCTCAACCTCTCGCGCGACCAGCTGGACCGCGCCGCCGAGACCCGGATGATGGCCGAGAAGTGGCGCGAGGGTCTCCAGGACACCGACGCGGTGATCATCGCGAACGCGGACGACCCGCTGGTGACCTGGGCCGCCTCGTCCTGCCGCAAGGTGGTCTGGGTGGCCGCCGGTCAGGCGTGGAAGGAGGACGCCTGGTCCTGCCCGTCCTGCGGTGGTGTGATGCAGCGTCCGGGCGACGACTGGTTCTGCCAGGACTGCGGTTTCCGCCGTCCGCAGCCGCACTGGGCGCTCCAGGGCACCCACGTGATCGACCCGCAGCGCGGCGCCTGGCCGATCCAGCTCCAGCTCCCGGGCCGGGCCAACCTGGCCAACGCGACCAGCTCGGCCGCGGTGGCCGCCGTCTTCGGCGTCGCCCCGCAGGTCGCGCTCCAGCGGATGCAGGCCGTCACGGCGGTCGCCGGCCGCTACGACGTGGTGCAGTACCACGGCCGCGACGTCCGGCTGCTGCTGGCGAAGAACCCGGCCGGCTGGCTGGAGACCTTCTCGCTGATCGACCAGCCGCCGGCCCCGGTGATCCTCTCGGTCAACGCAATGGACGCGGACGGCACCGACACCTCCTGGCTGTGGGACGTGGACTACGAGCGGCTGTCCGGCCACCCGATCTTCGTGATGGGCCAGCGCAAGCTGGACCTGGCGGTCCGGCTCGAGGTCGCGGGCCTCCAGTTCCACGTCGTGGACACCCTGGAGCAGGCGGTCCGGATGGCCCCGCCCGGGCGGATCGAGGCGATCGCCAACTACACGGCGTTCCAGCAGCTGCGCAAGGCGGTGGCGAACTGATGGCGACTCCCCCGTTCCAGGAGAACCCTTACCAGCAGCAGCCCCCGTACCCCACCGAGCCGCCCCAGCCGCGGCCGCAGTCCGGAAGGTCCCAGCGGATGAGCGAGAGCAGCCTGCGCCTGGTCTGGGTCTACCCGGACCTGCTGAGCACCTACGGCGACCGCGGCAACGCGCTGGTCGTCGAGCGCCGGGCCCGCCAGCGCGGCCTGAACGTCCAGCGGATCGACGTCCGTTCGGACCAGGCGGTGCCGACCAGTGGTGACATCTACCTGATCGGCGGCGGTGAGGACCGTCCGCAGCGGCTGGCGGCCGAGCGGCTCGCGGCGGACCAGGGCCTGGTCCGGGCGGCCGAGAACGGCGCGATCATCTTCTCGGTCTGCGCCGGGTACCAGATCCTCGGCCACGAGTTCCTGAACGACCGGGGCGAGCGCCAGCCGGGCCTCGGCCTGCTGGACGTCTGGACCGGCCGGGGCGAGGGCGCCCGCTGCGTCGGCGACGTACTGGCGGAGACGGACCCTCAGCTGAACCTCCCTCAGCTCACCGGCTTCGAGAACCACCAGGGCATCACCCACCTCGGCCAGGGCGTCAAGCCGCTGGCCCAGGTCCAGGTCGGCCGGGGCAACGGCACCGGCGACGGCACCGAGGGCGCCTGGCGCGACACCATCTTCGGCACCTACCTGCACGGCCCGGTGATGGCCCGTAACCCCGCCGTCGCCGACATGCTGATCAAGCTGGCGCTGGACGTGAACGCACTGCCGCCGGCCGACACCACCTGGTACGACGCGCTGCGCGCCGAGCGGATCTCGGCGACCCGTCAGCCCGCCTGAGCTGTCCACGGGTTGAACCGGGGGTCAACAACCCCCGGAATCCGTACGAGAATGGAAGAGCCGGACGCACACCCTCCTAAGGCGTTCGGCGCATGACCACACGGGCCGGGTCAAAGGTGACGCGGCCCACATCGGTGCCTGACCGGTCGGACCCGGGCGCCGTATGGTGGAAGTCCGGCTGTCCGTACTGCACGGGAGTTGCAAAGCAATGCGTATTGGTGTGCTGACCAGCGGCGGTGACTGCCCTGGCCTGAACGCTGTGATCCGTTCCGTGGTCCACCGGGGGGTGGTCGACCACGGCGACGAGATCATCGGGTTCCAGGACGGCTGGCGCGGTCTCCTGGAGGGCGTCCACCGCCCGCTCACCATCGACTCGGTGAGCGGAATCCTCGCCCAGGGCGGCACCATCCTGGGCTCCTCCCGGGTCCAGCCGAGCCACCTGCGGGACGGTGTCGAGCGGGCCAAGCAGTACTGCGCGGACCTCGGCATCGACGCGGTGATCCCGATCGGCGGCGAAGGCACCCTGAAGGCCGCCAAGCTGATGAGCGACGGCGGGCTGCCGGTGATCGGGGTCCCGAAGACCATCGACAACGACATCGCCTGCACCGACGTGACCTTCGGTTTCGACACCGCCGTCTCGGTGGCCACCGACGCGCTGGACCGCCTGAAGACCACCGCCGAGTCGCACCAGCGGGTCATGGTGGTCGAGGTGATGGGCCGTCACACCGGCTGGATCGCGCTGAACGCGGGCATGGCCGCCGGTGCGCACGCGATCGTGGTGCCCGAGCGGCCGTTCCACATCGACAAGCTGACCGAGGTGGTCCGCGAACGCTTCGACCGGAACAAGAAGTTCGCGATCGTGGTCTGCGCCGAGGGCGCCAAGCCCGAGCCCGGCTCCATGCACTGGGAGGAGGGCGTGAAGGACATCTACGGCCACGAGCGGTTCACCGGGATCGCCAACCAGCTCTCCCGCGAGCTGGAGCACCGCCTCGGCAAGGAGGCCAAGCCGGTCATCCTCGGCCACACCCAGCGCGGCGGCACCCCGACCGCGTACGACCGCGTGCTCGCCACCCGATTCGGCTGGCACGCCGTCGAGGCCGCCCACAAGGGCGCCTTCGGCCACATCACCGCACTCCAGGGCACCGAGATCAAGCTGGTCCCGCTGGCCGACGCGGTGGCCGACCTGAAGACCGTCCCGGCCGAGCGCTACGTCGAGGCCGAGACCGTCATCTGACCCGCCTTCACCGCGAAAGGGGTGGCCCTCCGGCACGGAGGCCCACCCCTTTCGGCGTACCGGGCCACCTCCGGAGGGAAGAGCGCAGTGAACAGAGATGATCTTCGAAACCGTCTGCCGGCTTCCGGCCACCGCGAAAGCTCGTACTCCCTCGACGGCTACCGGGACGAGCTGACCTGTCTGGAGTCCAGGGGACAGCAGTGGGCGGTCTACTACGGCGAGCGGGGTCAGAAGATCCTGACGCACCTCTTTCCGGACGAGGACTCGGCGTGCCGCTACATGTTGGGCGTGGTCACCGGGAACGAGGATCTCAATGACCGCTGACGACCCCATCGCGTACATCACCCTCGACGGCGGCCTGATCGCGGTCGAAACCCCGGCATCCGGAGTCCCCGGTATCGACAACGCCGAGTTCCTCACGTTCACTGCGACGGATCTGGACCTCTACCCGACCGGAGTCTGACCGGGGCCCGCCCGCGAACGTGGGCACGCCTGCGGCTCAGCGCACCGCCACCGCCCTCCCCGGCGAGCCGACCCGGGCAGACCGACGGCCCGTGGTTAGCGTGACCGGATGGAGATCCTCGCCTACGGCGTCCAACAAGATGAGCGTCCCCTGCTGGAGCAGGCCTTCGCCGAACGGCACGCCCTCCGCAGCCTGGCGGTCTTCCTCAACAGCGACACCGCGCCCCTGGCCGCCGGGTACCCCGTCGTCAGCAGCAGCGTCAACGACGTCCTGGACGCCGCCACCCTCACCCTGCTCGCGGCCGGCGGCACCCGGCTGATCGCCCAACGCTCCACCGGTTTCAACAACATCGACCTGACCGCCGCCGCCGAACTCGGCCTCACCGTGGCCCGGGTCTCCTACTACAGCCCGTACGCGGTCGCCGAACACGCCTGGACCCTGGCACTGGCCGTCAACCGCCGGCTCACCCGGGCCGCCACCCGCTCCCGTGAGTTCGACTTCCGGCTCGACGGCCTGCTCGGCCGCGACATCCACGGCATGACGGTCGGCGTGATCGGCACCGGCAAGATCGGCGAGTGCTTCGCCCGAATCGCGCACGGCTTCGGCACCCGGCTGCTCGGCTGGGACATCGCCCAGAACCCCGCCTGCCTCGACCTCGGCATGACGTACGTCGACCGCCCCGAACTGCTCGCCGAGAGCGACCTGATCAGCCTGCACGTCCCGCTGCTGCCCGACACCCACCACGTGATCGACGGCGCCGCCCTCGCCCTGATGAAGGACGACGCCATCCTGATCAACTCCAGCCGCGGCGGTCTGGTCGACACCGCCGCCCTGGTCGAGACCCTCCGCCACGGCAAGCTCTCCGGCGTCGGCCTGGACGTCTACGAGGAGGAGACCGGCATCTTCTTCTACGACCGCTCGCTCGAAGGCATCAACGACGACACCCTCGCCCGCCTGGTCACCTTCCCCCAGGTCCTGGTGACGTCCCATCAGGCCTACTTCACCCACACCGCAGTCGGCCAGATCATCGAAGCCACCGTCCACAACATCGAGGACTTCGAGGCCGGCCGCCGCAACGAGAACACCCTCGTCCCAAGGGCCGCCGCCTGAGCCCCGAGAGCCCGCCGAGCATCCCGGGCGACCCCGACCGGGCAGCCACCGTCGGCGAGGCCCGAAGTGCCATCAGGTCTCGGCCAGCATGCGGATGATGGGGCACGCGCGCTCACGTAGCCGCGGATCTCGTCGAGCCCCTCGCGGATGTAGACCAGGTCCCTGGCGATCTGCCCGTCCACCGGTGGGGCGAGCCGGGGCAGCAGTTCCGCGTCCATGAAGTGGATGAGGAACGCCAGCACCTGAACGGCGTTGGCCTCGATCACAACAGGTTCGCCTTGGGGTCGTGGGGCCCCGGCCTGACACTCCGTCAAGGCCCGTCTTGCCCAGGAGTACTGCCGCAGGATATTTTGAACGCGTTCAGCAATGGCTCCGGGGGAAGCAGGCATCATGCACGTGTACCGCAGGCAGTGCGACCAGACGGCGTGGGCGTTCACGGTCGCGCTGCTGGCCCTCCTGCCAGTCAGCTACCTGGCGCTCTTCGAGATCGAGCAGGAACTGCCGCTCGGCGACGCCGGAATGACGACCTTCGGCCTGCTGCCGCTGCTGTTGCTCCCGTTCGTGATGAGCGCCAGACGGTGGGCCGAGCAGGGCCGGGCCGCCTCTCGATGGGCCGCGCGGTCGGCACTGCGCTACGCGCTGTACGTTCTGGCTCCGGTCGCGTTGCTGGCCCCACTGCCAACGCTGGGGACCAGCTACACGGGCACGCCGGGCTCACCCCTGGAGGAGTACTTCGAGGTGGTCCTGCTGGCGGCGCTCCTGCTCGGGGTGCCGATGCTGCTGGCCCTGCTGATGGTCGCGCCCTGGGCCTCGGCCCGGCACCAGGGCGCACGGACCGCGCTGATCGTGCTCTCCAACCTCGGTCCGGTGTTCGTCCTGCTGCTCGGCGGCTTCCCGGTCCTGCTCGTGATCTGCGCCCAGGTAGTGTTCGCCTGCCGGGTCACCCCGACCGCAGCCGTGACGCCCCGTCAGGACGCCGGCTAGTGCTGTGACCGCAGAGGTTCGCCGGGTTGGCGATGGCACGCCTGGACCAGTCGGATGTGGGTGGACATCCAGTGGCGTGACCCCTGCGGCCTACGACTCCTGTGGGCCGCAGGGCTTGCCGTCAGTTCAGGGATACATCGGGCGGCACTCGCCGTCCCGCACCGGGCACAGTGCGAGGTCGAGGCCGAGCGGCGCGCCCTGATAGGGCACGGCGAAGCGGCTCACCGCAAAGGTGACGACCCGGCCGGGGCCGAGCACCACGGTTCGCGAGCTCGCCGGGTGGAAGGTGCGGGGCTCGTCGCCCTTCAGCACGATCCCGCTGTCGATCCCGGGGAAGACCGCGAGCATGGCCGGGCTGTGCTGGACCAGGCCGATCAGGATGGGCGCCCGGTCGGCGAGTTCGTCGATCGGGCCGTAGAGGACCGTCTGCCCGCGGGAACCTCGCTCGTCCCGGGTGATGGCCACCACGCAGACGTCCACATCGTCCACCAGCCACAGCGCGTAGGCCCGGTCACGGCCGTCCGAGTCCAGTACCAGCATGTTCGACAGGTCCGCCCGGGGGCACCGCTCCGGCGGGTCATCCAGCTCGTCTACGATCCACTGGTCGGCCGGGCCCGCGTGCTCGCGCAGCACGACAGGGTGCCTGACCAGAGCCGTCGCGGACGGTACCGGCGCCGCAGTGCGGGAGCTCTCGGCCGGAGCGCCCGGTCGGGCTGGTGACGCGGCCGTCCCGGGATCTCTCTCCACCAATCCAGACCCGGCCAACACCAACGACACCAGCACCGCCGCGGCCGTCCGGCACGCCGCGTTCTTCGAGTCCATCGCATCCCCCCGAGCAAGTCATGGCTCCCTGCGGATCCTCCCACGGCACGGCCTCGAGGCGGGCTCGGACCGTGTTCTGAAGCCGTCAGTCCGAGCGGGGCGAGGAGCGAACGGACGTGCCGCAGAAGCAGGTTGCTTGATCACGCGGCGAGAGCCGGGCGTCCACCCCAGCGGATGCCCTTCTCGCTGCGGATGCGGGCGCGTTCGCGGCGTTGGGCTTCCAGGACGTCGGGGTGGCGGGCGTTGGCGTTGCGCCAGCGCAGGTAGGCGTGCAGCGCGCGGGTCTGGACCGTGTGGTTCGGGTGGTTCGAGTTCGCCAGGGTGAACTGCCGCAGCGGCCCGAAGTGCGCCTCGATCGGGTTCGCCCAGGAGGCGTTGGTCGGGGTGAAGTAGAGGTGCACGTTGTTGTTCTGGGCCCAGCGGCGGATCTTCTTGCCGTTGTGGGCGGAGAGGTTGTCGAGGATGACGTAGACCGGGGCGCCGTCCGGGCGGGCGGCGCGGATCGACTTGAGCGCGGCCAGGCTGTTCGTGGTGCCCTTGCGGCGGCGGTTGACGCCCCACAGGGTGTCGTCGCCGATCGAGTAGCACCCGTGGAAGTAGGTCACGCCGTGGGTGCGGTGGTAGGTCGCCGGCAGCCGGTCGGGCTGGCCCTCCTTGGCCCAGCAGGATCCTGCGGTGGGGCGGATGCCCAGCGGCCCGAACTCGTCGAACGCGAACGTCCGGTCGGGGAAGCGTTCCAGGACGTGCTCGATCCGGTCGAGCTTGGCATCCCGCTCGGGATCGGTGGACTCCTTCCACGTCTTGGTCCGTTGGAAGGTGACGCCGCGTCGGGCGAGCAGGCAGCGCAGGGCCTCGCGGCTCAGGCGGATCACCCGGCCGTGCACCTTGCGCAGGTAGGCGAGCAGTTTGCGGATGGACCAGCGGGTGAAGGGCTGCCCGAGCTTAGCCGGGCGGGTGGTGGCCGCCAGGACGACGAAGTCCTCGTCGTCAGGACTGAGTTGGCGGGGACGGCCTCCCGCCCATCGAGGGTCCAGACAGGCCAGGCCGATCTCGTTGAACCGGTGGATCACGTCCCGCACGGTGTCCTCGTCGGCCGCCACCAGCTGGGCGATGACCGGCACCCGGTTGCCGCCGGCCGAGGCCAGCAGCATCATCGCCCGTCGGTACCGCACGGTATTCGTGCTGCCTCGGCGCACGATCCGCTGTAACTGCTGGCCCTCCTGGTCCGTCAGTCTCCGGACCTTGACCGGTTCCGCCACCGCGCCTCCCCGAACGTCGAATGTCCGCCCACATCCAACCGGTTCGGACCGTGCCACCGCCAACCCGGTGGACGTATGCGGTCACAGCACTAGGGACCGTCTCTCTGGCTGCTGCGGGCCCAGATGAGGATGGCTGCGAGGTGCCGCCGAGCACCAGGCGTACGCCAACGGCCTCGGCAAGCCCCCGCGCTCATCGGCGTCAGCTCCACCGCCTCCGACGGCCTCAGCTGGATCCCAGCCGCGGACGGCCTCTCAGTCGGCTCGGCCTACAAAGTGAACGTCAAGGCCGCAGATATCAACGGCGTGGCGACCACCGCCACCACCAGCTTCACCCAAGAAGACCGCCACGGTCGAGGACAACGTGGTGACCGGTCCTCAACCTGGCAGGCCCCGTCGTGGTCGTCCGGCTGATCGCCATCGCCGATGATCACACCCTCGTCGGTGCACCCGCCCCAGTGCTGCAGGGCCGGGACCGGGACGACGATCAGGGGGCCACCCACTGATTCGGCCCAGAGCAGATCCAGGATCTCGGCCCACGGACCCGGACGCTCGATGCCGGGTCTCCCCCTGTGGAGGTGATCCGACAGAGGTGCCGGAGAACCGCGTTCTCGCGCGATTCCGGAACCTCCTGTCGGATCACCCCACCCGGGGCAGCCCGGCGGGCGTCCACGGATCAAAAGGATGTCACCAGTCCGAGTTGGTCGCCCCCAGGCTCAGCAAGACCTGGTCGAAGGTGTTGCCGTCGTTGTCATCGGTGTACGACATCGCGAGTGTGCCGAACGGCGAGGAAGCCACCGCGACCTGCTCCTGCCGACCGCTCGTGACCTGGCTGACGGACTGGGCCGGCAGCCGTCCGGCGAAGGTGCCATCGGGGTTGAGGCCCCGGGCCCAGACCGCTGGATCGGTGCCGGTGACGCTCCAGCCGACCACGGCGTCGCGCTGGTCGTCGATGCCGACGGTGGGGTTGCCGGCTCCGGTTCCGGCTCCGGTTCCGCCGGAGACCTCGACCTCGGCCGAGCCGGCAGTGCCGGTCGCGGCGAACGACCGGGCCCAGACGCCACGGGTGCCGGTGTGATCGGACTCCCATGCCACCGCGAAGTCGCCGTTGAAGTCGGCGGCCACGGCCGGACGCTGCTGCTGCCCGCCGCCGAGGCTGTTGGCGCTGCGGCGGGTGAGTGCGACGGCCCCGTTCGCCTTGGCCAGCTTCACCAGACCGATCTGGTAGTAGCCGTTGTTGTCGGTGTCCTCGTCCCAGACGACGACGGCCTCGCCCGAGGCAGAGGTCGCGACGTCGGGGTTGTGGTGCGCGCCGCCGGCCGCGTTGACCGTCACCTCGTAGGCCTTCGTCGTGGTCCCGGTGAACCCGGCTGCCTTCACCGTCGCCGCCGCGGTGCCCTGGATGTCCTCCCACACCACGGAGAAGGCGACCGCGGTGGTGCTGCCCGGCGCGCCGTCCGGATCGACCGCGACGCGCGGATGGATCTGCTGGCCGTCGGCGCTCGCGTTGGCCTGGCCGGAGCCGAGGACCGCACCGGCCGGGGAGAGCACCCGGTAGGTGATGTTGTAGAGCCCGTTGCCGTCCGGGTCCTCCGCCCACACGACGACGGCGTTGCCCCGGTCGTCGAGTCCCACGTCGGGCTGGAGATGCCGCCAGGCCACGCCTGTCGTCCCGCCGGCCGAGAGCTTCGTCTCGTAGGCCGAGACGCCGTTGCGGAACATTCGCACCCACACGTCGCTGTGCGCGTTGTCACCCGGGTTGGTCGAGTCGCGGTCGTCCTCCCAGACCACCGCGACGTCGCCGAGGCGGTTGGCCGCGACCGAGGCGGAGTCCTGGTCACCGGTGGAGTCGCTGTTCGCGGTCGCCCAGGACGAGGGCCCCGCCGCCGAGGCCGGGGCGGCCATGGCGAGGACCACGGTGAAGCCGGCGACGGCTGCGCCGAGTACGGAGAGCTTACGCATCGGCCAACCCCGGCTGTCCGTCGTGGATGACAAAGGTCCGGGCGGTGGTCGCCGCCGCGCCGTGCTCGGTCACCGTCGCCACCGACCGGAAGTCGGCTGTGAGGTGCGACGGCGTGATGTGCGTACGGACGTATCCGCGCTGATTGGAGTAAAAGCGCAGATGCGGGTTGAGCGATCCGTTGGGGATCGTCGTGGTGGTGCTTCCGTTGCCGCCGCTGGTGATCGAGGTGCAGACGAGCTCGGAGCCGATCGTCGCCGACGACGGATTGGCGTAGTCGGCCTTGAGGTCGTTGCCCCACGACGCGTGCACGTCACCGGTGAGGACGACCGGGTTGCGTACGGCCCGGTCGATGATGCCCTGCTGGATCCGCGCCCGGCTGGCCCGGTACCCGTCCCAGGCATCCATGTTCATCGCGCCGGACGAGTTCACGTTGCGGGCGAAGAAGACCTGCTGGCCGATGAGGTCCCAGGTGCTCAGGTGCTGGCCGAGTCCGTCGAGCAGCCATGTCTCCTGGGCCGCGCCGGTGATCGAACGACCCGCCAGATCGGCGTCCGCGCAGACCTTCGTCCCGTCGCCGCAGGCCTGGTCGTCGCGGAACTGGCGGGTGTCGAGCATGTGGAAGGTGGCGAGGGTGCCCCAGCGGACCCGGCGGTAGAGCTGGATGCTGTTGCCGGCGGGCGCCGCGGCGGCCCGCAGCGGCATGTTCTCGAAGTAGGCCTGGTACGCGGCGGTGCGTCGCGCGGTCCACTGAGCCGCCGTCAGCACGGGGCTGCTGTCGGCGCGGACCATGTTGGCGTAGTTGTTCTCCACCTCGTGGTCGTCCGGCACCACCAACCACGGCGCGATCGCGTGCGCGGCCTGCAGGTCCGGGTCGGTGCGGTAGAGCGCATAGCGGCGGCGGTAGTCGGCCAGCGACACGATCTCGCTGCCGAGGTGCTGGCGCACCCCGCCGGAGCCGGCGCCACCCTCGTAGATGTAGTCGCCCAGGTGCAGGATCAGGTCGGGACGGTCGTCCGCCATCCGGCGGTAGGCGGTGTAGTAGCCCGACTCGTAGTGGGCGCACGAGGCGAAGGCCATCGTGAAGTCACGCCCGACCGTGGTCGGGGCCGGCGCGGTGCGGGTCCGGCCCACCGGGGAGAGGAATCCCTGGGCCCGGAACCGGTAGTAGTACTCAGCGTCCGGGGCGAGTCCACCGACCAGCACGTGCACCGAGTGGGCCTGGGCGTAGCGGGCGTTGACCGTACCGGAGTTGACGAGGGTGGTGAAGTTCGGGTCGGTCGACACCTGCCAGTCGACGGTGATGTCGGCGTTCGGCATGCCGCCCTGACCGTCCGCGTTGGTCGGCGCGGGAGCCAGACGCGTCCAGAGCACCACGCTGCTGTCGTCCGGTTCTCCGGAGGCGACGCCGAGCGTGAAGGGGAAGGGAGTGGAGGCGGCGGCCGACGGCTGGGCCATCGCCCCGAGTTGGAGCGTAGCGGCGCCCGCGGTGGTGAGCCCGCCTAGGAGGAAGATGCGGCGACTGAGGTTGCTCATGGCCGCCCATGCTCGCGGACGCAGGTGAACTTCCACCCTTGCAAGGAAGGCGGTCAAATGACTTGGTAGCGAAGTGAGTTGGTAAATACCCGCACGGTCAATGTCGGCATGTCGGCCTCGTGACCCCAAAGCCCTCATTCACTGTGGTGTACGACTGATAGCCGGGGACAGTCGGACCAGCCCGCAGAGGATCGCTACCTGCGAACCATGTCCGGGCTCGCGTGGGTCAGTCCCACCAGAACTCCCAGTAGTGGGTACCGATCAGCCTCTCGGCGTACGTGGCCAGGAGGTGCGGGTGGTTGCTCTGCCAGATGTTGTCCGGGCAGAAGGCGAAGTGCTCGGCCGCCACCAGCAGAGCTTCCTCTGCCGTTGTCGGAGGCGCGGCGACGCTCAGGTGGAGGGTTGCTGGGCCGATGGCGACCACGCGGGCGCCGAAGCGCTGCTCCCAACCGCGCACGACGGCGGAGAACTTGGCGGTGTCGTTGTCGTAGTTGAGCGGCCCGTCCCAACCCGCGGCGGTGAGCGCCTCGGAGCCCGTTTCGGCCGCGACGAGTCCCAGCCGTGACTGCGGCCGACGGGAAGCGAAGTGTTCCGCGTACTCGGCGGCCATCGCGTCCGGGTCCAGAGGTGACCGGGGAGCGGGCGCAAGTCCGGGCCAGAGCCGGCCGAAGGGTGCGGTTACCGCCTGGCGTTCTTCCGTCGAAAGCATGTCGTCGTCTTCGTCAAGAGTGGTGTAGTCCTTCCACCATTTAGCGAGGAGTTCGGCCGGGTCGTGGATGTCGGGCGAGGACATCCGTTCCGGGAAGAGTTCTCCCGTCCCCCAAGGGCTGGACTCGCTGTCGAGAGGATCCCTGGAGTCGAGCAGCAGAGGCCACAGGCCTGTGCGGGCGTGTTCGGCGCGCATGCGCGCCCACAGTCCCGCGGCAGCCGGTCCGTCGCTCAGCCAGCGGGGCTGCCGATCTCCGTCGCCCTCATCCGAGGTGATCATCCGACCTGGCTGGAGGAAGGTGCCGACTGAGAAGAGCAGTTCAGGGTCCATGCGGCCGGATGGTAATCCTGAGATCTGACAGCCCCGGCGGCCGTTCCGCAAACCTGTCGCGGCGTCAGTTCTCGGGGTGCAGAACTGCTTCGGCGATCTGCTGCACTCGTTCCATCGTGATGCCCGTCCGTTGCTCGACCGCGAGCGGATGGTCGGTCGGCTCCAGTTCGATGAACGGGCGCTCACCCACCGGGCGCGTGTGGAGCATCGTCTTGAGGTTGATCGTCGAGGGTGAGTACAGGAACAGTTCCGTCGACAGCCAACCGAAGTAGGGCGGCTCGGTCTCACGGCCGGCCGTCTCCCACAGGTCGCTCGCCCGGTCGAAGTTCGGCCGGCTCAGTGACACCCACACGCCCCATGAGAAGACGTCGTCCGAGCCGATGACCGGTATCTCGATGAGTCCTTGGACGAAGAATGACTCGTCCTGGATCACGCACTGGTCCGGGGACAGCACGCTCTTGGAGTCGCCACCCATCTCGGGCAGCCAGTACGCGGGAGCGGGGCTGGAGAAGTTGAGGGGGATCTCTGCGTGATGCTCACCGCAGCACGTGCAGGTGAAACCGTTCTTGGCCGACATGACGCCGAGACTAGCCGTCCCCGTCTTGGCTCCGCCGCCGCCCCACCCACACGCCCTTGCTTCAGGTCGACTTCGCACAGCGGGGCACCGGGAAGTTCGACAGCTCGGCGACCTCACCGTGTCGTAGGGGGCAGGCACAATCGGCGCATGGCTGCGACGTTTGTCGACCTTGGAACGGTCACTGTGCCCTCCGGTGTGCTGGTGCTGGGCAAGGCCGGATGGATTGACTACTGGCGGGAGTTGGGGCAACCGCTGTCAGACCGTGCCAGGGCAGCCGCGGCCTCTGGAGGTGGCCATCTCCGGGACTGGCTCTGTGAGGCGGTCGCGGTGCCTGCCGCCGACAATCGGCCGTTGAGGGTGAGGGCAAGCACCTCGCCGTCCCCGTTCGACGATGAGTCGGCGATCGCGATGTTGGAGATCGAGCTCGGTCTGCCCTGGCCCGACACCTTGGACCGGTCGCTGCCGGTGAGGCTCGGGGATCTGCCCGTTGACCGGTGCGGCATGGTCGTCGGCGACGCCGTGGGACTGGACGCGTGGACGGGAATGGACGCCGAGTCGGCCGACGGGCTCGCCGATGTCTTCTACTGGGGCCTGCACGCGGACGACGCGCACGCGCTCTTCGGCGGCGAGCGAATCCCGCAGTACGACGAGGTCGGGCCGCACGGCTGGCTCGACCTCCCGGTGGCCGAGGCGGCTGCCCGCGCAGCCGAACTAACCGCTTGGTGCGACCACCTCCACGGCAAGGGCCTCATGGTCTCGATCGACAAGCACACCGACTTCCACCGTTTTCGGCGGGCCGGGTGGTCCCATCCGCTCCGCGTCGGAGCGATCGAGGTTGGCGGCCACCAGGTACTCGGCATCGAATGGGACCAAGGCGACCACTCGATGAGGCACCGAGGCGAACGGGACGCCGGCCAGGTGTATCCCGTCACTCTCGAAGCCGACGAGGCCGGCGAGACAGTAATGCGATGGACCATCCCGCCCTACGACGACGAAGACGAGTAGCGCTCCACCTCTGGGATCCCGCAACGGCGGTGGGACGGCCCCGAACCGGCATGGGTGAAAGGCCAACTGCCCGTACCCCTGCGGTAGCGGGTGCGCGGCCTACCACCACCTCTGCAAGGCCCTGGTCAGCAGCGACTACGACCGCACCACCATCCCGGTTTGCCCACTCTGGTCGGTGCCCGCCGAGCAGGCCACCGAACCGCGCCTGGTCGACCTGCGCTCACCGCCCGCGGCTGAGCACGCCCGTGCTGAATGCATGACAGATCCGGGCCGACAGGCCACCTGGCGCCCGGGCGGAGAGTCAGCTCTGCGTGAGCGACCCACCGCCCCCGCGCGCTTCCACTGCTGCGGCCAGGTTCGCTGCCACGACCTGCGCAAGGGGGTGGCTCTCCCCGAGAATCCGCACCGTGTCATCCAAGGTCTGCTCGAACAGCGGGATGGCCCTGCCCAGGTCCCCCGCCACCCGGTAGGCGTAGCGAGGTTGTGGCGAGCGATAAGCGCGCCGGTGTGGTCCTCGCCCAGCACTCGCCCCATGTCCTGCGCCGTCTGCCACCAGGAACCCGCCGTCTTCTGCTGGGAGATCAGTCATCTCCCGCCGTGGCCCCGGACCGTGACGGTGGGCCGGGAGCTGACGCATCACCAGAGGCCAGGGTGTCGCGAGCCGCAGGATCACGCGTACCGGTCAGGTGTCAGTTCCAGGGTGGCTTGCCGGCACCTTCCGCCCAGAGGGCGAGGGCGCGCTGGTCGACGGCGCGGATGCCGACCTGTTGGCAGAAGGCGGCGGCGGCCTTGGTGAAGGTACTGGTGGTGACGACGACGGCAAGGTCGCAGCGGTGGACGTCACGGTAGGTGCCGTTCACCTTCTGCACGTCCTGCGAGCCCACGAAGGTGCGCGGTCCGTAGCGCTTGGCCTGGATGAGGATCCGTCTGCCGTTCGGGGTGGTGGCGAGGACATCGGCGGCCAGGTCGCCGGCCCCGCCGACGACGGTGACCTTCGTGCAGCCGTCCCGGCGGCACAGCACCGCGAGTGCGTGCTCGAAGTCCTTGGGGCTCATGGTGAGAAACGGGCCGATGTGCCGAAGCTGGGCGGCGTGCGCCTCGAAGGCCCGGCGGTCTGCCAACTGCCGCCGTCGGATCACCGCGCCGGTGACGGCCAGGGCGAGGGCCAGCAGCGTGAGCAGGAGCAGCAGGTGGTGGGCGAGCCAGGTCACCGCGAGGACTACCAGGATGCTGCCGCCGAGGGCGAGACCACCCAGCAGCGTCTTGTCGTCACGGGCTTGCCGGGCCCGGCGGGCCGCGGTGCGGCGGCGTCGTGCAGGTCTGCGCGCCACGGTGTCCCCCTCGATGCACGTGTGCCCGTGATCGTAGGTTCAGGCCTGGTTCAACGGCCCTGGAACGGCGAGCTTGCTCCTGCCGTTGTGGCCGGGTTGACCGGATCACGATGGTCGGCGGCCGAACCACCCACCCTGGCGGGGCTGGTTTGTCGAAGCGGCCCCGCACCGGGCCGGCTCCCTGCCATGCTCACCCAGAGTCTTCGCACGGTGACCTGGGGTGGGGAATGCACTACACGATCAGCGCGACCGCACTGCTGGCGGTCATCATCTTCCTCCGCCTTCGGCGGCGTACCGAGGCCCGCTCCCGCAACGACGAGACGGTGACCGTGCTCAGTGCCGCCACTCTCGGCATCCTGATCGCCGCTACTCCCCTGGGCGAAGCCGTCCTCCAACTCGTCAACGCCGCCACCAACGCCACCCACTGATCCAGGCACAGGTCTGCCGGGCCCTTCGGGGCCACCCGGAAAGGCCGACGGGCCGTCAATTCGAGGCGTACGGCCGCCCCTTGACCCCCAATTGACCTGCCCTTTATCGACTCGCGTACCGCCCGGCTGCGCCCGCGCACCAAGGGTTGACGGCGTCCCGGCATAGGTCTATACCAGTGGCAGTTACGTCAACTTCGGCTTGGTAGCCGACCGTTGACCCGGCCGCGCACCCCCACGTCAGTTCCGCGCATCCGGGCCGCCGTCCTCGCCGCCTCCTGGAGAGGTTCCCGATGGAACGCGCACTTCCCCCACACACCCCTGCATCCGGCCCGCCCGACTCCCCCGCGCTCCGCCGCCGTCCGCGCCGGGCCGTCGCGGTCGCCCTGTCCGTGTTCGGCTTGCTGGCCGGCGGGATCACCGCCGTTACCGCGACTGGTACGGCCAACGCCGCCGCCGGGATCGGCTCCAACTGGTACGCCTCCGCGCCGTACCTGATGCCCGAGGACAACAGCCCGCCGAACGCCGCCGCCGTGATGGACGCGACCGGCCAGAAGGCGTTCCAGCTGGCGTTCATCCTGGCCCAGGGCAGCAGCTGCAGTCCGGCCTGGGGCGGGACGTCCTCGATCGACTCCGACACCACCATGCCGTCCGTGATCCAGACCATCCGCAACAAGGGCGGCGACGTCTCGGTGTCGGTGGGCGGCTACGGCGGCACCAAGCTCGGCCAGACCTGTGGCACCCCGGAGGCGACCGCCGCCGCGTACCAGAAGGTCGTGACCAAGTACGGCCTCAAGGCGATCGACTTCGACCTCGAGGAGCCGGAGTACGAGAACACCGCCGCGATCCACAACGAGATCGGCGCGGCCCGGATCCTGCAGCAGAACAACCCGGGCATGTACATCTCCATCACCACCGCGGGCACCGGTGCCGGCACCGGCTGGTTCGGCACCCAGATGCTGCTGGAGGCGAAGTCCCAGGGCTTCACTCCCGACAACTACTCGATCATGCCGTTCGACGGCGGCTTCAACGGTGCGGCGGCGCAGACCGACGCACTGGTGAAGTTCAACGGCATCCTGCAGAGCACCTTCGGCTGGAACGAGACCACCGCGTACGCCCACGAGGGCGTCTCGCTGATGAACGGCCGCACCGACGCCGCCGAGTACTTCCGGCAGGCCGACTTCCAGACCGTGCTGGACTTCGCGACCGCCCACAAACTGGCCCGCTACACCTACTGGTCCGTCAACCGCGACCGCCAGTGCGCCGGCACCGTGGACCCTGGCCTGTCCGGCGCCTGCTCCAGCGTCGTGCAGAACGACTGGGACTTCACCAAGTTCACGGTGAAGTTCGCCGGAGCGACCCCACCCACCACCACACCCAGCGCCTCACCCAGCACCAGCCCGAGCCCGAGCCCGAGCCCGTCCGGCGGCACCTGCTCGGCCGCGCCGAGCTGGAGCGCGACCACCACCTACGCCACCGCGGGCACCAAGGTCTCCTGGAAGGGCCACTACTGGACCAACAAGTGGTGGACCCTGAACGAGGACCCGACCCTCAGCGGCCAGTGGGGCGTCTGGGCCGACAACGGCACCTGCTGAACCCGGCCGGAACCGCCGGCTGCACCACTGGACTCCGGAACGACGGACNGGAGCGACCCCACCCACCACCACACCCAGCGCCTCACCCAGCACCAGCCCGAGCCCGAGCCCGAGCCCGTCCGGCGGCACCTGGCGCAGTGTCAGGCGACGCGCCGGAGAGCGGGACGATCGCAGGCCACCCTGACGGATTCCTCTGGCCCATGCCGGAACACTGAGTCACCGGTCGCTCGATTTGCGAACGTGGCAGGTGGGTGAAGCCGACGGTAGGTCGGGGTGCGACCCGCGGCCGCTCAACCGAGGATGGGCATGATCGCACCCACTCCTTCCGATACCTGGCCGCCGGGGACCACGACGGTTCCAACAGTCGACTGCACACCTGATCAGCCCAACCGCGTGACGCGGGCCTGGGAACTGCTGCGGGATTCCCGGCGCCGCGATCGATGCCAGTGCCCACAGACGAACACGGAGGCGCGTCATGAACGAGTCGATGATGAACCTGGCGGTGGATTACCCGCTCCTGAACATGTTCTGGACCATGCTGATGCTCTTCCTATGGGTGCTCTGGTTCATGTTGCTCTTCCGGATCATCGGCGACATCTTCCGCGACGATGACCTGGGCGGCTGGGGCAAGGCGGGGTGGACCATCTTCGTCATCCTCCTGCCCTTCCTCGGGGTGTTCGTGTACCTGATCGCCCGCGGGCGTGGGATGGGTGAACGCGAGCTGGCCCGGGTCCAGCGCAACGAGCGGGAGTTCCGCTCCTACGTGCAGCAGACCGCCGGAGGCGGCAGTCCGGCGGAGGAGCTAGCCCGGCTCGCCGAGCTCAAGAACAAGGGCGACATCACGGCTGCCGAGTTCGAGCAGGCCAAGGCCAAGGTTCTCGCATAAGCCGGAGCCAGGAAGCGTGGCAGCGGAAACCGCCGAGCGGTTGTGAGGTGCGTTGCAATGGTGCTCGACCTGCTCTTCATCGGCCTGGTCATCACGCTGTACCCGTTGCCGATCGCAGCATTCGTCGTGGTCGTGTCGGCCCCCCTCGGGCTGCGGAAGGGGCTGGCGTTCATCCTCGCCTGGCTCACGTGCCTGGTAGCGGTGATCGCCATCGTGCTGCTCCTCACCGACGGGCAGCCGCCCCCTCCGCGCTCCCCTACCTCCACCTCCGTCCTCGTGGTCAAGCTGGCGCTCGGGCTCGGACTGATCGTGTACAGCGAGCGCAAGCGGCGTCAGCGACGTAGAACCGCTGCCCACAACAGCGCGGCGGATGAGAAGCCGGTGGCATCCAAGAGCCCGAAGAGCTCCAGGATGGACAACATCACGGTCTGGTCCGCGGCCTCGCTCGCCGTGCTCCTCCAGCCCTGGGGAATGGTCGGCGTCGCCGCCACCACGGTGGTGACGGCCGACCTCGCCCACGCTCAATCGTTCCTGGCGCTCCTGGCCTTCTGCGTCCTGGCCACTTCCAGCCTGCTGACCATGGAGCTGTACATGGTGTTCGCGCCGCAGAGGGCACAGCAGGCCCTGGCGGACCTGCGCGCATGGCTGGAACGTCACAAGGAACAGGCGATCGTCGTCACCTGCCTCGTCCTCGGCCTGTGGACCGTGGGCAGGAGTCTGTACGAGCTCACCGCCTGAGCTCCCCGGCAGGTCAGGGGCAGGCGGCGGCCGGGTCGTCGTGGGCGAGCGCGCAGATCATCTGTGCGCCGCGCCGGTGATCGGGGTACGTCGTGAGCAGCTCGGCCTTGAAGTCGTTCCACTGACGGGTGAGCTCGGCGCCGGCCCCGGCCGTCGCGCGGCGGAAGTTGTCGCCCGTCCTCGCGCGCGGGGAGGCGGCCGTGTCCTTGTTCAGGGTGCCGTTGTGGGCGACGCGGCCGTCGCAGTCGGCGGGTTTGACGCCGGTGGAGTCGATGTCGGGGTAGCAGCCGGTGGTGAGGTCCGCAGGGATCCGCTCCCGCGCGTCGCGGGTCCAGTCGGCGTCCTTCATGGCGCTGTAGTGGCGGATGTCGAGGAACGGCACGAGGTCCGTACGCCCGCCCCAGGCCGGGCGGGTTGCCGAGGCCGATCGGTCCGAAGGCGGGCCGGTCGCTCCAGTTGGAGTGCGAGTAGAAGTCCTCGATCGGGTGCCAGCCGCGGCCGAGCTGTTCCAGGACGGCGCATTTGGCCGGCCCGGGCTTCTCGTCCCACGTGCAGGGGGAGGAAAGGTCGCTCTGGTCGGCGCGCACCGTGCCGTCGGCACCGACGAGGCCGTCGGCGGCCCGGACCGCATTGCGGAAGCGGGCCACGGAGGTACGGATGCAGGCGAGAAGCTCCGTGGTGGCCTCGTCCCGGGTACGCGGGTAGTCGGCGGCGTAGCGGGGGTCGAGGTAGTCGGCGTTGTCGCAGTGCAGGGGTCCCAGGTCGAAATAGGGGCGGCGGTCATCGGCGTTGATCGCCCCGTCGCGGGCATCGGCCATCGCGGTCAGCGTGATGGGCTCCCAGGGCAGTGCGGCCCGGGTGATGTCCTCGTGGTTGTCACCGGTGAAGGCATGGGCGGGGCCGCCCGGCACGATACTCAGGGCAGCTGCCAGGAGAGCTGCGACAGCCGCGGAGCGGGTGCGTGACGGTGGGATGATGGCCATGCCTCCATCCTGCGAGCCCGGATCGGCCCCCG
Source organism: Kitasatospora sp. Root107 (assembly GCF_001424875.1). Classification (GTDB taxonomy): domain Bacteria; phylum Actinomycetota; class Actinomycetes; order Streptomycetales; family Streptomycetaceae; genus Kitasatospora. The sequence continues at coordinate 41,785 of NZ_LMCT01000028.1, read as the reverse complement.
CCCGCCAGGGTTGGCACTGGCCGGCGGCGGGTATCAGGTCGGCCGTTACGAGGGTGCGAAGGACGATCGCCATGGCAGGGACTCGGCAGATCTTGTTCATCCAGGGCGGCGGCACGGGCGCGCACGACGAATGGGACGACAAGCTGGTCGACAGCCTGAGGCGAGCCCTCGGGGACGAGCACGAGGTCCGCTACCCGCGGATGCCCGACGAGGGCGACCCGAGTTACGCCCGGTGGGGCCCGGCGATCCGGTCCGAGCTGGCGGACCTGGAGGACGGCGCGGTCGTGGCAGGCCATTCGGTGGGCGGGACGATCCTCGTCCATGCACTGGCCGAGCAGTTGCCGGAGCGCAGGCTTGCGGCGATCGTGCTGATTGCCGCCCCGTTCGTCGGTCAGGGTGGTTGGCCAGGCGACGAGTTCGAGCTGCCCGGCGACCTCGGCGCGAGACTGCCGCACGGCGCGCGGGTGCACGTCTTCCACGGACTTGAGGACGACACGGCACCACCGTCACATGCCGACCTCTATGCCCGCGTGATTCCACAGGCGCAGGTGCATCGGCTGCCCGGGCGCGATCACCAGTTGAACAACGATCTGAGCGAAGTGGCCAAGGCGATCAGCCCCGACAAACCCTGAACCCTTCAGCCGCGCTCCCGAACGCTGTCCCTGCAACGGAGGGCGTAACGCTGTCGAAACTATTGACACGTCAATTGTGAGCGTTAACACTCGTGCAACAGACGGGCGCCGCAGCCGGCGACGCACGCCCACGCAGAGCCCAACACCCCTCGTGCGCGGATCCCTTGGCCGCCGTACCCCCGGCGCCTGTCACCACCGACCCCGTCCCCCGCAGGACATGATGGCCGGGGACGCAGCGAACGTGACGCGATCGCCCGCACCGCCGGGCAGTGCCTGCTGCGCTGCCCACTGATCCCCATCCCCGACTTCTTCTCTCACGGACCATGGAGTTCGCCATGCCGGCTCACCCCTTCAGCCGCCGCACCATGATCAAGGCGACCGGCGTGGCGGCCGCAGCCGCCGCAGCCGGCCCCGTCCTCGGCTCCGTCTCCGCCGCGGCGGAGACATCCCCGGTCAGGTCCGATGTCGGAGTGTCGACGTTCCCGTTCGACCTGGGTCAGGTCCGGCTCACCAGCAGCCGATGGCTCGACAACCAGAACCGCACCCTGGCCTACCTCCGCTTCGTCGACGTCGACCGCCTGCTGTACAACTTCCGCGCCAACCACCGGCTCTCCACCAACGCCGCAGCCCCGACCGGAGGTTGGGACGACCCGGCGTTCCCCTTCCGCACCCACGTGCAGGGCCACTTCCTCACGGCGTGGGCCCAGGCCGCCACCGCACTCGGCGACACCACCTGCCGCGACAAGGCCAACCAGATGGTGGCCGAACTCGCCAAGTGCCAGGCCAACAACGCCACCGCGGGCTTCTCGGCCGGCTACCTCTCGGGCTTCCCCGAGGCCGACTTCGCCAACCTCGAAGCGGGCAAGCTGAGCAACGGCAACGTCCCGTACTACTGCATCCACAAGACCATGGCCGGTCTGCTCGACGTGTGGCGCCTCATGGGCAGCACGCAGGCCCGCGACGTGCTCCTCGCGCTCGCCGGCTGGGTCGACCGACGCACCGCCGCGCTCAGCTACAGCACGATGCAGTCCTTGATGGGCACCGAGTTCGGCGGCATGAACGAAGTGCTGGCCGATCTCTACCAACAGACCGGCGACGCACGCTGGCTGACCACCGCTCAGCGGTTCGACCACGCCGCGGTCTTCGACCCCCTCGCCGCGAACCTGGACCAACTCAACGGTATACATGCCAACACGCAGGTGCCCAAGTGGATCGGAGCCGTCCGCGAGTACAAGGCCACCGGGACGACCCGCTACCGCGACATCGCCACCAACGCCTGGGCGATCACCACTGGCGCGCATACTTACGCCATCGGCGGCAACAGCCAGGCGGAGCACTTCCGAGCCGCGAACGCGATCTCCGGCTACCTCAACGACGACACCTGCGAGCTCTGCAACTCCTACAACATGCTCAAGCTGACCCGGGAACTGTGGCAGCTGAACCCCGACCGGGCCTCATACTTCGACTTCTACGAGAAGGCGCTGCTCAACCACGTCATCGGCGCCCAGAACCCGGCCGATCCGCACGGACACATCACCTACTTCAGTTCCCTCAACCCGGGCGGCCGCCGCGGCAAGGGCCCGGCCTGGGGCGGCGGCACCTGGAGCACCGACTACGGCACCTTCTGGTGCTGCCAGGGGACGGGCGTCGAGTCCAACACCAAGCTGATGGACTCGATCTACTTCCACGACGGCACCACCCTCACGGTGAACCTGTTCCTCCCCTCGGTCCTGGACTGGACCCAGCGAGGCATCACGGTCACCCAGACCACCGCGTACCCGGCCGAGGACACCACGACGCTCAAGTTCACCGGCAGCGTCGGCGGGACCTGGTCGATCCGCGTCCGCATCCCCGCCTGGACCTCGGGCGCCACCGTCAGCGTCAACGGCGTCGCCCAGAGCGTCGTGGCCACCCCGGGCACCTACGCCACCCTCACCCGGTCCTGGACCTCCGGCGACACCGTCACCGTGAAGCTCCCCATGCGGGTGGCCCTCCAGGCCGCCAACGACAACCCCGGTGTCGCGGCGATCACCTACGGCCCCGCCGTGCTGGCCGGCAACTACGGCAGCACCGCGCTGTCCGCCCTCCCGGCCCTGGTCCCCTCCTCGGTCACCCGGACCAGCAGCACCGCACTCGCTTTCACGGCCACTGCCAACGGAGCGACCGTCAACCTCGGCCCCTTCCACGACGCCCAGGGCTTCAACTACAACGTCTACTGGCGGACCGACACCACGGGCTTCCGTCTCGTCAACGCAGCCAGCGGACTCGTCCTCGGCATCCAGAACATGTCCACCGCCGACGGCGGCCTCGCCCTGCAGTGGGCCGACACCGGCACCGCCGACCACAACTGGGCGCTCATCGTCGACGGCACCGCACTGCGGCTGCGCAACCTCAACAGCGGCAAGGTGCTCGGCGTGAAGGACATGTCCGACGCCGACAACGCCCCGATCCTCCAGTGGGCCGACAGCGGCACCGCCGACCACCGGTGGACCGTCGTCGACGCCGGCAACGGCTACCACAAGCTCCAGAACGTCCACACCGCCAAGCTGCTCGGCATCGCGGGCGGCTCCACCGCCCAGGGCGCCGCAGCCGTACAGGTGCCCGACAGCGGCGCCCTCTCCGGCCAGTGGCAGTTCGCCCCCGACGGTGCCAGGCGCATCCAGAACGTCGCCAGCGGGCGGGTGCTCGGCGTGCAGTCCATGTCCACCGCCGACGGGGGCCTCGCCGTCCAGTGGGACGACAACGGCACCGCCGACCACCTCTGGACGGCCGTCCTCGACACCGGCGGCTACCTGCGCCTGCGCAACTCCAACAGCGGCAAGGTCCTCGCCGTGGAGAACGGCGGCACCGCCAACGGCGCCCGGATCGTCCAGTGGGCGGACAACGGCACCGCCGACCACCGGTGGCGCCTGCGCCACGGCGGCGGCGACACCTTCAGGATCCAGTGCGCCAACAGCGGCCGCGTCCTCGGCGTCTCCGGCGCCTCCACCGCCAACGGCGCCCAGGCCGTCCTCTGGGACGACAACGGCACCAACGACCACCTGTGGCGCTTCATCTGACCCGGCGTCGAGTCGCGCCGTCGCCACCGGCCGATCGCGACGACAGGTAGAAAGCCCGCACCACCCTGCCGACCGTCGGCGGGCCCCGACCCTGGGGCCCGCCGACGGTTCGTGCCGTCGGGGCAAGACCGTGAGGCCCTGCCGGTACCCGTCATGTTGTCTCCTCTGATCACATTCAGGCAGGGGCGCCCGTGCAACGGCATGGGGGCGCCCCTGCGGGTGGGGGAACGTGAATCCGGACCGGCACCACAGAGGCGAAGGCCCGGAACAGGTGCGTGAGATGTGAGCGCTAACAATCTGATGTCTGACAACTCCCCTGCGGCTTGGGGAGGTTGGTGGTGACGTCCGGAGAAAAGCACGGCGCCCGAACGCTCGTCAAGGGAGCCGTCACCGAGAGGAAAGTCCACCCGCCGGGCCGCGCGGCTCTGACCTGGGCCGCCTCGGTAAAAAGTTCAACGACCGCCGTGGTGGCCGCTTGTGGCCACGCGGGAACACCTTGACGTGCCCTCAACTGCTCTCCACTCTATGGTCCGGAGGCGCCCCTGCCGTGCCCGGTGGTGACGGCGGCAGGCCACCCCGCGCCCCACGGCGATCTGGCGGCGGATCGTGATCTCGACCCCACGAAGGTTCCCTTCGTGGCCCCCACCCCGTGATCCGAACAACGGAGGCGCAGCCATGCGCGTACCAAACGTTCCCTCCCGCAAGATCGGTGCCCTACTCGCCACCGGCGTCCTGGGCCTCACAGTCGCCGTCACCGCGACCACCGTCCCCGTCGCGGCTGCGGCCGCCGGCACCCTGGGCGGTGCCGCCGCCCAGAGCGGCCGGTACTACGGCGCCGCCGTGGCGGCGGGCCGGCTCGGCGAGGCGGCCTATGTCGCGGCCCTGGACCAGGAGTTCAACGCCGTGACCCCGGAGAACGAGATGAAGTGGGACGCCACCGAGCCGTCCCGCAACTCCTTCACCTACGGCGGCGCCGACCAGATCGTCAACCACGCCGTCAGCAAGGGCATGAAGGTGCGTGGCCACACGCTGGTGTGGCACTCCCAACTCCCCTCCTGGGTACAGAACCTGAGCAACGCCACCGACGTCCGGTCGGCGATGAACAACCACATCGCCAACGTGGCGGGCCGTTACAAGGGCAAGATCTACGCCTGGGACGTGGTCAACGAGGCGTTCACCGACGGCGGCCCCGTCGGCAGCCTGCGCACCTCGGTCTTCCAGCAGAAGCTCGGCAACGGCTTCATCGAGGAGGCGTTCCGCGCCGCCCGGGCGGCGGACCCCGGCGCCAAGCTCTGCTACAACGACTACAACATCGACGACGCCACCGCGGCCAAGACCCAGGGCGTCTACAACATGGTCCGCGACTTCAAGGCGCGCGGCGTCCCGATCGACTGCGTCGGTCTCCAGTCGCACTTCGGCCAGGTGCCGGGCAACTACCAGCAGAACCTTGCCCAGTTCGCCGCCCTCGGCGTCGACGTGCAGATCACCGAACTCGACATCTCCGGCTCGGGAACCGCCCAGGCCGACGCCTACCGCGCCGTCACCCGAGCCTGCATGGCGGTCGCCCGCTGCACCGGCACGACCACCTGGGGCGTCACCGACAAGTACTCCTGGCGCGCCTCCGACACGCCCCTCCTCCTCGACGGCAACTACGGGAAGAAGCCTGCCTACTACGCCGTCCTGGACACTCTGAACGCCACCACCCCGGCCGGCGGCAGTGCGATCAAGGGTGTCGCTTCGGGCCGGTGCCTGGACGTCACGGGTGCCTCGCAGACCAACGGTGCGCAGGCGCAGATCTGGGACTGCAGCGGGCAGTCCAACCAGCAGTGGACCGTGACGGCCGCCGGTGAGCTGCGGGTGTACGGGAACAAGTGCCTGGACGTGAACGGCCGGGGCACCACGGACGGCACGAGCGTGATCATCTGGGACTGCAGCGGGCAGTCCAACCAGCAGTGGCGGCTCAACGCCGACGGCACCATCGCCGCGGTCGGCGCGGGCAAGTGCCTGGACGTCACCGCCAAGGCCACGGCGAACGGCAGCAAGCTCGCCATCTGGACCTGCAACGGCGGCGACAACCAGCGCTGGACCCGCACCTGACCGGCCTCCGAACTAGTGCCGGGGGCGGCACTAGATAGTGATCGGCGCGCGCCGAGGGTCGCGCGCCGGTCCTCGCCCGGCCGGGGGTGCCTCGGGGCGCTCCCGGCCGGGTCGTCGGAACCCACCCGGTCCCCCGGTCATGCGTGCGCTGACCGTCCGTCATTTTTTCGTTGAGAAGTTCGCCACCAGGGAGCCGTATGTCGCACACCGCAAAACCGAGCTGGACCCGTCGGATCGCCGCGCAGTTCCTCACGCTCGTACTCGCCCTGGCCGGGCTGGCCGCCATCGGCGGCAGGCCGTCGCCGGTGCCGCTGCACTCGGAGCCGGCGGCCGTCAGCACCACCCAGATCGGTGTCACCCCGCCGCCGCTCGGCTGGGCCTCCTGGAACACCTTCGCCAGCAGTATCGATTTCAACGTCATCAAGCAGCAGGCCGACGCCATGGTCTCCTCGGGCATGGCTGCCGCCGGGTACAACTACATCAACCTCGACGACGGCTGGTGGCAGGGCGCTCGCGACGCGAGCGGCAACATCGCTGTGAGCGAGAGTCTGTGGCCAGGAGGCATGAAGGCCGTCGCCGACTACCTCCACGGCAAGGGCCTCAAGGCCGGCATCTACACCGACGCGGGCAAGCAGGGCTGTGGCTTCTACTACCCGACCACCCGGCCCGCCGCCCCCAACACCGGCATGGAGGGCCACTACCAGCAGGACCTGGAGACCTTCCAGCGCTGGGGCTTCGACTACGTCAAGATCGACTTCTGTGGCGGTCGGGTGGAAGGGCTGAACCAGGAGGCGACGTACAAGGCGATCGACGCCGCCCACGAGGCCGCGAGCGCCGTCACCGGCCGCAGGCTCGTCCTGTCGGTCTGCGAGTGGGGAACCGGCCTGACCTGGAACTGGGCAACGGGTACCGGCGACCTGTGGCGTACCAGCAACGACATCATCTTCTACGGCCAGACCGCGGACACGGCCAAGATGCTCACCAACTTCGACCAGGGAATCCACCCGGCGGCGCAGCACACCGGTTACACCAACGACCTCGACATGATGATGGTCGGGATGAACGGCCTGAACGCCGCTCAGAACCGGCTTCACATGAGCCTGTGGGCGATATCCGGGGCACCGCTGCTGACGGGCAACAACCTGGCCACGATGAGCACCACCACCCGCGACATCCTCACCCAGCCCGAGGTCCTCGCCATCGACCAGGACGCGCGCGGGCTGCAGGGCGTCAAGGTGGCCGAGGACACCAGGAACCTCCAGGTGTACTCCAAAGTGCTCTCCGGAACCGGCAAGCGTGCCGTACTACTGCTCAACCGCACCGGATCCTCCGCCCAGATGACCGTCCGCTGGGCCGACCTCGGCCTGACCACGGCCACCACCTCGGTGCGCAACGTCTGGTCGCGCGCCGACGCCGGATCGTTCGCCACCGGCTACACCACCACCGTCCCGGCGAACGACGCGGTGCTCCTGACCGTCTCCGGCACCGAGGCGGCCGGCGCCACCTTCGAGGACACCTCGACCGCCACCACACCGACCTTCACCGGCGTCACCGCCGGCGCGGCGGGCACCAAGCTGGTGGACATCAGCTACGCCAACGGCGGCAGCTCCGCCCGCAAGGCCACCATCCAGGTCAACGGCCAGTACGCGTACGAGGTGTCCTTCCCGCCCACCGGCTCCGCCGCGACCTACCGGACCGTGTCCGTCCTCGCCCACCTGGCCAGAAGCGCGAACACGGTGCGCTTCGCCACCGTCCCGGGCAGCACCGCGCCCGACATCGACGCCGTCCGCGTCCAGGACATCCCCGGCACCGACGGCGTCGCCCTGGTGACCGCCACGGCCAACCGCTGTGTCGACTTCGCGATGAACACTGTCGCCAACGGCAGCCAGGCCATCCTGTGGGACTGTTCCGGCGGCCGGAACGAGACCTTCACCCGGACCTCGCGGGGCGAGCTCGTCGTCTACGGCAACAAGTGCCTGGACGCGGAGGGGGGCAGCGCGGCGAACGGCACCAAGGTCGTCCTGTGGGACTGCACCAACGGCACGAACCAGAAGTGGACCGTCAACTCCAACGGCAGTGTCACCAACAACGCGTCGGGCCTGTGCCTCGACGCCGAGGGCGGCGCGGCCGCCAACGGCACCAGGATGATCCTGTGGAGCTGCAACGGCCAGAACAACCAGAGGTGGACGCTCAACTGACGCCTCCTGCAGTCACGTTGACACCGAAGAAGGCATGACCCCGAGCGCGGGCAACCGGAACCACCGGCTGTCCGCGCTCGGTGGCGGGCCTTTCCGCCACGGTCGGGGGACTTCGTCCCGTGACAGGGCGTCATCTGCCCGGCACCGCACAGGATTTGCAGGATCTCCGCAGCCGTCAGGATCCGGCTGACGGCTGCGAACGGATCACGCCGGCACCAGCTGCCACTGCTGGTTGGCGCCGCCGCCGGAGGTGTACTGCACGACCTTGGCGTTGTCGCCGCTGTCCCAGTTGTACACGTCCGCCACCAGCCCGCTGTCGTGGCTGACGACGGTGAAGTACCCGTCGCCGGTCGGTCGCAGGTACCACTGCTGGTTGGTACCGCTGCTGGAGGTCCACTGCTGGAGCTGGAGCCCGACGGTCTGGGAGTAGCCGTTGACGTCGAGCACCTTGCCGCTGCTGACGTACCTCAGTGTGTACGCGCCCCCGGGGGCGGTGTCGATGGTCCAGGCGCCGCCGTCCGTCCTCTGGACGATCGACGCGCCGTCCGTGGTCGCCCCGCCGGCCACCGCGAGCGGCTTGCCGCTGTAGCGGTTGACGATGCGGTAGTCCGTGCCCGCCACGGGTTGGTCGGCGACCTCGAAGCGGTCGACGGTGGCCCAGTCGTGCGTCGCGGCGGCCCGCTGGGTACCGGTGACGCGCACGCGGATCGTGTGCGTGCCGGAGGCGAGTCGGGGGCTGGTCCACACCGGGGCGTCGCTGGTGCGCACCGCCGAGTACTCGTCGACCACCGCCTCGGCCCCGCCGTCGACGGAGATGCCCACCATGCCGTGGCTCGGCGCAGTCACGGCATGCAGCGTGACGCCGGTGCCGACGAAGTTCAGCGTCGCCGTGTCGCCCGTGACGTCACTGTAGGAGTTCGTGCCGGCGTACGGGCCGGTCTCGCCGCTCGCGTGACCCCAAGTGCCGTTGTAGGTCACCGCGGTGGCAGCGTCGTCCACGTTGGTCGGCGCGTTGCCCAGATTGAGGTACTCGACCGAGTCGGTGAACGTGGTGCTGCCCGACTTCGTGGTCGACAGGACCAGGTGGACGCGGGTGCCGCCGGCCGGCGCGGGTGAGGGGTTCGTTTCCGGACGCGATGACCACGCCGTCGGGCCGGTCGAGTCGCGCCGTCCAGGTGAAGCCGACGGAGGTGTCGCTGAAGCCGTCGTTGAAGACGGTGACGTTCCGGGTGATCGTCTTGCCGTAGGAGTAGGTGTCCACCGCCCGCGGGAGCGGGAAGGTGCCGTCCTGGTCCGACACGCCGGAGGCCGACCAGTAGGGCAGGTCGATCGCGGCCACCGGGTTGAACGCGGCCTGGATCCGCTGGATCTGCGGGTTGCTCCACGGGGCGGAGAGGTTGTCCTCGCCGTAGACGGGGTGGCCGCCCTCCTCCGGGACGAAGTCGGTGCTCCGCACCCCGGGTACGAAGCCGGCCCAGCCGGACAGCAGGGTGTAGGGGCGCAGGTCGCTGGCATCCTTGGCGCGCTTGGCGGCCGTTGCGGTGGCGAACCACTCGAAGCCCTGCTTGGTGTTGGACTTGTTCCAGACGTACTCGCCCTCACCCTCGGGCCGGCCGGCCAGCGAGGGGAGCGCCTCGCCGTACGCGCCGATGCCGTCGACGTAGTGCGAGAAGACGGCGAAGTTGCCGTTCAGCATGTTGGGGTACGGGTTGGTGTTCCAGGCGGTGTCGACGCTGACCGGCCGGGTGCCGTCGTTGCCGTTCATCGCCGCGTACAGGTCCTTCTCGAACGACTCGGAGTCGAAGGTGCTGAGGTCCGCCTCGTTGCTCTGGCTCCAGCGGATGATCGCCGGGTGGTTGCGGTCCCGCAGGGTCAGCGCCCGGGCGTGGTTCACCATGTTGTCGTGCCCGGCGACGAAGTCCTGGCAGCTGCAGGTGCCGCGGATCGCGGTCTCGTCGATGACCATCAGGCCCATCTCGTCGGCCACGTCGAGCATGTACGGGCTGCCCGGCTCCTGGTGGATGCGGACCACGTTGTAGTTGAGCCGCTGGTAGTTGTCGACCGCCTGCGGCCAGCCGCCGTTGCCCGTGGAGGGCGGGAGGAAGCCGGGCAGCGTGTCGTAGGCGTCGCCCTTGCCGCCGTTGTCGATCCGGTCGTAGTCCGCGCCCTGCAGGCTGTCACCACGGAAGTTCACCCGCACGCCGTTGAGGTGGTAGTACTCGCCGTTCTGGGTGGTCTCCCGGAACCCGAACCGGTATCCGGCGTCGCTGGTGCGGCCGTCGTCGGTGGAAGCGTGCACGGACAGCTTGTGCAGCTGGGCGCGGTACCCGGCGCGGTAGGGCACGTTCGGCCACCAGTACGAGGCGGAGCCGAGGTTCCACGCCACCGGGCCGACCGTCACCTTGGCGGTCGAGTGGGCGGCCACGGTGACCGTACGGCTGGGCAGCGCCGGGTAGTTGAACGACCCACCGCTGTCCGAGGCGAGCGCGCCGGTCAGCGTCACCGACCGCGAGCTGCCGGAGGTGTTCGTCACGGACACGTCGTAGGTGAGGGTCTGGTTGGTCACCGAGGTGCGGACGAACGAGTCGCTGACGTACACCGCCGGATACACGCGCAGGGCCGCCGAGCGGTAGATGCCCTGGGGGATCGCCTCGGACCAGTTGGCAGCGTCGGGAACCAGGGTCTGGCTCCCGTTCATCAGGGCGTAGCGGCCCTTCACGTTCACGCTGATCGTGTGGGTGGTGCCGGGGGCGGCGAAGGCGGATATGTCGAAGTTCGACGGCGTGAAGGAGGTGGTCTGGGTGCCGACCACCTGCCCGTCCACCGACAGCGTCGCCTGATGGTTCACCGCGCCGAACTCGATCCACACCGACTGCGGCTGCCCCGTGTTCGGCACGGTCACGGTTCGCGAGTACGTCGCCTCGTTCACGTCGGTGAAGCCCTGCTTGTACCAGCCGCCGCCGGGCACGTTGATCGACGTCGCCGAGCGGCCCTTCGGCGTGAAGCTCCACGTTCCAGCCAGGTCGACCGACGTGATCGCACCGTTGCCCGTGGTGAACCCGTTGACGTCCGACACCGCTGCGGCGGACGCCGGCTGTGGCGTCGTCAGGACCGCGGCAAGCAGTGTCGCGACGACCGCGAACAGATGTACGGCCGATCGCCGGCGTGGTGGCGGGCTGTGCTGCTGGTGCATGGTGACCTCTCGGTGGGTGGGTCCAGAAAGATGTGAGCGCTAACATCGGCAGGCCGACGGAATCCCGACTGTCCATGCCGGATTGGCGGACGCGACCGACGACCGACTCGGGTCCGTCCCGGACCCCGTCAGTTCACGTCGTCGCACAAGGCGCCGGCGATGAACGTAAATCCGCCCCGGTGTGCCGTCAAGTACTGCTGCAGCAGCAGATCCTGGGGCCCATTCGCGGGTGACGACTCCCTGCCGCTGTCCCTGCACTCCCTCGGCCAGCGGCCGCCCCCGGTCTGGACGGAGGCGCCCCGAAAAGTTCGGGCTCGGGCGGCAACCTTCTGCGGAGCAGCGGCAACTGACGGGCGATCCACAAAACGGCCGGAGCAAGGAGCAGCCCATGAACGAGACGGACCCCACCGCGGGCGGACACAGCCGGCACGCAGGCGCGGCCGACGGCGAGCGACCCAGGCGTGGCCGCCACCGCCGACGCCGGACGATGATCGGTCTGGCGCTGGGCGTGCCCGCCGTCCTCGGTCCCTACCTGCTGTTCGTCCAGGCCGATTCGGAGGCCGCGACGGTGGACCCCGATGCCTACTACGAGCTGGTGTCCGTCCGCAGCGACAAGGTGTTGGACGTGCCCGGGGCGGACACGGCGGACGGTGCCTGGGCCCGGCAGCAGAGTCGGGTGACCGGTGCCGCGAGTCAGCAGTGGCGGCTGAAGCTCGTGGAGGGTGGCTACTACGAGCTGGTGAACCGCAACAGCGGCAAGGTCCTCGGCGTGCGGGGAGCTTCCACCGCCTCGACCGCCGCCGTCGAACAGCAGGCCGACCGCGGGGCCGCCGCGCAGCAGTGGAGGATGGAGAACGTCGGCGGTGCGGCCGTCAAGTTCGTCTCCCGGAGCAGCGGCCTGGTACTGGACGTGTGGGGCGGCTCGAGCGGCGACGGCGTGCCTCTCGTCCAGTACGCCGACAAGGGCAGCACCAATCAGCGGTGGAAGCTGGTGAAGTCGGGCGGCGCGGGCGGGTACACCTGGCACAACGCGCAGATCGTCGGTGGCGGCTTCGTCACCGGTCTGGTCTTCAACCCCACCCGCAAGGACCTGCTGTACGCCCGGACCGACATCGGCGGCGCGTACCGCTGGGACACGGCCGCCGGGCAGTGGACCTCCCTGACCGACTGGATCGGCGGGGGCGACTGGAACCTGCTGGGGATCGAGAGCCTGGCCACCGACCCGGTCGACCCGAACCGCCTGTACATCGCGAGCGGCACCTACACCAACGACTGGGCGGGCAACGGCGCGATCCTGCGCTCCACCGACCAGGGCAGGACGTTCCAGCGCACCGACCTGCCGTTCAAGCTGGGCGGCAACGAGGACGGCCGCTCCATGGGCGAGCGGCTGATGGTGGACCCGTCCGACCACAGCAGGCTCTACCTGGGCACCCGCAAGAACGGGCTGTGGCGCAGCACCGACTTCGGCGTGACGTGGAGTCAGGTCGGCAGCTTCCCCGTCAAGAACGGTGCGAGCAGCGGCGTCGGCCTGTCCTTCGTGACCTTCGGCCCGTCCGGCAGCAGGACGATCTACGTCGGCGTGGCCGACAGGTCGACCTCGCTGTACCGCTCCACCGACGACGGTGCCAGCTGGCAGGCCGTGCACGGCCAGCCCACGGGGCAGCTGCCGCAGCACGGCGTGCTGTCCGGCGACGGCTCGCTCTACCTGACGTACACCAACGCGCCCGGCCCGAACGGGGTGACGGCCGGTTCGGTGTGGAAGTACACGCCGTCCTCCGGGGCGTGGAAGAACGTCTCGCCGTCCAGCGGCAGTTACGGCTTCGCCGGAATGGCGGTCGACCCACAGCACCCGTCCACGGTGATGGTCACCACCCTGGACCGCTGGTGGCCCTCGGACGAGCTGTACCGCTCGACCGACGGCGGCGCCTCCTGGAAGGCGCTCGGCGCGACCTCGGTGCGGGACAGCTCCGCGGCGCCGTACGTGGGGAACGGCATCGGACACTGGATGGGTGCGATGGCGATCGACCCCTTCGACTCCGGGCGCGTGCTGTACGGCACCGGATCGGGGATGTGGGGCAGCCGCGACGTGACCGAGGCGGACAGCGGGCGCCCGACGCACTGGACGGTCCCGGCCAAGGGCCTGGAGGAGACCGCGGTGCTCGGGCTGGCCAAGCCCCCGGGCCTCCCGCTGATCAGTGCGCTCGGCGACGTCAGCGGGTTCCGGCACGAGGACCTGACCAAGGTGCCCGCCCAGGCGCTCTCCGGACCGCAGTTCACCAACACCACCGGGATCGACTTCGCCCAGGCGAAGCCCGGGTTCATGGTCCGGGTCGGCCTCGGCGGCGCCCAGCACGGCGCCTGGTCGACCGACGGCGGAGCCGCCTGGACCCCCTTCACCGGGGTCCCGGTCGGCGGCGCCGGTGGCGGGACGGCGGCGGTCTCGGCGGACGGCGGCACCGTGATGTGGACTCCGGCCGGCCAACGGCCCTACCTCTCCACCAACCGCGGCTCGACCTGGACGGCCGCTTCCGGCCTGCCCGTTGACACTGCCGTGGTGGCCGACCGTTCGACGGCGAACACCTTCTACGCCCTGAGCGGCGGCACCCTGTTCGCGAGCACCGACGGCGGCCGGAGCTTCACCGCCCGAGCCACCGGCCTGGGCGGCGGAACCCTCAAGGCGACCCCGGGGGTCGCCGGTGACCTGTGGATCGCCGGCGGGGACAAGGGCCTCCTGCGCTCCACCGACGGCGGGGCGGGCTTCACCAAGTCGGCCGGCGTACAGAAGGCCGACGGCATCGGCTTCGGCAAGGCGGCCCCGGGCGCCGCTCACCAGGCCCTCTACCTGAGCGGAACGGTGCAGGGCGTCACCGGCCTGTTCCGCTCCATCGACGGCGGGCAGGCCTGGGTCCGGATCAACGACGACCAGCACCAGTTCGGCGGCAGCGTCATCAGCGTCATCGCGGGCGACCCCGACGTGTACGGCCGGGTCTACCTCGGCGGTTACGGCCGGGGCGTGGTCTACGGCGATCTGTCCTGACGGGCACTGTTACGCTCAACCCGATTGTTAACGCGCACACTGCAGGGAGAGGGCGACCGAGGGAGATGCTCCTCGATGACGCGTCCGCGGAGTTCCACGACTTCTTCGAACGCCACTACGCCGAACTGGCCCGGCTCGCCCATCTCCTGACCGGGGAGACGGACGCGGCCGACGACCTCGCCGCGGATGCCCTGCTCGCCCTGTGGCAACGCTGGGACCGGCTCCGTACGGCGGACCACCCGCTCGCCTACGCCCGCGGCGTGGTGGCCAACATGGCGCGGGAGCGAATACGGAGTGCGGTTCGTGAGCGGCGCCGGGTCGCGCTGTTCTGGTCCCGCCACCCGGAGCGGGTGGACGGGCCGAACGTGGCGGCCGTGCTGGACGTCCGTACGGCGCTGGCCCGGCTGCCCTACCGCAAGCGGGCGTGCGTGGTGCTGCGCCACGCCTTCGACCTGCCGGAGAAGGACACCGCTGTGGCGTTGGGGATATCGGTCGGTACGGTGAAGAGCCAGACCTCGAAGGGGATGGCCGAGCTGGAACGGCTGCTCGGTGCACGAGCGGCCGGAGCACTGGTGGCAGGGAGGAGGACTCGGTGAAACAGGACATCACCCGGCAGCTGCATGAGGCCGCCGGGGCCCACCAGCCCGACCGCGCACGGATGTTGGCCCGGATGGAACGCGGCGCGGCCGACCCCGTCGTCCGTCACCGAGCCCGGACGATCGGGCGGTCTTGGCGCAAGGCCGCGCTGGCCGGCCTCGCCACCGCGGGCATCCTGGCGACCGGCGGCCTGGCCGTTGCCGCCATCGTCGGGACTCCGTCGCCGGCTCCCGTCATCGCTCCCGTCATCACTCCCGTCACGCCGTCCCCGACGGTCACCTCTCCCCCGGCGCCTTCGGCTCGCCCGACGGCCGCGAGTCCGGCCCCGGCCACCACGCCCGGCAGTTCGCACCCGACTCCGTCGGCGAGCAGCCGGGTCCAGAACGGGCCACTGTGGTCGGCGGGCTCGATGGGCGCCAACAGCACTGTCTTCTGGGCCCAGAACAACATCACCCTCAGGACCACCCGGCCGCTCACCTCGCTCACCGTGGAGCTGCGGGTCGCCCAGACCGGCGGGGTGCGGGACACCGGCAACTGGCGGACGCTGCCGAGCGACGACTTCACCGTCACCGCTCAGGAGTCCGGCGGTGCGCTGCTCTACCGCTGGGTCCTCAAGCCAGGCCGTACCGTGCCGGCCGGACAGCACATGTTCGCCGGCCAGTACAACCACGCCACCGGTGTCCGCAGCACCACGGGCGACAGCTACCGGATGGAGACCTCGGACGGCGCTGCCGTCTGGGGAGGCTTCGCCCCGACGCACTGAGGGTCCGCACCCCGGGGTGGGGTGCGGACCACTGGGTAGTGACGGACCGTCAGGACTTGGTGCAGGCAAGGCCGTTGAGGCTGAACTGGGCGGGGAGCTGGGCATTGCCGGTGTGGGTGGCCTGGTAGCCGAACGACGTGGCGGCGCCGGGAGCAAGAGTGCCGTTGTAGCTGAGGTTCCTGGCGGTGACCTGGCCGGCGGCCGGGGTGATGGCGGCGTTCCAGCTGTTGGTCACGGTCTGACCGGAGGGCAGGGTGAAGACCAAGTCCCAGCCGTTGACCGTGGTCGAGCCGGTGTTGGTGACGGTGATGTCCGTGGTCAGGCCGGTGTTCCAGGCGTTGGCCGTGGCCGTCACCTTGCAGGCGGCGCCGCCCGGCGTGGGGCTCGGGGTCGGCGTCGGGGTGGGCGTCGGTGTCGGGCTCGGGCTCGGCGAGGGGCTGGTGGTGCTGCCGCCGAGGGCGTTGACGGAGCCGGTCCAGGCAGGCTTCGGCTGGTAGTTGTTGTCGTACATGGTGCCGGCGCCCTCGCCGGGGAAGGTGCCCGGGATCCAGGAGTCCGCGTCGCCGACGCCCCACTGGGTGATGCCCACACAGCCGGTGACGGCCAGGCAGGTGCTGATCACGGAGGCGTAGTCGCTCGCCTGCTGGGCGAGGTTGGCGCCGGTCGCGGGGAGCTTGATGCGGTCGTCCAGCTCGGTGATCGCGACCTCGACGCCGAGCGCGGTGAACCGCTGGAGATTGGCCTTCAGGGAGGAGGGGACCTGGCCGAGGATGAAGTGGGCCTGGAAGCCGACGCCGTCCAGCGGGACGCCCTGGGCCTTGAGCGACTTCGCCAGGTTGTACATGGCATCGCTCTTCGCGTTCAGGCCCTCGATGTTGTAGTCGTTCAGGTAGAGCTTGGCACCCGGGTCGGCGGCCCGGGCGGTGCGCAGCGCTTCGGCGACGAAGCCGCTGCCCATGGCGTTGTAGAAGGCGTCGGCACGGAAGCTGCCGTCCTCGTTGAAGGGCTCGTTCACCACGTCCCAGGCGTAGAGCTTGCCCTTGTAGTGGGTGGCCTCGGTGGTGATGTGGTTCTGCATCGCGGCCTTCACCTGGCTGGTCGGCAAGTTGCTGACCCAGGAGGGGAGTTGGCTGTGCCAGACCAGGGTGTGGCCGCGCAGTTTCATCGAGTTGGTCTGGGCGAAGGCGACGAGCCGGTCGGCCGGGGCGAAGTTGAAGTTGCCCGGCGAGGGTTCGACGGTGTCCCACTTCATCTCGTTGCCGGGGGTGAGCATGCCGAACTGACTTCCGGCGACGGCGGTGAGGGCGGGGTTGTTCAGGTCGCCCTGGGTGATGGCGGTACCGAAGTAGATGCCCTTCGCCTCGGCGAGCGAGCGCAGGGCCGGTCCCGCCGCGCCGGCCTGGCCGGTCGGCACCAGCGTGACGGCGGCCAGGGCGGCGATCGTGGTGATGGCGGCGGCGCCGAAGGCGCGCCTGGGGCGGGTGAGGTTGAGCGTCCGGACTGACACCGGCGTGGTCCCTTCTCTGTGGGGGTGGCAAAGAGAGATGGACGTGCGGTGGTGCGTGGAACGCCGAGGGTATGGAGATCCCGAACGATCGAAACTTTCGGTATCTCCGCCGATTCCAGCGGTGACCCTAGGGCCGGACCGGCGCTCCGTCAACCGTTAGGGACGGCTTCCTCGGTGGGGCGGTGCTGCAGATCCACCCGCAGGGCACCGGGCCGGGTGCCTCGGGCCAGGTCGATCACCAGACGGGCTGCGACCTCGGCCATCTCGGTCAGCGGTTGGCGGACGGTGGTCAGCGGCGGGCCGACCCAGCGGGCCAGCGGAAGGTCGTCGAAGCCGACCACGCTGAGGTCCTCGGGGATGCGCAACCCCAGCTCACGGGCCGCCTCGTAGAGCCCCAGGGCCTGGAGGTCGTTCCCGGCGAACACGGCGGTCGGCCGGTCGGGCAGGCTCAGCAGTTCCAGCCCGATCCGGTGGCCGGCCTCGTGGTGGAAGTCGCCCTCCCGGACGAGTGCCGGGTCGTACGCGATGCCCGCGATGTCGAGGGCCGCCCGGTAGCCGTCGGCCCGCGCCCGGCTGCACATCATCCGGCCCGGGCCGCCGATCAGCCCGATCCGGCGGTGGCCGAGGTCGACCAGGTGCCGGGTGGCGGCCAGGCCACCGTCCCAGTTGGTGGTACCGACGGCGGGCACCCCTTGGCCGGGGTCACCGGCCGGGTCCATCACCACGAACGGGATACCGCGGCCGGCCAGCTGTTCCTGCTGGGAGCGGTCCAGGCCGGACAGCACCAGCAGGACGCCGGTGGGCCGGCGGGCGAGCACCCCGTCCACCCACGACTGACCAGGCGTCAGCCGCCCGGCGGACTCCGACAGCACGATGCTCAGACCCTCCTCGCGCGCCACGTTCTCGACGCCGCGGATCACCTCCGTCGCCCAGGAGCTCTCCAGCTCGTGGAAGACCAGGTCGAGCAGCGGGCTGGTCCGGGCGCCGCCGCGCCGCCGGTAGCCGTGCCGGCGCAGCAGCTCCTCCACCCGCTCCCTGGTCGCCGGGGCGACATCGGCCCGTCCGTTCAGGACTTTCGAAACAGTCGGGGCCGAGACCCCCGCCTCCTGCGCGATCTCGGCGAGCGTCGCGGCTCTGGTCACGAGGTCCTCCTGCCCTGCCCTGTCGGGCGAACTTCACTGCTGCAGCTGTCCGTACGGCACGGATGCTAGCCGGTCCACCGGTCGGACCGGATCCCGCCGGAACCCTTGACGGGCCGAGGCGGCGGCCCTAAGTTCCCACAACATTCGGCAATCCCGTCGCAACATTCGCATGATTGGCAGAACATGGGATCGAGATTCACCGCGATCGCCGCGGCAACCGTGCTCGTCCTGGGCATGACCGCGGCCTGCGGGTCGGGCGGCTCCTCCTCCGACGCGGGCTCGGGGACGATCCGGGTCATGGTCTACGGAGACGCCACCAACAAGGTCGAGAAGCAGATCGTCGAGACCTTCAACAAGACCTCCAAGGTCAAGGTGGTGCTCGACACCGTCCCCGGCGCGGACTACCAGCAGAAGCTGCAGACCGTCATCAACACCCCGCAGGCCCCGGACGTCTTCTTCAACTGGGGCGGCGGCTCCATCCAGCCGTTCGTCAAGGCCGACCTGCTGCTTCCGCTGGACGACTTCATCGCCCAGGACCCGGGTCTGAAGAGCAACTTCCTGCCGTCGGTCTTCAACTCGGCCGTGGTGGACGGCAAGCCGTACGGCGTGCCGATGCGCGGAACCCAGCCGGTGCTGCTGTTCCACAACAAGAAGGTGCTGGCCGACGCCGGTCTGACGCCACCGAAGACCTGGGACGAGCTGGTCGCCGCCGCCAAGGCGCTGAAGGCCAAGGGCGTCACCCCGATCGCGCTCGGCGGCGCCGACCGGTGGCCCACCCTGATGTGGTTCGAGTACCTCTACGACCGGATCGCCGGGCCCGGCCTGTTCCAACGGGCGGTCGGCGGCGACCAGTCGGCATGGGCCGGCGAGGACAGCCGCCGGGCGCTGTCCACCCTGCGGGAGCTGGTCGACACCGGCGCCTTCGGCAGCAACTTCGACTCCGTCAAGTTCACCGACGGCGGCTCCCCCGCCCTGGTGGCCAAGGGCAAGGCCGCCTTCGAGCTGATGGGCTCCTGGTACTACTCCACCCAGCAGGACGGCAACCCGGAGTTCGCCAAGTCGGGCCTCGGCTACACCGGCTTCCCCACCGTGAACGGCGGCAAGGGCGACCCGGCCGACGTGGTCGGCAACACCAACAACTTCTACTCGGTGGTGAAGAAGACCAAGCACCCGGAGGCCGCCGCCGCCTTCCTGAAGCTGATGTACTCCGAGGAGTTCGTCAAGGCCCAGCTCGCCGTCGGCAACCTGCCGACCACCGTCAACACCGGTGACTTCCTCGACACTTCGGCCAGCCCCGCCTACTCCAAGTACCAGTACGAGCTGGTCAAGGCCGCCCCCTCGTTCCAGCTCTCCTGGGACCAGGCCTACCCGCCGAGCGCAAGCACCCCGCTCCAGACCGCCGTTCAGCAGTTCTTCGACGGCAAGCTGGACGCCGACGGCTTCATCAAGGCCATGCAGGCCTTGCCCGGCTCATGACGTCCGTCCCGAAGTCCGGCGCGGGGGTGATCCGCCCGGGCTTCGTCTGGGCGGCGCCCGCCGCGCTGTTCTTCCTGCTGTTCGCGATCGTGCCGCTGCTGCTGGTCGCCGTGCTCTCCTTCACCCACTGGGACGGCATCTCCGAGCCGCGCTTCAACGGCCTGGACAACTGGACCGCGCTGGTCCACGACCCGGTGATGATCCAGTCGGTCTGGATCACCCTGCTGCTCACCGTCCTCGGTGTGGCCACCCAGACGCCGGTGAGCATCCTGCTCGGCGTCTGGGCCGCCGGGCACCAGCGCAACCGGGCCGTGCTCTCGGCGATCTACTTCGTACCGCTGCTGCTGTCGGCGACCGCCGTGTCCCTGGTCTGGCGGGCCGTCCTGGACCCCAACTTCGGCGTGCCCTCCCAGCTGACCTGGCTGTTCGGCGACGGCAACCTGCTCGGCAGCCAGAGCGGCGCGATCGCCGTCCTGACCTTCGTCGGCGTGTGGCAGTTCACCCCGCTGCACGCCCTGATCTACCAGGGCGGCGCCCGCGCCATCCCCCAGGTGCTCTACCAGGCCGCGGCGATCGACGGAGCAGGCACCGTCCGGCAGTTCTTCCACATCACCCTGCCGCAGCTGCGCAACACCGTCATCACCTCGACGGTGCTGATGGTGGCCGGCGGCCTCACCACCTTCGACACGGTGCTGATCCTCACCCAGGGCGGCCCCGGCACCGACACCACCGTCAGTGCCTTCCACATGTACCAGAAAGCCTTCAAGAGCTTCGACTTCGGCGCCGGATCGGCCATCGCCCTGGTCCTGGTGGTCATCGCCACCCTGATCTCGCTGGCCGTGGTCAGGCTCTCCGGCTACGACCGGATGCGCGGCACGACGGAGGGCCTCTGATGACACGTCAACGCCCCAACTACGTGGCGGGGTTGGGTTCACTGGTCTGGCTGGGACTGGTCGGCCTGCCGCTGTACGTGCTGCTGCTGGCCACCGTCCGCACCCGCGCCGACTACTCCACCGAGGGCCCGCTCAGCCTGCCCGCCGAGTGGACCGTGCAGAACTACCTCACCGACCTCTCCAACGGCTTCGGCCAGGACTTCCTCAACACCCTGGCCGTCACCGCCGCCGTGGTCGCCATCGTGCTGCTGGTCGTCCCGCCACTCGCGTACGCGATCGTGCGGGCCCGCGGCCGGGCGACCGGCTGGGTGTTCCGGCTGTTCCTGCTGGGCCTGGCGATCCCCGCCCAGGCGGTGATCGTCCCGATGTTCTACCTGATCAGCAAGGCCGGGCTGTACGACCACCTGATCGGTGTCATCCTGCCGACCGCCGCCTTCTGTCTCCCGGTCTGCACCCTGGTGCTGACCGGCGCGATGCGCGACATCAGCCCCGAGCTGTACGAGGCGATGGCGATGGACGGCGCCTCCCCGGCCCGGGTCTTCCGGCAGCTGGTGCTGCCACTGTCCAAGGGCGGCCTGTCCTCGATCGTGGTCTTCGCCGCCCTCCAGGCGTGGAACGGCTTCCTGTTCCCGCTGATCCTCACCCAGTCCGACTCCACCAAGGTCGTCACCCTCGGTCTGTACGAGTTCCAGACCGAGCACGGCGTCGACGTGCCCGGCCTGCTCAGCGCCGTGGTGCTGTCCACACTCCCCGTCTTCGTCGTCTACCTGTTCGCCCGCCGCGCCCTGGTCCAGGGCCTGACGGGCGTTGGAGGGAAATGAGCACCATCCACGACCCCGCCCCCGAGGGAGTCCCCGCCTGGCGGGACACCACGCTCACCCCGGAGGCCCGGGCCGACGCCCTGATCGCGGCGATGACCCTGCGGGAGAAGACCGCCCAACTCGTCGGCGTCTGGGTCGGCGCCTCCGACGAGGGCGGCGAAGTCGCCCCGTACCAGCACGAGATGGAGGACCCGCCCGACCTCGACGCCCTGCTCCCGCACGGGCTCGGCCAGTTGACCAGACCGTTCGGCACCGCGCCGGTCGATCCGGCGATCGGTGCGCTCTCGCTGCTGCGCACCCAGCGCCGGATCGCCGCCGCCAACCGCTTCGGCATCCCCGCTCTGGCCCACGAGGAGTGCCTGGCCGGCTTCGCCGCCTGGGGCGCCACCGCCTACCCGGTGCCACTGTCCTGGGGCGCCACCTTCAACCCCTCGCTGGTGCGGCAGATGGCCGCCACGATCGGCCGCGACCTGCGGGCCGTCGGCGTGCACCAGGGCCTCGCGCCGGTCCTCGACGTGGTGCGCGACGCTCGGTGGGGACGGGTCGAGGAGACCATCGGCGAGGACCCGTACCTGGTGGGCACCGTCGCCACCGCCTACGTCCAGGGCCTGGAGTCCGCCGGGATCGTCGCCACCCTCAAGCACTTCGCCGGCTACTCCGCCTCCCGCGCCGGACGCAACCTCGCCCCCGTCTCGATGGGCCCGCGCGAACGCGCGGACGTCATCCTGCCACCGTTCGAGATGGCCGTCCGCGAGGGCCGCCCCCGCTCGGTCATGCACGCCTACACCGACACCGACGGCCTGCCCTCCGCCGCCGACGAGGCCCTGCTCACCGGTCTGCTCCGGGACACCTGGGGCTTCACCGGCACCGTCGTCGCCGACTACTTCGGCATCGCCTTCCTCAAGGCCCTGCACGGCGTCGCCGAGGACTGGTCCGACGCCGCCGCACTGGCCCTCGGCAGCGGTGTGGACGTCGAACTGCCGACCGTGAGGACCTTCGGACAGCCCCTGCTCGACGCCGTCGCCGCCGGGGCCGTCCCGGAGCGGCTGATCGACCGGGCGCTGCACCGGGTGCTGGTCCAGAAGGCCCAACTCGGGCTGCTGGACCCGGAATGGGACCCGACGCCCGACGTCCTGGCCGACACCGACCTGAGCGAACCGGAGGCCCTGCGCGGCCTGGTCGACCTCGACCGGCCCGCGAACCGTGCACTCGCCGCCGAACTCGCCGAGCAGGCCGTGGTGTTGCTGCGCAACGACGGCCTGCTGCCGCTGCGCCGCCCCGCCCGGATCGCGCTGATCGGCCCCAACGCCGACGATCCCACCGCCGTGCTCGGCTGCTACGCCTTCCCCGTGCACGTCGGCAGCCAGCACCCGAAGGTGCCGATCGGCATCGAACTCCCCACCCTGCGTGAGGCGTTGGCCGCCGAGTTCACCGGCAGCGAGATCCGGACGGTCGCCGGGGTGAGCGTGGACAGCGAGGACGCGAGCGGCATCGCCGAGGCCGTCCGGGTCGCACGGCAGGCCGACGTGGTGGTGCTGGCCCTCGGCGACCGGGCCGGGCTGTTCGGCCGGGGCACCAGCGGCGAGGGCTGCGACGCCGAGTCACTCGAACTGCCGGGCAGGCAGCGCGAGTTGCTCGACGCTCTGCTCGACTGCGGCACACCGCTCGTGGTCACGCTCCTGGCCGGGCGGCCGTACGCGCTGGGACGTGCGGTGACCGAAGCCGGGGCCATCGTGCAGTGCTTCTTCCCCGGCGAGGCCGGCACCCAGGCCCTGGCCGGTGTGCTCAGCGGACGGGTCAACCCGTCCGGACGCCTGCCGGTCAGCATCCCCGCGCACCCGGGCGCCCAGCCGTCGACGTACCTCGCCGCCCGGCTCGCCCAGGCGAGCGGAGTCTCCAGCACCGACCCGACGCCCGCCTACGGCTTCGGACACGGGCTCGGCTACAGCGAGTTCAGCTGGTCCGCCCTGACGGTGGAGACCACCGAGACCGGTACCGACGGCGAGTTCCGGCTCGCCTTCGAACTGCGGAACGCCGGTGGCCGGGCGGGCGGCGAGGTCGTGCAGCTCTACCTGCACGACCCGGTGGCGAGCGTGGTGCAGCCGGTGCAGCGGCTGGCCGGCTACCGGCGGATCGAGCTGGCGGCGGGCGCCGGGTGCCGCGTGGAGCTGGTGCTCCCCGCCGACCTGGCCTCCTTCACCGGCCGCGAGGGCCACCGGATCGTCGAACCGGGCGCGCTGGAACTGCGGATCTCCGCCTCCAGCACCGACGCCCGCTTCACCGTACCGCTGCGCCTCACCGGCCCGGCCCGCCCGCTCGACCACACCCGTCGCCTCCATCCGACCATCACCGTCCGGGAGTTGTGAGAACGTCAGCGCCGCCCGGACCGCTGGCCCGAACCGGACGTTCGCCCGAAGGGTGCCCTTGGACTCGATACTGTTAGCGCTAACAGGGCAGGAGTCCCCCAGCACGCCGTTCTGTCAGTGCGTCAGACGGCCGCCGATGCCAACGGGACGGCATGACGGCCGAGTTGCCGACACGAGCGGTGGTCAGCCCCGTTGATTCAGCGCCCACCCACAGAAGAGGACACCTTCATGAGAAAGTCCTGGATTCTGCCCCTGATCGCGCTTGTCGCCGCCACGCTCGGGGTGACGGCGACAGGTGCGACCCCTGCCTCCGCCGCCTCCAACACGCCCTTGCGAGTCATGCCGTTGGGCGACTCCATCACCTGGGGCGTGGGAAGCAGTACGGGCAACGGCTACCGAGCCCCGTTGTGGGACAAGCTCGCGGCCGACGGCCATCCGCTGGACTTCGTCGGCTCGGGGCGGGGCGGTTCGATGTCCGACCCCGACAACGAAGGCCACTCCGGATACCGCATCGACCAGATCGCCGCACTCGCCGACGCTCAGCTGACCCGCTACCGGCCCAACGTCGTGACACTGATGGCCGGTACCAACGACCTCAACGGGAGCTACCAGCCCTCCACCGCCCCCGCGCGGCTGAAGTCGCTGGTCAACCAGATCACCGCCGACGTCCCCGACGCGACCGTCCTCGTGGCCTCCCTGGTCGTGTCCACCAGCGGCTCGGAGGAGCAGTACCGTGCCGCGTACAACCAGGCCATCCCCCAGATCGTGAGCGAAGCGCAGGCTGCGGGCAAGCACGTCGCGTACGTGGACATGAGCAGCCTCACCACGGCCGACCTGGCCGACGCCCTGCATCCCAACGACGCGGGCTACCAGAAGATGGCCGACGCCTTCCGCCGCGGCATCCAGTCCGCGGACAGCGCCGGGTGGCTGAGGAACCCCGCCCCCGCCCCCGCACGCGTGCAGTCCGACCTGGGCGGCAAGTGCCTGGACGTCAGCGGCTTCGGCACCGCCGACGGGACCGCCGTCCAGATCTGGAGCTGCGGCGACAGCATCAACCAGTACTGGTCCGCCTACACCGACGGCACCCTGCGCTCCATGGGCAAGTGCCTCGAAGCCGCTGGCTTCGGCACGGCCAACGGCACCAAGATCCAGATCTGGGCCTGCCACGGCGGCTCCAACCAGATCTGGCAGCCCTACAACGGCGGCTATCGCAACCCCGTCTCCGGCCGCTGCCTCGACATCCCGGGCTTCTCCACGACCGACGGCACGCAGCTCCACCTGTGGGACTGCCATGGCACGTCCAACCAGAAGTGGACCGCCCTGACCGCCGGCTGACCCCTGCTCCCGGGACCTGAGCCCTCGCTGGGCCCCGGTCCCGGGAGAACGGCGCCGCCCGCAGACGGCTTCGCCGGTACGGTCGCGCGCATCGCCCCGACCGCCGGAGGATTCCGCATGTCCGCACGGCATTTCGAGGACTACGCACCCGGCCACGGCAGGGCCGCGCCGCGAGCGGCCCTGGACTCCGACCCGCCCAGCACCGACCTCAACGGGGACTGGGCGTTCCGGCTCTCACCCACCCTGCACCTGGAACCGGACGGAGTACGCAACCGCAGAGTGTCATTCGCATCGAACGCGGTGCGGCGTGCGGGTCAGTCGAGGGAGAGGACGGCCTTGCCGGCTTTGGTCTTGCCGGCTTCGACGTACGCCATCGCCTGAGGTGTCTCGTCAAATGCGAACACGGTGTCGATGACCGGGCGGAGTGCGCCGCTGTCGTACAGGTCGGCGAGGTGGGCCAGTTGTTCACCGCTGGCACGCATGAAGAAGAACGAGTACTGCACGCCGGCCTTCCGGGCGGCCCGGCGAACCTTGCGGCTCAGGAACCACAGCACCGCTTCGAAGGCGCGGGGTGCGCCGAGCTGCCGGGCGAAGGCGGCGTCCGGGGGGCCGGCCACCCCGATTGCCAGGCCGCCGGGGGCCAGCACCCTCAGCGACTTCATCAGGTTGTCTCCGCCGATACCGTCGATGACGAGGTCGTAGCCGGACAGCACCGTGGAGAAGTCCTGCTGGGTGTAGTCGATGACCACGTCGGCCCCGAGGGAGCGCACCAGGTCCTCGACAGAACCGCGTGCAGTGGTGGCGACGTGTGCACCGAGGTGCTTGGCGAGCTGGATGACGGTGGATCCCAGGCCACCGGCACCGCCGTGGACCAGTACCTTCGATCCTGGCCCGATCCCGGCCCTTTCCACCAGGATCTGCCAGGCCGCCAGGGCCACCAGCGGTACGGCGGCGGCCTCGGCCATCGTCAGTGTCGCCGGCTTGCGGGCGACGTCGTCCTCGTCCATCGCGATGTACTCGGCGAAGGTGCCGATGCGCAGATCTCGGGGCCGGGCGTAGACCTCGTCGCCGACGTTGAACCCCCGCACCGCAGACCCGACCGACGTGACGGTTCCAGCGACGTCGTGCCCGAGAACGAACGGGGGCTTGTACTTCAGCAACTGCTTGAACTCCCCGTCGCGGACCAGCTTGTCCAGCGGGTTGATGCTGGCCGCGCTGACCTTCACCAGCACGTCCCGGGGGCCGGTCCGCGGCTGGGGAAGGTCCGCTGCGCGCAGGCCGTCCTTGCCGTAGTGCTCGACGACGAAAGCCTTCATGGCTTGCCGGTCCTTTCTTGTCGGGTTCAGGGACGGCCGAGGAATTGCAGCGCCTTGGCCACGAACTGCTCGTGGTACTGGAAGATGCCGCCGTGTCCGGCGTCGGGGTAGATCACCAGTTCGCTGTCGGGCAGGCGCCGGGCCAGGTCGGCGGAGTTGGGTGTGGGGACCATCCGGTCTGCGTCGCCGTTCGCGACCAGTACGGGCTGCGTGATCGCCGACAGGTCCTGCGGGGCCTGCAGCCCCCATCGGTGGATGGCTTTGAGCTGGGCGAGGTACGCCTTCGGGGAGATCGACTTGTCCCGGTCGGCGGTACGCTCCTTGAGCCGGGCCAGGAACTGCTTGCCGGCCCGTTTGCCGTTGTCGGTGCGGGTGAAGAACAGGTACTGCTTGGGGTCCTGCAAGGTGGCGAGGGCTCGCAGGGTGTCCAGGTGGGTGATGCGGGTGACGTTCTTGATGCCGTCGCCGCCTGCCGGGCCGGTGCCGGTGAGGATCATCCTGCGGACCAGCTGCGGCTCGGCGAGTGCGATCTCCTGGGCGACCATGCCTCCCAGGGAGAACCCGTGCAGGTCGACCCGGTCGAATCCGAGGGCCTTGATGAAGGTGATGGCGTCGTGGGCCATCTCGGAGATGGTGGCCGGCGGGGTGCCCGTGGAGGCGCCGACGCCTCGGTTGTCGAAGGTGATGACGCGGTGCTCGGCGGCGATGCCGTCCACGACGCGGGGATCCCAGTTGTCCAGGACGCCTGCCAGGTGGACCAGGAACACCACCGGGGTGCCGGTGTGCGGGCCGAGGTCGCGGTACGCGAAGCGAATCCCGGAGGCGGAGACGACCCGGTTGGCGGTGTCCTTGTAGGCCGTCGGGGGCTCCTGGCGCGGGGTTGAGCTCTCCATGTCGTTCATGGCGTTGCCCTTTCGGTACGGGTCCCGCGGTGTACCGCGGCGGTGCGTGGACTTCGCGAAGGCTCTGGTCGGAACCCGGCTCGGCGCCGCATGGCGGGCCACGCTGTGGTCACCCAGTGCCATTGGCACACGGGTGCTCGCGGCCCGCCAGGCCGGTGGGCCGGCGTCAGGCCGCGGGTCCGGCCAGCTGCGAGTACACGGCTTCCAGCGGTGCGGACAGGGCGGCCTTCAGCTGTACCGAGGCATCGTCGGCGAGCACCTCGTACTGGCCGGCCTCGGTGGCGTCGAAGACGATCCTCACCAGGTCGGCCGGGTCGGTCTTGGGGCCGTCGGCGTGGGCGGCCATGGGGGTGTCGACATAACCGACGTGCACGCCGACCACCTGCACTCCGGCCGGGGCCAGCTCGATGCGCAGGGAGTTCGTCACCGACCAGAGCGCGGCCTTGGTGGCGCTGTAGATCCCACTTACCGCCCACCAGCTCAGCGCGGAGTGGATGTCGATCAGCGCCGCCGGGGCGTTGCCGGAGAGAACGGGGGCGTAGGCACGGGCCAGGTTCAGCGGGCCCAGGAAGTTGGTCGCGACGTTCCGGGCGATCTCCTGCTCGGTCTGGGTGAGGATCCCGGGGCTGGACACCGAAGTCCCCGCGTTGTTGATCAGGACGGTGACGTCCGGCGCGGCTTCGACGGCTGCGGCGATGGAGGCGGGGTCGGTCACGTCCAGAGGCAGTGCGACGACCCGGTCGTCGTCCCAGGTGACGGGGTTGCGGGCGGTGGCGTACACCTTCGTGGCGCCGCGGGCCAGCGCCTGGCGGACGAACTCGGTGCCGATGCCGCCGTTGGCTCCGGTGACGAGGACGACGGATCCCTTGAGCGAGGTCATGGTGGTGCTCCTTCTGTTCGTTGGGCGCGGCGGGCTCAGGCCCGAGCCAGCGTCGGGTAGTCGGTGTAGCCGGCGGCGGCGCCGCCGTAGAGGGTGGCCGGGTCGGCCTCGGTGAGCGGGGCGTCGACGCGCAGACGCTCCACCAGGTCGGGGTTGGCCAACGCCCAGCGGCCGACCGGGGCGATGTCGGCCAGGCCCGAGTCCAGGTACTCGGCCAGCTCCTCGCGGGTGCGGCCGTAGCGGAGCACCAGCAGTGCGGTAGGCCAGACTGCGCGCAGCGAGCGCAGCAGCTCCTCGTCGCCGAGGTGGTGGATGTGCAGGTAGGCGAGGTCCAGCGGGGCCAGTTCGCCGACCAGGTGCCGGTACTGGGCGCGCACCGCCTCCACGTCGCCCTCGTCGATGCCGCCGAGCGGGAATCCGGGTGAGATGCGGATGCCGACCCGGTCGGCGCCGATCTCCCCCGCGACGGCCGCGGCGACCTCGACCACGAAGCGGGACCGGGCCTCGACCGAGCCGCCGTAGCCGTCGGAGCGGTGGTTGGCGTTGGAGGAGAGGAACTGGTGCAGCAGGTAGCCGTTGGCGGCGTGGATCTCCACACCGTCCGCCCCGGCCTCGGCCGCCATCGCTGCCGCGTGCCGGAACTCGGCGACCACGCCCGCCAGTTCGTCGGTGGCGAGCTCTCGTGGCACCGGGGTCTTCTGCATACCGCTCGCGGTGATCATGTCCTGGTCGGCACTGATCGCGGAGGGGGCCACCGGCTGCCGGTGGTGCGGGGTGTTGTCCGGGTGGGACATTCGGCCGACGTGCATCAGCTGGACGAAGAGCGCCCCGCCGCCGGCCTGGGTGGCCTCGGCAATCCGCCGCCAGCCCTCGACATGCTCGGTGGCGTGGATGCCGGGGGTGCCCGGGTAGCCCTGGCCGTCCGGGGAGGGTTGGGTGCCCTCGCTGATGATGAGGCCCAGGCTTGCGCGCTGCCCGTAGTACTCGGCCATCAGCTCCGTGGGGGTCCCGTCGGGCAGGGCCCGGCTGCGGGTCATCGGGGCCATCGCCAGCCGGTGCGGGAGCTTGACGCGGCCCAGCGCGAAAGGCTGCCAAAGGGTGGGTGAGGTGGTCATGGGGATCTTCCTCTGCTGTCGGTTCAGACGGCTCGCGGTGCCCGGTCCACTGATGGAGTGGCATGCCAGAATGGATCTGAACCCGTTCGCTTGTGACTGTAATCGTAAATGACCGCAGTCAGAAATCTATTCCCCGGAGGTCCGCATGTCGACCACGCCCGCACCGTCGGGCCGGCGGGAGCGGAACAAGCAGCAGAAGCTGGACCGCATCACCGCCGCCGCCCGTGAGCTCTTCGCCGAGTACAGCGTCGAGGACGTCACCACGCAGCAGATCGCCGAGAAGGCCGACATCGGCACCGGAACGCTCTTCCTGTACGTGAAGAGCAAGGGTGAGCTGCTGCTGCTGATCCAGAACTCCCTGTACGCCGAAGCGCTGGCCCGGGGCCGGGCCAGCGCCGATAAAGCCGAGAACGCCCTGGAGGCGGTGCTCGCGATCATCCGTCCAGTTGTGGAGTGCAACCGGGTACACACCGGCAACGGCCGCACCTACCTGCGAGAGATGGTCTTCGGGGACCCCGAAGAGCCCCGGCACGCCGAGGCGCTGGCGATCGTCGGCCAGACCGAGCAAGCCGTCGCCGAGGTACTGCAACGCAACGGGTTTCGCGACAGCGACAACGCCGCGACCCTGGCCCGTATCACCTCCGCGCTGATGTTCATGAGCATGGCCGCGAGCGTGAACGCTGGACACGACGCCGAGCAGGTACTGGCAGACATCCGCGACCAGCTGGCGGTGGTGCTGGCACGCCGGTAAGGCGCCCAGCCAGGGGAAACGAGTGCGAGGGCCCCGCCGACCACCACCATCGCGCGCGGAGCGTCACGCCCAGCAGCGCTCTGCCCGCCGCACCGGTCCGCTGCGGCGGGCAGAGCATGACGATCCATCAGGAGCAGACCGCGCCGTTCGATCCGGGGTCAGCGCGACCGGTGCGCACGCGGTGTCATCCCAGAGTCCACTGCTGATTGCTGCCGCCGCTGCAGGTCCACAGCTGGACCGCGGTGCCGTCGGTGGTGGCCGCGCCGACCACGTCCAGGCAGAGCCCCGACTGCACCCCGGTGACGGTGCCGTTCGAGTTCAGCTGCCACTGCTGGTTGGCCTGGCCGTTGCAGGACCAGACGATCGCCTTGGTGCCGGCGGTGGTGCCGTGTGCGTTGGCGTCCAGGCACAGCGTGCTGCCGCCCACGGTCACGGTCAGCTGGTTGGACGACGTACGGGTCCAGGTCTGGTTCGCACCGCCGTTGCAGGCGTAGATCTGCTGCTGGGTGCCCAGCGTCGTGTTCGCATCGGTCAGGCACTTCCCCGCAGCCACCGCACGCAGCGCGCCGGTCGGGCTGCCCGAGGACCCCGCGTCCAGGCCCATGAAGCGGATGGCCTGGGCGGCCATCGTGGAACCCTTGACCGGCAGTTCGTGCCCGAACCCGGCGAGACTGTACGCCTCGACCTGGGTGGTGCCGCCGCCGTTGTTGTAGCGAGTACGGGTCCAGTTGGCCGCAGGGGTGTCCGTGGCCGACGGGGTCTGGCTCACGCCGAGGACGTCGGTCCACTGCTTGACTTCTTCACCGAGGTTGTTGTGGTTCAGGATGGTGTCGGCGGTTCCGTGCCACAGCTGCACGCGCGGACGAGGACCGGTGTAGCCGGGATACCCCGATGTGCGCACCGAACTTCCCCACTGCTGCGGGGTCTTGGAGACCTGGCCCTGGGCGCAGGCCGAGTTCCAGCCGCGCACCGAGCCGGTGTAGAAGCAGCGGTAGGGCACTCCCATGAACGCCGCGCCCGCCTTGAACACATCGGGGTAGTCGGCGAGCATCACGTTCGTCATCATCCCGCCCGACGACTGCCCGGTCACGTACACGGCGTTGGCGTTGCCGCCGTAGTGCTGCTCCGTGTAAGTGATCATCGACATGAGCCCGACCGGGTCACTGCCGCCGTTGCGGGTCAACGCCTGGTCGGAGGAGACGTCCCAGCAACTCCCGCTGGGGTTCGTCGAGGGGTAGATGACAAGGAACCCGTACCGGTCGGCCAGCGACGAGAAGTCCTGACTCGAGTGCAGGTAGGGCCCCGACCCCTGACACCCGTGCAGGGCCAGCAGGATCGGCGGGTTGGCCTTGACGCTGCTCGGCACGTACAGGTTCATGAGCAGACCGGTGGGATTCGTACCGAAGTTCGTGATCTGGGTCAGTGAGGCGGCGGCTGCCTGGGGGGCGGCCTGCAGACACAGGCCGACCGCAAGGCCGACCGCAGCAATCACGCCCAGCAGGCGGGACTTGAGGGAGCGGGATCGGAACATAGGACCTCTCCGTTGTATCAGCGTGAAGTGTGTTCCGGCGCCGCGCACTCATCCTCGGGTCGGTCGACCACAGCGGTCAACGACCCCGCCGCGGCCGGTATCGGCCAACCACAGCCGTCAACTACCCACCGCAGCAACGCCGCAGAGAAGCCAGCCCTCCGCGCGGCAGCAGTGGCGGAGGGCCGGCCGGGCATTCGCTACCGCTCCGTCGAGCTCCGGGGGCGGGTGAAGGGGGCGAAGGTCAGGGCCGGGCTGGCGTTGCGCACCAGGGCCATGGCCTGCTCCGGCCACCAGGTGCCCGCCGGTGGGTCGACGATGCCGTACTCGGGATCGACCGTGCCGCCGGGGATGTTGCGGTTGCACTGCCCGTCCGACTGCCCGACGGTCTTCACCCACAGGTAGGCGTCCACCAGCGGCGTGCCGGTGTCGGCGGTGGGGCGGTTGCCGATGCCGCGCCCGGGCGGGTTGCACCAGATCTGCGGGTCACCCGGGTACTTGCCGGTCGGCGGGGTCCAACTGCCCTGTCCGTTACGGCTGGTGTCGACGACGAAGTGGGTCAGTGCGTTCAGCGGCGCGGTGCCGGCGTTCTGCTCGAACCACTGGTCGGTCCAGTGCCAGGTGGCGGGGTCGTCCGCGTTGACGGAGTTCCCCGGCTGCCCGTCGTTCGGCGCGGCCGGCGAGTAGTACTGGCTCGCGCACCAGTCGGCGTGCCCGCGTGCGGCCTCCGGGCCCTTGGTGGCGTACCAGAGGCACTTCGACACCCAGGTGCCGTAGTGGTCGGACAGGCCGGTGGCAAAGAAGTTGGACACGTTCAGCGAGAAGCCCTGGGCCCGCTCGACGCCCGCCTGGAGCAGGCGCTGCGCGGCGTTGCCGACGCTCTGCCAGTGGCTGTTCCCGGCGTCCAGGTAGACCACCGTGTTCGGCTGCTGCTCCAGCACGTCGATCGCGTAGTTGAGGTCGGCGATCCGTCCCGCCGTGACCGCGCCGGTGGGGTCGCTGTCCGGGCCGCAGTCGGAGGGCAGGTTGGCCAGGGCGTCGGGCTCGAGGACGATCACGGCCTTGCTCTTGCCGAGGCCGCGGGCCAACGCCGCGATCCAGGCCTGGTACTCCGCGTCGGACTGCGCGCCTCCGCTGGAGTACTGGGAGCAGTCCCGCAGCGGGACGTTGTAGGCGACCAGCACCGGGACGGTCCCGGTACGGGCCGCGCGGCGGGCCAGGGTGCGCGCCCGGGTCTCCACCTCGGCGGGTGTGCCGTCGGTGAACCAGTCGGCCTCGGGCCAGCTCGCGAGCTTGGCCATGGCGGCGGCGCCCGCGAAGTCGTGGCCCCGCAGGTAACGGACGGCCTGCTCGGCGGCGTCGCTCTCCGGGTCGACGTAGAAGCGGGTGCCTGCGGGCAGGGTGTGGCCGGTGGCCTGCTGGGCCTGTGCCTGAACCGGCACGGCGAGGACCGTCAGCAGGGCGGCCAGCGCGGCGGGGGCCAGGGAGCGTGGGATGCGCGGTCTCATGGGTTTTCCTCTTCTGGGCCGCTCGGGGCGGCCGGGTGGAGCCGCCCCGAGCGGAGTTGGTGTCGATCCCCGGTCAGTAGCCGTAGATCATCTTGTAGGCGACCTCGGGCAGGAACTGTCCGGCCGTCGATCCGGCTCCGGTGCCGCAGTTGCCGTCGGACTCGCCGGGGGCCTTGACCCACAGCAGCATCTCGGCGCCGCCGCCCTTCTGGGTGGGCGTGCCGATCCGCCGTCCGGCCGGGTTGCACCAGTTGCCGTCGGAGCCGTTGCCGTTGCGGCTGGTGTCGACGACGTACGGCTTGCTGAGCCCGTACGAGGACTTCAGCGCCGCGTTGACGTTGTTGCCGTACGTGGTGTTCTGCCCGGTGGTGTAGAAGTTCGAGACGTTCAGCGAGAACCCGTGGGCTCCGCTCACCCCGGCGTCGGACAGCAGCTTGGCCGCGGTGGAGGCGTTCAACCAGCCGGGGTTGCCGATGTCCAGGTAGACCCAGGTGTTGGGGGCCTTGGCGTTGAACTGGGCGACGGCGTTGCGCAGCAGTCCGTTGCGCTCGGAGACCTGAGCCGGCGTCATGCAGCTCTCGTGCCCGAGTGCGTCGGGTTCGAGGACGACCAGGGCCGGCCGGTTGCCGATGCCGCTGGCGAAGGCGGCGATCCAGGAGTTGTACTCGGCGGCTGAACCGGCTCCGCCACCGGACTGACCGGCGCAGACGTCGCGGTTGGGGATGTTGTACGCCACCAGGATCGGCAGCTTCCCGCCGGCCGCTGCCGCGCCGGCGTAGGCGCCGGTCGCCGTCCCGATGGTGCCGCTCCAGTTGCCGAACCAGCGTGCCATCGGCACGTTGGCGATCGACGTCTGGATCGCGGCGGCGCGACCGTCCCCGCGGTGGCCGTTGACCCACTGCTGGGCACTGGAGTTCGGATCGGCGTAGAAGCCGTTGGTCATGCTGGTCGGGTCGGCGGCGTACGCCGTCCCGGGCTGGACCGCGACCAGAAGGACGGTCAGCGCTGGTGCGATGAGCAGGGCCGTGCTGCGGCGCGTGCGGCGCATCGGGCTTCCTCCGCTGTGGGTGGGGTGGGGGAGGTGGAAGCGCTTCCAGTTGCCAGATGATTGGCCCTTCCCAGGCGGATGTCAAGAGATGTGGATTCCCTTCCCATGAACGGCTGCCCGCTCTACAGTTCCGAACTGGAAGCGCTTCCAGTCCTCCGACCGGAGGCGCGGTACGCTGTGCAACGGCACCAAAGACCGAGGTGGAGCACGATGACGGACGAACCGACGCGCCGAAGGCCGACCCTGGACGAGGTCGCCGAGCACGCCGGCGTGTCCCGGACCGCCGCGTCGAGGGTGTTGAACAACGCCCCGAACGTGAGCCACGGCAAACGTGAGGCCGTGCTGCGCGCGATCAAGGAGCTCGGCTTCGTCCCGAACCCGACCGCCCGCGCGCTCGCGACCCAGCAGGCGGGAGCGGTGGCCCTGATCATCGCCGGGGAGGACCCGGCGGTCCTGGCCGACCCGTTCTACGGCCAGGTCATCGCGGGCGCCTCGACCGTACTGGAGGAGACCGACCTGCACCTGATGCTGTGTCTGGCCACCTCCACCCGGGGCCAGATCCGCGTGAAGCAGTTGCTGCAGACCCGGGCGGTGGACGGGGTGATGCTGATGTCCCTGCGCGGGGACGATCCGCTGTCCCGGCTGGCCCTGGAGGCCGGCGTCCCCGCCGTGTTCGGCGGAAAGCCGCTGCACGGGGAGGTCCCGTTCTACGTCGACGTGGACAACGTGCGCGGCGCCCGGGAGGCGACCGAACACCTGGCCTCCCTCGGCCGCACCCGGATCGCGGCCATCACCGGACCGCTGGACACGGACGTCGGCCTGGCCCGCAGGCGCGGTTACCACGAGGCGCTGACCCTGGCGGGCGTCCCCTTCCGCGCGGAGGAGGGCGGTGACTTCACCGAGCGGAGCGGCATGGCCGCGATGGAGGCGCTGCTCGCCCGACACCCGGATCTGGATGCGGTGTTCGCCGCCAACGACAACATGGCGGCGGGCGCACTGCGGGTACTCCACCGCGCGGGCCGAACCATTCCCACGGACGTCGCCGTGGTCGGCTTCGACGGCCTGACGGCCTCCGAGATCGCCGAGCCTCCCCTCACCACGGTCCATCAGCCGATACGGGATCTCGGCCGGGAGATGACCCGCATGCTGCTGGCGCTGATCGCAGGCGAGAAGCCGAGTCCGCTGATCCTGCCCACCACGCTGGTCCGGCGCGAATCCGCCTGATCTGCCGTCAGTTCAGCTACCACACAGCCTCGTTCGCGGTGCGGTGCTCCGCTATGCCCGCAGCCGGGCGCGCGTACCGGCGAACGGACAAGATCACCTCTTGACAGCTCCCCACCCCGGGGAGCAGGGTTTCGCTCCGCTGCTTCTGGGAGCGCTCCCACGATGTGCGCCCCGCGCAGTACCTCGCACCTCCCCACCCACCCTTCCTGGAGAATCCATGTCCCCGCACCGCCGTACCCGCAGAACCGCCGCCCTCGTGTCCGCCGCCGTCACCGCCGCGCTCCTGGTCACGGGATGTTCCTCCGCCGGAACGGGCTCCGACGACCCGAACGCGAAGATCACGCTCAGCGTGGGCGACTTCGGCACCTTCGGCTACAAGGAGGCCGGGCTCTTCGACGAGTACACGAAGGCCCACCCGAACATCACCATCACGGAGAACAGCACCACCCAGGAGGGCGACTACTGGACCGCCCTGCAGACCCGCCTGTCGGGCGGCGGGCTCGACGACATCCAGGCGCTGGAGCTGAGCCGGATCGCGCTGGCCACCTCCGAGCAACTCTCCGGAGCCTTCACCGACCTGTCGAAGGCTCAGGGCGTCGAGAAGGAGGCCTACCTGCCGTGGAAGTGGCAGCAGGCGACCACCGCCCAGGGCAAGACCATCGGCCTCGGAACGGACGTCGGCCCGATGGCGATCTGCTACCGCCAGGACCTGTTCCAGGCGGCCGGCCTGCCCTCCGACCCCGCCGCGGTCAGCGCCCTGTGGGCGGGTGACTGGGCGAAGTACGTCGAGGTCGGCCGCCAGTACCAGGCCAAGGCACCCAAGGGCAGTTTCTTCATGGACACCGCCTCCGGCCTCTACAACGGCGTGGTCTCCTCCAACGCGGAGCAGTACTACCGGAAGGGCAAGATGGTGTACCAGGACTCCGCCGGTGTCCTGAAGGGCTGGCAGCTGGCCGCCGAGGCGGTCAAGGCCGGGGTCACCCAGGGGCTCAAGGAGTTCGACACCCCCTGGCAGACCGCGTTCTCCAACTCCACCTTCGCCACCACGGTCTGCCCGTCCTGGCAGCAGGCCAACATCGAGAAGTACTCCGGCCCCGGCAACGCCGGAAAGTGGAACATCGCGCAGGCACCCGCCGCCGGCAACTGGGGCGGGTCCTTCCTCGCCGTACCGGCCTCCGGCAAGCACGTCGCGCAGGCCCAGGCGCTGGTCGTCTGGCTCACCGCACCCGAGCAGCAGGCCAAGGTCTTCCAGAAGGTCGGCAACATCCCCGCCAACCAGAAGGCGTACGCGCTGCCCGGCGTCACCGACTTCACCAACCCCTACATCGGCCCGAAGGCCCCCACCGGGCAGATCTTCTCCACCGCCGCGAAGGCGATCACGCCGGCCGAGACCGGCCCGCACCACGGCGACCTGCACGGGGCGTTCAGCAACGGCGTGCTGCTGATGGAGCAGAACAACAAGAGCGCCGACGAAGCCTGGGCCGCCACCCTCCAGCAGATCGCGAGCACCGTCCAGTAGCCGGACGCCGCACCGTACGGCCGCGCGGCGACCCGCCCGCGGTCCGTACGACCTCGTCCACCAACTGCCAAGACCAGAACGACCCGACGGACCCACCCGGCCGTCGGCCCGGCACGGAGGAACCCCTGTGGCCACCCCTACCCGCACCCACCGAACGGGCCCGCCCGACCCTCGCAGGACGAGCCGGCGCAGCCGCCTGCACCGCTGGGACCGCACTGCCTCGCCCTACCTGTTCGTCGCGCCCTTCTTCCTGGTGTTCGCCGCCTTCGGCCTCTTCCCGTTGCTCTACACCGGCTGGCTGTCCCTGCACCGGGTCAGCCTCTACAACGTGGACCAGGCCGACTGGGTGGGTCTCCAGAACTACTGGGACCTGCTGTTCGGCCCACCGAGCCACTTCTTCTGGAACGCCCTGCGCAACACGATCACCCTCGGCGTGCTGTCCACCGTCCCGCAGCTGCTGGCCGCGCTCGGCCTCGCCCACCTGCTCAACTACCATCTCCCGGCCCGGGGGTTCTTCCGCACGGCACTGCTCGCCCCGTACGCGACCTCGGTGGCCGCCGCGACCCTGGTCTTCGCGCTGATCTTCAGCCCCGAGGGCGGTATGGCCAACTGGCTGCTGGGCCTGGTCGGGGCCGGCCCGGTCCGGTGGGAGGCCGGTCCCTGGAGCTCCCAGTTCGCCGTGTCGGTGATCGTCATCTGGCGGTGGACCGGCTACAACGCGCTGATCTACCTGGCCGCGATGCAGGCGATCCCGCGCGATCTGTACGAGGCCGCCGCCATCGACGGCGCCTCCCGCTGGCGGCAGTTCCTCCACGTCACGATCCCCGAGCTGCGTCCCACCATCCTGTTCACCGTCGTGGTCTCCTCGATCGGCGCCACCCAACTCTTCGGCGAGCCCTACCTGTTCGGCGGCCAGAGCGGTCACCAGGGCGGTGCGGACCACCAGTACGAGACCCTCGGCATCCTCATGTACGACACGGGCTTCCACCACAGCATGCTCGGCCGCGCCTCCGCCATCGCCTGGACGATGTTCGGCCTGCTCCTGCTGGTCGGCCTGGCCAACACGCTGATCGCCCGCCGCCTGCGCTCCGCCCAATGAGCGGGAAGGACGACATGACCACCATCGCTGCCCACGACTCCCCCACAATCGGGCCGACCGCCCGCTACAGAGCCGCGCGTCGACGCCGGCCACGCTCCCTCGGCGCGGGCGGCCAACACCGCGCCGGACCGCTCGCCCTGACGATGCTGGTCCTGGTCACCCTCGCTTCGCTGTTCCCGCTCTACTGGACGGTCGTGGCGGCCTCCACCGACAGCCACCGGGTGATCTCCACGCCGCCGCCCCTGCTGCCCGGCGGGAACCTGTTCGACAACATCGGCTACGTCTGGAACAACGCCGGGGCACGCGGCATGGGCGTCGCGCTGCTCAACTCGACCCTGGTCGCGGGCACCGTCGCGGTCAGTACCGTGGCGTTCTCGGTGCTGGCCGGGTTCGCGTTCGCCAAGCTCCGGTTCCGCGGCCGCGGCGCTCTGCTCTCCCTCGTCGTCGCCACCATGGCCGTGCCCGCCCAGGTCAGCATCGTCCCGCTGTTCATCCTGATGAAGCACCTGGGGCTCGGCAACCAGCTCGGCGCCCTCATCCTGCCGACCCTGGTGACCGCGTTCGGCGTGTTCTTCATGCGTCAGTACCTCAGCCAGGCCCTGCCCACCGAACTCCTGGAAGCGGCCCTGGTCGACGGCGCGAACTCGCTGCGGGTCGTCTGGCACGTCGTCGTACCGATCGCCCGGCCCGCGATGGCCGTGCTCGGGATGCTCGCCTTCGTCCAGTCCTGGAACGACTTCCTGTGGCCGATCATCGCGATGAACGGCGCCACCAACCCCACCGTCCAGGTCGCCCTCGCCGGGCTCGGCACCGGCTGGTCCACCGACTGGTCCGTCATCACCGCCGGAGCGCTCGTCGGCACCCTGCCGCTGCTCCTGGTCTTCACCGTCTTCGGCCGACAGATCGTCGGCGGCATCACCCAGGGCGCACTCAAGGGGTGACCGGCCGTCAGGCCGGCACCCGACCGCACGACACCTCTTGGAGTACACCCAAATGACCGTCAGCCCCGTCCACCACACCTTCCCCCAGGGCTTCGTCTGGGGCGCGGCCACCGCCGCCTACCAGATCGAGGGTGCCGCCGCCGAGAACGGGCGCACCCCGTCGATCTGGGACACCTTCAGCCACACCCCCGGCAAGGTCGCCAACGGTGACCACGGGGACATCGCGATCGACCACTTCCACCGGTTCCGCGACGACGTCCGGCAGATGGCCGAGATCGGCCTCACCGCCTACCGCTTCTCCATCTCCTGGCCCCGCGTCCAGCCCACCGGGCGCGGCCCGGCCGTCGAGAGCGGACTGGACTTCTACCGCGCCCTGACCGACGAGCTGCTCGCCCACGGCATCACCCCGGTCGCCACCCTCTACCACTGGGACCTGCCCCAGCACCTGGAGGACCTCGGCGGCTGGCCCCACCGCGACACCGCATACCGGTTCGCCGACTACGCCGCACTCGCCGCCGAAGCACTCGGCGACCGCGTGACCACCTGGACCACCCTCAACGAACCCTGGTGCAGCGCCTTCCTCGGCTACGGCTCCGGCGTGCACGCCCCCGGCCGTACCGACCCGGCCGACGCACTCAAGGCCGCCCACCACCTCAACCTGGGCCACGGCCTGGCGATCGGCGCCCTGCGCGCCAACCTGCCCGCCGACGCCCAACTGGCCGTCTCGCTCAACCTGCACGCCGTCCGGCCGCACAGCGCGCACCCCGACGACCTGGAGGCGGCCCGCCGGATCGAGGCCGTCGGCAACCGGATCTTCACCAGCCCGATGTTCAAGGGCCGGTACGACGACGACCTGCTCGCCGACACCGCCCACCTGGTCAAGTGGGACGAGCTGGTCCAGGACGGCGACCTCGCCGAGATCTCCCGCCCGATCGACCTGCTCGGTCTCAACTACTACAACCCGACCGTGGTCTCCTCCGCCGCCAACGCGAAGGACCTCCCGCGCCAGGACGGGCACGGCGCGAGTGCGCACTCACCGTGGCCGGGCTCCGAGGACGTCGCCTTCCACCTCGCCAACGACAACGTCACCGCCATGGGCTGGCCGATCGACCCAACCGGGCTGTCCGACTCGCTGTTCGCCCTGCACCACGAGTTCGGCGTGCCGCTCCTGGTCACCGAGAACGGCGCCGCCTTCGAGGACGAGGCCGGTCCCGACGGAAGCGTCCACGACCCCGAGCGGACCGCCTACCTCCGCGACCACCTGGCCGCGATCTCCGAGGCGATCGCCGGCGGCGCGGACGTCCGGGGCTACTTCCTCTGGTCGCTGATGGACAACTTCGAGTGGGCCTACGGCTACGAGAAGCGCTTCGGCATCGTCCACGTCGACTACGACACGCTGGTGCGCACGCCGAAGAGCAGCGCCCGCTGGTACGCCGACGTGATCCGTCGCGGCACCCTCGACTGACACCACGACGCCGCCGACCGTGGAGAACGGTCGGCGGCGCGGCGGGTGCAGGACGGATCAGCAGGTGCTGTTGGTCTGCGTCAACAGGCCTATCCGGTACGGGAGTTCGATGTACGGGGTGGTCCATGGGGTAGCGGGGTCCATGCCCTGGCCGTTGTCGTCGGGGGCCCTGAAACCGCCTGCACACAGGATGAGGCACCCCAGCCGACGTGCGGCTGGGGTGCCTCGGTGCGGTGAGTATCGGTCAGCAGGTGGAGTCCCCTACGCCGTAGACAGCTCGTCTACGCGTCGGCGGACCGCACCACATCGCGATCACCGTGGATCAGGCGGGTCAGCGCTGCAGGGTGAGCAGGCCCGGCCGGTACGGCAGGCTCAGGTAGGGGGTGTTCTGCGGCGTGTTGGTGGGGAGGC
Organism: Kitasatospora sp. Root107; assembly: GCF_001424875.1. Lineage (GTDB taxonomy): Bacteria > Actinomycetota > Actinomycetes > Streptomycetales > Streptomycetaceae > Kitasatospora. The sequence continues at coordinate 962 of NZ_LMCT01000028.1, read as the reverse complement.
CCTGGTAGAGGAACTGCAGGTTGCAGGGATCGATGGTCATGGTCTGGTCGGCGCTGTCGCGGACCAGGTCACCGTGGCTGACGCCCTGGGCCCAGGTGGAACCGCTGTTGGCAGTGCCCGCGAAGGGGCTGCTCTCGCTGCCGGCCTGGACGGTCCACGGACCGTTCAGGCTGGAGGCGGTGAACGAGCGGAAGTAGCGGTTCGTCCCCTCCGCCTCAACGATCATGAGGTACTGGTTCTGGCCCTTGACCTTGTAGACCTCCGGCGCCTCGAAGAGAAGCTGCTCCGTGTCACTCATGACCGTCGTGTACGAGGAGCCGAAGTTGCCGGGGAAGTTCCCGATCGGCATGCTCGCCCGGTAGATCTTGCCGTTGTCAGCGGCGAAGAACAGGTACATGTTCTGGTCATCGCCGATCATGGTCGGGTCGATCGGCTTGTCCCGCCGGTCCCCGGGGCCCTCGGGGAGGGTGCCGGTGAACAGCGGCTGCCGGGCGGACCAGCCGTTCGGGTTGGTCGGGTCGCTGGACGTGCGGTAGTAGAGCGGCCACTGGCCCCACTGGGACACCATCACCCAGATGTTCTTGGGCGCGAAGTAGAACAGTTCGGGCGCCACCGCGCCGTCGGTCATCTGGGTCTGGGTGGCCGTCCCCATGTCCGACCAGTTCGTGAAGGGAGTGAACGCCGTCCCGCCCCACGACGTTCCGTTGGAGGTGGTCGCGTAGACCAGGTTCTTGCCGTTGTACTTCACGGTGCTGAAGTCCTTCAGCGCGAGCTGCCCGTTCGCCGGCTGCGCCAGCGGACCCGACGAGGTCCACCGGTAGGTCGACGGAAGAGCGCACGCGCCGGTGCCGACGTCGGCGACGGGGACGAGCTGCCACTGCTGGTTGCTGCCGCCCCAGTCGGCGTACTGGACGATCTTGCCGCCGTCGGCGGTGGAGGCGCCCTGGACCTCGAGGGCCTTG
>NZ_LMCT01000027.1 GCF_001424875.1 Kitasatospora sp. Root107 | reverse complement strand
TCTGTAAGCCCGCCTCAGAAGCAGCCGATCTTGAACTCGTGCAACGCACTGTAGTCTGCGGGCCGTTCTTGCCCGGGCAGACCCCAGGCCCAGTCATCTCAGATCTCAAACGCGGTCTCACACTCAACGACTACCGGACCGGACTGGCCACCGTCAGGCAAACGGCTCCGACATCACCCAATCAAGTTCAGTTGCTTGACTCGCCTCGTGCTGGGGAACCCTTAAAATATGGCGACTGGAGCGCCGATAGGATTTGCCAGAATGGCCAATTGATTCGCCGGAACGCTTCGCTGTATAGAAAATGGATGGTGATGGCATTGCAGATCGAGTCGCTGAATCGACTAATCAATTCATTCTCTCCCAATCAGCTTCAGGATGCTGCAATTCATTATCTCGCACTGCGCGGCTATGGGGCTCCGGAGCTTCGCGACGGGTGGAAGGATGGGGGTGTCGATGTAAGAATTCTGCACGCAAATGGATCGCCGAGCAAGGTGATTATTCAGCTGTCTGTTGAGAGGGATTGGAAAGCTAAGCTCAAGCAGGATGCCGCAAAAGCCTCAAGTAATTATGGAGCCGGTCGTTTCATTCTCGTTTCAACTCGGAGGATCCCCGAGTTGGAGTTCCAGCGTTTGCGGGATGAGATTGCCAGCGAAACCGGTATTCAGGTTGATCGCGTGGACTCGCAGTCGCTCGCCAGTGCCTTCTATGAGAGCGGTGAAACCACTCTGCTCCTGGCAATTGCTGGAATTGAATTCGAGGGCCAGGATTCCACTGAGCCAAAGTATTCCAGCTTTGTAAATGAGGCCGTTTTCAGCTTTATCTTTTTTAGTGATGCAGCTAAAGGCTTCAGAGAAGGAGCGCTTGAGTGCGCGATCATTTCCTTTATTATCAGCAGCGAATCAAATGGAAAGCGGGGATCGGTAGCAGAGGCATCTGAGTCTTTCATTGCCCACCTGGGACTGCCAGCGGGACAGGTTGACCTGGTTGAATCAGCCATGGATCGAATGATGCAGGAGGAGAGGGTTCAACTCATCAAGGGTGAAATTTCGCTGGCGCCTGATGAGAAAGATCGAGCTCTCAGCAACAGGGCCCTCAATGAAGCTTCTCGGGTAGAATTTCTCGGAGAACTCCGTTCGCTCCTGGAAGGGCGCGTTGATGGAGATATCGAGCAGGCAACTCACGAAATTCTCCCTCACCTGGGAGCTCTAGCCTCGCAACTAGGAAGGATGACGGCAGGGGCCTTCGGTAGAGGCGACTCGAACCATCTGAGAAAGATTGCTGCCAGCAAGCTGCGAGATCTTGAAGGCTGCCTTCACCGGCTTGGTGTGTCAAAGGATGAGGAATTTGACTGGCTGGTGAGGAAACTTGCAGAGGTAACCGCCGATTCTGCCATGGGGAAGACGCTCATGGCCACAGAGCTTTTCTCCATCCTGACTCAGCTGAAGCCGTCTGCTTTGGCAACAGCTTTTGGCGGAACCGAGACTAAGCCGGTTGTTGTTCTAGACTCCAATGTTGCAATCCCAGTTTTGCTTAATCAATTCTGCGGAAGGGTGGACAGTAGGTTCTTCACCGCTGCGTACAGCTTGAGTCGACAAGCCGGGATCCACGATCTCAAGCTTGTCATCCCCCGGGACTATCTGGAGGAGGCGGCGAGTCACCTAATTAGCGCTGCACGAGACTACTCCCATATCGTAGAACTAGACTCGGATCTAGCTTATTCGACGAATGCCTTTGTCTCTTACTATGCGTCAGCCTCGACTTCAAATAGATTGAAAGGGAGGAGCTTTCCTTCCTATCTAAGCAGCCTGGGGTGCACGCCGCTGGTCGCTGGTCGGGAGTTCCGGGAGGCAAGGAATGTTCTCATGAAGTCTCTTGAGCATCTATTTCTTCGTTACGGAATCTCGGTCGGGTTTCGCGAGCACGTTGACGGTAGGGACAGAGTGCCAGCCGAGAGAGAGATTTCCTATGCGCTCCAGAAGCTTGGACGGCCTCGCCCCCAGATCTTGGTGAGGCATGACGCGAATATCATTTCCCAACTGGAGGGGCCATCAAGTAGCGGGCTTGACTATCATGTGATTGCAAGCTGGGATAGCGTTATGCTCGAAATTGCTGGCGAGAATGAATCTGCGCATTGGACGGCATTGGATCCTGCTAGCCTTACCGATCTCCTATGCATTACCTCATCCGAGGCCGCTGATGCAAAGATGCAGGCTGGCGTAAATCTGGCGATGTCTCTCAATGAGGATGATATTCAAAGGGGCGCAGAGGTTCTCGACTGGCTTACCAGGCATCTGAAATCTTCTCTAAGTGACTCTGAACAGAGAGATTCCGCCCTTGCGTTCAAGAGGGATTACCTTCAGAGGTCGAGCAATACTCGTTCTTCCATCCTTGAGTTGGCATGGAATCAATGGAAGGAAAATCACTAGCGGGCTGAAGCGATTCAGGGCGCAAACTTTTGGGCCAGATGCTCCATGACGTATACAGTCCGCAATAGTTGCTCCGTGAAGATCAAGGTGCTCAAGGCTCGATCCTTATTTGTTGCCGGAATTTCATGCACGGCTACATTTCCATTCTTTCGAATGATGTCCACCCATGGCTTCATTGGGGGAGTCGTATAGCCTCCAGTTTCCAGGTATTCAATGTATGTGGCGAAGGTTTTTCCCTCCTGTGCGCCTTTATCGACCGCAACATGCATGAGGATTTTTCTGCACATCATTTCACATGACGTATATGCCTCAACTCCTGCGCATGATCTGGCTTCTTGGTGGGCTGACTTGATATCTTCGGGAAGTCCATCAAGTCCTTCTCCAGGCAGTGGGGCGGGAAACTGAGAGTCAGTGCTATAGACACTCCCCGCGTGGCATCCACTGCAGCGAACCCACCTGACTGACTGCGTTCCCTGTGTGGTTGCTTCGGCGATCACTGCGGCAACGGCTTCCCTTCCGCAATGCCCACAGGTGAAACGAGTAAATGCGCCACCTGATGTGGTGTCACTGAACTGGTTCTCGGGTCCTTTGAAGTGCTTGATGCCACCATGTCCGGTCATGCGTGGATCCTACTGCTCCTAGCGAGATCCATCACGTGGCTTTGAAGTCTCTTGATGCTGCAATGCGGGAGGGCCGGCTCGCTACTGAACCTAATTGGGTGATGTCGGGACCGTTTGGCTGACACGAGCAGGTCGGCCGCAGTAGCCCAGGAGTCGTGAGATACGCGCATGGCGGAGGGTTGACCGACGCCGACAGGGCTGCGCGAGAGCGGATCTGGCTGCAGGCCGTGGAGCGCTTCTGGGGCGGGGAGAAGAACCGGGATCGCTGCCACGTTGCGGGTGAGCGAGCGGTCGGTGGAGCGGTGGGTCCGGGGTGCTGTCGAACGGATCGCCCGGTCGGCCCAGGCTGGGGCCAGAACAGATCGCCAGGCATCAACACATGCATTCAACCGGTACATCTAGCGTTGGGGTCTGCTGATCGGCGTGAGCGATGCGTGAGCGGACGGGGTGGCACCAGGCATTCCGAGCTGGATCATGAAACCTACCGCGTGGCGCTTACCTGCAGGTTCAGCGCCACGCGACATCAGGCGTCACGCCTCGTCATGATCCAGGTTCGTCTTGCAAGCCAGGTGTGCAGGCTACGGCCGCCGAGCGATGATGGCTGGCATGATGCTCGACGGTGCACTCGTCACGGCCCCCAGGATGCTGCTCCTGAACCGCGTTGACTTTGAGCCTGGCTGCGACGTGTTCGAGCTTGATCAGCCGCTGTTCCTGATGCCCAACGACCAAGTCTGGGCGGAGCGAAGCTCTGTGGTTGTACAGCGCGCAGCCACAGGAGTAGCCGAGCGGCCCACGGGCGCCATGAATGCCGAGCGCTGGGCGTACAAGCTGTTGTAGGCCCAGTCAACCGAGCCGTGTGCATTGGGCAGACTGAGTACCTAACTGCGCTATAACCGCCCCGTACTTCGGCGAACAGCCACGGGCGTTCGCGGCCTGTCCGTGCAGGTCAGCAGCACAGGTTGCCCATGTCGGGCGGGTACCCAGGTTGCTTCGGGACGAAGAGGCCCGAACATCATGATCCGGACCAGTGGCGGACCACAGCCGATGAGTTGCCAACTGATAGCACGTCAGAGGTGGTCCGCCCAGCGGACTGTAAATCGGTCGACGCTGTGGTGTGGCCTGGAGCTGCGTCACAGTTGCGCCAGAATGGGCGGCACATGACGGGCAGTCAGTGGGAGGGCTGGGTGGCGGAGGGTGCGGCCGGGTTGGTGGGCGGCAGGGAATCGGGCTGCCGGACGGAGCGGGCCGCCCCTGTGCGGTGCCGTGCACACGTATCTCTTTGTCGACGGTCTCGACCTGATTGCGCGTAGTAATGCTCATGCGGTCGGCGGGCCTCCGAGCCGGCTGCTCAGGCCCGGAGGGCCGCTCTACCCGACGGAACGGGCCCGCACTGTGGATGTGGCGGCTCAGGACGGGGTGTCCAGCGGGGAGGCGGGGGTTGAGGTCCGGGTCCGGCTGCGGGGCGAGGTCGTCATCTGGAGCGATCTGATGTATCCCGGCGTCGACGGCAGGGCCATCGGGGAGGTTCGCTTCGACCTGTCGCAACGGCAGCCGACCGGCGGAGGTCGGTTGACCTGGGTGCTGTCACTTCGGCTGGAAGGTGTTCAGCACGGTGGCGAACTGCTGTTGGGTGGTGGTCCAGTCGCCCTCCGGGGAGGCCAGGTAGATCGCGTACTCGGTGCCGTTCGTTGCGACGAAAGCCTGGTCGGCTGCGTGCCGCGGGCCGCGTTTGGCGTCGGTCCAGCTGAACTCCCACAGGGCGCCGTAACTCCCCTGGTAGACGTTCGTCTGCAGGGTGATCCGCTGGTAGTCGGTCTGCTGGGCGACGGTCTGTTCCAGTTCCAGGAAGTGTGCCTCGGAGCTCTGCGTCGCGCCGGGGCCGATGCCGAAGCGGAGCAGGTGGAGCCCGCCGTCGGGTGAGTAGTCGATCTGGCCGCCGGTCTCGGTGCGGGTCCAGTTCTGCGGGACCGCGACGCGGAAGCCGGCCGGATCATCCACCCAGCGGAAGCCCGCCGGTGCCGCCGGTGCGGTCGGCGCGGCGGAGGTCGGCGGCGAGGTTTTGGGTGGGCTGGACGGTGGTTGTGAGGTCGGCGGCTGCGAGGTGGGGGCCTGGGAAGTCGGGGCCTGAGTCGTCGGTGGCTGGGAGCTCGGCGGGGTGGTCGTGGGGGCGACGACGGTTGTGGTCTGGGCGGGGTTCTCCGAGCCGCTGTTGACCACCGCGAACACCACACCACCGGTCAGGAGCGCAGCCAGTACGGCGGACCCGACGACCAGCAGGGTTCGGCGGCGTCGGCCGTCGCCGGGCGGGGCCGGTGGACTCGGGGCAGGGGGAGTCGGAGTCGGCGGTGCGGGCACCGGTGCCGGGGGCAGCGGGATCGGGGTCGGCGGTGTGGTCTGGGTCGGGGCATGGGGCTGGGTCGGGCCGGGGCCGGGAGCGGTGAGTGCGGCCTCGGCGAGCATGGCCAGCGCCTGGTCCGCCGTCGGGCGTTCGGCCGGGTCCTTGCGCAGCAGTGCCTCGATGACGGGAGCGAGGGCACCCGCGTGCCTGGGTTCGGGGAGCGGGTCGGCGATCACCGCCTGGAGGGTGCCCATGGTGGTGGTGCGGTGGAACGGTGACTGGCCCTCCACCGCCGCGTACAGCGTGGCGCCCAGGGACCACAGGTCGGACTCGGGGCCGGGGCGGTGGCCGCTGACCCGCTCCGGGGCGACGTAGTCCGGCGAGCCGACGATGTCGCCGGTGCGGGTGAGGCCGGGTGCGCCCTCCAGCAGTGCGATGCCGAAGTCGGTGAGCACCGCCCGACCGCCACGCTCCAGCAGGACGTTGGCCGGCTTGACGTCCCGGTGCAGCACGCCGTGCCGGTGTGCCTGGTCGAGCGCCGCGAGCATCTGCTCGCCGATCCTGGCGGCGTCGCGCGGGAGCAGGGTGCCCTCGGAGTCGATCACGTCGGCCAGGGAACGGCCGTCGATCAGCTCCATGACGATCCACGGCCGACCGTCCTGTTCCAGTACGTCGTAGACCGTGATCACCCCGGGATGCTTGATCTTCGCCGCCGCCCTGGCCTCCTGCTGCATCCGGGAGTTGAGAGTGGGCAGTTCGCGCTCCGGGATGCCGCTGACGCTCAGTTCCTTCACGGCGACCAAGCGTTCCAGCTTGGTGTCCCGGGCCATCCAGACAGTGCCCATCCCGCCGCGCCCCAGCTGCTCCTGCAGCAGGTAGCGGCCGGCCACCACCCGGCCGACGTCGGGCGCACCATCGTCCTGAGAGCTCATGCCGAACCCACTGTCCGTCCCATGGTGTCCCCGAGCTGCTCTTCCCAGTCTCCCGCCGCACGCCGTCCGGCGCGCCCCGGGCAGCGCGGCGCCGGTCGAGCTGCCCGCCGACCAGACCGCGCGGAGCGGAGGGTCTGCTTGAGCGGTCGTCAGATCGTCAGGCCGGACGGGCTCTTCAGGTCCGTTCGGCCGCGACGAGCTCGGCGACGATCTCGGTGCCGAGGGCGTAGGCCGGTACGCCGGCGGTGATGAGGGCGGTTTCGGTGACGCCGATCAGGTCGGTGAAGGTGGCGCCGGTGTGGAGGGCGCCCCGGGCGTGGATGCGGGCCGGGGTGGGGTGGTTGAGGGCCAGGAGCTGGCCGAAGTGGACGAGTTGTTGGATGCGGGGGCCGAGCGGGTTGTCGGTCAGCACGATGTGGCGGAGGGCCGCGAGGGCCTCCTCGGTGGGGAGGCGGCCGAGGTGCCCGGCCAGCTGGAGGCGGTCCTCGACGCCCTGGGGGACGGTGCCGAGGGTGGTGCGGTAGCGGTCGCGGATGGCGTCGGCGGGGGTGCGGTCGGTCATGACGCGACCCGGGCGATCGAGGCGCGGACGGCTTCCAGGGCACCGGCGGGGAAGTCGACGGCTCCGCCGAGGGCTGCGGCGGCGAGTTCGGCCTCGGCGCTCTCCTCGATGGCCACCACGAGGTGGGCTGTGGCCGGTGAGTCCGGGCCGAAGACCAGGAGGCCGTGGTTGGCCAGCAGGACGGCGGAGGTCGTCGGGCGCAGCCGAAGGACGTCGGCGATACCGCGGACCGAGACGTCCGAGCCGCGGGGACCCCAGGGCACCACCGGAACGTCCTCGGGCTGTCCGAAGCGGAGCATCGGCTCGGTGCGGCAGGGCAGTGGCCGGTGGGCCACCGCGAAGGCGGTCGCGGCGGGGGAGTGGGTGTGGATGATCGCGCCGACCTGGGGGCGGGCGCGGTAGACGGCGCTGTGCATGGCGATGATCTCCGTGCTGACGGACCGTAGCTCGCCCTCGAGCAGTTGCCCGTCCAGGCTGACGGTCGCCAGGTGTTCGGGGCGCAGGCCGCGGACGAATCCCGGGGTCAGCAGGAAACGGTCGCCGTCGAGCCTGGCGCTCAGGTTGGCGTGGCCGGAGTGGGACATCACCCCTGTGGTGAAGAGGTTGTCGGCGGCTTCGACGAGCTGGTGTGCCTGCTTGCTCGGTGTCGGTGTCTCTGTCATGGCGGCATCTCCGAGGTCGGCTGTGTCAGCGGCCGCTGATGAGCCGCTGTCCAGATGCGGACCACTCTTCAACTTGCACTAAGGTTTAAGTCAAGCGGGGTCGGAACAGAGAAAACCGGGGGCAGGAAGTGCGGTTGACGATCGGTCAGCTCGCCGGGATCACCGACGTGCCCGCCTCGGCCATCCGGTTCTGGGAACGTCACGGTCTGCTGCCCGAGCCCGAACGCCAGGGCGGGCAGCGGCGCTATCCGCCGGAGGCCGCCGGGCGGATCGTGCTGCTGCGCAAGTGCCAGCAGGCCGGCCTCACCCTGGCCGAGATCCGCGAGTTCCAGCGGGAGCAGCCGCACCGGCAGGCGATGATCCGCAGCAAGATCGCCGAGGTCGAGCAGCGTATGGTCGATCTCGACCACGCCCACCAGCTCCTGACCCACGCCCTTCAGTGCGGGGAAGAGGACATCGTCCGGTGCCCGAAGTTCGGGGAGCAGATGGCGGCATGGCGGACGCCGGACGGCGCGGTGAGGACTGCGGAGAGCCACCGATCGGGTCGCCGTGCATCTGGCCGCCCCGATTGATGACCCATGGCATGTGGGGGTTTCCCCCTGATGCGAGGACACGTCTTATGCGGCTCGCGCGAGTGTAGTTGATCTCGTTCTGAGGGCCGCTTCGTAGGCGGTGGGGCTGAGTTGGCCGAGGTGGGAGTGCCGTCGGCGGGTGTTGTAGCGGTTGGCCCAGCGGAAGGTGTCCAGGCGAGCCTGGCGGGCGGTGGGCCAGTGCTTGGCACCTTGCAGGGTCTCGCGTTTGAAGGAGGGATCGCCACTTGTGGTGGCGTTGGAGCGACCGTTCCGGCGAGCCCTGGGAAGTCTGCCCCTACCGCAGTTCGGAGCGTGACGACGGTTACTGTCCGGGCCGTATGTGGGCCGTGCAAGGCGAACCGAGGGGCTGTAAACCCGAGCTGCACCGAGGGCCCCGGACTGCTGTCGGTCCGGGGCCTTTGCGTGTCGCCTTGCGGCTCGGGCGGTGTCCGCGCTGGAGTGACGCACGGAGTGCACGGAGTGCACGGAGTATCCGGTCACGTGCGGTGAGGGTGGTTTGCGGTGGTGCGGCAGCTGGTGGGCGGACGTGGGCGGCAGGTGGTGCGGGGTCTGGGCGACCTGCTGGTGACGGCGGGTGTGCTGACGGTGCTCTTCGTCGTGTATGCGGTGTGGTGGAGCGATGTGCTGGCGGACCATGCGGCGGACCGGGCGGGCGGGCGGCTGCGCGGCAGCTGGTCGGCGTCCTCGGCCGCCCCGGCAACCGCACCCGTGGTCGCGCCGGCACCGCCCGAGGCGCGGGGTGCGTCCCCCGAAGCGCGGCCGGAGCCCACCCTGCGTGTCGGCGAGGACATCGGCTTCCTGCACGTGCCCGCGATGGGCAGGGGCTACCAGGTGCTGGTCCGGATGGGCACGGACGACGGCACGCTCGCCTCGGGCGTCGCCGGGGTGTACACGCAGCCCTACCGGGCGGCGATGCCCTGGGACCGCGAGGGGAACTTCGCGCTCGCGGCGCACCGCGACGGGCACGGCGCGAAGTTCCACGATCTGGACCAGGTCGCGCCCGGTGACGCGCTGGTCGTCGAGACCAAAGACCGCTGGTACGTCTACCGGGTCGACGGCGTCCTGCCGGAGACCTCGCAGGACGACGTCGGCGTGATCGCGCCGGTGCCGGTCGGCTCGCCGTACCGCTCGGCCGGCCGTTACATCACGCTGACGACGTGTACGCCGGTGTACACCTCGCGCTACCGGATGGTGGTCTGGGGAAGCCTGGTGCGCGATGAGGCGGTGGACGGGGGCAGGACGCCGCCGCCGGAGCTGCGCTGACGCCGTCCTGGGCGTTCGACGGTCAGCAGGTCGATCTCCATGCTGACCGGGTCGGTGCCGACCGGGGGTTGGTGGAAGCTGCCGTCGCTGATGGAGAGGTTGAGGATCAGGTAGGCGGCGAAGTCCGGTCCGACCCCGGTGTGGTCGGACCACACCTCGGTGAGGGTGTCGATCGACGGCCCGACGTACCAGGTGTTGTTGTCGGCGCCGAGCTGCGTGGCCAGGTATACCCAGCGGTCGGCTCCGATGTTCGGGTCGGCGTAGACGGTGCTGCCCGAGCGGACGTGGTTGACGAACTCGATCTGGTCGGGGCGGTCGGCGTACCACTCGAAGATGTCCACCTCGTTGCGGCCGTCCCGCCAGGTCCACAGGCACGGCCAGGCACCGGTGTCGGCGGCGGGCAGCCGGATGTGCACCAGCACCAGGTCGCCGGTGCGGACCTGGACCCCGCTGCCTCCCGAGTCGCAGGAGTCGCCGGTGGTCAGCAGGCCGGTGTCCCAGTCGCCATCGTCCCGGTGGGTGGCGGTGACGACGAGATGGCCCGGGGCAGTGCTCAGGGAGGAGCGGGTCAGCCGGTCGTGCTTCCAGCTGTCGGGGTTGTCGGTGCAGTTGGCGTACGAGGCGCTCTGCCAGCCCCAGGCCCGGCCCGGGCCGACGTCCAGGGTGCTGAACCGTTCGAGCAGGATGGGACGGCCCCGGGTCGGTGCCGAGAGGCTCTCGGCTCCGGCCGGTGGCAGTGCCGGTGTGAGTACGGCTGCGACGCTGATCGCGGCAGCCAGGACAAGACGGGTCAGCATGCCGCTCAGGATTCCCGATGGCGGCCCGATCCGCGCGGAGATGGAGCTGATCACCGAGCACCGGGCGCCGACGATCGAGGCTGATCGGATGAAATCGGTGCCTCGGGCGTGGCTCGCACGATGTCTGATGGCGTGTTATAGGCCGTTGCACCGGGCCGGGCATGGTAAATCTTGGGCAGATTTACGGCGGTGTTCCCATGGGTGCGAATATCGTTCGAATATGGGCCATGAGATCACCGATAATCCGCACTCGTACCACTGAGCAAGGGGAAAACCATGTACGGACTCGCTCATACGGGCGTCGCCTCGCTGGCTCTGCTGGCGGCCGGAGGTGCCACCGCGGCCATCGGTGCGGCGGTGAAGTGGTTCTCGCGCCGGTGACCGAATCACTCACTGTGCTGATTCCGGCGCACAATGAGGCGGACTTCATCGCGGACGCGGTGAAGTCCGCTTTCGGCCAGACCTCCCAGCCGGAGAGAGTCCTGGTCATCGCGGACCTCTGCACCGACGACACCGCCGAGATCGCCCGGCGGCACGGGGCCGATGTTCTGGAGGTCCAGCAGGAGAGCAAACCGAAGTCGCTCAATCTCGCCCTTGAGGCGGTGACCACCGAGTACGTGGCCCTGCTCGATGCGGACGGGTACTTCGCCTCCGCGGACGTGCTGGAGAAGTGCCTGGCCCGGATGCGGGAGAAGGACTTCGGCGGCGTCTGCATGTCGGTCACGCCGCACAGCGTCAAGGGCCTGTTCCAGCGCTCGCGGATGATCGAATGGGCGGCGGCCCACCGGATGTCGCGGACGGTGGAGTCGTGGCACGGCTGGGTGGCTGTGCTCTCCGGATGCGCCGGGGTCTACCGCACGGACGCGGTCCGGGCGGTCGACGGCTGGTCCACCGACAGCCTCTGCGAGGACGTCGAGCTGGCGCTGAAGATGAACCGCTCGGGCCAGCGGGCGGGCTTCGTGCCGGGCGCGTACGTGTGCGTCCGCGACCCGGGCAGCTGGAACGTCTATTGGCGGCAGACCCACCGCTGGGCGGCCGGCTGGGCGCAGGCCCTGTACAAGCACCGAGGGCTGTTCTTCCGCAGCTGGGGATTCACCCGGGTATTCGGCGCGATGCTCGTGGACAGCGTCCTGCTCGCGAGCGGATACGTCTCGCTGATCTATCACTTGGTCAGCGGATTCACGGAATTCGACACCTTTCGGTGGATGGGCTGGTGGTTCCTGGTCATGCTGATGCTGACACTCGGAACGGCCAGTCTGCAGATCGGGGTCCGCCAGACAATCGTCAACTATCCGGCATATCTCGTGGTCGGCACGATGGGGACGGTTCTCTCCCTGTGGGTCATGTTCCGCGAATGGGTGCTGGGCAGACATCTGACCTCCTGGACCGGACGACAGGGCCGACGGACCGTCATCACCCGGATGTCGGAGCGGCGGCGGCTGGCACTGACCGGAACGGGGGCCGGGATCGGAGCTCTCGGAGCGCTCCTCGGCCGGATGGGCCACCAGGAGGAGCTGATGCTGGCGGGAGTCTCCGCGAGCGGCTCCGTCCTGCTCGCCGGGCTGCTCTGGCATCTGCTCGGCCGGATGCCGGAGCGGGCTTGACGGGCCCGGCCGCACCGTCGCACCGCTGTCCCGCGCCACCGCGTTGCCGCGGGACAGCGGGAGCGGACCGTACTCCTGGGACCGTAGGCTCGTAGACCCGCGCACCTCGCGCGGGCCTACTGGCACAGCGGAGGGGCGATGGCAGTGGAGGAGCGGGCCGGGAGCCGGACCAGTCGGCTGGAAGTACGCCTGGTGCGGCGGGGGTTCTCCCACCCGCAGGCCGCCGTCGGGCTGCTCGGCGAGCCCTGGCTGCACGGTCTTTCGGACGACCCGGTGCTGCTGGACGCGCTCGGCACGACCGCCGATCCGGACCTCGCGCTGCTCGGCCTCGGCCGGCTGCTGGAGGCGCTCGACCCGGCCGAACGGCAGACCCTGCGGGACACCCTGACCAGCTCCAAGCCACTGCGGGACCGGCTGCTCTCGGTGCTCGGCGCCTCCACCGCGCTCGGCGACCACCTGGCCAGGCACCCGCGCGACTGGCACGCCCTGGTCACCTTCGAGCTCCGGGACATCCACCCCGGCACCGAGGACTTCCGGCGCGAACTGCAGCACCGGATGCGGACCGCCGGCACCGACCGGGCGGACGCGCTGCGGATCGCCTACCGGCGCTGTCTGCTGACCATCGCCGCCCGCGACCTGAGCGGCACCACCGACCTGCCGCAGGCCGCCGCCGAACTGGCCGACCTGGCCGGCGCCACCCTGCAGACCGCGCTGGAGATCGCCGCCGAGCAGGACCCGGAGGCGGCCGGGCGCTGCCGGCTCGCGGTGATCGGCATGGGCAAGTGCGGCGGCCGCGAGCTCAACTACGTCTCCGACGTGGACGTGATCTTCGTCGCCGAGCCGCGCGAAGGCGTCGAGGAACACCAGGCGGTGCAGGCCGCCACCCGGCTGGCCGCCAGGATGATGCGGCTCTGCTCGGACACCACCGGCGAGGGCACCATCTGGCCGGTGGACGCCAACCTGCGTCCCGAGGGCCGCAACGGCCCGCTGGTCCGCACCCTGGCCAGCCACCTGGCGTACTACCAGCGCTGGGCCAAGACCTGGGAGTTCCAGGCCCTGCTGAAGGCCCGTCCGGTGGCCGGGGACGCCGAGCTCGGCGCCGCGTACGCCGAGGCCACCGGCGCGCTGGTGTGGCAGGCCGCCGAGCGGGACAACTTCGTCGCCGACGTCCAGCAGATGCGCCGCCGGGTGGTGGACGCGATCCCCGCCCGCGAGCTGGACCGGCAGCTCAAGCTCGCCCCCGGCGGGCTGCGGGACGTCGAGTTCGCGGTGCAGCTGCTGCAACTGGTGCACGGCCGGACCGACGCCCGGCTGCACAGCCCCACCACCCTGCAGGCGCTGGAGGCGCTCAGCGCGGGCGGCTACGTCGGCCGGGCCGACGCGGCCTCGCTGGAGGCGGCGTACCGGTTCCTGCGCGCGATGGAGCACCGGATCCAGCTGCACCGGCTGCGCCGGACCCACCTGATGCCCACCGACCCGGCCGACCTGCGCCGGCTGGCCCGCTCGCTGGCCGCCCAGATCAACGACGACACCAGGGCCGACCCGGTGGCGGCGCTCCAGCGGGAGTGGAAGCGGCACGCGGTCGAGGTCAGGCGGCTGCACGAGAAGCTGTTCTACCGCCCGCTGCTGGACGCTGTGGCCGAGCTGCCGACCGGCGCGATCGGGCTCTCCACCCAGGCGGCCAAGGCACGGTTGGAGGCGCTCGGCTACGCCGACCCGGCGGCCGCGCTGCGCCACCTGACCGCACTGGCCTCCGGGGTGAGCCGCAAGGCCGCGATCCAGCGGACCCTGCTGCCGGTGCTGCTCGGCTGGTTCGCCGACTCGGCCGACCCGGACGCCGGGCTGCTGAACTTCCGTCAGGTCTCCGACGCGCTCGGCCGTACCCCCTGGTACCTCCGGCTGCTACGGGACGAGAGCGCGGCCGCCGAACAGCTGGCCCGGGTGCTCTCGGCCGGGCGGCTGGCCCCCGACCTGCTGCTCCGGGCCCCCGAGGCGGTGGCCATGCTCGGCGATCCGCAGGGCCTGCTGCCGCGCGGGCGGGTCGCGCTGACCCAGGAGATCCAGTCGGCCGTCGGCCGGGCCGGATCGGCTGCCGCCGGAGTCGCGGCGGCCCGCGCGGTCCGCCGCCGGGAGCTGTTCCGGACCTCCGCCGCCGACGTACTCGGCCGGTTCGGCGAGGAGCCCGGTGCCGCCGTGGACGCGGCGGGTGAGGCGCTGACGGTGCTGAACGCCGCCACCCTGCAGGGCGCGTTGCGGGCCTGCGTGGCCGAGTGGGAGAGCGCCAACGGCGAGCTGCCGACCAGGCTGGCAGTGATCGCGATGGGCCGGTTCGGCGGGCGCGAGATGGGCTACGGCTCGGACGCGGACGTGCTCTTCGTGCACGAGCCGCTGCTCGGGGTGCTGGACCAGGACGCCGCCAAGGCCGCGTTCGCGGTCTGCAACCAGTTGCGGACGTTGCTGGCCTCGCCGTCCACCGAGCCGCCGCTGCTGGTCGACGCGGATCTCCGGCCGGAGGGCAGGCAGGGCCCGCTGGTGCGGACCCTGGGCTCGTACGAGGCGTACTACCGGCGGTGGTCGCACGTCTGGGAGTCCCAGGCGCTGCTGCGGGCCGAACCGGTGGCCGGTGACCCCGAGCTGGGGGAGCGGTTCCGGGCGCTGATCGACCCGCTGCGCTACCCCGGAGCTGGGGTGCCGACCCCGGACCTGCTGGAGATCCGGCGGATCAAGGCCAGGATCGAGGCCGAGCGGCTGCCGCGCGGGGCCGACCCCACCACTCACACCAAGATCGGCCGGGGCGGTCTGGCGGACGTGGAGTGGACCGTGCAGCTGCTCCAGCTGCAGCACGGGCACGTGGTGCCGGGGCTGCGGACCACCCGGACCCGGGCCGCCCTGGCGGCGGCGGTCGAGGCCGGGCTGGTGGCGGCGGAGGACGCGGTGGTGCTGGACGCGGCGTGGGTGCTGGCGTCGCGGGTGCGCAGTGCGGTCATGCTGGTCCGCGGCCGGGCGGGGGACAGCTTCCCCGGGGAGGCCCGCGAACTGGCCGGCGTGGCCCGCTACCTCGGCTACGGCTCCGGCCACACGGGCGAGCTGGTCGACGACTACCGCCGCACCACCCGCCGGGCCCGGGCCGTCGTGGAGGAGCTCTTCTACGGCTAGGAGCATCACGTACGAAAGTGCCTGACCACCTACGTACGGATCACCTTTTTCGAGGTCGGCGTCGCCCGCGCGGCGGAGCCGCACATCAGCAGAGCCCCGAGCCCCTGGTCCGCCGTGGCTGACCAGAGCGTCAGTGGTCGACCTTGGTGAGGGCCCACTGTTCCGGGACGGTCAGGTCGTGCTCGCGCTCGCCGCGGGTGCGGGGGAGCTGGTAGACCCAGACGTGGTAGATCAGGCGGGCGGCCGCGAAGCCGAGGGCCAGGCAGAGTGCGCCGCCGACCGCGTCCATCCAGAAGTGGTTGGCGGTGGAGACGATCACCACCAGGGTGACGGCGGGGTAGAGCAGTCCGAGCACCCGGACCCAGGGCGTGCGGGCGAGGAAGAAGATGGTCAGCCCGCACCAGAGCGACCACCCGATGTGCATCGAGGGCATCGCCGCGTACTGGTTGGAGACGCTGGCCCCTGCGCCGGAGGCCATCGAGCCCCAGGTGTCGTGCACCTTGACGGTGTCGATGAAGCTGCCGCCGGTCATCAGGCGGGGCGGGGCCAGCGGGTAGAAGTAGAACCCGACCAGGGCCAGGCCGGTGGTCACGAAGAGCACCGTGCGGGCTGCCGCGTAGCGGCCGGGGTGGGAGCGGTAGAGCCAGACCAGCACGCCTATGGTCACGATGAAGTGCAGCGTGGCGTAGTAGTAGTTCATCCCGACGATCAGCCAGGTGACCGAGTCGACCGCGTGGTTGACGCCGCGTTCGACCGCGACGCCGAGGTGCTGCTCGAGGTCCCAGATCCAGCTCGCGTGCCGCTGGGCGATGACGTCCTGCTCGGGCACCGCGTTGCGGACCAGCGAGTACAGCCAGTAACTGACCCCGATCAGGGCGAGCTCGAACCAGAGCCGGGGCCGGGCCGGCGTGCGGCGCTGGTCGCGGATGCGGCCGCGCACGGCGGCGCCGGTGGACTGGGCGGCGCGGGTGGCTCCGTCCGGCCGGTGGCTCGTACGGCCCCCGTCCGGGACGGAACCGGCCTGCGCCGCCGCCTGGCCGCCTGCGGCGTCGGCTGCGAACTGCTCGGTCGATTCCCCCATGGGCGAGAAGTCTGCCAGACGGCTCGTGGCCGTCTGCTCATCCTGCGGTAGTGGATTCTTCACCGCCTGTCCCCCTTCCGGGGTACGGGGCTGGGTACCGGGGTCTGACATGGGGTCCATTGTGACTCGTTCGGGGGCGCTCGGTCGACGCGGCCCCTGTCTCGGCGGTCGGCAGGCAACGGTTCGGTCAAGACCACGACTGCAACCTTTTCTGCATCTTGCTGAAACATTTTGCAGCCGCTAGCGTCCAGCCACCCAACGACGTCCAGCCGCCTTCAAGGGAGCCCGCAGTGGCCGAAGCCCAGCCCCGCCGCCCACGGAGCACGACCACCTACCGACGGCCCGGCCGTACGGCCGTCCTGATCGCCGCCTCGCTGCTGGCGACCGGGCTGGGGGCCGCCCCGCTGGCGATGGCCGCCCCGGCCGGGCCGCCCTCGGACAAGGCGATGGCCGCGGAGGCGGACCGGCACGACCTGACCCGGGAGCAGTTCTACTTCGTGCTGCCGGACCGGTTCGCGAACGGCGAGGCGAAGAACGACACCGGCGGCCTGACCGGCACCCGGCTGGAGACCGGCCTCGACCCGGCCGACAAGGGCTTCTACCACGGTGGTGACCTGCAGGGCCTGATCGACAAGCTGGACTACGTCCAGGGCCTGGGCACCACCGCGATCTGGATGGCCCCGCTGTTCAAGAACCGCCCGGTGCAGGGCACGGGGGCGGACGCTTCGGCCGGCTACCACGGCTACTGGATCACCGACTTCACCCAGGTCGACCCGCACTTCGGCACCAACGCCCAGCTCAAGGAGCTGATCGCGAAGGCGCACCGGAAGGGCATCAAGGTCTTCTTCGACGTCATCACCAACCACACCGCCGACGTCGTCGACTACACCGAGGGGAAGTACGACTACCGCTCGGCCGGCGCCTACCCGACGCTGGACGCCGACGGGAACCCGGTGGACGAGACCGCGATCGCCGACGCGGCCGCCCAGTGGCCGAAGATCGGCGCGAACTCGTTCCCCTACACGCCGTCCTTCCGCAGCGCGGCGGACCAGAAGGCCAAGACCCCGTCCTGGCTGAACGACCCCGCGCTCTACCACAACCGGGGCAACTCGACCTTCGTCGGCGAGTCCTCGACCGAGGGCGACTTCTCCGGTCTGGACGACCTGGACACCCAGAATCCGCGGGTGGTCGAGGGCATGAAGCAGATCTACCAGACCTGGGTGAAGGAGAGCGGGGTCGACGGCTTCCGGATCGACACCGTCAAGCATGTCAACATGGCCTTCTGGTCGCAGTGGGCCCCCGCGCTCAAGCAGTACGCCGCCGAGCGCGGCAACCAGGACTTCTTCATGTTCGGCGAGGTCTACTCCGGTGACCCGTCGGTCACCGCGCCGTACGTGACCAAGGGCAAGCTGCAGGCCACCCTGGACTTCGCGTTCCAGGAGAGCGCCCGCAAGTACGTCTCGCAGGGCGGCTCGGCCAAGGCGCTCGCCGAGCTGTACGCGCAGGACTTCCGCTACACCACGGCCGACACCAACGCGTACGAGCTGCCGACCTTCCTCGGCAACCACGACATGGGCCGGTTCGGCAGCTTCCTGCAGAGCGACAACCCGGGGGCCTCGGCCGAGCAGCTGCTGCAGAAGGACCGGTTCGCCAACGAGCTGATGTTCCTGACCCGGGGTCAGCCGGTGGTCTACTACGGCGACGAGCAGGGCTTCACCGGCGCGGGCGGCGACAAGGACGCCCGGCAGGACATGTTCGCCTCGAAGACCGGCTCCTACAACGCCGACACCGTGATCGGCGGCAGCAAGGGCCCGGCCGACCGGTACGGCCAGGGCGGCGCGCTGTACCAGGGGATAGCCACCCTGGCGGGGCTGCGCAAGGCGCACCCGGCGCTGGCCGACGGCGCGCAGGTCGAGCGGTACGCGGCGGACGGCGCGGGCGTCTACGCGTTCTCCCGGATCGACGCCGGACAGCAGGTCGAGTACCTGGTCGCGGTCAACAACTCGGCCGAGCCGAAGACCGTCACGCTGGACACCTTCTCGGCGGGCATGGACTTCAAGCAGCTCTACCCGAGCGCGGGGGCGAAGACCACCAGCGGCGCCGACCGCAAGGTCACCGTGACCGTCCCGGCCTACTCCTCGGTGGTGCACCAGGCGGCGGGCAAGCTCGCCAAGCCGGCCGCCGCTCCCCAACTCGCCCTGAAGGCACCTGAGAACGGCTCGACCGGCACCGTCACGATCGGCGCCGAGGTGCCGGGTGGCGGCTTCAACCGGGTCTCGTTCGCCGCGCAGATCGGCAACGGCCCCTGGCAGCAGCTCGGTTCGGCCGACAACGGTACGTACCGGGTGACCCAGGACCTGACCGGGGTCGCCCCCGGCACCGTGGTCCGGTACAAGGCGGTGGTCAAGGACTCCGGCGGCAACCTCCGCTCCGCGACCGGGAGTTTCACCACCGGGACCCCGGCGCCCAAGCCCGCGCCGAGCGCCACCTCGCGCCCGTACGCGGTCGTGCACTACCAGCGGAAGAACGCCGACTACGACGGCTGGAACATGTACGCCTGGGGCGACCTGGCCGACGGCGAGTCCACCCCCTGGCCGGACGGCCACGGCTTCACCGGGCGGGACGCCTACGGGGCCTTCGCCTACGTGAAGTTGAAGAGCGGCGCGGCCGACGTGGGCTTCGTGGTGGAGAAGGGTGGCACGAAGGACGGCGAGGCCGACCGCCACATCGACCTGGGTGCCACCGGTGAGGTCTGGGTCAAGGAGGGCGACCCGAACGTCTACACCAAGAACCCCGACCCGGCCGTCCCGGTGCCCGCCGACACGGCGGTGATCCACTACTACCGGGCCGACGGCAAGTACGACGGCTGGGGTCTGCACGACTGGACGGGCGCGGCCACCCCGACCGACTGGGGCAACCCGCTGCTGCCCGCCAGGAAGGACGCCTACGGCGCGGTCTTCGAGGTGCCGCTGGCCGCCGGGGCGACCAGCCTGAGCTACATCCTGCACAACGGCAACGACAAGGACCTGCCCAACGACCAGTCGCTGAACTTCGCCACCAGTGGCCGGGAGATCTGGCTGATCGGCGGCCAGGAGGGCCACCTGCTGCCGCAGGCGGCCGGCAGCTCCGCGCAGCTCGACCTGACCTCGGCCCGGGCCCAGTGGATCGACACACGGACCGTGCTGGTTCCGGCCAACTTCGGTGCGGCGGACAGCGCGTTGGCGGGTGGCACCAGTGCCCAGCTGATCTACGATGCCGACGGCGGCCTCACCGTGGACAAGGGCGTGCTGAACAAGCCCGGCCAGTGGATCCGGCTCAACCCGGGCACCCTGACGGACGCTCAGAAGGCCAAGTACCCGCACCTGGCGGGATACCGGGCCTTCACCGTGGACGGCCGGGACGCCGGGCGGATCACCAAGGCGCTGCGCAGCCAGCTGATCTTCACCGAGCACCTGCCGAGCGGCGCCGCGCTGGCCGCCACCGGCGTGCAGATCCCCGGCGTGCTGGACGACCTGTACGCGGCCAAGGCCGCGAAGGCCCAACTCGGCCCGGTCTACCGGAAGTCCGAGGGCTGGGACTGGTGGGGCGACGACCGTGAGGTGACCCTGTCGCTCTGGGCACCGACCGCCACCGAGGTCTCCGTCCAGCTCTTCGACGGGGCCACCGGCGGTACGCCGAGGACCGTGCCGCTGCGCCGGGACGAGGCGACCGGCGTCTGGTCGCTGACCCGGGATGCCGGGGAACTGGACGGCAAGTACTACCTGTACCAGGTCAAGGTCTGGGCGCCGAGCGTCCGGCAGAACGTCACCAACCTGGTCACCGACCCGTACTCGGTGGCGCTCTCGGCCGACTCGAAGCGCAGCCTGGTGGCCGATCTGGCCGGCCGTGACACCAAGCCGCGCGGCTGGGACGGGCACCGCTCGCCGCAGGCGGTGTCGCCGAGCCGGCAGCAGATCCAGGAGCTGCACGTCCGGGACTTCTCCTCGGCGGACGCCACCGTGCCAGCCGCCGAGCGGGGCACCTACAAGGCGTTCACCGAGTCGAAGTCGGCCGGGATGCAGCACCTGCGCGAGCTGGCCCAGGCGGGTGTCACCACCATCCACCTGCTGCCGACCTTCGACATCGCCACCGTCCGGGAGAACCGGGCCGACCAGAAGCTGCCCGCCTGCGACCTGAACTCCCTTGCGGCGGACAGCGAGCAGCAGCAGGAGTGCGTGGCGGCGGTCAAGGCCGAGGACGCGTACAACTGGGGCTACGACCCGCTGCACTACACCGTGCCGGAGGGCTCGTACGCCACCGAGGCGACCGGTACGGCGCGCACCGTTCAGTTCCGCGAGATGGTGCAGGCGATGCACGAGGCGGGCCTGCGGGTGGTGCTGGACGTGGTCTACAACCACACCGCTGCCGCCGGCCAGGCCGAGCACTCGGTGCTGGACAAGGTGGTGCCCGGCTACTACCAACGGCTCAGCGACGCGGGCGCGGTGACCACCGACAGCTGCTGCGCGGACACCGCGCCGGAGCACGCCATGATGAACAAGCTGGTGGTCGACTCGGTGCTGACCTGGGCGAAGGAGTACCGGGTCGACGGCTTCCGGTTCGACCTGATGGGCTTGGACCCGAAGCAGACCATGCTGGACGTCCAGTCGGCGCTGCGCGGGCTCAGCAAGGAGCGCGACGGGGTCGAGGGCAAGGACGTCTTCCTCTACGGCGAGGGCTGGAACTTCGGCGTCGTCGCCAACAACTCCCGTTTCGAGCAGGCCAGTCAGCTGAACATGGCCGGCACCGGGATCGCCACCTTCAACGACCGGGTGCGGGACGCGGCCCGGGGCGGCAACTTCATGCTGAACTCGGCGCCCCAGCAGGGCTTCGCCTCCGGTCTGTACACCGACCCCAACGGGTCGGCAGCGAACGGGACTTCGGCCGAACAGCAGGCCCGGCTGCTGCACCAGATGGACCAGATCAAGGTCGGGCTGACCGGCAACCTGGCGGGCTTCGGGTTCACCGACAGCAGCGGAAAGTCCGTCACCGGCGCGGGAGTCGACTACAACGGCTCCCCGACCGGCTACGCGGCCAACCCGGGCGAGGCGGTCGAGTACGTCGACGCGCACGACAACGCCGACCTGTTCGACGCACTGGCCTACAAGCTGCCGACCACGACCACCCCGGCCGACCGGGCCCGGATGCAGGCGCTCGGGCTGTCGCTCACCGCGCTGAGCCAGGGGCCCGGCTTCGCGCAGGCGGGCAGCGACCTGCTGCGCTCCAAGTCGCTGGACGCCAACTCCTTCGACTCGGGTGACTGGTTCAACTCGATCCAGTGGGACTGCACCAAGGGCAACGGCTGGGGCCGGGGGCTGCCGATGGCGGCCGACAACAAGGAGATGTGGCCGACCGCCAAGTCCCTGCTGGCCGACCCCCGGCTGACCGTCGGGTGCAACGAGATTCAGGCCACCGGCGCGCAGTACCGGCAGTTCCTCCGGATCAGGCAGTCCTCGCCGCTGTTCGCGCTGAGCAGCGCGGCGGAGGTGCAGCAGCGGCTGTCCTTCCCGCTGTCGGGGACGGCGGCCGAGACGCCCGGGGTGATCACCATGCACCTGGACGGCGCCGGCCTGCGGGGCGCGGAGCGGGGCATCACCGTGGTGTTCAACGCGACCCCGACCGCCCAGCAGCAGACCGTGGCCGGGCTGAAGGGCACCGGTCAGTCGTTGCACCAGGTGCAGGCGCAGGGGGCCGATCCGGTGGTGAAGAGCGCGTCATTCGACCGCTCCACCGGCACGTTCACCGTTCCGGCCCGTACGGTCGCGGTGTTCGTACAGGGTTAGTTGGCTGAAAACAGTCGCCCGGCGGCTTCCGGTGGTGACACCGGAGCCCCGGGCGGCGCTGTTTCCAGGGGTCGGCCGTAGGGGGTGCGGGGAACCGACCGACCGTCCGGACGGGTGCGGCCTGGCGCGCTGTTCAGCGCCGATGGGGCGGATGCGAAGTGCAGCCGGGAACATGACAACCATCACCACAAGGGGTTTGCCGGCCCACTGACCTGACACTCCGTCAGTGCATGAATGCCTGGGTCGGTTATCGGCCAAACCGTGGCATGCATCTGTCATTCATCACTCGTTTGCTGCCACGATTCCCCCGGCTGCAGACGAGCCGGGCCCCAATCCCCCCGCTGCAGCAGTTCCAGCGCAGGCAAGGCGCTACCAAGCACCACTCCTTTGTACGCACCGACCTGGGCCGCGCACCAGTGGCCCGGGGCCCCCGCTGTGCCGCAACCCCGCGGCCAGGTTCTCTCCACCGTTCGTGAACCCCGCGACCGGTCGGAAAAGGAGTCCGCATGTCCCGCTACACCCATGCCCGGGTGACGATGGCCGCCCTGGCGGCCACCACCGCGCTGGTGGTGACCGCACTGCCCACCATGGCGCAGGCGGCCCCCCAGGCCCCCGCACCGGTCAGCCAGGCGGCTGCCGGCAAGGCTCAGCTGCTGTCCGACGCAGGCCAGAAGGGCGCGGGCCTGGTCCAGGCGCTCGGCCTGTCCGGCCAGGAGAAGCTGATCGCCAAGGACGTCGTGGTCGACGCCGACGGCTCCCGCCACCTGCGCTACGAGCGCACCTACGGCGGACTGCCGGTGCTCGGCGGCGACATGGTGGTCCACCAGACCGCGGGTGGCGTCACCAAGGGCCTGGACCGGGCCTCCACGGCCTCGCTGGCCGGCGTCTCCACCACCCCGGCGCTGGCCGCCCCGAAGGCGCAGGCCGCCGCGCTCGCCGCCGAGCAGGGCTCCAGCCTGGACACCGCGCCGCGGCTGGTCGTCTGGGCCGCAGGCAACGCGCCGACGCTGGCCTGGGAGACCGTGGTCTCCGGTGTCGAGGCGGATGGCACCCCGATGCGCACCCACGTGGTGACGGACGCTCAGTCCGGCGTCGTGCTGCACAAGTTCGAGGGTATTCAGAAGGGCACCGGCCAGGGCGTCTTCGTCGGTAACGTCACCATCGGCACCACGCTGTCGGGCTCGACGTACCAGATGAAGGACGCGCCCCGCGGTGGGATGTACACCACCAACATGAACAACGGCACCTCCGGAAACGGGACCCTGTTCACCAAGGCCACCGACGCCTGGGGCAACGGCCTGGCCAGCAACAAGGAGTCGGCCGCCGTCGACGCGCACTTCGGTGCGGCGGCGACCTGGGACTACTACAAGAACACCTTCGGCCGCAACGGCATCCGCAACGACGGTGTCGGCGCCTTCAGCCGGGTCCACTACGGCAGCAACTACGTCAACGCCTTCTGGGACGACCAGTGCTTCTGCATGACGTACGGCGACGGCTCGGGCAACAACGCCCCGCTGACCGCGCTGGACGTGGCCGGCCACGAGATGACGCACGGCGTCACCTCCAACACCGCCAACCTCACGTACTCGGGTGAGTCCGGTGGCCTGAACGAGGCCACCTCCGACATCTTCGGCACCATGGTGGAGTTCAACGCCAACCTGGCCGCCGACGTGCCGGACTACCTGATCGGCGAGGAGATCAACATCAACGGGGACGGCACGCCGCTCCGTTACATGGACAAGCCCTCGAAGGACGGCTCGTCCAAGGACGCCTGGTACTCGGGCATCGGCGGCGTGGACGTCCACTACTCCTCGGGCCCGGCGAACCACTTCTTCTACCTGCTGTCCGAGGGCAGCGGCGCGAAGGTCATCAACGGCGTCAGCTACAACAGCCCGACCACCAACAACATCACCGTCACCGGCATCGGCCGGGACAAGGCCGCGGCGATCTGGTACCGCGCGCTGACGGTCTACATGACCTCCAGCACCAACTACGCCCAGGCCCGCACCGCCACCGAGAACGCGGCCAAGGACCTGTACGGCGCGGGCTCGGCCGAGGTCATCGCGGTCGGCACCGCGTGGGCCGGCGTCAGCGTCGGCAGCGTGCCGCCGAACCCGGGCGCCGTCACCGTGACCAGCCCGGGCAACCAGTCCACCAAGATCAACACCGCGGTGAGCCTCCAGGTCAACGCGAGTGGTGGCACCGCCCCGCGCACCTTCACCGCCACCGGCCTGCCGGCCGGCCTGTCGATCTCGTCCTCGGGCCTGATCACCGGCACCCCGACCGCGCTCGGCACCTCGAACGTGACCGTGACCGCGAAGGACGCCGTCAACGCCACGGGCTCGGCCAGCTTCACCTGGACCGTGACCGACACCACCAGCACCTGCACCCCGGCGCAGCTGCTCGGTAACGCCGGCTTCGAGTCCGGCGCCACCGTCTGGACCACGACCTCGGGCGTGGTCGACAACGGCACCAGCAAGCCCGCCCGCACCGGCTCCTACAAGGCCTGGCTGAACGGTTACGGCTCCGCCCACACCGACAGCGCCAGCCAGACCGTCTCCATCCCGGTCGGCTGCAAGGCGACCCTCGGGTTCTACCTGCGGATCGACACCGCCGAGACCGGCACCACCGCCTACGACAAGCTCACCGTGACGGTCAACGGCACCGCCCTGAAGACGTACTCCAACGTCGACAAGACGGCCACCTACACCCTGCGCACCTTCGACCTCTCGGCCTACGCCGGCCAGACGGTCACCCTGAAGTTCAACGGTGTCGAGGACTCGTCCCTCGCCACCAGCTTCCTGATCGACGACACCTCGATCACCACCAGCTGACCCTGCGTCAGTAGCTGAACTCCGGACCCCGGCTGCCGCGAGCAGCCGGGGTCCGGCCATTGCCGTTCCATCTGGTGAGATGTTCGAAACCGCCCGGCAACATGAAACGTCGCCGAAACACGGGCGTCCGCAACCGGTAATCCGTTCCGTCCAGACTCCCTCCCACCAGCGCACACACCCCACCCACGGTGCGCGGTTCGGGAAGGCTCCACATGCTCCTCGCTGACACCCCCGCCGGGCTCGACACCGGCGACACCGCCTGGCTGCTGGCCAGTACCGCCCTGGTCCTGCTGATGACCCCGGGGCTCGCGCTGTTCTACGGCGGTATGGTCCGCACCAAGAGCGCGCTCAACATGATCATGATGAGCTTCGTCTCGATCGCGGTGGTCACCGTGGTCTGGCTGCTCGCCGGGTACTCGCTCGCCTTCGGCCCCGACCTCGGCGGGCTCGGTCTGATCGGCGGCCTCGACCACCTCGGGATGGCCGGGATCACCCCCGCCTCGCTGACCGGCAAGGTACCCACCCTGCTGTTCGCCACCTTCCAGCTGACCTTCGCGATCATCACTGCCGCGCTGATCAGCGGCGCGGTGGCGGACCGGGCCAAGTTCGGTGCCTGGGTGGCCTTCACGGCGGTCTGGACCTTGCTGGTCTACGTCCCGGTCGCGCACTGGGTGTTCGCCCCCGGGGGCTGGATCCTGTCCAGGCTGGGCGCGCTGGACTTCGCCGGCGGCCTGGTGGTCGAGGTGAACTGCGGGGCCAGCGGCCTGGCCCTGGCACTGGTGCTCGGCCCCCGGCTCGGCTTCAAGAAGGAGGCCATGCGGCCGCACAACCTGCCGCTGGTGCTGCTCGGCGCGGGCCTGCTCTGGTTCGGCTGGTTCGGCTTCAACGCGGGCTCGGCACTGGGCGCCAACGGCACCGCTGCGGCCGTACTGCTGAACACCCAGGCGGCGGGCTGCACCGGCCTGTTGGGCTGGCTGCTGGTGGAGAAGAAGCGGGACGGTCACGCCACCACGCTCGGCGCCGCCTCCGGCGCTGTCGCCGGACTGGTCGCGATCACCCCGTCCTGCGGCAGCGTGGACCTGCTCGGCGCGCTGGTGATCGGCCTGGTGGCCGGCGTGGTCTGCTGCTACGCGGTCAGCTGGAAGTTCCGGTTCGGTTATGACGACTCGTTGGACGTGGTCGGCGTGCACCTGGTGGCCGGGGTGATCGGCACCGTGCTGATCGGCGTCTTCGCCTCCGCCGTGATGACGGGCGGCGCCACCGGTCTGCTGCACGGCGGGTTCAGCCAGATCGGCAAGCAGCTGCTGGCGGTGCTGGTGGTCGGCGGCTACGCGTTCGGCGCCACGTACGGGATCGGCAAGGTGATCGACCGGGTGATGGGATTCCGCGCCTCGGCCGAGCACGAACTGACCGGCCTGGACCTCGCCGTGCACGCCGAGACCGCGTACGATCACGGCGTCCTGGGCCACGGCAGCGCCGCGTCCCACGCCCCCACTGCTGTGAAGGCCCCCGTCGCATGAAGCTGATCACCGCCGTCGTCAAGCCGTTCAAGCTGGACGAGGTCAAGAACGCGCTCCAGGCTCACGGCGTGCACGGACTGACCGTCACCGAGGCCAGCGGCTACGGCCGTCAGCACGGTCACACCGAGGTCTACCGGGGTGCCGAGTACCGGATCGACCTGGTGCCGAAGGTCCGGATCGAGGTCGTGGTGGAGGACGAGGAGGCCGACGTGGTGGTCGACGCCATCGTCGAGGCCGCCCGGACCGGCAAGATCGGTGACGGCAAGGTCTGGGTGGTGCCGGTGGACACCATCGTCCGCGTCCGGACCGGGGAGCGTGGCCCGGACGCGGTCTGACGGCCCGTCGGTTACCGGGGCGGGATGCGGCCGGTAAGGCCGGCCAGGTCCTTGCCGTCGGCCCAGGTCCGCTTCGGGACCTGGAACTGCCAGCGGGGATCGAGGACCATCGACTCCAGCACGGCGAGCCCGATCGGCGGGACCAGCCGGGTGACCTCGGTCCCGGCAATGCCGGAGCCCTGGCCACTGATGGTGCCGGTGCCGGCGGTGATCCGGACCACTACGCCGTCCGGGCGCCGGACGTGCACGTTCAGGCCGTACTGCCCGCTCGCGCCGGTGGCGGTGACGACGCTCTGGATCCGGCTGCCGTCCACCAGTATCCGGGCGCCGCACGAGGCCGGCAGTGCTCCGGTCGGTCGGGCGGTGTCGCCCTGGGCCGAGAACCCGTCACAGCCGAAGGCCGGGAGCATGGCCGCGCTGCTCTCCAGCGTCACCCCGACGGTGGATGCGCCGTGGCCGTCGTCGTAGTCGACGTAGAAGTTGACGTGCTTGCTGCTGTTCCCGCCGGCCGGCCACAGCGGATCGTCGAAGTAGCTGAACTTGGCGCCCTTGGGGAGCAGGTCGGCGAGGATCCTGAACATCGCCTCCGCACTGACCGGAACCGTCGGCTCGTCGGTCTTGCCGGGAACCGGGGGCGGTACGACCGTCGTCGCCGGTGATGCTTTCGGTGACGCAGACACGGACGCCGACGCCGACGCCGACGGTGTCGGGCTCGACGGGGTCGGGTCGGCCGCGACGGTGAGCGTCGAGCCGCTGTCCCGGGCGGGCCACTGGGTCACCGCCGTGGTGGTGGCCAGCGCGGCCACCGTGAGGGCGGCGGCGGTGATCCGCAGGCGGCGGTGCAGTCTGCGGCGGCGGCCGAGCCGGTGGCTTTCGGCCACCAGCACTGCCACCGGTGGGTCGATCTCTCGGGCCGCCCGGTCGAACAGCCGGTCAATTCCGGGGTCGCGTTCCATGTCCCTTGTCCTCGTTGTCGGTTGGCTGGTTCACGGGCGGAGCAGGAGTTCGTGGTCGTCGCCCAGGGCTTCCCGGAGTTTGGCCAGCGACCTGGTGGTGAGGCTCTTCACCGCACCGGGAGAGACCTCGAGCAGCTCGGCCACCGCCTCGACGCTGTGGTCCTCCAGGAAGCGCAGCACCACCACCGCCCGGTTGCGCGGCGGCAGTTGGGCCAGTGCGGTGACCAGGGTGAGGCGCAGGTCGGTACCCCCGTGCCCGCCTGCCACCTCACCCTCCGGCAGGTCGGCCGAGACGATCTCGCCGGAGCGGCGGAGCCGTCGGTGCGAGAGGTACATGCGCAGCAGTACCTTCCGCGCGTAGGCGTCCAGCCCCGGCTCGTCCCGGCCGCGCCGTAGTCGGCCCCAGACCACGAACATCTTCGCGAGCGTGTTCTGCACCAGGTCCTGTGCCAGGTGCCAGTCCCCGCACATCAGATACGCGATCTGGAAGAGCCTCCTGGCTCTGCTGCTTGCGAACTCCTCGAACTCCATACCCCGCCCCGACCGGTCGTTCCTGCTGACGTCACCAGTACCGACGCCCCGACGCCCGGATAGGTATCACGTCAGCTCCGATCACGAGGAGCGGGCGACGGTCAGGCCCGGGCCAGGTAGCCGTTGTCGATCAGCCAGAGGACGGAGAGTCGGGCCGGGGCGCCGGGGACGTGCCGGGCGTCCAGCTGGAACTGCCAGCCGTAGCCGGGCTGGCCGAACCACGGGGCGATCGGGCCCGCGTCCACGGTGAACGGCCGGATCACCTTGTACACGTGGTAGTTGCAGGGGGCGGCCGGCTCGCTGTCCAGGCTCTGCGGCGGGATCGCCCGGGTGGCGTACGGGAGGCCCTCGGGGGCCAGGTAGGAGCCGTACTCGCTGCCGTAGCGGTCGATCCGCTGGCCGGTGCCGAGGGTCTGCTGGATCTCGATCGGGGTGCCGTCGGGCCGGGTGACGTAGCCGTCGGCGGGCGGGTAGCGCCAGTAGCCCGTGGCGGCGTCGTAGTAGCGGTCGAAGAACTCCTGCTCGGTCAGCCCGCCGGTGCGCTGGTAGCCCCAGAGCTGGCGGCCGACCGGGCCGGTGCTGGGGAGCAGCTCGGGGCCGAGCCGGCGGTCGCCGTGGAAGTCGGCGGTCGAGCACTCCGAGGAGGTGGTGGCGGCGGCGGTGTCCACCAGGACGGTGCCGGTGAGCAGGGTGGCGGTCATGCCGATGGCGGCCAGGGCCTGACGGATCCTCATGCGGTTGCGCTCCAGGGGTGATCGTACGAATACGGACGGTGATCATCGAAGCGGTGGCGGTGGTTCCGCGTCAACCGGGACGCGCGGATCTGGCCGGTACCCGCCGGAGGTGACCGATCTGTTGCCTTGGCGAGTCTTGACGGAGGGTCGGGCCGGCCGTAGGTTCAGCGCGTTGCAAGTTTCCAGCAAGTTTCAGTGGTCTTGCAGCAAGAGGCACTCCCCTCACGCTGACGGTGCATCACCGGCGCGTCCCCGGAGCGGGATCGGCACCCCACACGGCCGTCCCGGCTCCGCCCCACCCACCTGCCGTGCCCACCCGCGCTCCCCCTGCGGGTGAACCCAGGCTGCCCACCCAGCCCCCTGGAGACACCGTGGTCACCACATCCCCCCGCCGCCGCGCGGTCGGCGCAGCCGCCGCCTCGGCCGCCCTCGCGCTCTCGATCGGCACCGGACTCTCGCTCGCGCCGACCGCCCAGGCCACCCCGCCGGGCACCAAGGACGTCACCGCCACGCTGTTCGAGTGGCGCTTCGACTCCGTCGCCAAGGCCTGCACCGACACCCTCGGCCCGAAGGGCTACGGCTTCGTCGAGGTCTCGCCGCCCCAGGAGCACATCCAGGGCAGCCAGTGGTGGACCTCCTACCAGCCCGTCAGCTACAAGATCGCCGGACGGCTCGGCGACCGCACCGCGTTCCAGAACATGACGAACACCTGCCACGCCGCGGGCGTCAAGGTGATCGCCGACTCGGTGGTCAACCACATGTCGGCCGGCTCCGGCACCGGGACCGGCGGCACCAACTACACCAAGTACAACTACCCCGGCTACTACGGGGACCAGGACTTCCACTCCTGCCGCTCGGCGATCAGCAACTACGGCGACCGCTCCAACGTGCAGAACTGCGAGCTGGTCAACCTCTCCGACCTCAACACCGGCTCCGCGTACGTCCAGCAGACCATCGCCAACTACCTGAGCGACCTGCTCTCGCTGGGCGCCGACGGCTTCCGGATCGACGCCGCCAAGCACATGGCCGCCACCGACATGGCCGGCATCAAGGCGAAGATGAGCAACCCGAACGCCTACTGGGTGAGCGAGGTCATCTACGGCGCCGGCGAGCCGGTCCAGCCCTCGGAGTACACCGGCGTCGGCGACGTGGACGAGTTCCGCTCCGCGACCTGGCTGAAGAGCGCCTTCAACGGCGGGAAGATCGCCGACCTCGGCGGCTGGGGCAGCGGCCTGCTGGGCAGCTCGCAGGCCCGTACCTTCGTCGACAACTGGGACACCGAGCGCAACGGCTCGACCCTCACCTACAAGTACGGCTCCGCCTACACGCTGGCCAACGTCTTCCTGCTGGCCCACCCGTACGGCTCGCCGAACGTCTACTCCGGCTACGCCTTCGACAGCAACGACGCCGGCCCGCCGAACGGCGGCACCGTCAACTCCTGCTACAGCGACGGCTGGAACTGCACGCACGCCTGGCGCCCGGTGGCCAACATGGTCGGCTTCCGGAACGCGGTGACCGGCACCGGCATCACCAACTGGTGGTCCAACGGCAACAACGCGATCGGCTTCGGCCGGGGCGACAAGGGCTACGTGGCGATCAACCGGGAGAGCGGCGCGGTCACCCAGACCTTCCAGACCTCGCTGCCGGCCGGCGTCTACTGCGACGTCCAGCACGGTGACTTCGCCGCGGGCAGCTGCTCCGGGGTGACGTACACGGTCGGCTCGGACGGGAAGTTCACCGCCACCGTCGGTGCGGGCGACTCGGTCGCGCTGCACGTCAACGCCAAGGGTGGCAGCACCGTCAGCCCCTCGCCGACCCCGACCGGCACCAACTCGGCGACCGTCTTCTACAGCACCAACAAGAACTGGGCCGCGTACTACCTGCACTACGCCCCGACCGGCGGCAGCTGGACCACCGCGCCCGGTGTCACGATGGACGCCGCCTGCACCGGCTGGGTGAAGAAGACCGTCGCCCTCGGCAGTGCGACCGGCCTGGCCGCCACCTTCAACAACGGCTCCGGCACCTGGGACAACAACAACAGCGCCAACTACGCGCTGGGCAGCGGGAACGTCACGGTCAAGGACGGCGTGGTCGGCAGCGGCGACCCGTGCGCCACGGCCACCGCGAGCCCGACCGCCACCACCTCCGGTGCGGCCTTCGCGGTGAACGCCACCACGACGACCGGCCAGAGCATTTACCTGGTCGGCAACAACGCCGCCCTGGGTGCCTGGGACCCGGCTGCCGCCCTGCTGCTCTCCTCGGCGAGCTACCCGGTCTGGAAGCTCGACGTCACGCTGGCCGCCGGCACCTCGTTCGAGTACAAGTACATCCGCAAGGACGCCGCCGGCGCGGTGACCTGGGAGAGCGGGGCCAACCGCACCGCGACCGTCCCGGCGAGCGGGAAGGTCGCGCTGAACGACACCTGGCGGAGCTGACCGGCCCGACCGGTCCGCCTGACCCGCCTGACCCGCCGTCAAGACCGGCCGGTCGCTCCCACCCCAGCGCACGGGGACGGGAGCGACCGGTCACGGCTGCCGGGGCGAAACCCCCCGATCGAGTGGTGTCTCCAGTGGCGCGCGCCACGGGAGGCAGACGCCACGGGAGCATCGGAGGATGGGCAACACCTCCGCCATCCTCGACCTCCAGCTCCACGGCGGCCGTTGGGACGGCCACCGCAAGCGCGTCAGGTCCGTCGGGCCGCCGCCGTCACTGCGGATGGCGCTGCGGGCCGAGCTGCCGGTGATCGAGGTGGGGGAGTACTGGCCGACCACCAGTGTCTACCGTCTGACGGCGGACGGACCGGTCCCGTGCTACCGGCACTGGCAGGACGAGTAGGGGCCAACCGGCCGGCCGCCGGCGCAGGTCAGCCCCGGCCGATGTACGGCATGGTGGTGGCCAGCACGGTGGCGAACTGGACGTTGGCCTCCAGCGGGAGTTCGGCCATGTGCCGGACGGTGCGGGCCACGTCGGCGACGTCCATGGTGGGCTCGGCGGCGATCCGGCCGTCGGCCTGGCGGACGCCGGTGGACATCGCGGCGGTCATGTCGGTGGCGGCGTTGCCGATGTCGATCTGGCCGCAGGCGATCCGGTACTGACGGCCGTCCAGCGAGAGGGACTTGGTCAGGCCGGTGACGGCGTGCTTGGTGGCGGTGTAGGCGATGCTGCCGGGGCGCGGGGTGTGCGCGGAGATCGAGCCGTTGTTGATGATCCGGCCGCCCTGCGGGTCCTGACGCTTCATCAGGCGGAAGGCGCCCTGCGCACAGAGGAAGGCACCGGTCAGGTTGAGGTCCACCACCGCGCGCCAGTCGGCGACGGTGAGGTCCTCCAGCGGGGTCGGCGGGCCGAAGGTGCCCGCGTTGTTGAAGAGCAGGTCGATCCGACCGAAGTGCTCGGCGGTCGCGGCGAACAGCGCGTCCACCGCCGCCGGATCGGTCACGTCGGTCGGGACGGCGAGCGCGCCCGGCCCGGCCTCGGCGGCCACCGCGTCGAGCGGCTCGGCCCGGCGCCCGGCCAGCACCAGCCGCCAGCCGTGGGCGGCCAGCTCCAGCGCGACGGCGCGGCCCACGCCGCTGCCTGCTCCGGTGACGACGGCGACCTGCTGCGGC
This sequence comes from Kitasatospora sp. Root107, assembly GCF_001424875.1. Lineage (GTDB taxonomy): Bacteria > Actinomycetota > Actinomycetes > Streptomycetales > Streptomycetaceae > Kitasatospora. The sequence goes on along the minus strand of NZ_LMCT01000027.1, from coordinate 13,136 downwards.
ATCTGCTGTACTCCTCGACTGGGACCGGCCTCGACTGGACGGCCCCTCGATGATCGCGCACGGACGGACCGGCCGTCACTTGTCGAAGCGTCCAGCGAGTGAGCGGGGCGGCGCCCTCCGAGTGATGGGAAGCACCGGCCGCCGAACAAGACGGCCGGAGGCGACTGGTCGGCCTCGCTAGAGTGTCCGAAAGGAGGCAGTCATCGTGCAGAACCGGAACGGCCGGCCCCAGGGCCTGGTCACGGCAGGACAGCGGGCCCAGCTGATGCGGCAGGGCAACGCCTCCGCGGTGCTGCGTGCCGTCCTCGCGCACGGCCCGGTCTCGCGGGCCGAGATCGCCCGGCACACCGGGCTGTCCGCCCCCAGCGTCACCAAGCTCACCGCCTCGCTGATGGAGGTGGAGCTGCTCAACGAGCTCGCCCCGGTGGAGCCCACCCAGGGCCGCCCCCGGGTGCCGCTCCGGGTGGACGGCGACCGGATCGTGGCGCTCGGACTGCACATCGGTCTGCTGCGGACCACCTTCGGCCTGGTCGGTCTGGACGGCAGCGTGATCGCCGAGCGCGAACTCCCGCACCACGAGCTGCCCGACCTCTCGCCGGCCCGGATCACCGAGCAGGCCGGCCGCGCCGTCCGGGCCTTCCTGGCCGAGAAGCTGGACGGCCGCCGCCTGGTCGGCACCGGCGTCAGCATCGGCGGCTGGGTGGACGGCGCCAGGGGCAGGGTGGTCGAGCACGGCCCGCTCGGCTGGCGGGACGTCAACTTGCCGGCCCTGCTGGCCGACAGCCTGCCCGGGCCGCTGGTACTGGAGCAGACCGTCCGCGCCATCGCCCGGGCCGAGCTGTGGTTCGGCGCGGGCCGCGAGGTCGACGACTTCGTGCTGGTCATGATCGGCAACGTGCTGGGTGCCGCGATCGTGGTCGACCGCACCGTGCACCGGGGCCCCGGTGCGGCGGCCGGCGCGATCGAGCACCTGCTCGCCACCGACGACCCCGAGGCGGCGCGCTGCCCGGTCTGCGGCGCGGGCTGCCTTAACGCCACCGCCTCCGACACCGCGCTGGTGGCCAGGGCCCGCGAGCTCGGGGTGATCCCGGACGACCCGGCGGACGGTGCCGCGCTGGCCCTGGAGCGGCTGGTCGCGGCGGCCCGGCCGGCCGGTTCCGGCACGGGCGACGAGCAGGCGCAGGACCTGCTGCGGACCCGGGCCCGCCGGGTCGGGCGCGCGGTTGCCACCATCGTGGACCTGATCAACCCCAGCCGGGTGGTGCTGGCGGGCGGCATCCTGGTCGCCGACGAGTACCTGGACGAGCTGCGCACCGAGGTCGGCCGCCGCAGCCACCGGGGCCTGGCCGTCGCCGACGACATCGTCCCGGCGGTGTTCGGGGCCCGGACGCTGGTCCGGTCCTCGGCGGTGCCGGTGCTGGAACAGGTGATCACTGAGCCGTTCAGCGCGCTCGGCCTCCTCCAGGACCGACCGGCCAAGCCCGTCTGACCCGCCGTCGAGCGGTGTGACAGTGGTCACGCTGCCACCGGCCGGCCGTCGGCCGGTGCCGTGGTGAAGAGCCGTACGCAGGCCGTAGGGACCGGTTCGTGCACGCCGGACGGGCTGGTCATGGCCTCGTCGGAGGTCCGCGGCCCGTCGTCCGGCGGGGGCCCACCCCCGTCGGATGACGGGATGTCAGTGGGTGGGGGCGAAAGATCGCAACCGGCCTTCCCCGCACCTGCGTCGTAGGATTCCGGACGGCGCACTTGCCCCTTCGGGCCGTGACGCTGACCTGGGCCGGTACCTCTGGTGCCCCGCCCCGGCCTCACCTCGGGGCCACCGTCCTGGCCGGTCCGCCCGGACGAGAGACCGGTCGGAGAGAGACCTTGCCGTTCAAGCGCAGCCGTACCGCCCTGTCCGTCGTCAGCGTGCTCGCGCTCGCCCTGGGCCTGGCGGCCTGCGGGAGTGAGGCCGGCTCGGACCGGCCTGCGGCCGCCGACGGTGGGAAGGGGGCCGCGCCGTCGGCTGCGAAGAGCAGCACGCCGCCGAAGCCGACCAAGGTGCTGATGCCCACGGGGCCGGAGGCCGAGTTCAAGAAGATCCGGGACACCGCGGCCGGGCCGATCAGGGCGACCACGCTGACCGGCCCGAAGTCCGGAGTCACCGCCAAGGTCTGGGTCTGGCTGCCGCCGGAGTACAACGACCCGAAGTACGCCAAGACCGGTTTTCCGGTGCTCACCCTGTACGCGGGCGGCCAGAGCGCGAACTACAACACCTGGACCGACAACCAGCTGCCGATCCAGGAGATCGGCGCGGAGATGTCGAAGGCGGGCAAGGCCCACCCGTTCATCATGGTGATGCCGGTGCAGAACCTGGACACCAACGAGGCCAAGGCGCTGGAGTGCAGTGACATCCCGGGCCAGCCGAAGATCGGCACCTGGATGGCGCAGGACATCCCGGACTTCGTCCGGGCCAACTTCCGTACCGTCAAGGGCCGGGACGGCTGGGGCCTGATGGGTGCCTCCACCGGCGCGTTCTGCAGCGCCAAGCTGGCCCTCCAGCACCCGGACGTGTTCAAGGCCGCGGTGCCGATCGACGGCTACTTCAACCCGGACTCCCCGCTCTGGAAGGGCCACGAGGCGGAGCGCCTCGCCAACAGCCCCGGCGAGCTGATCACCAAGGGCGCGGACGTCCGGATGCTGGCCACCGCGGGCGGGGCCAACCCGAACGAGCTCAAGGTGGTCAAGACGTGGGTCGCCAAGGCGGCGGCCCCGACCACCGTCGAGTACTACGAGCAGCCCGGCGGCAAGCACCTCACCACAGACTTCAAGAAGATGATCCCGGCCACCCTGGAGTGGCTGACCAAGAACCTGGCCGGGCCGGAGCACGACTGACCGCCCGTCAGCGGCGGCAGGCCGCTGACCTGCACGTCAATCAGACATTGATTCGACTCTGATGGTCTGTCACCACCCTGGAGACCCGAGCCGGGGCGCCGCGACTGCGGCGCCGCACCGGCCCTGTCTCAGCCAGTCGTGAAGAGAGTGCCATGCCCAGCCACCTGCTGCCCGTCGAATCCCCCAAGGTCCCCGCCCAGCCGGGCGAGGGGCGCAAGGTGCAGCCCGCCGTCGAGGCGATCCCGTTCGCCGGGCTGCGTCTGGTGCACGCCGCGCTCCGCCGCGATCTCACCCGGCTGCCCAACGCCCTGCGGCTGCTCCAGCCCGAGGACACCGCCACCGCCGAGGCGGTCCAGCGGCACTGGGACTTCCTCACCGCGATGCTCACCTGCCACCACGAGCAGCAGGACACCCGGCTGTGGCCGCTGCTTCGCCGCTTCGCCCCCGAACTCCGGCTGCTGCTCAACTGGCTGGAGTCCGACCACCACAACCTCGACCACTCCTTCACCCGGATCACCACGCTGGTCCGGATCGCCACCAGGGACCCGGCCAGCGCCTGGTCGGTGGCGTACGCGGTGGAGGAGCTGGCCGCCCGGCTGGAGACCCATCTGCGGATCGAGGAGCGGCAGTTGCTGCCCCGCCTCGACGGCATCTTCCCGGCCGGATCGCGGATCGGCACCCTGCCCGAGCTGCTCGACCTGCTCCGCGCGGCGGACGGGCCCAACACCTCGGACGCGCTGGTCTGGCTGCTGGAGGGGGTGGACCCGGTGCAGATCGACCGGCTGCTGGCCGACTGCGACGACTCCACCGCCCGGCACTGGCCGCACTGGCGGGACACCTACGCCCGGTGCACCGACGAACTCTGGGGCCCGCAGTCCTGACCGGGACCGGCAGTTGGCTTGATAACGTCCACGGATGCCTCCGTTCTTCGAACCGCAGCTGCTGACCCGTCTCGGCCAGGCCCGTAAGGTGCTGATCGCCGGGGCGGGCGGCGGCTTCGACGTCTACGCCGGTCTGCCGCTGGCCCTCGCGCTGCGCGCGGCCGGACGTGAAGTCCACCTGGCCAACCTGTCGTTCAGTCACCTCTACGGCCTGGACGCCGGGGTCTGGCTGGAGCAGGAGGTGGCGGAGATCCGCCCCGACACCAGCTCGGCCGAACCGTACTTCCCGGAACGCACCCTGGCCCGCTGGCTGCGGCTGCACGGCATGCCCGACACCGTCTGGGCGTTCGCCTCGGTCGGCGTCCAGCCGTTGCGGGCCGCCTACCGGGCGCTCTGCTCGCACCTCGGCATCGACGCGATCGTGCTGGTGGACGGCGGCACCGACATCCTGATGTGCGGCGACGAGGCCGGCCTCGGCACTCCCGAGGAGGACATGGCCAGCCTGGCCGCGGTGGCCGGGATGCCGGAGATACCCGTCCGGCTGGTCAGCTGCCTGGGCTTCGGCGTGGACGCCTACCACGGCGTCAACCACTCGCTGGTGCTGGAGAACCTGGCCGCCCTCGACCGGGAGGGCGGCTACCTCGGCGCCTTCTCGCTGCCCCGCGACAGCCGGGAGGGCAGGCTCTACCTGGACGCCGTCGAACACGCCAGGGCCGCCTTCCCCGAGCACCCCAGCATCGTCCACGGCTCGGTCGCGGCCGCCCTGCGCGGCGAGTTCGGCGACGTCCGGTTCACCGACCGGACCAAGGGCGCCCAGCTCTTCGTGAACCCGCTGATGACCCTGTACTTCTCGGTCACCGTCGAGGCCCTGGCCGCCCGCAACCGCTACCTGGACCGGATCGAGCGCACCCACCTGATGCGTCAGATCAGCACCGCCATCGAGGAGTTCCGCGACACCCTGCCGCAGCAGCGGCCGCCCCGGATGTTCCCGCACTAGCCCTTGCGGGCGGCTGCCAGGATCTTCACGACGGTGTGGAAGAAGCGCGAAGTGCCTTGGCCCCGGTAGGACTTGGGGAACATGGTGGCCGGGTTGACGGTCCGACCGTCGCGCAGGTGCAGGACGGTGCAGGCGGCGCCCGGGGTGGCGGAGACGATCTCCCAGTCGCCCTTGGGGGAGCGGACCGGGAACTCCAGGTCGGCGGGCAGCGGTTCGGAGAGGAAGACCACGCAGAGCCGGACCTCGGGAGTGACCTCGATGCCCGCGAAGGGGTCGGACTCGACCAGCTCGGCCACCTCCTCGACGGTGCGCAGCATCACCGGGACGGCGTAGCCGAGGGCCTGCTCCAGGTGCTGCTCGATCCGGACGGTCAGAGCGGCGCGGTCGGTCTCGTCGGTGCTGAAGAAGACGTTGCCGCTCTGGATGTACGAGCGCACGTCGTCGAGCCCGAGCTCGGCGAAGAGCGCCCGCAGCGGCTCCATCTTCACCGTCCGCCCGCCGACGTTGACGGCCCGCAGGAACGCGATGTACGTGGTGGTCCCGGTCATGGCGCCAGTGTCGCAGCAGCCACTGTCAGCGGCCGCTGGGACACTGGTCGGATGACGACCTGGCAGGATTTCGAACGAGAGGCCCCGGACTTGGCGCCCGCGGTACGCGCCCGGTTCGAGGCGAACCGGCACCATGTGCTGGCCACCCTGCGCAGAGGCGGGGCACCGCGGGTGAGCGGCACCGAGGTGCAGTTCATGGGCGCGGATCTGACCATCGGCTCGATGTACGGCGCACTGAAGGCCCTCGACCTGCGCCGGGACGGCCGGTTCGCGCTGCACAGCAACCCCTCCGACCCGACCATGGCCGGCGGCGACGCCAAGATCTCCGGCCTGGCCCACGAGCTCACCGACGAGATCGAGCTGAGCGGGTACGTCGCGGAGCTCCCGTCGGCACCGCCGCCAGGCCCGTTCCACGCCTTCCGGCTGGAGCCGACCGAGGTGGTGCTGACCGAGGTCGAGGACGACCAGCTGGTGATCCGCTCCTGGCGGCCGGGCGAGGACGTGCGGACGGTCCGGCGGAGCTGACCCCGGCCTGACCCGACGTCAGCCCGGCAGGACGGCGCGCACCGCCTCCGGCGTCCGGGCGACCACCGCGTGACCGTCGTCGGCCGTGATGATCGGCCGCTGGATCAGGATGGGGTGTTCGGCCATCGCCGCGATCCAGCGGCCCCGGTCGGCTTCGGTCCGGCTCCACTGCTTCATGCCCTGTTCCTTGGCCACCGGCTCGTCCAGCCGGGTGATGTCCCAGGGTTCGAGCCCGAGCCGGGTGAGCACCTGCTCCAGCTCGGCGACGCTCGGCGGGTCCTCCAGATAGCGGCGGACGGTGTACTCGGCCTTGGCCGCTTCCAGCTCGCCGAGCGCGCTACGGCACTTCCCGCAGCGCGGGTTGATCCAGATCTCCATCCGGCCAGCCTACTAAGGAAGCCGGGGCTGACCAGCCACCACGGCCCGGCCGGGAACTCGGCGGCCCACCGTGCGGTTGAGTGGGCAGTGCCTGCGGGAGGGGTGGGGATGGACGGCGAGGAGATCATCGGACGGCTGCTCGGCGAGGAGGGCCGGGCCGACCCGTACCCCCTCTACGCCCGGGCGCACGAGCTCGGCCCGGTGAGCGAGGCGGGGCCGAACATGGTGCTCGTGGCCGGCCACCGCGAGGTCAACCAGGTGCTCCGCTCCACCGCCTTCCACGTCCCGGACGCGGCGCTGCGCGAGCGCTGGGAGGACGGCTATCTGGAGCACAGCTCCAAGGTGCTGCTGGGCGCGTCAATGCTGGAGACCAACGCCCCCGACCACGGGCGGATGCGCTCGCTGATCGCCTCGGTGTTCACCGCCCGCCGGGTGGCCGCGCTGGAGCCCGCCGTGGTCGCCGCGGTCGACGGGCTGCTGGGCGAGCTGGCCGAGACCGGTGCCGACGGCTCCCCGGTCGACTTCATGGACGCCTTCGCCTACCGGCTGCCGGTCGGGGTGATCTGCGAGCTGCTCGGTGTCCCGGCGGCCGACCGGGCCCGGTTCCGGCCGCTGGCCGACGACCTGACGGCCGCGCTGGAGCTGATCGCGTCCGATCCCGAGCTGGCGGCGGCCGATGCGGCCGCCGACGAACTCGCGGACTACTTCACGGTGTTGGCGGCCAGGCGGCAGGCCGAGCCGGCCGACGACCTGGTCAGCGCGCTGGTCCAGGCCGCCGCCGCCGATCACGGGCGGCTGTCCGGGCGGGAGCTGCTGGCCAATCTGGTGCTGCTGCTGGCCGCCGGGTTCGAGACCACCGCCAACCTGCTCGGCAACGGCCTGGCGCTGCTCTTCGACCACCCCGCCGAGCGGGCCGCCGTGCGGGCGGGGGAGGTCACCCCGAGCGGCCTGATCGAGGAGGTGCTCCGGTACGACTCGCCCGTGCAGCTCACCTCCCGGATCTCGCTCAGCGACGAGCTCTCGGTCGGCGGTGTCCCGACCCCGTACGGCACCGGCATCCACCTGCTGCTCGGGGCCGCCAACCGCGACCCGGCCCGCTACCTTGACCCGGAGCGGTTCGACCCCCGCCGCACGGACAACCAGCCGGTCAGCTTCGGCGGCGGCCCGCACTTCTGCCTCGGGGCCCAACTCGCCCGGCTGGAAGCCACGGTGGCACTGCCCGCCCTGCTCGACCGGTTCCCCGGCCTCGCCCCGGCCGGTCCGCCGACCCGCCGCAGCCGGCTGGTCCTGCGCGGGTACCGGACTCTGCCGGTCACCCTCCGCTGAGCCTTCCGCCCAGGACGTACGGGACTTTGGTCCACTGCGCCTGGCCCTCCCGTCGGCGACCATGGAGCGGTATGCCCTCGGAGGTCCACTGTGTTCACGCCGCGCCAGCACGCCACCGCTCCGGTCGGAGCGCTCAGCCGGGTCCGGACCCCTCGCTGGGTCAGGGCCCTGCCGGTGCTGCTGGTGGCCGTCGACCTGATCGCCGAGTACGCCGCCTCCGCCCATATCGCGGCCGGTTTCCCGCTGGCCGTGCTCCCGGTCCTGGTCGCCTTCGGCTACGGCCCCGGTGCGGTGGCGCTGAGCACCGTCGGCGCCGTGGCGCTGCAGGGCGCGATGGCCGAGCGGGTCGGCCACCTCACCGAGCAGCACCATGTGTGGATCTATCTCGCCACCGCGCTGGCCGGCGTCCTCGGTGCCGTGCTGTCCTGGCAGCGGAACAGGCAGGAGCACGACCTGGTCCAGGTCCGCTCGGTCGCCGAGGCACTGCAACGCACCGTGCTGCACCCCGTACCGCCCCGCAGCGGTGGTCTGCGCACCGCCGGTCTCTACCGGGCGGCCCAGGCCGAAGTCCCGATCGGCGGCGACCTCTACTCGATCTGCGAGACCAGGTACGGCACCCGGGTGCTGCTCGGCGACGTCCGGGGCAAGGGCCTGGACGCCGTCCGCACCGTCGCCGACCTGCTCGGCGCCTTCCGAGCCGTCGCCGACGAGACCGAACACCTCAACGACCTGGCCGACCTGCTGGACCGTCAGCTCCAACGGGTCGCGGGCGACCGCGACGACCAGGAGCTCTTCGCCACCGCCACCCTGCTCCAGCACGACCCCGGGACCGGCCGCTGCCTGCTGGTCAACCGGGGCCACCACGCCCCGCTGCTGATCGGCCCCGCCGGGGTCCGGGCCGTCGACGCCCCCGAACAGCTCCCGCTCGGCCTCGGCGGCCTCAGCCTCGCCGCTCCCGCCGCCCCGGTCGCCTTCACCCTGGAGCCCGGCCACACCCTGCTGCTCTACACCGACGGTCTCAGCGAGGCCCGCGACCCGGCCGGTGCCTTCTATCCCGTCGCCGAGCGCCTCACCACCCTCACCGCCCTCCCCGGCACCGACCCGGAGCACCTGGTCACCGCCCTGGACGAGGACGTCCGGACCCGCTGCGGCCCGCTCACCGACGACCTCGCGATCCTGGCGCTGACCCCGGTTGGTCCCGGGTCCGACGCTCCGTCAGACTGACCCGGTGCAGCCCGACGACTCCGCCCTGATCCCACCGATCCTGCCGATCCCTCCGGACCGGCCGAGTCTGCTGCGGTGCCGCCGCTGCGGCCGTCCGCTGCACGACCCGGAGTCCCGGATCCGCCGGCTCGGCCCGGGCTGCCGGGGCCCCGAGGACGGCACGCACGTCCTCCCCGGCGAGCAGGACCCGCTGTTCTGAGGGTCACTCCCGGGCATAGGCGGCAGCGACCAGGCCGACCACTCCGACGGTGAGCACGGTGGCGATGAGGAACTTCCAAGTCTTCGTCATGCCATGCCAAACGCCCGCCCCCACCAGGGGAAACGTCCTTTCACCCGGGCGGCCGCTCGGTTCGTGCACCGATGGGAGCGAGGGCCGGGCCGGCTCGGGAAGCGACGCCCGGGGGAGCGGTCGTACCGTGGACGGGGGCCCACCGAGAGGAGGCTGCGATGCCCGGTTCGATGGCCATCAGCCACACCGATGCGCTCGTGATGCTCAGCCACACCGATGCGGAACAGCTGGCGACCGTGCTGCAGGAGATGTCCGGCCTGCTGGAGCAGCCGGGCGGGGACCGGCTGTCCGACGCCCAGGCCGAGGCGCTGTGCGAGGGGAAGATGCGCCGGGACGAGCTGACCGAGTGGTCGCGGAAGCTCTCCGGCTACCTGCGGGATCACCTCTGACCTGCCGCTGACCCGCTACCGGTCCGCCGCCCTGGTGGCTGGGGCGGCGCGACCGGTTGCGGGTGCGACGGGCGGCGGGGCACCGCACGATGGGCGGTGACCGCAGGCGGAGCGCGAGGAATGAGGGCGCAGGGTGCTGGACGACGCCTCCTCGCGCCGGACCCAGGACCTGCTGCGGCAGTTGCTGGACGGTACCGAGGCGGGGGTGGTGGTCTTCGACCCCGAGCTCTGCTTCCAGTACGTCAACCCCACCCTGGCGCGGATGAACGGCCTGGCCGCGGCCGAGCACATCGGACGCCCCGTCAGGGAGGTGCTGCCCGCCTCGACGCGCGGGAGGACACCCTGCGGCAGATCCTGGCGGACGGCATCCCCCGCGAGATCACTTCCAGCGGTCACACCCTGGCCGGCTCGGACCGCCCGCGTCGTTACTGGCACGCGGCCTACCACCGGATCGAGGAGGACGGCCGGGTGGTCGGCCTGGTGGGCATCCTGGTGGAGGTCACGGACGCCCAGGAGCAGCAGCGCAACCTGGAGCGCGCCCGGGCCCGGCTGGCCGTGCTGGACCAGGCGGCCACCGTCATCGGCACCACCCTCGACATGGACACCACCTGCCAGGAGCTGGCGGCGTTCCTGGTCCCGGGGCTCGCGGACGCCGCGACCGTGGAGGTCCTCCCGCACGAGGCCGACCCCGGTGCCCGCCCCGTACCGCCCGGCACCCTGCGGCTGCGCCGGGCCGGGATGGACGCCACCCCCGGACTGCTGGCGCGGGTGCGCAGCTTCGGCGCGCCCGGCGAGTACGTCGACTACCAGCCCGGGTCCTCGATCCAGCGGTGCCTGGAGTCGGGCCGCCCGATGGTCGACAACGTCTTCACCGACGCCGAACTCAGCCGGGCCGCCCCCGCCCCCGACCGGGTCGACGCCTACCGGGCCAGTGGTCTGCACTCCGCTCTGGTGGTCCCGCTGTCCTGCCGTGACAAGCCCGTCGGCACCGTCACCCTGCTGCGGGCCGAGGGTTCGCCGGCCTTCGACGCCGACGACGTCGCCACCGCGCAGGACCTGGCCCGCCGGGCCGCGATCGCCCTCGACAACGCCCGCCGCTACACCGCCGAGCACCACATCGCCCTGGAGCTCCAGCAGGCGCTGCTCGCCGCACCGGGACGGCCGCACCCGGGCCTGGACATCGCCACCCGCTACCTGCCGTCGGGGGCCAGCGCACTGGTCGGCGGGGACTGGTTCGACGCGATCGCGCTGCCGCAGGGCAGGACCCTGCTGGTGATCGGCGACGTGATGGGCCACGGCGTGCAGGCGGCCGTGGACATGAGCCACTACAGCTCGATGCTCAAGGTGATCGCCCGTCAGCAACCGGCCCCGCACCTGATCCTGGACGCCCTCGACGCGCTGATGGCCGAGGCCGCCGCCGAACGCCCGGCAACCTGCCTGCTGGTCCTCGCCGACCCCGTCCGCGGCGAGTGCACCTACGCCAGCGCCGGTCACCTGCCACCCGCCGTCGTCGAGGCCGACGGCAGCACCCGCCTGCTGCACCTGCCCACCGGTCCGCCGCTGGGCGTCGGCCTCGGCGGGCACACCTCCCTCACGGTGCCCTGCGGGCCCGGCCGCACCCTGCTGCTCTACACCGACGGCCTGATCGAACGCCGGGGCGAGGACATCGACGTCTCGCTGGACCGCCTCACCACCCTCCGCGTCGTCCCCGGCACCACACTGACCGAGATCGTCGACCACACCCTGCACCGGCTCACCACCCCCGGCACCGCCACCGAGGACGACATCGCCATCCTGGTCGCCCGCTTCCGGCAGGCTCAGTGAGCTGCCGGCGTTGCGGCGGCGAGCTGCGCGCCCCGGCCCGGCGCGAACCCCTCACCCGCGTCCGCCACCTTCGCCCGTCGGCGAAGTTGTTCGCCGCCGTCGTGGACTGGCCCAGCGGGCCGAGCACCAGGAACAGCGTCGGCATCAGCGCGACCGGTCACCACTGCGCCCAAGGCATGGTCCAGCCACTCAGGCCGTTGGCGGGGTCGAGCGGCTCCTTCTTGATCGAGTTCCGGATGATCACGACGTCGCCGATCAGCGAGGCGGCGTAGACCTTGCCGGCGGGGGAGTTCTCGTCGCCCTCCAGGGTGTCGACCATCCCGATGCAGCCGTGGCTGATGTTCGCGTGGCCGGCCTTTCCGACGGCCTGCGGGTTGCCGTGCAGGTAGGTGCCGGAGTTGGTCAGGCGCATCGCGTGCGGCTCGACGGCCTCGTAGCCCTCGCCCACGAGGTTGGTCTGGCCCTCGGAGGTCATCTTCTCCATCCGGCTCATGGTCGAGATGACCATGGTGCCGTTCCAGGACGGGTTGTCGTTGGTGCCCGCGACGATCGGGATGGTCTGCTGGGGCTTGCCGTCCTCCTTGACCACCATCTGGTGGGTGCGGGCGTCGACCTCGCTGATCCGGGAGCGGGCGATGGTGAAGTGCTCGTCGCGCTGGGTCGCGCCGTACACGCCGGGAGCGAGTTCCACGCTCTTGGTCCGCAGGTGGACCTTCACCGTGGTGCCGGGCTTCCAGTACTCGGCGGGGCGCAGGTCGAGTCGGGTGTCGTTCTCGAACCAGTGGCCCTTGACCTCGGTGCCGTCCGAGGCCTCGACGGCGATGGCCTTCTCGGCGTCCTTCTTGTTCTTGACCTTCACGCCGAAGTGGACCGAGATGATCATGCCGACGCCGAAGTTCCGCCCGGTCACCACGTTGTCCTCGACCGTGGCGGTCTTCTTGGGGGTGAGGGTGGTGAAGGCGGAGGTGGCGGTGGTCGCCACGCCGTCGGCGTCCGCCGCCTTGGCGTTCACCCTGTACGTCGAGCCGACCGAGAGGCCGCCTGCGGCCGGGGTCCAGGTGAGGCCGCCGGATGCGATGGCGCCATCGACCGGCTTGCCGTCCTTGTCGGTGACCGTGACCTCGGTCAGCTTGCCGCTCGCCACCGAGACCTTGACCGCGCCCGGGGCCACGTCCTGCGCGCCGTCCTTGGGCTCGATCGACAGCAGGGCAGCGGACGTCTTCACCGCGGCGCTCGTGCCACTGGCGCCCGATCCGCCGGAGTCGCCCCCTGCGACGCCCTCGCCCCCACGGCACGCGGCCAGTAGCAGAACCCCGCTCAGCGCCGCGCCCACCATCGAAATCCGTCGCACGACGGCCCCCCTCCATCGGATCTTCCGGAAGGTACACGCGCTGACGGGCGCTCAGGTTTCAGCCGAGAGCCTCGAACCGTGTCACGAATTCGCACGGATGGAACTCGGCTGCGCACTGCGGCGCGGTTGCCCGCAGGCGTCCCGTTCATCTGTCGGCTGATGAACGGGACGGTGGGTGCGGGGTTGGTCAGAGGCCGACGGTGTACGGCACCGAGTTGCGGGCGCTCTTGCTGATCCGGGTCAGGTCAGCAGGTGGAGTTGCCCGTACGGAAAACCGCTCGGCCACGCTCCGGCAGCCCGCACCCGATCGCGATCTGCGTGGATCAGGCAGGTCAGTGCTGCAGGGTGAGGACACCGGGACGCCACGGCAGTTGGTCGTAGGGGCCGCCGGCGGTGGGGGACTTGCCCTGGTAGAGGAGTTGGAGGTTGCAGGGGTCGATGGTCATGGTCTGGTCGGGGTTGTTGCGGACCAGGTCGCCGTGGGTCATGGTCTGGTCGGGGTTGTTGCGGACCAGGTCGCCGTGGCTGAT
>NZ_LMCT01000026.1:192401-229340 GCF_001424875.1 Kitasatospora sp. Root107 | reverse complement strand
AGAAGATCTAGGTAACGGACCTGACCGGGTGCCTTGCGCGCCATCTCTCCACTCTCCGTTCGGTGGCACGCGTCCGCACCCTGGAGATGGACGTCTGACCACGCGCTCCCGAACGGCGAGCACCTGACCGCCCGGCTGCTCTCCGCGCTGGCCGCCAAGCCCGAGGTGTGGGGCAAGACCGTCTTCATCCTCAACTACGACGAGCACGGCGGCTTCATCGACCACCTGCTGCCCCCGGTGCCGCCGCTGGCCGCCGGGCGCGGCAAGTCCACCGTGCCGGTGGACGGCGAGGTGGTGGTCCGGGTCAGCAGGGGCAGCTCCAGCTACCACCGGGTGGTCGGCCAGGACGGCCGGTACCGGGTGAAGGCCGCCGACGGCTCGCTCACCTGGTCCGACATCCTGCCCGCAGGCGAGACCGTGGTCTCGGGCCCGTACCCGATGGGCCTGGGCGTGCGGGTGCCGATGGTGGTCGTCTCGCCGTGGACCCGGGGCGGCGTGGTGGACTCCACCGTCTACGACCACACCTCGGTGATCCGCTTCCTGGAGCAGCGCTTCGGCGTCGCCGAGCCGAACATCAGCCCCTGGCGGCGGGCCGTCACCGGTGACCTGACGTCGGTCTTCGACTTCTCCGGCCGCGACCCGGTCTGGCCGCAGCTGCCCGACACCAGCGGCAACCGGCAGAAGGTCACCGACACCGGCAAGCTACCCGCCCCGAAGGTGCCCAGCCCGCAGACCCTGCCGAAGCAGCAGACCGGCACCAGGACCGCCCGGCCGACCCCGTACGCGCTCCAGCTCAGGCCCAAGGTGCACAAGGGCCAGTTGACCCTGGACCTGGCCAACCACGGCAAGCAGGGTGCGGTGTTCGCCGCCTACCCCGCGCCCGGCACACCGCCCCGGCACTACACGGTGGGGGCGAAGCAGAAGCTCGCCGACAGTTGGCAGATCGGGCCTGAGGGGTACGACCTGCGGGTGCACGGCCCGAACGGCGCGCTCTGGCACCTGCGCGGCGACGCCGCCGGGGCGTACGAGGTGGAGCTGGAGGCGGAGTCCGGGGCCGAGCGGGTGCTGGAGTTCCAGCTGATCAACCGTTCGAAGAGCCCGCAGGTCTTCCTGGTCGGCGACCTGGCGTACGGCGGCGGGGTACAGGAGGTTCGGATCACCGGCCAGGACTCCCGGCCGGTCCGGGTCCCGGTCGGCCGCGAGGGCTGGTACGACCTGGCGGTCTCGGTGCAGGACGACCTGACGTTCCGTCGGCGCTACGCCGGGCGGATGCCCGGGCAGGAACAGGGCGTGACCGACCCCGCGATGGGCCTGGCCGACGCGCTCACCCTGGACGTGGCGCTCGGCGCGGCCTCGACCACCATCGACGAGGCGATCCTGATCCCGGGCAAGACCGCCCGGGTGACCGCGCGGTTCACCGCCGCCGCCGCGCTGGCGGGCATCGAGGCCCAGCCGGTGCTGCCGCCGGGCTGGACCGCCACGGTGGTCACCGCGCCGCCGGCCGGTCTGGCCGAGGGGGCCACCGCGACCGCCGAGTGGGAGCTGCAGCCGCCCGCCGTGCTGCCGGACGGTGCCGCCCACCGCATCCTGGTGTCGGCACCGTCTCCGGCTGGACCGGGCAGGCCCCGCAGGGCTGGTCGGTGGTCAACGCGGCGGGCATGCCGCAGGGCACCGCCCGGCTGCAGGGCTGGACCTTCCACACCAAGCGGGCCTGGTCCGTACCGGCCGGGCAGGACCGGGGCGCCTTCACCCGGGGCCTGGGCATCCTGGCCGTGGCCGACCCGGACGACTGGGACGACACCGGCGCGCCGTCCGGCAAGGGCCGCTTCGACTCCACCCTGGTCTCCCCGGCGGTGGCGATCCCGGCCGGGGTGGGCACGCTGCACTTGGGCTTCGACTCGCACTACCGGCAGGAGGCTCCGCAGAAGGCCGCCGTCACGGCCGTCTTCGACACCGGCCAGGAGACCCGGGTGGTGTTCTACAGCTCCGACGCGACGGGCAACGACAACGCGGGCAAGGACGTCCAGAACTCCTTCGTGACCCGGCAGTTCGCCGTCCCGGCGGGCGCGTCCTCGGTGACGCTGAAGTTCCGGATGTACGACGCGGGCAACAACTGGTTCTGGGCGGTCGACCACGTCCGCCTGGACAGCTCGCCGATCAAGGGCTGACCGGCTCTCAGGCCCGTGTGCGAGGATGATCGGCCCGGCGCATCGCCGGGCCGATCATCGTTGTGGGAGACCAGGTGACCACCGTATCGACCCCGCCCGGGACTGCCGGGATCTCGCGGAAGCTGCTCGGGATCGAGCTGCTGGTGGTGCTCGGGCTGTCGTTCGGGATGAGCGGTTTCGGCGCGCTGATCAGCTTCCTGGGATCGGTCACCGAGCCCGCGCAGCTGGCCAAGCAGGTGGCCACCCTGAACGGCTCGCGCGCGCCCGGCCGCCCGTGGCTGGACCTGGCCTGGCAGTTGTACTACATCCTGCGCGGCCTGATGCCGGTCGCCCTGGTCGGCTACCTGCTGGTGCGCGAGGGCGTCTCGCTGCGGGTGCTCGGCTTCGACCTCCGGCAGAAGTGGCGCGACCTGGGCCGGGGCACGGCGGTGGCGGCCGCGATCGGCGGCACCGGCCTGCTGTTCTACCTGGCCTCGCAGGCGGCCGGGGTCAACCTGACCGTCGCCCCGTCCGGCCTGCCGGACGTCTGGTGGCGGGTGCCGGTGCTGATCTGCTCGGCCTGGGAGAACTCGATCGCCGAAGAGGTGATCGTGCTCGGCTTCCTGCTCCGGCGGCTCGGGCAGCTCGGCTGGAGCTGGCCCGCGATCGTGGTCACCAGCTCGGTGCTGCGCGGCTCGTACCACCTCTACCAGGGCATCGGCGGGCTGATCGGCAACATGGTGATGGGCGTGGTGTTCTGCCTGCTCTACCGCCGCTGGGGCCGGGTGATGCCGCTGGTGGTGGCGCACGCCCTGATCGACACGGTGGCCTTCGTGGGGTACGCGCTGCTGGCGGGGCACGTGAGCTGGCTGCCGACCGGCTGACGGGTGGTCAGGCGCACTTCTGCCCGAACCGTCCGATGACGGGAGGCCGTTGCAGCAGGCGGTCGACGTGATGGCGCTGCAGGCCCTGCCCCGGGTCGACCGGCAGCAGCAACCGGTCCCGGCGCAGCAGTGAGCGGCGCAGCAGGCTGCCCGGGATCACGTCGTCCACCCAGGCGAACGGGCGGCCGTCGGCGTACCGGAGCAGCGGGGCCCACTTGTGCGCGGCGATCAGGTCGAGCACCGGGACCTTCGGGTCGTCCGGCTGTGGCACGTACCCGGAGAACCGGACCACCGGCAGCCGGGGCAGGCCGAGCGCCGGGGCGATGTGGACGTTGGCGTGGTCCTCCCACGTGGTGGCCCAGCAGAGCTCGTACGTCTCGGCCAGCTCGCGCAGCCAGACGGCGTGCCGGGCCGAGAGCAGCACCGCGTAGCCGAGCAGAGTGTGCGAGTCGAAGCCCGCGTCGGGGTGCGGACAGACCGGATTGAGGACTCCGTCGACGTCCAGGAACAGCAGCGGCTTTGGCACTTGGCTCCCCCCAAGATGGCACCGTTGTCACATGGTCGGACGAACGAATCGGGGGGACGGTTGCCTGGTGTCACCCGGAAGTGACGGTTTCCCGTTCCGGTACGACGTCCGGGGCGGCCCGGCGGAGGCGGCGGACCTGGGGTTCGGCCAGCACCAGCAGCGCGAGCAGGGCGATCAGCGCCGCGCAGGTCCAGAGCGCGCCCTCCATGCCGAGGAGCAGGGCGACCGGGCCCGCCGCGGCGGTGCCGAGCGGCATCAGGCCGATCGAGCCGAAGTGGTCGTAGGCGGCGACCCGGGAGAACAGCTCGGGCGGTATCTCCTGCTGGAGCGCGACCATCCAGTTGACGCCGAAGACGGTGATGCCGGCCCCGCTCAGGAACATCGCGACCGAGAGCACCGGCAGTGAGGTCCCGGCGGCGAGTGCGACGGCGGGCAGGGCGAACAGGAAGACCCCGTAGTTGCCGACCAGCAGGATCCGCTGCGGCTGCCAACGGACCATCAGCGGACCGGCCGCCAGCAGCCCGAGGCCGAAGGCGGCCAGCGCCAGGCCCCAGGCGTCCGCCCCGCCGAGCCGCTCCTTGGCGACCACCGGGCCGTACACCGACTCGACCGCGCCGAGCGCCGCCATCAGCACGCTGAACTGGAGCACCACCACCCAGAGCCAGCGGCGGCCGGTGAACTCCCGCCAGCCCTCCCGGAGATCGGCCAGCAGACCGCCGCCGTCGGCCTGACGCACCGGGGCGTCCAGGTCGAGCAGCAGCCGCAGGGCGGCGGCGCCCAGGAAGGTGCCGGCGTCGATGGCCAGCACCCAGCCCGGGCCGACCGCCGCGACCAGCGCGCCGCCGAGGGCCGCGCCGCCGATCTGGGCACCGTTCAGCGCCATCCGGAAGACCGCGAAGGCCCGGGCGGAGTGCTCCTTGGCCACCGACTCCATGATCATGCCCTCGGCGGCCGGGGCGTAGAACGCGAAGCCGACACCGCCGGCCGCGGAGAGCAGCAGCAGGTGCCAGAGGCCCGCCTCGCCGGTCAGCACCAGGACGGCCAGCACCGCCTGGGAGAGCGAGCTGAACAGGTTGGCGGCGACCATCACATGGTGTCGGGGGAGCCGGTCGGCCAGCGCGCCGCCGAGCAGGAGCAGCAGCACCATCGGGACGATCCGGGCGGCCGTCACATAGCCGACCTCGGTGACCGTGCCGCCGAGCGCGAGCACGGCGAACGCGGTGGCGATCGGCGCACCCGAGGTGCCGATGCCGCTGATCACGGTGGCGGCGGTCTGGACCCGGTAGTTCCGGCCGGCCCAGGGGAAGCGGGTGCTGTTCATCCGGCGACTATCGCCGGACCGGCGGACGGTGTCATCCGATTATCAGGACAGAGCCCGCCGCTCTGGCCTGATGACGTTCGGTCAGCCCATCTCCTCGAGGCTCCGGCCTTTGGTCTCCTTGATGCAGTACGCCACGAAGGGGATGGAGAGCAGGGCGAAGGCCGTGTAGATGACGTAGGTCGCGGAGAGGTTCCAGTCCGAGAGGCTCGGGAAGCTGACGGTGATCGCCCAGTTGGCGATCCACTGGGCCGAGGCCGCCACCGAGAGGGCCAGCGCGCGGATCTTGTTGGGGAACATCTCGCCCAGCAGGACCCAGACCACCACGCCCCAGGAGAAGGCGAAGCAGAACACGAAGACGTGCGCGGCGACCAGCGCGACGGTGGCGTGGGTGTCGTCCAGGGTGGCGGTGTCGCCGGTGCCCTGCCGGTAGGAGAACGCCCAGGCGGCGGTGGCCAGCGCGGCGGCCATGCCGATCGAGCCGGCCAGCGCCAGCGGCTTGCGGCCGATCCGGTCGACCAGGGCGATCGCGATCACGGTGCCGACCACGTTGACGATCGAGGTGGAGAGGCTGATCAGCAGCGAGTTGGACTCGTCGATGCCGACCGACTGCCAGAGGAAGGAGGAGTAGTAGAAGATCACGTTGATGCCGACGAACTGCTGGAAGACCGAGGCGCCGATGCCGATCCAGACGATCGGCAGCAGGCCGAAGCGGCCGCCCAGCAGGTCCTTCAGCCGGGGCTTGTGCGAGGTGTCCAGCACGGCGCGGATCTCGGCCACCCGGGCGTCCAGGTCGACACCCTCGCCCTCGACCTCGAGCAGCACCTTGCGGGCCTGCTCCTCCTGGCGGTCGGCGATCAGGAAGCGCGGCGACTCGGGGATGGCCAGTGCCATCAGGCCGTACACCAGGGCCGGGATCGCCTCCACGCCGAGCATCCACTGCCAGGCCTGGATGCCGCCGAGGTGGCCGTTGGAGGAGCCGCCGGCCGCCTCGTTCAGCGCCCAGTTGGCGAGCTGGGAGACGGTGATGCCGAGCACGATGGCGAGCTGCTGGAAGGAGGCCAGCCGGCCGCGGTAGGCGGTCGGGGCGACCTCGGCGATGTAGGTCGGGGCGATCACCGAGGCGATGCCGATCGCGATGCCGCCGATCACCCGCCAGAAGCCCAGCACCTCGATGCTGGGCGGGAACATCGAGCCGACGCCGCTGATCGCGAACAGGGTCGCGGCCAGCAGCATCGTCCTGACCCGGCCCAGGTGGTCGGCCAGCCGCCCGGCCAGCACCGCGCCGAGCGCCGAGCCGAGCAGTGCGATCGCCACCACGAAGGCGGTCTCGCCGTTGCCGACGCCGAAGTGGTTCTGAATACCCGTCACCGCACCGTTGATCACGGCACTGTCGTAGCCGAACAGGAAGCCACCCATGGCGGCGGCCGCCGAGATGAAGACCACGTGGCCCAGGTGGGCCTGATCGGCCGACTGGACCGGAGAGCCGGTGGACACGACGCGCTCCTGAGGTTCGACGGCCCACCAGCGCGGCCGATTGGACAGGGAATGTCCCTTATTTCACCAGCCGGCCGCGCAAAAAGCGTGTTCTGTCGTTGATCTGACTAAATGTCGTATCCGGCGATGGCGGCTGGGGCTGGGTCAGCCCAGTGGGCAGCCCGCCCGCTGGGCGTTGCGCCGCAGCAGCTGCGCCCTGGCCCCCGCGTCCCGCCCGGTGCCGCGCTCGGCCAGCCGGTCGGCGAAGCCCGCCTGCTGCTCGACCGGCTTCTTGTCGTCGTACTTGAACTTGGCGTCCACCCGGTCGATGGTCAGCCGCAGCCCCCGGATGCCGGACAGCAGGCTCCCGTACGGCTCCTGACCCGGCGTCACCGGCGAGCTGCCCGGCCAGTCGGGCTCGAAGTGGGCGAGCTGGCGGTTCAGGATGTCGGCCTTGCCGGCCGCGTCCTCGACCGCCTCGGCGGTGCAGGAGAAGTGCACCGAGGCGTAGTAGCTGGTCGGCACGTACGGCTCGGCGCGCCAGGCCCCGGCGGCGAAGGCGTAGTCGTCGGTGACCGCCAGGGTGACCTTCGGGTCGGCGCGGATCGCGGCCCAGAACGGGTTGGGGGCGCCGAGGTGCAGCACGATCTCGTCGCCGGCCAGCAGGAAGTGGGTCGGCACCAGGACCGGCCCCCGGCCGTCGGAGCCGTTGGCGGCCAGCAGCCCGAAGTCGCGGCCGTCCGCGAGCCAGTGGCGCCACTCCTGCTCGCTGCCGCGGTCCCAGGATCTGATCAGCACAGCGAGCTCCTCAGCTCCGGAAGTCCTGCAGGTGGGCGGGCAGGGTGACGGTGGTGGAGACGTCCGGCTCGGGGGTGCCGTGCACGGTGCGGACCGGGATCACGCCGGCCCAGTACGGCAGGCCGAGGTCCTCCTCGTCGTCGTCCGCGCCGTCCGCCCGGGTCTTCGCGGAGACCTCGTCGAGCACCAGCCGGACCACGGCGGTCTTGGCCAGCTCCTTGGCGTTCGGCCGGCGGACCTCGCCCGAGCGGCCTGGGATGCTGTGGTCGACCAGGGCGTCCAGGGCCACCGCCAGCTCCTCGGGGTCGGTGACCTGCTGGGCGATGCCGTGGGCCACCACCGAGCGGAAGTTGACGGAGTGGTTGAAGGCGGACTTGGTCAGCACCAGGCCGTCGACCAGAGTGACGGTGACGCAGACCGGCATGCCCTGGTCCGCTGCGCCGCGCATCGGGCGGCTGCCGGTGGAGCCGTGCACGTAGAGGCGGTCGCCGACCCGGGCGAAGATGGTGGGGAGCACCACCGGGGCGCCGTCGGCGACGAAGCCGAGGTGGCAGATGTAGGCCGCGTCCAGGATGGCGTGGATCGCGTCCTGCTCCCAGGTGGCCCGGTCCCGATAGCGGGTCGGGGTGGTTCGCTCGTTCCGGGTGTACGAAGCCGTGTCTGACATGACAACCTCTATGTACTAGTGCATACTCGTGTTTGTGCTAGGAGAATATCCGATCAAGGGTCGGCGTGCCAGTGAGATCGCCGCCGACATCGAACAGGCCGTCAGCTCGGGCAGGTTGCAGCCCGGGGCGGCGCTGCCGCCGCTGCGCGACCTGGCGGTCGAGCTCGGCGTCAACCCCAACACGGTGGCCGCCGCCTACCGGCTGCTGCGCGACCGGGGCGTGATCGAGACCGCCGGACGCAAGGGCAGCCGGGTGTTGCCCCGGCCGGTCACCAGCCCGCGCGACCAGATCCCGATCCCGGTCCCGGTCGGCGCCCGGAACCTCGCCGACGGCAACCCCGACCCGGCCCTGCTGCCCGCACTCACCCCCGCGCTGGCCCTCGCGGCCGCCGCCGGTGACGCGCACCCGGTGCTGTACGGGGACCCGGTCGCCGACCCCGGGCTGCTCGCCCTGGCCCGGGCCGGCTTCCTGGCCGACGGCGTGCCCGAGGGTGCGATCGCGGTCTGCTCCGGCGCCCTGGACACCATCGGACGGCTGCTCAACTCTGCGCTGAGGCCCGGCGATTCGGTGGCCGTGGAGGACCCGGGCTGGGGCAGCCTGCTGGACCAGCTGCCCGCGCTCGGGCTGCGCCCGGCCCCCGTCCGGCTCGACGACCAGGGTCCGCTGCCCGAGGCACTGGCCGCCGCGCTGACCGGCGGCGCCCGGGCCGTGGTGATCACCGTCCGGGCGCAGAACCCGACCGGCGCCGCCGTCACCCCCGCCCGGGCGGCCGAGCTGCGCAAGGTGCTGGCCCGGCACCCTGGCACGCTGGTGATCGAGGACGACCACGGGCACGGCATCGTGGACCAGCCCTACCAGGCGCTGGCCACCGCCGACACCCCGCACTGGGCGGTGGTCCGCTCGGCCGCCAAGGCATACGGGCCCGACCTGCGGGTCGCCGTGGTGACCGGGGACGAGACCACCATCGGGCGGGTGATGGGCCGTCAGCGGCTGGACAGCGGCTGGGTCAGCCTGCTGCTCCAGCGCACGGTGGCCGAACTCTGGCGCACCGACGCGGCCCCGGCCGACTCGGTGGCCGCGGTCTACCGGGCCCGGCGGGAGGCGGTGCTGGCCGCGCTGGCCGGGCACGGCATCACGGCGTACGGCGCGAGCGGCCTGAACGTCTGGGTGCCCGTCCCCGAGGAGTCCGGCGTGATCGCCGGGCTGGCGCAGCGGGGCTGGGTGGCTGCTCCCGGGGCCCGGTTCCGGCTGCAGTCGCCGCCCGCCGTCCGGCTGACGGTGGCCGCGCTGCCGGTCGAGCTGGCGTCGGCGCTGGCGGCCGACCTGGCGGCGGTGCTGCTCCCGGCCCGGGCGGGCTCCCGGCTGGGCTGAGGGCTGGGTCGGCGGGAGATTGTCGCGGGCGAACTGACATACCGGGTGTAGTCGGGCCATCACCCGACATAAGTCGTGGAAGAAACTCTGGTCGGATACCTAGCGGTAACAACGGTGGGCATGTCACATTCATCGCGCCACCGGCCGGCGGCTTACCCTCACCCGCGCCTCCCCACCCCACTCATCGGGAGGCCGTTCGCAGGAGTTTCGCCGTGCTCGAAAGCTGCCGAAGCGTCACCCGCGTCACCAGAAGAGCCGCCACCATGCTGGCCGCAGCAGTCCTGACCGCACCGTTGCTGGCCCTCGCCACCCCCGCCCAGGCCGCCACCGGACCGACCGCCAGCGTCACGCTGGGGGACAGCTACATCTCGGGCGAGGCCGGGCGCTGGAAGGGCAACAGCGTCGTCACCTCGGGGAGCCGGGCCGGTACCGACCGGGCCTGGACCGGCAGCGAGTACGACCCCAGCCGTGCCTACGGCACCAGTTACGCGAACGGGTGCGACCGTTCGGACTCGGCCGAGGTGCGCAGCGCGACCGGCATCGCCCAGACCCAGATCAACCTGGCCTGCTCGGGCGCCGTCTCGGCGAACGTCTTCCGGGCGAGCAACGGCGGCCAGTCCTACAAGGGCGAACTGCCGCAGGCCGACCAGCTCGCCGCCGTCGCGGCCGCCAACGACGTCAAGCTGATCACACTGTCGATCGGCGGCAACGACCTGGGATTCGCCGACGTGATCGAGACCTGCGTCAAGGACTATCTGATCTGGTACTCGTACTGCCACGACGACCAGCAGGAGGCGGTCGACTCCCGGATGCCCGCCGCGATGGCGGGCGTGGGCAAGTCGGTCGACGAGATCCGCGCGGTGATGACGGCTGCGGGCTACTCCTCCTCCTCGTACCGGATCGTGCTGCAGTCCTACCCCTCGCCGATCCCGCGCGGCGCGGACATGCGCTACTCCGAGAGCGGCTGGAGCCGTGCCGACACCGGTGGCTGCCCGTTCTGGAACGGTGACGCCGACTGGGCCCGGAGTTCGCTGGTCCCGCAGATCTCCGACGAGCTGGCCAAGGTGGCCAAGGCCAAGGGCGTCCAGTTCCTCGACCTGCGCGACATGCTGGCGGGCCGCGAGGTCTGCTCCAAGGCCACCAAGCAGGCCACCTCGACCACCGCCCCGAGCGCCACCACCAGCGAGTGGGCCCGCTTCGTGGACGCCGGCCTGAGCGCCTCGCAGGGCGACACCCGCGAGTCCATGCACCCGAACTACTACGGCCAGCTCGCCCTCGGCCGCTGCCTCACCCTGCTCTGGGTCAAGCCCACCGGCGACCAGTCCTGCCGCAACACGGCCGGCCAGGACGCCACCGGGATGTACCTGACGGCTCGTTAGGCACACACGCACCGGCGCTCCCCTCCTGGTCGGACGGGAGCGCCGGTGTTCGGGCGGGGGCTCAGCCCTTGGCCAGTAGGGCCTGGGCGTGTTCGCGGACCTGGTCCCTGGTGAGGTAGGCGTCGGTGTACTCGAAGTCGCGCAGCCGGGCGGGCTGCCGGGCCAGGAAGCCGGTGCGGACGAAGTCGTCGCCGGCGGTGGCGTTCAGCAGCCAGTTGGCGCCGACCCGGAACTTCGCGGCGTTGGTCCGCATCGCCATCATGTGGTAGCCGCGGGCCACCAACTGGGCGGGTACGCCCTTGAGTTCGATGCCGAGCGGCTTGGAGACGGCGTCCTTGCCGCCGAGGTCCACCACCAGGCCGAGGTCCTTGTGGAAGTACGGCTCCAGCGGCTGGTTGCGCAGCGTGGCCACCACGTTGTCGGCCACCGCCCTGCCCTGCCGGGCCGAGTGCTGGGCGGTCGGCGGGCAGACCGCGCCGTCGCCCTTGGCGAGGTCCGGTACGGCCGCCGCGTCGCCGAGTGCGTAGATGCCCTCGAACTGCGGGATCCGCATCTCGGCCGTCACCGCGACCCGGCCCCGGACGGTCTCCGCGTCCAGGGTGCCGATCAACGGGCTGGCCGCCACTCCGGCGGTCCAGATCAGCGTCCGGCTGGGCAGCACCCGGCCGTCGGTGAACTTGACCGTCTCGGCGCCGACTTCGGCCACCGAGACACCGAGTGAGACCTCCACGCCGCGGGCCCGGAGCACCTGGAGCGCGGTGGTGCCGAGCTTGTCGCCCAGCTCGGGCATCAGCTTCGGCGCGATGTCGATCAGGTGCCACTTGATCAGGCGGGGGTCCAGCCGGGGGTAGCGCTTGCTGGCGGCGGTGGTCAGGCGCTGGAGGCAGGCCGCCGTCTCGGTACCCGCGTAGCCGCCGCCGACCACCACGAACTGCAGTCGGGACTCCCGCTCGTGCTGGTCCAACGTGGCCGAGGCCAGGTCGAGTTGGGCGATCACGTGGTCGCGTACGTAGGTCGCCTCGGCCAGCGTCTTCATGCCGCGCGCGTAGTCGGTCAGCCCGGGGATGTCGAAGGTCCGGGTCACGCTGCCGGGGGCGAGCACCAGCTGGTCGTACCTCTCCGCCACCACCTCGTCGGTGATCTTGCGGACCACGCAGACCTTGGAGCGCGGGTCCACCCCGATCGCGCCGCCCGGCAGGATGTGGGTGCGGCGCAGCGTGCGGCGCAGCGAGATCGCCACCGACTGCGGGGTGAGCACCCCGGCGGCGACGTGCGGCAGCAGCGGCAGGTAGAGCTGGTAGTTGAACGGCGTGACCAGGGTGATCTCCGCCTCGGAGGGGGCGAGCTTGCGCTCCAGTCGGCGCGCGCACTCCAGACCGGCGAAACCGCCGCCGACGATCAGGATTCGAGGTCGTGCCATCGTCCATCCCTTACCTGTGCTGGGGTCGAGCCGTCCTTCGAACACGGGGGGCAACTGTTCGCCACCCTCGCACGGGGTGTGACGGTCTGCCACCGGACCGCTGGGGCTAGGGTGGCGGGGTGCTCCACGAGGTGACGGCGGTCCGGTATGTGACGCCACTCAGAGAAGGCGGCTCGATGCCGGGCCTGGTCGAGGCCGACGACCATCGGCTGTACGTGCTCAAGTGGTCGGGCGCGGCCCAGGGCCGGAAGGCGCTGGTGGCCGAGGTGCTGGCCGGGGAGCTGGGGCGCGGGCTCGGGCTGCCGGTGCCGGAGCTGGTCCGGCTGGACCTGGACCCGGTGCTGGCGCGGAGCGAGCCCGAGGTGCAGATCCAGGAGCAGATCCGGGCCAGCGGTGGGGTGAACCTCGGGATGGCGTTCGTCAGCGGGGCGCTCAACTTCGACCCGCTCTGCTTCGAGGTGGACCCCGGACTGGCCGGGCGGGTGCTCTGGTTCGACGCGCTGATCGGCAACGTGGACCGCTCCTGGCGCAACCCCAACCTGCTGGTCGCCACCGGCGGCCTGCGGCTGATCGACCACGGCGCCAGCCTGATCTTCCATCACCACTGGGCGGGCGCGGCGAACTGGGTGAGCAGGCCGTACGACGCCGCCGACCACGCGCTGCTGCGCGCCGAGCCGGACCTGAAGGCGGCGGACGAGGCACTCGCCCCGCTGGCCGGTGCGGCGCTGGCGAAGGCGGTGGCGGCGTGAGCGGCGGGCTGCACGACTACGAGTACGCGGTGATCCGGGCGGTGCCCCGGGTCGAGCGCGGCGAGTGCATCAACATCGGGGTGCTGCTGTACTGCCGGCAGAGTGCCCACCTGGCGGCCAGGACGCACCTGGACCAGGCCAGGCTGCTGGCGCTGGACCCGGTGGCGGACGTGGCCGGGGTGCGCCGCGCGCTGTACGGGATCGAGGCGGTCTGCACCGGGGGCAGCCAGGCCGGTCCGGCGGCGGGGGACAGCCCCGGGCAGCGGTTCCGCTGGCTGACCGCGCCGCGCAGCGCGGTGGTCCAGCCGGGGCCGGTGCACACCGGGCTGACCGCCGACCCGGAGGCCGAGCTGCGCCGGCTGTTCGAGCAGCTGGTGCTCTGACCGGGTGGCCGGACGACCCTTGACAAGGTCGAAACTGGAGTAACTGAAGCACCTGTGCGTACCCTGATCCACATGGGCACCACCACCCCTCCCTCCACGGCCGACCTGATGGAGGCCGTCGCCGCAGTCGGCGCCGCCTACTTCCAGGACTTCGCGGCCGCCGCCGCCCGGCACGGGCTGAGCTCGTCGCAGGCCAAGGCGCTCAAGGCCGTCCAGGAGCCGGTCCCGATGCGGGCGCTGGCCGGGCGGCTCGGCTGCGACGCCTCGAACGTCACCGGCATCGTCGACCGGCTCGAAGGCCTCGGCCTGGCCCACCGCGAGGCCGCCCCGGGCGACCGGCGGGTGAAGATCGTGACCATCACCGACCCTGGCCGCCAGGTGCTGGACCGGGTCCGGGACGACATGGCGAGGGCGCACCGCGCGTTCGGCTCGCTCTCGGCCGAGCAGCGGGTCGCGCTGGAGGGTCTGTGCCGGCAGGTCCTGCCACTGCTCACCGCCTGACGGTCGGTCAGCCGGACTGTCACAGATCTGTGACAGCGGTGGCAGAGTTGTGACAGAGCGCGGTGTGGATCACCCGTACGGCCGCTGTGCGTGGACATAGTGTTCGACCATGCCAGCGAAGCGTTCGATAATCCACGCCGGAAAGAACGGCGCGAAGTTCCTCGGGTTCAGCACTCTGGCCGGCGTGCTGCTGGCCGGGGTCGCCCTGCCGACGGCCGGCGCTCTCGGGCTCTCCGTGAAGAACGGCGTGGAGAGCTTCGAGAACGTCCCGGACGACTTCAAGACCCCGCCGCTGAACCAGGCCACCAACATCTACGACGCCGAGGGCGGCCTGATCGCCACGGTGTACGGACGCTACCGCCGGATCCTGACCATCGAGGAGATGGGCACCCTGATCCGCCAGGCGCAGGTGGACATCGAGGACGCCCGCTTCTACGAGCACGGCGCCGTCGACCCCAAGGGCGTGCTGCGGGCGATCGGCAAGAACGCCGGGAGCGGCGCCGCCGTGCAGGGCGCCTCGACCCTGACCCAGCAGTACGTGAAGAACGTCCACGTGGAGCAGGCCGGTGACGACACCGCGGCCGTACTGGACGCCCAGCGCAAGACACTGGGCCGCAAGATCCAGGAACTCAGGTACGCCATCAGGCTGGAAGAGGAGCTGACGAAGGATCAGATCCTCACCAACTACCTGAACATCACCTACTACGGCAACCAGGCGTACGGCGTCGAGGCCGCCGCCCAGCGCTACTTCGGCAAGAGCGCCAAGGAGTTGACCGTCCCCGAGGCGGCGACGCTGGCCGGCCTGGTGCAGAATCCCACCCAGTACGACCCCAAGCTCCATCCGCAGGCCGCTCAGAGGCGGCGCGACGTGGTGCTCGACAAGATGCTGGAGCACGGGCACCTCTCGGCGGCGCAGGCCGCCGAGGCCAAGGCCGCCCCGCTGGGCCTGCGGTACCAGGCACCGCGCAACGGGTGCATCACCGCCGTGGCGGGGACGGGTTTCTTCTGCGACTACGTGCGCCAAGTGGTCCTGCGGGACCCGGCGTTCGGCAGCTCCGCCGCCGAGCGCCAGCGGCTCTGGGACCTCGGCGGCCTCAACATCCGCACCACGCTGGACCCGAAGAAGCAGGCTGCGGCCCAGCACGCGGTGAGCAGCAAGGTCAAGGTCACCGACACGGTCTCGGCGGCCGCCACCATGGTGGAACCGGGTACCGGCAAGATCCTCGCGATGGCCCAGACCCGCCCGTTCGGCATCGACAAGTCGAAGAACGAGACCATGGTCAACCTGAACGTGGACGCTGCGATGGGCGGCGGCGGCGGCTTCCAGCCCGGCTCGACGTTCAAGCCGGTGGTGGCGGCGGCCGCCCTGGAAGCCGGGCTGCCGCCGACCCAGGCGTACTCCTCTCCGAACCAGATGGACTGGCCCACCATGCGGACCTGCGAAGGCACCTGGAAGAACGCCAACAAGGGGAAGAAGGAGGGCAGCGTCCCCAACGAGTCGGCGAGCGAGAAGGGCCCGTACGAGTTGAAGGAGGCGATGGCACGCTCCGTCAACACCTACTTCGTGCAGATGGAGCAGGAGATCGGCCTCTGCGCGGTCAAGCAGATGGCCAACAAGCTGGGCATCGGCGCCAGGGCGAGCGGCGCGCCGCTGACCGAGGTGCCGGCCATGGGCCTGGGCACCCAGGAGCTGTCGCCGCTCACCATGGCCAACGCCTACGCGACCTTCGCCGCGCGCGGCACGTACTGCGCGCCGCTGGCGATCAGCTCGGTCACCACGGTCGAGGGCAAGGCGCTGCCGGTGCCGGAGCAGAAGTGCGGCCCGGCGATGTCGGAGTCCACCGCCGACGTCCTCAACACCGTGCTGCTCGGCGTCACCGAGAACGGCGGCGTCGGCACCGGCCACAACCTCGGCCTCGACGGCGGCCGGCAGATCGCGGGCAAGACCGGCACCACCGACCAGAAGAAGGCCGCCTGGTTCACCGGCTACACACCGAACCTGGCCACCTCGGTCTGGCTCGGCGGCCCGACCGGCGGGGTGTCGATGCGGGACATCTCGATCGGTGGCGTCGACTACGACGAGGTGTTCGGTGCGAACGGTCCTGGACCGATCTGGCAGCTGGCGATGAACCGGGCGCTGACGGGGGTGCCCGAGCAGGAGTTCAGGACCGTGCACATCCCGGACCCGGCGCCGAAGAAGGACCCGGGTGCCTCGCCGGGGGCGTCGCCGAGTGGTTCGGCGAGCAGCACCGCCAGGCCGTGACCGCGTCAGCTGCCGAGCCGGGTCGGGGTGGGCTGACCTCGACTGTTAGGCTTGCGCAGCGTGAGCGCGAAGCCCCAGATCCCCAATGTCCTGGCCTCCCGGTACGCTTCGGCGACCCTGGCCCAGCTGTGGTCCCCCGAGCACAAGGTGGTCCTCGAGCGCCACCTGTGGCTCGCCGTCCTGAAGGCTCAGCAGGACCTCGGCATCGAGGTGCCGGCCGATGCGGTGGCCGACTACGAGCGGGTGATCGACCAGGTCGACCTCGGCTCGATCGCCGCCCGTGAGCGGGTCACCCGGCACGACGTCAAGGCCCGGATCGAGGAGTTCAGCGAGCTCGCCGGTCACGAGCAGATCCACAAGGGCATGACCTCCCGGGACCTCACCGAGAACGTCGAGCAGCTGCAGATCCGGCAGTCCCTGGAGCACGTCCGGGACCGTACGGTCGCGGTGCTGGTCCGCCTCGGGAAGCTCTCCGCCCAGTACGGCGACCTGGTGATGGCCGGCCGTTCGCACAACGTCGCCGCCCAGGCCACCACGCTGGGCAAGCGCTTCGCGACCGTGGCCGACGAGCTGCTGGTCGCGTTCGCCCGGCTGGAGGAGCTGATCGCCCGGTACCCGCTGCGCGGGATCAAGGGCCCGGTCGGCACCGCCCAGGACATGCTGGACCTGCTCGGCGGCGACGCCGACAAGCTGGCCGAGCTGGAGCAGCGGGTGGCCGGTCACCTCGGCTTCGAGAACGTCTTCACCAGCGTCGGCCAGGTCTACCCGCGCTCGCTGGACTTCGAGGTCACCACCGCCCTGGTGCAGCTCTCGGCCGCGCCGTCCAGCCTGGCCAAGACGATCCGTCTGATGGCCGGTCACGAGCTGGTGACCGAGGGCTTCAAGGCCGGTCAGGTCGGCTCCTCGGCGATGCCGCACAAGATGAACACCCGGTCGTGTGAGCGGGTGAACGGCCTTGCCGTGATCCTGCGCGGCTACGCCTCGATGACCGCCGAGCTGGGCGGCGACCAGTGGAACGAGGGCGACGTCTCCTGCTCGGTGGTGCGCCGGGTCGCGCTGCCGGACGCGTTCTTCGCCTTCGACGGTCTGCTGGAGACCTTCCTGACCGTGCTCGACGAGTTCGGCGCCTTCCCGGCCGTGATCGAGGCCGAGCTGGACCGCTACCTGCCGTTCCTGGCCACCACCAAGGTCCTGATGGGCGCGGTGCGGGCCGGTGTCGGCCGGGAGGTCGCGCACGAGGTGATCAAGGAGCACGCGGTCGGCTCCGCGCTGGCCATGCGTGAGGGTGCCAAGGAGAACGAGCTGCTGGCCCGRCTGGCCGCCGACGAGCGGATCCCGCTCGACCGGGCCGGACTGGACGCGCTGCTCGCCGACCGGCTCTCCTTCACCGGCGCGGCCGGTGCCCAGGTCGCCGAGATCGTCCGCCGCATCGAGGCCGTGGCCGCCGCCCACCCGGCCGCCGCGAAGTACACCCCGGGTGACATTCTCTGATCCGGCGTCAGTAGCACGACCGTGCCGCGGCCCGTCTCCGGACGGGTCGCGGCACTGCCGTCAGGGGGCATGGTCCGGCGGGGCCTGGTCCATCGGCGGGGCGGTGCCGTCGCAGTACCACTCGCAGGTGGGTTCGGCGACGGGGTGGTCGGGGGCGAGGGCGGTGCGCGGGATGGTGAGCAGCGAGACCAGTGCCCCCAGGCCGAGCAGGCCGGCGCAGGCCAGCATCGAGGTGTGGAAGGCGTGGTCGACCTGGACCGGGTCGAGGTAGGCGTCGCCGGTGAGACCGGCCAGGGCGGGGAGGGCGGCCACGGCGAGCAGGCCCGCGGCGCGGGCGGCGGCGTTGTTGACGCCGCTGGCGATACCGGCGTGCCGGACCTCGACGGCGGCCAGCACGGTGGCGGTGAGCGGGGCGACCAGCAGGGTCATGCCGCAGCCGAGCACGGTGGCGGCGGGCAGCACGTCGGTCCAGTACGAGGCCCCGGGGCCGACCCGGAGCAGCAGCAGGACACCGGCCGCGCAGATCAACGGGCCCAGGCAGAGCGGGATCCGGGGCCCGACCCGGTGCCCGAACCGGCCCGCCCGGCCGGAGAAGGCGAGCATCAGCAGCGTGATCGGCAGCAGTGCGATGCCGGCGGTCAGCGGGGCGAAGCCCGAGACGGTCTGCAGCTGCACCATCAGCAGCAGGAAGATCCCGCTGAACGCCGCGTACACGCAGAGCGTGACCAGGTTGACGGCCGAGAACAGCCGGGACGAGAAGAGCGAGAGCGGCATCATCGGCTCGGCGCTGCGCCGCTCCACCAGGACGAAGGCCACGCCCAGCAGCAGGCCGGCCGCGCCGTAGAGCAGGGACAGGCCGTGCAGCCCGGCGGTCAGCGCGTAGGTGATGCCGGCCAGCGACAGGGCGGCGAGGACGGCGCCGGTCACGTCGAACCGGCCGGTGGCGGCCTCGTCGCGGCTCTCCGGGACATGACGGACCGTCACGGCGGTGACCAGGGCGGCCAGCGGCAGGTTGAGCAGGAAGACCCAGCGCCAGCCCGGGCCCTCGACCAGCCAGCCGCCGAGGAAGGGGCCGGCGGCCGCGCCGACGCCGCCGAGTCCGGACCAGACGCCGACCGCGCCGGAGCGGTCGTCCGGGTGGAACGAGGCCTGCAGCATGGCCAGCGAACCGGGCGTCAGGAGGGCGCCGCCGACGCCCTGGAGAGCCCGCGCGGCGATCAGCAGCTCGACGTTCGGCGTGAAGGCGCAGAGTGCGGAGGCCAGCGCGAACCAGCCGACGCCGATCAGGAAGACCCGGCGGCGGCCGTAGCGGTCGCCGAGTGAGCCGCCGAGCAGGATCAGCCCGGCCAGGGTGAGCAGGTAGGCGTTGACCGTCCACTGCAGCTGGGCCATCGTGGCGCCCAGGTCGGCGCCGATGGTCGGGAGCGCGACGTTCACCACCGTGCCGTCGAGCATCGCCATGCCCGAGCCGAGTGCGGTCGCCGCGAGCACCCAGCGGCCACGGGCGGTGCCGAGCCTGAGTTCGACCGGTGTTTCGGTGTCCACGCCCTGATCCTCCGCTGTCGGCGGGGCTTCTGCCAGTTCCCGGTGGCAGGCTCCCGCCCCTGCCGCTGACGGTGTTCAGACAACGAAGCTGGGGGCCTCCCGACCCCCACTTCGGAGGAACCTGATGAAGCGTCAACTTACCCGGTGGACCACGCTCGCGGCGGGTGCCCTGCTCGCGACCGGCACCATGGTGCTGCCCGCCCAGGCGGGGGAGGTCACCCCGAGCGTGGTCGGTGGCACCCGGGCCGCGCAGGGCGAGTTCCCGTTCATGGTCCGGCTCTCGATGGGCTGCGGAGGCGCGCTGCTCACCAAGCAGATCGTGCTGACCGCCGCGCACTGTGTCGGCGCCAGCGGGAACACCACCAGCATCACCGCGACCATGGGCGTGGTGGACCTGAACAGCGGCAGCGCGATCAAGATCAGGTCCAGCAAGGTCTACCGGGCGCCCGGTTTCACCGGCGCCGAGAACGGCAAGGACTGGGCCCTGATCAAGCTCGCCTCGCCGGTCACCAGCACCGCCGTGACCACGCTGCCGATCGCGGGCAGCACCGCCTACGACAGCGGCACCTTCACGATCGCTGGCTGGGGCGCCGCCACCGAGGGCGGCGGCCAGCAGCGGTACCTGCTGAAGGCGGCGGTCCCGTTCGTCAGCGACGCGAGCTGTGCCTCGGCCTACCCCGGTCTGGTCACCGGTGCCTCGCTCTGCGCGGGCAACCTGGCCAACGGCGGGGTGGACACCTGCCAGGGCGACTCGGGTGGCCCGATGTTCCGCCGGGACTCCGCGAACAACTGGATCCAGGTCGGCATCACCAGCTGGGGCGAGGGCTGCGCGCGGCCCGGCCTGCCCGGGGTGTACACCCAGGTGAGCACGTACGCCGCAGCGATCACGGCGGCGGCCGCGACGCTCTGACCCGGTGGTCGGTACGGCCCCTCCGCGATCGAGGCGGAGGGGCCGTCACCTGTTGTGCCGGGACAGCCAGTGTTCGGACGCTGGCGACCCGGTTCTTCGACGCCCTCCGCGAGGGCGACGTGCTCGGCCTGCAGGAGCTGCTCGCGTCCGGCCCAGACGTGCGCACCGGCCAGCCGGGCCGTCACCAGGGCGCG
The DNA here is from genome assembly GCF_001424875.1 of Kitasatospora sp. Root107. GTDB lineage: Bacteria > Actinomycetota > Actinomycetes > Streptomycetales > Streptomycetaceae > Kitasatospora. Next base: position 209,317 of record NZ_LMCT01000026.1, on the reverse strand, counting down.
GTAGTGCTGCTGTTCGAGCGGTAGCCGGGTCAGCGCCTCGTCCAGGCCGGTGGTGGCCAGCCGGGCGTGGGCGCGCCGGCCGGTCCGGACGGCCAGGTCGCGGTGGCAGGTGCCGTGCACCAGCAGCAGGCGGGTCCTGGCCTCGGCGGTCGGCTCGGCCTCGGTCAGCCGGGCGGCCTCCGCCAGGGCCCGCTCGGCCTCCCGGTGGTCGGCGGCCAGCGCGTGGCCCCGAGCCCTGGCCAGCAGTGCACGGGCCTGGGCGGCGGGCCCGCCGGCCCGGACCGCCTGCTCGAACGAGGCCTCGGCGGAGCCGACTGCGGCGGCGGAGTGCCCGCAGGCCCAGTGCACCGCGCTCTGCCGGGCCAGCAGCAGCGCCATCCCCGCCGGGTCGCCCGCGGCGGCGGCCCACTCCCGGCCGCAGTCGTACCAGGCGAGGGCGCGGCCGTACTCCAGGCGGTCGAACCGGGCCCAGCCCGCGAGTTCGGCGTAGCGGGCGGCGAGCGAGCCGAGCCGGGCCCGTTCGGCCGAGGGGGCGGTGCGCTGCTGACGGGCCGCCAGCCGGGTGTGCTGCTCCAGGACGTCCACCAGGGCGTGGCCGCCGACTGCGTGAGCGGCGGTGCGGTAGGCGGTCAGCAGCTGCTCCAGGGCGTCCGGGCCCGGGGCGGCGGTGACCGGCCGGCCGTACTGGGCCAGTCGGCGGCGCTCGCGCTCCACCTGTGGCCAGAGTGCGGTCAACTCGCCTGCGGTCTCCAGGAGTTCATCGAGCCGCTCGGCCATTCCGGCCGGTGGCCAGCGCCGGGTGTTCTCCACCCGGCTGATGTGCGAGTCGTCGTAGCCGAGCAGTCGGCCGAGCTCGGCCTGGCTGAGCCCGCGGAGCAGGCGCCAGTGGCGTAACCGGGCGCCGAAGTCGGAGCGGGCCGTGGCGGTCGGCTGTAGATCGAGGGACACGGGACCTCCGGTGGGGGGTGTCCACACCGAGGGAAGGGGTGTCCAGCGGGTGGACGGACTGGTCGGAGCCTCGCAAGGATTTGTCATGGACAGGTATCCCCGGGATGCCGAGAACGTCAAACCGACACGGCTGGGCCGACGGTCCGTCAGGGCCCGTACGCCGTACGCTGCCAGGGACGGGAGAGGACGGTGTGCAGGGATGGGCGTACCAGGCCCGGACTGGGCGGTGCTGGCCCCGCACTGGCAGCCCGAGCACCGGTCGGCCGAGCAGGACGCGGCCGCCGAGGCGGAACTCACGGCCCTGCGGACCACCGCCGAGCGGGTCGCGGGCGGCGGCATCCGAGCCGCCGTGCTCGGCGTCAACGACGGCCTGGTGACCAACCTCTGCCTGATCCTCGGGGTCGCGGGCGCCTCGGTGGAGGCCGGTACGGTCCGCCTCTCCGGGCTGGCCAGCCTGGTCGCGGGCGCGCTCTCGATGGCGGCCGGGGAGTGGGTCTCGGTGCGCAGCCAGGCGGAGGTCGCGGAAGGCATGGAGCGATCGCTGCACCAGGCCTGGGAGTTGTCGCCGCCGGTGGTGCTGGCGCAGCTGACGAAGAGTCTGCGCGAACGCGGCCTGGACCGGGAGACCGCCGTCCGGGCCAGCCGGGGTGTGGTGACCTCCGGGCGGGAGGCCTCGGCGACCAGCACCCGGATCCTGTTCGGAGTGAGTGCGCACGACGTCGGGTCGCCGGTGGTGGCGGCGGTCTCCTCGCTGCTGCTGTTCGCGCTCGGGGCGCTGCTGCCGCTGCTGCCCTGGTTCTTCGCCGACGGGCACGCGGCGGTGGTCGGCTCGGTGGTGCTCACGGCGGTCGCGTCACTGGCGGTCGGCGGGGCGCTCGGGTACGGCTCCGGGCGGGGCGTGCTGCGGCTGGCGGGGCGTCAGCTGCTGATCGTCGCGGTGGCCTCGGCGGTCACCTACGGGCTGGGGGCGGTGGCGGGGAGCTCGGTGCTCTGACGGCTGGTCAGGTGGTGAACCGCTCGCGCAGGGTGGTCAGCGTCGCGTCGTCGAGGCCGAGTGCGGTCCGGGCGTACTTCTCGGGGTCGCCCCACCCGTCGGCGAGGGTCTCCAGTGCGGCCGCGAGGTAGCCGGGCCGGACGGTGAGCAGTGCCTCGGTGATCGCGGGGTCGCCGCCCGCGTCGGTGAAGGCGGTGACCACCGGTGCGAAGGCGGCCCGGACGGCCGGGTTCACGGCCAGGTACTCGTCCTGGACGGTGGCCGGGTCGGCGCCGAGCAGGAGCAGCAGGAGGGCCGCGCCCCAGCCGGTGCGGTCCTTGCCGGCGGTGCAGTGGAAGAGCAACGGGTCGGTGGTGTGGGCGAGTTCGGTGAGCAGCAGGCGGTACGCCGCCCGGCCGGAGGCGCTGGCGACGAAGGCCCGGTAGTCGGAGATCAGCGCCTGCTCGGCGCGGCCGTCGCCGAGCATCAGGTTGGCGGCGGCCGGATCGGTCATCACGGTGCCGAGCTTGGAGGCGGCCCCGGCGCTCATCGCGTCGGCGAGCACGTCCGCCACGATCAGGTCGGTGGCGGGAGGGAGCCGGTCGGGCCGGGCGCTGCGTTCGGCCGCGGTGCGCAGGTCGACCACGGTGCGGACGCCGAGCGCGGCGAACGCCGGGTCGGTGGCGGGGGCGAGCCGGTCGAGCTGTCCGGAGCGGAATGCCAGCCCGGACCTGACGGTCCGTCCGCCGGGCAGCGGGACGCCGCCCAGATCGCGGAGGTTGGCGACGGTGGTGGCCTCGACGGGCAGCGAGTACGGCATGGCGGGCGCTCCTCCGGGCGGTCGGTCGGCTGGGTTTGCTGTCGACATTAGGCGGTGGGCGTGCGGGGCGCGCGGGGGCGCACTGGGGCATTGGTGGGGCGTGATCGACGGCGTTCCTGGCGGTGCGTCGAGCGCGGGCGGCAGGGTGGGCGGCGTAGGCAGTCGGCGGTTGAGAGGGGTTCGGGATGGCGGCGAAGGTACTGATCGTCACGGGGGACGCGGCGGAGTCGCTGGAGGTGCTCTACCCCTACCAGCGGCTGCTGGAGGAGGGGTACGAGGTGGTGCTGGCGGCCCCGACGAAGAAGACCCTGCAGTTCGTGGTGCACGACTTCGTGCCGGGCTTCGACACGTACACCGAGAAGGCCGGCTACTGCTGGCCCGCCGACGTGGCCTTCGCCGACGTCGACCCGGCCGAGTACGTGGCGCTGGTGATCCCCGGCGGCCGGGCGCCCGAGTACCTGCGCAACGACCCGGAGGCGCGGCGGATCGTGGCGCACTTCTTCGAGCTGGACAAGCCGGTCGCGCAGATCTGCCACGGCCCGCTGCTCAGCCTGCCGGGCGGCGCGCTGACGGGTCGTCGGACGGCCGCCTACCCCGCGCTCGAGCTGGACGTGGTGGCGGGCGGAGCCACGTACGAGGACGGTGACGCGGTGGTCGACGGCGTGCTGGTCTCGGCCCGGGCCTGGCCGGACCACCCGGGCTGGATGCGGGCGTTCGTGGAGATCCTGCGGAAGAAGGCTCCGGCCAACTGACGGGCCGGACGGCGCGGTGGGCGGTGGCGCGCGGGCGCGGCCGCCCACCGGCGTGTCGGCCGTGTCCCGTGGTGCGGCGGCTGTACGGCGGCGTTAGCGTCGGGGGCATGCATGTGGTGATCGCTGGTGGGCATGGCAGGATCGCGCTTCGGCTGGAGCAGCTGCTCGCCGAGCGCGGTGATTCGGTGGAGGGGCTGGTCCGGTCGGCCGGGCAGCTCGACGACCTGGCCCGGGTGGGCGCCCGGGGAGTGGTGTGCGATCTGGAGACGGTCTCCCTGGAGGACCTGGCGGGCGGCCTCAGCGGCGTGGACGCGGTGGTCTTCGCGGCCGGTGCCGGCCCGGGAAGCGGCAGCACCCGCAAGGACTCGGTCGACCGGGGCGCGGCCGTAATGTTCGCCGACGCGGCCGAACTGGCCGGGGTGCCCAGGTATCTGATGATCAGCACGATGGGCATCGAGCGCGCCGGCGCGGCGGGAATGGACCAGGAGTTCACCGACTACCTGCGAGCCAAGGGGGCGGCGGAGGCCGACCTGCGGGCCCGCGAGATCGGTTGGACGATCCTGCGTCCTGGACCGCTGATGGACGAGCCGGGTAGTGGCTTCGTCCGGCTGGCCGTGCCGTCGCTGCCGTTCGCCCCGGTGCCGCGGGACGATGTCGCCCTGGTGCTCCGGGAGCTGCTGGACACCCCGGCGGCGGTCGGCCGGACGCTGGAGCTGACCGCCGGTGCGGAGCCGGTGGCCGAGGCGGTACGGGTGGCGCTGGCGGTGGGCTGACGGTGGCTCAGGAGCCTCCGCGGGCCTCGCTGACCTGACGGTCGGTCACGGTCGAGGCTTCGTGCTCCGAGCGCTGGGTGCTCCGGTTGGCCAGCAGGGCGAGGACCAGGGAGAGCGTCGCCACCGCCAGGCAGGCGAGGGTGGCGTGGAAGAAGGCGGTGTTCGGGGTGGCGGCCGAGCTGTTCAGGTAGATGCCCGAGATCGCGGAGATGCCGACGGCGGCGGCTATCCGCTGGGACATCTGCAGGATGCCGCCCGCGACCCCGGCGGCCTCGGCCGGGGCGTAGCGGAGCACCTGGGCCTGGTTGGGGGAGATGGACAGACCGGCGGCGGCGCCGGTGCAGAGCTGGCCGAGGGCGAGCAGCGCCGGGACCCAGCCGGACGGGGCGTACAGCGCGGCCAGGCCGCTGAGCAGCAGGGCGCCGATCCCCAGCCCCAGGCCGAGCGGCACCACGTGCCGGCCGAACCGCTGCACCGCCCGCCAGGCGAAGGACGAGACCACCGCCATCGCCAGCGCGGACGGCAGGGTGACGGCGGAGGCGGCGAGCGGGGAGAGGCCGAGGCCGTCCTGGAGGAACATCACCAGCACCAGACCGGCGGCCAGCGCGGCGCCGAACTGGCACATCGCGGTGAGCGTGCCCAGGGTGTACGGCGCCGAGCGGGGCAGCGCCGGGTGGATCAGCGGCTGGCGGCCGGTCGCCGCGTAGTGCCGCTGCCAGGCGACCAGCAGGCCGGTGAGGGCCAGCGCGGCGACGCCCAGTGCGATCTTGGTGCCGAGGGCGGCGGGCTGGACGAACGGGAGCATCACGGTGACGGTGATGGCGGCGGTCAGCAGGAGGCCGAGCGGGTCCAGCGTGGTGCGCACGGTGGTGCTGCGGGGCGTAGGTGTGGGCAGGTGACGGATCGCCAGGAGAAGGGTGGCCAGACCGGACGGCGCGCTGATCAGGAAGGCGAGCCGCCAGCCCCAGTCGGGCCCGGCCAGCGCGATCAGGGCGCCGCCCAGCGGCGGGCCGAGGGCGATCGCGACGGCGCAGGTCACCTGGTAGAGGCCGAGGGCACGGGTGCGGGCGGGGCCGGTGAAGACGTCCTGGAGGGTGCCGATCATCTGCGAGTTCACCAGCCCGGCGCCGGCGCCCTGGAGGAGGCGGACCGCCACCAGCAGCCAGGGAGTGGAGGCGGTGGCGGCGAGCAGTCCGGCGCCCACGAAGAGCGCGATCCCGGCGACGAAGAACGGCTTGCGGCCGCGCAGGTCGCCCAGGCGGCCGCCGGGGATCAGGGCGAGGCCGAAGGCGAGGGAGTAGCCCGCGACGATCCACTGGATCTGGGTGGGGTCGGCGTGGAGTGTGCTGCGGAGCGCCGGGACGGCGATGTTGAGGACAGAGTTGTCCAGCATGGTGGTGAAGCCACCGGCCAGGCAGACCGCCAGGATCTGCTTCTGCTTCGCTGTTTTGTGCACGGAGGGAGGCTAACGGGCGCGGGGCGCTCCGGGGAGAGGGGGGTCAGGCCGAGCGGCCAGCAGTGTCCAGGGTTCGGGGCGGGCGAGGGCGAGCCGGGGTTTGCGGTCGGCCCAGTGGCGGACGGCGGTCGCCATCACGGCGGCGGGGTCGGTGACCTGGTGGGTGGGGGTGAAGGGTTCGGTCATGGCGGTGTAGCTCTGGAACATCGCGAGCAGTCTGACGGCCTGGGTCTGGAACGGCGAGAGGTGCTGGTCGGCGAGCGGGAGGAAGAAGCGGTTCCAGCTCTCGACCGGGACCAGCGGTGGCCGTTCGATCGGTGGGACGCTGTGCCGGGCCCGGTACTCGTTGAGGGTGTCGCAGATGACGTCCAGCAGGGCGGTCAGAGTCAGGCAGGCCGGTCCGGCGGCGATCACCTCGGTCCTGGGGGCGGACGGCGGATCGCCGAGGGCGGCGGTGGCGATCACCGCGGCGACCTGGTCGACCGGGCTGATCTCGGCGAAGCCGCCCGGGTCGCCGACCACCACGGCGGCCAGGCCGGAGACCAGGGCCTGCAGGATGGTGTACGGACCGGAGAACCGGGCGATCCGCCCGTCCGGCCGGCGGCCCACCACCAGGGGCGGCCGAACGACCGTCAGGGCGCCGGGGTGGTCGGCTCGGACCAGCTCCTCGCAGCGGGCCTTGGACCACTCGTAGCCGTTGCGGTAGCCCTCGAACTCGGCACCCCGGAGATCCTCGGGGTTGCGGGTGCCGCCGACGTAGGCGGTGGACACGTGGACCAGGTGGGTGTCCCGGTCGGCCAGGTCGAGCACCGCCCGCAGGGGAGCGAGATTGGCGCTGACGGCCTCCTCGCGGGTGAGGGTCCAGCGGGTGCTGGCCGCCGCGTGCACGATCACGTCCCAGTGGCCGGTCAGCGCGGCGGGCGGGGGCTCGGCGCCGAGGTGCCAGCGGACCGGGGCGTCGGCGGTGGGGCGGCGGGCGACCTGGACGGGCGTGTGCCCGGAGGTCCGCAGCAGGTCGGCGACCTCGGTGCCGACCACACCGGTGGCGCCGGTCAGAAGGATTCGCATGTCGTCGTTTCTGGTGGAGTGTCAGGTGACTGGAGTGGTCAGGTGGCCGGGGTTCAGGTGGTTGGGCTGAGGACCAGGCAGGCGTTCTGGCCGCCGAAGCCGAAGGAGTTGGAGAGCACCGGTGCAGGACCGACCGTGCGGGGGACGGCCGTCACGAGGTCGACCAGGTCGGCCTCGGGACTGGTGGTGAGGTTGGCGATCGGCGGGACCACACCGCGGCCCGCGCAGAGCAGGGCGAGTGCGGCCTCCAGGGCGCCGGAGCCGCCGATCAGATGGCCGGTGACGCCCTTGAGGGCGGTGACCGGTGGCGACTGGCCGTCGAAGCAGCGGTCGATCGCGTGGGCCTCGGCGCGGTCGTTGAGCAGCGTCGAGGTGCCGTGTGCGTTGACGTGTCCGATGTCGGCCGGGGTGAGGCCGGCGTCGGTGATCGCCCGGCGCATGCAGCGGGCGGCCACCTCACCGTCCTCGCGCGGGGCGACGATGTGGAAGGCGTCGCAGTTGTCGGCGTACCCGGACACCTCGCCGTGGATGGCGGCGCCCCGGGCGACGGCCAGGTCCCAGCGTTCGAGCACCAGGACGGCGGCGCCCTCGGCCATCACGAAGCCGTCCCGGTCGGTGTCGAACGGGCGGCTGGCCAGCTCGGGTTCGTCGTTGCGCACGGACATCGCCCGCATCCGGGCGAAGGCGCCGACCACGACGGTGCTGACCGAGGAGTCGACGCCGCCGGCCACCGCTGCGTCCAGCTCGCCGTACCGGATCCGGCGGGCCGCCTCGCCGATCGCGGTGGTGCCGCTGGCGCAGGCCGAGGAGTAGGTGGTGCAGGCGCCCTGGAAGCCGTAGCGCAGGGCCAGCCGGCAGGCGGCCGAGTTGGCCATGGTCCGGGGCACGGTGTGCACGGGCAGGTCCTGGGGCCGGGTCCCGTGGCTGAGGGTGACTTCCTCCATGCTGGGCAGACCGCCGATGCCGGTGCCGATCTGGACGCCGATCCGGTCGGGTGCCGGGCCGGCCGGGTCGGTCAGGGCGGCGTGGTCGACCGCGTCGGCGGCGGCGCAGAGCAGCAGGACGGTGGCCCGGTCGACCTGCCGGGCCACCCGGCGGGTGACGTACGCGTCGACGTCGAACGGCGGTACCAGGCAGGCGAAGTGCACCGGCAGGTCCTGTTCGATCAGGTGGTCGACCAGGGTGGCGGTGGAACGGGCCTTGAGCACGCTCTCGTACGCCTGCTCCAGGTCGTTGCCGGCCGGGGACTTGAGGCCGATGCCGGTCACCGCGACGCGGTGGCCGCCGGAGGGGTGGGCGGTCACGGGCACCCGACCGTCCGGGCCGACAGCAGGTCGATGGCGTGGCCGACGTCCTGAGCGCTCGTCAGGTCCTCGACCGCGATCCGCAGGGTCAGGGCGCGTTCCAGCCGGGCGCCGATCTCCATCAGCTCCAGGCTGTCGATGCCGTGGTCGGTCAGCAGGCTGGTGCGCTCCTGGATCTCCTCGATTCCGGTGCCGAGTACGTCCGAGATGGTCGTCCTGACCGTCAGGGCCAGTTCCTCGCGGGTGGGCATGTGTGTCGTTCCTTCCGATGGTCCGATGGTCCGATGGTGGGTCAGGGGGTCGGTGCGGCAGCGACGGCGGCGTCGAGGATGTCGAGCGCCTCGGCCAGGTCCGCCTCGGTGCTGACCAGGGGCGGCAGCAGCCGGACGGTGGTGGGGCGGCCCAGGCAGGGCGACACCAGCAGGCCCCGGGCGGCGAGTTCGACCACCACCGCGCCGGCGGTGGCGGGCGAGACCAGGTCGAGGCCGCGCAGCAGGCCCCGGCCGGGTACGGCGCGGACGGTGTCCGGGTGGCGGCTCCGGAGCCGGTCCAGGCCGGTGTCCAGGAGGGTGGACAACAGCCGCCCGTGTCCGGCGAGTTGTTCGATCGTGCCGAGAGCCGCGGGCAGGGCGGCGCAGCTCAGTGGGTGGCCGCCGAAGGTGGCGGAGTGCAGGAACGGGTCGGCGGCCAGCGGGGCGTACAGCCGCTCGGAGCAGACCAGGGCGGAGAGCGGGACCACGCCGCCGCCCAGCGGTTTGCCGAGCAGGACGCCGTCCACCGGCAGGCCCTCGGCCAGCGCGACCGAGGGCTCCCCGCAGCGGCGCAGGCCGCACTGGATCTCGTCGGCGATCACCAGGGTGCCGTGCCGCCCGGCGTCCGCGCACCAGCGCCGCAGGACGTCGGTCCGCAACGGGACGGCGCCGTTCTCGCCCTGGACGGGCTCGAAGACCAGGGCGGCCGCCGGGCCGGTGGCCAGCTCCCTGGCGACGGCCTCCGGGTCGTCCGGGTCGATGTGCACGACATCCACGGCGCAGCCCTGCAGGCCGACCCGGTAGAGCGGACTGTGCGTCAGGGCGAGCGCGCCGAGCGACTTCCCGTGGAAGCCCCCGCGCACCGCGATCACCCTGTCCCGGCCGGTGGCGAGCCGGGCCAGCTTGACCGCCACCTCCACCACGTCGGCGCCGTTCAGCCCGAAGTAGACCTTGGGCAGCGTGCCGCCCAGGTGGCCGGCCAGGCAGTCGGCCGCGCGGGCGGTCACCGGGTTGGCCAGGCTGTGGGTCGCGGTCGGCATGGTGTCGAGCTGGTGCCGGACGGTGGCCGAGCAGGGTGACCGCGTAGGAGCCGAAGTCCAGGACCGAGCGGCCGTCGGAGAGGGTCACCCGGACGCCGTCGGCCGCGGCCTCCACCGCGCCCCGGCCGGCGAAGCTGCCGGTCAGCGCGAGTTTGGGCGAGAGGTGGCGGCGCAGCTGGTCGAACACCTCGGTGGCGGTGGTCACTTGGCCGCCGTCAGGTCGAGTGGCTGGTCCGTGCGCCGGCTCTTGAGCGGCGCGAGCTGTTGCCGGAGGGCGGCCAGCATCTCCTCGGCGTTCTCCCGCAGGGCCTTCGCCGCGATCGGGTTGAGCATCTCGGCGAGCAGCGGGATGCCGATGTCGAAGTCCGCGTGCAGGGTCACCAGACTGCCGCCCGGGGTGGCGTCGACCGCCCAGTGGCCGACGAACTCGCCGAGGTCGCCGGTGAGTTGGCGGAAGTCGAAACGGCGGGCGGCCGGGTCGATCACCTCGGCCTCGGTCCAGCGCAGCACCGATCCCTGTAGCCGGACCGACCAGGCGGTGGTCCGGTGCCGGGCGTCGGGCTGCTCGGTGATCACCACCGAGTCGACGCTCGCCATGCAGTGCGGGTAGCGCTCCACGTCCACCACCGCCGCCCAGACGGTGTCGGGCGGTACCGCGATGGGCAGTTCCACTTCAACGCGTGGCATGGGAGAACCCCTTCTGGTCGTGGTCGTGGTCGGCAGTGAAGGCGGCGGCGTGCGGGCCGAGCGCTTCGGCGAGTGCGGAGGTCAGTGCCGGAGGCAGTACCCGGCGGAGCAACGCCCTTGGCAGCGGGCGGAGATGGGTCATCGCGTAGTACTGCTCGACCAGCTCGCAGCCGAGCTCCAGCTTGGGCTGGTACGCGGTCTGGGCGAACCGGATCTGCCGGCAGCCGGAGTCGATCGCCAGCCGGATCGCCGCGTGGTGCACGGCGTGGTAGAGCCCGGCGTCGTGGGCGATTCGGTAGTCCAGGCCGATCCGGGCACCGGTGGCGCCCGTCCCCGCGAAGAAGCAGAGCAGGAAGGCGACCAGCCGCCCGTGCTCGAAGCAGGCCACCAGCTGCCGCCCGGCCGGGTCGCCGGCCTGGACGGCGGCCAGGAACGAGGCGTCCAGCACGTCCAGGGTCTGGTCGGCCCGGGCCATCACCTGCCGGTACAGCGCGAGCATCTCGGGGAGCAGCTCGGTGAAGTCGTCGAGCACCTCGGTCCGCAGCCCGGGCCAGGCCGCGGCGCGGCGGATCTTGCTCCGGGCGTTGCGCCGGGGCTTGGCCGGGAGCCCGGCCAGATAGTCGTCGAACGAGCCCTGGCCGAGCCGGAGTTCGGTGTCCGGCAGGCTCGGCAGGAAGAAGAAGCCGGCCGTGGCCAGGGCCGGGCGCAGTCCGGCGAGCTCGGCCGGGGCGAAGTCCTTGAACACCACGGTGCCGAGCCCTTCGCGCCGGGCCAGGTCGAGCACGGCGGCCACCAGCGGGGGCATCGCCTCGGGCGGGAGTCGATCCGGCGTCAGGACGTGCCCCTGACCGAGGAGATGGCCGCAGAACAGCATCGGTACCCGCAGCAGCCGGGGGAACAGGCGGCGCACCGGTGCCAGCAGTCGGCGCTCGCGCGGGCCGACCACGTCGTCCAGTCGCAGATTCCGGAACAGGCAGAGCGGCAGCACCGCGATCACCTCCGCACCCTGACGCAGCACCAGGTACGCGAAGCCGTCCGGCCCGATCCGGCCGCGCTCCATGGCGAGCAGGACGGCGCGCGACCACATCGGGTCGTCCGGTGGGGCGAGCTTCTCCCAGAGCGGGGCGGGCAGCAGCTCGATGCTGCGGACCACCTCGGCCCGGTAACCGTCCGGCCGGGTCACCGCGGTCAGCCGATCCGCAGCGGGAGGCCGTCGAGGAAGTCCCGCAGCGGTCCGGCCATCCGGCCGCGGGCCGGGGGGTGGAAGGTGAGTCCGGCGGCGGCCGAGGCCAGGTAACTGCCGTCGGAGGAGCTGACGAAGGCCATCCCGCCGAGCGCGGCCAGACAGGTCCTGGTGGTGCGGGCGATGGCGTCCTGGGCCGAGTACCTGGCGGTCAGTGCGGCGACCAGCAGGGCGTCGGTCCACTCCTCGTCCGCCATCGCGCGGGCCACCGCCTCCACCGCGAGCATCGCGGCCTCGACGTCCACCAGGTACGTGCTCGGGTCGTCGGCCCCGCTGCCGGGCCGGGCCAGCACGCGTTCCACCAGGGCGCTGGCCACCCCGAGGTAGCCGGCCGTCAGCAGCAGTTCGAACCAGAGGAACCCGGCCACGTTGAGCGCGTCGGGCACGGCGTCGGCGGTGACCTCGGTCAGGACCACCATCTCCAGGTCGACCTCGACCTCGGTGAGCACCACCTCGTCGCTCTCCGCCCCGGCCAGGATCGGCGTCCGCCAGAACGGTCTGACCTCGATACCGGGGGACCGCGCGGGAATCAGCGCGACGGCCAGCCGCTCGACACCGTCCTGGTCGGTCATGGTGACCGAGGCGGTCAGCAGGTCCATCGAGCGGGAGAGGCTGCACGGCATCTTGCTGCCGTTCAGCACGACCCGCTCGCCCCGGCGCTGCGCGGTGATGTGCGGCTTGAGGATGTTCTGTCCGGCCCGGCCCTCCGCGAAGCCGGAGGCCAGCAGCAGGCCGTCCCGGGCGATCGCGGTCAGCAGCGCTCCCTCGGGCCCGCTGCCGTCCGCCGCCCGGACCAGCCCCGCGACCGAGAAGTGGTGCATCGTGGTGGCCACCGCCAGGGAGGGGCAGCGGGCACCGATGGCGCGCTGCACCCGGACGGCCTGCAGCGGCGTCGCGCCCGAGCCGGAGTGCCGGGTGGGGACCAGCAGGGCGGGGCCGCCGGCTGCCCGGAAGGCCTGGATCGCCGGGCTGGGCGCGGACTCCAGCCGCTCCAGTGGCTGGGCGGCGAGGGCTGCGTCCAGCCCGGGCATGAAGGTCTCCAGAGTGGCGCGTTCGCGGTGCAGGAAGTTCACGGGTGATCCCTTCGGGGCGGAGTGGTGGGTAGGGCCCGGCGCCGGACCCGCGCTACCTCGCGCGGGCCAGCGGGAGGTGCTCGAAGGCACGCAGGCCGGCGCCGCTGCGCCGGGCGGGTGGCCGCCCCGACAGGGTCAACCCCGGGAAACGGTCCAGTAGTTGGTGCAGCAGGGCGGCACCCTCCAGGCGGGCCAGTGCCGCGCCGAGGCAGTAGTGCGCTCCCGCGCTGAAGCTGAGCACCCGGATCCCCGGACGCCGTACGGTGAAGATGTCCGGGTCGGGGTGCCAGGCGGGGTCGCGGTTGGCCGCCGCCAGGACGGTGATCACGCTCGCCCCGGCGGGAAGCAGGACGCCGCCGACCTCCACCGGCCGGGCGGCGATCCGTTCGGTCATCGGTACCGGGGTGTCCCAGCGCAGCGACTCCTCGAGGGCGGCCGGGACGAGCTCGGGCCGCTGCCGGAGGAGGGCCCACTGGTCGGGGTGGGTGAGCAGGGCGAACACCGTCAGGCCGAGCATTCCGGTGGTGGTCTCGAAGCCGGCCACGAAGACCAGGATCAGGGTGTCGACGAGTTCGCGCTCCGTCAGGTCAGGGTCTCCTGAGGTGTCTTCGGCCGTTTCCTCGGTGCCGTACAGCGCGACCAGGGTGGAGGCCAGGTCGTCGGCGGGACGGGCGCGGCGTTCGCGCAGCAGGGCGGTGAAGTACGCCCGCAGGGCGGTGACCGCACGGTCGGCGCGGGCCCAGTCGGCCGGGGTGCGGACCGGCTCCAGCAGCCGTCCGGCGTCCTCGCCGAGCCGGCGGAACCGGCCCTGGTCCGCGCGGGGCACTCCGATCAGCTCGCCGACCACCGCGACGGGGAGCGGCGATGCCACCAGCTCCTGGAAGTCGGCGTCGCCTCCCGAGGAGGTCGCGTCGGCGAAGGAGTCCAGCAGCTCGGCGGTGATCTTCTCCACCGCTCCGCCCAGCGCGGCGATCCGGCGGGCACTGAAATCTCGGACCACCAAGCGTCGGAGCCGGTCGTGGGCGGCCCCGTTGCTCGCGAGCATCGAGGTGTAGAAGAACTCCGCAGCGGGGTGGTCCGGCCAATCCGGGACCTCGCGCGCGCACCATTCCAGATCAGGGACCAGGAAGTCGGGATTGGCCAGCACGGATTGGCAGTCGGCGAATCTGGTCAGGAAATGTGAGCCGATCGTCGCACTGTAATACAGCGGGGCGGTGCGCCTGAGCTCGGCCAGCGCGGGGTAGGGATTTTCCCGGCCTGCGGGAGTGAAAATTGAGAAGAGCGTCGACTCTGCATCCACCGGTCCGGCCTTGCTCGCCCGTAATGACTGGCGCAGCGTAGCGGAAATTCCCGGAGTTCATTGCTGTGGAAAGCAGATGAATTATGGTCAGTAGTTCGAGCACGTTTCAGTGCGTCCGGTGGCGCCGGGCCGACGGCGATTCGGCCGGGGCGCCGATGGCGGAGCGCGGGCGCGGTTGCACCCCGGGGTAGCGCGGCCTCATGCGCTCCCTCGGCCGGGCAGGGCCGGGTCAGGCGAGGTGACCGATGGGTGGCTCCGGGACCGGTGTCGGGTACGGCTGCGGGTTGGGGCTGGGGTTGGGGTCGGGGAAGGGTGGCGGCGCCGGGTCCGGCAGGGGGTCGGGGACGGGGGGACGGGTATCGGGGTTCGGGGGCACCGGGATGGTCATTCCCACCGGCCCCTGGGTGCTGCGCTGGCTGGGCATGGTGTCGACCTCCTTGCTCGGTGTACGCCTACCCGGCTCGGCGGGGACGACACCGGCCCGGTCGGTCCCGCTGCGGCGGGTCTATGATCACGCGAAACACCGGAGGGAGCGGCGATGCCCGAGGTCAGGAACGTGGTGCTGATCTGTGCCGACCAGTGGCGGGGGGACGCCCTGTCGGCGGCCGGTCACCCGGTGGTGCGGACTCCGTATCTGGACCAACTGGCCGAGCGGGGCGCCCGGTTCAGCCGGGCGTACTCGGCGACGCCGACCTGTGTGCCCGCGCGGGCCGCGTTGCTGACCGGGCTGGGTCAGCGCTCGCACGGCCGGGTCGGCTACCAGGACGGTGTGGAGTGGCAGTACCCGGTGACTCTGCCGGGGACGTTCCGGGCGGCGGGCTACCACACCCAGGCGGTCGGCAAGATGCACGTCTGGCCGGAGCGGGCCCGGCTGGGCTTCGACGACGTCCTGCTGCACGACGGCTACCTGCACTGGTCGTACGACCGGCGGCGGGAGCCGGCCGAGTACGACGACTACGGGCCGTGGGCGAGGGAGCGCGGTGCGGGTGGGCACGACGCGCACGGGATCGACTGCAACTCGGTGGTGGCCCGCCCGTGGGACCGTCCCGAGGAGCTGCACCCGACCAACTGGGTGGCCGAGCAGGGCATTCGGTGGCTGCACCGGCGGGACCCCACGGTGCCGTTCTTCCTGTACCTGTCGTTCCACCGCCCGCATCCGCCGTACGACCCGCCGCGCTGGGCGTACGAGCAGTACGCGGGCGCGGGGCCGCACCGGCCCGGGGTGGGCGACTGGGCCGGGGTGTACGAGCCCTGGCGGCGGGACGGCCGGGCGGACGCCAACGTGGCGACCTACCCGCAGGACGTGCTGGACCGGGCCAGGAACGGCTACTACGGCGCGATCAGCCATGTCGACCAGCAGATCAACCGCTTCCTGCAGGCACTGGCCGAGTTCGGACTGGGCGGGGACACGGTGGTCGCGTTCACCTCGGACCACGGCGAGATGCTCGGGGAGCACGGACTGTTCCGCAAGGGCTACCCGTACGAGGGCTCGGCCCGGGTGCCGCTGCTGCTGGCCGGGCCTGGAGTCGGCGGGGGAGTGGTCTGCGAGGAGGTGGTGGAGCTGCGGGACGTGATGCCGACTCTGCTGGAGTGCGCGGGAGTCGAGGTGCCCGGCGGCGTGGAGGGGCGCAGCCTGCTGCCCTGGGCGCGAGGCGAGGGGGCGGGCCCGGTGCGGGAGTACCTGCACGGCGAGCATGCCCTGTTGGGGCAGTCCCTGCAGTGGATCGTGACCGGGCGGTGGAAGTACGCCTGGCTGTCGGGGGAGGGCGTGGAGCAGCTCTTCGACCTGGCCGCCGATCCCGGGGAGCTGCGGGACCTGGCGGGGGACGGGTTGGCTCAACTGGCCGAGCTGCGGGGGCTGTTGGTCGAGGAGCTGACGGGCCGGGAGGAGGGCTACGTCCGGGACGGGCGGCTGGTCACGGGCCGGGAGCCGGTCACGGTGCTCAACTGCTGAGCAGCGCACGGGATCAGGAAGACGATCAACCCGCCGAGCCGGGCGCCCCCGGAGCGGGACCGGGACCATATGTGCTGCGTGGCAGGTGAGTTGGCACTGTCGGCCGGGTCACGGCGTCCAGGTCCGGTCCAGGAAGTCGGCGATCAGCGGGGCGATCTCCGGGAGGTGGTCCTCCAGGGCGAAGTGGCCGGTGTCGAAGAGGTGCAGCTCGGCGGCGGGCAGGTCGCGGAGGTAGGCGTGGGCGCCCGGGGCGGGGAAGAAGGCGTCGTTGGCGCCCCAGAGGACGAGGGCCGGCGGGGTGTGGGTGCGCAGCCACTGCTGCCAGACCGGGTACTTGCCGACGTTGCTGTGGTAGTCGAAGGCCAGGTCCAACTGGGGCTGGGTGCGGCCGGGCTGGTCGAGGAAGTGCTGGTCGAGCGTCCAGCCCTCGGGGGCGATCAGCTCGGGGTCGGTGGTGCCGCCCTCGTACTGGCCCCGGGTGGCGGGGAGGGTGAGCAGCTCGCGGACGGTGGCCTCGGCGCCGGGGGTCTCGGGGCGCAGGGCGATGAAGTCGCGGGCCATCGGGGAGAGTCCGTCGGTGTAGGCGTTGCCGTTCTGGACCACCAGTCCGGCGATCCGGTCGGGGTGGCGGGCGGCGAGCCGGAAGCCGACCGGGGCGCCGAAGTCGAAGGCGTACAGGACGAACCGGTCCAGGCCGAGCTGCTCGGTGAACTTCTCGGTGATGTCGGCGAGTCGGTCGAAGGTGTAGGAGAACGGGCCGCCGGTGGTGCTGGACTCCGGGACGTCGCTGTGGCCGAAGCCCGGGTAGTCCGGCGCGATCAGCCGGTACTGCGAGCCGAGGGCGTCGATCAGGCGGCGGTACTGGTGCGAGGCGGACGGGAAGCCGTGCAGCAGGAGCATCACGGGTGCGTCCGGATCGGTCGGGAGGCTCTCGCGGTAGAAGATCCGCAGGCCGTCGACGGTGAGGTGGCGGTGGCGGATACGGGCGATCATGGCTAATGCCTCCTGTGGTTGCTGTGGCATTAGTTTTGCCGAGACTGGCTAACGTGTCAAGGGATTGTCGTAGCATTAGGTCATGGATGAGGCGCTGACCGGCGAGCCACTGGCTCTGGACCTGCTCAACACCCGCCCCGCCGACGGTGACCTGCTGGCCGAGGTGACCGGGCTGCGGGCCTGGCTGCGACTGCAGGCCGGGCGCGGTCTGGTGGACGACCCGGCCGAGGCAGGGGCCGCCGAGCTGGCGGCCGCCCGGGGGGTGCGGGCGCTGGCGGCGG
>NZ_LMCT01000026.1:139494-192373 GCF_001424875.1 Kitasatospora sp. Root107 | reverse complement strand
GGGCGCGGGCCGGTGAGCCGGTGCCGGCGGCAGTGCTGGCCGGCCTGAACGCCGCGCTGGGCGCTGCGCCGGTGGTCGGGGAACTGGTCCTGGACGGGGCGGAGCTGACGTACCGGCAGCGCCGGGCAGGTCGGACGGCCGACCGGCTGGCCGCCGAACTGGCGGCCGCAGTGGCCGAGTTGATCGCCGATCCGGTGGAGCTGGCGGCCCTCCGGGAGTGCGCGGCGGAGGACTGTGTGCTGTTGTTCCGGCCGATGAACCCCCGGCGGCAGTGGTGCTCGGCGGCCCGCTGCGGGAACCGGGCCCGGGTGGCCAGGCACTACCGGCGGCAGAAGGGGGCGGAGGCGTGAGGGTAGGCTCGGCCGGACCGCAGCGAGGGTGGAGGACCGGATGACGCCGCTGGTGATGATGGCGGGCAGCGCAGAGGTACTGGCGCGGCCCGACCTGGGGGAGCACCTGCTGACGGACCTGGAGCGCACCCGGGCCGACCGGTTCCGGCTGGCGTCCTCGCGGGCCGACTTCGTCGCGGCGCACCTGCTGGTACGGGAGTGCGCGGCCCGGCTGATGGGCCGTCCGGTGGCGGGACTGACGCTGCTTCAGCGCTGCCCGGACTGCGCGCGGGACGACCACGGCAAGCCCTACCTGGCCGAGCACCCGGAGGCGCAGGTGAGTCTCTCGCACGGCCGGGGCGTGGTGGCCGCGGCGGCGGGACTGCACCCGGTCGGGGTGGACGTCGAGCAGTCGTCCGGGGGGACGGCGGCCGAGGTGATGGAACGGGTGCTCAGCGCGGGCGAGTTGCGGCGGGTCCGGGAGCACGCCGACCCGGACCGGGCGTTCCTGCGGCTCTGGGTGCGCAAGGAGGCGATGGTCAAACTGGGGCGGACCACGCTCGACACGCTGACCGAAATCGACCTGTCCGCACTGGAGTTGGACGGTTCGCCGCTGCGCAGCCGGTACGGCGACCTGCACCTGCTGGACTGGGTGGACGAGCGGCACGGTGCGGCGGTCGGGGTGGTCAGCACCGAGGAGCCCCGGGTGGAGCAGCTGTGAGGCCCGCCGTCACTCGGAGCGGGTGACGGCGGGCCCGAGGCGCCTTGTGATCAGCCGGCGAAGCCGGCCGTGATCGAGGTGAACTGCCAGTTGTTCTGGGCGATTCCGGAGCAGTTCTCGACCACGCCGCCGCCGGGGCACGGCCGGTCACGGTTGACCGACCAGAAGGCCAGCCGGGCGGTGTGGTGGGAGTTGGACCAGTCGCGGATCCTGGTCCAGGTGTCCACGCTGGTCACTTCCTGCTGGTCGCTGAGACCGTTCATGCCGGAGATTCCGAGGTGGGCGTAGGCGGTCGCGTCGTCCCACCCGAAGACGGACTTCAGCTTGGTCTTGAGGCCCTCGGCCGCGTTGACGGTGCTGCCGTACATGTCGGCGCCGCCGCCGAAGTCGAACGGCATGATGGTGAAGACGTCGATGTTGGCGTTCAGCGCCTTGGACTGCTCGATCAGGCGGTTGCCCCAGGAGGTCGGCCCGGTGGTCGAGGTGCCGAAGGTGAGGATGGTCCGCAGGCCCGGGTTGTTGTTCTTGACGATCTTCAGGGCGTTGATGATCCGGTCCTGGACGGTGGCGTTCTCGAACTCGTCGGTGTTCTCGATGTCCACGTCGATCGCCTTCAGGCCGTAGGCGTCGATCACCTTCTGGTAGGCACCGGCCAGCGCCTCGGGAGTCGAGCAGTTCGGGCCGAGCTTGTTGCCGCTCCAGCCACCGATGGACGGGACGACGTCACCGCCCGCCGCCCGGATCGCGGCGATGGTGGACTGGTCCACACCGCCGAGCAGCGGACGCTGGCTGTCCCAGCTGGGATTGCAGCCGTTCTGGGCCAGGATGAACGCCATGGTGAACCACTTGATACCGGTCGCGCTCATCACGGTGGCGGGCGCCGGGGGCTCGCCCCAGCCGAGGTAGAGGTACGGCGCGGCCTGCTTGAAGCCGGGCGGCGGCGGGGTCCCGTTGTCGGTGGTGACCGAGACCGCGGCGGAGGCGGCCGAGGCGTTCCCCGCCAGGTCCCGGGCCTTCACGGTGAAGGAGTAGGCGGTGGCGGGGCTGAGGCCGGTGACGGTGGCCGAGGTGCTGGTGCCGCCGACCGTGGTGGCCAGGGTGCCGCCCCGGTAGACGTCGTAGGCGGTGACGCCGACGTTGTCGGTGGAGGCGGACCAGGAGAGCGAGACCGTGGAGGAGGTCTTGCCGGTGGAGGCCAGGTTGGCCGGGACGGTCGGCGCCACGGTGTCGCTGCTGCCGCCCGGGCCGTCCAGGCTGATGTCGTCGGCGTAGTAAGTGCCCTGCCCGTACCAGCCGTTCAGGTAGATCTGGGCGCTGGTCTGGCTCGCCCCGGTGGTGAACGAGACGCTGAGCTTGGTGTAGGCGGTGGCGGACGGCGTCCAGGTCGAGGTGCCGCCGGTGACGCCCAGGTAGACGTAGCTGCCCCGGACCCAACCGCTCAGGGTGTAGGCGGTGTTGGGTTGGACGGTGACGGTCTGGGTGCACGTGGCGTTGTCGCTCGCGCTCGCGGCGCCCGCCAGGGCCTTGGAGCCGCCGTGCACGGGGCTGCTCACCACGGAGCCGAGACCGCCGGTGCAGGACCATCCGGACAGCGTGCCGGTCTCGAAGCCGGGATTGGTCAGCAGGTTGGCGGCCTGCGCGGTGGTGGGGGCGGTCAGGGCCGCGGCGGCGGCCAGGACCGTGGCGCCCAGGCCGGAGAGCAGCCGGGATCGGGTTCGCAAGGAGTACCTCCAGTGGGGGATGGGTGGGTACGTCGCTGACGGAGCGTCAGCCGATGGGAGTGCGAGCCCGGTTGGGGCCGGGCCCGTCGGCAGGACGGCACCGCGCCAAATGGTATGGACCTGTTGACTCGTTGGTCCAGTCCTCTTACATTGCGAATCTCGGCACCTGGAAAACCGCCGCCCCCCGACCGGACGGCCCGCACGGTTCTGCAATCACCTGTCAGGCACCGTTCCTAATCAGTGGGCAGGAGTGAGTCTTGGACCCACGTCTTGGCACTGCGCGCGTCCCGAACGGGTTTGGGTGCGCTGGTCGCCCGCGTTCTCGTTGTCCCCGTCCGGCTGCGTGCATCGTGTGCACGCTCCGTGACAGGGCGGCGGGTTTCCTCACGCCCCCGGCTACCTGGTTGGGCCTGGACGGTCCGATGCCCGTGCGCATCGCTCTGGTGTGCACGGGGCGGTGCCGTCCGTCGCCGGACCGGGTGTCCGAGGGCGCGTCGTCCGATAGCGATGCTCGCGGCATCGTGTCGGGTGGTGGTGCGTCGCGGGGTCGCCAGTGGCTTCTGCCAGTGCTGCGCGCCCCATTGGGAGGTGTAGGCGGGATCGACCGCGACGATGGCCAGACCGGTTTCGGCGGCCATCGAGACGAGCCGGGCCTTGAGCTTGCCGGTCGGGATGCCGGAGATCAGCTGTCGGAACCGCTTGTTGCGGCCGTGCTTCTCACGGGTGGTCTCGGCGGTGAAGTCGAGGTTCTCCAGGCCGATCGCCGCGACGCCGCGGTGCGTGGCCCAGTGCAGGAGGCGGGTGATGGCGTGTCGGATCTGAGCATCGCGGTGATCGGCCGACCCGCTCAGGTCGTAGGGGAAGCGGCGCGGGTTGCCGACGGGGTTGCCGTGGACGTCGAGGTGCCAGGCGGCGAAGTGGTCGGCGTTGGTGTCCACGCCGACCATGCCCTGGGCGCGGGCGATAGCCAGCGGCATGGTCTGGACGACGGGCCGGGTCCAGGAGGCGTCGAGGTACCAGCGGCCGCGTGCGACGTCGTAGTGGATGCGGTAGGCGACCGCCCGGTTGCCCTCGATCCGGTCGGCCCACTCGGTGCCTCGGTGCGGGAACGACACCTTCGCGGCGAGGACGTACCGGCCGCTCCTGGCGTTGGCGTACTCCGCGAGCGGGGCGGGCAGCCTGATGCTCACCTCGCCGTCAGGGGCGACCCGGATCGTCTCGTTGCCGAACCGTTTGCCCGACTCCCCGTCAGCCGACAGGAACCACCGCGCCGCCTCCCACCGCCGGCGCCACCCGGCTTCGGTCAGGTTCGCGACAGCCAGGTTGTGCCGGGTGTTCAGCAATTTCCGTCCGCCGCGCACCACATGCACGATGCCGTTCTCACGGTCGGCGGCGACCTGAGCGCGCCGCTCCTCAAGGAGGTGCAGGCGACGGGACTTGACGAACCACTCGTGCCTGGAGCGGTAGCCACCGGGCGCGCGCTTGGTGCCCTTCTCCCCGACCGGCAGCGACAGGCGCTGCCGCAGCATCCGGATACCCGCGTCCAACGAGTCCAGGTGTGCGACCTGGCCGCGACGCGACAGTGCCCACTGGTCGTGCGTGGTCTTGGTGACACTCCCGGCCCAGCGCGACGACGACCGCACCGTCAGGTCACGTTTGCGCGCGGCCCACGTCTCGTTGCCGTGCTCCAGGCCGTCCGCGCAGCGCGCCTTCAGGTCCCCCGACGCCAGCGCCCCCATATGCGCGCCGACCAGCCGCAGCACCTTCTCATCCCCGGAGGTGAGCCCCTTGAGCCGGTCACGGATCGTCACACCCGACGGGCCAAGGGAAACGAACGGCGCGTCGATCCGCCGGATCTTCCCCTTCGGCCCAGCCACGTCATCTCCCTCCCAGCCGGTGCCACCACCCTCACACACACCACCGACAGCCGACCCGGCCACCCAACAGACCATGATCGAAAATGCACTCGTGGGCGCCAAAACACCCTCAACCCCCAGCAGTTCATAACCCCCACACCAACAGGAGAACCATGTCCGGATACCTCAGACGTCGGCTGCCCGCCCTGCTCGGCGCACTACTGCTGCCGGTGGCCGCGTTCACCGCCCTCGCCGCCCCGCCCGCCCATGCGGCCGGGAAGCTCACCGCCGCGTTCAGCTCGGCGGACAACGGTTCGTGGTGGAAAGGCACTCTGGTGGTCCGCAACGACAACGCGACCGCTGTCACCGGCTGGACCCTGGAGTTCGACCTCCCGGCCGGCGTCACCATCAGCAGCAGCTACAACGGCGAGGCGACCGTGACCGGCCGCCATGTGGTCGCCAGGAACGCGTACTACAACGCCACCGTCGCCGCGAAGAGCACCACCGAGCCCTACAGCTTCTGGTTCGTCGCCACCGGCCCGATCGCCACCCCCACCGGCTGCACGGTCAACGGCGACAAGTGCGACGGCACCCCCGATGTGCCGCCCGGTGCTCCCGGGAAGCCGTCGGTGGTGGCCGTGACGACCCGTTCGGTGGCGCTGAGCTGGGCCGCCGCCGGTGCCGGGGACCACCCCGTCGCCTCCTACGAGATCCTCAACGGCGCGACGGTGGTCGGCACTTCGGCCAGCACCTCGGGCACCGCGACCGGGCTGAGTCCGGCCACGGCGTACAGCCTGACCGTGCGGGCCAAGGACGCCCGGGGCAACCTCGGGCCGGTGAGTCCGGCGGTCGCGGTGACCACCACCGACCCGGCGAGTGACCCGGTGCCGCCCACCGCGCCGACCAACGTGCGGGCCACCACGGTCACTTCGGCCGCCGTCACGCTGGCCTGGAACGCGGCCACCGACAACGTGGGCGTGGTCTCGTACGACGTCTACCAGGGCGGCGTACCGGTGCAGAGCGTGACTGGCACCTCGGTCACGGTGAACTCGCTGGCACCCGCAACGAGTTACGTCTTCACGGTGCGAGCGAGGGACGCGGTCGACAACCAGTCGCCGCCGTCGGCCGCGCTGACCGTGACCACCGGGGACCTGGCCGGGGCCGGAAAGTACACCCGGGTCGGCTACTTCACCCAGTGGGGCATCTACGGACGCCAGTACTTCGTGAAGAACCTGGACACCTCGGGCACGGCCGCCAAGCTGGACGTCATCAACTACGCCTTCGAGAACATCGACCCGGTCAACCTGACCTGCCTGGCCGGTGTCACCAAGGGCACCACCGCCAACCCGCAGGACCCCGACCAGGGCACCGGCGCCGGTGACGCGGACGCCGACTACGGGCGGCCGTTCAGTGCGGCCCAGTCGGTGGACGGGGTGGCCGACGACGGCTGGGGGAAACTCCGGGGCAACCTCAACCAGTTGAAGAAGCTCAAGGCCAAGTACCCGCACCTCAAGGTCGTGGTCTCGCTGGGTGGTTGGACCTACTCCAAGTACTTCTCCGACGTGGCCGCCACCGACGCCTCCCGGCAGAAGTTCGTCAAGTCCTGCATCGACGTCTGGATCAAGGGCAACCTGCCCGCCTACAACGGCGCGGGCGGCGACGGCGTGGCCGCCGGGATCTTCGACGGCATCGACCTGGACTGGGAGTGGCCGGGCTCGCCCGACGGCCACCCCGGGAACCACTGGAGCGCCGGCGACAAGGCCAACAACACCGCGCTACTGGCCGAGTTCAGGAAGCAGCTCGACGCGTTGGGCGGTTCGCACCGGCTGCTCACCGCCTTCACCCCCGCCGACCCGGCCAAGATCGACCAAGGCTGGGACCTGTCGAGGATCTTCAGCTACCTGGACATCGCGAACGTCCAGCGCTACGACTTCCACGGGGCCGGCAGCGACAACTCCTGGGAGCCGAACCGGACCGGCCACCAGGCCAACCTCTACCCGGACGCCCAGGACCCGTACGGGGTGAAGTTCAGCACCGACGCGGCAGTCCAGGCCTACCTGAACGCCGGGGTCAACCCGCGCAAGCTCACCATCGGCCTGCCGTTCTACGGGCGAGGCTGGCAGGGCGTCACCGATGGCGGCATGAAGGGCGAATGGCAGACGGCGACGGGTGCGGCGCCGGGCCAGTTCGCGGAGGAGGCAGGGACGCGGGGGTACAACAACCTGCTGACCACCTTCCCGGGACTGACGGTGCTGCACGACGAGCAGTCGGTGTCGGCGTACGCCTACACCTCGGCCGGTGGACAGTGGTGGACCTTCGACGACCCGTGGTCGATCGGGAAGAAGGCCGCCTACGTGAAGTCCAAGGGCCTGCTGGGCGCGATGATCTGGGAGATGTCCGGTGACACGCCGGGCGGGGCCCTGATCACGGCGCTCGACAACGGCCTGAAGTGACAACTGCCGGGGTGGGCGGGCCACAGCCCGCTCACCCCGGCTCACCTGGTGGGTCCGGTAGGTGCTACCGCACCAGAGCGGCTCCGGCCCAGTCGGCGTGGTCGCTGTTGATGCCGTCGCCTGCGTCGGTCGCCTTGAGGACGAGGGAGTTGACGCCGGTGATGCTGATGTCGATGGACTGGGTGGCGCTCGAGGGTGTCATCGCTGCCGGGGTTTCGTAGAGCTTGACGCCGTCGCCCCAGATCTCGAACTTGACGGTGGCGTTGGCGTTGACCTCGTCGTCGATGCCGACGTCGGAGCGGAAGCGTGCGTAGGCGCCGTTGAGGGTGTAGGTGACGGTGCTGTTGGCGTGGGTGCCGATGCCCTTGGCGTAGGCGGTGCCGTTCAGCCTGATSGGGTTGCCATCGATGCTCTTGTTCTTCTGGACGGTGCCGAAGTCGCTCCTGGCGTTGCTCCAGGCGAGATCGCTCAGATCGACCGTCTGTCCGCTTCCGCCGGTGGCGGCGGTGGTGACGGAGAGGGTGTTGCCGGCCCCGGAGAGATTCCCAGCGGCGTCAACCGCCTTGACCGTGAAGGTATACGGCGTCGCGGCGGACAGCCCCGTCGCGGTGAAGCTCGTACCCGTCGACGAACCGACCAGCGTGGTCCCGCGGTAGACGTTGTAGCCGGTGACGCCGACGTCGTCGGTCGACGCCGTCCACTTCAGGTCCACGCTGTTCGACGTCACACTGCTCGAGGTGAGGTTGGTCGGCGCGGTGGGGGCCGTGGTGTCGCCGGCCGCAGGCCCGGTGGACGCGGTCACGGACGCACCGGCGGCGACCGGTACGGTCACGTAGGAGACCGTCTTGCCGTACAGCGACCTGGTCTGCGGGGTCTGGGCGGTGCCGTTCACGGTGATCGTGGCGGGGGCGCCGTAGAACTGCGCCTCCCAACTGACGGTGCCGCCGGAGTTGTTGGTCAGCGTGGACGCGGTCGTACCGGTGTGCTTGAGCTTCAGGTCGTTGTCACCGACCTTGAGGTGGTCGATCTCCACCCACGGCGTCTCGGAGGTCAGCCGCGAGACGGTCGCCACCTTGTCGTGCGGGGCATCCGGCTGAACGCCCATCATGCCGTCGACGGTGCTGCTGACCGCCAGGAACGAGATCTCCGGGTAGGTGTTCTTACCGGTCATCAGCTTCTTGAGCCACGCCCAGCCCTCGTCGGACCGGTTGTACTGGTAGTACATCTCCGGCAGGTAGGAGGTCGCCTCGACGTTCAGGGCGTCGTCGTTGGCGGCGATGAAGTCCAGGTAGCTGCTGGTCCTGCTGCCGTGGTCGCCCAGCCCGGTCAGCATCATCAGGAAGCTGGCCTCGTGGCCCCAACTGCTGTAGCCCGTACCGGCGGCGTCCTTGCCGCGCATGTACCGGTTGTTCGACGCATCCCACCAGTTCGCCTCGAACTGAGCGCGCACCCGCTGGGCACGGTCGGCCCACTTCACGCTGTTGGCGTTGTCGCCCTTCGCCTTCAGGATCTCCGAGTAGGCCAGCATCGACTGGTACTGGTACCCGAGCGAGTCGGCCGCGGAGACGAGGTTCTCGTTCGGGAACTCGAAGAACGTTGCCGTGTACTCACCGGCCTGCTTCCTCGAAACCGGCTGCTCGGCGGCCGGGTTCGCGTCGTTCCAGACCACCTCGTGGTTGGTCAGGAACTGACCCATCGTCGAGTCGTAGTAGGCGGAGAGGGCCGGATCGTTGATCCAGTCGGCGTTGCCCGTCCACTGGTACTGCTTGTACGCCTTGGTCATCAGGTTGAACGGCGACGGCAGTTCACGGAATCCGGTGCCGTCGATGTAGTACATCGCCCCGGAGGAACTGTGCGCCCACAGCGGCCAGCCGTTCTGACCCGGATCGTCGGCATCGGCGGCGAAGGTCTTCAGCATGCTGAGCGTCTCGGCATCCAGGCCGAGCGCGTGCGCACCGTCCGACTGGTGGGAGATGTCCCGGTTGTAGTACGACTCCCGGTTGGTGTACGCACCCCAGTAGCCGGGCTCCACGGCCGGGTGGGTGGCGTTCTTGAGGCGCCACCACTCGGGTTCGTGCCCCATCATCGGGTTGCCCGGGTAGAACGTCATGCCCAGGGCCCGGTCCTTGCCCCAGTTGAAGCCGTCGTTCAGCGTGGTGTTCGGCGAGTTGATGGTCAGCGTGCTGGTGGGCGGCCCGACGTACGGCTGGATCGTGATCCTGTCGATGCGCGGCACCTCGCCGGCGGACGTGGCCGTCAGCTCGATGGTGTCACCGGCCTTGAGCTGTACCTTGCTCGAGGTACGGGTGTCGATGTTCTTCGGGTCGGTGTAGTCGGTGCCGTACCGCTGGGACGTGGCCCAGGTGTCCACCGGGACGGAGTTCACGGAGAGCTTGTAGGTCACCCCGTTGGCGGTCTTGCCGTTGTAGCGCGTGATGAGGTCGTAGGTTCCGTCAGCGCCGTTGAACGCCTTGCCGGCGATGCTCGTCTGTCCGGCCACGCCCCGGGCGTACGTGACGGTGTCGACCGACGTGCCGTTCCAGGTATGGCTCACGGTGTCCGTCGCGAAGTTGGTCAGCGACATGTTCTCGACCTCGAACACGTAGGGCGTTGCCGCTGCTGTCGCTGGTGCGCTGGGCAGGACGATTGTGGTGCCGACTGCTGCGAGTACGGCAGACAGTGCACAGGCAAGACGACGCATGTGCCGTCGATCCTTTCGTGTGGGGGCGTTCTTGTAGGAGGGCGGTCGAACTCGACCGTCCAGCGGTGGGGGTGTGGGACGCGTTTGGGCAGCACGGTGCCGACGGCTGGTTGGCGGAGGAGGTCGCCTGGGCCGGCTCTGCGGTCGCTCAGGTTGGTCTGTCGCGCGGCTTTTCGTTGCTCGCCGTGTTGGAAGAAGTTCAACTGTGTTGCCTATTGAGTACTTGGCGGCGAAGCGGTGTCAAGAGTCGCGGTCGGGCCGATCGCGCCGGGCCCGCTTGTGTGCGGGTCGCGTTTCTCGGTTCAGGTGCGCTGTCTCGACGCGGTGGAGTTGATGGTGTTGAGGCGGACGGCATCGCGTATCGGCAGGTCAGCGGTGTGACACGGCCGGATGGCGCCCGCTCGGGCAGGGCGGCCGGGGCGGGGTGAACACGCCTGGAGCGGTGCGAGCGGGCTGGGGTCAACTGCTGACTTGCAACTGCAGAATGACGTTGGTGTAGAAAACTTTCATTGATGCGTTGCATGTCGCGGCAGGCGTGAGTAGTGTCCCTCCCCGGAAGGCTCGTCTGCGCAGGACCAGGTTGCCGGTGAGCTGGTCGCGCGGGCCCCAGCTCGGTCGGCCCTGCTCGTCGGGACCCAGCTCCTATCGCCGCCGCGTCAACTCGGCGTGGATCACATCATGGTGAGCACGCGTCAGATCCGACGGCGGGAGTCCGAGACGCCGCCTTGGCCGCAGGACGACTACCAGCGGCTCCTGACCCACTGAACGAGTTGGGCGCTAGCGGCCCAGTACCGCGCCGCCGTTGAGGCCGATCACCTGGCCTGTGAGGTAGCCGGCCGCAGGGGAGGTCAGGTAGGTGACGGCGGTGGCGACGTCTGCGGGGGTGCCGGCACGGCCGACCAAGGTGTCGGCGATCTTGCTCGCGTGGAACTCCGGGGTCCAGTCCGCGCCGAAGATCTCGGTGTCCGACACGTAGCCGGGTGCCAGCACATTGACGGTGATGCCGTCCGGTCCCAGCTGCCGCGCCAGGCCGAACGCCCAGCCGTGCAGCGCGGCCTTGGCGGCTGCGTAGGAGCCGGCCGAGTGCGGGCCGGCGCCGCCGCGTTGTGCGGCGGCCGAGCTGATCACGACCAGCCGTCCGCCTGGGCGGCGCAGGTGGTCGAGCAGCGCCGTGGTGAGTAGCACAGCGGTCAGCAGGTTGGTGTCCAGGTCCCGTCGCCAGGCGTTGGCCAGCGCGTCGAGGCTCCCATCGGCGGGCTGGGTGACCACCCCTCCCGCGTTGTTGACCAGGGCATCGACCGGGCCGATGTCCGCGATCGCGCGTACAGCGTCGTTGACCTGGGCTGGGATGGTCAGGTCGGCCGCGATCGGCACCACACGCGGAGTTCCCACCGCGCGGTCGATCTCGGCTCGGGCTCGTTCCAGTACGTCGAGGCGCCTGCCGAGAATGACCACCCGGCTCCCGGCTGCGGCGAGCTCGCGTGCGATCGCCTTACCGATGCCCGTCCCGCCACCTGACACCACTGCGACTCGCTGCTGCATCGCTGACCCCCGCCCTCGCCCATGATCACCTTCGGCCCGTGAGCCTAGTGCTGCTGCGCACGTTTGTGGAGGGGTGTTCAGGCTGCTTGGAGTGGGCCGGCGGCGTAGGTGCGTCGGGTTGTCAGTCGGTGCGGGAGCCGAGTGCGGCCCGGGTCTTCGTGACGAGGGCGCGGGCTTCGGTCACCGTGGCGGTCAGGGACTCGGGTGTCTCGCCAGGGGCTCCCAGCAGGCGGCGGGCTCGGGGGCCGAAGTCGGGTGGGGTGCTCGGGAGGGTTTCGGCGGTGGGGAGGGCGCCCTTCTCGTTGAGGCACCAGCGGCGGTCGTGGGCGTACATCGCCTGGACGAGCACGCCCAGGGCTCGGGAGAGGCAGAGGGAGACGTAGAGGGCGTCGGCGCGGGCTGCGCCCTTGGCTGCGGCGTCGAGGAGGAACCCGGCCTCCCAAGCACCCGCTGTCAGGGCGTCGCGCAGGGGCTCGGGGTAGGTCGCGGTCCGGCGCTGAAGGGTCGTCAGTTCGCCGGTCGGGTCGGTCAGGATCTGACCGAGTGCCACCTCGCCCGGGTAGCAGGGGGACCAGAATCCGAGTGGATGCCCGGCCTGGATGCCCACCTCGTACCGGCCATCGAGGCAGTCCGCCCAGACCTGCTCGACCCGGTCGAGGTCCCGGAGGATCCAGTCGACCTGCAGGCCATCGACCCGGAGCCATGAGCCGCCGTTGACCCAGGGTCCCCAGTCGCCCGGGCCGGCCACGTCCACCTCCGGGCCGGCCAGAGTGCGTAGCGCCGTGAGGTCGAGTTCGCCGCGGTAGTAGACGCCGAGATCCCAGTCCGAGTCTGGTCGGTGCTCGCCGCGGGCCCGGCTGCCGCCGAGCAGTACTCCGACGACGCCCGGTACTTGGGACAGGCGGTCGGCCATCTCCTTGATGATCATCATCTGCACGGGGTGAGTCTGGCAGGCCGTCGGCGGGTCGGGCCAGCCGTTTCCGTACGGCCAACGTCCCGTTGCAGTCGAGGAGATGGGCCGGACGGAATGGTCGAAATGCAGATGAAGTAACCGGATGGCCATCAGTAGTCGTGCGATATGACCTGTGACATTGTTCTGCCGGTCATTCGGTGGCAGGATGCACGCCACGTCCCCCGCTTGTCCCGCCTGATGCTCAGTGAGTGCCCCCCACAGGAAAAGGACTTGGCAGTGCGCCTGCGTCTACCGATATCCACCCTCGCAGCCGGCGTCATAGCCGGCGTCGCCACGGTCGCCTCTCTGCTGCCCGCCTCCGCGATCGCCGCGCCCGGCCCGTCCGCCACCAAGCCGGTGGCAGTCGCGGCCTCCTCCGCAGCCTCCGTTGCGGCCCCGAAGCCGGCCGGTCTGGCCACCTTCGCGGCCGACTCCGACCAGTTCGCCTCGCCCGCCGCCCCGTTGTCGGCGGCCCAGCTCAGCCAGGCCGCGATGCGCGAGCCGGTCGGTACGGCAGCCGTGCCGAACACCGCCTCCCGCCCGGCGGAGAAGAAGGCGGGTCTGGCTGCCGCCGCCGCTGTCGCGCAGAGCTGCACCCCGGCCGACTTCACCACCCGTACCGGCGCCGACCTGGTCGCCTTCATCGAGAGCTCGACCACGGACTGCGTCAGCACGCTGTTCGACATCACGGGCACCCCTGCGGCCGGTGTCTTCAAGCAGTCGCAGATGCTGCCCGTCGCGGCCGCCTTCAAGAACCGGGCCACCGCCTACGCCGGTGACAACTCGAACAGCATCCTGCAGCTGGTGCTGTTCCTGCGGGCCGGCTACTACGTCCAGTCCAACAACGCCGGTGCGGTGGGCAGTTACGACGCCACGCTGACTGCCGCCTCCAAGGCGGGGATGGACGCCTTCTTCGCCGGGACGCGCTGGAAGGACGTCACCGACGCCAACGGCAACATCCTCAAGCAGGTGCTGACCTTCACCGACAGCGCCAACCTGCAGGGCAGCTACCTGGGCGTCTACAAGCAGGTCCTGAACGCGTACAACAACTCGTACAACGCCATCCCCTCGATGGTCAGCGCGGTCAACTCCCCGCTGCGGTACGCGCTCTGGCGGGGCAGCTGGAACCCGGACTTCGTCCAGGCGGTCGCTGCCGACCCGAGCATCGCCACCACCCTGGCCGACTTCGCGATCAACCACCAGGACCTGCTCGGCGGGCCGAACGGCGCGCTCGACGTCAACGCCGGCAACGACCTGTCCCGGCTGGCGGGCACCGGCGCCGCCGTCGAGACCGCGGTCAAGCCGTCGGTGAAGCGGGTGCTCGACGCCAGCCCGATCCTCGGCAAGACCGGCCCGCTGTATGTCGGCACCGCGTACCAGGCGAACTACTACGACCCGGGCCAGTGTTCGTACTACAACACCTGCAACCTGCCCGCGAAGCTGACCGCGGCGGTCCTGCCGAACCAGCTGGTCTGCGACAACCGCACGCTCCAGACCCAGGCGCTCTCGGCCGCCGAGCTGGCCGCCGTCTGCACCAGCCTGCGCGGTGAGGACACGTTCTTCCACAACCTGGTCAAGGACAACGGACCGATCCCGAACCAGTACAACAAGACCGTCATCTTCGGGATCTTCGCCAACAAGACCGACTACACCACGTACTCGTGGGCGATCTACGGCAACTCCACCGACAACGGTGGCCAGACCGTGATGAACCCGACCGACCCGAACAACCAGGCCGTGACGGTGATGTACCAGAAGTCCTGGAACCTCAACGACACCGCCCGGGTGTGGAACCTCAACCACGAGTACACCCACTACCTCGACGGTATCCACGACATGAAGGGCAACTTCAGCACCCAGACGTCGGTTCCCGACATCTGGTGGGTCGAGGGTGTCGCCGAGTACGTCTCCTTCACCTACCGCGGCGCGACGGACACCGACGCGATGACCGAGGCGGGCAAGCACACCTACAAGCTCAGCACCATCTTCCAGAACACGTACGGCAATTCGGACTCGACCCGGGTCTACCCGTGGGGCTACCTCGCGGTGCGCTACATGTTCGAGAAGCACCCGAGCGACGTCTACACCATGCTCGGTCGCTTCCGGGCCGGTGACTACGCCGGTGGCTACGCGGTCTACAACAACGTCGGCACCGGCTACGACGCCGACTTCGACGCCTGGCTGACCGCCTGCGCGGCGGGCGCGTGCTACGCGACTGGCCCGACCTCCCTGTTCACCCCGTCGGTGAACGGTGCCACGGTCAGCCTGACGGACCGGTCCGTGCAGACCGGCCCCGGGCAGATCACCGCCTGGAACTGGACCTTCGGCGACGGCACCTCCTCGAACGTGCAGAACCCGAGCCACACCTACGCGGCCGCCGGTACCTACACGGTCGCCCTGACCACCACCGACAGCAACGGCCGGAGTGCCACCTCCCCGACCTCGGTCACCGTGCTCACCGGTGGCGGCCCCGTCACCCTGCCGACCTGCACCGAGGCGCGCGCCGACGCGATGGGCCAGAACTGCTCGCGGTCCAACCGCGCGGCGACGGCCGGCAACAGTGACTACCTGTACGTCTACCTGCCGGCCGGTGTCAGCACGCTGAAGGTCACCACCTCCGGCGGCACCGGCGACGCCTTCCTCTACTACAACGCCAACACCTGGGCCTCGCCGAGCGCGTTCACCGCGTCCTCGACCAACCCCGGCACCACGCAGAGCATCACCGTCACCAACCCGACGGCCGGTTACCGCTACCTCAGCCTGTACACCAGCACCGGCTTCAGCGGCGTCACCGTCAGCACCCAGTTCTGATCTCCGACACCGCCCTTCCACTGCCCGGCAGTTGATCCTCAGGGATCACTGCCGGGCAGTGTCGTGCGTCCGGTGACGCCTCGTCAGCAGTCGCACCCGCAACCGTCACAGCAGCAGTCGCAGCCGTCACAGCCGCTGCAACAGTCGCACCCGTCACAGCAGTTGTTCCTACTGCAGAAGCCCTCACGTCGCTCGCCGGACCACGGGTCCTCGTGCTCGCAGCAGAGCAGTTGGCAGCTGCAGGCGAGGAGCGCCCACATCGCGCAGGCGCCCAGCGGGTCGCGCGACGGGCGGGGCTGCTCGGGGGCCGGGGTCTCGTGGTCGATCTGGTTGAAGACCCGGTCGACCGCGCGCTGGGTCTCGTGCGCCAGCAGCCGGTGCGGCAGTGCCTGGTTGGTGAACTCCACTTCGGCCAGGGCGAGTCGGATGCCGTGGACGGCGTCCCGGCAGAGCCGTTCGGCCTCGGCGCGGCTGGTGCCGGTGGCGGTCAGCGGGTTCCAGGCTCCGTTCGCGTCGTCCTCGGCCTGGTCCTCGGCGGCGTCCAGCAGGTGGGCCAGCCGGCCGAAGAGCCGTCCCGCCTCGTGCAGGGCGGCCGCGTTGCCCGGGCGTCCGGCGAGTACGGCGGTGTGGGCGGTGGCCGCAGCGGTGGCGGTCTCGGTCGGTTCGGTGAGGGTCAGCAGCGGGCTGCCTGCCGTCGCGGTGCGCTCCAACTCGCCCTGGCGGTCCGCTGCTTCGAGCAGGACGGCGGTGTCGAAGCCGACCGTGTCACCCGCCCGGCCGCTCTGCCGGTCCCAGCGCCGGGCCACCCGACGTGCGGTGCTCGCCACCGGTCGGCGGGCGAACACCCCGTCGCCGTCCAGGACATGGTCGCGCACCTTGGCCGAGGCGAGTGCGAGCGAGACGGTCGCCGCCAGCCGGGCGCCCTCGCCGTCCGCCACCTGGGCGCCGCGCATGCCGCGCAGCGGGCAGGGACCGGCCTGGCGGCGGCTGGGCGACGCCGCCGACTGCGCCTCGACCAGCACCGAGATGACCAGGCCGTCGTAGTTGGTGGCCGTCCTGGCCAACTGGCCGTGGCCGTCCCGCAGGGCCAGGCAGAGCCCGCAGAGGTGTGCGAGCCAGGCGGCGCGCAGTGGTTCGGGCAGGCTGTGCCGACATGGTCTGATGATCCCGAACATTCCCGTCCCCCTGTGATCGTGGTCCGGGAGCATGGTACGGGTGGGCTCAGCCCGTCAGGTAGCCGCCGGGCTCGGCGGTGAAGAGCGGGCCGTCGGGGCCGATGATCTGCCAGGGGTGCTCGGCGGTGTCCGGCGGCACGACGAGCCGGCGTCCGCTGTCGAAGGCCAGCTCGAGCCCGCCCGCCGGGCTGACCGCGGCGCCGGTCAGGCGGCTGCCGGTCAGCACGGCCAGGCCGCCGCTCACGCCGGTGCCGAGCTGGGGGTAGAAGTGCTCCACGCCCCCGGCGGCCAGCAGTCGGAAGTCACTGTCGACCAGGACGGTGACCGACCCGCTCAGTTCCAGCCGCAGGCCGGTGCCGGCCCGGACCCGCTGGACCTGAAGGCCCGCCAGTAGCTCGGCGATCGACTCGGTCATCCGGTGCCTCCTGGAGCCAGGGCTGTCCGACGCGAATCGTCACACAGCCCCTCGGTGCGCCCCTCCATTCTGGTCCGCTGATCTGCCCGCGTCACGTACCCCGGCCGGTCGGGGCCGGTTGCCGCCACTGGTTCGGCGGCCGGTTCAGCGGCCGGAGATCCGGTCGGCCAGGCGGGCGATCGGGGAGGTGGTGGCGCGACCGGCCGCCTCCTGGCGGTCGGCGGCGTGATAGGCGGCGTACAGGCTGTGCACCCCGAGCCAGCGCAGCGGCTCCACCTCCCAGCGGCGGACCGTGTGTCCCACCCAGGGGAGTGCGGTGAGCTCGGTGCGGTCGCCGAGCACCAGGTCGCGGAGGGTACGGCCGGCCAGGTTGGTGGTGGTCACGCCGCTGCCCACGTAGCCGCCGGCCCAGCCCAGGCCGGTGGCGCGGTCCAGCTCGACGGTGGCACACCAGTCCCGGGGCACGCCCAGCACCCCGGCCCAGGCCTGGTCGATCCGGGCCTCGCCGGCGCCGGGGAAGAACCGGTGCAGGATGTCCCGGAGCTGGTCCACCGTCCGCTGCTGGGTGGAGCCGTCGGTGTCGGTGCGGGAGCCGTAGCGGTACGGCACGCCGCGTCCGCCGAGCGCGATCCGGCCGTCGGCGGTGCGCTGTGCGTACATGTAGGCGTGCGCGAAGTCGCCCAGTACCTCGTGGCCCTGCCAGCCGGTCGCCGCCCAGAACGACTCCGGCAGCGGCTCGGTGACGATCATCGCGGAGTTCATCGGCAGCCAGGTCCGCCGCTCGCCGCGCAGCCCGGCCGTGAACCCCTCGGTGGCGCGCAGCACGTAGTCGGCCGTGACCGTCCCGGCGGCCGTCTCCGCCCGGGCCCGGCGGCCGGGCCCGGCCGGGTGGATCGCCGTCACCTCGGTGTTCTCGTGGATCACCACGCCGAGCTCCTGCACCACCCGGGCCAGACCCTGGACCAGCTTCGCGGGCTGGATCCGGGCGCCGTGCGGCGTCCAGGTGCCGCCG
Source organism: Kitasatospora sp. Root107 (assembly GCF_001424875.1). GTDB lineage: Bacteria > Actinomycetota > Actinomycetes > Streptomycetales > Streptomycetaceae > Kitasatospora. The sequence goes on along the minus strand of NZ_LMCT01000026.1, from coordinate 174,685 downwards.
AGCACGCCGTCCACCCGGACCCTGGCGGTCGCCTCGGCGGCCGAGAGTACGGCCAACTCGCTCTCGCCGAAGGCGTGTTCCTCGGCCGCGAAGGCCCGCATCCGGGTCAGCTGGGCAGGTGTCCTGGCCACCTCCAGTACGCCGCCCAGGGCGATGTCGGCGTCGATGCCCTCGGCGGCGGCGGTGTCCACCACCTCGCGTACCGAGTCGTCCATCGCCCGCTGCATCGCCTGGGCCGGGGCGGCGCCGTACCGGCGGGCGAACGCACCGCGACCGGCGAAGCCGTTGTACAGCCAGCCGCCGTTGCGGCCCGACGCCCCGTAGCCGCAGACCCGTTGCTCGAGCACCGTCACCCGCAGGCCGGGGTCGGCCTTCTTGAGGTAGTAGGCCGTCCACAGCCCGGTGTAGCCGCCGCCCACGATGCAGACGTCGACGTCCGTACCGCCCGGCAGTCCGGGGCGTGGCGCGGGCAGTCCGATCGACGAATACCAGAACGACACACCGCCGTTGACGACGGGACTGCTGCCGTTGGAGCCCACGGGGACCTGCCTTCACTCGGTGACCTGCCCGGGAGGCTATCGTCCGACGGAAGGTCAGGACCACGGACAGAGTGCCACGCACCCGGGGCCCGGTCCTGCACTCTGTCAGGCGGGTGGGCAGGTTGGTGGGCAGGTGGTGGGCAGGCGGGTGGGCAGGCCGGTTACGGGCCGGGGACCCAGCCCTGGAGGGTGGGGAAGACCTGGGCGGCGATCCGGAACAGCGCGGCCTCGTCGGGGGCTCCGCGGTCCTGGCGCCAGATGGTGATCTCGAAGGACCCGCCGTTGATGTCGGGGCCCTTCGCGACCACCAGGTGCCGGGCGATGCCACCGGTCCCGGTGGTGGTGTTCGCGCCGTTGAAGTTGAGCGCCAGGGTGTGGTCGGAGTAGGTGGCCGCCGGGTGGCCGAGCAGCGAGGTCGGCTGGGGCAGCAGGCTCGCGAAGGCGGTGGCGGTCCTGACCGAGAGCAGGTGGTTGTCGGTGATCTCCACATGGGTCGTCCCGAGCTGCACCTGCGCCGAGGCGTCGTACTCCACCGTCCCGTCCGCGAAGGTCATCGGGCCGCCGCCGGACTGCGCGATCGACACGTGGGTGTCCGGCGTGCCGAGCAGTGTCGGCAGGTCGGGGCGGTTCAGTGCGGCGCAGAGGGCGGGGTACTCGGGTGCGTCGGTGGCCTTGGGCGGGTTGCACGCGGCGGGCTTGTCGTCGGTGGCCGTCGGGTGGAACAGGCCCGCCCCCCACATGCCCCCGAGGACGGCGGCGGCCAGTGCCACGGCGGTGGCGGTCTGGAGGCCGGCGCTCCTGGCGCCCTTGCCGGACGGGTGGCCGGGCGGTGCGGCCGCGACCGGCGCCGATGGTGTGTCAGTTGTCATGGAGATCCCCCTGGGTCGGTTCAGCGCAAGAGCGCGGTGACCTCGGGCGAAGGTATCAGCGGCCGTTCCGGAGTCGCACGTGGGTTCAGGTGCACCAGAAGATGAAGCGGTTGCAGGTGGGGGAGGGCGAGGGCGAGGGCGGGGGTGTCGTCGGGTGGGCCGGGCTGGGGGCGGCCGAGGACGGGGCCGGGGCCGGGGCCGGGGCCGCTGGGGTGGTGACGGTGCTGGCGGCGGGGGGAGTGGAGGAGGCGGGGGCGGTGGACGGGCTGACGCTCGGCCGGGCGCTGCTGGGCCGGGCGGTGGCCGAGGGGGATGGCTTGATGCTGGGTACCGCTGTCGGGGTGGTGGTGCTGGGCGTGGCGGCAGCAGCGGTCGGCCGGTCCTGACGGGGTGTGGGCTCGACCGAGGACGGGCCGGGGAGCAGCGCGAGCACTCCGGCGCCGCCGACGGCCAGGGCGAGGGCGGTGGCCGCGACGGCAGGGCCGCGTCGGCGTCGTCGGCGACGGGCGGCAGTACGCGGCGCCACCGTGGGGGCGGAGTCACGCGGCGCGGCGGCGGGCGCGGTGGCCGAGGCCGGGGCTCCGCAGCCTGGGCAGGACAGGGCGCCGTTGAGGTGTCGGCGGCAGGGGGCGCAGTAGTCCATTGCTGGACCCTAGGCATGGCACACGAACGGCCGACAGATGCCAGGTGTGAGGCTTTCGGAGAGATCCGGTGCTTAGACCGACCGGCAAATGGTGGGCGGGTGAAGGAGCGGCGTCCGGGCCGAGTCTGGGCGGTGCCGACGAGGGAGTAGCAGCGGAGCTGCGGCGACTGAGGAGAAGCCGTCCAGNCTCAGTCGCCGCAGCTCCGCTGCTACTCCCTCGTCGGCACCGCCCAGACTCGGCCCGGACGCCGCTCCTTCACCCGCCCACCATTTGCCGGTCGGTCTTATGGGCAAGTCGGACGCCTGGCAGTGGAGTTGACGGAAAGGTTGGCAGGAACGTTCCGGTTGACGTGCACATGGGGTGGTCGGAAGGTGGTGCTCAGCAGCAAGTCCCCCAGCCCCCACCGGGAGAGAAGCCCATGAGGAACCGCCGTCCCGCCGTCCTGCTCGCCGCCGTCGCGATGCTCGTCACCGGCTCCGCGCTCGCCCTGCCGTCCGCCGCCGTCGCCCGTGCCACCCCGGTGGGCGAGCAGGCCGCCGCCGTGGCCACCGCCCTCCAGCAGTCGCTGGGCGAGGAGCGCAGCGCCGGTTCGTACCTGGACGGGAGCGGCCGACTGGTCGTCACCGTCACGGACCAGTCCGCCGCGCAGCAGGTCAGGGCGACCGGCGCGGTGGCCCAGCTGGTGAGCCGCAGCGGCGCGCAGCTGGCCGCCGCGACCGCCGAACTGGACCGCTCCGCCGCCGTCCCCGGCACCGCCTGGTCGGTCGACCCGGTGAGCAACCAGGTGCTGCTCTCGGTGGACGAGAGCGTCAACGGCGCCAAGCTGACCCAGGTCACCGAGGCCGCCCAGCGGCTCGGCGCGGCCGTCCGGGTGGAGCAGGTGGCCGGCCGGTTCAGCACCAAGCTGGCCGGCGGCGACGCGATCTACGGCGGCGGCTACCGCTGCTCGCTGGGCTTCAACGTGCGCAGCGGCAGCACGTACTCGTTCCTGACGGCCGGTCACTGCGGGAACGCGGTGTCCTCCTGGTACACCAGCCAGAGCCAGACCACCAAGCTCGGCAACACGACCAACTCCCGCTTCCCGGGTGACGATTTCGCCATCGTCCGGTACACGAACGGGTCGATCCCGCCGTCCTCGGTCGACCTGTACAACGGCACCACCCGGCGGATCACCGCCGCGAGCACCCCCGCCGTCGGGGCGACCGTCTACCGCAGCGGCAGCACCACCAAGGTGCACAGCGGCCAGGTCACCGCACTGAACGCCACCGTCAACTACGCCGAGGGCAGCGTACGCGGCCTGATCCGCACCACGGTCTGCGCGGAGCCGGGCGACAGCGGCGGCGCCCTGTACTCCGGCAACACCGCCCACGGCCTGACCTCGGGCGGCAGCGGCAACTGCTCCAGTGGCGGCACCACCTTCTTCCAGCCGGTGGTGGAGGCGCTCAGTGCCTACGGGGTCAGCGTCTACTGACGAGCCCGTACATCCCTGCTGACGGACCGTCCACCCCGCTGACGGACCGTCCGCGCAGCGCGGAGGGCCGACCCCGCCTCGCGTGGGGTCGGCCCTCCGGGCGGTCAGGGCGCTCAGGCCCGAGCCGGTGCGGACTCCTGCACCTGCGCGTAGGGCGCGAGCTTCCTGATCGAATCGATGCTCTTCATGCACTGTTCCTTGGTCTCGTGCGGGTCGCTGGTGATCACCACCACGCCGTTGGCCGCCTTGAGTCGGAACCGGTGCACGCCCGACGTGTCGGTGTAGAGCTCGAACTTCCCTGCCATGGGTCTTTCACCTCTCGGGTAGGTACGCCCCCTCCTGACGCACCGTAGGCTGGCAGCCCTTATGTCGCATGCCAGATCAAGCATCCGGGTGGATCCCACTCAGGTTGGCAATGCCTCCCGGATATGGAGCAGGCGTCGCTGTGGGGACATTGTGGGGACATGACGGCGCTGGGGGCCCAGGATGACGAGCAACCCGGTGCTGGTCCGCGTCGCGGACCACTCCTTCGGCCTGCTCGACGCGGGCATGATCCCTTCCGGTCCGGAGGACTTTTCGACCGGACTGATCGTCATCATGACCGCCGGCACCCGCATCCACACCGGCATCGACAGCGGACCTGTGGCAGTGGCCGTCACCGTTCGAGCCGCCCGCCCGCCGGAGACCCAGCTGCCGGCAGATGACTGGACGGAGATCGTCGAGGCCAGCATCCACGCCCCGAACGGAAGCCTTCGCGTCGACTCGCTCGCCAACGGCCCGACCCTCGAACTCCCGCTGCTGACACCGGAAGGAGCGGGCTGGTACCGCATCTTGGTTCAGGCGCGCGGGCGCGACAACGCCTTCGATGCGGTCGTCAGCCAGCCGGTCGAGGACTACCAGATCAGCATCTGGCCCGAACCGCCGTCCCCGCCTCGCATCATCCAGGCGCAGGACCACTGCGGTCAGGGACTTCGGCTGTCCGCAGCACCGCGCCCCGCGCAGCAGCCCCTGCCACCATCCGATCCGTACGGCAGCACTGCTGAACGGGAGCGCCAGGTTTCGAATCGCGCGATCCTGCGTCAGATTTCAGGCCAGCGGCGAGAGGACCCGGGGGAGCCGCCCGACCAGCCATGGCGGCCTGAGCCGGACAAGCCCGCGCCTCGCCCACGGAACTAGCCGACCAGCCAGAACCCGCAGCAGCGGGCCCGCCGGCCCCCCGGCCGTCCACCTGACCCTGCACGGAGACCACCACGAAGTCCCGGTCCGAACCGGGATCGCAGACCCGGACGACGCCGTGCTGACGCTCACTCCGACGGCGACAGGCCCGGCATCGCGGGCGGGCTGCCCGAGGGCACCGCCTTCGATGTCCTGCCGGCCACGCTGCTTGGCCTCGACTACCCCGCCGAGACTTCGCTCGGGCGGCTGCTGACGTCCGGCTCCGCTATCGGGGTGCTGTCACCGATGCGAGCCGCGGTCCTCGTCGATCGAGGCGCGCGACACCCGGGCACTGAGTCGTGGTCATCGTTGCTGGTCGAGCTGAAGCGCGAGGCCGGGTAGTCCGCCTGGGCGGGCCCAGCGCTGTACGCAGCCCCGGCAGCTCACCGTGCAGGAGTCGCGCCACAACTCTGCGCAGAGGGTCACGAGATCCGGGGGTTTCACCGTCTTCCCCTGGCCGTCGGCACATTGCGGCCCCTGCGCGGCCCGGACGGACCGGGACTCGAAGCCGACGAGGACGGTGCGGACTGACGGCGTCAGGAGCCACCCAGGGCACCGGTCCGCTTGTGAGCCGCAGTCCTGGTCAGCCGCTTCGCGGCCGTGGGGTTCACAGGGATGCTTCATACGCCTCGCGGATGGAGGCAGGGACGCGTCCCCTGTCATTGACGAGGAAGCCGTTTGCGCGGGCCCAGAGTCGTATCGCCTCGTCCTCCGAACCGCGATCGTGCATATGGCCCCCGGCGGTCTCCCGTGCGTTGCTCGAGGAGACCCCTTCCAGATGGTCCGCTGCATCCTGAAAGAAGGCGAACAACGAGGTGAACCTTCCCTCTTCAGGGTCGGAGCCCTCGCTCCAGGACCCGATGCTTCCGGTGCGCGTGTTCAGGAACCGTCCGTAGAAGCCGTCACTCTCTGCGGCGATCGGCACCCACTCACGGCGCCAGGACGGACAGTCCGGGTTTTCGGAGGGCTCCATCTCCTCGATGCCCATCTTGTGGAGGTAGACACGCTCGATGTCCGTGAGTCCCAGAAGGAGGCCGCCGCTGGAGAGAACTCCCGCACATCCCAGCGCCACCAGGCACGAGCCCACGTCGGGTTGCCTCCCAGCACCGACGTCGTTCGCCATCAGCCACTGTCGCATGTCGCTCGGCAGCTTCAGGCCCATGCGCCCTTCGGCATCGCTGATGGCTGTCGGGCTGCCCGGGCCGCCAAGGCCGGCGAAGACGCCGGGAGCATTCTGTTCGAGCCAGCTGGTGATTCGGCCCCACGCTTGGCCCACGTCCTCTGCCCCGTGCGCCGGTATTTCGCTCATGCGAGATCCCCAACGGAAGGAGCACGTCCGCCCGGGTTGCTGGCCTCCCGGAACCGTAGGGCGGGATCCAAGGTTCTGACGTCGTCTATCGAGAATGAAGGCGACCGCTGATCATCCATGGGCAGACCGTACGTGGCTGCACTGACATCGACCCCCTTGGGATTCCATGCTGCTGCGGCCCAAGCCCGTACGCGGGACAGTCCGCCGTGCAGACCTGGTACGACGGTGTCCAGATCACCAGCCGCACCCCGAAAACCGAAGCGGTAGGGAAGGCCCGAGAACGAGCGCGTCGACGGGCCGCGCCATGAACGGTCCGCGAAGTCGGGGACCGAGCCGTGGGTCGCGCGGTTGCCCGCGGTGGGCTTGTGTACCCGTGTCCTCTGCGAAACGAGCAGTTCGCCGCCGACAGGGAGCCTTCGAGGAGCAGTGCCCCGCGCACCGTGGCTGATGCCGAGGCCGTTTTCACTGGAGACGCCTTCGGTAGAGTGCGGTTGCGAGGTGTCCAACTGCGTCTTCACACACCGACGTTGGACGCTCTCGTCCTATACGCGCAGCCGATCACCTGGAACACCATGATCCTTCCCAAAGATCGTGACCCCCGCTTCATCACCATCCGCCGTGGGGGGACGCTTACGGACTCCGACCATCGGCTCCTCGCTCTGTGGGCTGCCACGTGCGCGGAGCACGTCTTGCACCTGTTCGAGTCGGCACAGCCCTCGGACCCGCGACCCCGCGAGGCGATCGAGCAGATTCGGGCATGGACGCGCGGCGAGATCATGATGTCCCGATCCCGAGCTGCGGGTGGCCATGCCATGGCTGCGGCAAGAGAGTTGAGTGGAGCCGCTCGGCACGCTGCCTATGCTGCCGGCCAGGCGGCGGTGGTGGCGCATGTCGCCGCACACGAGCTTGGCGCTGCGGCCTACGCGATCAAGGCCGTGCGTGCGGCGGCCCCCGGACACCAGGGCGAGAGCGCCGGCAGGCTCGAGTGTCGTTGGCAGCGCGAACAGCTTCCGGATGTGATTCGTGAACTCGTCCTGGATGACCAGCGGTTGCGAAACGAGATCTGCTGGTCGGTTTTCGACTGTTGACGGGCGTGACGGCTTGTCTGCACTGCCCCTTGGAATCGAGCATCCAATGCAGCCCTGCAGTGGAGGGGCGTTGGGCCGGGCTGCGCACTCGAGGACTGTGCCCCTTCCTGACGCACCGTAGGCTGGGAGCCCTGCTCCTGCACGCCGGACGGGTCGTCCGGATGGAGGGGCGGCTCCGTCGTCCTCCACCGATCAAGGGACCTGCCCATGCCGCGCCGTCCGACCGTTTCGATCGCGGAGATCCCGGTCTCCGACCGCGCGGCCGGACCGTACGGAATCACGGCCGGACCGGACGGCGCCCTGTGGTTCACCATGGTCCACCACGGGCGGATCGGCCGGGTCACGGCCGACGGTGAGGTCTCCTCCCACCAGCTCGAACCGGCCACCGGTGGACCGTCGGTCATCACAGCGGGACCCGACGGCGCCCTGTGGTTCACCGAGTTCCGCGGTCACCGGATCGGCCGCATCACCACCACCGGGGACGTCACGTTCTTCCCAGTGCCGACGCCGGATGCCGGGCCGTTCGGGATCGTCACGGGCCCCGACGGCGCGCTGTGGTTCACCGAAGCCAACGTCGACCGGATCGGCCGGATCACGCCCGACGGCCACGTCACCGAGTTCCCGCTGGCGCTCTCGGGAGCCTTCCCGTCGGCCATCGCGGCCGGGTCGGACGGCAGGATGTGGTTCACGCTGAACCAGGCGAACGCGATCGGCGCCATCGGCACCGACGGTGATGTCACCGTCTACCCGATCCCGACCCCGGCGAGCGCCCCGGTCGGCATCACCGCCGGTGCCGACGGCGCGATGTGGTTCGTCGAGATCGGGGCCGGCCAGATCGGACGGATCACGCCGGACGGCAGGATCGACGAGTTCGCCCTGCCCGACCGCGCGGCACGTCCGCACGCCATCGTGGCCGGTGCGGACGGGGCCTGCTGGTTCACCGAGTGGGGGGCAAACCGGATCGGTCGGATCACCCCCGACGGCCGGATCGACGAGCACGATCTCCCCAGCTCGTCCTCGGAACCTCACGGCATCGCCCAGGGGCCGGGGCGCCGGTCGGGCCGCCGTGTGGTGGTGGGCGGCCCGACCGGCGGTCGGTCTCAGCGGGCTGTTCAGCCGCCGATCACCGGGTAGTGGTCGGAGAGGTCGCTGTAGGTGTAGCTCTTGCCCCAGCTGCTGACCGTCCACGGCTTGCTGTGGAAGCGCAGCACCTCGTTGGTGTAGCTCTGCGGCCGGGCGTGGTCGGCCCGGTAGAGCACGTAGTCCAGGTCCTCCTTCGGCTCGCCCGGGTAGCGGTAGGCGGCGATCGAGTTGTCGACGGTGTCGAAGGAGTTCACCCAGCCGGTCCGGCTGGTGGCCGGGGCCAGGTTGCCGTTGCTGAGCATCGACGGGTACTCGGAGTCGTGCGAGTTCACGTTGAGGTCGCCGGTGATGATCACCGGCTCGCTCGCCGGGATGCCCTTGTTGTCGACGAAGGTCTTCATCGCGTTGAGCTGGGCGGCCCGGACGGTGGCGGGCTCGCCGCTGGAGCAGCCGGTGTCGGTGGACTGCAGGTGGGTGCCGAGCACGTGGGTGCGCTGGCCGTTGACGTTCAGTACGGCGTAGACGAAGCCCTTGTTCGACCACCAGTCAGAGCCGCAGGCGTCCTTGAAGACGTACTGCTCCTTGCGCAGGAGCGGCCACTTGCTGAGCAGCGTCACCCCGCCGTCCTCGGGGGTGGTGGAGCTGTAGTTGCCGCCGGTCGCGTCCCAGCCGCTGGTGGAGCGGCCGACCACGGGGGTCTGGTACGGGTAGGCCGCCTTGGCCAGCGAGAGCAGCTTGTCCGAGGCGGCGTTGTCGAACGCCTCCTGGAGCACCACCACGTCGTTGCCCTGGAAGAACGACGCCGCCGCGATCTCCTTGGCCCGGTAGTCCTGGCCCCAGTTGGGGTAGAGGCTGGTGCTCATCAGGAAGGTGTTGTAGGTCAGCACCTTGAGCGGCGCGACGGTGACGGGCGCCTGCTCGGCCTGCGCGGCGGGGGCGACGGCGAGCGAGCCGAGCAGGGCGGCCGCGGCGAGGGCGGCCGCGCGGCGGACGGACGTGTGGGGCATCGAAGCTCCGGAATGAGGGTGACGGGGGCTCGTCAAGCGACGAGGTGTTGGCTAGTCAACTCGGGCTTGTTCACGTGCTTCAAGACGTCGGGAGAGCATTCGATGAACTCGGCTTGAACTAGACCTACTGTCAGGTACGTACTTGGGGATCAGGAGTTGTGGCCGAAGTCGTCGGCGACCAGGCGGTCGGCCCAGCGGCGGAGGGCGTCCGCGACCGGTGGGTGGCTGAGTCCGGCGGTGGTGGCGAGCCGGTCGGCGGAGGCAGTGTCGTAGCGGTCCTCGGAGAGGAACGAGAGGGTCTCCGGGTCGGCGCCGGTGAGAGCACGGGGCAGGCGTCGGACCACGCCGACCGGGACTCGCAGGCGGGGTGCGCGGACGCCCAGGTGGTCGGCCAACAGGGCGATCAGGGCCGGGAGTTCGGGGGTGGCCGGGTCGAGCACGGTGTGCTGGTGCAGTGGGCCGTGGTCGTGCTGCGGGACGGCGGCCAGGAAGCGGGCGCGGCGAGGGCGGGGAGGCGGCCCCGGTACAGCTGCTCGACCAGCGGGGCCAGGCCGATGTACTGGCCCGCCTCGCCGGTGACGGAGTGTCCGATCACGGTGCTGGGGCTGACCACGCTGAGCGGCACGCTGAGTTCGGGTGCGAGGGCGCGGACGGCGCTGTCGCCCTCGATCTTCGACGCCTCGTACGCGCCGAGTCGGCGGTACAGGCGGGCGGCGTGGGCCGGGGGCAGGGGGGACGGGTGGCCGGCGACCCGGTAGCCGGAGAGGTGCACCAGGCGGCGGGTGGCGGGCCGGGCGGCGGCCCAGCGCAGCACGTGGACGGCGCCGTCCCGGTTGGCGGTGCGGGCCTCGTCCTGGGGGAGGCCGAAGCGGAAGCGGGCGGCGAGGTTGTGGATGTCGCGGACGTCCGCCAGCTGTTCGAGGTCGGCGGGGGAGAGGCCGAGGTCGGGGCGGGTGATGTCGGCGGTGACCGTGCTGAGGGTGTCGGTCGCGGTGCCGTGCCCGCTCAGCCAGTGGCGGAGCTCGGTGTCCCGGCCGGCCCGGACGCCGACGGCCACCGGGTGGCCCTGGTCGAGGAGTTCGCGCACCAGCCAGCGGCCGATGAAGCCATTGGCGCCGAGGACGAGCGTGGTCGCGGTCATGCGTTCTCCTTGAATAGACCGGTCTACATAATTTATGGACAGGGAGGTGCGCGGGTGGTGGCCCGGGGCGGGCTCAGGCGAGCAGCAGCTCGGCCGAGCGGGCGGCCTGGTCCAGCGGCAGGCGGCTGCGCTGCACCCGGGCCAGCAGTAGGGCGCCCTCGAGCAGGGAGAGCACGCCGCCGGCGGCGGCATCCGCTCGGGCGGGGGAGTGACCCTCCGTCACGAGCAGCCCCGCCAGGGCCTGTTGCCAGGCGGCGTAGGTGTCGGCGCACAGGCGGCGGAGCGGCTCGTTCGAGGCCGAGACCTCCAGGGCGACGGTGGCCAGCGGGCAGCCCTTGCGGTAGTCGGACTGCTCCATCCGGTCGGCGAGCAGGCCGATCAGCGCGCTGATCACCTGGGCCGACCCCGCCGTCCGGGTGTCCTGGAGTAGCTCGATCAGGTCGCCGACCTCGCGCCCGGCCTCGGTGAGCGCCTGGGCCACCAACTGGTCCTTGCCCTCGGGGAAGTGGAAGTACAGCGAGCCGCGTGGTGTCCCGCTCTCGGCCAGCACCAGATTCAGCCCGGTGGCGGCGTACCCCTGAGCCTCCAACAGATCCCGGGTGGCACGCACCAGTCGGGCCCGCGTCTCATCACCCTTGGCTCCCATGGCAGGGAGAATAGACCGGTCTGCATATTCTGGTCAATCGGGCTCGGGCGGCCGGGGTCGGTGCTGATGGCCCGGCGGCGGCCGCGCTGCGTTCACGCGGTACGGACCGGCAGTTCGCCGTACGGGGGTTGATCCGGAGCCGGGGAGGCCCTTCACTTGTCATGGCGCCGACGCGACTTGACCGCGACGGCGCTGTTCCGCACGCTCCACCGCACCGCGTTCCGATGCTCCGACACCTCACCCGACGAGTCTGGAGATCCCGCATGCCCCACTTCCGCCTGAGGCGCACCATCGTCGCCCTCGTGGCCCTGCCCCTTCTCGCGCTCGGCACCGGTCAGGCCCTGGCCGAACCTGCTCCGCTTCCTGCCACGGTCGGTCAGGCCCCGGTCGCCACCCGGGTGTCGGTGATCGAGGACGAGGTCGCCCGCACCCTGGCGACCGCCCTCGCCGACCCCGCCCTGCGCGAGCGGCTGCGCGCCACGACCACCGCCGACGGCGCCCCCACTGCGCTCGCCCCGCTGGCCGCCGCCGTCCCCGGCCCCGCCGCCCGGAGGCTCGCCGAGAGCACCGCGCGGGCCGACCGCGGCATCGCCACCGCCAAGGGGCTCGGCTCGGACTTGGGCCCGCTGCTGCGGGTCCAGCTGGCCGACCCCTCGATGCGGGCCGCCGTGGATGCCGGTGCCGCACCGCTGGTGGCGACCGCCGCCACCGACGAGCACGCCCGCACTGTGCGCGCGTACGACACCACGGGCCGGGTGCACACCCTCGACACCGGGACTCTGCCTGCCCGGCCGGTCTACCTGGTCGACCTCGACGTGGCCAAGACCCTGACGGCCGGAATCGACGTGCTCCAGCGGGAGTTGCGAGCCCGGGGGCTCGGTGCCGCGACGCCGGCGGCGTCCACGGAAGGGGCTGCCGCCGCACAGGCGGCCGGCGGCTGGTGGGGCACCAAGATCACCTCGGTCCGGGTGAACGACGACGAGGAGCCCTGGTTCAAGGGCGCCGCCGAGATGTTCGCCCTGGTGAGTGGCTTCGGCCAGGACGGCAAGGTCCGGGTCGACTCGGTCGCCATGCCGTACCTCCAGTACGACGGCACCACCTACTACCCGAACCAGATCCTGGTGAACTGGTCCAGCTACAAGTACAACCTGGCGGACGTCGTCCTGATGGAGGACGACGGTGACACCAACTACCTCGCCCTCGCCCAGGCCGTCGCCGCCGTCCTGCTCACCATCGCCGACCAGGGCGCCTACATCCCGCTGGTGAACGCCGTGTTGGCTGCTCTGCCCGAGTCGTGGTGGACCGACGACCCGGACTACGTTGAGTCCTGGTACACCCTCGCCCGCACCAGCTCGGGCCGCCTCAACGGGGCTCGCGGCAACGGCTGGATGACTGTCGAGCCGTACTTCGTCCAGCAGTTCTGAGCCCGGCTCCGGCCGCCTGCCCTGCGGCAGGCGGCCGGGGCGCTCACCGTCCGATCCGCCGTCGCACACGTGGCATTGATAGATTGCGCGTTCGTTGACGACGGAACGGGGCGGGGATGGACGACTGGTGGGTGGGCGTGCTCATGGCGCTGTCCGGGAACGAGGCCTCACCGAGCGGCGTGCTGCTGCGACTGCTCGGACAGGAACACCAGTACGTCCGGCAGAACGTGACGCGGCGCCGGGACCTGCCGGTGGACGTGGTCGAGGCGATCCTCGCGCACCCGGACCTGAAGGTCCGGCTGAACTTCGGGGAGAGTGAGCGCGCCGACCCGGCCCAGCGCGCCCGGCTCCTTGACGATCCGTCACCCAGGGCGGTTCTGATGCTCGCGATCGGGCCGACTCCGTACCGGGGCCGGGTGGAGCCGTTGCCCGACTGGGCCTACGAACGGCTGCTCGCGCATCCCCGGGAGCTGGTTCGCGGTGAGACGGCCGTCTCGGGCAGCGTGCCGGAGCACGTACTGGCCGGCCTCGTGAGCAGTCCGGAGGCCTTCCTGCGCCGGGCGTCCTGCCGGGCCTGGGGGTCACTTTCCGACTCCGCGCGGGAGGCGCTTCTGCGGGACGAGGAGCCGGAGGTACGGCAGGCCGCCGCCTTGCGCGCGTGCCCCGAGGACGAGGGGCTGACCGCACAGCTGGTCGAGGAACTCGCGGGATCCTGGCAGCTGTCCGATGTGCTCGAGCACGGACGGCTCGGCCGCGAGCTGGCCGAGCGGCTGGTCGCCGAGGGCGAGCGCCTGTCCGCGGTTGCCGCGAACCCCTCACTGCCGCCGGACCTGGTGGCGCGGCTGGCGGTCCACCCGGACCCGCAGGTGCGACTGCGGATCTCGGCGCGGGCGGAGCTGGGCGAATCGGAACGTGCCTCGATCGACTACGCCGTCGATCCCGAGGCCCGCCTGGGCACCCTCGACTGGGTCTGGCGGGCTCGCGAGGACCCGGACGTGCTGCGGCGGTGCGCGACCTCCGCGCATCCGTGGTTGCGGCGCAGCGCCGCCGTCTGCCCCACGCTCCCGCCGGACCTGGTCGAACGGCTCGCGGAGGACGAGGACTTCGCCGTGCGGCTGCTGCTGTGCGAGTTCCATCCGGAGCCGCCGCCCGAGCTGCTGCTCGACCTGTACCTGGGCGGCGGCCACCGGGCCGCCCGGATGCTCGTCGTCCACGAGCGCTTCCCCTCGGCGGGGCTGGCGGCCCGGTTCGCCGACTCGGCCGATCCGGAGCGTCGCCGACTGGCGCTGCGCGATCCGGAGATGGAGCCGGAGGTCCTGGACCGGCTCAGCCGTGACCCCGAGACGCGAGGTACGGCGGCCAGGCACCCGCGGCTGCCACTGGCCAGGCTGCGCGAGTTGATCGAGGCCTCGGACACCACCGTTGCCGCCGCAGGCAGTCCGCAGCTCCCGGCCGAGGACATGCACTGGCTCCTGGACCGTGCCGGAGTGCCCGCCCTGACCGCACCGGTCTGACCTTACGCACGCCAGGCCGGCGAGGGTGGCGGGCGGAGGAACTCCGGTGCGCCGTCGCCTCGGGAGCCCAGCTTCCGGCGATGGAGTGCCGGGCCCCGAGGCGGTCGGCTGGGCCGACCGGTCGTCAGTCGGTGTGGTGGGCGGCCCAGAAGTCGGCGCGGGCCAGGACGCTGGTGTCGGCCTGGTCGGTGAAGAAGCCGTCCACGCCCTGCTCCATCAGGAAGCGGGCCCAGGCGATCGAGTCGCCGTAGGCGTTCGGGTCGGTGCCGCGGCGGAAGTCGACGGGGAGGAAGGCGTTCTCGTTGCGCAGCGTGTACGGGTGCAGCAGGAGGCCCTTGGCGTGGGCGTCGGCGACCAGCGTGGTGACGGGGAGCAGCTTGCCGGTGGCCGGGTCGACCGGGGCGATCAGGTTGGTGGTGGGGCCGAGGCCGTGGGCGTAGCCGGCGATCCAGCGCAGGCCGTCCGGGGTGACCAGGTCGGCGACGGTGCGCTTGTCGCCCGCGAGTACGAAGTCGTACGGCTGGGTGCCCCGGTCGCTGAGTAGCTGGATCCGGGGGTTGTCGACCAGCTTGGCCAGGCGCTGGAGGCTGCTCGGCTCGAAGGACTGCAGGATGGCCCGGCCGTTGCGCCCGGCGAGACCGGCCCGGCGCAGCTCGGTGGCCAGGCGCTCCTCCAGCGGCAGGCCGATCGAGCGGAAGTAGCTGGGGTGCTTGGTCTCGACGTAGAGCCAGACCTCGCGGCCGGCGGCCCGGGCCCGCTGCTGGGCGAACTCGACGACCTCGCGGAAGGTCGGCACCGCCCAGCGACCGTCGTACAGCATGTTGTGCTGACGCTGCAGCGGCAGCCGCTCCTTGGCGCGCAGGGTGCGCAGCTCGGCCAGCGTGAAGTCCTCGGTGAACCAGCCGGTGACCGACTTGCCGTCGATGGTCTTGGTGGTCTTCCGGGCGGCGAATTCGGTGTGGTCGGCGACGTCGGTGGTGCCGCCGATCTCGTTCTCGTGCCGGACCACCAGGTGGCCGTCCTTGGTCGGCACCAGGTCCTGCTCGATCACGTCGGCGCCGAGGTCCAGCGCGTGCTGGTACGAGCCGAGGGTGTGCTCCGGGCGGTAGCCGCTGGCACCCCGGTGGCCGACCACCAGCGGGTGCGGCAGCCGGTCCAGGCCGGTGCCGGTGCGCACCGGCGGACGGGTGCCAGTGGGGCGGCGCTCGGCGGCGGCGCCCTCACCGTCGCCGTCGCTGGCCGCCAGGGCCTCGCCGACACCAGCGGTGCTCAGCGCGGCGGCCCCGAGGCCGAGCGCGCCGCTGGTGCGCAGGAACCAGCGGCGCGAGGCGTCGGTGCTCGCAGGGCTGTGATGGTCCGTCATGTCGTCTCCCGGGTCGGCGCGGTGTGCATACCGTCCGTACGGTAGGAGCAAGGGGGACGCTGTGCGGTGGCCGTCCGCCGAACCTTACGGAAAGCTCCGGCGGACAGCGCCGAAACAGGCCACGCCCGGACGGCCTCGTACGAGTGGTCGGAATCCACCGTTTCGGGATGATCCGAAACCCTGCGGAAACCACCCGGAAAACAGTCGTCAAAAATGGCCCGGAAGGCTGCGGACCGGCACCCGCTTCGTGCCCGGCCGGTCCGCTACGGTGTGCCGGACGGACCGCGACCCCGTGCCGAAAACCCCACCCGTGGCACAGTGCTGTGCCCGCACCACCCGAACTCCCCCGAGGTGCGCGCCATGAGGCTCACCCCCCATGAGCAGGAACGCCTGCTCATCCACGTCGCCGCCGACGTGGCCCGCTCCCGGCAGGCCCGCGGCCTGCTGCTCAACCACCCCGAGGCGATCGCCCTGATCTCCTCGCACGTGCTGGAGGGCGCCAGGGACGGCCGGACCGTCGCCGAACTGATGGCCTCGGGACGGGAGGTGCTCGGCCGCAAGGACGTGATGGAGGGCATCGCCGAGATGATCCCGGACGTCCAGGTGGAGGCGACCTTCCCGGACGGCACCAAGTTGGTCACCGTGCACGGGCCGATCCAGTGAGGCCCGGTGAAGTCCTGTACGGCGAGGGCGAGATCGGCCTCAACGCCGGACTGCCGGTCACCACGCTGACCGCCGTGAACGGCGCCGACCGACCGGTCCAGGTCGGTTCGCACTACCACTTCGCCGAGGCCAACCCCGGCCTGGAGTTCGACCGTTCGGCGGCGTACGGGCTGCGCCTGAACATCCCGGCCGGGACGGCCGTGCGGTTCGAGCCGGGCATCCCGGTCGAGGTCGAGCTGGTGCCGATCGGCGGCCGGCGCGAGGTGTACGGGCTGCGCGGCGAAACCGGGGGTGGGCTGGATGTCTGAGTACGCACTGCGGCTGAGCAGGCAGCGGTACGCCGCGCTGTACGGCCCGACGGTCGGGGACCGGATCAGGCTGGCCGACACCAACCTCCTGATCGAGGTCGAGGAGGACCGGAGCGCTGGCGGGGACGAGGCGGTGTTCGGCGGCGGCAAGGTGATCCGGGAGTCGATGGGCCAGGCCAGGACCAGCCGAGCCGAGGGCGCACCGGACACCGTGATCACCGGCGTGGTGGTGCTGGACCACTGGGGTGTGGTCAAGGCCGACGTGGGCATCAGGGACGGCCGGATCACCGCGCTCGGCAAGGCGGGCAACCCGGAGACCATGGACGGTGTGCACCCCCGGCTGGTGATCGGCCCGGAGACCGAGGTGATAGCGGGCAACGGGAAGATCCTCACGGCGGGCGCGATCGACGCGCACGTGCACCTGATCTGCCCTCAACTCGCCGACGAGGCGCTCTCCTCGGGCATCACCACCATCGTCGGCGGGGGTACCGGCCCGGCCGAGGGCACCAAGGCGACCACCATCACCCCGGGTGCATGGCACCTGGCCCGGATGTTCGAGGCGATGGACGGCGTGCCGCTCAACCTCGGGCTGCTCGGCAAGGGCAACACCGTCAACACCGCTTCGATGCACGACCAGTTGAGGGCCGGGGCGCTCGGCTTCAAGATCCACGAGGACTGGGGTGCCACCCCCGCCGCGATCGACGCCTGCCTGCGGGTCTGCGAGGAGTCCGGCGCCCAACTGGCGCTGCACACCGACACCCTGAACGAGGCCGGGTTCGTCGCCGACACGCTGGCCGCGATCGCCGGGCGGGGCATCCACGCCTACCACACCGAGGGCGCCGGCGGCGGGCACGCTCCGGACATCATCACGGTGGTCTCCGAGCTCAACGTGCTGCCCAGCTCCACCAATCCGACCCGGCCGCACACCGTGAACACGGTGGACGAGCACCTCGACATGCTGATGGTCTGTCACCACCTGAGCCCGCACGTGCCCGAGGACCTGGCGTTCGCCGAGTCCCGGATCCGGCCCGCCACCATCGCGGCGGAGGACGTCCTGCACGACCTCGGCGCGATCTCCATCATCAGCTCCGACGCCCAGGCGATGGGCCGGATCGGCGAGGTGGTGATGCGCACCTGGCAGACCGCGCACGTGATGAAGGCCCGCCGGGGCGCGCTGCCCGGCGACGGCCGGGCCGACAACCAGCGGGCCCGACGGTACGTGGCGAAGTACACCATCAACCCCGCGATCGCCCAGGGCATGGACCACGAGATCGGTTCGGTGGAGCCCGGCAAGCTGGCCGACCTGGTGCTCTGGAGCCCGGCCTTCTTCGGGGTCAAGCCCGACCTGGTGGTGAAGGGCGGCCAGATCGCCTGGGCCCAGATGGGCGACGCCAACGCCTCCATCCCGACTCCCCAACCTGTGCTGCCCCGGCCGATGTTCGGTGCCCGGGGCCGGGCCCCCGCCGCCAACTCGCTCAACTTCACCGCCCCGGCGGCGATCGAGCACGGCCTGCCCGAACGGCTCGGCCTGGCCAAGCCGTTCACCGCGATCGGCAACACCCGGGGCGTCACCAAGGACCACCTGGTCAACAACACCGCCCGGCCGGACGTCCGGGTCGATCCGGACACCTTCACCGTCACCATCGACGGCGAGACCGTCACCCCCGCCCCTGCTGCCGAACTGCCGCTGGCCCAGCGGTACTTCCTGTTCTGACCATGTCGGCAACGCTGCTCCTGCTCGCCGATGGACGGTTCCCCGCCGGAGGCCATGCGCACTCCGGCGGGGCCGAGGCGGCGGTCAAGTCGGGTCGGGTGCACGACCACGTGTCGATGGCGGCCTTCCTCACCGGCCGCCTGCACACCACCGGCCTGACCACCGCCGCCCTCGCGGCGGCCGCCGCACTGAACCCCGAAGCGCTGGACGCCGTGGACGAGGCCGCCGAGGCCCGTACCCCGTCCCCGGCCCAGCGCGCCGCCAGCCGCCGGCTCGGCCGCCAACTGCTCCGGGCCGCCCGGGCCACCTGGCCGCACCCGCTGTTGGACGAACTGAAGGCCCGTCACCCGGGCGGCGCCCACCAGCCGGTGGTCCTCGGTGCCACCGCCCACGCCGCCGGCCTCACCCCGGCCGACGCGGCGGCCGTCGCCGCGTACGAGAGCGTCAACGGCCCGGCCACCGCCTGCGTACGGCTGCTCGGCCTGGACCCGTACCAGGTCACCGCCCAACTGGCCCGGCTCGCCCCGGCGCTGGACGCCGTCACCGCCCGGGCGGTGGACGCCGCCCGCTCCGGCGAGCTGCCCGCCGCCTCCGCACCGCTGCTCGACATCTACGCCGAGCAGCACAGCTCCTGGAAGGTACGACTCTTTGCATCGTGACCACGTCGACCCCTACGACGTCTCCGTCCAGCACACCCACACCGCACCGCAGCCGCGCGCGCTGCGGATCGGCCTCGGCGGGCCGGTCGGCTCCGGGAAGACCGCCACCGTCGCCGCGCTGTGCCGGGTGCTGCGCGAGGAGCTCTCGCTCGCGGTGGTCACCAACGACATCTACACCACCGAGGACGCCGAGTTCCTGCTCAGGAATGCCGTCCTGCCGCCCGAGCGGATCACCGCCGTGGAGACCGGCTGCTGCCCGCACACCGCGATCCGGGACGACATCTCCGCCAACCTGGAGGCCGTCGAGGAACTGGAGGCCGCCGTCGGCCCGCTCGACCTGATCCTGGTCGAGTCCGGCGGCGACAACCTGACCGCGACCTTCAGCCGGGGCCTGGTGGACCACCAGATCTTCGTCATCGACGTCTCCGGCGGCGACAAGATCCCGCGCAAGGGTGGCCCCGGCGTCTCCAGTTCCGACCTGCTGGTGATCAACAAGACCGACCTGGCCCCGCTGGTCGGCGCCGACCTGGCGGTGATGGCCCGGGACGCCAAGGCCCAGCGGGGTGCGCTGCCCACCGTCTTCACCGCCCTCTCCACCCCCGACGGCATCGCCCCCGTGGTCGCCTGGGTCCGCGAGCGGCTGGCGGACTGGCAGGTGCGTTGACCGCCACCCTGGCGGCCGCCGCCCGGGTCACCGCCGAGCCGGACGGGCGGGGCGGCACGGCCCTTCCCGTACTGGCGGGCGGCGGACCGTTCGCGCTGCGCCGCACGCTGGGCGCCGGAACCGGCGCGCACGTGGTGCTGATCGGCTCGATGGCCGCCCCGCTGGGCGGCGACCGGCTCGCCGTGCACGCCGAGGTCCGCCCCGGCGCCGAGCTGCGGCTGACCAGCGCGGCGGCCACCATCAGCCTGCCGGGGACCGAGACCGAAGTTGCCTACTACGAACAGCGGTTGACGGTGGGTGCGGGAGCCCTGCTGGACTGGTCGCCGGAGCCGGTGATCGCCGCTGCCGGGAGTCATCTGGTGCTCACGACCCGGATCGACCTGGCCGCCGGTGCCCGGCTGCGGTACCGCGAGGAGCAGGTGCTCGGGCGGCTGCACGACTGGACCCGGGGTACTGGTCCTGGACGGTTGACCTCCAGGCTGACCGTACGTCAGGCGGGCCGGGTGATCCTCGACCAGCAGACCGACCTCGGCCCCGGCGCCCCCGGCTGGGACGGCCCGGCCTGCCTGGGTGGGCACCGCGCGATCGGTCAGCTGCTCACGGTCGGGCTGCCCGCCCAGGCGGCGCCGGATACCGGGGATGCCGCGTTGCTGGCGCTGCCGGGGGAGGGGGCCGCGCTGCTGACCGCGCTGGCACCCGACGCGCTGGTGCTGCGCAGACTGATGGCGGGCCAAGCTTCTTGACACGTACGATCCCTGCAACGGTTCGGGTGCAGGGGGGTGGAGCCGACCAGGAGCTCTGGCAGACTGTGCCCGGCTGACGGCCCGTTGGGGTCGGGCATGACAAGGGGGCCTGGGGCATGTGGGGTCGGGGGACCGTTCTGGGTGGGCGTTACACGCTGACCGAGCGGATCGGCGGTGGCGGGATGGGTGACGTCTGGCGGGCCGACGACGAGGTGCTGGAGCGTCAGGTCGCGGTGAAGGTGCTGCATCCGGCGCTGCTGGAGGACGCGCTGTTCGCCGAGCGGTTCCGGCGGGAGGCCCGGCTGCTGGCCGCGCTCAGCCACTCCGGGATCGTCGACGTGTACGACTACGGCGAGGGTGATCCCGGCTCCGACCAGCAACGCGCCTACATCGTCATGGAGTTGATCGACGGGCAGCCGCTGCACGAGATCCTGGCGGCGGAGGGGGCGATGCCGCCCTCGCGGGCGCTCGCCCTGGTGGCCCAGACGCTGGACGCACTGGATGCCGCGCACCGGCGGGACGTCGTGCACCGTGACCTCAAGCCCTCCAATCTGATGCTGCGGAGTGGCGACCGCGTCACGGTGACCGACTTCGGGATCGCGCGCTCGACTGCGAGCACGAAGATCACCGCCTCGCACGCGGTGCTGGGGACGGCGCTGTACATGGCCCCGGAGCAGGCCGAGGGCGGTGCGACCACACCCCTGTCCGATCTGTACTCGGTCGGGGTGGTCTGCTACGAACTGCTCACCGGACAGCCGCCGTTCACCGGTGAGACGGTGCTGGAGATCGTGCTCAAGCACATCCGGGAGCCGGCGCCGCAGCTGCCGGGCCTGTTCCCCCAGGTGGTCCGTGACTTCGTCGCGACCGCGCTCGCCAAGCAGCCCGAGGACCGCTACCCGGATGCCGCCGCGATGGCGGCCGCCGCCCGGGCCGCGCTCAGTCCCGGTGCCGGTCGTCGTGCCGGTGGCCGAGCCGGTCGTCCCGCCCGGTACCGACGAGCCGAAGACCGTCGTGATCGAGCGCGAACCGCGCCGGAACTGGCGCCGTACCCTGGTGCCCGTCATCATCCCGGTCATCATCACCACGGGTGCGGGTGCGGGTACGGCGTTGCTGGCCGACTGGCAACCTTGGCAGTCCGACGCCAGATCCGGCGGTCCGATTCCGTCGGTCTCCAGGTCCGAACAGCTGAACTCCACTGCCTCACCGTCCGGTTCGGCCCCGGCCTCGTCGCCGGCTGCGCAGACTACGGAGCTCGGTGGCAGTACATCTGCCGCGCCCGCTGCCAGTTCCGGGAGCCCGTCGGGCGGCACGGTACCCAGCAGCGGCGGTCAGGCCACCGCCCCCGGGACCGTCACCACCCCGGCGCCCAAGCCGCCTGCCCCGACCCACACCGCGCCCGCAGCCACGCCGGCGCCCGCAGCCACGCAGGCGCCCGTCGGCACCGTCCCGGCGGGCTGCGGTGGTGCCGGGTGGGGCTACATCACCGGCGTGGGCAGCGGTCTCAGGCTCGGCCTGGCGGTCGACGGCCCGGTCGGGGGAGGCGCCGTGGTGATGGGTGGGTACTCCGCCTACGGTTGGCTGCGCGTCACTTCGGACAAGGTCATCAAGTTCTATCCCTGCAACGCGAGCAAGCCGGAACTGGAGCAGTCGCAGATGACCGGCGAGGTGCAACTCTTCAGTGGGTTCGGCTATCCGATGGGCTGGCGGGCGGCGTCCGCGAGTACGGCGGGGGCCGTCCAGCTCAGGAACTTCGTGGAGCAGCTCTGTCTGACCGCCAACGGTGCGAACAACCGGGTGACCATGGAAAGCTGCACGCCCGGCAACAAGAACCAGGAGTGGCGGGTCCCCTAGCCGCCGACGGAGCGTCAAGGCTTCCGGTACGTACGGAGCTTGCACCAGGGAGGTAACGGCCCGGGCCCGGGGTCTGGACCTCTCGGAGGGCTCTGGCAGACTGTGCCCGACTGACGGTCCGTTGGGGCCGGGCATGACAAGGGAGTCGGGGCATGTGGGGTCGGGGGACCGTTCTCGGTGGTCGTTACACGCTGACCGAGCGCATCGGTGGCGGCGGTATGGGCGACGTCTGGCGCGCCGATGACGGGGTGCTGGAGCGTCAGGTCGCGGTGAAGGTGCTGCATGCGGCGCTGCTGGAGGACGAGCAGTTCGCCGAGCGGTTCCGGCGCGAGGCCCGGCTGCTGGCCGCGCTCAGCCACCCGGGCATCGTCGACGTGCACGACTACGGCGAGAGCGCGGACGGCCCCGGCGGCCAGGTCGCCTACATCGTCATGGAGTTGATCGACGGCCGCCCGCTGAACGAGGTCCTGGCGGAGGACGGTCCGATGTCGGCCGAGCGCACGCTCGGGCTGCTCGCCGGTGCGCTGGACGCGCTGCACGCCGCGCACCAGCGGGACATCGTGCACCGGGACATCAAGCCGTCCAACCTGATGGTGCGCCCCGACGACCGGGTGGTGGTGACCGATTTCGGTATCGCCACGGCTGCTACCAGCACGAAGATCACATCGTCGCATGCGGTGCTGGGAACGGCGCTGTACATGGCCCCCGAGCAGGCCGAGGGCGCGGTCACCACGCCGCTCTCCGACCTGTACTCGATCGGCGTCGTCTGCTACGAACTGCTCACCGGTCAGGTGCCGTTCGGTGGTGAGTCGGTGTTCGAGATCGTGCTCAAGCACGTCCGGGAGCCCGCACCGGGGCTGCCGCCGAACTTCTCCCCGGCGGTCCGTCAGTTCGTCGCGACCGCACTCGCCAAGCAGCCGGAGCACCGCCACTCCGATGCCGCCGCGATGGCGGCCGCCGCCCGGGCCGCCATCGGCGGGACCAGCGGACCGGCGACGGTGCCCGCCACCGCCGTCGGCCTGCCCCCGGCGCTGATGGCCACGCCCGTCACGGTGGTGGCCGCGGTACGGGACGAGCGCCGTACCCAGATCGAGCCCAAGCGGCGGCGCTCCCGGGTCCTGATACCCCTGATCATCCCGATCGTCATCACGGCCGGTGCCGGCACTGTCGTGCTGATCGACCAGGGCGCGCTGCACAGCCGGGCCAAGGGGTCAGGCTCGAGCCCGTCCGCCCCGGTGAGCAGCGGGACGAACTCCGGCTCCACGCAGGCAGGTTCGGCATCTGCTTCGGCGGTCACCACGCCGTCCACCCCGGCAAGCGCACCGGCGGCCGACCCGAACGCCGGGCAGGGCACCGCGAACCAGCCGGGCGGCGGCACCGTCCCCAACACCGGCGGCGGCAACGCGGGCGGCACGGGCACCGGCTCCGGCACCGGCACCGGCACCAGCAACAACGGCGGAGCGGCGGCGGCCGGCGGTGCAGCCGCGATCGGCGGTGGCACACCCGGTGGCGGGGGCGGCGGCAGCGTTCCGGCGCCGGCGCCGACGCGGACCACGCCCACCCCCGATCCGCCGGTTCCGCAGGGCTGCGGCGGCGACGGCTGGGGCTACATCACCGGCGTGGGCAGCGGGATCAGGCTCGGCCTGGCCAGCGCGGGCATGGCCGGGGGCACGGCGGCGGTGATGGGCGGATACACCGCGTACGGCTGGGCGCGCTCGGCCCCCGACCCGGGCCAGTGGTACACCTTCTCCCCGTGCAGCCTGAGCAAGCCGGTGCTGGTGCAGAACACGGACAACAAGGGCGTCTCACTGTCCACGGGATTCAGCTTCACGACCAGGTGGACGGTGGTGAGTGCCGCGTCGGGCAACGTGACCCTGCGCGAGTACATGAGTTCCACCTGCCTGACCGACAACGGCTCCGGCAAGGCGGTCACCATGGAGACCTGCACGCCCGGTAACAAGTTCCAGGAGTGGAAGGTCCCGGCGGCAGGTTGAGTCGGCCGGTGGCCGTGGGGTGAACATCCGATGATGCCAGGGCCCGGCGGCGGTCGGGTACGGGATAACGGTGGGGACCACGCAGCCGACCGAAGGACCCCACCGATGCCCCTGAAGAACTACGGCGTGCTCGCCGCCACCGCCGTGGACCGGCGCCGGGAAGGCGCCACCGACACGCCGCACTACCAGATCCACCTGCGGGACGCGCACGGCACCGACTACCGGGCCGCCGTCAACGTCCAGTCGCAGCAGGCGCCTTCGGAACTGCTGTACGTGGTGGTCGACGACTTCCGGCACCCGCTCACCGGCCTTCTGCCCGCAGCCGGCAGCGGGTGGACCAAGCTGGCGTCCAAGCCCGGTACGGCTGCCCTCGACTTCATCCGGGGCAACCTGTTCGACCCCGCCGCGCTGCGGACCCTGCCGCCCGAACTGCCGGGCGTGGACAACGACCTGGCCGACCTGCTGGACCACTACGTGCAGCGCGCGATCGGCGACCCGGCCGCGGCGGTCTACCTGATCGGCGAGCGCTTCGGCCCCGAGGCGAAGGTCCCGGACAAGGTGTTCGGCTTCCTGCCGGGCAACGGTGTCCACGACATCCACATGAACCAGGGCAACAGCGGGCGGTTCAGCAAGGACGACGGCGTCCACCAGGACGGCGGGCTGATCATCCACCTGCCCGCCGAGAACCGCTGGGTGGCGGTGTTCCTGGCCTTCCAGTCGCAGAGCTGGCACACCGACGACGCCACCGGCCACACCCTGCCGAGCACGCCGGGCCGCCCGACCGAACCGCACGACCAGGCGGTACGGATCGTCGCAGCCCTGGTCAACCCGGCCGGTCCGGCCCCGGAGCGGGAGACCGTCACCCTGCTCAACGCCTCCGCCGTCCCGGTCGACCTGACCGGCTGGCAGCTCGCCGACCAGGCCAAGCACCGGCTGCCGATCCCGGCCACCCGGCTGGCCCCCGGCGCCCTGCTCACCGTGAACGGCCGCCGCGGCTTCGAGCTCGGCAACCACGGGGGCGTGATCACCCTGCTCGACCCGGCGGGCCTGAAGGTGCACGGAGTCTCGTACACCGCGCGCCAGGCCGCCGCCGAGGGCCGGACGATCAGCTTCTGACGCACCGTCTCACCCGGTCGGCCGTACGGCACGCCGACCGGGTGCAGCCGCGGACCTAGGCTGGCGAGATGACCGACCGTCAGCCGCCGAGGCCAAAGCGACTGCGCCACCGACCGCTCTCTCCGCTGCGCGAGCACCTGCGGGACTCGTTCTGGTTCGCCCCGCTGCTGACCTGCCTGGCGGCGGTGCTGATGGCCGGGGCGACCACCTGGCTGGACGCCGAGGTGGTGTRCGAGCAGATCGCCGAGACCGGCGACGCCTCCGACCTGCTGGCGTTCAGCAGCGGGGCGAAGTCCGTGGTCTCCACGGTCAGCTCGGCGATGCTGACCTTCATCGGTGTGGTCTTCTCGATCTCGCTGGTGGCCCTGCAGATGGCGGCCAGTCAGATGAGCCCCCGGGTGCTGCGACTGTACGTCCGGAGCCGGATCACCAAGGCCACCTTCTCGGTCTGCCTGGCCACTTTCCTGTTCACGCTGCTGGTGCAGCTCGGCTACGACGACACCACCGACCCGACCAAGGTCACCTCCGTCCCGCTGGTGTCCACCGCGGTGGCGGTGCTGCTGGTGCTGCTCAGTCTCACGCTGTTCGTGCTGTACGTGCAGTCCACCCAGCGGCTGCTGCGGGTGCCGCACGTGATCGACCGGGTGACCCGGGAGTCGGTGGGAGTGCTCACCACGTACCGCTGGATGGCGCCCGAGACCGGCCCCCGGATGGAGCCACCGGAGGGCAGCGTGACGCTGCTGCACGCGGGAAACTCGGGCGTGCTGCGGGACGTCAACCTGGCCCGGCTGGTCCGGGCCGCCCGGCGGCACGACGCGGTGTTCCACCTGGTGCCCCGGATAGGCGACTTCATCGCCCCGGGCACCCCGACCGTGGTGGTGGCCGGCGGCAGCTTGCCCCGTCCGCACCGGATCACCTCTGCCCTGAACATCGGGGTGGACCGCACCATGCACCAGGATCTGAGCTTCGGGTTCCGGCAGTTGGTGGACATCGCGATCCGGGCGCTCTCTCCGGCGGTGAACGACCCGACCACGGCGGTGCAGGCGATCGACCGGATCCACCAGCTGCTGGCGATGCTGGCGGGCTACCCGTTCGGGGAGCTGCGCTACCGGGACCGGGAGGGGAAGGTCCGGCTGGTCCAGCCGATCCCCGACTGGCAGTGCACCATCGACCTGGCCTTCACCGAGATCCGGATCTGCGGTGGCGGCCAGCCGCAGGTCTCCCGGCGGCTGGCCGCCGCCATGGACGACCTGCTGCGAATCACCCCGGAGGACCGCCGCCCGCCCCTGCTGGCCCAACGGGCGCTGCTGGAACGGGCGGTGGCCGAGAACGTGCCGGACCCGGCGAACCGTGCCTTCGCCCTGGCCCCGGACCGCCAGGGCATCGGCTGACACGGGGTCAGCCCCGGGCGGCGCTCTCGATGGTGGCGCGCAGGTCCTGGTAGGTGACCGGCTGAGCGGCTTCCTGGACCCGGCGCAGCGTGGCGAGAGCATGGCCCTTGGCGCCGCGTGGCAGCTCTGCGACCTGCGCCCCGGTCAGGACGTGGAAGATCCACTGAGTCGTGTCCAGCGCGTCATAGCGCTCCGGGTCGGGTTCGACGTGCAGGGCGAAAACGTACACATCGGCTTGGAACGCCGCGTCGGCCGCGTTGTAGGGGATGACGTCGTACGGGACGGTCCGGGCGATGGGCCATGAGGGAGGCGTGGGCTTCTTCGGCGTCGGCCATGCCTGGACCAGCCCACTGGACTTGACCTCGAGGCCGGTGAAGCGTTCGTCGCCATGGACGGGGCGGTGTGCGGCGTGGTTCATGATCCCCCTCTGGTTCGGCGGCGACTGTCGTGGACGAGCTTGCCAGCTGAGGCCGTCAGGACTCGCCGTCCTCCTGCGGGCGGGCCCGCTCGGGGAGCAGGAAGGCGAGCCCGGCGGCGAGCAGCAGGCCGGTGGCGGTCAGGCCGAGGGTCCAGCCGGCTGCCGGGCGGAAGCCGTCGGAGGTGGCCCAGCCGAAGAAGGAGGTGCCGAGGACGGCGACGCCGACCGAGCCGCCGAGTTGCTGAACGGCGTTCAGGACGCCGGAGGCGGAGCCCACTTCGTGCTCCTCGACGCCGGCCAGGGCGATGTCGAAGAACGGCGCCATGATCAGGCCGAGCCCGAGACCGGAGAGGACCAGTGCCGGGATCAGCTGGAGGCTGGTCAGTTCGGCGCCGCCGTGTTCGAGGGTGGCCCACAGGGTGAGTGAGCCCAGGATGGCGACTGCGAGGCCGAGGTGCAGCACCCGGCGGCCGTACCGCGGGCCGAGCACCGCGCCGGAGAGGATCGCGCCGACCACCAGGCCGAGCGAGAGCGGAATCATCGTCAGACCGGCGTGCAGCGGGGTCCAGCCGAGGCCGAGCTGGAGGTAGAGAGTGAAGACCAGCATCAGGCCCGCGACCGCGCCGAAGAACACCACGCCGGTGGCCAGCGCCCCGGTGAAGGCGCGGCGGGCGAAGAGTGAGGGCTCGACCAGCGGGGAGCCGCCGCGGCGCTTCAACCGCTGCTGGTAGCGGGCGAAGACCAGCAGGACGGGCAGGGCGGCGGCCATGCTCAGGTACGTCCAGAGCGGCCAGCCCAGCTCGCGGCCCTGGACCAGCGGGAAGACCAGCAGCAGCGCGGCGAGACCGACCAGCAGCATGCCGGGCAGGTCGAGCCGGACGGCGCCGTCCGCCCGGGTCAGCCGGTTGGCGGGCAGCAGCCGGGCGGCGCCGAGCACGGCCAGCAGGCCGAGCGGGAGGTTGACCAGGAACACCATCCGCCAGCCGGCGCCGAGCCAGTCGGCGTCCACCAGGAAGCCGCCCAGGGTCGGGCCGAGCACCGAGGAGAGGCCGAGCACCGGACCGAACAGGCCGAAGGCCGCGCCGATCTCCTGGGGCGGGAACATCAGCCGGATCAGGCCGAGGCCCTGCGGGATCAGCAGGGCGGCGAATCCGCCCTGGACGGCGCGGGCCCCGATCAACAGGCCAGGGTCGGTCGCGGCGGCGCAGGCGGCCGAGGCGAGGGTGAACCCGGCGACGCCGAGCAGGAACAGCCGCTTGCGGCCGAAGATGTCGCCGAGCCGGGCGCCGGTGACCATCAGCATGGCGAAGGCCAGCGTGTAGGCGGCGGCGATCCACTGGATCTGGGACTCGCTGCCGCCCAGGTCGCGCAGGATCGCGGGGGAGGCGACGCCGGTGATGGTGGCGTCCAGCAGGTCCATCGCCTCGACCAGCAGGATCAGGCCGAGGGCGGCCCAGCGGTAGCGGTGGAGTGGTCGTTCGGTCGGTGCGTCGAGCACGGCGGTCATGGCGGATCCCCTCGGTGGAACGATGTTCGCCTTGGCGAACAGTGTTTGTTGTGACGAACACTGTTCTACGACTGGAACGGCGTTCGTGTCAAGGTAGGATTCGACGGTCGCCTACTCCGGAGGTTCCGCATGACCAGCTGGCCCGAGACCTGGCCCGGCCGGGAGAAGCCCGCGCCCAGGCGGCAGCCGCTCAGCCGTGAGCGGATCGTGGCGACCGCGCTGGCGATCATCGAGACCGAGGGCCTGGACGCGCTCTCGATGCGCCGGGTCGCCCAGGAGCTCGGAACGGGGGCGGCCAGCCTCTACGCGCACATCAGCAACAAGGACGAGCTGCTGGAACAGGTGCTCGACCTGGTCTACTCGGAGATCACCATCGAGACGCCGGATCCGGCGCGCTGGCAGGAGCAGGTGAAGGACCACATGCGCCGCGCCCGCAAGGTGCTGATCAGCCACGGCGACCTGGCCCGGGCCGCGATGGCGGCCAACGTGCCCGTCACCCCGCACGCGCTGGACAGCGCCGAGGCGGTGCTCGGCCTGCTCAAGGCCGGCGGGCTGGACGACCGGACCGCTTCGTACGGCGTGGATGTGCTCTCGCTGCTGGTCACCGCCACCGCTTTCGAGGAGAGCAGCCGGTGGCAGGTGTCCGCCGAGGACGCGTCCGCCTATGGCGAGCGGATTCGGGCGTTCTTCGAGGCGGTGCCCGCCGACCGCTACCCGCTGGTGGTCTCGCTGGCCGGGGAGCTGACCCGGGACGTCGGCGACGAGCGGTTCGAGTTCGGCCTGGACATCCTGGTGGCCGGGCTGGCCCGGCGGGTCTGACGGCGGGTCTGACAGAGCGTCGGCGGAAAGTACGGAGCCCCCGCCGAGGCGGGGGCTCCGTAAGTGGTGGTGGGTCAGCCGGCGTCGGCCACCTTGGCGCCGCGCTTGTCGAGTGAGGCCAGGTAGGCGTTGTAGGCGACCAGCTCGGCGTCGCCGTCCCGGTCGGCGGCCCGGTCGCGGCGGCGGGCCTGGCGCTCCTCCGACTTGGCCCACTGGAGGGTGAGTGCGATCAGCACGATCGCGGTCGGGATCTCGCCGAACGCCCAGGTGATGCCGCCCGCGAGCTTCTGATCGGTGATCAGGTCGGTGCCGGGCGGGGCCATCGGGGTCTTGAACGTGGTCACCAGGGGGCTGGTCGCCATCATCACCGCCACGCCGAAGAAGGCGTGGAACGGCATCCCCATGAACAGCTCGATGATCCGCATCACGAAGCCGGGCCGGTGCGGGCCCGGGTCGACGCCCATGATCGGCCAGAAGAACAGCAGGCCGACCGCGAGGAAGTGCAGCATCATCCCGATGTGCCCGACCCGGTAGCCCATCAGGAAGTCGAACAGCGGGGTGAAGTAGAGCGCGTACAGGCTCGCGACGAACAGCGGGATGGTGAAGGCCGGGTGCGAGATCACCCGGACGTACCGGCTGTGCAGCAGTGCCACCAGCAGCTCGCGCGGGCCCTTGCCGCTGCCCTTGCGGGCCGGGCGCAGCGCGCGCAGGGCGAGTGTGATCGGGGCGCCGAGCAGCAGCAGGATGGGGGAGAGCATGGAGAGCACCATGTGCTGGATCATGTGTGCGCTGAACAGCACCATGCCGTAGTCGTTCAGCCCGGTGCAGGTCACCAGCAGGACGGTGCCGAGGCCGAGGAGCCAGGCGATGCTGCGGCCGACCGGCCAGCGGTCGCCGCGCCGGACCAGCCGGACCACGCCGGCGCCGTACAGCCCGAGGGCGACCAGGCAGCCGATCAGGAACGGCCAGTCGGGCGACCAGGTCAGCGCGGAGTCGGCGGTGAACGGGCCGAGAGGCGCCATCCCGCCGTGGTGGTGCATCCCGGTCATGCCGTCGCCCATCGGCGGGTCCTGCTTTCCCTCGTCAGTTCCGGTCGGGCCGGGCCGCTCTGCGGGTCCGGTTCGTCCGTTTTGCTTCGAGGGTCAGCCTAGGCGGCGCTTATCCCGCGGTCGCAGCCGCCCCCGGCGTGTCCACCGCGGCGTCCAGCGAGCCGGTGACCCGGACCAGGAGCGCGCGCAGGGTGGCGGCCTCGGCGGCGGAGAGGTCGCTGGCCTCGATGATGCCGCGCGGTACGCAGAGCGCCTGGTCGCGTAGGCCCGCCCCGGTGTCGGTGAGGCGGATGGTGACGGACCGTTCGTCCTCGGCGCTGCGGGTGCGCTGTACGTAGCCGGTCGTCTCCAGGCGCTTGAGCAGCGGGGAGAGGGTGCCGGAGTCCAGCCGCAGGTACTCGCCGATCTGCTTCACCGGCAGGTCGCCGTGCTCCCAGAGCACCAGCATCACCAGGTACTGCGGGTAGGTCAGCCCGAGGTCCTTGAGCAGCGTCCGGTACACGCCGTTGAAGGCCCGGGAGGCGGCCTGCACGGTGAAGCAGATCTGGCGGTCCAGGCGCAGCAGCTCGGCGTCGGACACCTCGGTGAGCTCGGTCATGTCTCCAGAATAGCCGCGGGCAGTCTAATTGTGCACAACTGAGTTGTGTGCAATGATTCTCTGCAGAGGGCGAGCCGGACACCGGCCGCCGAGGTACGAAGGGACGGGTCACCATGGACGCGCTGTACACCGCTGTCCGGTCAGGGCACCAACCCCGAGCAGCTCTTCGCCGCCGGGTACGCGGCCTGCTTCGCCAGCGCGCTCGGCCTGGTCGGCCGGCAGGCCCGGGTGGACACCAGCGAGGTCTCGGTCACCGCCGAGGTCTCGATCGGCAAGGACGGCGCCGGCTTCGGCCTGGCCGTGGTCATCCGGGTCGAGCTGCCCGACGCCCTCGAGGGCGAGTCCGGCCTGCTGCTGGTCAAGCAGGCCCACGAGGTCTGCCCGTACTCCAGGGCCACCCGCGGCAACATCGAGGTCGAGCTCGTCGTCGAGTAACCGCCCGCCGAACGCCTGGAGCCCCGGACCGAGCAGTGGTCCGGGGCTCCAGGCGTTTCTCCGGGGCGTCAGGCCGGGAGCGCCCGCCGCCGAACCGGCCTGGCAGGACCGCGCTCACTTGCCGGAGGTGCTCCCCGGTCCGCCGAGGTCGTCGCGGCTCACGTGCTCGCCCGGCGTGGCCAGCTCCGCGACCGCGTCCGCCCGGACCACCGCGCCGGTGGACTTCTTGCCGCGCCGCAGCCGGCCTTCCAGCCAGCTCGCGAAGGAGGTGAGCGAGAAGTTCACCACGACGAAGATCACCGCAACGATGGTGAAGCTGGCGATGGTGTTCGCGCCGTAGTTCGCGCTCATCGGGCGGACCGAGGCCAGCAGTTCGGAGAAGCCGAGCAGCGCGCCGCCCAGCGCGGTGTCCTTCACGATGACCACCAGCTGGCTGACGATCGCCGGCAGCATCGCGGTGACCGACTGCGGCAGCAGTACGTGGCGCATGACCTGGTTCTTGCGCATGCCGATCGCCTTGGCCGCGTCGCTCTGACCCCGGGGGAGGGACAGGATGCCGGCCCGGACGATCTCGGCGAGCACGGAGGCGTTGTAGAGGACGAGGCCGGTGACCACGGCGTAGAGCGGTCGGCTGTCGGGGCTGACGTCGGTGAACTCGGCGTACGCCGCGTTCGCGAAGAGCATCAGGATCAGCACCGGGATGGCGCGGAAGAACTCCACGACGGTGCCGGCCGCACCCCGCACCCAGCTGTGCTCGGAGAGCCGGGCGATGCCGAACAGCGCGCCGGCCGGCAGCGCGATGACCATGGCGAGCGCGGCGGCGATGAGCGTGTTCTTGAGCCCCGGCAGCAGGTACGTCTCCCAGGCACCGGAGTTGGTGAAGAAAGGCCGCCACTTGACCCATTCGAGCTGGTTCTTGTCGGAGAGGCTCTGCGCCACCCACCAGACCACGACGGCGAGGGCGACCAGGAACAGCACCGTGAGCAGTACGTTGCGCCGTTTGGCCCGCGGCCCGGGGACGTCGTACAGGGTGGACGCGGACTTCATCGCTTCACCGACACCTTCTTGCTCACCCAGCCGAGGAACAGCCCGGTCGGCAGGGTGAGGCAGATGAATCCGAACGCGAAGATGGCGGAGATGAGGATGAGCTGAGCCTCGTTCTCGATCATCTCCCGCATCAGGGACGCGGCTTCGGCGACACCGATCGCGGCCGCCACGGTGGTGTTCTTGGTCAGCGCGATCAGCACGTTCGCCAGCGGACCCACCACCGAGCGGAAGGCCTGCGGAAGGACGATCAGCCGCAGCACCTGAGGGAAGCTCAGGCCGATGGCTCGCGCCGCCTCGGTCTGACCGAGAGGCACCGTGTTGATGCCGGAGCGCAGCGCCTCGCAGACGAACGCCGCGGTGTAGGCGATCAGACCGAGTACGGCGAGCCGGAAGTTGATCGTCGTGAAGTTGTCGGCGCCGAGGGTGACGCCGAGCGTCTGGAACAGGCCCAGCGAGGTGAAGACGATGATCACCGTGAGCGGGATGTTCCGGACCACGTTGACGTAGGAGGTACCGAAGCCGCGCATCAGCGGTACCGGGCTGACGCGCATGGCCGCCAGGGCGGTCCCCCAGATCAGGGCGCCGATGGCGGAGTAGAAGGTGAGCTGCACCGTCACCCAGAACGCCCCGAGCAGGTCGTAACCCTCAAGAAAGTCGAACACGGTCTCCCGGCCCTTCCGCAGCAGTGACGACCCACGGGCCGCCGTGGGTCGTCCGGTTCAGCTGACGATGACGCCGATCTTCGGGGCGGGCTCGGGCTGGTAGTTGGCCGAGCCGAAGTTCTTCTTGACGGCCGCCTCCCACGAGCCGTCGCTGACCATCTTCTCCAGAGCGGTGTTGATCTTCGCCTTGAGCTCGCTGCCCTTCTGGACACCGATGCCGTAGTTCTCGTTGCTCAGCTTGAAGCCGCCGAGCTTGAACTTGCCCTTGAACTCCGGCTGCGAGGCGTAGCCGGCGAGGATCACGTCATCGGTGGTCAGGGCGTCGATGACCTTGTTCTCCAGGCCGGTCAGGCACTCCGAGTAGCCGCCGTACTGCTGGAGTTGGGCGTTCGGCGCGATCTTCGTCTTGACGTTCTGTGCCGAGGTGGAGCCGGTGACCGAGCAGAGCTTCTTGTTGTTCAGGTCCGTCGGCGTCTTGATGGATTCGTCGTCCGCCCGGATCAGCACGTCCTGGTGCGCCAGGAGGTACGGCCCGGCGAAGTCGACCTTCTCCGAGCGCGCGGGGGTGATCGAGTACGAGGCGGCGATGAATTGGACGTCGCCGCGCTGCAGCAGTGTCTCGCGGTCGGCGCTCTTGGCTTCCTTCCAGACGATGTCGCCAGGATCGTGGCCGAGCTGCTTGGCGACGTACGTGGCCACGTCGACGTCGAACCCCGTGTACTTGCCGTCCGGGGTCTTCAGGCCGATGCCCGGCTGGTCGTACTTGATACCGACGGTGATCTTCTCGCCGCTCTTGTCGCCGCCACCGTCGGAGCTGCAGCCGGCGGCGGTCAGGGTCAGTACGAGCGCAGCGGCGGTCGCGCCGGTGGCCTTGCGAAGCTTCATGGTGTTCATCCCTAGTGCGGTGGGGTCGGTCAGTGGTGAAGGATCTTCGAGAGGAAGTCCTTGGCGCGCTCGCTGCGCGGATTGCTGAAGAACTGATCGGGCGTCGTCTCCTCCACGATCCGGCCATCCGCCATGAACACCACGCGGTTGGCAGCCGAACGGGCGAAGCCCATCTCGTGGGTGACGACGACCATGGTCATTCCGTCCCGGGCGAGCTGCTGCATCACCTCCAGCACCTCGTTGATCATCTCGGGGTCGAGCGCCGAGGTCGGCTCGTCGAAGAGCATGATCTTCGGGTCCATGGCCAGCGCCCTGGCGATCGCGACGCGCTGCTGCTGTCCCCCGGAGAGCTGTGCGGGGTACTTGTCCGCCTGGGAGGCGACACCGACCCGGTCGAGCAGGTGGCGGGCCCGCTCGTCGGCTTCCTTCTTGTCCTTCTTGCGGACCTTGACCTGACCGAGCGTCACGTTCTGCAGCACGGTCTTGTGCGCGAAGAGGTTGAAGGACTGGAAGACCATGCCCACATCGGCCCGCAGTGCGGCCAGCTCACGGCCTTCGGCGGGCAGCGGCCTGCCGTCGATGACGATCTCGCCGGAGTCGATGGTCTCCAGGCGGTTGATGGCCCGGCACAGGGTGGACTTCCCGCCCCCCGAAGGCCCGATCACCACGACGACCTCGCCACGGGCGATGGTCAACTCGATGTCCTGGAGGACATGGAGCTCGCCGAAGTGCTTGTTGACGTTGCTCAGCACCACCAGATCGCCCGTGCCGGCGGTGGGATCTTCGTTGCTCACAGTTACTCCGCTCGTCGGCTTCATGGTCCGTCCTCCGAAATGAAGGCGCACGCCGAAAAGCGCAGGAGCAGTAACGGCCGGCTCAGCGGGTGCTGCCGCTCGCCGGCTGACGGGTGCTCAGGCCGACCGGGCCGAGGTCAGGGCAGGTGCTGTTCGGCGGTGTGCCAGGCCAGGGTGACCGCACGGTGGGCGGCGGCCGTCGCCTCGGAGATGTCGCCCGCCAGGCGGATCGGGGTGCCGAGGTGCACATGCAGGGCGGGGCGGCGTAGCGGGGCGGTGGCGAAGCCGGCGAGCTGCTTGGCGGTGCTGCCCGAGCTGAGGCGGCGGGCGCCGCACTGGCCGAGCGGCACCACCGGGGCGTTGGTCGCTGCCGCGAGCCGGGCCAGGCCGGTCCGGAACGCACCCGGCTCGGTGTCCCGGGGATCCCTGCGCTTGGGCAGGCCGCCCTCGCCGTAGATCAGCACGACCCGGCCCGCTGCGAGCGCCGCGGCGGCGACGTCGAGGGCGGCGCCCGCCCGGGCCGTACCGCGTCGGACCGGGATGTGCCCGCCGGCCCGCAGT
>NZ_LMCT01000026.1:117390-139460 GCF_001424875.1 Kitasatospora sp. Root107 | reverse complement strand
GCCGAGGCCGGGCACCCGCCACAGGCCGGCGGCCGCCATCACCACCGGCTCGGTCCCCAGGCTGTGCAGTGCGGCCAGCACCACACCCGGGTCGGCGAGCGAACTGTGGTTCGCCGCCACGATGCTGCCGGGCGCGACCGGGCCCGCCACCTCGGAGGTGACGGTCAGTCGACCGAGGACGGGTAGCAGCGCGCTGGCGATCCGGCTGAGCATGGACGGTTCCCTTCGTCGCCTCCGGCGAGGCGGTGGCACCATCCTGGTGGACCGCTGCCGCCGAGGGCTTGAGTACCGGTACTCACATCGGACGGGCGGCGGTCCGTCCCTCACAGCCGTCGGGGCCCGGCACCGTCCCCAGCGAGTGCGTCACCCGGGTTGAGGAGTGCGCAGGCCTTCATCGAGAGACAGCCGCAGCCGATACACCCGGTGAGCTCGGCCTCGAGCCGCTCGATGGTCTGGCGGCGCTCCTCCAGCCGACGCTTCCAGCCGCGCGAGGCGCGCTGCCACTCCTGGTGACTCGGCGGCCGGTCGAGCGGCACGTCGGCGAACGCCTCCCGGAGGTCCTGCAACGGGATGCCGATCCGTTTTGCCACCGAGACCAGTGCGACGCGGCGCAGCATGTGTCGCGGGTAGCGGCGCTGGTTGCGATCGTCGCGTTCGGACGCGATCAGGCCGAGTTCCTCGTAGAACCGCAGAGCGGAGACGGCCGCCCCGGTCCGCGCGCTCACCTCGCCGATGCTCAGCCAGTCGTCCGGGGTGGCCCGGACGTCGTCGTTGGAACGGTAGTCGGTCATGCAGTGCCCCCCTGTTGACCTCAAGGTTACTTGAGGTCATACGGTCGGCTGCGCCAGAACGGCGAACAGGACCTGAGAGGACGGCAGTTCGATGACGTTTGTGATCGCTTTGCCCTGTGTGGACGTCAAGGACAAGGCATGCATCGACGAGTGCCCGCTCGACTGCATCTACGAGGGTGAGCGGATGCTCTACATCCACCCCGACGAGTGCATCGACTGCGGTGCCTGCGAGCCGGTGTGCCCCGTCGAAGCGATCCTCTTCGAGGACGACACCCCGCAGGAATGGCAGCACTTCACCACCGTGAACGCCGAGTTCTTCGCCGACCTCGGCGCCCCCGGCGGCAGCGCCAAGCTCGGTCCGATCGGCCGGGACCATCCGATCGTGGCGGCGCTGCCGCCGCAGGGCGCCAGTTGAGCCGGACGGTCGAAGGATCTGACGGCGCAGTACGGTCATCGGGCAGCCTGGCCACTCTGAGCCCACCAGGGCGAGCACGACCACAGTCAGTTGGTCTGCTCGGCGCCCCGAAGATGTCCCTGGTTGCGAAGGTACGCGGAGCGGGCCTGAGCGATATCGGACGCCTGGTCGGTCGAGCAGTCGAGGCGGGAGCGGAACTGCTGGACAGCCCGAACGAGGTGCCCACCGAGGATCTCCCCGTCCGCGAAGGCGAGCGGGCCGGCCGTCCACAGAGCGGACGCGGGATCTGCGCCGGGCCAGCCGTTGTCGGTGAGGGTGGCTAGCAGGCGGTCGTCCGACAGGGCCACCGCCACATCCGCCCCGCGGGCCACCGCCTCGGTGAATACGGCGGGTGAGGTGTGGTCCAGGAGGAAGACGAAGTGCTGGGCGATCCGCCGCCGCCAGTCCTCGTCGAGATTGCCGTCGGCGTCGAGGCGGAGGTTCGAGTGCCAGGCTGCCTGGGCGAGCACGGAGACGAAGAGCCCCAGAAACTCGGCCTTCTGCAGTCCGTCCGCGTGCTCGATCACGATTGCGAGGTCCTGGTCGCCGTGGCCCGGGCCGTGCCAGTCCTGCAGGCAGTCGATGAGCGCGTCCCAGTTGTGACCGAAGTAGCCGAGGAAGGCCAACTCCCGCGCGAAGGTCTGGAAGAGAGAGGGCGCGTCCCGTAGTTCTCGGCCGTCCAGCCGAAGGGTCAAGCCGTTGCGCGCGAGGAGCGTGGCGGTCTCCGACGCCAGCCAGGGATCGTCAGCGCGTGTGAACACGACCCAGGGGGAGCGGCGTTCCAGGACGGTGGGCTTCGGCTTTGGCACGGCCGAATCCTTGCACGACCGATCAAGAGGCTGCTCCGTAGCACCGGATCCTGACACGAACGCGTCGGGGTGCGGTGCCACGCGTCGTTGTGGGATGCCCACCGGAGTCCGGTCACGGATCCCGCCGTAGCACGAACTCTCCGTAGTGGGTGGCGGTTTTCCGAGGAGATCCCTCTCATGAGCGAACCGGCACGGGACGGGGGCACCACGAGCCCGGGGCAGCGAAAAGGTGGGGCCCGACACACCGACCCGGGCGGCGGCGCGAGAGCCCTTCCCGAACGCTTCCCGCCGGTGTGCGCGATGGCCCGGAAGACCCGACAGGAAGGCGCCAGATCCACTGCAGCGCAGTGCTGTTGAGGCTCCGTCAGAAGAATCCCCCGTCCGCCCGTCCCTACTCTTTCGATCGTTTGAGGATGCTGATGCTTCGTGCTGGATCGTCACTCGGAGGTCGGCGCTCCGCGCCCGTTCTCGTGTGGCTCCTGCCCACGGTCGTGACGGTGGCTGCCGCTGTCGTCGCCGTGTCGCTGACCTCCACCGGCGCCCGTGCGGGAGTCGTCTGGTGCGGGGTGGTGGGTACCGCGGCGGTGGGCATAGTCGCCGCCGAGGCGGCGCGGCGAGGGCGGGCGCTGGCGGCCCTGCGCGAGCAGCACGCC
The DNA here is from genome assembly GCF_001424875.1 of Kitasatospora sp. Root107. Lineage (GTDB taxonomy): Bacteria > Actinomycetota > Actinomycetes > Streptomycetales > Streptomycetaceae > Kitasatospora. The sequence continues at coordinate 136,753 of NZ_LMCT01000026.1, read as the reverse complement.
CGGCAGGAGAGCGAGCTGCGGTACCGGCTCGCCCGGCAGCAGACCGAGACGGTCCGGCTGGCCGAGGTCACCCTGCCCGAGACGGTCGCCCGGCTCCAGCGCGGCGAGTTCACCGAGGACGTGCTGAAGGCGTACGAGTCCTACGACGGCGTCGTCGGCCCGGAGTTCCAGGCCGCCCGGCATGCGGTGCTGCGCACCGTCCTGGAAGCGGTCGACAACGAGGAGGGCCTGCGCGAGTCCGCGCAGCGGGCGTTCGTGAACATCGCCCGTCGGGTGCAGGCGATCGTGCACCGGCAGGCCCAGGACCTGCGTGAGATGGAGGACCGGCACGGCAACGACCCGGCCGTCTTCGACGACCTGCTGCGCCTGGACCACGGCAACGCGCTGGTCGGCCGGCTCGCGGACAGCATCGCCGTCCTCGGTGGCGCCCGCCCCGGCCGCCAGTGGAGCAGGGCGGTACCGCTGTACAGCGTGCTGCGCGGCGGCATCTCGCGAATCCTGGACTACCAGCGGGTGGAACTGCACCCGGTCTCCGAGGTCGCGGTGGTCGGCCCCGCCGCCGAGCCGCTGATCCACGCGCTGGCCGAGCTGCTGGACAACGCCACCCGCTACTCCCCGCCGCACACCAACGTGCATCTGACCGCCGTCGAGGTGCAGACCGGCATCGCGATCGAGATCGAGGACGGCGGTCTCAGCCTGAGCGAGGAGGGCCGGGGCAGGGCCGAGCGGATGCTCCGCGACGCGCAGGAGGGCATCGACCTCAACGACCTCGGCGAGACCCCCAGGCTCGGCCTGGCCGTGGTCGGGCGCCTCGCGCAGGAGTACGGCTTCCAGGTCTCGCTCCGCCCCTCCGCCTACGGCGGCGTGCGCGCGGTGCTGATCGTGCCGCAGGAACTGATCACCACGGCACCCGCCGTCGGCCGGGCCCACGGCATCGGCATCGCCGCCGGCTCCCGGCCTGGCTCGGCCGCCGCTCTCCGGTCGGCGGGCGGACCGCGGCCGTGGGGGGCGAAGACGGTACCCGGCGTCATCGCGGAGTCACCCCACCGCTCCTCGGCGGCCGGCGGGCCTGCGGCGGTGGGCGAGCAGACCCCGGACGGGCTGCCACAGCGCCGTCGGCACGCGGCGTCCTCCTGGACCGGCGCTCCCGAGGGCGCGGGTGTGCCCAGGCCCACCCCGGCGCCGGTACAGCCGGGTATGTGGCTGGCCGCGTTCCACGAAGGGGTGAACGGCAACGCGCCGTCCAGCGGCGGGGCCGACCACACCAGTGAAGAGTCGGCAGGGAAGGGCGAGGAGTGACTCAGCAACGGACCAACATGGACTGGATGCTCAAGGAGCTGGCGGACAGTGTTCCGCACGCCCGCCACGTCGTCGTGCTCTCCGCCGACGGCCTGCGGATGGCCCAGTACGGCACCGACACCGACACCGCCGACCGGCTGTCCGCAGCCTGTGCGGGCCTGCAGAGCCTGGCCGCCGCGGTGGGACACGAATTCCCGGACGGCGACGGTCGGATGCGGCTGGTCGTGATCGAGATGGGCGGCGGCTTCTTCTATCTGATGGCGGCCGGCGCCCGGGCCTACCTCGCGGTGCTCGCCGACCAGGGCGTCGACGCCGGGCTGATGGGCCAGCGAATGCGGGACCTGGTCGCCCGGATCGGCGAGCACCTCAGCACTCCGCCGCGCAAGAGCGAGCAGGTCGTATGAGCGAGGCGAGTGACGAGCGCAGCGAGGACGGCGGATGAGCGCAGCCGACCAGGACTGGGACGAGGACAGCCCCGAGCGGCTCTACGTGATCACGCGCGGTCGCAGCGGTCTGGCCGAGCGGACCACGTTCGACCTGGTCACCCTGATCGTCGCGCGCTCGGAGCCGACACCCACGATGCAGCCGGAGCATGCGGCGATCCTGCGGATCTGCGGCTCGCCGCTGTCCGTGGCCGAGATCTCCGCGCATCTGCGGCTGCCGATGAGCGTGGTCACCGTGCTGCTGGCGGACCTCCTCGCCGAGAAACGGATCGAGGCCCGGGCCCGCGTCCCGAAAGCGATCCTTCCCGACCATGCCCTGTTGGAGGCGGTGATACATGGACTTCAGAAGCTCTGAGACGGTGCTGGGGCCGGAGAGCGCCGATCTGCTCCCGGCCTCGGCCGCCATGGCGGTCAAGGTGGTGATCGTGGGCGGCTTCGGCGTCGGCAAGACGACCCTGGTCGGCTCCGTGAGCGAGATCCGGCCGCTGAGCACCGAGGAGACGATGACGCAGGCCGGAGCGGGTGTCGACGACACCGCCGGGGTCGAGCGCAAGACCTCCACCACGGTGGCGATGGACTTCGGCCGGATCAGCATCAACGACGAACTGGTGCTGTACGTGTTCGGCACCCCCGGGCAGGAGCGGTTCTGGTTCCTCTGGAACGGCCTGTTCGAGGGCGCCCTCGGCGCGGTCGTGATGGTCGACACCCGCCGCCTCGAAGTCAGCTTCGACGTGATCGGGCGGCTGGAGGACAGCGGCGTGCCCTTCGTCGTCGCGGCCAACATCTTCCCCGAGTCGCCGACCTACCCGACCGAGGCACTGCGGGCCGCCCTCGACCTGCCCCCCGAGGTGCCGATCGTCACGTGCGACGCCCGGACCCGCGAATCGAGCCGTGACGTCCTGATGGCCCTGATGCGCTACCTGTACAACCTCTCGGCCCCGCCCACGCGGTGACCACTCGACGGCTCCTTCGCACCGACCGTTCTCGACGACCGCCTCATGACACCCCCGGAGATACCGTGACCTCCCCGTTCCGTGACGCCTCCTCCTCCACCCCGCCGCCCGGCTGCCCCGCCCACGGGATCGGCGCCGACGGGCTCGCCTCCGGCGGCCTCCGGCGGCTCTACGGGCCGGAGGCCGAGGCCGACCCGGCGGGCCTGTACGAGAAACTGCGGGCCGAGCACGGCGAGGTGGCGCCCGTGCTGCTGCACGGTGACCTCCCGGCCTGGCTGATCCTCGGCCACTCCGCGAACCTCACCGCGATGCGCACACCCTCCCGGTTCTCCCGGGACTCCCGCCGCTGGACGGCTATCCAGGAGGGCCTGGTCACCCCGGACTCCCCGCTGATGCCGGTGATCGCCTGGCAGCCGCTGTGCGTGTTCGCGGACGGCGCGGAGCACCGGCGCCTGCGCGAGGCGGTCACCGACGGTCTGAACCGCTTCGACCGACGGGGGATCCGCCGCTACATCACCCGCTTTGCCGACCAGTTGATCCAGGACTTCGGATCGGCCGGCCAGGCCGAGCTGGTGGCCCAGTTCGCCGAGCACCTGCCGATGCTCGTGATGACCCACGTGGTCGGGATGCCCGAGGAGTACGGGCCCCGACTCGTCGACGCCGCACGGGACTTGATGAAGGGCACCGAGACGGCCATCGCAAGCAACGACTACGTCGTGGCGACGCTGCGCCGGATGATGGAGCGCAAACGGGAGACGCCCGGCGCCGATCTCGTGTCGTGGCTGATGCAGCACGAAGCGGGGCTCACCGACGACGAGGTGCTGGAGCATCTGCGGGTGGTGCTGCTCGCCGCGAACGAGACGACCGTCAACCTGATCGCGGACACGCTGAAGATGGTCCTCACCGACCGCCGGTTCCGCGCCCACCTGTCCGGCGGCCACATGACGCTGCCCGACGCCCTGGACCAGGTCCTCTGGGACTCCGCGCCGATGTCGCTGGTCGCGGGCCGCTGGGCCACCGGCGACACCGAGCTCGGCGGACAGCAGATCAAGGCCGGCGACATGCTCCTGCTCGGTCTCGCGGCCGGCAACGTCGACCCGGTGGTCCGCCCCGACCTGTCGAAGCCGCTCCACGGCAACCGCGCCCACCTGGCCTTCGGCGGCGGCCCGCACGAGTGCCCCGGCCAGGACATGGGCCGGGCCATCGCCGAGACCGGCATCGACATCCTGCTGACCCGCCTGCCCGACCTCCAACTCGCCATCCCTGAGGACGAGTTGACCTGGACCTCGGCCTGGCTGTCCCGGCACCTGGTCGAGCTGCCGGTGCGCTTCACCCCGCGGGCCAAGCCCGCCCGGGAGGCGGCCGCCGCCGTAGGTGCCGTGCCCACGACGCCACCCCCGACACCGCGGGCGGTGTCGCCCGCAACGCCCAGCGCCCGGCCCGTCCAGCCACCCGCCCCGACCGTCCCCCCGGCCGCCATCGCCACCGTCCCCCGGCAGCGGAGCGGCTGGTGGGGCGTCCTGACCGGGTGGTTCCGGCCCTGACGGCGGCGGGCCGGGTGGCCTCCCGGACGGGCAGGCCGCCCGAGGCGACTGCTTCGGGCTCAGGCCGGGTACGGGAGTTCGGCCTCCGTCGTATCGGCGGGCCGGGTGTGGACGGTGCCGTTCGGGCCACCGATCCGCAGCTGCCACGGGTGCGGGCTGTCGGTGGTCACCCTGAGCCGGTCACCGTCGCGGCGCAGGTGGAAGCGGGCCACCTCGCCGGGGCCGTCGGAGCGCGGGATCACCACGGTGCGCTCGGCGCCGTCGGCGAAGGCGTGCACCCGCAGCTCGACGCCGTCCGCCCAGGCGGAGACCGGGTGTTGGTCGTCGGCGCCGAGCGGGATGACGGAGTCGGGGCGGGCCAGCAGCGGAAGGGTGTGGAAGCCGTGCTGCTCGCGGACCCAGCGGGGGCCGGTGAGTTGATCCCCGGTCAGGAGGTTGGTCCAGGTGCCGTCGGGGACGTAGTAGTCGACCGTGCCGTCGTCGGTGAAGACCGGGGCGACGAGCAGGTCCTCGCCGAGCATGTACTGCCGGTCGAGCGTGGCGGTGGCGGGGTCGTCGGGGAACTCGAGCAGCATGGCGCGCATCACCGGGATGCCGGTGGCATGCGCCTGCTGGGCGGCGCGCTGCAGGTAGGGCGCGAGGCGGTGCTTGAGCAGGGTGAACTCGCGGGTGACCTCGACGGCCTCCTCGCCGTAGTCCCACGGGACCCGGTAGGACTTGGAGCCGTGCAGGCGGCTGTGCGAGGAGAGCAGGCCGAACTGCACCCAGCGTTTGAAGACGGTCGGGGTGGGGGTGCCCTCGAAGCCGCCGATGTCGTGGCTCCAGAAGCCGAAGCCGGACAGGCCGAGGGAGAGCCCGCCGCGCAGCGACTCCGCCATGGCGTTGAAGTGGGACTCGCAGTCGCCGCCCCAGTGCACCGGGTACTGCTGGCCGCCCGCGGTGGCGGAGCGGGCGAACAGCAGTGCCTCGCCCTCGCCGCGCTCCTCGCGCAGCAGCTCGAAGACGGCCCGGTTGTACAGGTGGGTGTAGTAGTTGTGCATCCGCTCGGGGTCGGAACCGTCGTGCCAGACCACGTCGGTGGGGATGCGCTCGCCGAAGTCGGTCTTGAAGCAGTCCACGCCCTGCGCCAGCAGGGTGCGCAGCTTGCCGGTGTACCAGCCGCACGCGGCGGGGTTGGTGAAGTCCACCAGGGCCATGCCCGGCTGCCACAGGTCCCACTGCCACACGCTGCCGTCGGGGCGGCGCACGAGGTAGCCCTCGCGCCTGCCCTCCTCGAACAGCGCCGACTTCTGCGCGATGTAGGGGTTGATCCAGGCGGAGATCCGCAGCCCCTGCTGCTTGAGCCGGTCCAGCATGCCGGCCGGGTCGGGGAAGGTGTCGGAGTCCCAGTCGAAGTCGGACCACTGGTACTCGCGCATCCAGAAGCAGTCGAAGTGGAAGACGCTGAGCGGGATGCCACGCTCGGCCATGCCGCCGACGAAGCGGTTGACGGTCGCCTCGTCGTACTCGGTGGTGAAGGAGGTGGTCAGCCACAGGCCCAGTGCCCAGGCCGGGGGCAGCGCCGGGCGGCCGGTCAGCGCGGTGTAGCGCTCCAGGATCTGCTTGGGTGACGGCCCGTACACCACGAAGTACTCCAGCGACTGGTCCTCGACGCTGAACTGCACCTGGCCGACGGCCTCGGAGCCGACCTCGTAGCTGACCTTGCCCAGGTGGTTGACGAAGACACCGTAGCCCTGGTTGGTCAGGTGGAACGGGACGTTCTTGTACGCCAGCTCGCTGGTGGTGCCGCCGTCGGCCTGCCAGATGTCCACCACCTGCCCGTTCCTGACGAACGGCGTGAATCTCTCACCCATCCCGTACACCAACTCGCCGACACCTAGGGAGAGTTGACCGAGCATGAAGTGCCGCCCGGTGTCGTCCGTGACGAAGCCGGTACCGCGTTCGCCGACGGAGGTCAGCACCTGCCCGTCGGCGGTGAACTCCAGGCGCCACGGCTGTGAGGTGTCCACCCGCAGGGTGAGGTCACCGGCACCGAGCTCGACCACCGGGCCGTCCCGGTGCACCTTCCCGCTACCCTGCTGCGCGCCGGGGAGCGCGAACTCCGGCCCGCGCCGCACCGATCCGGCGTGGTGGGTGGTGCGCACCCCGATCACGCCCTCGGCCGGTGACCAGCATTCGACCGTCAGCAGCGGGCTGTTGAGCGTGTCACCGCGACCGCGTACGTGTTTCACCGGCGCGTAGAGGGTGATCCGGTGCTCGTCGGACCGGACGTCCGCAACCTCGGCGGCGTAGCGCGCGGTGACACCCGGGCGCATCAGCCAGTAGCCGTCGGTGAATTTCATTCGGCAGGTTCCTCTGTCCGCGCGCGGTGCGCGGTGATCAGGCCCCGGTACCAGTGGTAGCTGTCCTTGGGCGTTCGGGTCATGGTGTCGTGGTCGACGTGGACCAGGCCGAAGCGCTGGCTGTAGCCGCGCGCCCATTCGTAGTTGTCCATCAGCGACCACACGTAGTAGCCGCGGACGTCGACCCCGGCGGCGATGGCGTCGGCGACGGCGGTGAGGTGGTCCGCGAGGTAGTCGATCCGTTTGGCGTCGTGGATCACGCCGTCGGGGCCGACGGTGTCGATCTCGGCGGAGCCGTTCTCGGTGATCCAGACCGGCGGAAGGTGTGGGTAGCGGGCGTGGAGTCCGCAGAGCAGCTCGGTGAGCGCCTCCGGGAGGACGGGCCAGCCCATGGTGGTGTGCCGGGTCCGGTACGGGTTCACCTCGGTGAGGCCGATGTCCACTGCCGTACGGAGTTCGAGGTCGTCCGTGCGGTGGGGGGCGGCGGCGACGGTGATCGGGCGGTAGAAGTTGACGCCGAGGAAGTCCAGCGGGGCGCCGATCAGTTCGAGGTCGCCCGGCAGCCGCCAAGGGCCGTCGGCGAGACCGGCCCAGGTCTCGGCCTCGTGCGCGGGGTAGCGTCCGGCGAGCAGCGGCTCGGTCCAGACCTCGTTGTGGAGGACCTCGGCGCGGCGCAGGGCGGCGCGGTCCTCGGGCAGGGAGGAGACGGTGTGGATGCGGTCGAGGTTGAGAGTGATCCCGATCTCCCGGGCGCCTGCGGCGCGCAGCGCCCGGACCGCGAGGCCGTGGCCGACCAGCAGGTGGTGCGCGGCCGCGAGCGCGCCGCGCCCCTCCTCGGCGCCGGGTGCGTGGCGGCCCTCGGCGTAGCCCACGAAGGATGAGCAGTACGGCTCGTTGAGGGTGATCCAGCGCTCCACCCGGTCCCCGTAGCGCTCGGCCGCGAGAGCCGCGTACTCCGCGAACGCCTCGGCGGTCTCCCGGACCCGCCAGCCACCTCGGTCCTCCAGGGCCTGGGGCAGGTCCCAGTGGTAGAGGGTGACGGCGGGGGCGACCCCGGCGGCCAGCAGTTCGTCGATCAGGCGGTCGTAGAAGTCCAGGCCCTTGGCGTTGACCGCTCCGGTGCCCTGGGGCAGCAGGCGGGGCCAGGCGATGGAGAGGCGGTAACTGTCCACACCGAGCCCGCGCAGCAGGGCGACGTCTTCCGGGTAGCGGTGGTAGTGGTCGCAGGCCGTGTCGCCGGTGGCGCCGCCGAGCGTACGGCCGGGCGTGTGGCTGAAGGTGTCCCAGATGGACGGGCCGCGGCCGTCCTGGTCGTGGGCTCCCTCGATCTGGTAGGCGGCGGTCGCGGCGCCGAAACGGAACCCGGCGGGAAGCTCGGGGAACGGGTGTGCGGCCTGGCCGCTTACGGAGGTCACGGCGGCGGTCAGAGCTCCGGAGCCAGGTCGTGCTCCTGCAGCCAGGCGAGCTGCGCGGGCGGGGTGGAACCGCAGCCGCCGCCGTGGTCGGCGAAGGGCCAGACGGTCATCGTGCGGTCCTCGCCGGCGTAGCGGTTGTAGGCGGCGTAGACCGTGGAGGGCGGGCAGACCGGGTCCATCAGGCCGACGCTGAACAGGGCCGGGGCGGTGGCCCGTTGGGCGAAGTGCGCGCCGTCGAAGTAGTCGAGGGTGGCGAGGGTCGGCGTCACACGGTGCCGGCTGTGCCAGCGCAGGTACTTGGCGATCTCCGGGTACGGCCCCTCGTCGGCGATCTGCACGGCGTGGCGGAAGTGGCAGAGGAACGGTACGTCGGGCATCACCGCCGCGACGCGGTCACCGCTGAGGCCGGCGACGGCGAGCGCCAGGCCGCCACCCTGGCTGCCGCCGGTCACCACGATCCGGTCGACGTCCAGACCGGGCAGCTGAGCGACGGCGTCGACGGCGCGCACGCAGTCGGTGATCAGGCGCCGGTAGTAGTAGTTCTCGGGGGAGTCGATGCCCCGGGTCATGAAGCCCTCGACCCACTGCGTGCCGTCGCCCACGGTCCGGTCGGGGGTGTCGTGGCCCTGGCCCCGGCTGTCGACCACGAGTTGGGCGTAGCCGGCGGCGGACCAGAACAGGTGCTCGGTGGGCAGCCCGCGCCCGCCGCAGTAGCCGATGTAGGTGACGACGACCGGCAGCGGCCCGTCCACGCCGGCGGGGCGTAGCAGCCAGGCGGCCACCGGCTCGCCGTTCCAGCCGGGGAAGCGCACGTCGTCGACCTCGACGGTGCGCAGCGCGTACTGCGAGGTGACCCGGTCGACTTTGACACCGCAGTCGTACGACCGGGCTTCGGCGAGCGTCCGTTGCCAGAACGCGTCGAAGTCGCTCGGTGCGGTCAACTCCGGGCGATAGCTGTTCAGTTCGTCCAGGCCGAAGTCGGTGAGCGGCATGGGGGGCTTCCTCCGGAATGGGTTGGGCACTGGGTGAAGGAGGTGGCGGCCCGCCACCCTCGAGACGGGCCGCCGGTCTGGGAAGCGCCGGCTTCAGTCGGCCGTGCCGGACGAGCGGAGGCCGAAGGCGGCCAGCCGGAAGCCGCCGTGCAGCGTCAGCCGGAGGTCGTGGAACCCTGCCGACGGGGCGGCGAAATCGGCCTGTACGGTCGCCCAGGTGTGATGGTGGTCGGTGACGGGGACCTCGATCTCCGCCAACAGCAGCTCTCCGGTGTGGAGTTCGAGCCGTGCCTCGCCGACTCCGGCCTCCGGGCGGGCGATCTCGGCCTCCACCCGGACGGCGCCGGAGAGGTCGACGCCGTGGAAGTGCAGTGTCGCGGGTCGGGCCGGGTCGGCCGGGGTGACGGCGTCGCCGTCGGTCCGGCTGACGTCGACGATGTCGATGTCCGTGTGGTCGTCGAAGTCGACGGCCAGGGTGCGCCGGTCGACCAGGACCCGGGGGGCGGGGGCCGCCCCGGTCACGGTGAGCGGCGCGGTGAGGACAGGGTGTTCGGCGGAGCGGGCGACGGTGATCTCGTAGCCGCCGGGGTCGACGGTGAAGGCGCCGCTAGAGACGTCCCAGTGGGCCAGTCGCTCGGCCGGCAGACGGAACGTCAACTCCCGGCGCTCGCCCGGCTCCAGACGGATCTTGGCGAAGTCGACGAGCCGCTGCCGGGGAGCCTGGTAGCGGGCGTCCAGGGCCCGGACGTAGAGCTGGACCACCTCGCTGCCGACCCGCCGGCCGCTGTTGGCCAGAGCCACCGTGACGTCGACCGAACCGTCCTGGGCGATGGACGGCTGGGACAGGCGCAGGTCGCGGTGGGCGAACTCGGTGTAGGACAGGCCGTGACCGAAGGGGTAGAGGGGTGCGGCCCGGTGGTACTGGTAGGTCCAACCGGCCTTGATGATGTCGTAGTCGAGCGGCTCCGGCAGCTGGTCGTCGCCCCGGTACCAGGTCTGCGGCAGGCGTCCGGCCGGTTCGGCCCCGCCGAGCAGCACGTCGGCCAGCGCGTTGCCGGTCTCCTGCCCGCCGTGCGAGGTCCACACCACGGCGGGCAGGTGCTCGTCCGCCCAGTCCACGGCGTACGGGTAACTGCTCATCAGCACCAGTGCCGTCTCCGGGCGGACGGCGGCGACCGCGCGCAGCAGCGCGTCCTGCGCCTGGGGCAGGGCGGTGTCCACGCGGTCCTCGGTCTCGCGGCCGTTGACCAGCGGATGGTTCCCGAGCACGACGACCGCGACAGTGGCCGCTTCGGCGGCCGCCCGGGCCTCGGCCACGCCGTCGCGCAGCAGTTCACGCTGCCAGCGTTCGGCGGCAGCCGGGGTCTCGGCGGTGACGGCCACCCGGCCGTCGGTCGGGTCCACGACGGCGTAGCGCCCGGTGAGCACGGAGCACAGCAGCACGGCACCGTCTTCGGCCGGCTCCAGCCGGAAGGTCTCGTGGATCTCCCAGGTCTTGAGGATCTCCTGGTCCGCGACCAGGGTGGTGTCCTCCTTGAGGCTCAGGTAGCGGCCGGTGCCGGCGTCGCGCAGGGTCAGCCTGCCGCGGCCCCAGTCGGCCACGTCGAAGCTGGTCCCGCCGAGTGCTTCGCCGGTGGTGCGGGAGCGCAGCGCGATCCGGTCGGCGCCCTCGACGCGGACCACCTCGCCGTCGAGCGCGGCGGCGAGTCCGGCGGCGACGGTGACCTGGTACGGCAGGGTGCCGCTGTACCAGTCCTCGCACAGCGTGTCGGCCAGCGGGCCGATGACGGCGATCTTCGGCGTGCGGGCCGGATCGAGTGGCAGCAGGCCGTCGTTCTTGAGCAGCACCACCGACTCGGTCGCGGCCTGACGGGCCAGGGCGCGGTGCTCGGCGCTGTTGATCACCTCGGGGCCGATCCCGGCGTACGGGTCCAGCTCGGGGTCGAACTCGCCGAGCCGGAAGCGCAGTTCGAGCTGCCGCCGGACCGCGAGGTCCACGTCGCTCTCGGCGATCAGGCCGCGCTCCAGCGCCTCGCGGAGCCGGCCGACGATCGTCTCACTGTCCTCGCCGTGGTCGGTGAAGCTGTCGATGCCCGCCTTCAGCGCCGCCGCATGGGACTCGACGTGGTCGTCGAAGTAGCGCTCCGGGTCGACCAGGTTGGAGGGCGCCTCGGCGTCGCTCACCACGAACAGCTCGTGGCCGGTGGGCCGCGCCCAGCGGCGCAGCTCCGTCTCGATGAGCGGACTCACGTGGCAGGGACGGCCGTTGACCAGGTTGTAGGCGGCCATCGCGCCGGTCGCGGCGCCGGAGGCGACGACCGGGCGGAAGGCGGCCAGGTCGTACTCGTGCAGCACGCGCGGGCGCAGCCCGGAGGAGGTGGTGCACCGGTCGTCCTCGTTGTTGTAGGCGAGGAAGTGCTTGAGCACCGGGGCCGCCCGCAGGTAGGTCGGGTGGTCGCCCGCCAGGCCCCGGCAGTACGCCTCGCCGACCCGGGCGGTGTGCACCGGGTCCTCGGAGTAGCCCTCCTCGTTGCGGCCCCAGCGCGGGTCGCGCAGCAGGTTCAGTACCGGCGCCCAGGCCTGCAGGCTGTGGGGGCCGCGATCGGGGGCGAGCACCGGCGGGCGGTGGCGGTGGAAGGCGCGCAGTTCGACCGAGACCGCCTCGGCGACCCGGCGCACCAGGTCCTCGTCCCAGCTGGCGCCGAGGCCGACGGCCTGCGGGAAGACCGTGGCCACTCCCAGCCAGGCGACGCCGTGCAGGGCCTCGCTGCCGGTGCGGAAGGGGTCAACTCCCAGGCGGGGCACGGCCGGTGCGTACTGATGCAGCATCGCGAGCCGTTCGTCGACCGTGAGCCGTTCGAGCAGGTCGTCGACGCGCTTGCGTAGCGAGAGCGCGGGGTCACGGAAAAGAGGCAGGTCAGCCGCGGACGCGGACAGGGAACTCACGTGGGACAACCCCTCGGAAGGCTGGGTGCGTGGTCGTTCGTCGAAGCGCTTCGACGCTGACACGAACCCGAAGATGTGTCAACTGCCTTGGTAGTGGCCGGTTTCGGATTTGTTCAGGCTATTGCTGAACGCGTAACGCGTCGTTAGTGTCGCCGAAACGCGCAAGCGCTTCGACAGTCCGAACTGGAAGGGCCGCTCCGCCATGAGAACCGAGATGAACCGCCGAAGCTTCGTCAACGCCGCCGTCTCAGTCGCAGGGGCCGCCGCGATGACGCCACTGCTGTCCGCCTGTGGCGGAGGTGCGGACCGGAAGACCGGTGCGAACACCGAGGCGGGCCTCAAGTCGGCCCTGCCGGCCTACGTGCCCAGCACCTCCGGCAAGCCGGAGATCCCCTCCGTGGCCGGTGGCCCCGACGCGGCGACCGACCCCGCGTACCTCAGCTACCCGTCCGCCCCGGTCACCACGGTCTCCGGTGTCCCGGGCAAGGGTGGCAGCTACACGGCGGTCACGCCGCTGTGGGGCACCGTCCCGCCGGCCGGCAACGCCTTCTACCAGGCCATGAACAAGGCGCTGGGCGTCGAGCTCACGATGAAGCCGACGGACGGCAACAACTACGCCACCATCGTGCCGACCATGACCGCCGCCAAGAAGCTGCCGGACTGGATCCAGCTGCCCAGCTGGTGGAACCCCAACTTCAACCTCGGGGGGCTGGCCGGGACCCAGCTCGCGGACCTGACCCCCTACCTGTCCGGCGACAAGATCAAGAAGTACCCGAACCTGGCCGCGATACCCACCGGCGCCTGGCAGGTCGGCGTGTGGGGCGACAAGCTGTACGGCATCCCGTGCTTCTCCAGTAAGTTCGTCGTCGCGGGCACCACCTTCTACCGCCGGGACATCCTGGAGGGGCGCGGGATCAAGGCCGATCAGGTCAAGTCCGCCGACGACCTGCTGAGCCTCGGCAAGGAGCTGACCGACGCCAAGCGCGGCGTCTGGGCCTTCGGCGACCTGTGGACCTACCTGTACACGGCCTGGGGTGCCCCGCTCAAGTGGAAGGTGGACAACGGCAAGCTGGTCCACCTGTTCGAGACCCAGGAGTTCCTGGAGGCTCTCGACTGGCACAACCGGCTGGCCGCCTCCGGGTACGTGCACCCGGACTCGCTGGCCGGTGACAACGCCAACGCCACCACCCGCTTCTACAGCGGGAAGGTGCTCATCGACGGCGGCGGCACGGGTGTCTGGAAACTGAGCGACCATCAGGCCGGCATCGCCGCGGACCCGAACTACCGACGTGGTGCCTTCAACGTCTTCGCCGCCGACGGCAAGAGCAAGCCGGTGGTCTACATGGGTGCTTCGACCGCCATACTCAGCTACCTGAACGCCGATCTGAAGCCCGCGCAGATCGAGGAGCTGCTCTCGGTCGCCAACTACCTTGCCGCGCCCTACGGTTCGGCCGAGTACACGATGGCCAACTTCGGCGTCGAGGGCGTCCACCACACCAGGGTGAACGGCGTTCCCACCTTCACGGACGAGGGCCAGAAGGCGGTCCAGAGCCAGACCTTCCCGTTCCTGGCCTCCCCGTCGGCCGTGATCAGCAACCCGGGCGGCGACATCGTCACCAAGGACCTGTCGGCCTGGCAGGCCGACAACGTCCAGGCCCTCACCAAGCCGCCCTTCTGGGGCATGAACATCAGCATGCCGCAGGCGATGGCCACGGCCGAAGCCGCCCAGGCCGTGTCGGACACCGTCCAGGACTGCTACCGGGGCAAGAAGAAGGTCTCCGAGGTGCAGGAGGCGGTGGCGAGTTGGCGGTCCAGTAGCGGGGACCGGCTCAAGGGATGGATGACCGAGAACGTCCTGAACAAGTACGGCACGGGCCAGTGACCACCGCGCAGCCGGAGCGCACCGGCGCACCGGAAGGTCTGAGCCTGCGGCACCGGCTGCGCCGCGACCGTTCGTTGATCCTGATGACGGTGCCCGCGGTCGTCCTGCTGCTGGTGTTCAACTACCTCCCGCTGTTCGGCCTGGCCACCGCGTTCCAGGAGTACGACCCGCTGGTGGGGGTCTGGCAGAGCGAGTGGGTCGGATTCGACCAGTTCAGCCGGCTCCTCGGCGACGCGATGTTCTGGCACGCGATGACGAACACGCTGTACCTGAGCTTCGTCCAGCTGATCCTCTTCTTCCCGATCCCGATCGCGCTGGCCATGCTGCTCAACACGGTGCTCAGCGAGCGGACCCGCAACTTCATCCAGTCCGTCGTCTACCTGCCGCACTTCTTCTCGTGGGTGCTCGCCATCACGATCTTCCAGCAGATGCTGGGCGGTGCGGGCGCGCTCAACCAGTTCCTCCGTCAGCAGGACATCGGTACCTGGGACATCATGACCAACCCGGACACCTTCGCCCTGCTGGTCACCTCCCAGTCGATCTGGAAGGAGGCGGGCTGGGGGATCATCGTCTTCCTCGCAGCGCTCAGCGCGATCAACACCGAGCTGTACGAGGCGGCGGCGGCGGACGGCGCGGGACGGTTCCGGCGGATGTGGCACATCACGCTTCCCGGCCTGCGCGGGGTGATCGTGCTGATGCTGGTGCTGCGCCTGGGCAACGCACTGTCGGTCGGCTTCGAGCAGTTCCTGATCCAACGGAACGCCGTCGGTCACGACGCGGCTGACGTCCTGGACACCTTCTCCTTCTACTACGGCATCGCCACCGGCGACTACAGCTACGGCGCGGCGGCCGGGCTCTTCAAGAGCGTGATCTCGCTGCTGCTCATCTGGGGTGCCAACCGGCTGGCGCATGCCTTCGGCGACGACGGGTTGTACCGGAAATGACCAACGTACTCACCATCGGACGCACGGACGGCAAGCGCGACGCGGCGACCAGGGCCGCCCGACGCAGGGCCAGGGCCGCCCGCCCGCCCTGGGAGGAGCCGCCGACCACGGTCGGCCAGGCGGCCAAGGGGCTGACCCTCGGCGGGATGCTCGCCGTCATCCTGGTCCCGCTGTGGATCGTCGTGCTGACCAGCTTCTCCACCCCCGGGGCCGTCAACCGGGCCGGCGGCCTGGTGATCTGGCCCGACGGACTGACCGCCGAGGCGTACCGCCAGATGCTGAGCGACTCGACCGTGCTCACCGCGCTGACGGTGAGTCTGGGCATCACCGTGGTCGGCACGGCGCTGTCGATGGTCGTCTCGGTCCTGTGCGCCTACGGGCTGTCCCGGCCCCGGTCGCTCGGCCACCGCTCCATTCTGGTGCTGCTGATCGTCACGATGTTCGTGGGCGGCGGCCTCATCCCGACCTTCCTGGTGGTCACCGGGCTCGGTGGCTACGGCCAGTGGTGGGCGCTGATCCTGCCGGGCTCGGTCTCCGTCTTCAACATCCTGGTCCTGCGCGCGTTCTACTCCGAAACCTCCTCCGAGCTGATCGACGCGGCCCGGATGGACGGCGCGGGGGAGTGGCGCATCCTGGGGTCCATCGTCCTGCCCACCTCACGTGCCGTCACCGCCGTGACCGCGCTCTTCTACGCGGTGGGCTACTGGAACTCGTTCTTCAACGTCATGCTCTACATGCCGACGGACGCCGAGAAGTGGCCGCTCCAGTAC
Source organism: Kitasatospora sp. Root107 (assembly GCF_001424875.1). GTDB lineage: Bacteria > Actinomycetota > Actinomycetes > Streptomycetales > Streptomycetaceae > Kitasatospora. The sequence goes on along the minus strand of NZ_LMCT01000026.1, from coordinate 121,223 downwards.
GTGCTGCTCACCTACGTCAACCGGGGCAACGGAATGCCCGGCTCGGTCAATGCGGGCTTCGGCAGCGTCCAGACGCAGACCGCGCCGCTGTCGCTGCAGATGGCGGTCGTGGTGCTCACCCTGGTGCCGCTGGTGATGGTGTACCCGTTCGTGCAGAAGCACCTGCGCACCGGCGTTCTCACCGGCGCGATCAAGGGCTGAGCCACGTGTTCCGCAGACCCGTGGGGCCGGCCCCGGGTAGCTCCTATCCCTGAACACGGACAGAAGGAGGCTCCTCCCAATGACGGCACGTCAGCTCACCGACCGGCTCGGTGCTCTCGCGTTCGGCGGCGACTACAACCCGGAGCAGTGGGACGAGGGGGTGTGGAAGCAGGACGACGAGCTGATGCGCACGGCGCGGGTGAACCTGGCCACCGTCGGCGTCTTCTCCTGGGCCCTGCTGGAGCCGGCCGAGGGCCGCTACGAATTCGGGTGGCTGGACGGGCAGTTGGACCGTCTGCACGCCAACAGGGTCGCCGTCGACCTGGCCACCCCGACCGCCTCGCCGCCGCCCTGGTTCACCCTGGCCCACCCGGACGCGATGCCGGTCGGCCCCGACGGCACCCGCCTGACCCACGGCAGCCGTGACACCTACTGTCTGGCGGCCCCCGCCTACCGCAGGGCGGCCCGCCGGATCGCCTCGGCGCTCGCCGAACGCTACGGCGACCACCCGGCGCTGGCCCTGTGGCACGTGCACAACGAGTACGCGACCCTCTGCTGGTGCGAGCACACCGCAGCCGCCTTCCGGGTCTGGCTGCGTGCCCGCCACGGCTCGCTGGATGTGCTCAACGACGCCTGGGGAACGGCGTTCTGGAGCCAGCGGTACAGCTCCTGGGAGCAGGTCCAGCCGCCCCGGGCCACCCAGTGGCACCACAACCCCGGTCAGGCGCTGGACTTCCGCCGCTTCTGGTCCGACGAAGCCCGGGCCGCCTACCGCGAGCAGCGCGACGCGATCCGCGCTCACAGCGACCGGCCGGTGACCACCAACCTCATGGTGCCCGGCTACCAGAACCTGGACCTGTGGGCCTTCGGCCGCGAGGTCGACCTGGTGACCATCGACCACTACCCGGCCGCGCCCGGCGTGGACGCCGCCGCCGACACCGCCTTCGGCGCCGACCGGGCCCGATCCTTCGGCGGCGGTGCGCCCTGGCTGCTGATGGAACAGGGCACCAACACCGTCTACGCGGGTGACCGCGTCCTCGCCAAGGAACCGGGCGACATCCTCCGGCACACCCTCGGCCACATCGCCCGGGGCTCGGAGGGCGCGCTGTTCTTCCAGTGGCGCCAGTCCCGGGCGGGTGCCGAGCAGTGGCACTCGGCGATGGTCCCGCACGCCGGGCCGGACAGCCGGATCTTCCGCGAGGTCACGGAGGCCGGCGAGGCCGTCGCCCGGCTCGGCGAGCTGGCCGGCTCCACCGTCCGGGCCGAGGTCGCCGTCCTGCACGACTCGGACGCCTGGTGGGCGCTGGAGTCCGACGGGCTACCGTCGGCCGACCTCGACTACCACGCCACCTTGCGCCGCGCCCACCGGGCGCTGTGGGACGCGGGTGTGACGGTCGACTTCGCCCACCCCGAGCACGATCTGACTCGCTATCAACTCGTCGTCGCACCAGCTCTGTTCCTGCTCTCCGACGCAGGCGCGGCGAACCTGCGCCGCTACGTCGCGGGCGGCGGCACACTGCTCGTCCAGCACTCCGGCGGCGCCGTCGACGAGCGCCTGCACGCCCGCCTCGGCGGCTACCCGGCGGCGCCGCTCCGCGAGGCGCTGGGCGTCCGAGTCGAGGAGCACCGTCCGCTGCGGCGCGACGAGGAGACCGTCCTGTCCGACGGCTCGCGCGGCACTGCCTGGAGCGAGGTGCTGCGCACCGAGGGCGCCGAGCTGGTCGCCGCGTACACCGGTGGCATGCTCGCCGGCGGCCCGGCGCTCACCCGGCACGGATTCGGCGCCGGGACCGGCTGGTACCTCTCCACCCGACTGGACGACACCGGCTACGCGGCTCTCGTCACGCAGTTGGTGGCGGAAGCCGGAGTCGCTCCGGTGCTGCCGGGCCTGCCGCCCGGCGTGGAGGCCGTCACCCGCCACGCCTCCGACGGCCGCCGCTGGCATGTCCTGATCAACCACCGCACCGAGGCGGTCCCACTGTCGGAGCTCGCCCACGACCTGCTGACGGACGGCCCCGTGAACGAACTGCGGCAGGGCGGCTGCGCGGTCCTCCGCGCCTAGAGCAACCACCAGGGGCTCGGGGAACTGCGACGCCAACCTCGGAAGCGTTCAACGTGCGTACCGGGTCAGGCACTTTGCATTTTGACCCGAACGCCAGATCTCCTCGCAGTTCCCCGAGCCCCTGGTTAGTGCAACTGAACGCCCGTCGACACGCGAGAGGACGAGCTCCCATGACCGAAGGACCCGGAACGATCCGCTGGGGCCACCAGGCCCTGGAGGTCGAGATCGCCCTCGGTGCGGACGGCACCGCCCGCCTGGTCCGCATCGGCGCGCCCGGCGAGGCCGTCGGCGACCCGCGCCCGGAAGCGCCGCTGCCGCTGGTGGAGGTGATGGTGGCGGGCCACGGCCGCTCCTGGTCGGGCAGGCACCTCGTGAACACGAACATCGGTGCGCGGCTGCGCCATCGCTCCCACTGCGTGACCCGCGACGGCGACTGGCACGTGCTGACCGTCGAACTCACCGACTCCGAGACCGGCCTGACCGCCGAGGCCGTCTACCGGTCACCGGACGGTCTGCCGGTGCTGCGCAGCGAGGTCGTCGTCCGCAACGAGGGGGCGAGCACGCTGCACCTGGAGTCGGTCAGTTCACTCGTGACCGGCTGTCTCACCGGGGGAGACCCGGCGGAGCTGGACGCCGCCGACCTGCTGTGGGCGGAGAACGACTGGATGGCCGAATTCCGGTGGCAGCGCAGGCCGTTGCGGGAGACCTCGCCCGACTTCGGCGGCCGCTTCCACCTGTCCCGTGGCCGGGAGACCCACGTCCTGGCCGGACAGGGCGTCTGGTCCAGCTGCGGTCACCTGCCGATGGGCGGCCTGACGGACCGTCGGTCGGGCCGCACCTGGCTGTGGCAGATCGAGCACAACGGCGGTGGCTGGCGCTGGGAGTGCGGACAGCGCGACGGCACGGCGTACGCGGCACTGTTCGGCCCCAACGACGCCAACCACGGCTGGCGCCAACCCCTGGAGCCCGGGGCCGAGTTCCGTACCGTGCCCGTGGCGCTGGCGTTCTGTCCGGACGGTGGCCCGGACGAGGCCTTCGCCGCCCTCACCCGCTACCGCCGGGTCACCCGGCGCCCTCACCGCGACCACCGTCACCTGCCGGTCATCTTCAACGACTACATGAACTGCCTGATGGGCGACCCCACCACCGCCAAGCTGCTGCCGCTGATCGACGCCGCGGCCGAGGCCGGGGCGGAGTACTTCGTCATCGACGCCGGCTGGTACGGCGAGGAGGGCGACAGCTGGTGGCCCACCGTCGGAGCCTGGGAGCCGGCCGCCTCGCGCTTCCCCGGGCCGCGCGGGATCCACGAAGTCCTGGACCGCATCCGGGAGTCGGGAATGGTCCCCGGCCTGTGGCTGGAGCCGGAGGGGATCGGCGTGTCCAGCCCGGTGGCCAAGTCCCTGCCGGAGGAGGCGTTCTTCCGTCGCGACGGGCAGCGCGTCGTCGAGGGCGGCGGCCGGTACCACCTGGACCTGCGCCACCCCGCCGCGCGCGACCACCTGGACCAGGTGGTCGACCGCCTGGTCGGCGAGTGGGGCGTCGGCTACCTCAAGCTCGACCACAACACCGA
>NZ_LMCT01000026.1:0-117375 GCF_001424875.1 Kitasatospora sp. Root107 | reverse complement strand
CCGATCCCGGCTCCGGCACCAGCAGCCACCCCGGGGAGGCCCCGGCGGCCGGTCTGCTGGGCCACAACCGGGCCCAACTCGACTGGCTGGACGGCATCCTGGACCGGTACCCGGACCTGGTGATCGAGAACTGCGCCTCCGGCGGCATGCGGACGGACCACGCCATGCTCTCCCGGCTGCAACTCCTGTCCACCAGCGACCAGCAGGACCTACTCCTGTACGCGCCGATCGCGGCGTCCGCCCCCACCACCGTCACCCCCGAGCAAGGCGCGGTCTGGTCCTACCCGCAGCCCGAGGACTCCCTCGACGAAGTCGCCTTCACCATGGCCAACGCCCTCCTCGGCCGGATCCACCTCTCCGGCAAGCTCACCGAACTCCGGCCCGAGGAACGCGCGTTGGTCCACGAGGCGGTGGCCGTGCACAAGTCCCTCCGCGCCGACCTGCCGCACGCCGTACCCGCCTGGCCGCTCGGCCTCCCGGCCTGGGACGACCCGTGGATCGCCCTGGCCCTGCACACCCCCGCCGTCACCTACCTCACGGTCTGGCGCCGCCCCGGGGCAGACGACACCACGGTGCTCCGCCTGCCCCATCTGCGTGGCGCCGACGTCCACGCCGACCTGCTCTACCCCAGCACCAGCCAGGCCCACCCCACCTGGCAGCCGGACACCGCCGAACTCACGCTGAGCCTGCCCACCGCTCCGTCCGCCGTGGTGCTCCGTCTCAACGAAAGGACATGACCGAGTGTCGGACCAGCCCTGGACGGGCAGCACCGTCCCCAATCCCGTGATCCCCGGCTTCCATCCCGATCCGAGCATCTGCCGGGTCGGCGACGACTACTACGTCGTCTGCTCCAGCTTCGAGTACTTCCCCGGCATCCCCGTCTTCCACAGCCGCGACCTGGTCAACTGGACGCAGCTCGGCAACGCCCTGGACCGGCCCAGCCAGCTGCGCCTGCCGGCGGACACGCTCTCCTCGGGCGGCATCTACGCGCCCACCCTGCGCCACCACGACGGCCGTTTCTGGCTGATCGTCACCAATGTGTCCGGTGGCGAAGGCAACCTGCTGTTCACCGCCACCGACCCGGCCGGGCCGTGGTCCGAGCCGGTGCGGCTGCCCGGGGTGCCCGGTATCGACCCCGACCTGGCCTGGGACGAGGACGGCAGCTGCTGGTGCACCGTCGCGGGGGTCTCGCAGGTCCGACTCGACCCGACGACCGGCGAGACCTCCGGCGAGCCGCGCCGGGTGTGGTCCGGCACCGGTGGCGCGGCCCCCGAGGCGCCGCACCTGTACCGCATCGGCGAGTACTGGTACCTGATGATCGCCGAGGGCGGCACCGAGCGCGGCCACGCCGTCTCGATCGCCCGGGGCCGGACGCCCGCCGGCCCGTTCGAGCCGTGCCCGGCCAACCCGATCCTGACCCACCGCAGCACCAGTCACCCGATCCAGAACACCGGCCACGCGGACCTCGTGCAGGGGCCGGACGGCTCCTGGTGGATGGTGCTGCTGGGCGTCCGGCCGCAGGGTGGCACTCCCGGCTGGCACGTGCTCGGCCGAGAGACCTTCCTCGCGCCGGTGGAGTGGGTGGACGGCTGGCCGGTAGTCGGCGAGCTCTCCACCGAACTGCCCGCGCCCGCCTGGCCGTTGCAACCCGCGCCCGAGGTGCCGGTCCGGGACGACTTCGACCAGGCCGAGCTGGCACCCCGCTGGATCTCGCTGCGCGAGCGCCGGGCCGAGCTGTGCGGCACCAAGGAGCGGTCCGGCTGGCTGACCTTGCGGGCGGCGGGCTCCCTCGACACCCTGGACGCGGTGTTCGTCGGCCGCCGCCAGCAGCACCTGTCCTGCCGGGTGCGGGCGCTGATCGACCCGGCCGAGGGCAGTGGCGGTCTGGTCGTCCGGCTGGACGACCGGCACCACTACGAGATCGAGGTGGCCGACGGCCAGGTGAAGGTGCACGCCCGGATCGGCCCGCTGCTCACCGAGGTGGCGTCCCACCAGGTGCCCGCCGGGCCAGTGGTGCTCGGCATCGAGACCGCGCCGCAGCCGCCGCAGGACGCACGGACCGGGCCGGACGGCCTCACCTTCGGCGTCGAGGAGGCGGGCGGCACGTTCACCGCGCTCGCCTCGCTCGACGGCCGGTACCTGTCGACCGAGGTGGGCGGCGGTTTCACCGGCCGGGTGATCGGGATGTACGCCTCGGCCGGCACCGTCCACTTCGACTGGTTCGACTACGAGCCGCAGTCGACCTCATGACCACCTGTCAGGAAGAGCACCACCCACTCTTATGGGAGGCACGACACGTGAAGGACATACGGCAACCCGCGAACCACCGCGTCCGGGGCCCCGGACGCCTGGCCGCACTGCTGATGGCCGTGGCCGTCATGCTGGGCCTGTCCGGCGGCGCCGCGTCCGCGGCGCCCGACGAGCACCGGAAGCCGTCGTGGCCGGTGGTCCGGGTCCCGGACAACGCCAGGGACGCGGTCGCGCAGATGCAGCCCAGCTGGAACCTGGGCAACACCCTGGACGCCATCCCGAACGAGGGCTCCTGGGGCAACGGGCAGACCACCAAGGCGACCTTCGACACCATCGCCGCCCAGGGTTTCCGCAGCGTCCGCATCCCGGTGACCTGGAGCGACCACCAGTCCACCACCGCGCCGTACACGGTGGACGCCACCTACCTGGCCCGGGTCAAGCAGATCGTCGACTGGGCGCTGGCCGACGGCCTGTACGTGGTGCTCAACGTCCACCACGACTCGTGGATGTGGGTCGAGAAGATCACGAGCGACCACGACAACGTGCTGGCCCGGTTCAACTCCACCTGGTCCCAGATCGCCACGACCTTCCGTGACGAGCCGCGCTCGCTGGTCTTCGAGGGCATCAACGAGCCGAGCTTCGCCGGCGCCACGACCGAGCAGAAGCTCCAGTACCTGAGGGAGCTGCAGACCTCGTTCCACTCCGTGGTCCGCGCCTCGGGCGGCGCGAACGCGAGCCGGATGCTGAGCCTGACCACGCCGGCCGGCAGCCCGGACCAGGCCTTCATGGAAGACCTGTACAGCACGATCGCCTCGCTGAACGACCGTCAGCTCATCGCGCAGGTGCACTTCTACAGCTGGTACCCGTTCAGCGTGAACGTCGCAGGCGGCACCCACTACGACGCCACCGCGCAGAAGAACCTGGACGACACCTTCGCCAACATCCGCAGCAGCTTCGTCGCCCGGGGCATTCCGGTCTACATCGGTGAGTACGGCCTGCTCGGCTGGCCCAACCACTTCAACCCCGCCCAGGTCGAGCGAGGCGAGGCGCTGAAGTACTTCGAGCACGTCAACTACACGGCGCGCACCATCGGCGTCACCACCGCCCTGTGGGACGCGTTCAACTTCCTGAACCGCGACACCCTGCAGTGGCGCGACCAGGCCCTGTTCGACTGGATCAAGTCGAGCTGGACCACCCGCTCGGGCACGGCCTCCTTCGACAAGGTCTTCGTGCCGAAGTCCACCCCGATCACCGCCAAGTCGCTCACGCTGAATCTCAACGGCACCAGCTTCCGGGGTGTCTGGCAGGGCGGCACCAAGCTCGCCGCAGGGCGGGACTACACCGTCTCCGGTAACCAGCTGACCTTCACCGCCAAGGCGCTGACCCGCCTGGTCGGCAACCGCGCCTACGGCGTCAACGCGACGCTCCGGGCCAAGTTCACCAGCGGGCTGCCCTGGAACATCGACATCGTCACCAACGACGCTCCGACGGTCTCGGCCGCCACCGGCACCACCGACGCGTTCGCCGTTCCGACCCAGTACCGGGGCAACGACCTGGCGACCATGCACGCCACGTACGCCGACGGCACCAACGCCGGCCCGACCAACTGGACCCCGTACCAGGAGTTCAACCAGGCCTTCTCGCCCGACTACCCGAACAGCGCGATCACCCTGACCCCCGCCTTCCTCGCGGCGCTCCGCGATGGTGACACGGCGACGCTGGTCTTCCACTTCTACAGCGGCGACACCGCGACATACCGCGTCACGAAGTCCGGTACCACGGTGACCGGCACCGTCGCCTGACCGTCCGTCATCCCCGCCCCGGCCGCCGCTCCCTGGCGGCCGGGGCTCGCTACGTCACGAGGTGCACTCATGTTCCCGCTGCCCCCGCGCGTCCTGTTCGGCGCCGCCTACTACCACGAGTACCAGCCGTACGAGCGGCTGAAGGAAGACCTGGACCTGATGGCGGCGGCGAAGTTCACCGTCATCCGGGTCGGCGAGTCGGTCTGGTCCACCTGGGAGCCTTCGAACGGGCAGTTCGACCTGGACTGGCTGCAGCCGGTGCTGGACGGCGCCCACGAGCGCGGCATCTCGGTCGTCCTCGGCACACCGACCTACGCCGTACCGCCGTGGCTGGCCCGCCAGTACCCCGAGATCGCCGCCGAGCACGGCACCGGGCAGCCCGCCCACTGGGGCGGCCGCCAGGAGGTCGACTTCACCCACCCCGCCTTCCGCTTCCACGCCGAACGGGTGGTCCGGCGCATCGTCGAACGCTACGCCGGCCACCCGGCGGTGATCGGCTACCAGGTCGACAACGAGCCCGGCTGCCGGCTGCCGCACAACCGGGGCGTCTTCCAGCGCTTCGTCGACGACCTGCGGCAGAAGTACGGCGACGTGGAGACCCTCAACCGCGAGTGGGGCCTGGTCTACTGGTCCCACCGCCTGACCACCTGGGCCGACCTGTGGACGCCCGACGGCAACGCCCAGCCGCAGTACGACGTCGCCTGGCGGGCCTTCCAGGCCCGGCAGACCAGCGAGTTCATCGCCTGGCAGGCCGCGATCGTGCGCGAGTACGCACGCCCCGGGCAGTTCGTCACCACCTGCCTCCACTACGGCCACCCCGCGATCGAGGACGACGAGCTGACGGACGGTCTGGACGTCACGGCGGGCAACCCGTACTACGACATGCAGGACGCCCTCGCGCTGCCCGACCCCACGCCTGACGACCATGTGGAGGGCTGGAAGACCACCGGCGTCTGGGCCCTCTACCAGGGCGCCGACCGGATCTTCTCCTCCCGGCAGGAGCCGTTCCTGATCACCGAGACCAACGCCCAGGCGATCGGCGGCACGGAGGACAGCCGGCCCGCCTACGACGGTCAGTGGCGGCAGGCCGCCTGGGCGCTGGTCTCCCGGGGCGCGCAGATGATCGAGTACTGGCACTGGCACACCCTGCACTTCGGCGCCGAGACCTACTGGGGCGGGGTCCTGCCGCACAGCGGCCGGCCGGGTCGGGCGTACGCCGAACTCGCCCGGCTGGGCGCGGAGTTCGATACCGCCGGGGCGCTGGTCGCCGGGATCGAGCCCGACTCCGACCTTGCGATGGTCTACTCGATGCCCAGCAAGTGGCTGATGCAGAAGTACCCGCCGTTGGCCAACGCCGACGGCAGTGCCGACTCGGGCGCCTACCACGGGATCTTCGACCCCTTCTACCGGGGCGCGTTCGAGGCCGGCCGCCAGGTGCGCATCCTGCACGCCCGCCAACTGCACGACGCCCGGGGCGAACGCGAGGGCCTGGCGCCGGAGTCGGCCGCGCAGCGGTACCCCGTGCTGGTCGTCCCGGGGCTGTACCTCGCCGAGGACTCGCTGCTCGACTGGTTCGCGGCCTACGCCCACGCGGGCGGCCACCTCGTGCTCGGCCCGCGCACCGGCTACGCCGACCAGGAGGCCAGGGCGCGCCACGAGCCCGCACCCGCGCGTCTCGCCGAGGCGGCGGGCGTGCACTACGAGGAGTTCAGCAACCTCACCGCCGGCCTGCCGGTCCATGCGGTACCGGGCAGCCCGCTGACGCTGGCTCCGACCGCGACCGCGACCCGCTGGGTGGACGGCCTGACCGTCACCGACGCCGAGGTGCTCGCCACCTACGACCACCCGCACTTCGGCCGCTGGCCCGCCGTCACCACCCGCCGGCACGGCGCGGGCCGGGTCACCTGCGTCGGCACCGTCCCCGACCGCGAACTCGCCCGCGCCCTGGCCACCTGGTTCGCGCCCGCCCCCCGCAGCGGCTGGACCGACCTGCCCGAGTCGGTCACCGCCACCACCGGCACCTCCCCGGACGGGCGCCGCGTCCACGTGGTCCACAACTGGAGCTGGCAGCCCGTCACCATCCAGGCACCCACGACACTGACCGACGCGCTGGACGGTACCGCGATCCCGTCCGACGGGGAGGTGAGCCTCGGCGCCTGGGACGTCCGGGTCTTCACCACCGGCGGCTGAACCCGGCCGGCCCGAAACGGCACTGACCGGGCGTACCGGGCGCGCTCAGGGCAGCGGTGTCGTCGTCCGGCCCAGGTACCAGACGGGCCCGGGGTCGGGCACCGGCAGCGGGCTGAAGCCGAGGCGGTCGTAGAAGGCCCGGGCCGCGGTGTTCGCCTGGACCATGCACAGATGCACGGCCGGGGTGCCACGCCGGTGCAGTGCGTCCAGAAGCGTGCGCATCAGGGCGCGGCCGTGGCCGCGGCCCTGCCACGGCGGCAGCAGATCGATGTGCAGATGGGCGGGGTACCCGGCCAGCTCCGCGTGGACCATGCGCTCGGGGGTGTGCAGCAGCCCGATCATCTCCTCGGACGGGGTGCTGGCCGGCCCGTCCGGCGACGGGTAGCGCCCGGCGACTGAGGGGATCCACTCGCTGCGGAACCGGCGCGCGAAAGCGGCCGTGTCCACGGTGCCCAGCACATAGCCGACGGCGGTCCCCGCGCCGTCGTCGAGGACGAACGCCAGCTCCGGCTCCAGCTGCACATACGGATACGCGAAGATCGTCGGCATCAGCTCCGGGTCGGGGTGGATCGCCGACGAGTCGCCGCCCTCGTGGGCCGTGCGGACACAGATCTCCGCGAGCCGGGCGCGGTCGGACGGCCGGTACGGGCGTACGAAGGGCTCACTCGCATCTCTCCTCATGGGCCCCACCATTCCAGAGTGGGAGCGCTCCCGTGAAGTCTTCGGTGACACGAGGTCAACCTTGCCAGGCGCGGTAACCAGTGGAGGATCCGGTCATCTCGGAGGCGGCATGGTCGCCAGGCCAGGGGACGGTTCCGGCCAGACCAGGAGGACGGGGCAGGGCGCGTGGTCGACGACGAACCGGGCGGCCGGGCCGAGACTGCGCGGGCCGAGGTGCGTGCGGTCGCCGTCGCGGGCGAGGACGAGCAGGTCGGCGCCCGCGGTCGCGGCGACGACTTCACGTTCGACGCGTCCGTTCCGTTCGACAGCGGTACTGGGGCGCCCCAGACGGTCGGCGGCGGACCGCAGGAGCTGCTCGGCCGAGGCCGCGGCGAGGTTCTCCAGACGGGTGCCGGGATCGCGCTCCGGGTGGCCGCGCCCGAGCAGGCCCGCGAACGCGCCGTGCGCCGCGCCCGGGACCTCGGCCGGCGTGACGTGCAGCAGGACGATCTCGGTGTCCGCCGGTGTGTGGGCGCGGGCGGCGTCCACACAGGCAGGCCAGGTGCCTTCGACGATCCAGACGACCACGGCCATGGGTCAGCCTCCTCCGATCACGGTCAACGAGCCCCACAGTGCGAGTACCGCCGCGCCGAGGCTCGCCGGAACGGCGTACAGCCCGAGCCGGGTGAACTCCTTCAATTCGACCTCGGCCTCGTGGGCGTGCACGATGCGCCGCCACAGCAGAGTGGCGAGCGAACCGGCGTAGGTGAGGTTGGGGCCGATGTTGACCCCCAGCAGCACCGCGAGGACCGCGCCCGGGCCGGACGGCGCGGTCAGCGGTAGCAGCACCAGCACCGCGGGCAGATTGTTGATCAGGTTGGCCAGGAGCGCGGCGAGCGCGGCCAGGCCGAGCAGCACGGGCAGGGAGGTGCCGGCCGGGATCACGTGGCCCAGAGCCGTGTCGAGTCCGTTGTCCACCACGGCCCTGACCACGATCCCCAGCGACAGGACGAACGCGAGGAACGGCACCGACGCCGACCGCAGCAGCGCCCGAGGCGTCGTGCGTCGTCGCAGCAGGGCCCGTACGGCGAGCACCAGTGCCCCCGCGAACGCCGCCCACGCCGGGTCGACGCCGACCACGGAGGAGAGCGCGAAGCCCGCCAGGGTGCCGCCCACGGTCAGCAGCGCGAACAGTGGCAGTTCAGGCGTCTCGGTGGCGGGCGGGGCCTGCGTCCCGGCGTCCAGGTCGGTGGCGAAGAAGCGGCGGAAGACCACGTACTCGACGGCGATCGCGGCCACCCACGGCAGCGCCATCAGGGCGGCGAACCGGGTGAAGGTGAGACCGCTGACCGTGAACGCCAGCAGGTTGGTCAGGTTGGACACCGGCAGCAGCAGCGAGGCGGTGTTCGAGAGGTGCGTGCACGCGTACACGTGCGGCTTGGGGCGCACGCCGAGCCGCGCGGCGGTGGCGAACACCACGGGGGTGAGCAGCACCACGGTGGCGTCCAGGCTCAGTGCGGCCGTGATCGCGGAGGCGGCCAGGAAGACCTGCGTCAGCAGCCGGCGTGGACGGCCCGCTGACGTGCGCGCCATCCATGCTCCGCAGGCGCGGAACAGCCCGTCGTCGTCGCAGAGTTGAGCCAGCACCAGAACGGCCGCCAAGAAGCCGACCACCGGTCCGAGCTGCTCGGCCTCGGCGAGCGCGTCGTCCAGGGAGACCGCGCCCGTCACGATCACCAGTGCCGCCGCCGGAACCGCCACCACCGCCTCCGACCAGCCGAAGGGCCGGATGACCGCGCAGGCCAGCACCAGGGCGAGCAGCACCACGGACAGTGCCTCGGCGAGCGGGGTGTTCAGGGCCGGGTCCTTCCACACGAAGATGGACATAACGCCAACGGATCGGGCACACCCTATCCCAGCTGCCTCCGTCGCCTCCGGCCGACGCGGTGCGGCGACTGACGGATGGTCACCTGCTCTCGGGGCCTCCCGGAGCCTCCGGCGATCGGCAGGTGCCCAGCCAGGCACTGCCAGGGCTCGGGGCTCTGCTGATGCGCGGCTCCGCCGCGTCGGCGACTCCGACCTCAGGAGCCGGCTGGGCACTGGGCACCTGTCCCAGTCGCCGAAGGCTCTCAACGGCCTTTCCGTATCGATGTCTTGACGCAACCCCCACCGGACTGGCTTGATGGCTATGGGAGCGCTCCCATCCTCATTCCCCCCCACCGAGGAAGGCCCCACCCGTGCCTCCTGTCATCTCCGCCCGCGGCGTGCCACGTCGCGCAGCCGCCGTGCTCACCGGCCTCACGCTGGTCGTCGGCGGCCTGTCCGCGACCGCACTGGCCGTTCCGGTCGCGACCGCCGCGACCTTGGCAGCCGCTGCCGACACGCCAGTCCGGGTCAACCAGCTCGGCTACCTGCCCGACGGCCCCAAGCGGGCCACCGTGGTCAGCTCCGCGACCGCCCCGCTCGCCTGGCAACTGCGCGACGGCACCGGATCGGTGGCCGCCTCGGGCGCCACCACGGTGCACGGCGCAGACCAGGCGTCCGGCCAGTCCACGCACCTGGTGGACTTCGGCACGTACACCGGCACCGGTACCGGTTACACCCTGGTCGTCGGCGGCCAGAGCAGCCACCCCTTCGACATCTCCGCCTCGCTGTACGACGGACTGCGCGCCGACAGCATGTCGTTCTTCTACCAACAGCGCAGCGGTATCGCGATCGACGCCGCCCTGGCGGGCGGCAGTGCCTACGCCCACCCAGCCGGGCACCTGGGCGTCGCCCCGAACAAGGGCGACACCAACGTCCCCTGCCAGGCCGGGGTCTGCGACTACCAGCTGGACGTGCGCGGCGGCTGGTACGACGCGGGCGACCAGGGCAAGTACGTGGTCAACGGCGGCATCTCCGTCTGGCAGATGGTCAACTCCTTCGACCGGGCTCGCCGTTCGGGCGGCGACGCGGCGGTCGGTGACTCGACGCTGCGGGTGCCGGAGCGTGGCAACGGGACGCCGGACGTGCTCGACGAGGCCCGTTGGGAGCTGGACTTCCTGCTGCGGATGCAGGTCCCGGCGGGGAAGCCGATGGCCGGGATGGCCTTCCACAAGATGCACGACACCAAGTGGACAGCTCTGCCCACCCGCCCCGAACTCGACTCCGAGCAACGCGAGTTGCACAAGCCGTCGACCGCCGCGACGCTGAACCTGGCGGCCTCGGCCGCGCAGTGTGCCCGGGTGTACGCGCCGTACGACGCCGCCTTCGCCGCGCGCTGCCTGGACGCGGCCCGCCGCGCCTGGACGGCTGCCAAGGCCAACCCGAACGCGCTCGCCCTGGCGACCGACAACACCGGCGGCGGTGCGTACGAGGACGCCGACGTCTCCGACGAGTTCTACTGGGCGGCGGCCGAACTCCTCGCCACCACCGGCGAGTCGCAGTACCGGGACGCCGTCACCTCCTCCCCGCACCACGCCAAGCCCGTCGACGGGCCCTGGTGGGGCGGCACCGCGACGCTCGGCCGGATCACCCTCGCCACCGTCCCCGGGGTTGCCCTGCCCGCCGACGACGTGGCCCGGGTGCGCGGACTGCTGACTGCGGCCGCCGACGGCCACCTGTCCACCATGGCCGGCCAGGGCTACGCGGTGTCGCTGCCCGCCACCGGGTACGTGTGGGGCTCCAACAGCGCCGTCACCAACAACGCCATGGTGCTGGCCGTCGCGTACGAGCTCACCGGCCAACAGCGTTACCGGGCCGGGGCGTTGGAGTCCATGGACTACCTGCTCGGCCGCAACGCGCTCGACCTCTCCTACGTCACCGGCTACGGCGAACGCTACTCCGAGAACCAGCACCACCGGTTCTGGGCGCACCAGAACGACGCCTCGCTGCCGCACCCGCCGGCCGGTTCCTTCGCGGGCGGGCCGAACGCCGGGCTGGAGGACCCGGTGGCCAAGGAGAAGCTCACGGGCTGCGCCCCGGCGGCGTGCTACGTGGACGACATCGGCTCGTACTCCACCAACGAGGTGGCGATCAACTGGAACTCCTCGCTGGCCTGGCTCGCGGCCTTCGCGGCGGAGCGGCGCAGCACTCCGGCCGTGCCGGTGGTCCAGGTGACACCGTCGGCCGTGACGGTGGCCGAGGGCGGTTCGGCGCCGGTGGCCGTGCGGCTCTCGGTCGCGCCCGCGCAGAACGTCACGGTGACGGTGGCCCGGAGCTCCGGCGACCTGGACCTGTCGGCGGCCGCGACCCTGGTGTTCACCCCGGCCAACTGGGCGACGGCGCAGCAGGTTTCGGTCTCCGCCGCGCAGGACGCCGACGCTCTCTCGGGCAGCGCCACTTTCACGGTCGGCGGGTCGGGCGTGCAGGCGGCGACGTTCACGGCGACGGAGGTGGACGATGACACTCCGTCAGGGGCGTCCTGCTCGGTCGCGTACCGCCTCGACAACTCGTGGGGCAACGGCTTCACGGCGACGGTGACCGTGAAGAACACCGGAGCCTCGGCGATCTCCGGGTGGACCCTCGGCTGGAGCTTCGCGGGTGACCAGCGGATCAGCAACGGCTGGAACGCCACGGTGACCCAGTCGGGCAGTACGGTCACCGCCCGGGACGCCGGATGGAACGGCCCGCTGGCGCCGGGTGGCAGCGCGAGCTTCGGCTTCCAGGCGACGTACTCGGGTACCAACGCGGTCCCGGCGCGCTTCACGGTCAACGGCGCGCTCTGCTCCTGAGCGCTCATCATGCCCTGCCCGCTGCGCCGATCGGGTGCGGTGGGCAGGGCCCGTTCGGGGTGGTCGGTTGAGCAGCGGGTGCCGTGGCGGGATGCTGGAGGGAGCACCGGTGACGGGTGGCGCGGCGCAAGGCCGGGGCGTGGCAGGAACGAGGCCCACCATGGAGAACGAGCCCGGCGCGACCACGAGGGGCGCAGCGGCTCCCGAGGACTTCGCGGTGGTCGTCGACGATCGCGGGGCCGTCATGGTGTGGAGTGCCGGAGCGGCGCGACTGCTCGGGTACGGGCCCGAGGAGGCGGTGGGCCGGCCGGTCGGCCGGTTGCTCGCCGCAGAGCTGCCCCCGGCCCTGCGGCGCCACCTTGCCGCCGGTGAGCCCTGGACCAGTGATCTGGCGCTGCGCACCCGGGACGGGGACCGGGTCACCGTCCAGCTCCGGGGCACGCCGCTGGCGGGTTCCCGGGGCCGGACCCCCTGGGTCGTCACCCCGGCTGCGGTGCTGTACCCCGCCGGGCCGACCGACCCGGCGCCGGCGGAGCTGTGGGACCTCGCGCTCGCCCAGCTCCCGCTGCCGGTCGCCGTGTACGACCGGGAGGCCAGGTTCGTGACCTGCAACCAGGTGATGAGCCGGGCCATGGGGCTGACGCAGGAGAAGATGCGAGGGCGGACGCTGTGGGAGATCTATCCCGCTCCGCCCCTGGACGAGATCGACCGTCTGCAACGGGAGGTGCTGCGCACCGGCGAGATGATCTTCCGTGAGGAGCAGCCGTTCCGGGCCTCCGGCGAGGTCCGCGATCACGCGTGGTCGCTCTTCCTCTCCCCGCTGAAGGACCGGGCGGGGGAGGTGCTGGGGCTGTCGGCGCTGGTGATCGACATCACCGAGCAGTACTGGGCCCGGCGCCGCCTGGCGGTGCTGAACGACGCGAGCCTGCGGATCGGCCGCTCCCTCGACGTGACCCGGACCGCCGAGGAGCTGGCCGAGGTGGCGGTGGAGGGGTTCAGCGACTACGTGACCGTCGATCTGCTGGAGTCGGTCGTCCAGGGGCAGGAGCCGCAACCGGTACCCCCCGACGCGCCGGTCGCCTTCCGCCGTACCGCGCAGCTGTCGGTGGTTCCGGGGTGTCCGGAGTCGGTGCTCGCGGTGGGGGAGACCGACGTCTACCCGGCCGGCTCCCCGCCGGCCCAGGCGCTGACCACCGGTGAGGGCGCCCACTACCGCATGGGCGACCCGGGCATGCGCGCCTGGTTGACGGCCTCACCGGCCCGCGCGGAGAGCATGAGACGGTTCAAGATCCACTCGATGATGATGGTGCCGCTGCGCGCGCGGGGCGTGACCCTCGGCGTGATGCACCTCCTGCGGCACCGGACCGCCGACCCGTTCGGCCAGGACGACCTGCTGCTCGCGGAGGAGATCGCCGCCCGGGCGGCGGTGAGCATCGACAACGCCCGCCGCTACACCCGCGAGCGGCACACCGCGCTCACCCTCCAGCGCAGTCTGCTGCCCGCACGGCTGCCGCAAGTGCAGGCGCTGGACCTCGCCTACCGCTACCTGCCCGCCGGCGGTGGGGAGGAGATCGGCGGCGACTGGTTCGATGTCATCGCCCTCTCCGGTGGACGGGTCGCGCTGGTGGTGGGTGACGTCGTGGGCCACGGGGTGCACGCCTCGGCCACGATGGGCCGCCTGCGCACCGCCGTACGGACCCTGGCCGACGTGGACTTCACGCCCGACGAACTGCTCACCCGCCTGGACGACCTGGTCCTCCGCCTCGACCGGGAGCGGGGGAGCGAAGCGGACGCTACCTCCGGAGAAGTCGGGGCCACCTGCCTCTACGCCGTCTACGATCCCGTCGCCGGCCGGTGCGACCTGGCACGGGCCGGGCATCCGCCACCCATCCTGGTGACCCCGGACGAAACGGCACAGGTCGTGGACCTGCCCGCCGGGCCACCGCTCGGCCTGGGCGGGCTGCCCTTCGAGGCCGCTCGGATCGACCTGCCCGAGGGCAGCCTGCTCGCCTTCTACACCGACGGCCTGATCGAGGGCCCCGGCCGCGACATCGATGTCGGCCTGGAGCTGCTGACCGAAGCGCTGCGCCGCCCGGCCGCCGACCTGGAGGAGATCTGCGACGAAGTGCTGCGCAAGGTCCGGACCGACCCGCCGGCCGACGACATCGTCCTGCTGCTGGCCCGCGTCTCCACCCTCGGCGCCGACCGGGTCCGTACCTGGCAGATCCCGGCGGACCCGGCGGCCGTCGCCGGGGTCCGCCGGGCAGCGAGCGAACAGCTGGCCGCCTGGGGGCTGTCCGACCTCGAGTTCGCCACCGAGCTGATCGTAAGTGAGCTGGTCACCAACGCCATCCGCTACGGCAGCCTGCCCATCCAGCTGCGGCTGATCCGCGCCGACGCGCTGATCTGCGAGGTCTCCGACGGCAGCAACACCGCCCCGCACCTGCGGCGCGCCCGGATCTTCGACGAGGGCGGCCGCGGACTGCTGCTCGTCGCCCAGGTCTCCGAGCGCTGGGGCTGCCGCCAGAGCTCCGTGGGCAAGACGATCTGGGCCGAACAACCCCTTCCTGAGGAGCCGTCAGGCGGGTAGCGCCTGTGTGTCGACGATCCGTTCGAAGAAGAACTCGTGTTTGAGGAAGGAGACGTCGTACTCGTGGCCCGGGTACGGCGGGATCAGCTGAGCGGCCTGGAACAGCCGCCAGCCGTCCCGGAGCGCCGCCAACCCCGTGTCGTACGGCGGCTCGTCGCTGTCGCCCGTGGTGGGTGTGGTGCGTCCGGTGCCGTCGTACTGCGCCCAGCCGACGACGTACGAGTCCAACGCCGAGTCGGACAGGTAGAGCACCAGCACCTGCTGTCGTGCCGAGTCGGTCGTCATACCGCTCGCTCCTTCGGACGGTTGGAGACCCGGGTCACCCAGTGGTCGAGGTCGTAGCCGTCGTCGCCGGTCAGCGCCCGCCAGAGCAGGATGCGGTTGTACCGCTCCAGGCGACCGGTCGCCCCCTCGTACCACGGGAACATCGTGTCCAACTCAGCGTTCACCTGCGGGTCGTGGAGATCCGAGGTGTCCCACAGGCGCTGTTGACGCACCGTCGGATTGAAGCGAATCTTGAACATGTAGCGCAGCCTGTCGCTGTCGTTGCGCCGGCCCCCGTGCCAGATGCCGTGGTGCAGAAACACCACCGTCCCGGCCGGGCAGACCAGCCGGTCCTGGCCGCGCAGGTTCTGGTAGCGGCCGGTGTCCGACTCGTTGGTCCGGCGCAGGTGGCTGCCAGGCACGCTGAGGGTGCCACCCATCTCCAGCGTCACCGCCTGCGGGTAGTACATCAGCTGCACGTCGAAGGCGTCCGGCCGGACGTCGATGATGGCGTCCCCGTGCAGCGCCTGGGCGTTGCCGCCGTGCGGCTCGCGGGTGTGCACGAAGTGGTGGTCCACCGACGGCTCGGGCCCCACCAGGCTGCGCAGCGCCCCTGCGACCTGCGGCAGTTCGAGCAGCCTGCGGACGAAGGTGCCTTCGGGATAGGCCGTGGACAGCGGCGTCCCGTACGGCACCGGCGGCACGTCGTCCGCCAGTACCCTCAGGCCCTCGGCGTTGAGCTCCGCCGGGACCACCGCGTCCAGTCGCAGGGCTCCGCGCGCGACGAAGCGCGCCATCTGCACCGAGTTGAGCAGCTCCTGGCTTTTCTCCATGGCGGCCACGCTAGGTCCGCCGCTGCCCTGCCGGGTGGGCCGCGTTCACCCAGTGGTGGTCGATTCTCACCATCCCGCCTGCACAGGTGAATCGAGGATCAGGCTCTGGATCGGGCTGCGGACACCGTGGTAGAACACGTGACCATGCACACGGCCCTCGCCCGTCTCGACGGACCTCCGACTCTCGCCGCCGTCGGCATCGGCGTGCACGGGCCGGCCGGCCGGGTGGACACGTTCTTGCTGCCCGACCTTTGGCAGCTCCATCTGTACGGCTACGACGCCGACTTGACGGTGGGGGGCACCGAGCACTCGATCCGTCCCGGGCGGGTCAGCCTCGTACCGCCCGGGACCGAGGTCCGCTACCGCTACCGGGGGCACTCCGAACACCTCTACGTCCACCTCCGCCTCGGCTCCGGGGGAGCACCCGCGAGTATCCCGGTGATCCAGTCAGCCGGTCCCGAACTGCCGTTGCTCACCGAGCAGTTGCAGCAGGCGCTGGCTGCCTGGCCGCACACGCCGCCGCGGGCCGTGGCCGAGGTGTGGGGCGCCCTGTGGCGGGTCGCCCGGCTCACCCCGCCACGGGAGCGGAGCGCGCAGGCCGTCCATCCTGCGGTGGCAGCCGCAGTGGCCCTGATCGAGGCGCGGCTGACGGAACCCCTGACGGTGCCGGAGATCGCGAAGGCGGTCGGCATCTCCCACAACCACCTGACCCGGCTGTTCCGGGCCGCCACGGGGGAGACGGTGGTCGGCTACATCCGGGCCCGGCGGATGGAGCGGGCCCGGCACTTTCTGCGCGCCACCACGCTCTCCATCCCCGCCGTCGCCGCCTCGGTCGGCATTCCCGATCTCCAGGCGTTCAACAAGACCTGTCGTCGCGAACTCGGGGCGTCCCCACGCGGCATCCGTGCCGCCCGGCCCGTCCGGTAGGCGCCGGTCCCCGTGGGACGCTCCCAGATCCGCAAATCTCGCGGCAACCTTTCCGCCTCCGGCGGCAACCGGGCAGTGGACCATCGACTCGATCTTCCGGACGGACGGACATGCAGACAGCAGGGCAGACAGCAGAGCAGCCAGCACGGCAGACCGCGCGACAGCGCAGGCGCTCACGCAGGTTGATGTTGGGCACCACGGCGGTGCTGAGCGCGGTGGGCCTGCTGGTCTGCCTGGCGGTGACGGCGCTGCGCCCCGCCCCCGGAACCGATGTCGCCACAGCCGCTGCCCCCGTCGCCGGCATCGAGGCAGCAGCGACGACCCCGTCCCCGCCAAGTTCCCTTCCGCCGACCGATGTTGCCGGCTCGGCTGTGACCCCGGCGGCGACCCCGACCCCGACCGCCGGCGTGACCACCGCCACCGTCCGCCCCTCGCCGACGGCAACGGCGCAGAGCTCGGCCGCCACCGTGCCCTCGGCAGGACGCATCCAGCCCAAGGCCAGCTACAAGGGGGTTGCCACCGCGTACGAGGCCGGTGACGGCAACGGTGCCTGCCTCTTCGGGCCGAGCGACGACCTCATGATCGCCGCGATGAACGCCACCGACTACGAGTCGTCCAGGGCATGCGGCGCGTACGTTCTCGTCCGTGCCGCGAACGGTGCCTCGATCACGGTCCGGATCACCAACGTATGCCCGCTGCCCTGCGCACCGGGTCAACTCGACCTCAGCCAGCAGGCGTTCGCCAAGCTCGCCGATCTCAAGGTCGGCCGGATCCCGATCACCTGGAGCCTGCTGAGCCCCGGCACGTCCGGCACGCTCTCCATCCGGTACAAGGACGGGTCCAGCCCCTACTGGTGCGGCATCCAGGTGATCAACCACCGCAATCCGGTGGCGCGGCTGGAGGTCCGTGCCGCCAGTGGCTGGCGGCAACTGCCCCGCACCGCCTACAACTACTTCCTGGCGGCCGACGGCGGCGGTTGCGGCGGCTCGATCAGGATCACCGACATCTACGGGGAGCAGTTGACGATCGACGGGATCGCGCTGAAGGCGGATGTCGTCCAGCCGACCCGGGTCCAGTTCGCCGCGCACTGAGCTGGTGCCCAAGAGTGTGAGCGCTCACATCTGTCTCGTCAACAACTCTGACAGGACGAGATTCTGATGACGCCTCAGTAACGGACAGGTTGCGGCACGGTACTTGACGGCCTCTCGGGTCCCATGGTTTTCTCNCGTCAACAACTCTGACAGGACGAGATTCTGATGACGCCTCAGTAACGGACAGGTTGCGGCACGGTACTTGACGGCCTCTCGGGTCCCATGGTTTTCTCCCTGCAACACGCCGGATGTTCGACTTTCAAGTTGTTAGCGCTAACAAAGTGTCGGACATCCGGTCTCCCCCACCCCCGCAGGGGTCACGTCCTGCCGCCGCCTCGGACGTGCCGTGCCCGGTCCGCACGCACCGAGAAGGACCGACCCCTGCCCAAGTCGCCCCTAGGAGGGTGCAGATGAACGCTCTCGGTACAGCCCCACGAAGCTCGACACGGCGAGGATGGCGGCCGCGGATGGCCGCCCTGCTCTCGATGGTCTTCGTGGCCGGCTTCCTGGCCATGGTGAACCCGTCGTCGGCCTCGGCGGCCTCGGTCGACACCGGCAAGTGGTACGTGCTGGTCAACCGCAACAGCGGCAAGGCCCTCGACGACTACAACTTCGCCACCGCCGACGGTTCGCCCGTCGTCCAGTGGACCCGGTCCAGCAACGAAGCCCAGCAGTGGCGMTTCCTGGACTCCGGCAGCGGCTACTACCGGCTGCAGAACCGTAACTCCGGCAAGGTGCTGGACGACTACRRCTGGTCCTCGGCCGACGGCACCGACGTCCTCCAGTGGAGCGACCTCAACGCGACCAACCAGCAGTTCCGCCTCGCCGACTCCGCCGACGGCTACGTCCGCCTGCTGAACCGYCACAGCAGCAAGGCCCTCGAGGTCCAGGGCGCCTCCACCGCCGACGGCGGCAAGATCGTCCAGTACGCCGACTGGGGTGGCAGCAACCAGCAGTGGCAACTCGTCCAGGTTGGGAGCACCGGCGCGTGCGCTCTTCCGTCGACCTACCGCTGGACCTCGACCGGCCCGCTGGCGCAGCCGAAGTCGGGGTGGGCCTCGCTCAAGGACTTCACCAGCGTCGTCCACAACGGCAAGCACATCGTCTATGCCACGACGCACAACACCCTCGCCGGTAACGACGGGAGGTGGGGATTGACGACCTTCAGCCCCTTCACGAACTGGTCCGACATGGCCACGGCCACCCAGAGCACGATTCCCTTCGATGGCATCGCGCCGACGCTGTTCTACTTCGCCCCGAAGAACCTCTGGGTGCTCGCCTACAACGGGGGTTGGCCATACGCCTTCTCCTACCGGACCTCGAGCGACCCCACCAACCCCAACGGCTGGTCCGCGCAGCAGGAGCTGTTCACGGGCACCCTCCCGAAGGGGGGCCCCCTCGACGTGACCCTCATCGGCGACGACACGAACATGTACATGTTCTTCGCCAACGATGAGGGCGACATCTACCGGTCCAGCATGCCCATCGGCAGCTTCCCGGGCAGCTTCGGTTCGTCGTCCACGAAGATCATGAGCGACACGGCGCTCAACCTGTTCGAGGCGCCGGAGGTCTACAAGGTCCAGGGTCAGAACCAGTACCTCATGATCGTCGAGGCCCAGAACTATACGGGGTACGGTCGCTACTTCCGCTCGTTCACGGCCACCAGCCTCGACGGCACCTGGACACCGCAGGCCGACACCGTGACCAACCCCTTCGCCGGCAGTGCCAACAGTGGCACCACCTGGACCAGGGACATCAGCCACGGCGACCTGGTTCGCACCAACCCCGACCAGACCAAGACCATCGACCCCTGCAATTTGCAGTTCCTCTACCAGGGGCGCGACCCCGGCACCGACGGCACGGACTACGGCCTCCTGCCGTACCGGCCGGGCGTGCTGACGCTGCAGCGCTAGCCGGTGGCGTGACGCAGGTCCTGGTGTTCCTGACGTTCGCGGGCAACGACGTACTCCGAACCGGGTGAGCGTCACAGCGAGCGATCAGGAACGGGGGGAGTTGCCGCCCTTGCACGTGGTAGACGGCGGTCAGGACGTCGGCGCGGGTTCCAACCAGCGTGTCACGGCTCACCGGCGCCGTGCAGTCCCCGCAGCCACAGTCGACAGATTCCGCCCTGACACGACAGGTGGCCTGCTGAGTCACAGGCTGCGGCCCGTAGTCGGAAACAGAACAAGCATGCGTGCTTGATTTGTTCCTGACGTCCTGTCACGCTGCTGCCCGTGGGTGGAGCGGAGCCGGCTGGGGAGGCCAAGGTGCTGCGGATCGGGAATGCCTCGGGGTTCTACGGGGATCGCTTCGAGGCGATGCGGGAGATGCTGACCGGTGGGCCGTTGGACGTGCTCACCGGGGACTATCTGGCCGAGCTGACCATGCTGATCCTGGCCCGGGACCGGCTGAAGGATCCCGGCCTGGGGTATGCCCGGACCTTTCTTCGGCAGTTGGAGGAGTGTCTCGGGCTGGCGGCGGATCGGGGCGTGCGGATCGTGGTCAACGCGGGTGGGCTGAACCCGGGCCGACTCGCCGAGGCGATCGGGGAGTTGGCGGCCAAGCAGGGGGTGCCGGTCCGGCTGGGGGTGGTCGAGGGGGACGACCTGATCGGCCGGCCGGGGCTGCCCGGGGGGCTGTTGGCGGCCAATGCCTACCTCGGGGGTCAGGGTATCGCCGAGTGCCTGCGGGCCGGGGCCGACCTGGTGGTGACCGGACGGGTCACGGACGCGGCGCTGGTCTCCGGGGCGGCGGCCGCGCACTTCGGCTGGGGCGCACAGGACTTCGACGCGCTGGCGGGGGCGGTGGTGGCGGGCCATGTGCTGGAGTGCGGGGCACAGGCGACCGGCGGGAACTACGCGTTCTTCCACGAGCACGACGTGACCCACCCCGGCTTCCCGCTCGCCGAGCTGCACGCCGACGGATCCAGCGTGATCACCAAGCACCCGGGCACCGGCGGTGCCGTCACGGTCGGGACGGTCACCGCCCAGCTGCTGTACGAGACTTCGGGTGCCCGCTACCCGGGCCCGGACGTGACGGCCCGGCTGGACACCGTCCGGCTGACCGCGGACGGGCCCGACCGGGTGCGGATCAGCGGGGTGCGCGGGGAGGCGCCGCCGCCGACCCTCAAGGTCGGGCTGAACCGGCTGGGCGGCTGGCGGAACGAGGTGGTGTTCGTGCTCACGGGGCTGGACATCGAGCGCAAGGCGGAGCTGATCCGGCGTCAACTGGAACGTTCTGTCCAGGCGGCCGAGGTGCGCTGGACGCTGGCCCGTACCGACCACCAGGACGCCGCCACCGAGGAGACCGCCTCCGCGCTGCTCCGGCTCGCCGTCAAGGACCGCGACCAGGAGGCGGTGGGTAGAGCGTTTACCACAGCCGTCGTCGAGCTCGGTCTGGCAGGCTACCCGGGCTTCCACCTCACCGCGCCGCCCGGACCGGCCGCCCCGTACGGCGTCTTCGAGACGACCTACGTCGACGCGGCGAGCGTCCCGCACCGGGCGCTGCTCCCCGACGGCACCCACCGGGAGATCCCGGAGGCCCCGCTCACCCGCCCGATCGAGCGGGTTGAGGACCCGCCGCTGCCACCCCCGCCGCCCGAGGGCCCGACCCGGCGGGTGCCGCTCGGCCATGCCTTCGGCGCCCGCAGCGGCGACAAGGGCGGCGACGCCAATCTCGGCGTCTGGGCCCGTACCGACCCCGGCTGGCGTTGGCTGGCGCACCACCTGACGGTGCAGAGGCTGCGCGAACTCCTGCCGGAGACCGCCGAGTTGCCGATCGACCGGCAGCTGCTCCCGGAGCTGCGCGCGGTCAACTTCGTGATCACCGGACTGCTCGGCGAGGGCGTCGCCGCCCAGCACCGCTTCGACCCGCAGGCGAAGGCGCTCGGCGAGTGGCTCCGCTCCCGGCACGTCGACCTCCCGGAGGAACTGTTGTGACCACGCTGCCGACCCACCTCGATCCGGCCGGTCCTGAGTACCACGCCAACCGGGCCGCGATGCTGGACAAGCTGACCGCGCTGGACGCCGAGCACGCCAAGGCGCTGGCCGGGGGCGGCCCCAAGTACCTGGAGCGCCACCGCAGTCGGGGCAAGCTGCCGGCCCGGGAGCGGATCGAGCTGCTGGTCGATCCTGGTTCGCCATTCCTGGAGCTGTCCCCGCTGGCGGCCTGGGGCAGCGACTACCCGGTCGGTGCCGCGCTGGTCACCGGGATCGGCGTGATCGAGGGCACCGAGTGCGTGATCACCGCCAACGACCCGACGGTACGCGGCGGGGCCAGCAACCCCTGGACGCTGCGCAAGGCGCTGCGGGCCAACGAGATCGCGCTGCACAACCGGCTTCCGCTGGTCAGTCTGGTGGAGTCCGGCGGGGCCGATCTGCCCAGCCAGAAGGAGATCTTCATCCCCGGCGGGGCGCTGTTCCGCGACCTCACCCGGCTCTCCGCCGCCGGTGTGCCGACGGTGGCGGTGGTGTTCGGGAACTCGACGGCGGGCGGCGCGTACGTGCCGGGGATGTCCGACCACACCGTGCTGGTGCGCGAGCGGGCCAAGGTCTTCCTCGGTGGCCCGCCGCTGGTGAAGATGGCCACCGGCGAGGACGCCGACGACGAGTCGCTCGGCGGTGCCGAGATGCACGCCCGGGTGTCCGGCCTGGCCGACCACCTGGCCGAGGACGAGCACGACGCGCTGCGGATCACCCGCCGGATCGTGCACCGCCTGCACTGGCGCAAGACGGGCCCCGATCCGGACCCGACCGCCGCGCCGCCCAAGTACGCCGAGGAGGAGCTGCTCGGTCTGGTGCCGGGCGACCTCAAGGTGCCGTTCGACCCGCGCGAGGTGATCGCCCGGATCGTCGACGGCTCGGACTTCGACGAGTTCAAGCCGCGCTACGGGCCGAGCCTGGTGACCGGCTGGGCCGAGCTGCACGGCTACCCGGTCGGCATCCTGGCCAACGCCCAGGGCGTGCTGTTCAGCGAGGAGTCACAGAAGGCCGCCCAGTTCATCCAGCTCGCCAACCAGCGCGACCGGCCGCTGCTCTTCCTGCACAACACCACCGGCTACATGGTCGGCCAGGCGTACGAGCAGGGCGGCATCATCAAGCACGGCGCGATGATGATCAACGCGGTCTCCAACAGCAAGGTGCCGCACCTCTCGGTGCTGGTCGGGGCCTCGTACGGGGCCGGGCACTACGGGATGTGCGGGCGGGCGTACGAGCCGCGCTTCCTGTTCGCCTGGCCGAGCGCCAAGTCGGCGGTGATGGGGCCTCAGCAACTGGCCGGGGTGCTGTCGATCGTGGCCCGGCAGTCGGCGGCGGCGAAGGGGATGCCGTACGACGAGGAGGCCGACGCCACCATCCGGGCCATGGTCGAGCAGCAGATCGAGGCCGAGTCGCTGCCGGTCTTCCTCTCCGGCCGGCTCTACGACGACGGGGTCATCGACCCCCGCGACACCCGCACCGTGCTCGGTATCTGCCTGTCCGCGATCCACAGCGCCCCGGTCGAGGGCGCGCGCGGCTACGGCGTCTTCCGGATGTAAGGGACCTGACCCATGATCACCTCCGTACTGGTCGCCAACCGGGGCGAGATCGCCCGCCGGGTCTTCCGGACCTGCCGGGACCTGGGCATCGCCACGGTGGCCGTGCACTCCGACCCGGACGCCGACGCCCCGCACGTCCGGGAGGCCGGCACCGCCGTCCGGCTGCCGGGAGCCGCGCCCGCCGAGACCTACCTGCGGGCCGACCTGCTGATCGCCGCAGCACTCACCGCCGGGGCGGACGCGGTCCACCCGGGCTACGGATTCCTGTCGGAGAACGCCGAGTTCGCCTCGGCGGTGCAGGCCGCCGGGCTGACCTGGATCGGCCCGCCCGCCGAGGCGATCGCCGCGATGGGATCGAAGACCGAGGCGAAACGGCTGATGGCGGCGGCCGGGGTACCGGTGCTCTCGGTCCCGGCCGAACCGACCGCCGCCGACCTGCCGCTGCTGGTGAAGGCGGCGGCGGGAGGAGGCGGCCGGGGCATGCGGATCGTCCACGAACTCGCCGAGCTGCCTGCCGCGTTGGCCGCAGCTCGGGCGGAGGCGGCGGGAGCCTTCGGGGACGACGAGGTGTTCTGCGAGCCCTACCTGCCGAACGGGCGGCACGTCGAGGTCCAGCTGCTCGCGGACGCCCACGGCACGGTCTGGGTGGTCGGCGACCGGGACTGCTCGCTCCAGCGACGGCATCAGAAGGTGATCGAGGAGGCCCCGGCGCCCGGGCTCGGCGAGGCGCTCCGGACCGAGCTGCACCGGGCCGCGACCGCCGCCGCCCGGGCGATCGGCTACCGAGGGGCCGGGACGGCCGAGTTCCTGGTAACCCCCGAAGGCCGGTGCTGGTTCCTGGAGATGAACACCCGCCTCCAGGTCGAACACCCGGTCACCGAGTGCGTCACCGGCCTCGACCTTGTCGCCCTCCAGCTCCGGATCGCCGAGGGCGAGGCGCTGCCCGCCGAGCCGCCGCCCACCAGGGGCCACGCGATCGAGGCCCGGCTGTATGCCGAGGACCCGGAACAGGACTGGCAGCCCAGGACCGGCACCCTGCACCTGCTCGAAGTGGCGGGCGTCTCGGTCGAGTTCGGCACCGGAGAGCGGGACACCGGCCTGCGGCTGGACTCCGGGGTGACCGACGGCACCGAGATCGGCCCGCACTACGACCCGATGCTCGCCAAGCTGATCGCCTGGGCGCCCACCCGGCCCGCTGCCGCCCGGCTGCTGGCCACCGCGCTGAGCCGGGCCCGGATCCACGGCCCCGGCAGCAACCGGGCACTGCTGGTCGCGGCGCTGCGCCACCCTGCCTTCCTGGCGGGGGAGTTGCACACCGGCTTCCTGGCCGAGCACGAGCACGACCTCGGCAGCAAGGGCGAGAGCCTCGCGCTGCCCGCGCTCGCGGCCGCACTGTCGGAGGCGGGCACCTCGCCGTTCCCCCCGGGCTGGCGCAACCTGCCCTCGCAGCCGGAGATCAGGCACTACCGGGCGGGCGACGGCACCGAGTACGAGGTGCGCCACCGCCTGACCCGGGACGGACTGCAGGGTCATCCCGGTGTCGAACTGGTCGACGCCCGGCCCGACTTGGTCACCCTGCGGGCCGAGGGCCGGACCCACACCTACCGGATCGCCCGGTACGGCAGCACCCTGCACCTGGACGGACCCACCGGTGCCGTCACCCTGACCGCACTGCCGCGCCTGCCCGAACCACAGGCCGAACCTACCCCCGGCGCACTGCTCGCACCGATGCCCGGCACCGTCACCCGGACGGCCGCCGCGCCCGGCGACCACGTCACCGCCGGGCAGCCGCTGCTCTGGCTGGAGGCGATGAAGATGGAACACCGGGTCAGCGCGCCCACCGACGGCGTACTCACCGAACTACGGGTGGGCGTCGGCCAACAGGTCGAGCCCGGAACCCTGTTGGCCGTCGTCCGACCGCACGACCACCTCTGATCAGAACCCCAACGCACGGAAGGGACCTTCGCCATGTCCGCACCGCTGCTCAACCCGGTCGAACCCGAGGAGCACCAGGCCTTGCGCCGAGCCGTCGGCGACCTCGCCCGTCGCTACGGCCCCGAGTACTTCCGCCGCAAGGCCCGCGCGGGGGAGCCCGTCGACGAGCTCTGGGCGGAGGCGGGGAAGGCCGGCTACCTCGGGGTCAGCCTGCCCGTCGAGTACGGCGGCGGGGGCGCCGGAATCACCGAACTGGCCATCGTCCTGGAGGAGTTCGGCACCGCAGGCTGCCCACTGCTGATGATGATCGTCTCGCCCGCGATCTGCGGCACGGTGATCGCACGCTACGGCACCGAGCAGCAGAAGCTGGCCTGGCTGCCCGGACTCGCCGACGGCAGCCGCCGGATGGCCTTCGGCATCACCGAGCCGGACGCGGGCTCCAACTCGCACCGGCTGACCACCACCGCCCGCCGGGACGGCGACGACTGGCTGCTCACCGGCCGCAAGGTGTTCATCTCGGGCATCGACCACGCCGACGCGGTGCTCTTCGTGGCCCGCACCGAGGACGCCCGCACCGGGCGGCTGAAGCCCGCGCTGTTCGTGGTGCCGCGCGAGACGCCGGGCTTCGAGTACCGGGCGATACCGATGGAACTGGTCACCGCAGAGAAGCAGTTCGAGGTCTTCCTGGACGACGCACGGCTGCCCGCCGAGGCCCTGGTCGGGGCCGAGGACGCCGGTCTCGAGCAGCTGTTCGCCGGGCTCAACCCGGAGCGGGTGATGACCGCCGCGTTCGCTCTTGGCCTGGCCCGCCAGGCGCTCGCCACCGCCACCGACTACGCCCGCACCCGTACCGTCTGGGACACCCCGATCGGCGCCCACCAGGCGATCGCGCACCCGCTGGCCCAGTGTGCGATCGAGATCGAACTCGCCCGGCTGATGATGCTCAAGGCCGCCGGACTCTATGATCAGGGCCACTACGTGGAGGCCGGTGAGGCCGCCAACATGGCCAAGTACGCGGCCGCCGAGGCGGCTTGCCACACCGTGGACCAGGCGGTGCACACGCTGGGCGGCAACGGGCTCACCCAGGAGTACGGGCTGGCCGCACTGCTGACCGCGACCCGGGTCAGCCGGATCGCCCCGGTCAGCCGGGAGATGATCCTCAACTACGTGGCCCAGCACACCCTGGGGCTGCCACGCTCGTACTGACGGACCGTCAGGACCGTTGCCACCAGCGGCGCGGGCGCTGTCCCACCTGCTGCGCCTGCTCCGCGTCCGGCCAGGCGTCACGCTGTTGCTGATCGGCGAGGGCCCGGCGGGCGGCTTCGGCTGCCGCCGGGTCGTCGTACTCGCGCGAGATCAGCTCGATCCGCCCGGTGGAGTGGTCGATCCGGATGGTGTCGAGCCCGTTCCGGTCCAGGCCGGCGATGCTGTCCGCGTGGGTCACCCGGTGGAGCGCGAGCATGGTGAGCGACGGGTCGGCATCGCCGAGGGTGATCTCCTGCGTGAGCAGGACGTCCATCAGCCGCTTGGCGGCGAGCGACGGAAGCTCGTCGCTGACGGCCATGTGCACCATCAGCTGCTCGTGGCCGGTGTCGAGCCAGCGGGCCCAGGACACCCAGACACAGTGGATGTCCGGAAACTCGCGCAGGCGGCGGAAGACGGAGTCCCGCAGGGCCACGGCCAGCGGGTGGGTGGACCAGGTCAGCCTGATCATCTGTCCCTTGCCCGGTATGCCGTGCTCGGAGACCGTCCCGAAAAGGCGGGAGGCCGGGACCTCGATCCGCCAGCCGTCCGAGCTGGTGACCAGCAGACGCCTGGCCCCGATCTCGCGGACAACCTCCAGCAACCGCAGCGCATCGGCGTAGAAGGTGTCCGCGGCGCCCTCCACGTGCTGCACCGCCGCTGCGGTGGTGCAGATCTGGAGTGCCGCAGTGCCGTCCTTGTGCGTCAGGTAGTACAGCGTGCCGTCTGGATGGACCGGTACGAACACGCCCTCGGCCACCAGGGTGCGGACGACCCGCTCCATGGCGGCCGCGGAGTCGCTCTGTTCGATGAGCTCGGCCAAGGCCGCGTCGAGTGTCATCGGGCGATCATAGGGGACCTCCATGGATACCCCCGGTTTTTCTGATCGTTCAGAATGAGGTTCGGAGTCGTCTCAAGCAGATGATGCTGCAGGTGAGTTGGAGCAGGCCGAGGTGGAGGTCGGGACGTATCTCGTAGCGGATGCGCAAGCGCCTGAACTGGTGGAGCCAGGCGAAGGTCCGCTCGACCACCCAGCGTGTCTTGCCGCCCGGCGCAGCGGGTCTTCACCCGGCCATCGGATCCCCTCCGCCCGCCGCGCGTATCGGTGAGCGTTCACCGTTGCGCCTAGCCAGCAGTCAGGAAGCTCCGGCGGCCCCCGCTGGCCCAGCTAGCTCGGAGCGGCCCCTGACCTGTCGGTGGCCGCGCAAGCGCGGGCCGGCCTGTACCGCCGTCTGGTCCGGACCTCAGGAGTTGGACTTGGTGAGCCGGTGGATGCTGATGGTCAGCGAGCTGAACGCACTCTGCGCCTCGGCCGCCTCGGAGAGGACCGTGCCACCGGTCATGCCCTCGTTCTTGTTCTGCACGCAGTGCGTGGCGGTGCTCTCCACCTTGTCGAGCGCCGTCTCCCAGTAGCCCCGGGCGGTCTCGTCGGGCAGCTTCCGGTACGCCTTCGCCGCCTTCACGTGGTCGAGCACCTCCTGGCAGCGGTGGGCGGTGCTGCTGCGGCCCTCCCCGGAAAGCGATATCAGCGTGATGATGTCCTTGCCGATTGCCAAGGTGTGCTCCCTGCCTCCCTCGGCGACCCAGGTCTTGTAGGTGTCGTCGTCCCCACCGGAGCACCCGGCCAGCCCGACGGACAGCAAGGCTGCGGTGGCCAGCACGAACACTCCGCGCACGGTGGGACGGGGGTGGGTGTGGACGGGCATGGAGTACATCCTTCGCCTAGAAGCTCAGACTCACAGGGAGCTGACAGCCTGTCAGTTTCCTGTGCCGTCCGCACGGGCTTCGGCGGTTCGGGTACCCCCGGACGGGCCGGCCGTGCTCGGGGGCACGCGTCGCCGAACTTGACGACCTGTCGAGGGCGACGCGGAGCAGTCGCCGCCGGAGTTGATGAGCGGAGCCGGTCCGGCGGCCGGTGGCTGCCCCGGCCGGGTCCAGAAGCGGCGCCTGCACGCCTGCGGAGGGCCGGTAGGACCTGGTGCGGCGATCCCACTGTAAATCCGTTGCGCCGCAGGGCGCTGAACCCACACTGTGCCGGTGCTGATCAGACGTACGGCTTTCGGCCCAGCACCGAGTACGGCATCACAGCACCGGACCCGACCTGGGGCCGGTTCTTCCAGGTGCGCCCGCCGGCGGCCTACCGGTCCACGCTGCGCGGCGAGTTCGTCTACCCGCAGGCGTTCGACCCCGCCTGAGCGATGTCGGCACCCTGTCCGCCCCGGCCGTCAGCCGCCACTCTAGGAGGGCCCGCCCCACCGCCCGCTCAGGAGGCACCTATGGCGTTCCGCAGCGACTACCCCGACATCGAGCCGCTCGACCTGCCGATCCACGACGCGGTGTTCGGCGACTTCGCCGCCCACGCGGACGTACCGGCCCTGATCGACGGTCTCACCGGACAGTCCGTCAGCTACGCCCAGCTGGACGGCGCCAGCCGGCGCTGCGCGGCGGGCCTGGCCGAGGCCGGGGTGCGCAAGGGCGACCGGATCGCACTGTTCAGCCCGAACACCATCGCCTACCCCGTCGCCTTCTACGGCGCCACCCGGGCGGGCGCGATCGTCACCACGGTCAGCTCGCTCAGCACGGCCGCCGAACTGGCCGGGCAGCTCCGGGACAGCGGGGCCCGCTGGATCATCACCATCTCGCTCTTCCTCCCGGTCGCCACCGAGGCCGCCTACGCGCTGGCGGCCGAGGGCAGCCCGATCGAGGAGATCTTCGTCTGCGACCAGGCCGAGGGCCGCCGTTCGCTGACCGACCTGCTGGCCTGCACCGGGCCCGAGCCCAGCCCCGAGATCGACCCGGCCACCGACATCGCCGTACTGCCGTACTCGAGCGGCACCACCGGCCTGCCCAAGGGCGTGATGCTCAGTCACCGCAACATCAGCAGCAACCTGCTGCAGACCGACGCGGTGCACGCCACGGGGCAGGGCGAACGCATCCTGGCCGTGCTGCCCTTCTTCCACATCTACGGGCTGACCTCGCTGCTGAACCACCCGCTCCGGTGCGGTTCGACCGTGGTGGTGCTGCCGCGCTTCGACCTCGAGCAGTTCCTGCGCACCATCCAGGACCAGCGGATCGAAGGGGTGTTCGTCGCCCCGCCGATCGTGCTGGCCCTGGCCAAGCACCCGCTGGTCGACCAGTACGACCTCTCCTCGATCCGGTACGTGCTGAGCGCCGCCGCCCCGTTGGACGCCGACCTGGCCGCGGCCGCCGCCCGCAGGCTCGGCCTGGAGCGGATCCACCAGGGGTACGGGATGACCGAGCTCTCGCCCGTCACCCACGTGGTGCCCCTGGACGACCCGAACCCGCCGGCCGGGACGGTCGGCCGGCTGGTCGCCTCCACCGAGCTGCGGGTCACCGCGCTGGACGGCTCCGGCACCGAGCTCGGGGTCGGCGAGCGTGGCGAACTCCTGTTCCGGGGGCCGCAGGTGATGCAGGGGTACTTCGGCCGGAAGAGCGAGACCGACGCGATGATCGACCCGGAGGGCTGGCTGCACACCGGGGACGTCGGCGTGGTGGACGAACAGGGGTACCTGTTCGTGGTGGACCGGGTGAAGGAGCTGATCAAGTACAAGGGCTACCAGGTCGCTCCCGCCGAACTGGAGGCCCTGCTGCTCACCCATCCCGAGGTGGCCGACGCCGCCGTGATCGGGGTGACCGGGACGGACGGCGAGGAACGGCCGAAGGCGTTCGTGGTCCGCACCCCCGGCAGCGAACTGACGGAGCAACAGGTCAACGACTTCGTGGCCGGCCAGGTGGCGCCGTACAAGAAGGTCAGGGCGGTCGAGTTCATCGACCAGGTGCCCAAGTCGGCGGCCGGGAAGATCCTCCGCCGTCAGCTGCGCGACCGCACCTGAGCGGTGTGCGGTCCCGCCGGTCTGGCAGGATCGGCGGGATCGCACGACCTTGGCGGCCGGTACTGGCGGTAGGCAGTGAAGCCCGCAGGCAGTACGGACCGCAGGCAACGGAGGAAGGCCGGGATGACGACCCAAGCCGCTCGTACCCCGCAGCAGGACCGCAGCCGGGCCACCCGGCGCCGGCTGCTGGAGGCCGCCGTGGAGTGCCTGGCCGAGCTGGGCTGGAACGGCAGCACGGTCGCGGTGGTGGCCGAGCGGGCCGGGGTCACCCGGGGTGCGGCCCAGCACCACTTCCCGACCCGGGAGGACCTCTTCACCGCCGCCGTCGAGTACGTCACCGAGCAGCGGTTGGCGGCCGTCAGGGCCGACACCGAGGAGCTGCCGCCGCCGGGCGAGGGGCGGACCGAGGCGGTGGTCGAGCTGATCGTCCGGCTGTACACCGGGCCGCTGTTCCGGGCCGCGCTGCACCTGTGGGTGGCGGCGGCCACCGAGCAGGCGCTGCGGGAGCGGATCGTCGCGCTGGAGAACCACCTCGGCCGGGAGGCGCACCGGGCGGCGGTCGAGTTCCTCGGCGCCGACGAGTCGCATCCCGGTGCCCGGGAGACCGTTCAGGCCACATTGGACCTCGCCCGGGGGCTCGGACTGGCCAATCTGCTCACCGACGACGGCCCGCGCCGGGCCGGAGTGGTACGTCAGTGGGCCAGAACTCTGGACGCCGTGCTGATCACCTGAAAAGCTCAGCCGTCTTGACGGTGTACCCCACCTGACGGACCAGCAGTAGCCGCACTCTCCACCGCCGTGCAGTCTGGTGGAAGCCGATTCGCCCTGGCCACACCGGGGAAGGTATCTGACAGGTGATCCCCTGATCATGCAAGGCAGCGAGCGCAACGTACCGGACGGCACCGGCCCCGCGGCAGGTGCCGCTTCGCCGCGTCCGGAGGGGCACCCGGCACTGGACCACCGGCTGGAGGGCCACCGGCTGGTCCCGCTGGCGACCGCCCTGGTCGAGGGCGACGGCCGGATCCTGCACTGGAGCGAGGACGCCGAGGCACTCACCGGCTACCCGGCGGGGGAGGCGGTCGGCCGCTACGCCGCCCAGCTGCTGGTCCCCGAGGAGTCCCGCCGACGGGCCTTCGAGCTGTTCGAGCAGATCATGGCGGGCAAGGGCTGGTCCGGGGTCTTCCCGATCCGGCACCGGGACGGCCATCTGGTGGAACTGGAGTTCCACACCTATCCCATCGTCGGCCCCGGCGGCGTCCGGCTGCTGCTGGCGACCGCCTCCGACGTCGGCTCGCTGCGCCAGGTCGAGGGCGACCTCGCGGTGCTGGACGGCATCTTCACCCAGTCGCCGATCGGCATGGCGGTCTACGACACCGAGCTGCGCTACGTCCGGCTGAACGACGCACTGGCCCGGATCAACGGCCTGACCGTCGACGAACACCTCGGACGGCGGATCAGCGCCATCCTGCCCGGCATCAACAGCGCGGAGATCGAGGGGGTGATGCGCCAGGTGCTGGCCACCGGCCAGCCGGTGGTGGACGCCCGCTCGCACGGCCGCACCCCCGGCGACCCGCGCCGGGAGCGGGCCTGGTCCGCGTCCTACTTCCGGCTGGAGGACTCCACCGGGCGGGTGCTCGGAGTGAGCTCCTCGATCATCGACGTGACCGAACGGTTCCAGGCCGAGGCCCGGGCCTCCCGGGCCCAGGAGCGGCTGGCCCTGCTGGCCGAGGCCACCGCCAGGATCGGCACCACGCTGGACCTCCAGCGCACCGCCGAGGAGCTGATCGAGGCGGTGATCCCGAGATTCGCCGACTTCGCCACGGTGGACCTGCTGGAGCCGGTGCTCCGAGGTGAGGAACCGTCATATCTGCAGCCGGACCGGGGCGTCCAGCTGCGGGCGGTGGCGGTCGGCGAGGCGTACGAGTCGGGCATGACCATCGCGGCGGACGCGGTCGGGGCCACCTCGGAGTACGACTCCAAGCGGGTCTACACCGAGTGCCTGCGCAGCGGGCGCCCGCTGCTGCGGCCGCACGTGGACGAGCAGGTGCTGTCGGCGCTGGTGAACGAGCAGTCCCGGGTCGGGCCCGGGGTCAGGGCGGGCATCCACTCCTACCTGATGGTGCCGATCCTGGCCCGCGGCATGGTGCTCGGCGGCTCGGAGTTCGTCCGGATGCGCAACCCCGAGCCGTTCACCGCGGCCGACGTGGCGCTGGCCGAGGAGTTGGTCGCCAGGACCGCGATCGCCCTCGACAACGCCCGGCTCTACCGGCGCGAGCGGGAGACCGCGCTCACCCTGCAGCGCAGCCTGCTGCCGCAGGAGATCCACCGCACGATCGGCCTGGAGATCGCGTACCGGTACCTGCCGAGCAGCGTGGTGAGCGAGGTGGGCGGSGACTGGTTCGACGTGGTGCCGCTGTCCTGCGGACGGGTCGCGCTGGTGGTCGGCGACGTGATGGGCCACGGCATCCGGGCCGCGGCGACGATGGGTCAACTCCGTACGGTGGCCCGGACGCTGGCCACCCTGGACATGCCACCGGACCAGGTGCTGACCCGGCTGGACGAGACCGCGATGGGCATCGGCGAGGGCCAGTTCGCCACCTGCATCTGCGCGGTCTACGACCCCGTGGACGGCACCTGCACGATCGCCTCGGCCGGCCACCTCCCGCCGGTCCGGGTCGCCCCGGACGGCACCTCCCGGGCGCTCACCCTGCCGCCGGGCGTCCCGCTCGGGGTGGGCGGAGTGGCCTTCGAGAGCACCGAGTTCACGCTGCGCGAGGGCAGCCTGCTGGCCCTCTACACCGACGGCCTGGTGGAGCGCCGCGGCGAGGACATCGACCACGGCATCGGCATACTGGCCCAGACCCTGGCCGGCCACGGCCGGACGCTGGAGGAGAGCTGCGACGCGGCGCTCGCCGCACTGGTCGTGGACGGGACCGAGGACGACATCGCCATGATCATGGCCCGGGCGCTGCCGATCCCCCGGCCCCTAGCCGGGCCCGCCGCTTCACCCGCCGGACGCTCGAGGAGTGGG
This sequence comes from Kitasatospora sp. Root107, assembly GCF_001424875.1. Taxonomy (GTDB): domain Bacteria; phylum Actinomycetota; class Actinomycetes; order Streptomycetales; family Streptomycetaceae; genus Kitasatospora. The sequence goes on along the minus strand of NZ_LMCT01000026.1, from coordinate 84,461 downwards.
GCCTCACCGCCCTCTCCGAGTTCGCCGAGCTGCTGGTCAGTGAGCTCGTCACGAACGCGCTGCTGCACGCCGACGCACCGCGGCGGCTGCGGCTGTTCCGCGACCGTACGCTCACGGTCGAGGTGGCCGACTCCGGCGGCCAGGCACCGCGACTGCGGCCCTCGGCGGAGGAGGACGAGGGCGGGCGGGGCATGCACCTGGTGAGCGAACTGGCCCACCGGTGGGGGACCCGGCAGACGAAGGACGGCAAGGTGGTCTGGGCGGAGATGGAGCTGGACTACCGCTACCGCTGAGATGGCGGTCGACGGGTGGTCGGACGTTCGGGGTAGGGGCTGAGCCGACCTTGTCGTACCACCCTGACACTCTGCTCGCATGGATGACTTCGCTGGTACGCAAGCTCCGGTTCGTCGGCTGACCGACCCTGAAGAGGCGATCGCGGAGCTGGAGAATTCTGTCCCGAACCTGGCATCGTTGCGGTTGCAGGAGGCCAGGAGCCTCAACTGGCAGGTCGTGGAAGCCGAGTTGGGCATCGCCCTGCCCGAGGACTACAAGCTCCTCTGTGAGCGCTACCCGGCCTTGGTTATCGGGGACTTCCTTGGCCTCGGTGGCCCAGATCCCGGCGGTGAGCACTCCTGGATGCAGGGCCTGCGCGACATGTTGGAGATCATCGAGGAGTGGTGCACGGACGCCGACCTGGCCGTGCCGCTCCACCCCTACCCCGCCCCGGGCGGTCTGCTTCCCTGGGCCAGCTCGAACAGTGGGGACCTCTTCCTGTGGACCACCAGTGAGGCCGGGCCGGCGGAGTGGACTGTCACGGTCGCCTCGCGGAGTTCCGCATGGTGGCACTACACGGGCGGAGCCGTTCAGTTCCTGGCCGACCTGGTCGGGGGCAGGGTGGAACCGTGGGCCCTGCCCACCGTCAGCCCCGACGTCACGGCCTGGTGACTTCGGCTCAGGTCATCGCAACAGAGGTGCCGGAGCGGTGGCGTTCTTGGCGGACGTCACAATCCTTGGATGGCTTCACCCAGGTCGGTGCCGTAGGAGGACCAGCAGATGATGGAACCGTCGGTGCCGAGGTCCCCCATGAACCAGTCGTCGTCAGCCTGGACGAGGCACAGGCCGTGGAAGGAGAGGATGACGTCGGGTCGGAGTGGGGTGTAGTCCGCGCGGCCGTGTTCTTCGAGCACGACGAGGCGTTCGAGGGACAGGGGGACTGCTTCGGCGTCCCCTGAAACGGAGCGCACTCGTTCGATCGTCCAGCCGTCGGGCAGTCCATCGTTCACCGCTGCATGATCGCAGCGAGGTGTGTCCCGCAGCCATTCGTTTACGGTGGCGAGCAGCACGGCCGCCGCATGCCGAACTCTGCGGACTGTCCGTCAGGCGTGGCTGAACGTGCTGCGACTGGGAGGAGGCGGCTCACCGCCCGGCGGAGAGGAAGTCCCGCAGGTGGGCGGTGAGGGCGGCGGGCTGGTCCTCGGGGATGAGGGTGTAGCTGTCGGGGATCTCGACGAGTTCGGCGTGGGGCAGGATTTCGGCCAGGCGGTGGGCGTGGGAGAGGGGCATGACGCGGTCTTCGGTGGCCCAGGCGACCAGGGTGGGGCGGTCGAAGGTGCGGAGGGCTTCGGACCAGGCGAGCAGGTCGGCCCGGGGTGGGGTGCTGAGGACGTACTTGCGCAGGTCGCGGCGGATCGCGGGGGAGCTGAGGAGAGGCCGGAACCAGGCGTCCATGACGCCGGGTGGGACCGGTCGCTTGGTCATCCGGCCCCAGGTCATCGGGAGTCGGCGGAGGGGCTTGAGGCGGAGCAGGTTGAAGGCGAGGGCCAGTCCGCCGGGCAGCCTGGCGGAGGCGACCAGGTTGCGGCCGGGGAGACCGGGCGGGTAGTTGTCGAAGGCTTCGCAGGAGGTGAGGACGAGCCGTCCGATGCGGGCCGTGCGGCCGTTGGCGACCAGGCTCTGGGCGCCGCCCCAGTCGTTGAGCACCAGCGTGACGTCGTGCAGGTCGAGTCGGTCGAGGAACTCGGCCACCAGCCGGGCGACGCCGAGGATCGACAGGTCGGCGTCCGGGTGCATCGGCCGGCGGTGGCCGCCGAGCGGGAGGGTGGGGACGACGCAGCGGAAGTCGTCCCGGAGCCCGGCGACGACGTGGCGCCAGAGCGAACCGTCCATCGCGACGCCGTGCAGCAGGACGACGACCGGGCCGTCGCCGCCGGTGTCCTGGTAGTCGATGATTCCCGCCGAGAGTTCCAGCTCGGGCATGAAGGTCCCCTCCTGCGGTCGGTACGGTGCACTGACTGAGGCTCAATACCCCAGCACCGTAACGCACCTGACGGAGAGCCTGACTACGGGGACTACGCACCCGCAGGGAAGGGCAGGAGGGGAACTCACTCCTTGCCACTCTCAACTTATAGCGCACCAGGGGGCTTGCGACAAGACCCGGGTGGTGCCGCAGAATCGTCGGCCTAGGCCCGGAACCTGCGGAAATGAGAATCACGAAGATGCGTGTGGTGTTGTCGACGTACGGAGCGCGCGGGAGCGTCGAGCCGATGGTGGGACTCGCGGTGCGGCTACGGGAGTTGGGTGCGGAGGTGCGGGTGTGTGCGCCGCCGGACGAGGAGTTCGCGGAGCTGCTGGCCGGTGTCGGGGTGGAGTTGGTGCCGACCGGGCGGCCGGTGCGGCCGGTGGTGACCTCGGTGGTGCCGGGGTCGGCGGTGGGACTGGCGCAGCGGGCGTCGGAGTTGATGGCCGCTCAGTTCGAGACGGTGGGCGCGGTGGCCGAGGGCTGCGATGCGCTGGTGGCGACCGGACCGTTGCCGGTCACGGGCGGTGCCCGGTCGGTGGCCGAGAAGTTGGGCATCCGCTTCGTGCACGCGAGCCATCAGCCGGTCAGCCTGCCGTCGCCGTACCAGCCGCCGCCCGCGCGGCGAGGGCGGCCGTTGCCACCGGGGGTGGCCGACAACCGGGCGCTGTGGGACTTGGATGCCCGGAACGCCAACGAGATGTTCGGCGAGATGCTCAACACCTACCGGGCGGCGGCCGGCCTGGCACCGGTGGACAACGTCCGCGACTACGCCTTCACCGACCGGCCGTGGCTGGCGACGGACCCGGTGCTGAGTCCTTGGCGGCCGACGGAGCTCGGCGTCGTACAGACCGGTGCGTGGAGCCGGCTGGACGAACGCCCGCTCCCGCCCGAGCTGGTGGCGTTTCTGGAGGCCGGTACGGCGCCGGTGTACGTGGGCTTCGGCAGCACGCCCGTCAGCGATCCGAAGCAGCTCGCCCGGGTGGCCGTCGAGGCCGTCCGGGCGCAGGGTCGCCGGGTGGTGGTCGCCCGGGGCTGGGCCGAGCTGGAGCTGATCGACGATCAGGACGACTGCATCGCGGTCGGTGAGGTCAACCAGTCGGCCCTGTTCGCCCGGGTGGCGGCCGTCGTGCACCACGGCAGCGCGGGCACCACCACGACGGCCGCCCGGGCCGGCGCGCCTCAGGTGGTGGTGGCCCAGGGGGCGGACCAGCCGTACTGGGCCGAGCGGGTGGGCGACCTGGGCATCGGCCTCGCGCACGACGGTCCGGTCCCGACCGCCGAGTCCCTGGCAGTCGCGCTCGGGACGGCCCTGACCTCCGGGACCCGCGCACGGGCGCGGGCCGTGGCCGGCACGATCCGTACCGACGGGACCACGGTGGCTGCCCGGCTGCTGCTCGACGCAGCTGGCTAAGGGACTGTCAGGGCAGGGTCAGTGGACCAGTTCGGACGGCTGCCTCGCGGTGGCGTGGTCTGCGGCCCGGCGGCGGAGCAGGTACCAGGAGAAGGCAGCCGAGGAGAGGAGCAGCGCCGCCGCGATGAAGGCGGCGATGTTCATCCCGTGGACGAAGGCGGTGCGGCTCGCGTCGAGCAGCTGGCCGCCGAGCGGGGCGGGGAGGGTGCCGGCGGCCTCGACCGCGTTGCCGATCGACTCCTCGGCCTGGGCCGCCACGGCCGGATCGGTCCCGGCCGGGGCGGCCAGGGTGGCGGCGTAGATGGCGGTGACCACCGAGCCGACCAGGGCGATGCCGAGGGCGGTGCCGAGCTCGTACGCCGTCTCGGAGACGGCCGAGGCGGCGCCGGCCCGGTCGGCGGGGGCGGCGGTGAGGACCAGGTCGGCGGAGAGGGTGTAGACGATGCCCTCGGCGGTGCCGATGGCCAGGAAGGAGCTGCCGAGCACCAGGTAGCTGCTGTCCTGCTGGACCCAGCCGAGGACCGCGATGCCCAGGCCCATCATCAGCAGGCCGCCCACCAGGGTGGCCCGGGCGCCGGTGCGGCGGGCCAGCTGGGCGGTCAGCAGTCCGCCGACCACCGCGCCGAGGAAGGCCGGGAGTTCGGCCAGGCCGGCCGTCAGCGGGGAGTACCCGCGTACCAGTTGGAGGTACTGCGACATGAAGAAGATCACGCCGGACAGGCCGATCAGCGAGGCGAGCGAGCCGAGCACCGCCGCCGTGAACCGGGGGTTCCTGAACAGCCGGACGTCCAGCAGTGGGGTGGGCAGGCGGAGTTGGCGACGGACGAAGACGGCCAGCGCGGTGGTGCCGAGCACGAAGGTGACCGGCACCGGCCAGTGGCCGAGCCCGCCCGCTGCGGCCTCCTTGATCGCGTAGACCACGCCGATCACACCGGCCATCGAGAGCAGCACGCTGAGCACGTCCCAGCGGCCCGGATTCGGGTCCTTGGACTCCGGCAGCAGCCAGGCGCCGAGCACCAGCAGCAGAGCCAGGATCGGCAGGTTGAGCAGGAAGACCGAGCCCCACCAGAAGTGCTCCAGCAGGACACCGCCGACCACCGGGCCGAGCGCGGCACCGGCGGTGGCGCCCGCGCCCCAGATGCCGATCGCAGTGGCGCGCTCCCGGGCGTCCGGGAAGAGGCTGCGGATCAGCGAGAGGGTGGAGGGCATGATGGTGGCGCCCGCGACGCCGAGCAGTGCCCGGGCCACGATCAGCCAGCCGGCGCTCGGGGCGTACGCGGCCAGCAGGGAGGCGGCTCCGAAGGCGCTGGAGCCGAGCAGCAGCAGTTTCTTGCGGCCGATCCGGTCGCTGAGCGCGCCCATGCTGACCAGCAGGCCGGCCAGGACGAAGGAGTAGCTGTCGCCGATCCAGAGCAGCTGGGTGCCGCTGGGGTGGAGGGTCTCGCTGATCGACGGCAGGGCGAGGGAGAGGACGGTGGCGTCGAGCGCGACCAGGGTCACCGCCAGCACCAGGACGGCGAGGCCGACCCAGCGCTGCCTGGAGACGGTGCGGCCGGGGGTGGTGCTCATGATCGGTCAGGGCTCCTGAGGGCGCCGCCGAGGAAGAGCTCGGCGAGCGAGTAGGCACTGTCACGGGGGGCGAGGCGGCCGTCCTGAACGGCCCAGCCGACGCCGGCCACCAGGTCGAAGAAGGCTTCGCTGAGCCAGCCGGCCGAGAGTTCGATCCGGAACACCCCCTCCTGCTGGCCGCGGAGGAAGAGGGAGCGGACCCGTTCGTCCTGGATCTCCCAGAGTTCGTTGATCTCCGGGTCGTCGAAGAGCTGGTTCTCGCCCGCCAGGAAGGCACAGAGCGCCGCGTCCGGGACGACCGCGTCGACCAGTCGGCGCAGCGCGGCCTGGGGGTCGCCGGTGTCGATCGCGGCGGTGTCCAGCGCGGTGGCGAACTTGCGCAGGCTGAGCGCGCCGACCTCGCGGATCAGGGCCTCGCGGCCCGGAAATATCCGGTGCAGGGTGGCCCGGCTGATCCCGGCCGCCCGGGCGATCTCGTCCAGGTGGGCGGTGGGGCGGCGGGAGAGCACGCCGACGGCGGCTTCGAGGACGGAGTCACGGTCGGTGGCCATGAGGCGAGTATAGATCAGATGAGACACGGATGTCTCATCTGCGCCAGGGAGGTGCAACCAGGAGCCTGCTGGGTGCCCGCCGCGCTAGGGTCGTCCGCTGTGACCGAACCCCAAGACGCCACCGCGGCGGCCTACGACGCCGTCGCCGTCCTGTACGCCGACCTCTTCCGGGACGAGCTGGACGGGCTGCCGCTCGACCGCTCGGTGCTCGCCGCGTTCGCCGACTCCGTCCGGGCGGCCGGGGGTGGGCCGGTCGGCGACCTCGGGTGCGGGCCCGGGCGGGTGACGGCGCACCTGCGGGAGCTGGGTCTGGACGCCTTCGGGGTCGACCTGTCGCCGGTGATGATCGAGCTGGCCCGCCGGGAGTACCCGGAGCTGCGCTTCGAGCTCGGGACGATGACGGCCCTGGAGCTGGCCGACGGCGAGCTGGCCGGGATCCTGTCCTGGTACTCCGTCATCCACGCCGAACCGGCCGAACTTCCCTCGTACTTCGCGGAGTTCCGGCGGGTGCTGGCCCCGGGTGGGTACCTGCTGCTGGCCTTCTTCGAGGGCGGGCCGCTGACGGTGTTCGACCACAAGGTGGCACCGGCCTGGCGGTGGCCGGTCGACGAGCTTGTGGAGCTGGCGGGCGCGGCCGGGTTCACCGAGGTCGGCCGGATGCTGCGGGAGCCCCGTGCGGGGGAGCGGGCTTTCCGTCGGGGGCATCTGCTGATGCAGAGTCAGTAGCCGGGCCGGGACGGCAACGAGCCCGGAGCGACCCTCGGGGTCGTTCCGGGCTCGGGCTGCTGTGGGTCGGCGGTCAGCTCTGGTTGTAGAAGCCGGTCTCGTCGAGCGGGCGGTCGATCACCATCACCTCGACATCGGCCGGGGTGAGCAGGAAGACCCGGCGGGCGATCCGCTCGATCCCGCCCTGGGTGCCGAAGACCAGGCCGGAGGCGAAGTCGACCATCCGCTTGGCCTCGGCGTCGGTCATCTCGGTCACGTCCATCACCACCGGGATGCCCGCGCGGATGTGCTCGCCGACGGTGCGGGCCGCCTCGAAGCCGGTCGGCTTCAGGGAGACGATCTTCGCCGGGGCGGGGACGGCCACGGCCGACTCCTGGGTGGCCCACGAATCCTCGTAGACCGCGGCGGGGTAGTTACCGGAGGGCATCAGCCACCCGTTGTGGTGCTCGTCGCGAAGTGCTCCCATTGCCGCGCCTCCCTTTCTCGTCCCGTACTCGTCCCCCCGGGTGACCACGTCAGCTGACGCGTCATCCATCCGTCGGAACTGTCCGAGTATCGCACTGATCACCGCTTCGGTGCCCGTTCGCGACCGCCGTGCGGGGCGTGGCTCGCGGGACAACCCGGATTTTCCGGGCATCTCCTGCGACGCCGCAGCTCGCCGTACGGTTCCGCGCGTAGACCATATCCGTGTGCGTCAGGCCACAGTTGACTGTTCGTCAACAGTCCTGTAACGGATTTACCCGCCGGTCGTGTCGCCGATCAGTTCATTCTTGCGGATCACACCGACAGGGGACAGTGAATTCGACGGTGCGTCAGCGGCTGTGCGAGGGAACGGCGGAGAGTTCCGGTGCGCTCTCGGGGGCGACGGCGGCGGCAACGGCGACGGCGGGGCGGCGCCGGGAACGGCGGTACGCGCGCCAGCCGGCCACCACGGTGTAGAGACACATCAGCACGATCAGGGCGGCCGAGATCAGGAAGGCCGGTGAGCCCGGGTGGCCGGCGCTGGCCCCCGCGATCACGTACGCGGCCGTGCCGGGCGCCACGCCCAACGCGGTGGCGAGGGTGTACGGCAGGACCCGGACACCGGAGAACGCGGCGGCGTAGTTCGCGGCCTGGAACGGCACACCAGGGATCACCCGGACCAGCAGCATGCTGCGGAAGCCGTGCTCGCTGAGCCGCCGGTCCAGCGCGGTCGCGACCTTCCCGCGCAGCAGCGGCCGGACCGCGTCCCGGCCGAGGGCCCGCCCGAGCCAGAACCCCAGCAGCGCGCCGAGCGTGGTCGCCGCGACGGCCACCGGCACACCCTGGGCGCTGCCGAGCACCATGCCCGCAGCGCCGTTCAGAGCGGGCTTGGGCACGAAGGCGAGCGTGGCCACGGCGTAGACCAGCACGAAGACCGGGATCGGGACGCCGTCCCGCAGCAGGTCGGTCGGGCTCCAGAGCAGCAGCGAGCCGGCCGCCGCCGCGAGCACCGCGAGCAACGCCCCCAACCGGAACCACGGCGACCGGATCACGCGCGACACGACAGGCACCCGGCGAGTCTACGGTCCGGTCCGCGGCCGGCTCACACCCTGTCCAGGAAGGGGAGCAGGGCCGCGGTCAGCTCGGCGGGTGCGTCGAGCGGGATCAGGTGGGCGGCGGTGGGGAACTCGACCAGGGTGGCGCCGGGGATCGCGGCGGCGTACCGGCGGGAGATGTCCTGGAAGTCGGCGACGTCCAGGAGACCGATCCCGACCATGGTGGGCACGGCGACGGCGCTCAGGTCACGCGCCGGAAGGTCCTCGGTGTACTCGCCCCGGACGTCCTGGTGCACGAGGGACATCCGCACCGGGGCCCGGAGCTGCTCGGCCAGGCCCGGGGCGACCTCCGCCCAGCTGCGGGACGGGCCGCGCAGCCACATGTCCAGGTTCACCGAGACGGCGGCCTCCAGATCGCCCGCCTCCAGCGCGGCCGTCTCGGCCTCGTCGTACGCGTGCATCTCTGCCGACCAGTCATATCCGGGCCACATCGCGGCCAGCATGGTCAGCGACCGTACGCGCTCGGGGTGGGCGAGGGAGAAGGCGAGCGAGAGCAGGCCGCCCCAGGACGCGCCGACGAGCTGGACGCGGTCGTGACCGAGGTGGTCAAGGATCCGGCGCAGGTCGTCGGCCATGCTGAACGGGCCCGACGGGGGAGCGGACTCGCCGAAGCCGCGCAGGTCGTACCGGATGACGGTGTGCCGCTCGGCGAGGGCGGGCACGATCGGGTCCCAGAGCTGGTGGTCGGTGACACCGGCGTGCACCAGGAGGACGGGTGAGCCCTCTCCGGTGACGGTGTACGAGAGGTGGCCGAGGTCGTCGGCGAGGGTGATCATCCGCAGATGATCGCATCGCTCCTGGTGCAGCGCCAGTGATTTCTGCAGGTCAGGCCAGGTCAGGCGCCCACGGTGCCGTCGATGCCCTCGCGGAGGAAGTCCGCGTGGCCGTTGTGGCGGCCGTACTCCAGCAGCACGTGCACCATCACCATCCGCAGCGAGACCTCCTCCTCCCACCTCGGCTGGTACCCGGCCAGGTCGAGGGAGTCGGCGGCCTGCTCGATCCGGCGGGAGTTCGCCACCTCGGCCTCCCAGGCGCCGAACGCCTCCTCCCGGGTGGAGTTGCTCGCGTCGTAGGCGGCCTGGAAGTCGATCTTCTCGGACCAGACCATCGGCGCCTCGTGGTCCTCGAACACCCGGCGGAACCAGGCGCGTTCCACCTCCGCCAGGTGCCGGACCAGGCCGAGCAACGAGAGGGTGGAGGGTGGACTGGACTGCTGCCGCAGCTCCTCGTCGGTCAGCCCCGCGCACTTCATCGCGAGGGTCGCCCGCTGGTACTCGAGGAAGGTGCGCAGCATCTCGCGCTCGCTGCCGAAGTTCGGCGGGCCGATCCGGGTGTCGTCGGTCACTGTCGTGCTCCTCGTCCGTACTGGAGGGTGGGGTGGCGCCAGTATCGACGGTCGGCGGTCAGGCTCGGGACCCGGCCCCCGGAAGGCCGCACATCCAGTCCGGGCCGGGCTCGTTGAGCGGGTGTGACGAGGCGTCAGGCCGGTCCGAGGCGAGGAGTGCGGCGGTGGGCGAGTACGGGGTGACCGGCAAGGCGTGTCTGGTGACCGGAGCGGCCAGCGGGATCGGGCGGGCCACCGTGCGGGTGCTGGTGGCCGACGGGGCCCGGGTGCTGGCGAACGACGTGAACGAGATCGGGCTGGCCACGCTCCGGGAGGAGCTGCCGGAGGTCGGCACGGTGGTCGGTGACGTGTCGAGCCCGGCGGACGCGGAGCGGATGGTGCGGGCGGCGGTGGAGCGGTTCGGGCGGCTGGACGTGCTGGTGGCCAACGCGGGGGTGATCCCGCTGGGCAGTGCGCTGGAGACCACGGTCGAGGACTGGGACCACGTGCTGGCGGTGGACGGGCGGGGGATGTTCCTGACCTGCAAGTACGCGATCGAGGCGATGCTCGCGGACGAGGCGGGCGGCTCGATCGTCTGCGTCTCGTCGATCTCGGGAGTGGCCGGGCAGGCCAGGCAGGCGGCCTACGGGCCGGCCAAGTTCGTGGCGTCCGGGCTGACGAAGCATCTGGCGGTGGAGTGGGCCGGGCACGGCATCCGGGTCAACGCGGTGGCGCCGGGCACGATCAGGACCGAGGCGGTCGAGGCGGTCGCCGAACAGCCGGGCGGTGCCGAGTACTTGGCCACGATGAAGCTCGCCCATCCGATGGGGCGGCTCGGCGAACCGGCCGAGGTGGCGGCGGCGATCGCCTTCCTGGCGGGGGAGCGGGCCTCGTTCGTCACCGGCGCGATCCTGCCGGTGGACGGCGGCTACCTCGCCCGGTAGCCGGGACGACGGAGCGCTGCCGATACGGTCGGCTCATGTGCACCTACGCGTTCGTCCACTACAAGCTGCACTACGCGTGCGTGTCGTGCCGGATCAGCTTCAAACGGCATCCCGGTGAGGCCGGGGCCACCTGCCCGCGCTGCGCCGGGCAACTGCTGTGTGCGGGGCACGACTTCGCGGCACCGCGCCGTAGCAACCGGAAGGCGTGGTCGGTGGTGGCGGCGGTTCTCGACGCCGGGCTGCGCTACGAGGGCTTCGAGCCGTGTGGGTGCGGGCGGGAGCCGAAGTTCCGCCCCCGCACCCGCGCCCAGCTGCGGGCCCGCCGCATCATCGCCGCTCGGACCGGCACTCCGCTCACGGAACTGCTCGGCCGGGCAGACCCGTTGGAGACTCGCTGATCCGGAGCTGCTTGAGCAGGGCGATGTCCGCCGCGTGCCGGGCGCCCTCGATGCGGGCCGGGTCGTGGCGGCCGTCGGGGGTCTCGATGATCAGCGGGACGCCGTCGGTGGCGGGGTGGGCGAGCAGGCGGGCGAAGGCGGGGGAGCCGATGTGGCCCGCGCCGATGTTGGCGTGGCGGTCCTTGCGGGCGCCGACCACGTCCATCGAGTCGTTGGCGTGGATCAGCCGGAGCCGGCCGGGGCCGACGGCGGCGTGCAGGGTGTCGAGGAGTTCGGTGACGCCCTCGGGGTCGGCCAGGTCGTGCCCGGCGGCGAAGGCGTGGCAGGTGTCGAGGCAGACGCCGACCCTGGGGTGGTGGTCGAGGGCGTCGAAGTAGGCGGCCAGGTCCTCCATCCGGGAGCAGAGCGAACTGCCCTGCCCGGCGGTGGGTTCCAGCAGCAGCCAGGGGGCGTCCTCGCCGAGCGCGTCCAGCTGGTCCAGCAGCGGCCGGACGTCCGCCCGGACCTGCGCCATCGCCTCGGCGTAGCGGGAGCCGCCGTCGGCGGCCCGGCCGACGGCCGAACCGGTGTGCACCACCACGCCGAGCGCGCCGATCCGGTGCCCGCGCACCAGGGAGTGCCACAGCGATTCGGCGGAGCGCTCCCGGGTGGCGGTCGAGTCGGAGCCGAAGTTGATCAGGTAGGGCGCGTGGACGTACGCCGGGATGCCGGCGGTCGCGCAGGCTGCCCGGAACTCCGCGTCCCGGGCAGGTGTCCCGGCGGGGGTGGCCCAGCCGCGCGGGTTGGCGACGAAGACCTGGACGGCCTCCGCGCCGACCCGCTCCGCGTACGCCAGCCCGGTGCCGACCAGCCCGCGACCGGCCACCGGCACATGGGCGCCGACGGGGTTGCGGGTGCCGGGAACGGGCGGCTGAGCTGCGGTGTTCATGGCCACGAGGGTAGCGGGGGCACCGTCGTGGCCATCCGGCGGAGGTCGGACCTGCGGGGTCCGTCAGACCGGCTGGGTGGCGGCCCAGCTCGCGAACGCGGCCCAGGCGCCGACCGGGAACTCCAGGTGCGGGCCGACCGGGTTCTTGGAGTCGCGGACCGGGACGACGCCGTGCGCGGCGGCGAGATTCAGGGCCGGCTGGACGCAGTTGCCACCGGAGGCCCCGCTGTAGCTGGACGACTGCCAGTCAGCCCGGTTCAGCTCGGTGCTCGTCAGCATGGTGTTGGTGCTCCTTCGCTACCTTTTCAACGAGGTTCAGCGACGCTTCCGGTGACAGGGCGTCAGCCCGTGCCAGGTCGTAGGAGAGCCTCAACTCTCGTACCGTGTCCGGGTGTTCGATCAGCACACCGGCGTGCGGCGCCTCGACGTACCCCGTGTCGGGGATCCCGTCTGCGAAGGACATTAGCGTCATTGACCCCTCCAGCAACGCGTGTGCACCTCTGGAGGTCTCCAGCACCTGGATCACAACCATCCGCGACCGGACGAGATCAACCAGGTGCCCCAACTGATCAGCCATCGTGCCAAATCCGCCCACCGGGCGACGAATAGCATTTTCCGCCAGAAGCCACCACAACAACGGACGTGTTGGACCACGGAGCAGCTCCTGGCGGCCCAGCCGGGCGGCCACCTTCTCCTCGATGGTCTCCGGCGGGGCCAGTGGCAGCCCGGCCTCGAAGACCGCCCGCATGTACCCCTCGGTCTGCCCGAGGCCGGGGATCAGCTCGCCGCCGTACTCCAGCATCTGGCAGGCCCGGGGCTCCAGTTCGGCGTACGACTTGAAGAAGCCGGGGAACTGGCCACGGGTGATGTGCGGCCAGAGTTTGGAGAAGATCCCGCCGGTCTCCAGCGCCCCGTCGAGCCGCTCGGCGAACTCCCGGGTGGGGGTACGGCGGCCGGTCTCTATCTGGCCGACCAGTGATCCGGTGTAGCCGAGGACCTCGCCCAGGTTCTCCTGGCTGAGCCGGGCCCGGGAGCGGTGTTCGCGCAGCTCGCAGCCGAACAGGGCCAGCATGGATTCGGACGGGTCGAGTTCGCGTGGGCTGGGCATCTGTCGTTGGTTCTCCCGGGTCGGCGGGCCCGGCCGGGGAGGGCGGCCGGATCTGTCGGCTCGACTGTTGGACCGTCAACTCTGTTCGCGGTCGCTCTCCGTGTCGATCCTGTTACCAAGCTAGTCGATCGGGATCACGGTCGGCGGGGCAACGAGGCAAAGCGCGACAGCGGAGGTCGGCCATGAGCGAGACGGCGGAGCGGATTCAGGAGCGGGTGCGGCAGGGGCGGAGCTCGGCCGAGCGGCGGGGGTTCGACCGGGCCGAGTACGTCTCGGGCTCGGCGCTCTCCTTCGGCGAGTGCGGCTGCCCGATGCCGGACTGCCCGATCCGGGCCGGTGACGGCGAACGGCTTCGGCTGGACCGGGGGTTGCGGTAACCGGGACCGCCGCCGATGATCACCGGATGGACGACACGCTCAGGTTCCACCGGGGAGACACCACCACATGAACGCCTCACCACCGCCGGCCGGAGCGGCGCGGACCGACGGGCCGTCAGTCCGGATCGGTGCTCTCGTTCCGCTGACGCGGCCCGGCTGGGTCGAGGCGGGCCGGCACCTGCTCGCCGGCCTCGAGCTGGCCGTTCGCGACGTCAACGACACCGGTGGGATCGGTGGCAGGCCGGTCGAGCTGGTGGTCAGGGACACCGCGGCTGATCCGGAGCGGGCCTCGACGGCCGTGGACGAACTGGCCCGGCTGGGTGTGGTCGCCCTGGCGGGGGAGTACCACAGCGTGGTCGCCCGTGCCGCCGCCACCAGGGCGGACGCCCTCGGCCTGCCGTACCTGTGCTCGTCAGCCGTGCTCGACGCGCTCACCGACCAGCCGACGGAATGGGTCGCCCGGCTCTCCCCGCCGCAGTCCCGCGGCTGGCGGGTCTACGCGGACTTCCTGCACGGCGCGGGCCACCGTCGGATCGCCGTGGCAACCCAGCCGAGCGTCTACTGGGCCGCCGGGACCGGCATCCTGCGGGAGCACCTCGGCGCACGCGGCGGCACCGTGATCGAACTCGACATGCGCGAACTCACCCCCGCGGCCGTGTGCGACGCACTCGTCGAGGAGCGCGCGACCGCCCTCCTCCTGCTGGTCGGCCAGCCTGATCCGGCCGTGCCGATCGTCAGGGCCGTCCGCCGGGACCCGCGCCTCGCCGAGACCGTGATCGGTGCGCCGGCCGGGCAGCCGGAGTTCGCCGAGTGGGCGACCGCGCTGGGCGCCGACGGCGCCGCGATCCCGTTCCTGCGCTACCTGCCCGAGCGCCTCACCCCGCTCGGCGAGCGCGTCGGGACGGCCCTCGGTGAGCGGCTGTCCGCAGCACCCTCGTTCGTCGCCTTCGAGGGCTACGACACGATCACCGTCCTCGCCGACGTGCTGCGCTCCCACGGCACGGACCGGGCGAGCACTGCCGCGGCCTGGCCGCTCGTCGCAGTCGAAGGCACCCGTGGCACGATCCGGTTCTCCCGGGTGCCGGGCATCGGCGTCCGGCAGTGGGCGTCGACGCCGATCCAGGTCGTCGACCGTGATCCGGCGGAGCCGGGGCGGTTCCGGATCCTGCACGCCGACTGAGGGGGCACAGCTCGGCCTTGGGGGCGGCGTCCTGGTCGCGGTTCTCCGCCACGTCGGTGACGCCCAGGGCGGCGGGATCCGCGCTGGGCTCGGCGCTGGGCTCGGTGCGGGAGGAGGCGTTCTGCCGGAGGGCACCCGCGCTGAGCACCAGGGCGGCGGTCAGCGCGGTGACCACGCCGAAGGAGACGGTGAGCGAGGTGGTCTGGGCGATCAGGCCGATCACGGCCGGGGCGATCAGGCCGGAGGTGTAGGTGATGGTGGCCACCCCCGCGATGGCCTGGCTCGGGTTGCCGCCGCTGCGCCCGGCGGCCGCGAAGGCGAGCGGGACGACCACGGCGATGCCGATGCCGATCAGCGCGAATCCGGGGATGGCCAGGTAGGGCGAGTCGGAGCCGATCACCAGCAGGCCGCCCAAGGTGGCGACGCAGCCGCTGACCCGGACCGCGCGGACCGGGCCGAGCCGGCGGACCACCAGGTCGCCCGCCAGCCGGGCCGCCGTCATGGTGGCGGCGAAGGCGGTGAAGCTGGCCGCCGCGATGCTGGGCGAGGCGCCGGTGACGTCCCGCAGGTAGACCCCGCCCCAGTCCATGCTGGCGCCCTCGGCGAAGACCGCGCAGAAGCCGACCAGGCCGATCGCCAGCGCCGAGCGCGGCGGCAGGGCGAAGCGCGGCGGCGCGTCCTCGTCCTCGGCGGGGCGGACGTCGATCAGCCCGCTGCAGACCGAGACGCCGAGCGCGGTGAGCACCAGCGCGGTGACGGCCAACTGCGCCCGGGCGTCGAACTGCTGATGCGCCGCCAGTACGCCGAAGCCGGACGCGATCAGCCCGCCCGCGCTCCACATGCCGTGCAGGCCGGACATGATCGAGCGGTCGAGCCGCCGCTCCACCTCGACGCCCTGGGCGTTCATCGCGACGTCGGCCATCCCGGCGGCGCCGCCGTACAGGAACAGGATGATCCACAGCGCTGCCAGGTTGGGGGCGAGCGCGGGCAGCGCGAGAGCCAGGCACCAGAGCGCGAGCAGCCCCCGGACGGCGGCCCGCGCGCCGTAGCGGTGGACCACCCGCCCGGCCAGCGGCATGGCCAGCGAGGCACCGATGGCCGGCGCGACCAGGGCCAGACCGAGCTGACCCGGGCTCAGGCCCAGGTGGTCCTGGATCCAGGGGATCCGGGTGACGAAGGTGCCGGTGACCGCGCCGTGCACGGCGAAGACCAGGGCGATCCGCACTCTGGCCCGCCGGGCCTCCTGGTGACTGTCCATGACCTCGGGCTCCCCCTTCTGGATGACTGTTCGACAAACTATCAGGCAGGTACCCTGATAGATAGCTCTGGAAGGATGCCTCTTCATGACCATCGCGCGCACGGCCACACCGAGCACCGCCCGCGCCATCAATGATCGACTGGCGCTCGATCTGCTGCTCGCCCACGGCCCGCTCACCGCACCCGGACTGCGGGACCTGACCGGCCTGTCCCGTCCCACCGTGGCGGACCTGCTGGAGCGGCTCCAGCGCGGCGGCCTGGTGGCGGTGGTCGGCGAGAGCAGCGAACAGCGGCGGGGCCCGAACGCCCGGCTGTACGCCCTGGTGGCCGACCGGGCGCACCTGGGAGCCATCGACGTCCGCTCCACCGGGGTGTCCCTGGTGATCGCCGACCTGACCGGCCGTACGCTGGCCACCGCCGAGATCCCGGCGGGCTCCGAGTACGGCGAGGATCTGGCCGAGCGCACCGTACGGACGCTGCTGAGCACCGCGGCGGAGGTCGGGGTGGGGCACCTGCACACCGTGGCGGTCGGCGCCCCCGGGGTGGTCGACCCGGCCACCGGCGTGCTGAACAACTCCGGCAGACTGCCGCGCTGGCACGCCGAGTTGCTGGAGGCCCTGCGCGCCCAGCCGGAGACCGAGGTGATCCTGGAGAACGAGGTCAACCTGGCTGGGATCGCGGAGCACCGGATCGGCGCCGCGCAGGGCCGGGAGGACTTCGTGCTGCTCTGGCTCGGCCACGGCGTCGGCGCCTCGGTGGTGCTGAACGGCCGGCTGCGCCGGGGCGCCTCCGGCGGTACCGGGGAGATCGGCTTCCTGCCGGTGCCCGGTACCGAGGTGCTGCCGAGCGCGACCGGCTGCGACGGTGGATTCCACTCGACGGTCTCCAGCGCGGCGATCTGTGCGCTGGCCCGGGAGTACGGCCTGGAGGTCCCGCCGGGCGGGCCGGTCGAGCAGGCCGTAGGGGTGCTGCGGTCCGCCCTGGAGAAGGGCGAGTCCGCCTTCCTGGCGGAGTTGGCCGAGCGGATCGCGGTCGGGGTGTCCGCCGTCTGCGTGGTGATCGACCCCGGCTGCGTGGTGCTCGGCGGCGAGATCGGCCGGGCCGGTGGCGCCGCGCTGGCCGAGTTGGTGGAGCGGCGGCTGGCCGGTCTCTCGCCGTTCCGGACCGAGGTGCGGGCCGGGTCGGCCGGGGGCGGCGCGGTGCTCGCGGGTGCGGTGCTGACGGCGGGTGACGCGGTGCGGCGGGACCTGTTCGGCGAGCCGTAGCCGTAGTGGTGGAGGTGGTGACGCCGGGTCAGCTGGCGCTGGGCGGGCGCAGGGCGGGCATGCCGAGCGCCACGGCGGCCACCAGCCCGGCGATCAGGACCGCGGTGATGAGCACCCCGCTGCAGACCGCCCGGGCCGAGCGACGCTCGCGCCGCGGCGGCGCGATGTTGCTCTGGTGCCGGTCCGCCTCGGCGATGAACGAGAACGGGACGGGCTCGGGTGCCATGAACTGCTCCTCCTGGATCTGCGACGGGCCGATGGATTCCATCGTGCCCGATTCATTCAGTTTAATGCCGAAAAATGGCTGACTGACCGTTAGCTGACCAGCCCCCCGATACGGCAGGATGGCGGCGACAGCAGCAGTGCACAGTCACAGCACGGGAGCAGCGCATGGGGCAGGCGGACCGGCCGGTCAATCCGTACCGAATCGGCGAGGCCGCCGCGATGCTGGGCGTCAGCGCCGACACCGTGCGCCGCTGGGTGGACGCCGGGCGGCTGGTCGCCGAGCGGGACGAGCACGGGCACCGGATCGTCGCCGGGGCCGAGCTGGCCGCCTTCGCGCGGGAGTTGGCCAAGCCGGAGAACGCCGAGGTGGAGGGCCGTCCCTCGTCGGCCAGGAACCGGTTCCCCGGCATCGTCACGAACGTGGTGCTCGGCGACGTCGCCGCCCAGGTGGAGATCCAGGCCGGACCGTTCCGGGTGGTCTCGCTGATCAGCCGGGAGTCGGCCGAGGAGCTGAACCTGGTGCCGGGGGCCCCGGCCACCGCCGTGATCAAGTCCACCAACGTCGTGGTCGAGCGGAGCTGACCATGCCTCAGCACGTGCTCGCCGTCGCCCACCGGGGCGACCCGTACCGCCACCGGGAGAACACGCTGCCCTCGGTCGAGTCCGCGCTCGCCGCCGGGGCCGACGTCGTCGAGGTGGACGTCCAGCTCACCCGGGACGGCGTCCCGGTGCTGCTGCACGACCTCACCCTGGAGCGGCTCTGGGACGACCCGCGCCCGGTCGGCCGGGTCACCCTGGCCGAGCTGGAGCAGGTCGGCGGGCCCGGCCTGCGGGTGCCGACGCTGGCCGAGGCGGTCAAGGCGGTGGCCGAACGGCCCGGCGCCCGCCTGCTGGTGGACCTGGACGACCCCGGCCCGGCCGCCGCCGCCCACGCCGTGGTGGCCGGGCTCGGCGCCGAGGACCTGGTCGGCTACTGCGGCCCGGTCGGGGCGATGCTGGCGGTCCGGGCGCTGGACCCGGCGGCCGAGCTGTCGCTCACCTGGAAGCTGCCCCGGCTGCCCGTCCCGGCCCTGCTGGCCGACGTCCGGCCGCGTTACCTCAACCCGCCGTTCGGTCTGGTGGACGCCGAGTACGTGGCCGAGGCCGCCGGGGCCGGACTGGCCGTCAGCGCCTGGACGGCGGACCGGCGGCGGACCATGACCCGGCTGCTGCGGGCCGGGGTGGCCTCGGTGACCAGCAATCGGATCGCGCTGCTGCGCCGGGTTCTGGACAGTACGGGCCGCAGGGGCCGCGCCTAAACGGACATTTCATCAGATCCTGTGCTGAGATGGGATGATCAACAGCGCTAGCACAGGAGCAGGCATGCCAGCGGAGCCCGGGCAGGTGGAGCAGGCACCGGAGGTCCGCCCCGAGGACCGCCGGTCGGCGCAGCAGATGCTCCCCCCAGTGGTCCGGGCGACGGCCGCCTGGTCGCTCGCGGTGATCCTGTTCATCGGGGTGGCGACCCTGGTGGTGTACGCCTTCGTCGCGCTGCGCGCCGCCACCATCCCGATGATCCTCTCGCTGCTGGCCACCGCGCTGCTCTACCCGGTGATGCCCTGGCTGGTCCGGCACGGCGTCAAGCGGGCCCTGGCGGCCGGGCTGACCTGCGCGGTGCTGGTACTGGTGGTCTGCGGGGTGCTGGCGATCCTGACCAACTCCCTGGTGCACAGCGCCCCGCAGATCGCGGCGGCGCTGCGTGACGCGGGCGACAAGCTGGCCGACTGGCTCGGCCCGATCGGGGAGAAGATCCAGTTCGCGCTCTCCCAGTCGGCGGGGAGCGGGAGTTCGCTGGTCACCTCGGTGGCCAACGGGGTGCTCTCCGGGCTCGGCCTGGCCACCCAGATGATCACCGGCGCGGTGCTGGGGCTGGCCCTGGCGTTCTTCTTCCTCCGGGACGGTCACCGCACGGGTGACCTGGTCCGCTCGGTCGTGCCGCAGCCGCAGGCCGAGACGGTGGTGGCCTGCGGGCAGCAGGCGTTCAAGGCGACGGCCGGCTTCATGCGCGGCACCACGCTGATCGCCCTGATCGACGCCACCTTCATCACCATCGGCCTGCTGATCCTCGGGGTGCCCGGGGCACCAGGACTGGGCGCGCTGGTGTTCATGGGCGCGTACATCCCGTTCGTCGGGGCCTTCCTCTCCGGCACCGTCGCGGTGCTGGTCGCACTGGCCGACGGTGGTCTGGGCACCGCGCTCTGGACGCTGGGCGTCGTGCTCGCCGTGCAGATGATCGAGGGCAACGTCCTGCAGCCGGTGATCCAGAGCCGGACGGTCGAACTGCACCCGGCCACCATCATGTTCGCCGTGGTGGCGG
The DNA here is from genome assembly GCF_001424875.1 of Kitasatospora sp. Root107. Classification (GTDB taxonomy): domain Bacteria; phylum Actinomycetota; class Actinomycetes; order Streptomycetales; family Streptomycetaceae; genus Kitasatospora. Next base: position 64,966 of record NZ_LMCT01000026.1, on the reverse strand, counting down.
GTGCGGGGGTCGCGGGCATCCTCGGAGCCCTGCTGGCCGTGCCGCTCTGCGCCGCAGGTCTCGGCATCGTGTCGGTGCTCCGGGGCACCGACGGCCGACCCCACCGCGGCCGGGCCGAGCAGTAGGGGTCCCCATCTCGGGTGGCCTGCACCCGAGTTGGCGGCGGTGACGAGTTATCAGGTCAGTTGTCCCGGACTGTTGACTCGGAGTCCAACAGCCGGGATTCTCGTCACACCGTGAACGCGGATCCCGACTGAGTGGTGATCATGACTAGACACGCGCACAGCAGGCACAGACTCCTCGCGGTTCTCTCGCTGCTCCTCGCCCTGGTGGCGATGGCGCTGGTCCCGATGCCCGGGGCGGCGGCCCAGACCGACTGGTGGACGCCGACCGCCCGTCCGACACCCGACTCCGGGATCAACGTGACGGGCGCGCCCTTCCAGGGGACGGACGCCAACGGACAGGTCCGGGGATTCGTCGACGCGCACGACCACCTGATGTCCAACGAGGCGTTCGGCGGCCGGCTGATCTGCGGCAAGCCGTTCTCCCAACTCGGCGTCGCCGACGCGCTGAAGGACTGTCCCGAGCACTACCCCGACGGCTCACTGGCGGTGTTCGACTACATCACCAAGGGCGGCGACGGCCGGCACGACCCGGACGGCTGGCCGACCTTCAAGGACTGGCCCGCGCACGACTCGATGACCCACCAGCAGAACTACTACGCCTGGGTCGAGCGCGCCTGGCGCGGCGGCGAGCGGGTGCTGGTCAACGACCTGGTCACCAACGGCGTGATCTGCTCGGTGTACTTCTTCAAGGACCGCAGCTGCGACGAGATGACCTCGATCCGGCTGCAGGCACAGAAGACGTACGAGATGCAGGCGTACATCGACACCATGTACGGCGGCCCGGGCAAGGGCTGGTTCCGGATCGTCACCGACACCGCGCAGGCCCGGCAGGTGGTCCAGCAGGGCAAGTTGGCGGTGGTGCTCGGGGTCGAGACCTCCGAGCCGTTCGGCTGCAAGCAGATCCTGGACGTCGGGCAGTGCAGCAAGGCGGACATCGACCGGGGCCTGGACGAGCTGTACGGGCTCGGGGTGCGGAGCATGTTCCTCTGCCACAAGCTCGACAACGCGCTGTGCGGGGTCCGGTTCGACGAGGGCGCGCTCGGTACGGCGATCAACGTCGGCCAGTTCCTGTCCACCGGCACCTTCTGGCAGACCGAGAAGTGCGCCGGACCGCAGCACGACAACCCGATCGGCCTGGTCCCGGCGCCGACCGCCCAGCAGGAGCTGCCGGCCGGAGTGGCCGTCCCCTCCTACGCGGGCGACGCGCAGTGCAACACCCGTGGCCTGACCGAGCTCGGTGAGTACGCGGTGCGCGGCATGATGAAACGCAAGATGATGCTGGAGCTCGACCACATGAGCGTCAAGGCGGCCGGCCAGGCCTTCGACATCATGGAGTCCCAGTCGTACCCGGGCGCGCTCTCCTCGCACAGCTGGATGGACCTGGACTGGATCGAGCGGGTCTACAAGCTCGGCGGGTTCGTCGCCCAGTACATGAACGGCGCCGAGGCGTTCAGCGCGGAGGCCAAGCGGACCGACGCGCTGCGGGACAAGTACAACGTCGGCTACGGCTACGGCACCGACATGAACGGCGTCGGCGGCTGGCCAGGCCCGCGCGGGGCCAACACCGCCAACCCGGTGCAGTACCCGTTCCGCAGCGCCGACGGCGGCTCGGTGATCGACCGTCAGACGGCCGGTCAGCGCACCTGGGACATCAACACCGACGGCGCCGCGCACTACGGCCTGGTGCCGGACTGGATCGAGGACATCAGGCTGGTCGGCGGCCAGGGCGTGGTGGACGACCTGTTCAAGGGCGCCGAGTCCTACCTGCGCACCTGGGGCGCCGCCGAGCAGCACCGGGCCGGGGTGAACCTGGCCGCCGGCTCGGCCGCCTCGGCCAGCTCGGCCGAGTGGAACCCGTTCACCAGCTACGCGCCCGGCCGGGCCGTGGACGGTGACGCGGGCAGCCGCTGGGCCAGTGACTGGAGCGACGACCAGTGGCTGCAGATCGACCTGGGCTCCGAGCACCTGGTCAAGCGCGTCACGCTGGCCTGGGAGCGGGCGTACGGGAAGGCGTACCGGATCGAGGTCTCCACCGACGGCGCCACCTGGAAGTCCGTCTGGTCCACCACCACTGGTGACGGCGGTCTGGACACCGCGCAGTTCGCCGGGGTGCCGGCCCGTCAGATCCGGGTGCACGGGGTGCAGCGCGGCACCCAGTGGGGCTACTCCCTGCACGAGGTCGGCGTCTACAGCACGTGACAGCCGCCGTTGGTGCGGCCGGACCGGTACCCTCCGGTCCGGCTGCACCTTTCCCAGTACGGAGGGAGCACCACCCATGGCACGGATGCCGTCCGCCGACCGGCGTCGGCAGCTCACCGAGGCCGCGATCCGGGCGATGACCCGGGACGGCGTGGCCCGGACCACGACCCGCTCGATCGCCGCCGAGGCGGGTCTGTCGCTGAGTGTCTTCCACTACTGCTTCGACTCCAAGCAGGCACTGCTGGAGTCCGTCATCACGACCATCACCGAGCACTCGGTCACCATGGTGCGGGACGCGATCCGGCCGCAGGCCACCCTGCGGGAGACCGTCCGGGCCGGATTCCGGGCCTACTGGGAGCACGTGGCGGCCAACCCGGCCGAGCACATGCTGACCTACGAGCTCACCCAGTACGCGCTGCGCCAGCCCGGGTTCGAGCACCTGGCCCGGCGGCAGTACGAGCTGTACACCGAGACCTACCGCGAGCTGATCGAGGAGCTCGGGAAGCGTACCGGCGCCGAACTCCTGGTCCCGGTCGGGGTGTTGGCGAGCTACCTGGCCGCCATGACGGACGGACTGACCGTCAACTACCTGGTGCTCGGGGACAAGGGCGCGGCGGCGGAGGTGCTCGATCTGGTCACTGACCACGTCGCCGGGCTGGTCCGGACGCCTCAGCCGGGCAGTGAGGGGAAGTAGGCGTCGATCCAGCGGTCCAGCTCGCTGAAGACCTGGGCCCGGGCGGTCTCCCCGGACAGCACCAGGTCGTGCATGCCGCCGTCGATCCGAACGGTGGTGACGTGGCGGCCGAGCCGGGGGGCGAGCGCGGCGATGTCGTCCGCGCGCAGCACCGCGTCGGTGCGCAGCAGCGCCGGGTCCCACTTGCCGGTGACGGTGGAGGCGGTCGACGCCATCAGCAGCGCGGGGCAGTCCACCTGCAGACCCTGCCGGACCTGGCGGTGGCCGCGCTGGATCGCGGCCAGCCAGCCGGCGTACAGCGGGAAGCCCTCGGCGGGCTTGAGCGCGAGGTCGAAGTCCCAGCTGCCGCGGTGGTCGCGGTGCAGGCTGTGCACGTAGTGCGGGTTGAGCGGCGCGGGCAGCTTGCGCAGCGCGGCGAACCGGCCGAGCGCCTCGATGGCGGGCGCGCCGAGGGTACGCAGTGCGGGGGCGGTGGGCATGGCGAGGAACGGGCTGTTGAGGAAGAGGCCGTCGACCAGGTTCCGTTCGGCCCGCCGGGAGGCCCAGAGGGCGGCGACCAGGCCGCCGGTGGAGTGGCCGTTCACCAGCAGCCGGGTGTGGCCGTCCTGTTCGCGGATGATCCGGACCGCCGCGTCCAGCTCCTCGTCGTAGGCGGTCAGGTCGCGGACGAAGTTCGGGGACTGATGGGGCCTCAGCGAGCGGCCGTACTTACGCAGGTCCAGCGCGTAGAAGGAGAAGCCGGCCGCGACGAAGTGGTCGGCCAGGTTGGTCTGGAAGAAGTAGTCCGTGTAGCCGTGCAGGTAGAGCACGGCCCGGTGGGAGCCCGGGACCAGCCGCCGGACCAGGGTCGCGCTGACCGGGCCCTCCTCGTCGGGCGTCAGCGGCAGCTCGGCCGCCTCGTACGGCGCACCCAGGATGTCTTCTCGGAACTCCACTGCCGCACCCAATCTCTGCTCCGGCCTGCCGTGACAGGACCAACGATCCGCGGGCACCGTCCGCGAGCACCGACTCTACCGGCCGGTAGCGTGGGGCGGGCCGACCGACCTCCCGACCGGCTTATGCTGCGGTCATGCCGACTGACACCCTGACCCGAGGAACCGTATGAGCCCCGAGGACCGGCTGCCGGTCGAGCGGGCGGTCGGGCTCGGCACGGCGAAGCTGATGCCCGATCTGGACTGCGACGGCGGCTGGCTGCTGACCCTGGACGGCACCCCGCAGTCGTACGTCGACCTCGACGATCCGACCCACCTGGACGTCGCCGCCCCCGCCGGGCAGCCGCTGGACGTGCTGCACCTGGGCGGCGGGGCGCTCACGCTGCCGCGCTACCTGGCCGCCACCCGGCCCGGCTCCGGGCAGCGGGTGGTCGAAGTGGACGGGCCGCTGGTCGAGCTGATCGCCGATCAGCTGCCGTGGCCGGACGGCATCGCGGTGCAGGTCGGCGACGCCCGGGAGGCGCTGGCCTCCGCTGCCCCCGGTTCGGTGGACGCGGTGGTCGCCGACGTCTTCCACGGCTCCCGTACGCCTTCTCGGCTCACCTCGGTGGAGTTCCTCCGACTTGCGGCCGCCGCCCTGCGCCCGGGCGGGTGCTACGCCGCCAACCTGGCGGACGGCCCGCCGCTCGCCTTCGCGAAGGCCCAGGCCGCCACGGTCCGGGCGGTCTTCCCGTACGTCTGTCTGGCCGCCGAACCCTCGGTGCTGCGGGGCCGCCGTTACGGCAACGTCCTGCTGGTCGGCTCCGACCGGCCGCTCCCGGTGGCGGAACTGACCCGCCGTCTGGCCGCCGACGTCTTCCCGGCCCGGCTCTGCGACGAGGCCGAACTCACCCGCCTGGTCGGCCGCACCGCTCCGGTCACCGACGCGACCGCCACCGACTCGCCGCCACCGCCGGAGGGTGCGTTCAGCATCGGTTAGGGAGGTACTGTCGCCGCCAGGCGATCAGCTTCCACGTTCCGAGCACCGACATCCTGGAGCGCCGTTACATGAGGATCCACCTGGCCAGTGTCTTCGTCGACGACCAGAGCAAGGCCCTGCACTTCTACACCGAGGTGCTGGGCTTCGTGAAGAAGCACGACGTCCCGCTCGGCGGGGAGGACCGGTGGCTGACCGTCGTCTCGCCGGAGGACCCCGAGGGGACCGAACTGCTGCTGGAGCCCTCAGACCACCGGGCTGTCGGGCCCTACAAGAGGGCACTGGTCGAGGACGGCATCCCGGCCACCTCCTTCGCCGTGGACGACGTACCGGCGGAGTTCAGGCGGCTGCGCGAGCTCGGGGTGCACTTCACCCAGGAGCCACGGGAGATGGGCCCGGTCACGACCGCCGTCCTGGACGACACCTGCGGCAACCTGATCCAGCTCGTGCACAGCAAGTAGGGACCCGGCGCGGTCGCTCGATCGAGTGGCTGTGCTTGGGATGAGCGGTGGCCCTGGTGGAGAATCGGGCGGGAGCGGAGGAGGCACGCCCATGAGTACGGCAGCTCACGTCCCAGGGGACTACAGCGTCAGCGACCCGGAGCGCGCGTTGAAGTACGCGATCCAGCACGTTGCGGGGGACCGCGCCGAGATCATCGAGGGAGTCATCACCCCGATGTCGCTCTCCTGGGCGCACGAGAGCGCGGCGGACCTGGTGCGCCGTCAGATTACGGCGCGACTGCAGGCGATCAACCTGGTGGCGGGGTCGGGAAACCTCGATCTTCCGGGGTCCGAGAACTGGTACATCCCGGATCTGGCGGTGGTGCCGGTGGAGCTCGCGAAGACCGAGGGCGCGCTGCTGCCGGACCAGACGCTCCTGGTGGTGGAGGTGACGTCGCCGTCGAACGGGGAGACGGACCGGACGGTCAAGCGGCGCAGGTACGGGCAGTACGGGGCTCCGGTGTACCTGCTGGTGGACCGTCAACTGCGTGAGTGCACGCTGTTCACCGAGCCCGGGCGCTTGGGCTACGAGAGCGTGGACGGCCCGCACCCGTTCGGGACGCCGGTGCGACTGCCCGCACCGTTCGACGTGGAGATCGACACCGCCGGGATGTGACCTCGGCGGCCGCGCGTGGCCTGCAGGTCGATGGTCGATCAGGTGCCGGGTTCGCTGAACTGACGCACCATGTGGTCGTCCTGGAACCAGTGGTTCAACAGCACGTGTACCGGGTCCGGGCTCGCGGCCTGGTCCCCGCGACCCCAGCCCCAGCCGCCGCCTTGGGCGGGCGGCGTGCCGCCGGTCAGCGCGGCCAGCCGGATCAGTGCCGTCTCGGTGGCGGCAGCGTCCGGAGGGGCAAGGGCCCACATGAGCACCTGCGGGTCCTCGGCGGCTGCCAGGACGGGGGAGAGCGCGCAGCCGGCTGCGTACCAGAGCGTGTTCCCGCGGCGGCGTGCGTCCTTGAACTGCTCGGTCCACGTCCGCTCGTTGCTCGTTCGCCTCGCCAGGTTGCCCGATTTGCCGATGTACAGCACCGGCTGCTCGGCCACCCCCGCATCGACCCAGACGTAGATGCCCGATCCGGTCACCCGGTCCGGGCTCTGCGGCCCGATCGCCGCTCGCACCATGTCGATGTTCATCTCAGAGTGCCGGGACGCAGGTTCGGTCGCCGAGATCGCCGAGTGCGAGCGAGGCCTCGGACGTCGTGCCGTCGTGGCTCAGCGAAACCACGATGCTGCCCTTCGTGTAGTCCGTGAACCACACGGCGTACAGCGTCCGGACCCCACCTGCGACGGTGCCGACCCGGCGGACTTCCAAGGGTGTACCGCCACAGGTCGCGGAGGTCACCTCCTGGTGGTCGGCGCCGAAGAGGCGTACCCAGCCGTCGGTGAAGAAGGTGTCGATCTGTTGAACTCCTCCGGGCGATGCGACAGGCGGATCCAGCGGATGGACGGCGCAGGCCCGTTCTGTCACTACGGCCGCGGTGACCTTGGCCGAGCACAGCCGTTGGTCACGGGTCTCCCAGACGTACGCGGCGCTGCCCGCCCACGCTTGGACCAGCAGCAGCCCCTGTGGGCCGGGAGTTTCGGCTCCGACAGCTCCCGACGCGATCAGGGTGGTACGGGTCCGGTCGATCACCTCGGTCAGATCCTGAGGCACGGGAGAGGACGCCGCGACCGAGGAAGGGGCGGGGGAGACGGTCGGCACCGTGGCGCTCCCATCGTCGCTCGAGCAGCCTGCCGAGGCCGTGACCAGCAGTATCGCCGCCCCGACGGCAGGGCCAAGTCTGTGTCGCATGCGTGTTCCTCCCCCGCGGCGGGCCCTGGGACTGGCCGCGCTCAGGAGAATTACAGCAGTCGGCCTGAGCAGCCGGCCCGCCGCCCGCAGGCTCGGCACTCACATCCGCCGACTCACAGGGACGAAACGCCGTTGTCCGCTCGGCGGGCGAGCAGGTAGCCGCGGCGGGTTTCGGCCTCCTGGGGGTAGTTGGTGCGCTCCAGGCGGGCTTCGACGGTGAAGCCGGTGGTGGTGAGGAGGTCCTCGACGGTCCTGAGGTCGAGGAAGTGGAAGTCGACCTCGACCTGGTGGCCCCACCACTCGGTCAGGTGCCTGACCTCGGTGCCGAGGTGGAAGGCGAGCAGCAGCAGGCCGCCCGGGCGGAGGGTGCGGCGGATCTCGGTGAAGGCAGGCCGCAGTTCGGCCGGCTCCAGGTGGATGACCGAGTAGAGCGCGACCGCTGCGCCGAACTCGCCGTCCGCCGCCGGGAGATGGAGCAGGTCGCCCTCGCGGAACTCCACCTCAGGGTGGTCGCGGCGGGCGATCGCCACCATCGCGGGGGAGAGGTCGATGCCGACCGGGCGGGAGCCGAGCGCGGCCAGCCAGCCCGCGACATGGCCGGGCCCGCAGCCGAGGTCGGCGACCGGGGTGCCGGGTTCGGTCTGCTCCAGCAGGGCGGTGAGCAGGGCCCGGTCGAGCGGCTTGTGGGCCAGCTCGTCGCCGATCCGGGTCCGGTACTCCTCGGCCACCGTGTCGTAGCTCTGCCGGACCCGGGTGTGGTGAGGGAGATCTGTCATCGGCTCAGGATGGCAAACGGCCGTTGCGCCTCGGCGCCCGGGGTTATGAACTGCTAGAGATTGAGGGCGTTTTGGTGGACACAGGTGTCCGTGAGTCTGTTTTCGATCACGGCTTGTTGGGTGGATGGGTCGACTGTCGGTGGCATGTGTGAGGGTGGTGGCACCGACTGGGAGGGGAAGGGCGTGACTGGGCCGAAGAGGAAGCTGCGGCGGATCGACGTGCCGTTCGTTTCTCTTGGCCCGTCGGGTGTGACGGTCCGCGACAGGCTCAAGGATCTGACTCCCGAGGATGAGAAGGTGTTGCGGCTGGTCGGCGCGCATATGGGGGCTCTGGCGTCGAAGGACCTGAAGGCGCGCTGCGCGGACGGCCTGGACCACAACAACGGGACGTGGGCCGCGCGCAAGCGTGACCTGACGGTGCGGTCGTCGTCGCGGTGGGCGGGGAGTGTCACCAAGGCCACGCACGACCAGTGGGCGCTGTCGCGCCGCGGCCAGGCCGCGCACCTGGACTCGTTGGATGCGGGCATCCGGATGCTGCGGCACCGCCTGTCGCTGCCGGTCGGGCAGAAGGGCACCAGGCGGTCCCCGGGCGGTTACCGCTCCAGGCACGAGTGGTTCGTCAAGTCCCGTCGGCTCGCGGCACTGGAGGAACGGCGCGCTCAGGTCGCCGCCGACCGTGAGAACGGTGCCGTGCATGTGGTGCGCGGCGGACGGAAGTTGCTCAACAGCCGCCACAACTTGGCCNGTGGTTCGTCAAGTCCCGTCGGCTCGCGGCACCGGAGGAACGGCGCGCTCAGGTCGCCGCCGACCGTGAGAACGGTGCCGTGCATGTGGTGCGCGGCGGACGGAAGTTGCTCAACAGCCGCCACAACTTGGCCGCCGCGAACCTGACCGAAGCCGGGTGGCGCCAGCGCTGGGAGGCGTCCCGTTGGTTCGTGTCCGCTGATGGGGAGTCGGGCAAGCGCTTTGGCAACGAGACGATCCGGGTCACGCCGGACGGCGAGGTGAGCATCAGGCTGCCCGCCCCGCTGGCGGAGTACGCCAACGCCAGGAGCGGCCGGTACGTCCTCGCCGCGAAGGTGTCGTTCCCGCACCGGGGCACCGAGTGGGCCGACCGGATCGAGGGCAACCGGGCGGTCGCCTACCGCATCCACCTGGACGTGTCCCGCGGCCGCTGGTACCTCGACGCCTCCTGGACCCGGCCCGTTGTCCAGACCATGCCGCTGGCCACCGCCCGCGCCCAGGGCATGGTCGGCGTGGACACCAACGCCGACCACTTCGCCGCCTGGCAGTTGGACGTCCACGGCAACCCCGTCGGCAACCCGCGCCGCTTCTCCTACGACCTGACCGGGTCGGCCGATCACCGCGACGCGCAGATCCGACACGCCATCACCCGCCTCCTCCACTGGGCCAAGCGCCACAGCGTCCACGCCATCGGCTTGGAGAACCTCGACTTCACCGCCGAGACCACCCGCGAGAAGCACGGCCGCAAGAAGCGCTTCCGGCAGCTGATCTCCGGCATGCCGACCGGAAAGCTCAAGGCCCGGCTCGTCTCGATGGCCGCCGAGAGCGGTCTGGCGATCGTCGCGGTCGACCCGGCCTACACGAGCATGTGGGGCGCGCAGCACTGGCAGAAGCCGCTCGCCACGCCGCGACGTAAGACCACCCGACACGATGCGGCGAGCATCGCTATCGGACGACGCGCCCTCGGACACCCGATCCGGCGACGGACGACACCGCCCCACCACGACCAGAGCGATCGTCGTGGGCATCGGACCGTCCAGGCCGCACCAGGTGGCCGAGGGCGCGAGGAAACCCGCCGCCCCGTCACGGACCGCAGCCACGAGCCGCGCGCCCGAACGGGGCCAACGAGAACGCGGGCGACCAGCGCACCCAAAACCGTTCGGGCTGCGCGCAGTGCCAAGACGTGGGTCCAAGACTCACTCCTGCCCACTGACTAGGAACGGTCCGACGCGGTGTCAGAATGCGGTGGGGGCCAGCTCGGTGAAGGGACCTGGTGTGGAGGAGCTGTCGGCGATTCCCGAGACGGCGCTGTGGACGCTCTACCACCGGGCGGCGGAGGCCAGGCGGCCCGGGACGCCGTACCCCGACCCGAAGGCGGTGGAGCTGGTCGAGCGGCTGGACTACCCGTTCACCGAGCGGTTCGGCAGCGGGCAGGGCTTCGCGAGCCGGTTGCAGGGCGCGCGCTGCGGCCTGTTCGACCAGGAGGTGGCGGACTTCCTGTTGCGCTGCCCGCGCGGCACCGTGGTCTCGCTCGGCGACGGCCTGGAGACCCAGTACTGGCGGGTGGACAACGGCCGGGCCCGCTGGCTGACCGTCGATCTGCCGGAGGCCGTCGCGCTGCGCGAACGGCTGCTGCCGCCCGAGCCGCGCCAGCGCCTGCTGGCCTGCTCGGCGACCGATCCGGCCTGGCTGGACGAGGTGGACCCGGCGCTCGGCGTGCTGATCGTCGCGCAGGGTCTGCTGATGTACCTTCAGCCCGCCGAGGTGCGCGAGCTGTTCACCCGCTGCGGCGAGAGGTTCCCGGGCGGAACGCTGCTCTTCGATGTCGTACCGCGCTGGTTCAGCAGCATGACCAAGTCCGGCCGGGCCGCCCGGCGCGGTTACCAGGTGCCGCCGATGCCCTGGGGTGTCCGCTCGCACGAGCTGCTGCGGGACGCCCGGACCGTGCCGCTGACGGCCCGGCACGGGTGGCTGTTCCGGGTGCTGGCGCTGGATCTGCCGGACCAGCGGGCCAGGATCGTCGGCACGGTCGGCCTGGCGGAGGCACTGCGGCGGGGCTGAGAGGAGTGAGGACGATCCGATGGATCCGCGTCACCACCGGTCCAGCATGAGCTGGGCGTCCTCGGCACTGTCCCAGAACGGGCGGCCGACGACCTCGGCGAGCGCTCGTGCCAGGGCCGGGCTGTAGACGCCCTTCACCCGCGGGTTCTCCAGGAAGTCCCGGCGCATCACGACCGCGATGTAGCGGTTGAAGCGGCCGCGGTGACGCCCCACCACGTACAGCCGGTCGTGCCAGTCCCAGTGCGGGGGTACCACCCACACCTTGGCGCCCGGGGTGAAGTGCTTCGTCCCACGGCGGACTTCCAGCCCGTCGTGGCCTTGCACGGTCACCTGGACGATGTTGGCCGTGATGCCGATCCCCAGAAGTGCCGGGTCGGGTTCCGCTGTCAGTTCCTCGGTCATCCGGACATGATGGCCCGGAACCAAGGAGCGGGGTGGGTCGTCGTCCCTGCGGAAGGGAAGCGACGTGATGGGGGCGGAATGCTGGACGTGCTGCTGGAGGTCCTGGCCATCGTGCTGGTACCGGGGGGCGGGGGAGGCAAGCGCAAGGCCCGAAAGCTGAGCCGGGCGTTCGAGGCGGGGGAGACGGTGACGTTCGAGGGGTGCGTTGTCGGCAGTCCCCCGTACTGCCGCCCGGTGCCCGGCTACCTGACCGCTTCCCGGACCACACTGGCCAGTTCGCCCACCGAGGCGCCCGGGCTGAACGGCCGGCCGATCCCGCTGCCGCAGGTGGAACTCGTCCGCGTCCGCGACCGGGAAGGCACCGATCCGGCCGTCGTCCGCCGCTGGTCGAAGGTGGCCGAATGCCGGGACGGCGAGGACACCGTGCTCTTCGCCTGCGCCCCCGAGTACCTGCCGCTGCTCACCGCTGCCCTGGGGTCTGTCCGAGGAGTCCCGACCCCGTCCGCAGGGCGAAAGACCCTCTGACTTTCGGGCCCGATCGTCGAACTGTCAGGCCAGGGCGCCCAGTTCGTGGGTGTAGAGCCAGGAGGTGGACCGGCCGTAGAAGTGCCGGAACACCAGCGGCATCACCAGGTCGTTGACCCGGCGTCCGACCGGGCCCGCCGTCTTGGCGTCCCGGTTGGCGGCCGCGGCCTTGAGCATCCGGCCGATCCGGTCCCGGCGGAGCTGCTCGTACTCGGCGAGTGAGCCGCCCCGGCTCAGCACCTGGGCCAGTACCACCGCGTCCTCCAGGGCCATCGAGGCGCCCTGGCCCGCGCCGACCGGGTGGGCGGCGTCGCCGACCAGGACGGTCCGGCGGCCGTGCCAGGCCGGTACGGCGGGCAGGGTGTGCATCAGGGTCGGGCGGTGCACCTCGGTGCTCGCCCGGAGCAGCGCGAGCGGCAGCTCCTCCTGCCGGTACAGCGCGGCAAGCCGGTCGGGCCACTCGGCGAGCGGGACGGTGGCCAGGTCCGGCGGTTCCGGGGTGGCGACCTGGGCCGACCACCAGGTCGAGCCGTCGGGGGCGGGGATGTGGACGAAGGCGCCGTTGCGGCCGAACGTCATGTTGAAGCAGGACGGGTCGCTCGGCACACCCTCGGACCGGCCGGAGACGCTGTACAGCCCCGCGTACGCCGGGCTCGGCGCGGCTGGATCGAGCAGCGCGCGGGTGGCCGACCACAGTCCGTCCGCCCCGACCAGCAGGTCGGCCTCGGCGGCGGAGCCGTCGGCGAACCCGGCCCGTACGCCGTCCTCGTGCGTGGTCACCTCGGTCAGGCGTTGCCCGGTGACGATGGTGACCCCGGCCCGTTCGGCCTCGGTGCGCAGGGCCTCGACCAGCTGACCCCGCATCAGGGTGACGCTCAGCAGGTCGTCCTCGGCGAGCCGGCCGCGCGGCATCGCGCCGAGCAGCCGGCCGGAGGCGGACCACATCCGCTGCTCGGCCACCGCGAAGCCGCGCCGCTGCACCTCGGGCAGGCAGCCGAGGGCTTCCAGGGCGCGCAGCCCGTTGGAGGCCAGGCTGAGGAACGAACCGACCGGTCCTGCCGGGTCCGGGTATGCCTCGTGGACGGTGACCTCGGCCCCGGTCCGGCGCAGCGCGATGGCGCTCGCCGCTCCGGCCACGCCGCCGCCGATGACGGTGATCCGCATGAAAGCCTCCTGAATCATGATTCGGTGAATCTCTATTCGGTGAAACCGGGCTCAGTATGCTGAGGCCCGGAGCACGGCGTCAAGAGGACAGGGAGTGACCCCGGTGGGAGTGCGCAAGGAGCGGGCGGCGGAGACCGAGGCGGCTCTCAAGGAGGCGGCCCGGCGGCTGTTCGTGGAGAACGGCTACCTGAACACCAAGATCACCGACATCACCCGGGCCGCCGGGCGGGCCACCGGCTCGTTCTACGACCACTTCGCGAGCAAGGACGAGCTGCTCGAGGCCCTGCTGCGGGAGATGGGCGACCAGGCCGACCGGGCGATCGCCGCCGACGGGCACGACCGGGAGCACGACCTCTCCGACCAGGACCAGCTGCGCGAGCACCTGGCCGTCTCCTGGCAGGTGTTCCGCGACCACCTGCCGGTGGTGATCGCGCTGACCCAGTCGACGATGGCCGAGCCGCCCGGCTCCGGCCGCGCCTGGGCCTCCCTGGCCGCCGAGACCGCGGTGTTCCGCGACCACCTGGAGTACATGCGCGAGCAGGGCCACCGCCTGCCGGGGGAGCCGGAGTTGGTGGCTGCCGCGATGGGCGGCATGCTCTCGATGTTCGGCTACGCGGTGCTGACGGCGGGTGAGCACGGCCCGGGCGCGACCGACCGGGAGATCGTCGACACCCTGACCGCCCTGCTGCATCGCGGCCTGGCCGGTGGCGGGAACTGACCGGGGCTCCGGGACGTGACTGTTACCGGGCGGGTGGGGCGACCGGGTTAGGCTTCCTTGGACTCTTCCGCGCCACGGCTCCACTGTGCCGCCGCGACGTTCCACGACTCTGCCGACTCTCGACCCTTGCCGGCTCTCGCCGACCGAGTGTCCTGCCCCGGAGGTATCCGACCTTGCACATCGACGTATGGCTGGAGAGCGTGCCGCCGAACGCGGTGTACGCGCTCGTTGGCGTGATCATCCTGCTGGAGAGCCTGGGCATCCCGCTGCCCGGCGAGATCGCGCTGGTGACGGCCTCGGTGCTGGCCGCCAGCGGTGTGGTCAACCCCTGGCTGGTGGCGGCGTGTGCGATCGCCGGGGCGATCATCGGTGACTCGATCGGCTATTCGATCGGGCGCAAGGGCGGCAAGCCGCTGTTCGAGAAACTCGGTCGGAAGTTCCCCAAGCACTTCGGCCCCGACCATCTGGCCACCGCCGAGCGCGCGTTCCAGAAGTGGGGCATGTGGGCGGTCTTCTTCGGCCGGTTCATCGCGCTGCTGCGGATCTTCGCCGGACCGCTCGCGGGCTCGCTGAAGATGCCGTACTGGAAGTTCCTGATCGCCAACGTGCTCGGCGGCGTCATCTGGGCAGGTGGCACCACCTGGCTGATCTACACCGTGGGCAAGGCCGCCGAGCAGTGGCTGAAGAGCTTCTCCTGGGTCGGCCTGATCCTGGCCGCGGTGTTCGGCGCCGGGTCCGCCTGGGTGCTCAAGCGGCGGGCCGCCAAGCACCGGGCCGAGCACCCGGAGACGTCGGGCGGGCAGCCCGCCGCCGAGGTCGTCGCCGAGACCGAGGTCAAGCCCGTTCCGGCCCCGGCGGCTGACTGAGAGTCAGCTGACGGAGTGACCGGCCGCCGGTGATCCCCACAGGGGGGTCACCGGCGGTTTCGCGTTCCGGCCACCGTGGTCCTGAGGGTCAGTCGGAGTCGTCGGGGCGGGCGGCCAGGACGCGGGTCACCAACTCGGTGAGCGTCGCCCGTTCTTCGGTGTCGAGGACGGCGAACCACTGCTGCTCGCGCCGGGTCTGCTCGGCGAACGCCTCTCGGACGGCGGCCTCGCCCTGCGCGGTCAGGGCGACGGCGACGGCGCGGCGGTCGTCGGGGAGCGGACGGCGTTCGACCAGGCCGTCCCGTTCCAGGGTGTTGACGGCGTTGGTGACGGCGGACCTCGACATCGCCGAGAGCTCGGCGAGCCTGGCCGGCTGGGTCGGGCCCAGCAGCCAGAGCTTGAACATCAGCCGGAAGCCGGGGAGCGTCCAGCCGCGCGGGCGGTGGATCTGGCTCTCCAGGTCGGCGACCACCAGGTAGGACAGGTGCAGCAGGTGGTAGGCGAGCGAGAAGGCCTCCGGGTCGGCCGGTGGGGGCATCGCTGCCAGCCGGTCGCGGGCGAAGGCGGCGTATCGGAGATCGGGTCGGTCTGACTGCTCTGGTCGGTCTGGTCGGTCCACGGGACAGAGTCTTGCGCATGGCGGCGCAGTAGGAGATTGTTACGGCCATAACAATCTCACCAGGGAGAGTCCTGTGCAGATCACCATCGCAGGCGCGGGCATCGGCGGACTCGCCACCGCACTCAGCCTGCACGCGGCCGGGTTCGCGGACGTCGTCGTACACGAGGCAGCCGAGGAGATCCGTCCGCTCGGCGTCGGAATCAACCTCCTCCCGCACGCGGTAAGGGAGTTGACCGAACTGGGCCTGGCCGACCGGCTGGCCGCGATCGCCGTCCCCACCGCCGAGCTGGCCTACTTCAACCGGTACGGGCAGGCGATCTGGTCCGAACCACGCGGACTCGACGCCGGCTACCGGTGGCCGCAGTACTCGGTGCACCGGGGCAGGCTGCAGCTGCTCCTGCTGGACGCCGTCCGGGAGCGGCTCGGCACGGACGCCGTCCGGACCGGGAGCCGGATCACCGGCCTGAGCCACGACTCCGACCTGCTGGTCGGCGCCGACGGCATCCACTCGGCCGTCCGGGCCGCGCTCTTCCCCGGCGAGGGGGCGCCGCCGTGGAACGGGCTGGTGCTGTGGCGCGGAACGACGTACGGCAAGCCGTTCCTGACCGGCCGCTCCATGATCATGGCGGGGGACGGCTCGCAGAAGTTCGTCGCCTACCCGATCGGTGACGGGCGGCAGATCAACTGGATCGCCGAGCGGCCGCTGGACGGTGAGCCGCCGGAGCGCGGGAACTGGAACCGCCCCGCCGACCTGGCCGCCATCGTCGAGCACTTCGCCGACTGGCAGTTCGACTGGCTGGACGTGCCGGGGATCATCACCGGTGCCGAGGCCGCCTACGAGTACCCGATGGTGGACCGCGAGCCCCTCCCGTACTGGACCAGGGACGACGTCGTCCTGCTCGGCGACGCCGCCCACGCGATGTACCCGATCGGCTCCAACGGCGCCTCCCAGGCGATCATCGACGCCCGGGTGCTCGCCCACTCGCTCGCCACCACCGGCTCCGCCGCCGCGTACGAGGAGATCCGCCGCCCCGCCACCACCGCGCTCCAACTCGCCAACCGGCAGCAGGGACCCGAGGTGGTCATGCGGCTCGCCCACGAACGGGCCCCCGACGGCTTCCACGACATCGAGCAGGTCGTCCCGCTCGCGGAGCGCACCGAGATCGCCGCCTCGTACAAGCGGATCGCGGGCTTCGACCCCGCCCTGCTCAACGAGCGCGCGTCCTGGAGCGTGCGGTGAACCTGGAGAGCCTGGCCACCTTCGAGGTGCGGCTGGACCCGATCCTCGACCTCGGCGACTCGCACTGGGGCCGCCGCCGGGTGATCAACATCATCGGCGGCGCCTTCGAGGGACCGCGCCTGGCCGGAGAGATCCTGCCCGGCGGCGCGGACTGGCAGGTGCTGCACCCCGACGGCATGGCCAGCATCGACACCCGGTACACGCTGCGCACCCACGACGGCGCGCACCTCTACCTCGCCACCAGCGGCGTACGCCACGGCCCGCCCGAGGTGCTCCGGCGGCTGGCCGCCGGGGCGGAGGTGGACCCGGCCGAGTACTACTTCAGGCTGTTCTGCCGCTTCGAGACGGGCGACGAGCGCTACCGGTGGCTCAACCACACCCTCGCCGTCGCCTCGGCCACCCGTACCGGGGACGCCGTCCGCTACACGGCGTTCACGCTCACGTAGCGGTCCTGCCTGCGTAGAGGCCTGGCCCGGCCGTTGAAGAGCAAGTTATAGGGTGTGGTCGATCACCGAAGCGACGGACACGACGGACACGGAGGATCGCATGGGCCAGGAGCAGTGGACGACGGTCGACGAGTACTTCAGTGAGCAGCTGATCGGCGACGACCAGGTGCTGACGGCCGCGCTGGCGGCTGCCGACCAGGCGGGCCTGCCGCAGATCGCGGTCGCGCCGAACCAGGGCAAGCTGCTGCACCTGCTGGCGAAGACGGCGGGGGCGAAGCGGATCCTGGAGATCGGCACGCTCGGCGGGTACAGCACGATCTGGCTCGGGCGGGCGCTCCCGGCGGACGGGCAGCTGATCACGCTGGAGATCGACGCCCGGCACGCCGAGGTGGCCCGGCAGAACCTCGAACTGGCCGGACTCGGCAAGCAGACCGAGGTCCGGCTCGGCCGGGCCGCCGACACGCTGGCGGCGCTCGCCGCCGACGGGGTCGAGCCGTTCGACTTCTACTTCATCGACGCCGACAAGGTGAGCAACCCGGACTACGTGGCCTGGGCGATCGAGCACTCGCACCCGGGCACCCTGATCGTGGTGGACAACGTGGTGCGTGGCGGTGCGGTGGCCGACGCCGACAGCACCGACCCGAGCGTGCTGGGCACCCGTCGGCTGCACGACGAACTGGCGGCCTCGGACCGGGTGTCGGCGACCTCGGTCCAGACGGTCGGGACCAAGGGGTACGACGGTTTCACCCTGATCCGGGTGGAGCGGTAGAGCGGTAGTCGGCGGCAGGTTTTCAGCAGTTCTTCGAGGGAGTACGGAATGCGGATAGGACTGCTGGGCACCGGCCCCTGGGCGCAGCGGGTGCACGCACCGGCGCTGGCCGCGCACCCGGAGGCGGAGTTCGCCGGGGTGTGGGGCCGCAGGCCCGAGGCGGCGGCGGAGCTGGCGGCCGAGTACGGCGTGCCCGCGTTCGCCGACGTCGATCGGCTGCTGGCCGAGGTGGACGCGGTGTCGATCGCGCTGCCGCCGGCCGTGCAGGCCGAGTACGCGGTGCGGGCGGCCGAGGTGGGCAAGCACCTGCTGCTGGACAAGCCGGTGGCGCTGACGGTCGATCAGGCGCGCGGGGTGGTGGAGGCGGCGGAGCGGGCGAAGGTCGCCTCGGTGGTGTTCTTCACCCTCCGCTTCGGCGCGGAGCAGGCCGCCTGGCTGGCCGAACAGGCTTCGCGGGGCGGGTGGTTCACCGCCCGCGCCGAGTGGTTCGGCTCGGTCTTCGCACCGGACAGCGGCAGCCCGTACGCGGACTCCCCCTGGCGGCGGGAGAAGGGCGCACTGTGGGACGTCGGCCCGCACGCGCTGTCGATGCTGCTGCCGGTGCTCGGTGACGCCACCGAGGTCAGCGCGGTGGCCGGGCCGCTGGACACCGTGCACCTGGTGCTGCGGCACGTCGGCGGCGCGTCCAGCACCCTGACGCTGAGTCTGACCACCCCGGTGTCCGCGGCTGTGGAGGGAGTGGTGGTCGAACTGCGCGGCGAGGCCGGGCGGTTGGTGATGCCGGACCGGAACGAGAGCCCGCAGACGGCGTACGCCCGGGCGGTCTCGGCCCTGCTCGCCTCGGCGGCGGACGGGACGGCGCATCCGTGCGACGCGGCCTTCGGGCTGCGGGTGGTCGAGCTGCTGGCGGAGGCGGAGCGCTCGCTGCGGTGACGCTCACCCGGCCGGCTCGAGCGGGAGTTGGTGAGGGGAGGGCGAAACCGTGCGGCCCGATCCCTCGTCCACTACGACGATCGGCTGCTTGGGCCGGTCGACTGATTCAGGGGGAACCGTGGGGACAACGCCTGGTCGGCTCGAGACCATTCAGCCCGGTGGAGGGTCGACGGACGGGTCCGCGGTGGACCCCGTCGCCCCCGCCGACCGTGCGGTCTCGCGGCGGCGGGTGCTGCGGCTCGGGGCCGGCGTCGTGGGTGGTGGCGCTCTGCTCGGGGCCGCGGCCGGTGGCGGGATGCTCGCCGGGTGGCTGCCCGGCGGGGTGAAGCTGAAGAGGGCGCTGGGTCTGACCGGGACGGACGGCACGGTGCCGGACGTGGCACCCGGGGTGGTACGGGTCGAGCAGGTCCGTTCGGCGGCGCGGAGCCGGGAGGTCACGATGGTGACCATGCTGCCGCCCGGCAGCGCGGCGAACACGAAGCTGCCGGTCTGCGTGCTGTTGCACGGGCGCGGGAACGACGCGCGGGGCATGGTGACGCTGGGAGTGCCGCAGTTCCTGGCGGCCGCGGTCGAGTCCGGCGTGCCGCCGTTCGCCGTCGTCGCGGTGGACGGCGGAGACGCCACGTACTGGCACCAGCGCTCGCCCGGCGACGACCCTCAGGTGATGCTGCGCGAGGAGCTCCCCGGCTGGCTGCACGCCCGCGAACTGCCCACGCCGCGCGCGGTCATGGGGATCTCCATGGGCGGCGCGGGCGCCCTGCAGTACGCCCTCGGGCGCACCCAGAGCGGCCGCAACCTGGACGCCGTGGCGCTGCTCAGCCCGGCCGTCTTCCGCACCTGGGCGGACGCCCGCACCACGGGTGGGTACGCCGACGAGGCGGACTGGCAGGCCCACGAACCGACGCTCCGCCTCGACCGGCTGCGGGTCGGCGCCCTCGGCGTGTGGTGCGGCCAGGAGGACCCGTTCTGCCCGGCCGCCCGCGAGGTCGCGCGGCAGGCGCGAGCGCGAGCGGCGCACTTCCCGGACGGGGAGCACACGGACGGCTTCTGGCGGMGGGTGATGCCCGACGCGCTGTCGCTGCTGGGGCACACGCTCGGCAGCACGGCCGCGGCGGGCGGCGGGCAGGTCGGGGCCGGGTAGTGCTCGGCGGTCTCCTGCGCCGCCACAGCCGAACCCTCCGGCGCCGGGGTCGGCGCCACGCCACCGACTTCGCTGTACACGCGTGGTGAGCCCGCGCCAGCCGGTCTGCTCGCGACGGGCTCCCCGACCGCAGTGAGCCTGCTCCTCAAACCGGGCGACCACGGCAACGCCTGGCTCGCGGTCGGTCGGCCGGGCGATGGCCGAGGCCGAGGCCGGACGGAGCGGCGATCCGGTGGTTATAGCCTCGCAACGCTCGGGCGGCCCAGCGAATATGCTGTCCGAGCGATGAGGTCGCCCGCACGGTAAAGGACGGGACCCGGGGTGCGGACAGGGTCGTCTGCCTCTTCGCGAGTCCGCCGAAGGGCGGGCCGGGATCCGGTGATGTGCGCTGGTGTGTTGTCAGCCGTGATTGTCAGCCTGGACCTCGCTGTCCAGCGGTGCGGCATGCGTGTTGGCCGACGACCGGGCGGTCCTGGACGACGAACAGCTGCGCGACCTGCTGCAACTGCGCGCCGGGGTGCGGCCGTTCCTTGTGGACGATCAGCCGCATCCCCGGCGGCCGGCCCTTGATGCCGGGACCAGGAGCACGGCGGCGTGGACGGCTTTCATGCACACCCGGCCAAGAGATCACCCGGCCGAGCCGCCGCACTCGAAACCAAGATCGGTATGACAACGGCTTCCTATGCGTTGCCTGCCGGCCGGTCCACTTCAACCTGATGAGACCCCTGCGGTAGGGGCACTCGCCGCGCGGCCCCATGCCGGCGGACCTGCTCCAGCCGCGTCTGGTTGAGGGGGAGAGCGTCGCTGCCAAGCCGAGCTCGCCGCTCCAGTCGGTACGCGACTAGTACGCCGAGTGGTGCATCCGGCCACTTGCGCCAGTCACCGGTCCTTCGGCGGGCGAAGCGCACTTCTGACTCGTCCACCGCTCCGCGGAACGACTTGAGTTTCTCCAGCGCCAACTGCTCCCCACGCCGCAGCGCATGGTGACGAGCGCGCCTCGAGCGCGGGATGTTCCTTCGCGAGCTCTTCTGGTTCTCGCCGTAGTCGTTCCTGCGGTCTTTCAGGTAGCTCAGCCGCTTCTTCTCCTGAGGTGACCTCTGCTTCACGCCACGATGCTCGCATCCGGGGATCGGCTCCCGCACCCGTTTTTGACGCGGCCACCGAACAGTTCCCCCGTACTGCGGTGACCCGTGACAGCGGGACAGGGGACGTGGCCGACGCTACTTTGTCCACCGGCCAAGAGATCACCCATCCGAGCCATCAGACTCGAACCGCCGTTGGCACCGTCGTTGACCTCACTCCCTATCGGGCCGAGGGCTGAACTGAAGCATGTTGGCGGGGAGTCGGATCACGGTCTCGTGGTCTGGCACGTCGGTGGAACGCCCCGGAACGGAACCCACTTCCTGAGCATCCGTCACGTTGGCTTCGTCCGCCGGGTAGGACTGAATCACCGGTCAGACGAGCGCAACGACGAGAGCTGTCCCCTCCCGCTCACACCCCGGTGCGCCCTTGGCCCGCCCGCCCCTCTCGGCTGTCAGGCGGAGCGGAGTGCGGTCGCCCGGGCGTGGAGGAAGCTGTAGCGGGGTGTCAGGGAGTAGGGCCAGCCTGCCGTGGAGGCGTGTCGGCCCATGGCGCGGAACTGGGCTGCGGCCTGGGGGTGATGCTGAATCAGGCTCAGGTGGTGGGCGAGTATGGAGCGGTCCTCGACGATCCTGGGGTGGTCCTGGGCGGTCTTGACCCAGTGTTCCCGGGCCCGGGCGAGGCCGGTCGGGTAGCGGGTCGATCCGGTGGCCTGACCGGCCAGGCGCATTTCCAGGTTGGCGAGTAGGGGCAGCAGGACCAGCGGATGGCCGTCCGGCGCCTGATCCGCAGCGTCGTGGGCGAAGCGGAGCATCTGCTCGTCGGAGCCGTACCACTTGGCGCAGAGGTACTGCAGGGCCTGGTGGTGCCCGGCGCGGTGCAGGGGGTCACGGGTGACCAACGCTTCCCAGCGCTGGTCGAACTCGGCTCGAGGCAGCTGGAGTCCGCGCGCCGTCCTGAGGGCGGTCACGCGGGGGGTGGGGTCGAGCGGCGCCCGTCGGCCGGCCTCCCGGGCGATCCGGTCGGCCTGGCCCAGGATCTCGAAGTACTGCGGCCAGGCGCTCTTGCGGACGTACCGGGCCCGCCCGTTGCCGCGGATGGCCCAGGCGCGTGTCACTTCGGCTTCGGCGAGGACGGCGAGCGGGTCGCCGCTCTGCGTCTCCGCCTCGGCCCACTGCTGCAGTACCGGCTTGCCGACGGCGCGGTTGGCCAGGTAGGACACCCGGTGCTCCTTGAGGGCCCAGTCCTCGCCGGTCGCGAGCAGGAGGTCCCGGGCCGGGTGCCAATCGCCGCGCCTGGCGAGGGCGTCGCCGGCTTGTCGGAGGTCGAGATCCCCGTAGGCCCGGTCGAACGAGACGGTCGGAAGGAGGCCGAGTGAGAGCCGGTTGAGCGTGGTCATCGGCGAACGGTATCGGTCGGTGGTCCGGGCCTGATCGCCGGGGAGGTCAGCGCCTCCGCGAGGGTGAGGTTCGGTGCTGCCCGGGGGCTTCGCGAGGGAGCTCCTGGGCACCGCGGCTGACGGCGGGTCAGCCCTTGGCGAGGGCTTGGAGGCGGTCGTAGGCCCAGAGACCTGCCTCGGCCGGTAGACCTCGGCCAGCCGCTGCCGGACCGTGAGGTCCGCAGGGTACGAGGACACCAGGCCGTGCATACCAGAGTTTCATGCGGCGAGCGTGTTCCTACGGGAGGCCGCTGTCCACGTCGCGGGGCAAAGCCCAGAGCGGCGGGGCGATGTGGCCGCCGCAGGTCGGTGCAGGTCAGGGTTTCCCTCTAAGGATGGTGCGCCCTTGTCATTTCGTCGGTTGGACGTGATGTTCGGGCTGTCGGCGCGGTAGGAGCCCGCAGGAGGTCTCGCCAGTCGGCGGGCCAGTTGGCCAGTGCGAGGATGCCCATGATGACGAGGTGGGTCGGCGCGGCCCAACTTTCCACCGTCGGGTCGTGGTTGACGATGTGAGTGGTGGCCGCGCCGGTGAGCACGAACATCAGCGTCATGGCACCCAGGAAGCGTGTTCGCCCCTTGGGGATCACCAGCAGGACGGCGGCGGCACCTTCCAGAGCACCGACCACGAAGCGCATCCAGGACGGGTATCCCCACTCGACGAACTTCGCGGAGTACGCCGAGCTGAACATCGTGTCGCCTGGCCAGTACTTGGTCACGGCGCCCAGCGCGAACTCGAAGGCCAGGAACCAGTACAGACCGGTCATGACGCGTTTCGACATAGTTGTCCCTTCGGGGGAGTTGGGCAGGACGATGCCTCCGCACGGCGATTGCATTGCCGCCGGAGTCTTGCTTTCGAGGGTCAGCCCCGCAGGGTGGCGATGGCCTTCTCGATACGGCGCCGGCGCGTCTCGGGCTTCTTCGCGCTCTCAACGGCGCGTACATGCTCGCGCTTGTGGCTGTACGCAAGGTTGTCGTACGCGGCGCGGGCGACCGGTTCGTCGTCCAGGGCCTGGGCGAAGTCCGGGGGCTCGACGACGATGCGCGGCTGGGTGTCGAGCTCCACCTCGACCTCGACCTCTTCGCCGATCGCAACGTCCGCGGCCTGCCGGTTGGCGTTGCTGAGGCCGAGCAGGTGACGGCCGCGCAGGAGGGCGACCCGGCTCTGCCAGGAATGCCCGTTGAGCGTGATCGTCACCGGAGGCCGCGCGCCCCCGCCGAGTGCTGCGACCACCTCGGGCGGAACCTCCAGGCCCCGCATGGGTTCGGGGGGCTCGACGTGGGCCCGAAACTTCATGATCTTCTCCTGTTGTTCTGCTGGTTCACCGTGGATCCCGCTCGCCCGGCTCCGATCACCGCTCCCGCTTCCCGCAACCGGGTGTGAGGCAGGAGATTTGCGGCTACTCCGCGTAGGGCTGGTCGGTTCCTTGGGCGCTGTAGCCGAGACTCCAGATGTGGCCGTCCGGGTCGGCGAAGGTGCCGCCGTACCCGCCCCACGGCAGAGCACCAGCGGGCTTGAGGATCGTGGCGCCGGCCTTCTGGGCCTCCGCCATGATCTCCGCGACCCGTGCCTCACTGCGGACGACGTAGGTCAGAACCAGTCCGCTGAAGCCGCTGCCTTCCGGGTCCGTGCCCACCTGGTCGGCCAGGCCGTCGCGGCTGTAGAAGCCGACCGGCGAGGCGCCGTCCGATTCGAAGAACACCGAGATGCCGTAGTCGTTCGTGATCTTCCAGCCGAGCCCCTCGGTGTAGAACCGCTTGGCCCGGTCCATGTCCCGGACACCGAGGAGGATCGAGCTGACGTGCGCCTTCATGTCTTACTCCTTGCACTGTGGATGTATGCGTGTTCGCCGCTCAATCGGTACGGCGGGAGAGTCAAGCGGGCCGAGAGTCAGGACGGCGTGCCGCCGACCGGCGCGGCAGCCTCCCAGGCGAACCCGTCCGGGTCGGTGAAGGCGTCGGCGGCGCTGCCGAGGACGATGCGGTGCGAGCCGGTGCCGTCGGCGGGGACGCCGAGGTCCTTGGCAAGGGCACGGCGCTTGTACAGCGCCAGGGTGACGGGGCTGGACTGACCGGGGGCGAACTCGGCGTACTTGCCACCGAAGCTCTTGGCCACGGTCAGGCCCCGGCCGACGTAGAGCTGCTTGGTGGCCTTCACGTCCTCGACGCCGATCAGCAGGACGACCTGGTCGATCTTGCGGGTGGCGGGGCCGGTGTCCTTCTTCGCCGAGGTCGCGATCTTCCAGATCGTCCCGTCCGGGGCCTGGACGACGCCGCTGTAGCCCCACAGCGACTTCGCGGCCGGCTTCAGCACCGTGGCGCCGGCGTCCACGGCGGCGCCGACGAAGCTGTCGACGGTGGTCGGCCCGGACACCGTGAGCGCCAGGGTGAAGCCGCGGAATCCGGTGGAGTGCGCCTGGGACGCCCGTAGGGACAGGTAGCTGTCCACGCCGAAGGCGCTGTAGAAGCGGCGGGCGGCCTCGAGGTCGGCCACCTCAAGGGTGACGGACGCGAGGGACGTGTGGGCTGCGGTGGAAGCGGTGGTTGCCATGACCATCACGCTAGGGGCTGCGTGGCAGTCGGGGCTTCTCGATTCCTGACCGGTCTTGAGAGTCGCTTCGCCACACACGGCGGCATCCTCACCATCGCGGTTGCCGACCAGCGCGGGCGGTCACGGGACCGGCGGGGCAGGCTCGATCAGGGTCTGGATGCCGATCCGCCCGAGCGGCCGGACCCCTTGGGCGGACACGAGGACCTGGCCGTCGGCCACAATGGTGCGCGACTGCCTTCAGCTTGAGGGGGAGTCAGCCGCAGCAGCTGGGCACCTTGTTGGTGAGCAGACACGTCAGGACCGGTGCAGTCATTCGACGGCGCAGGTGGCCCTCCGCTTCCCGTCTGTCGACCAGCGCCTGTCCGACGGCACCCCGGTGCGCGGCGTGCCGAGCCACTGGCGGTGGTCGGCGAGCCACGTGGTGCACAGTTCGTTCGCCTGGCGGTGCAGGGCCGCCGAGCCCGGGGAAGTACTGCCGCCGGTCAGTTGGAACGTGGCGTAGACCTTGCCCTCGTACGCGCCCGTGCAGGGCACTGGCAGCACCAAGGGGCTCGTCTTGTAGTCCGGGTCGGTCGTGCGGTTGTAGCACTCTCCGATCTCGAGGGTGCTGAGCTCCGATCCGCCACTGCCGATCAGCTGCGCTCCGGTGAGCAGCAGGTAGCCGACCCAGACCGGGGGGAGTACCAGTGCCGGCACGGCCAGCGCCGTAGCGCGCAGGCGCCTGCGGTCTCGGGTCCACAGTGCGGCCGCTCCGAATCCGATCGCCGCCACACTGATCAGCGGCATCGACCAGCTGAGGAGGGCGAACAGCGCAGAGAGCAGCGCCGCTTGGTTCCATTTCGGGTCGACCGCCCCCCGTGCCGTCCTCGGCCTGTAGCCGGGCCGGGGCAGCTTCCCCGCAAGGGGTAGGACCTTGGCGGATCTGACGTGAGGCGCGGGCTTCGAGCCCTTGTCGGTCGGCAAGCGGACTCCCCCGAGTACACGGACCGGGCGGCCTCGAACTGCCGCACGAATATGACCGATTATCAACTCCGCTGTACCGCAGGGGAAGTCATGGCACCGGTGCTCGGCACGACTGGCGGCTTTCACGGAACTCGCGCCAGAGTCAGCGGTTGCGCTCTGCGCTGTACTGGGAGGACAGCGTAGGAGCCAGGTCGTCGAACGCAGAAAGCCCTGACCGCGAGGACGGCGGCCAGGGCGAAGTCCCGAGCCAGTACGGCTTCGTTGCTTGGCCCATGTTCGTGCCGTACCGGCGGACGCGCAGACATTTCACCGGGGCGGCGGGCGCTGAGGCTCCGTCACAGTGCCATCGGGCGGTAGCTCAATCCCGTGTCGACGAACTGGCCGACGTGGCATCTCGCAATTAATGTCATATTGACGATAACTGGATCTGGCGGCTACCGTTCCGGGCATGACAGTGAAAGTGCTCCTGACGCGAGACAGCGTGTGCATGGGGGACGACTGCGATGCGCCGCACCAGCAGGACGCCACCTTCGACGGCGCTACCACCCTGGGCGATTTCGTGAACCGGGTAGCCGGCTACCCTCTCCGCATGCGCGGCGCCCGCTGGGTGATGTTCCTTGGCTGGAACCGCGCCGAGGGCTCCCCGATCGCCGAGATCTCGCCGGAGTGGGCGAGCCCTCGCTTCATGGCCGGGGCCGACCCTCTGCTCCCCCTGGCCTCCCTCGCCGCTACCGACGGCGACCTGAGCTTCTTCTTCCAGTACCACTCCGGCGGTGTCCCGCTGGCGGGGCCACCCGATCCCGACCCCACCGCCCTCGATCCGCTCGCAAGCCGGCTGGCCCTATGGCTCGCCGAGCGTCGTTGAGACCTACCTGCGACTGTGCAACCGTTAGGCGAACCGGCCGCCGCACGACCCTGCCGGGGGCCAACCTGCAGGTGCGGCCGGTAGTTTGGGCTTGACCTGGTCCGACCGGACGGGACCTTGTTGGTTGCCGAGCCAACTCAAGAACAGCCGCGGCCAGGGGTGTTCACGAGTGAGGCCGGCCTGCGGCAAGGCATCGTGTTGAAGATCGCTTCCCGGAGAAAGCCGGTCGTGGCGGGTGGTATCAGCTCGATAGGGTCATGTGTCGACTGATCGAACATGGGATACGGGGGCGGAGATGGCGGGAATCCGGGTCGTGGTCTGTCTGCCCGCGGCTGCGAGAGAAGATCTGGGCACGGCGCTCGGGCAGGCGATGGCGCCGTTCGAGATGTTCGCCAACCCCCAGTGGCGGTTCATCTGGGACTCGTGGACCGTCCGCGGAGGCAGCGACGGCAGCGGGTTCTCGGTGCTGCCCGGTTTCCAGGACAGCTCCCAACTGATCCACGATGACCCTCGCTACGACGGCACGCCGCTGCCGAGTCAGGCGGGGATGTGCGCCGGCGGTCCTCGGGGGATGCTCGACATGACCGACTTCCGTGCGCTCTCGAAGACGATGGCCACTGTCCGTGCCGGGGCGGGCGGGCCCTGGGATCTGTGGCACCGCCTCGCCCCCGAACACCCGCCGTTGCTGCCGTGGTCGACGTTCCAGGCCCGTCACCTCGACGACCCCCAGGGCTATCCGGCGGAACGAGTACTGGCCGACTACACGGCTCAACCGCTTCTGCAGGCGTTCGCCGCGGATCCGCTCAGTCAGATCCCGGGCCACCGGGAGATCCTGTGGTTGCGCAACCAGGTCGGCCTTGTCGGGGCGCTCGACGGTGAGCGCTCGGACTTCGAACGCCGGATGGTCTCCCATGTCTATCAGCCCGACATTCTCACCCTCGACGGCTGGTGGATCGAGGACGGGACCATGCCCATCCACGGCCTCTGCGAGGACGAGGACACCTGCCCGCACATGAGGGACGGGTGGCACCGCCAGCAGGACATCGGCGGATACCTGGACGCGCTGGCCGACGACGTCCTGCTGATCAAGCTCAGGTGCCACGGATGACCGCGGGCTGGCCGGGAGTGCGTGAGCAGGTCCTGGCCCTGGGGGAGGCGCCGTTCCCGGAGAAGGTCTTCGGTGCCGAACGGGGGTTCGGGCATGAGTTCCGGTTGGAGCCTCCTCTCAGCGAGGCCGAGGTGGCAACGGCCGAGGAACAGCTCGGCCTCTCCTTCCCTCCGGCCTACCGCACCTTCCTTCTCGAGGTGGGTGCGGGCGGGGCCGGACCGCACTACGGGCTCTTCTCCCTGCGCCACGACGAGCGCGGGTGGCACTGGGCCGAACGAGTACGGGCTTCGCGCTGACAACGCCCTCTTGGACCGCCCGTTCCCGTCCGTGGAAGAGCGGGCCCGCTGGGAAGAGGAGTACGACGCCCGCGAACCCGATCGGGAGAGCTTTGATGGGGCCCGTTGAAAATCCCCACCCCTCATGTATGGGACAGACCTGCTCACTCAAACTCCCCACCTGCGATAGGGAGTGGGCATGGCCTTTGCGGCCGGCAGCGGCACTTGGCGGGCAAATGCGGTAGCTGAGCAGGTGAGGTTGGTCAGTGATAGTTGGCGAGAACCGACTGAGACGGGCTGCGGAAGGTGATGCTTTCCCTGGTGAACGGCCTGTTCCGTCCGAATTCGACGATGTGGGCCAAGAGGTCGCAGCCGAGCCCCCGCTCTCGCATCGCTCCCGGGCGGGCAGTCCGCGGTCGGACATCCAGCCGGTCAGTGCAAAGGTGGCTGTGGCAGTCCCGCGCGGGCCCGCCAGAACGAGGGGTCGTGCGGGCGCTTAGTCCAGCTGAGCACACGGCCAGCTGCGGCTTCGAAGGATGCGGCCAGCGATGCGCCGTCCACGACCTTCAGATCCACGGGGTCGATGTAGTGGGTGTTGTGGTTGACATCGCACCAGCAGGCAACGCTGACAGCTGCGGTCACGCTGAGCCCGTCACACGTCCACGAGACATCCAGCTCCAGCTCCAACCAGTCGGACGAGCCGTCGTACAGACCGACAGCGGTCAATAGGACAACCATGGCCCCAGTGGCAGCGGAGGGCAGGGGGGCGGGCGAAGCAGCATGTTCCATGAACCAATCCCATGGCGGTCGCTTCCCCGCAGGACGCACGGAGTCCACCGATCGCGCCGCCTGTCGCATGCGCTCCACATCGACAGTCGCAAGATCACGAAAGAGCCCCGTCAACGGCACATCACTGAACGCGCCACTCTCCACCTTTGCCATGCCCTCGATCCTTCGTGATCACGGTTAGGCAAGGCAAGCCCTGTGGGACTCCTGCCGACTACGAGATTCAGGGCGGATCGCTGCCAATGCTCCAGGGCCACCCCTGCGCGTCCCGATTCGGGTAACGCAGGGTGACGCCATCTCGTTGGTCGCCCTGCCGACCACCCCCGAGGCCGCCCGGCCCGTCATCCACCCCGCACGAGACCCGCCTACGACACACCCTCGCCGCGTAAGAACGAGTGTCCGAGATCACGGGAAACCCTTCACCAGCAGGCGCCAGCCCTCCATGGCACCTGGGACCAGCGCGTCCAGGCCGCCGCCGAGCAAAACTGCGAACCCCACGAGACCGAGCTCTGCGGTGGCTGTGGCATACCCATCAACCGATGCGGGACCCACCCGGCCCACGCCTGCGTCACCTGCCGAAACCGGTACGGCAGCTGCTGAGCATCCGGACCAAGCGACACTGCCTCGCATCCAGCTGACAATGCATCACCCGAATGCCCAACGGCGATCACGAATTGTCCGTCACCGCCAATTTCGCGGATCATCACCAACCGCCCTGATCCGGCGGCGGCGCTCGGCAACGAGGTCTGCGAGCAGTACCTCACCACCGGCCTCGAGGTGGCCTCGCTGCTCGGCGAGCTGGACGCCTGCGCCTGAACCCGCCCAGTACGGCGGGGCGTTCAGCGGCGGCCCAGCACCTCGGCGAGGCGGCTCACCCCGTCCTCTCCGTGCCCGAGCGCGATGGTCCGGCGGACCAGACCCTCGGCCGCGCGCATCACCCCGGAGTCGATGCCGTGCGACTCGGCGGTGTGCACGACGTGGGCCATGGTGGAGACCCCCGAGGTGAGCGGGTTGATCGCGCCTGAGTAGCTGCCGCTGTCGAAGTCCTCGGCGAACTCCGCGAACAGCGGGGGCAGGATCGCGCCGATCCCCTGGGCGAACGGCACCAGCTCCCGTCCGCTGATGCCCTCCGCCTTGGCCAGCGCCAGGGCGTGCACGTACCCGGCCATCGCCGTCCAGAAAATGTCCAGCAGCGCGATGTCGAAGCCGGCCGCCCGGCCGATCTCCTCGCCGAGGTGGGTGTGGGTACCGCCGAGCACCGCCAGCACCGGCGCGTACCGCTCGTAGAGGTCAGCCGGCCCGCTGTGGATGAAGACCGCCTCCGGCGTGCCGATGCTCGGGGCCGGCGTCATGATGGCGCCGTCCAGGTACTCGACGCCGAGTTCCGCCGCCCAGGCGGCCGTGGAGCGGGCCCGGTCCGGCGAGTCGGCGGTCAGGTTGACCACCGCCCGGCCCTTGAGCGCGGCCTCGACCTCCTCGCGGCGCAGCACGGCGTCCGAGGCGTCATAGTTCACCACGCAGATGACGGTCAGTTCGCTCGCGGCCACGGCTTCCTCTGCCGTGGTTGCGCTCACCGCGCCCCGGGCGACCGGCTCGGCGTCCCGGCCCGGGGTGCGGTTCCAGACCGTGGTGCGGACGCCGGCGTCCGCGAAGGCACTTGCCAGGGCGCGGCCCATCGGCCCGAGGCCG
This sequence comes from Kitasatospora sp. Root107, assembly GCF_001424875.1. Classification (GTDB taxonomy): domain Bacteria; phylum Actinomycetota; class Actinomycetes; order Streptomycetales; family Streptomycetaceae; genus Kitasatospora. Next base: position 34,589 of record NZ_LMCT01000026.1, on the reverse strand, counting down.
AGCACGGTGACGGTGGGCTGGGTGTGGTTGGTGGGCATACTTCATCTCCTGTAGACATGGTGGTGGACAACGATGGTGCTGGGGAGAAGAGATGACGCGCAGTCAGGCCGTGAACCCGAACGTGTGCGGGGTGACCGCAGCGATCGCCGTGATCGACGGCAAGTGGAAGACGTCGCTGCTCTGGCTGCTGGAGGCCGGCCCGCACCGCCCCGCCGAACTCCGCCGACGGCTGCCCGGCCTCAGTGAGAAGGTCCTCACCCAGGCCCTGCGCGAGATGGAGTCCGACGGCCTGGTGCACCGTGAGGTGCACGACGTCCTTCCGCTGAAGACGGTCTACTCGCTGACCGACTTCGCCCGCCGCCTCTCCGAGGCCCTCGGCCCAGTCTCCGACCTGGGCCACGAACGCCTCGACCGGATGGCGGCCGAGCAGGCCGGGCAGGTCGAACTGTCGGCCTCCTGACCTGCTGTCATCTCCCTTCGCCCTTCTGGGTATCAGTCTCGTCGCACCCGCACGCCCTGCCCAGTACGCACAAAAAGGTGGCTACTGGGCAGGGACACGATGGTCACCAGGTGACGGGCAGAGCCGCCGACATGATGGCCATCCGGCCAGACACCCAATCGGCCGATACTTCTCTGCTCCAACAGCCCCTCCCACGGGGCCATCCCCGCGCGTGCGGGGGCCCGACTCTGGGTCGTCAACGGGGCTCTTGTACTCCAAGGGAGCATCCCCGCTGCGCGAGGCTGCCCCCTTCTTCCTCAACGGCGCGACCCCCGCGGCATATCAGCCCGCACGCGCGCGGATGCTCCCTCGTCCCGGAGCCGCAGGCGCAGCTGTCGATCACTGCGAGTGTCACCGTGTCCGGCGCAGATCCTGCGGGACCTGGCCGCCGTGCTGGGCCGCACGCCGGAGGAGCTGGCGATCGAGTACGCCGCTGGCCTTCTGCCGATCCCCGCCGAACCGTTGGCGGATTGATCCCTGCTCGACGGCCCACCGGACCTGGAGGCCGAGGTGGACCAGTGGTTGTACGATCGGAGCGCCCGATGAGCCCCACCGCCCCGCCCTACCGGACGAGACGCCGTCAGCCCGCGCGACGGTTCAGTACCAACGGACCGGCACACGCCGCCAGAGCGGACCGGTCCAGCCAGCCGCGCACAGCCCGCGCCGGACCCCGACCCGCACCGTGCGCAGGATCATCAAGGTCCGCGTCCTCCGCCGCTGGGGACCGGCCCGCATCGCCTTCCTCCTGGGACTGAACCCGGCCACCGTTCACCGAAACGTTCTGGGCAGCCCTGCACGGACTGGCCACCCTCACCTGAGCAGAACGGCTCCGATATGACGCGCAGGCAACTCACGGACGAGCAGCGGAGTTTGATCGAGCCCTGTCTGCCGATCGGCAGGTTCGGGCCCTACCCCCAACGGCTCCGTGACCAGTTCGAGGGGGCGATCTGGCGGTTCCGTTCCAGCGCCCAGTGGCGGGAGATGCCTGACGAGTTCGGCCCCTGGTCCACGGTCTTCGGCCGGTTCCGGGTCTGGCGGGAGGCCGGCGTGTTCAGCGCCCTGCTCGAAGGCCTCATCGCCGAGGCCGCCCGCGAAGGGAAGGCGGACCTCTCGCTGGTCAGCGTGGACTCCACAACCGTCCGCGCGCACCACGACAGTGCCGGGATGCTCGTGGACGAGGAGATCATGCAGGCCCTGGAGGAGGCCGCACGCGAGCAGGAGACGGCCCGACAAAAAGGGGGCGAGTCGCAGGAACAGAACGGACAAGACGAGCGCAGGCAGGTCCCTTGCGACGCAAGCTCCGTCTGAAGCAGGCCCTGCTCGAGGGTCACGGGGCGGGCTGACCAGCAGGGTCCATCTCGCCGCCGACCGCCGGTGCCGCCCGCTGGCGCTCGTCCTGACCGCGGGGCAGGCCGGTGACAGCCCGCAGTTCGTCCCCGTCCTCGCGAAGGTGCGCGTGCGTTCAAGAGCCGCGCCTACCTGCGCCGCCGCGGGATCCGCGGCACCATCCCCGACAAGGCCGACCAGGCACGCAACCGCCGAAAGCTCGGCTCCCGCGGCGGCCGACCGCCGCACTTCGACCCGGTCGACTACCGCGAGCGCCACGCAGTCGAGTGCGGGATCAACCGCCTCAAGAGACACCGCGCTGTGGCCACCCCCGTACGACAAACTCGCGGTCCGCTACGAGACGACTGTGCTCGTCGCAGCCATCAACGAATGGCTGAGACCAGCACGTGGCCACGTCTCAAGCCCACACCGCTTTGACCACGGCGTGACCTGCCGAAGCCGCCTGCCCATAGAACTCTTGGAGGTCCCGATGATGTTCGAGGTACTCCTGTCTGGCCCAGCCGACGTCACTGAACCTGGCACCGACAACGTTCCACAGCTCGTCGAAAGAGACAGTCGTAAGGAATCGCGCGGCCTGTGACACCCCGGTCGGCTCCAGAAGCATCAGCGGGGGATGGGAGGGGTCCGCATCGGCGCTGTGGGGCACAGGGCGGCCGCCGTAGATCGGCAGATTCCAGGACTCGTCGCCGTCTGCACAGAGGGCATCGGCGGCGGCGTAGAGGTCGTGGACAGCGTTCCAGCTCTTGTTGATCGAGTGGGCGATGCCCGCTGCGTACTCGGCTTCGTCGTTTTCCCAAGCTTCAGACATGAACGCAGCGAGCCAGGTGTGGTCGTCCCGGATCCCGGACTCAGCCACGGCACGAAGGTGCAGGTAGATGCTCACTAGGGCGAATCCCTCAACTCAAATGACCGCTTGTCAGGCCGAACGGACAGAACCTACTCGAAGACACGGACAGTCACGTGTCGGCGATATCGACTCGCGCGACCCGCGCAGGTCTTTCGAAACACGCCGTAGATCTCACCGAGGCGGAACGGATTCGGGGTAGCCGGGCGGTGTTCGGGCCCGGCCACCCCGAGCGGTCCACCACTACGGGGCGGTGGGCCAGGTGTAACTGGTCGGCGGGCGTGGTGGGTCTGCTGCTGGTCGCACATTGGTCCTCGGCCACCGCAGTCGCGCGGCCGGCGCCAGCTGACCGGTGAGCTGCTGCTGAATCGCGCGGCGTCGCTGTCTGGTTCAGGAGGCCGCGCGGTGCGTGGTCGGCCGGGTGGAGCGGAGGTCTTCGAGGAGTTCGGCTTGGCCGGCGATGACGCCGGACAGGATGCTGCGGGCGACCTTGAGGAGGTCGGCGACCTCGGGGCTGGTGAGGCTGTAGACGACGCTGACGCCTTCGCGGCGGGTGGCGACGAGTTTGGCGCGGCGCAGGACGGCGAGTTGCTGGGAGAGGTGGGCGGCTTCGACGCCGATCTCGGGCAGGAGTTCGGCGACGGCCTGCTCGCGTTCGCTGAGGAGTTCCAGGACGCGGATGCGGATCGGGTGGCCGAGGGTTTTGAAGAACTCCGCCTTGAGCTGGTAGAGCGGGGTGCTCACCGCGTTCGGTTCCCGGGGCGGAGCGGTGGGTTGGACGTTGTCGCCCGCGGGTGCGGGCTGCGGAGTGTCGACGTTCACCGTGCCACCGTCTCGGTCGCCCTCATGAGGTCTGAGGTCTCAGAAGATTATCAATTGTTGACTTTAGCAATCACGCCGGACGGCTATCGACGCTCACGCGGACCGGTTCGAGCAGGTCGCGGCCAACGCGGCGTCCAGGTCCGGGTGCAGGCGCAAGCGGGCCGGGCAGGCGCCGCCGGTCAGCAGCGCGGCCGGCTGGCCCGTGAGGCCGCAGACGGCGAGCGGGGTGCGGTCGGCCGGCAGGGTCGCGGCAGCTGCTGCGATCGCGCGCTCGCCATCGGCGCTGATGCCGCGCAGGGTGGTCAGGTCCAGGACGAGGGCGCCCGTCGAGCGGGCGCACGCCCAGGCGAACGCCCCGTGGAAGCGGTGGACGACCCGCTCGCCCAGGAAGCCCGACAGGGACAGCACGCCGGTGCCGCCGTGCTCCTCGAAGTGCCATTGCATGGTCATCGCCGCCCTGTCACGCCGGGTACCGGGGGCCCGGCGTGACGTCGGGCGCGAGCGGGGCGAGCGGGGAGATGAGGATGCCCGAGCCGCGGGCGGGGTCCGTGCCCGCCGGGAGCAGAGCGGCGCCGCACAGTGCCGCACTCCTGGCGTGGCACGACGGGCGACCCGGTACCGCGACTCGCAGAGATACGCATCCCCATCTCCTTCCATCCCTCGCAGTTGCCAATGTTAGCAACTGCTAAGGTCCGTAGACAGCGGCCGCCCCGGAAGCCGACGCCGGGGCGGCCGTTCTTGTGACCAGCCCGGCGGGGACGAACAGGAGCCTGTGAGTGATGAGCGAGGAGACCGAGGACGCGCTGCGAGCCCGGACGGACAGGCTGACCTGGGCCCTCGCCGAGGCAAGTGAACAGCAGGACGCCTGGCTGGTCGCCCTGTACTCGGTGGATCTCGACGATGCCGAGCGCCTGTGCCGAGCCCGCGGGATCGACCCGGTGAAGGAGCCCAGGCAGGAGGACGACAGGTGAACCACCTGCCCGTGCCTCAGCTGGCCGCCCTGCCCGAACAGGAGGCACTGGCCCTGCTCGGCTCGGTGACAGCCGGCAGCCTCCTGCGCCCCGCCAAGGGCCTGCCTGCCGTGCGGGTGCTGGGACACCTGCTCGACGACCGGCGGCTGATCGTGCGGGTGCGGGTACTGCAGGGCCGGCCCGGCCGCCACGACTACCCCGCCCGTCTCACCTACCTGACCGAGCAGATCGACGCGGAGACCCTCACCGGCTGGATCGTCATCGCCACCGGACCCGCCGAGCAGATCACCGACCCCGCCGAGCAGGCCCGCTACCGCGTGCCGATGCGCGCCTGGCCCGACGACCGCAACGAGCACCTGCTGCGGATGCGACCCGACCTCGTCAGCGGCCACCGCCTGACCCGCGACCACCGATGACAAGCGGCTGGTTCGAGCGGCTGCGGCCCGCCTACAGCCTGCGGGCCCACGTCCACCCGAGCACCGCCCGCACATTGATCGGCGCGATGCTCACCGCCCCGGGACGGCTGGTCGTCACCTCGCACGCCATCGACCCGGACACCGGGCTGCAGTCCATCACCATCGACACCGACGGGCCGCTGACCCACCATCAGGTCAAGGCCCTGCTGCGGGACCGCTTCGGCCCGGACCTGATCCACCTAGCCGACCCCGCCCTGACCACCGCCGCGACCGGCAAGATCACCCAGCGACTGTGCGTGCCGACCACCGAGGCCCGCGACCTCGCACTCCTGGACCATGACGCCGACCACCGCGTCATCACCCACCTCCTGCTGGACCCGGACGGCATCGACACCTACACCGGCCGGCGCAGACGCGTCGCCCTGCTCTCCAACGCCACCGCCGTCCACGACTTCGGCTCGCTGCCCGCACCGATGGTGCTGCCCGCACTGGAGTCCACCGCCGTCCACCTGCGTGCCACTGGACGCCGCCAGGCCCGAGGCGCTCGCCGCCACCGCCAGGGCGCTCGCGCCCGGCTTCGCCGCGATCTGCCTCACCCACACCCACCCCGCCCACACCGCCGCGGTCCGCGCAGCCCTCGCCGGCAGCGCCACCCCGGTCGTGGACACTGCCAGCGCGCACGCCACCGCCACCCTCGCCGCCGCACTCAATGCCCTCACCCGCCGACGCCGACCCCCGGAGCAGGCGGTGGTCGCCCTGGTAGGGGCCCACTTCAATGGTGACCTCGTCGGCCTGCTCCACGACAGCGGGGTTGGCGAACTCATCCTCTACGCCCCGACCACGCCGCAGGCCGACGACCTCACGGGCGCCGCCGACCTGCTCATCGACCTGACCGGCACGATGCCCGCACCATCGGACGGCACTCCGGTGCTGCGGGCCTGCCCGCAGGACCCGCCGCCGCTGCACACCACCGACCGCCATCCCCATCCGCTGCACGTCCTGCCCACCCTGGTCGCCGCAGCCGCCCGCGGCACCCGCCCCACCACACAGGTCCTGCTGGCCACCGCCCGCGCGCTGGCCGCCCTCGCCGAGGATCACCAGCTCCTGCCCCCGGCTGGCCGGCCCGGCCTGACTCAGGGCCTGACCGCCGCGCTCGCAGCCGCCGACGCTCCCGGCCCCTGAGTACTTGACGCTGAGACGGGCGAGGACGCCCACCTGCTGCTGCGCTGCGTGAATCGCTACCTGCCCGCGCTCGGCGACGGCGAACAGGTGCAGCTCCTGCGCCAGATCTTCCCGTAGAACTACTGGAGCGACGCCGGAGCGACTGCACTGGCAGGACGCCGACCGCGCCGGCCATCCGCCGTTGCCGTCGTCTCGCCCTACGACGTGAGCGCCCGCGACGCGCACCGCGGCCAGACCCGAGGCATCGAGTGGCCGGGCAGCCCACAGTGGCATGGTCCGTGGCGCGGGGGCTTTGGCTTGCATCCAGGCTGACCAGCCGTCAGCTGCCCTATCGGGACCGGGAGTCGAGCTGTCGCCCATCAAGCCCGCTGAACAGCGGCCCCGGGCCGGCTCAGCCGGCCAGATTGCGGCTCACTCGTTGGAGTGAGCGTCCCACTCGGGGCCGGGGAACTGCGGAAGGCTGTGCCCGTACCGACAACCCAGGGAGTCTGGCATGACGTACCCCACTGAGTACAAGTACACCAAGGACCACGAGTGGCTCCTGGTCGACGGCAAGACGGCCTCGGTCGGTCTGACGGACTTCGCGCAGAAGCAGCTCGGCGACATCGTCTTCGTGGAGGTGGCGACGAAGGAGGGCACCCAGCTCGATGCTGAGGAGCCCTTCGGCAGCGTGGAGTCGGTCAAGGCGGTGTCCGAGTTTTTCTCACCGGTCTCCGGCAAGGTCGTCGCGATCAACACGCTGCTCAGCGACGAGCCGGACGCCATCAACACGGACCCTCACAGCACCTGGATCATCAAGATCGAAATGTCCGACGTCAAGCAGCTGGACGGGCTGCTCACCGCCGCCCAGTACGAGCAGTTCATCACCGCCGAGGATTAGGGGCTGTCAGGCAAGGCCGCATCCACGAGAGCTGGGCCGGCCGCTCATCGCGGCCACGTATGAGGGGTGTGGCCGGCGCAAGTTCTGCGGCCGGGTGCTCTTCCTCCTCACTTCCCCGATCCGCCCCGCCAACGGCCTCTGATTCCCGGCCCATTGGATTCCTGACCTGGGCGAACACGCAGTTGAGGTTCAGACAGCAGGTACTCACTGCTCCCACCGGACGGTGAGTTCTGACGTTCTGGTCGCGCTGTTGCTGCGATCGGTGCACAAGGGACTGGGAACTCAGTTGTCGTGGCCGCCTCGGGCGTCCCACAATCGCCGCGTGAACGATCTTCCGCGAACGGACTTCTCGGTCAAACCCACACTCGCAGGGGAGAAGGTGTTGTTGCGCTCCTTCCTCCTGGAGGAGGATGCTCCCGCTCTTCGCTGGTTGCTCCAGGATCCGGAGGTGGGCCGCCTGACCGGCAGTGTCCACGAACCGGGAGATCCTGAGCCGTGGGACGAAGCCGCCGAGGAACGGATGCGCGCGTGGTACGGCACCCGTCACGAGCAGACGGACCGGCTGGACCTCGCTGTGGTCGACCTGACGACAGGCGACTGCGTGGGCGAGGCGGTGCTCAACGAATGGGACAGCGGCAACCGCAGCTGCAGCTTCCGGATAGCACTGACCTCAGCCGGACAGGACCGTGGGCTGGGTACCGAGGCACTGAGGCTGATCGTCGGCCACGGCTTCGAGCGGCTCGGCCTGCACCGGATCTCGCTGCAGGTGCTCGCTTTCAACCCGCGAGCCCGCCGTGCCTACGAAAAGGCGGGCTTCGTCGTGGAGGGGATCCAGCGCGATGCCGTGCTGTATGACGGCGCGTGGGTGGACTACGTCATGATGTCCGTCCTTGCTCCCGAGTGGAAGCACCACCAGGGCCACCCCGAAGCTACCTGCTGATCACGCCCCATCGGGCTGGATCAGAGGTGCTCAGGCGGGGCAACGTGCCAAGGATGTCGCGGGCGGTGTCGTTGGGCAGGCGGAGGGCACCTGCGATGTCGGCCAGGGCCCGGTGGCGTCCGCCGTCGGCGAGCAGTCGCAGGACGGCGGCGGCCCGGGTGAGCGGGGGGATCGGGCGGGGCATCGCACCTCCGCCCGGAAGCCGATGCCGCTGGCCGTGGGCGGGGGTGGCCCGGCCCGGGTCCGGGCTGGCAGTTCACGGTCGGAGCTGCGGGGTCGGTGGGTGGTGCGAAGGACCGGTCAGTGGCGGTTGCCGAGGGCGAAGAGGAGGATCACGAAGCCGGCGAACAGGTGGGTGCCGGCAATGTAGATGCAGGCCCGGACGATCATGGCTTTGCGCTTGGACTTCTCGTCGCGGATGGCGTCGCTCACAGCTGCTGCTCCTGGTCGTCGTTTGCGGGCCGCCGGGTCGACGACCCGTGGTGGGCTGGGGTTGCCGTGGTCGTCGTGGAGGGTGGTCTCGAAGTGCAAGGGGTTGGTCATTTGGGTCGGCGGCTCTACGAGGCGGTGACGGGCAGGACCACGCGGATGGTCTTGCCCGGGCCGGTGTCGGCGAGGTTGACGATCAGGTGGCCGTCGAAGTCGCGGACGAGGTCGTCGATGACCCGCAGGCCACCGCTGGCGGGCAGGGTGCCGGGTACCCACGGGTGGGTGTCGGCGACCGCGACCTGGAGGTTTCCGCCGCCGAAGTCGAGGATCAGTTCGGTGTTCGGGGAATTGCCGGCCGCGTGCCGTACGCAGTTGACGGCCAGCTCGGTGACGATCAGCAGGGCGGCGTCCAGCACGACGGCGTTCGGTGCCACACCCCATACGGTGAAGCAGGTCTTCGTCGCCCCTCGGAACAGTGAGACCGCGGCGGGCCGGTTCGCGGCGATCAGGTTGTAGTGCCTGCCCGCGGGCACGGAGGCCGGGGCGGGCGGCGGGTTCTGGGGCCGTTTGTGGCGGCGGCTCCAGCCGCCGCTCACCGGACGCTCCCGGCAGTGAGGTCCTTCGAGGAGTGTGGCTTCATTCGGCGGGTCCGTTCAGGGCGCCGGTGGTGTGCAGGTACTTGCGGGCGTACGCGATGGCCTCCGGTGTCGCGGCGAACACCCGGCCCTCGTCCCGTAGTTCGGTCAGCACGCCGAGGGCGTCCAGGGTCTTGAGGTGTTCGTCCTGCACGCCCGACACCAGCACCAGGACGTGATGGCGGCGCAGTTTGGCGATGACGTCGCCCAGGACCAGGGCGCCGGTGGCGTCGATGGCGCTGACCCGGGAGAGGCGCAGGACGACGACCTTGACGTCGGTGGTTTCGGCGAGCTGGAGCAGGAAGCGGTGGGCGGCGGCGAAGAACAGCGGCCCGTCGATCCGGTAGGCCGCGATGTGCTCGGCGAGCAGCGCCTGTTCCTCCTCGTGGTGATCGGCGGGTGCCAGGCCTTCGTGGAGCGGCACTTGCTCGAGGGTGGCGGCGCGGGCGACCTGACGTAGCGCCAGGACGCTCGCGACGACCAGGCCGACGATGACGGCGGTCACCAGGTCGAAGGCCAGCGTCGCACTCGCGGTCAGCACGAGGATGGCAGCCTCGCCGCGGCCGCTGCGGGCCAGCGCCCGCAGCGAGGCGACCTCGACCATGCGGATCGCGGTGGCGATCAGTACGCCGGCCAGCGCCGCGAGGGGGATGCCGGAGACCAGGGGGGCGGCGGCGAAGACCACCAGCGCGAGGACGGCGGCGTGCACCAGGGCGGCGAGGCGGGAGGCGGCGCCGGAGCGGACGTTGACGGCGGTACGGGCGATCGCGCCGGTCGCGGCGACGCCGCCGAACAGCGGGGCGACGATGTTGGCCAGGCCCTGCCCGAACAGTTCGCGGTCGCTGTCGTGCCGCTCGGAGACGCTCATCGCGTCCGCGGCGGTCGCGGACATCAGCGACTCGAGCGCGGCCAGCGCGGCGACGGCCAGCGCCGCCGTAGCCAGGTGGGGTACGGCGCCGACGTCGAGGAAGCCGAGGGAGGGCAGCGGCAACCCGGCGGGCAGGTGCCCGATCGTCGCAACGTCCAGGTGCGCGAAGGTCGCCACCAGCGTCGCGGCGACCACCGCCAGCAGCGAGAACGGAACCCCCGGACGCAGTCGGGCGCCGACCAGCATCACCAGGGCCACCCCGGCGGCCAGCAGCAGAGCCCAGACATCCGGGTCGCCAACGAAGTCGGCGGTCGCCTGAACAGCGGCGACCACCACGCTCGAAGCCTCGCCCGGCGGCACGCCCAGGGCGGCGGGGACCTGCTGCAGGCCGATCACACCGGCGATGCCGACGGTGAAACCCTCCACCACCGGGGCCGGCACATAGGCCATGAACCGGCCCGCCCCGCCCAGCGCGAGGGCGATCAGCAGCAGCCCGGCGAGCAGACCCACCGTCAGCACCCCGGAGGCGCCGAACTCGTGGACGATCGGCACCAGCACCACGGTCATCGCGCCGGTCGGCCCGCTCACCTGAAAGTTCGAGCCGCCGAACACCGCGGCCAGCGCGCCGGCGATGACGGCGGTGGCCAGGCCCGCTTCGGCCCCGGCACCGGAGGCGACCCCGAAACCGAGTGCGAGCGGCAGCGCGACGACCGCCACCGTCAGCCCGGCGATCAGATCCTTACGCGGGGAGCGGCCCATCGAGGCGAGCGCCATCCGGTCGGGCAGCACCGCCCGCACCCGGGCCCGGACCCGGCCGAGCGGGCCGGGCGGTGCGGCGGTCGCGCTCATGCGCTGCTCGCCCTGGCATTGCGCTCGCGCAGCTCGGCGAGTAGTTCGCCCTGATCGGTGATCATCTCCGTCAGGATGCGGCGCGCGGTCCGGAGCAGTTCGGCCACGTCAGGGGTACTGAGGGCGTAGACGACCGTGTTGCCCTCGCGGGTGGCGGTGACCATCTGGGTACGGCGGAGCACGGCGAGCTGCTGGGAGAGGCTGGAGGGTTCGATCTCGATCTCGGCGAGCAGGTCGCGTACCGGGCGCGGGCCGTCCTGCAGGATCTCCAGGACCCGGATGCGGGCGGGGTGCCCGAGGGTGCGGAAGAACTCCGCCTTCGCCTGGTAGAGCGGTGTGGCCATCAGCTCTCGCCGTCCTCTTCCTGCGTCTCGTGCGGCAGCTGCACGCCGTGGTGGGCGGCGAGCCGCAGCACCCCGCGTACGCCTGCATGCCGTCCTCGTCACCTGCCGCCCTCGCCAGGGCGAGCTCCTCGCGCGCCTGGTCAAGCTGCGCGTGCAGCTCCTGGCCGAACATCTCGCTCACAGTCGTCCTCCCCGTGCCGTCGCCTCCCGGCCCCGGCCGCACCGCTCAACGTGGTTACGAAAGAAGCATCTATGAATGTGAAGAGTTCTTCAAGTTCCAGTCATTGCAAGCCATGATCGGTCCGCATTCATCCGGTTCCGGTCAGTACCGCGCATCCTTCGGATCACCGACGACCGGGTCCGTAACCTCCAGATCACATGCGGCTGCGGGCGCCCACCAGCTCCGGCAGCCCGGCCAGCACCGCCAACGGCTCCGGAGGAACTGCCACGTGTTGAGCATCGAAACCGCCCTCAAGGAGGCGCTGGCCATCGACGGCGCGATCGGCGCGGCCATCGTCGACGCCGAGAGCGGCATGACCCTGGGCACCCTCGGCGGTGCCAACCTCGACCTCCCGCTCGCGGCGGCCGGCAGCACCGACATCGTCCGCGCCACCCGGCGCAGCCTGGACCTGCTCGGCCTGCACGACCAGGGCCTCGAAGACACCCTGACCACCCTGACCAGCCAGTACCACCTCATCCGCCCGCTCACCCGCCCCGGCGGAAACGGACTGTTCCTCTACCTGATCCTGGACCGCGCCCGCGCCAACCTCGCCATGGCACGCCACCACGCACGCCGCATCGAAACCGAACTCGAGATGTGACGACGCCTGCGGTCCGCGCCGGGCGCGACCCGGGCTGGCCAGCCAAGTGGAGCTCCGCCTCCCAGCGCAGGGCCACGCGAGCCGCCCACCGACCACGCGCGGTGGCAGCGAACCGGCATGGGCCAGGCCGCCACCGCTCAGGAGTGAACAACATGCCCGGTTACCACGCCCCTTTGCCCGCCGACAGACCTTCCTCCGTCCGTCGGCGCCTGATGCTCGGTGGCGCAGTGGCGCTCGCGCTGGCACCGGTACTGGGCGACCTGCCAGCCGCCGCCCCTGGTCGGCGCCGTACAGCCGAGCCGCCTACGTCGGCAGCCCCGTCCCCGGCCGGCGCACCACTCACCCCGGCCCAGGTCCTGCAGACCCTGCACGAGGGCAACGCGCGCTGGATTGCAGGAAACTCGACACATCCCCACCAGAGTGTGGCCCGGAGAACGGAGGTCGCCACGAAGCAGCGCCCCCTGGCCACCGTGTTCAGCTGTATCGACTCCCGCGTACCACCGGAACTGCTCTTCGACGTCGGCCTCGGAGACCTGTTCGTGGTGCGCACAGCCGGCCAGACCAACGACGACCTGATCGAGGGAGCCTCTGACTACGGCTCAGAGGAAGCCCAGACACCGCTGATCCTGGTCCTGGGCCACCAACGCTGCGGCGCGGTGACCACCACGGTCCGGGCCCTCAACAACGGCTCGACCGTCCCCGGACGGCTCCAGAAAATCGTCGACGCCCTCACCCCCGCCTACCACGCAGCGAAGAACCTGCCCGGCGACCAAATCGACAACACCGTGCGCGAGCAGACCAAACTCGTAGTCGCCCAGCTCCGGCAGGACCCACTTCTGAGCGGCGTCGGCGACGGCACCCAGATCGTCGGCGCCTACTACTCCCTCGACACCGGCACCGTCGACATCACCATCGCCTGACAGTCCCGCCCATACCTGCCGGTTCGTCAGGTTGTGCTGGGGTGGGGGCTGTCGGGGGCGCTCGAGGGTGCCACCGGCCGGGGCAGGCAGGTCGGGGTCGAGGTCGGTCCGGCCGTGGCGGTGGCGCACGGGTCGGGGTACATCGGCCCGACCAGCGAGATACGGCTGATCCGGTAGCGGTCCTGGCCGTACCAGCCGTGGAAGTGGACGGTCACCACATGGACGTTGCCGACGGCGACGGTCGTCCGCAGCCCGGTCCAGTCCGGCCCGTTGGCCCAGAGCTGCACCTCTCCGCTGCCGGTACCGGTGCCGGTGACGCGCACGAAGGCGTACGCGCCGGACACGTACGCCGAGAAGTCGTAGCTGGTGCCGGCCACGACCGAGACCTTCTGGGAGCAGCCCGCGTAGTCGTGTCCACCGGGGTGGCCCTCGACGGCCGCGCCGAGCGGGCCGCCGCCGTGGGCGGATGAGCGCATGACGTCTCCGATGTGCGGGTGTCCGGGCGGTGCGAGAAGCCGACGGACGGTCAGGGACCGTACGTGCGCGAGCAGCTGGGGGTGGGCGAGGGGGATGCCGGAGGCGGGCCGGGCTCGCCACAGGGGCTCGGGGGGACGCCGGGGCCGCTGAGGGAGACCCATCGCACACTGTAGGGCGCCTGCTCGTACCAGCCGTGGAAGTACACGGTCAGTTCGGTGGTGTCCGCGCCGGTGGTGACCTGCACCGTCAGGTCGTTCCAGTCGCCCTGGTTCGACCAGGTGGCGACGGACTCGGTGCCGGTGCCGGAGACGCCCGCGAACACGTACGGGCCGCGCACCGAGGCGGCCAGCATGTAGCGGGAGATGCTGCCGCTCGACTACCAGGCGTTCAACCGCTTCTACCACGGCGGCAAGGTGCACGCACAGGACGTCGAAGGGCTACGTAGCTGCCTCGCCGAAGGCCGACGCCAGGGTCGGCCGATGGCGGCGTTGCAGGCACTGCTGGCACGGCTCGACGCCCGCGAGGCAGCGGTCCTGGCACAGGGGTAGGGCGGGGACTCACACCCGGCCGTCGGCCGGGAAGTGACGTGCGATGAACTCGTTGCGGAACTTCCCGGCCGGGTCGAGCTGAGCCAGCAGACCCTCGAAGTCGCCGTAGCGGCGGTAGAGTTCGCGGATCTCCTGCGGGGCGGTGCTGAACACTTTGCCCCAGTGCGGCCGCGCGCCGAAGGGTGCCAGTGCCTGCTCGATCGCCCGGACGGCATCCGCGACGGCCGCCGGGGCGGGGTGCCAGGTGAAGTGGAAGGCGACGGTGTCCCGCTCGAAGGCCGGGCTGAGCCAGAGACCGTCGGCCGCGACCGTGCGGATCTCGCTGATCTGCAGTGCGGGCGCAATCCGGTCCCGGATCGCGTCCAGGGCGTCGAAAGCGGCGACGGCGTCGGCGCGGGCGACGAAGTACTCGGACTGGAGCTCGTCGCCGCTGCTCGGGGTGAAGTCGAGCCGGAAGTGCGGGAGTCGGTCGTACCAGGGGCCGGGGACACCGAGCTGTTCGGTGCAGGGCTCGGCCGGTATTCCCGGTACGGGGTGGCGCGGGCCGTCCGCGAGCGTGGCGCCGTACCAGTGCGGCGCAGCGTCCTGGCCGTCGGACCGCTTGACCCAGACCTGGTTGATCCGGTCACCGCGCCAGTCGGTGAAGAGGCTGACGCTGTACGCTGCCGCCGTCAACTCGTCGAAGTGTTCGCGCAGTTCGGCGACCGGCAGGTCCTCGTAGACCCACTGGCGGAGCTCGAACGCGGGCACCAGGTCCAGGGTCAGCCGGGTGACCGCGCCGAGGGCGCCGAGCGCCACCACCGAGCCGGGGAAGCGGGGGTCGTCGCGCCCGATGGTGAGCAACTCGCCGTCGGCCTGGACGAGTTCGAGCGAGCGGACGGCGGTGGCCAGGTTGCCGTTGCGGTTGCCCGAGCCGTGGGTGCCGGTGGCGCAGGCGCCTGCGACCGAGATGTGCGGCAGTGACCCGAGGTTGTGCAGGGCGAAGCCCGCCTGGTGCAGGGTGCCGGTGAGTTCACCGAATCGCAGGCCCGCACCGACGGTGACGGTGGCGGCCCGTTCGTCCAGTTCCATCGTGCGCGGCAGGCGGGCGAGGGAGACCAGGTCGTCCCAGGTGTCGGCGATGGTGTTGAAGGAGTGGCCGGTGCCGAGCACCCGGAGCGAGCGGCTCTTGGCGGTGATCTCCTGCAATTCGACGACGGATGCGGGCTGGTGGAACCGTTCGGCGTTGAAGGTGATGTTCCCGGCCCAGTTGGTCGTGGCCACGGTCATGGGTACCTGCTCCTCGGGTGGGGGATCGTCGTCATGCGGGATGCGCTTCCGGCGGCCGATCCAGAGGGCCGGTCGCCGGATGCCAACTGGTCGGTCGTGTCGGCCTACTGGACGAGTTCCCATTCCCTGGGTGTCCGGGTTCGACGCGGCGCCGGGCTTCTCCAGGACGACGTCGGGAACGTCTCCGTTGCCGAGGTTCGCGTCGTTGGCCCTGCTCCCGGTGCCGATCACCTGGTCGGTCTTGCGGTTCACCAGCTGATAATAGGCGCCGTCCGAGTGGCCGAGGTCGATGTCGGCGAAGGCGAGCGTCGAGGTGCCCTGGTTGCGGAGGATCGAGATGCGGCCGGTGCCCTCGACGTACTGCAGGTTGCGGCTGTAACCGGGGCCCAGGATGGTCTGGTACTCCTTCCACACGCCGTCGCTGCGTCCGCTCTCGTTGACCCAGATGTTGCCGCTGCCGGCGGCGTTGTGGACCAGGCGCCCGCCGGGAAGCTTGATGACGACCGGGCTGCCGCCCGTAGCGAGTGGGCGGGAGCCGGTGTCGACCGGCAACGAGGTGACGGCGTCGCCGGTGGGCGATCCGGTGAAGAACGTCAGCGGGTCGTCGGCGATCCGGAACCTGGTGTTGGCTCTGCCGCCCCAATACTCGTACGGGAGCAGCCACTTGCCGCCCGTCGTGCGGACGACGTTGGCCATGCCCGGCCGTCCGCCGCCGATCTCCGTATTGCCCCCGCCCATGTTCTGGGTCAGCTCGACGTAGTAGCAGACGAGCATTCCCTTATGGACCATCAGGTACGGCTCCCAGAGGGGATCCACCTGCCGGTTGGTGTTCGCGCCCGCGATGTTCTGCCCGAGCGCGCCCGCGCTGCCGCCCTGCCAGCCGCCGGTCGCGATGACGTTGACGACCTTCCACGTACCGGGGGTCGTTGGAGAGGTAGGCCGGGGCCTTGTGGACGGGGAGCGTCTCGCCGTCGGCGCTTCAGGCTGCCGGCACGACCGTGGCCTTCTCGAACGACGCGACGGGCCGGCCGCTCGGCAGCTGGCCGACCGGCGGACGCTCGCGGCGCAGTCCGCCCAGCTTCGGCACATCGGCCCGTTCCTCACCATGAGCCCGAGGACTTCGAGCGCGCCCTGGCGGTGCTGTGCCGCCGCGATGGCTGTACGAAGGTGACCATTGTCGGCGGGGCCGGTGACCTGGCCGCAGACGTGCTGGCCACCACCCCGACCGGCAAGCGGATCCTCATCCAGGCCAAGCGGTACGGGTCGCGCACCTTCGTGGGCTCCCAGGACGTCCAGAAGGTCAACGGCACCTACCGCGACGTCCACCGCTGCGACCTGGCCGTCGTCGTCACCGCCAGAAAGCCGCCCTGGAGCTGACAATGACGATGCTGCCGTAACGCGTCAGCCGAACAGCAGCGCCTCGATCTCGTCGTACCTTCCGGGATCCGCTTGACGCCACCCCGTGCTCAGGGATGGACAGATCTGCTTGCCCCCACCCTCCGTACGCCTGCCGCGCTGCTGGGTCCAACGGTGAGGCCGGCCCCGAGGTCTTGGAGCCCCGGCCGCGATCGAGGATGTCCTCGCCTGGCGTGAGGCGGAGGCGTCTGTAGAAGAATGTGGTCCATATTCGTCTGTCGTGTCGATCTGCGGCTGCGCCGTTCGACCTTGGGGTAGAGAGGGCCGGGAAGCGACCCCCGATCAAGGAGAACGATGATGGCGAAGTACATGTTGATCATGCGAGGCACGGACGAGTCCGTCGCGAAGATGATGGAGACGCCTTTCGAGGACATGCTCGAGACGGTGGGCCGGTTCAACGAGGAACTGATCCGGGCTGGCGTGCTCGTCGCCGCTGAAGGGCTGGACGACCCGTCGCAGGGCGTGGTGGTCGACTTCAGCGGGGAGACCCCGGTGGTCACCGACGGCCCTTACGGCGAGACAAAGGAGCTGTTCGGCGGGTTCTACCTGATCGATGTCGCCTCGAAGGAGGAAGCGGTCGAGTGGGCCAAGCGTCTCCCGGCCATCGCAGGCTCGAAGTGCGAGGTCCGTCGTGTGCCGGGCATCGAGGAGTTTCCGCAGGACAACGAGTGGATCATCAAGGAGCGGGCATGGCGCGAGCGGACCGGCCAGATCTGATGCCCGCGGCCGCCGGCGGCCCGCCGAGCGCCGAGTCGGCGCGGCGGGCCGCCGAGGCGGTCTGGCGGATCGAGTCGGCACGGATCATCAGTGCACTGGCCCGCTACACCGGGGACTTCGCGCTCGCCGAGGATGTCGCTCAGGAGGCGCTGGCGGAGGCACTGGTCACCTGGTCGCGCGACGGCGCGCCGGCCAGCCCGGTGGGCTGGTTGCTGGCGACCGCACGGCGGCGGGCCATCGACGGCTTCCGTCGTAAGTCGGCGCTCGACGAGCGGTACGCCATGCTCGCGGGCCAGCTGACCGAGGGCGAGTTCAGCTCGGGCGCGGTGGCCGCCGGCCGGCCGGACGACCTGCCGTGGGATCCCGACCGGGTCGACGACGACGTCCTCGCGCTCATGTTCACCGCCTGCCATCCGGTGCTCGCGCCCGAGGCCCGAGTGGCGCTCACGCTGCGCGTGGTGGGCGGCCTGTCCAGTGAGGAGATCGCCCGGGCGTTCCTCGTACCCGTGCCAACCATCCAGGCCCGGATCACCCGGGCGAAGAAGACACTCGCCGCGGCGCACGTACCGTTCGAGCTGCCGTCGTCCGAGGAGCGACCAGCGCGGCTCGGCGGGGTCCTGAGCGTCCTGTACGTGATCTTCACAGAGGGCTCGACGGCGACGACCGGCGACCGCCTGCTGCGCACCGATCTCGCGTACGAGGCCGTTCGTTTGGCCCGGATGCTGGCCGCCCTGCTGCCCGCCGAGCCGGAGGTGTACGGGCTGCTCGCCCTCTTCGAGCTCACCGCCGCGCGCTTCCCGGCCCGTACCGGACCCGACGGGGAGTCAGTGCTCCTGGAGGACCAGGACCGCCGACGCTGGGACCAGTCGGCGATCCGTCGTGGTCTGGCCGCGATCGGCCGGGCCACGACCGTCGGGCGGGGCCTCGGACCGTACGGTCTGCAGGCCGCGATCGCCGCCTGCCACGCGACCGCGCCCTCGGTGCGGGAGACCGACTGGGAGCGTGTCGTGCTCCTCTACGAGGCGCTCGGCCGCGTAGCCCCCTCTCCCGTCGTCGAGCTCAACCGGGCCGTGGCAGTCGCCATGGCGAGCGGACCGCAGCAGGCACTGTCCATGGTCGACGAACTGGCCGCCGCCGGCCGCCTCTCGGGGTCCTACCTGCTCCCGAGTGTGCGCGGCGAACTGCTGGTCCGGCTCGGCCGGACCGCCGAGGCTCGGGCCGAACTGGAACTCGCCGCCCGGCTGTGCCGCAACGCCCGCGAACGGTCAGTACTGCTGCGCAAGGCGGCTGCGCTGGAGTGACGCGCACCCACCCAGTGCAGCCGCCCCGTCTGCACCTCGGCCGACCGGTCGATCGAAGGTGTGGTGGTGGCTGGTTGCGTAGGTGTCTTGGCAGGAGTTGACGATGTTGGGGACCATGGATGTTCACGAGAAATCCTTCACGAACACAGCCGGGCCTGGTCTAGCCTCGCCGCCCTCGCTGAACGCCAACGACCGCCAGGCTTTCCGGGGGCGCTGACCCCGGACGCCACCATGTCCGACGACGGCTCCGAGCGAGACCTCGACGCCTGGACCGAGCGGGAGATCTTCGCCCCCAACGGGCAGATCGACGTGGAGAGCGAGCGGGACGGCGGCCGCGCCCCGCTCAGCGGCTCATGTCGGCGGCGGCCAGGCGGTCGTCGGCTCCAGCTGGGGCCGACGAGTAGTTGGGTCCGGTCGGCCGCGCCGGCGAGCGGTCCCCGCTGTTGTCGCCGAGCTGCCGCGTGACCGGCTCGTGGTGACGCTATCCGACGGGCCGTCACCAGCCGCGCGGGGAATGGTCGCCGGTGCGTCCCCGCGGCGAGCACCAGGGCGTCGTCGATCGCCTCGCACAGCTCCGGCAGGACCCGCTCGGCCCGGCTCAGCAAGTCCCGGCCGACCGGCAGCATCACGAAGGCCCGCAGCGGGCTGGTCAGCTCGTAGCACTACGCGCCCGGCGTCGTGTCGGTGCGGGTCGTGCTGCTGCGTTCCTGGGAGCGGTGGGCGATTGAGCGGTCACCGCTGGACAGGTGCTCGACTGTGGCGAGGAAGTCCTGGAAGGCCCGGTCGGTGCGGGTGGCGTCGGCAGTGGCGTCGAGGTCCATGAGGAGACCACGGATGACGGCCAGGACGAGCGTCGCGAGCTCCGGGCGACCGATGCTGCGCAGGCCGTCCTCGAGCGGCCCGAGCCAGTCGGTCGTGGCGGTGCGCCGGAAGTCGGGCCACAATTGCTGCTCCGCGCTCTCGCGCAGCTGACCGAACATCCGCAGGTACGGTCGCCCGTCCGGGCCGGTGATCGAGGTCCAGGCGCGCTCCAGGGTGACCGTGTACGGCTCGTCGGGTCGCACCCGCAGGAGGTCGCCGAAGGTGTCGAGCTGACGCTGCCGCGCGTGCCCGAGGACGGCCCGCAACAGGGCGTCGCGGGTGCCGAAGTGATAAATCAGCATGCGGGCCGAGGCGCCGGTGGCGGTGGCCAGCGGCTCGAGCCGGTCGGGGAGGCCGTGCGCGAGGGCGTAATCGGCGCAGGCATCGAGCAGTCCCTCTTTGATGTGCGGTTGCGGTCGTCTGCCCATGACGACATCTTTTCCCGTAACAACGGCTACGTCTACCGTTGATCGAAAGAGGGTCAAGGCAGACGTGGAGGCAGCGATGAGGGTCGTGTTCGTGCATGGGGCGTGCGTGCGGGACGGGTCGTGGTGGTGGCACCGCACCGCCGAGCTGCTGCAGGAGCGAGGGGTGCCGAGCGTGGCCCCGGCACTGCCGAGCTGCGGCGAGGCGGGCCGGTCCGCAGGCGCCGGCGGTCCTGGGCTGTCCGAGGACGTCGCCGCGGTGCGGCAGGTACTACAGGACAGCGACAAGCCGACCGTCGTGGTCGCCCACAGCTACGGCGGCATCGTCACCGCGGAAGCCGCCGCGGGAATCGGGTCGGTACGCCACCTACTGCTGGTCTCCAGCTACCTGCCCGAGATCGGCCAGAGCCTGTCGGACTTCGGGGACGGCACCCCCGCCCCGTTCCTCGACGTCGACCCCGATGCCGGCACCTTCGGGGTCCGCCCCGAACTGCTCGCGGACACATTCCTGCAGGACTGCGCCCCAGAGATCCAGGCACAGGCGGCGGACCACCTCGCCCGGCAGAGCGTGCAGGTGACCGCGCAGCCGGTCAAGGCAGCCGCATGGCAACAGGTGCCCTCGACGTACCTCGTCTGCGCCCAAGATCGCGGCACCCCGCCGCGCCTACAGCACGAGTTCGCCCGCCGGGCCGGCAACATCGTCGAACTCGACGCCGGCCACCACCCGTTCCTGTCCCAACCCGCAGCGGTCCGAGACCTGTTGGTGAGTCTGTGACGGCAGGGGCAAGATGATCCACGGGTTCGCGGCGGAGCCATTTCCGCGCGGTCCCTCACCCGGCGCCGCGCTCAACCCGTAGGAACCGGCCGGCGCCGGCGTGGAAACACGATGCCTGCAACCAGCAGGGCCAGAGGGCTTGGTTCTCTTCGGCGGACGCGCTGTCTGCCGAAGAGAACCGAACCCAGGTTTCGGGGGCGGCGTCCTGCTTGGTGCCGATCGTCTCCCCGCGCGGATCGTCGGGCTGCCGCGGCAGCGGGTCAGCCGGAGATCCGGCGTGGGCTGGGGGCGGTGTCGGGACGGGGTTCTTCGGCGATCCACCGGGCGAGGGAGGCCAGTGTGGCTTCGGCGCTGTCCACCATGTGGTGGCGCAGTGCGTCGAGTTCGCCGCGGGTGGTGCCCAGCACGGGGTCGAGGCGCAGGAGTTGCCACGACTGCTGGACGAGGGTTCCGCGTCCTTGGGGTCGGAAGGTCCAGCTCCATCGCACGATGCCGTTCTCGGTGCCGCCGACGACGAAGGTGAAGGCGGTGCCGGGGTCGGCCCGCGCGATCTGGGAGCGAGTGGTCCAGTGCCTGCCGTCCCTGTGGTTGCGCCCGCTGAACCAGGCGCCGACTCGGGGCCCCGCATCCTGGTCGAAGGCGACATCGGTGGTGTCGGGGCTCCACCGGGGGATCGTGGACACGTCACTGACGAGGTCGTAGACCCGGGCGGGGGTGGCGTCGACCCATGCGCGTCTGGTGAAGGCGAAATCCGCCGCGTTCAGGGCATCGAAGGGGTCTTGTGCGTGGACGACGGCGATGCTCAAAGCGTCCTCCTGAGGAGGTGAGGGGGGTGCGGTCAGGCCCACCTCATCGCGGCTCGTGCCGCGTAGCCAGACCTCCCGCCGCCTATCCACGGCGGGGAGAGGTTGCGTGCTGCGGGCCGCCCCATACTCGGAGCCATGAACGGGAAATCACAGCTCGGAGACTTTCTGCAGACGCGGCGCTCCCAGCTGCGCCCCGATGAGGCGGGGGTGCCCACATACGGTGAGCGTCGCCGTGTGCCGGGGCTTCGCCGCGAGGAGTTGGCGCTGCTGGCGGGGGTGAGCGCCTCCTACTACGCCCGGCTGGAACAGGGACACTCGCTCAACGCCTCACCGGAGGTGCTGGAGGCGATCGCCCGGGCCCTGCGACTGGACGAGTCCGAACGCCGACACCTGCACGACCTGACCCGGTCGGCCAAACCCCATAGCCGGCGCCGCCCCGCACCGGAGCGCGTGACGGAGGCCACCACCCAACTGCTGGACGCGCTCGGGCACCTCCCCGCGATCGTGATCGGCCGGCGCAGCGACGTCCTGGCGTGGAACCGGCTGGGTCACGCGCTGTTCGCGGGGCACCTCGACCCCGGCGCCCCGGACATTCCGGCGCAGCGCCCCAACATGGCCAGGCTGGTGTTCCTTGACGCCCACACCCGCGATCTGTACGCGGACTGGCCGAGCAAGGCCAGGGCGGTGGTGGGGAGCCTGCGCCTGGTGGCGGGCAAGTACCCGCAGGACGCCGTACTGCACACGCTGCTGGGTGAGCTGAGCGCGCGGAGTGAGGACTTCGCGTCCATGTGGGCCGATCACCGGGTCAAGGCGTGCGCGGTCGCCGAGTACGAGATGCGGCACCCGCTGGTCGGTTCACTGACCGTCACGCAGCCTCCTCGACCAGGCCATCACCCAGACCGCCCCCGCCCGTTCGGACAGCCGGCTCAGTAACGGCTGACCCCGCACACTTCTCTCCGGCCGGCCCGTACCTGCGTGGCCGGTCCCGACCAGGCAACCATCCACCCGATGCGGCGGCGCGTCGCCTCCGCACGCC
The DNA here is from genome assembly GCF_001424875.1 of Kitasatospora sp. Root107. Classification (GTDB taxonomy): domain Bacteria; phylum Actinomycetota; class Actinomycetes; order Streptomycetales; family Streptomycetaceae; genus Kitasatospora. The sequence goes on along the minus strand of NZ_LMCT01000026.1, from coordinate 12,191 downwards.
CGAAAGCAGTGAAGGAATCCCCGTGTTCACCAAGCTCCCCAAGTCCGTGATGCCGGCCGCCGCCGCGATCGTGGTCGCGATGGCCGCTCCGGCTGCGGCGTCCGCTGTCTCGCTGCCGCTCGACCACGCGCGTACCGCCGTACACTTCGACCTGGCCAAGGGGCGGACACCGGAGAACATCGCGCTGGCCCCGGACGGCAGCGCGTACGTCACCTTCGCCAAGGCCCGCCAGATCGCCGCAGTCTCCCGCCTCGGTGACATCCAAATCCTGGCCACCCTGCCCGCACCAGCCGACGGCGGCGTGCACACCCCGGCCCTCGGCTTCCGCTGACCACCGGAATCGTCCGCGCCCACGACGGCACCCTGTACTTCCTCTACGCCACCGGCACCGCGGACCTGACCGGCGTATGGCGCCTGCGTCCGGGCGGCCAACCGCAGCGCATCGCCGCACTGCCCGCCGCCGGCCTGCCCAACGGCCTGGCCCTGGACGCCCGCACCCGCACCCTGTACATCACCGACTCCGCCCTCGGAACCATCTGGCGTGTGCCCGCCTCCGGCGGCACCGCCACCGCCTGGTCCACCGACCCGGCACTGGCTCCCGCCGGTTTCCTCGGCGCCAACGGCCTGAAGATCCACAATGGGGCGGTCTGGGCCACCAACCTCGACAAGGGCACCATCGTCCGCATCCCGATCCTCCCCGGACAACGCGCCGGCACCGCCCAGGTCACCGCCATCGGCCTGACCGGAATCGACGACTTCGCCTTCACAGGCCACGGCGACGACCAGATCATCGCCGCCCTCAACACCGTCAACCAGGTCGCCCTGATCAGGCCCGACGGCACCCACACCACCGTCCTGACCGCAGCCGACGGCCTCCAGGGGCCCACCTCCATCGCGCTGCGCGGCAACACCGTCTACGTCATGAGCGCCGCCTACCTCACCGCGAAGGACCCCAACCTCCTCCTCGCCCGTCTGGGCCACTGAGCCACACCCGGCACCCCTTGAGAAGCGTCTGCGGTACCGGTCTTCACGGACGTGAGTCCGACCGGAACGGCTCGGTCGGATGATCAAGCTGCTTGCCGGGCACCTACGGCGCCAGGCGCGGGTCTTCGATGTCGACGGTGTGGATCCCAGGCGGATACAGCCCCGGACGGGCCGTCAGGATCAGGTGCTGCAACGGACGCACCGGAGTGGGCAGGCTCGTGGCGATGACATGGGCCAGATCCTGGCCCCCGAACCCGTCACGGACCATCGTCGCCACCATCACGGCGGTACTCGCATCCAGGGGCTCGAACTCGACCGAGGGCAGCGACAGGATCGCGTGCGCGGTGCCCTCGTCCTTCACCTCGGCCTCCACCAGGCACAGCACCGGCACCAGCAGATGCTGGAACGGGCTCCGCAGGGCGGAGTCCACCAGGCGGTGCAGACGCTCGTGACCGTCGGCCAGCGCGGCCAAGGCGCTGGAATCCAGGATGATCACGCGCTGCGCCGGGGGGCGACCTTGGCGCGCGCGTCAGCCGCGGCGATGTCGTAGACCCGTTGGAGCAGGTTCGGACCTTGGTCCAGATCGGTGTCGGTGAGGGTCATCCCGAAGTGCTCCCGCATCAGCCGACGGCCCTCGGCGACGCGCTCGGCGATCTGCTCCGGGGTGGGCTGCTGCTCCACCAGCAGGGCCACCTGGGCACCGATCGTGGTGCCCTGAGCTGCCGCGAGAGCGGCCAGCCGGTCACGTGTATCAGGGGAAACCTTGATCGTCGTATCAGCCATACCGAAATCGTATACCGCTGGTACACGAGTGGTATACCGATCCGCCGGCCCGCTCGGGCTGCGAGACTGGGGATCATGACCGACCGTCGCAGCCTCTCGCTGCCTGCCTTCTCCGAGCCCACCGCCGACGCTTCCGTACCCTTCCAGGCGGGCGGCCGCCGTCTGCTGCCGGTCGAGCAGGGCGCGGACTTCCGCCAGCCGCCCGGCGAGACCGCGCCGGTGCCCGCCCCGGCCCGGCGCCCGCTCGCCGCCGGTGGCCTCACCTTCTCCGACCCGGCTCGGCAGATCTGATCCTCGCCGGCGGGCGCCGCCTCGCCAGCCACCGCATCACCAGGTCCAGCTCCACCGATCCCGCGGAATCGACCCTACGCGCGTCACCCGCGCGCACACGGACAACTCGCACACGGCCAGGCCGGCCCCCGCCGACCCCGGCCTCGGGCCGCCAATCGAGCGCCGTATCGCGCCATCGGAGCATCAACTCCTGCGGTGCGGGCGCGGCGGCTCGACTGGGTGGCTAGCGGACCTCGTCTAGGGCGATGCTGTTGCGCGTGGGGCCGATCTTGATCTTCACGGTGACGTAGCCGGGCTTGCCGTCCTTGGTGCCGTGCTCGCCCCAGTACTGGCAGGTGTAGCCGGTGTCGGCTCCGAAGTCGAAGGTCTTGGCGACCGGGATCTCGTCGCAGGCAAGCTTGCTCGCGTCGCTGGCACCGGAGGCGGAGCCGTAGCGCTCGTTGAACCGGTTGTAGATTTCCTTCGCGACCAGGAGCGCCTTCTTCGGGGTCTTGGTGTAGGAGAAGACCATGCTGCCTTCGGTGTACTTGTCGTCGATCTTGACCTCGTAGGGGATCTCGGCGCCCTCGTAGGTGACCACGCACTGGCTGACGGCGCCGGCCTTCATGGTGATGCCGTCGGCGCACTTGGCGCTCGTCGTGCCGGGCACGTGGGCGCCGGAGAGAACGTCCTCGCGCAGCGCGTGCTCGACCTTCTCCACCACCGGCGCCTTGGTGCCCGGTAGCGGTGTGACCCTGAGCGCGTCGCCCCCGCGCGGGAGCACGTCCTTCTGCGGGCCGTCGATGGTCACCGGCAGCACCTTGACGGCGTTCTTCGCGCCGCTGTCGGCGGAGCCTGACGGACTGTTGGAACCGCCGCACGCGGTGGTCAGCAGACCGACCGCGACAACGACTGTGAAAGCCTTGATCATTCGCATGGGCCAGGACTCTATCGGCGCGGCCACCCGGCACAACGGCCGGATGGCAGTACCGCCGAGTAGGCGGGAAAGGCCTGTGCAGTGCGGGTGCGTTCAGGTGGCGGCCTCAGCGATGGCGGCCGGCAGCTCGACCAGTCGGTCTTGGCTCGGGACGTCGTCTGCCACGGTCTCGGTCCAGCCGTCCGGCATCTGTTCGGCGGTCAGCGCCGGGCCGATGCTCGCCCGGCGCGGCGCCGGTGTCGAAGAGGCGGTGCGACTACTCACCGCGTACGACGTCCGGTGGGCCTGCGACGTGCTGCACCCGGTCTCGAGGCCACCGACGGCCTCGACGGGCGGGTCTCGATCGAGGTCGACCCGCGCTTCGCACGCGATACCGCGGCGACGATCGCCGAGGCGCGCGCCTTGTGGTGGGCGGTGGACCGCCCCAACCTGTTCGTCAAGATCCCCGCGACCCTCGAGGGCCTGGAGGCGATCAGCGCGGCACTCGGCGAGGGCATCAGCATCAACGTGACGCTGATCTTCTCCCTGGCGCGCTACGCCCAGGTCGTGAACGCCTTCCTGGACGGCATGGAGCGGGCCCGGGCGGCCGGGCGCGACCTGTCCGCGATCGCCAATGCCCGCCTCGCCTACCAGCACCACGAAGGCGTCTGCGCCTCGGACCGCTGGAGCGCGCTGGCAGCGGCGGGTGCCCGCCCGCAGCGACCGCTGTGGGCCTCCACCGGCGTCAAGGACCGGCCTATCCGCGGCGACACCATCCACGGCACCTACGCCGCCTCCCGTCAGGTCCTCGACGACCTGGCGGCCGTCGGGATCTCGTACGACGACGTGGTCCAGGCCCTGGAAGAGGAGGGCATCGCCAAATTCACCACGTCATGGCACGAGCTCTACGGCAGGCTCGAAGCCGAACTGCAGGGCAAGCACAGCCACAGCGCCCGGTGACCGTAGACGCATGAGACACCGGCGCACGGCCCGCCGAGGCAAGCCGGTGAACGTCCTTGTTGGCCGGAGCGCTACCAGCTACTCCGGCAAGCACAAGGCCCACGGCCTGCTGTTCCTCGCGCTCACCGATGAGCGGGCCGACCTGTTCTGGATCTCCGCGCCAGCCGACCGGGGGGCCCGGCCGCGTTGCGGTACCGGATCTTGTACCCGTGGGGGCACCTGACCCACCGGGATTCCGGGTACTCGCAGTCCTTGAAGAAGGAACCCATGCCGCGGATGAGGCTGGTGGTCGCCATGGTCGGTCCCACTCCCGGGTGTCATGCTGACTGTTTGCTGATCCCGGATGATCGGTCAAGCCCTGAGCTGGGGAGAAACGCCAAAGGCGTGATACGTGGTGGAACTATGTGGGCCGATCCGGCGAGGAGATCGCCCAGGCGCGGTCGGACTGGATGGAGGGGTCGCGCTTCGGCGAGGTCCAGGGCTACGACGGCGCCCGGCTGCCTGCTCCCGAGCTGCCCCAACTGCCCCTGAAACCACGGGGGCGAGTGCGCTGACCTGGGATGGTGAGCTCAGGGCGACTGGCGGCGCGTGGTTGTGGATTGCTGTCGCGAGGCGCCGCAGTAGGTCGCCCCGGGAGCCTGCCGGCGGGCCCGGAAGCCGCTTCTGTTGGGCGGCCAGGGTTCTCGGGTTTGGCCGCCTGTAGCCGGGTTGAGTCATATCAATGCTGACGCAATGCTGACTCAGCTGACGTGGAGTCAGGTAGGCGCCAGCAGATCACGTGCCTGGGTGCGGGTGGGTGTCTTCGGCTCTGGCCCGTAATCGGTGGTGACGTAGCGTCATTGCTGCTCGGGTGTCACGGCGCTGGGGTATTCGCGGACGGGGCCCGGGCATTGAGGCTGTACGAGCCTCTGGATGGCGCTGAGGTTCCGAACGAACGTCGCGGAGGTTCAAGTGCGTGCCGTGTTCGTGTTCCTAGGATTTCGACGGCGGAAGGGAAACCCGGAAAGCGCGAGAAGCACCGCGCGGTTCGGCTCCGACCGGCCTCATCACCCCTCCTCAGACAGGAGCACCGCCATGTCCGAAACTCCTCAGACCACTGACGCCGCCACCTCCGACGCAGGCCTGCTCGATCAGACCGCGGTCGCCGTGCACGCAGCCGGCGCGGCGCTGCGCGAGCGCTTCGGCGAAGTGGTCCGCTACGAGAGCCGCGAAGAGCTGATGCGTGCGCTCGCCGCCAACGACGACACCGCCCTGGAGATCCTCCGCCCGGCCCTCACCCGACTGCGGCCGCGGGCCCGGTGGGTGGAGGACGAGCTCGACGGCGGGGCGCTGCCGTCCGGCGAGTGGTGGGTGGTGGACCCGGCCGAGGGCAACGTCAACCACCTGCACGCCCTGCCCGAGTGGGCGGTGACCGCCACCCTGGTGCGCGACAACCAGCCGGTGCTCACCGTGGTCCACCTGCCGCTGACCGGCGAGACCTACACCGCCCGCACCGGAGGCGGCGCCCACCTGGACGGCCGGCGGTTGAACGTCTCGGCGACCGCGGACCTCGGCCTGAGCATCGTGGCCACCAGCCAGGCCCGGCCGGACGAGGACCAGAAGGTCGTGCTGCGCGTCGGCTCCTCGATCACCGCGATGCTCTTCGACGCGCTCGTCGTCCGCACCTCGGTGCCCGCGACCCTGCACCTGACGAACGTGGCCGCCGGCCGGACCGACGCCTTCTGGCAGTTCGCCGGCGCCCGCGCGGACCTGCTGCCCGGAGCGCTGCTCGTCACCGAGGCCGGCGGACGGATCTCCGACGCCGAGGGCCGGCCCTGGACCCCGCAGAGCGAGAGCTTCCTCGCCACCGCGCCCGGCGTCCACGCCCAGGCCGTCGCCACGCTCTCCCGCTGACCCGGCACACCACAACCGCACCCACGCAAGGAGCACATCACCATGACCACGATCGCAGTTCTCGGAAACGGCCGCGTCGGCGGCAACCTGGCCACGGCCCTCACCCGGGCAGGCCACCAGGTGACTGCAGTGGACCGCTCGCCGGGGGCCGCCGCCGATGCTGCCCGGACAGCCGAGATCGTCATCAACGCCACCCCTGGCGCCGGCTCCCTGGAGCGTCTCGCCGCCCTGCGCGAGGAGCTGCACGGCAAGATCCTCATCGACGTCTCCAACGCCACCACCGACGGACCGGACGGACTGCCCGCCGACCTCGTCTACCCCGGCTCGAGCCTCGCCGAGCAGCTCCAGGAGGCACTCCCCGAGACGCGCGTCGTCAAGACGCTCAACACCATGCTCTTCCCCGTGATGACCGCGCCGGCCGCGCTCACCCAGGCGCCCACCGCCTTCCTCTCCGGCGACGACCCGCAAGCCAAGCAGACCGTCCGCGAACTCCTCACCGACCTCGGCTGGAGCAAGGAATGGATCACCGACCTCGGCGGGATCCGGACCGCCCGCGCCACGGAGGCCGCCATCCTCTTTGTGCCGCACGTCATCCGGTCCAGCGGATTCACCCCCTTCGCGATCTCGATCGCCCGCTGAGGGTCGAGCCGCGCCGGCTACGGGGACCGGAGGTTGGCGAAGCGTGGGTAGTGGCGACCTCGTTGTCCGCAGGCCGCAGGTGATGCAGATCGTCGAGCCTCCAGCTGACGCCCGGACCGCCCGTGCCGCCGAACTTCCTTTCCATGGCCGTGAGTTGGCGGTATTCGCTGAGCTGCGGCCCCACCTCTGGTCACGCGCTGTCGGCCGGTCCATGGCCGGGCGGGTGCCGGTTCGGTGAGAGCGAGGCTGCTGCGGCCGACCGGGCGTACTCGCTGGGGGTCTGACCGTAGTGCTTCTTGAAGGCTCGGGTGAAGTGGCTGCCGTCCGCGAACTGCCAGTGTGCGGCGAGTTCCGAAATGCTCAGTCGCCCTGACGGCGCGTCAAGGGCGAGCCGGGCCTCGTGCAGTCGCCGGTGGCGGATGTAGGTGGTCACCTGCTCGCCCACTGCGGCGAAGGCCCGGTGCAACGTGCGGACGGAGACGTTGAGTTCACGCGCGAGCATGGCCGGAGAGAGCTCGGGGTGCGTGAGCAGACGGTCCGCGAGGTCCTTCGCCGCCTGGGTGAGTGCGGGGGCCAGCCGGGGTTCCACGTCGTCGAACCGGCCCTTCGCCACCGCCTTGGCCAGCTCGACCAGGGTGCCTTGGGCGGCTGCCACACCGGCCGGGCCGAGGTCGGCCACGGTGGTGTGGATCATGTCCGTGAGGGCCGTCAGCAAGCGCATCTCGGCCGAGTCCGCCGGGCCGGTGACGACCCGGTTCCCGAGCAGGGGTTTGAGCTCGGCGGGGGGAAGGACGAGGAACTTCGCCGTGAGGTTCGCCGACGTCTCGAAGGCCGTCAGGCTCCCGACGTGCCGGACGAGGAACTGCCCGGCCGACACGGTCCGGTCGCCCTGACCGGGCGGGCCGCCCAGAGTCCACGCGCCGTGCCGCACGACGTACATGGCCACCAGATCCTGATCGCCGCCCGGGACGTCCGCGGTCCGGGTGGCCGACGCGGCGTGCAGATCGGCGATCGCCGCGTCGTGCACCTTGGCCACGTTGCCCTTGACCCGGAAGTCACCGACCGTATCCGTGGTGAAGTCCGGCAGTTGGAAGACGTCGTCGCCGACCTGGGTCTCCCACCCGCGCCGGAAGGCGTCGAGTCCCCGCGGTGCGGCGCCCTGGGCGGTCGAGTCCACTGCGAACACCCCGCGCGTGCCGTCGGTCTCCGCTCCGATACCGTGCATCCCTCTTCGATCCCCTCGTATGCACTGCTTCCACGCCGTCATGTGGTCGCCGTACCGATCTTCCTACAGACGGCTCGCGTGGCAGCGGTCGAGGGGTGGAGCACGGGGCCGGCCGGGTTCGGTGTGGGTGTACTCGACCCGTGGCGGGACGACGGGGTGACCTCCCGGTGGATCAGGCCGTTGTGCTCGAGCATCCGGAGGTTCTGGGTGGGCATTTTGTGGCTGACGCCCTCGACCTCGTCGCGCAGCTCGCCGAAGAGCAGGGTGCGGTCCCCGAGGGCCTCGATGATCAGGAGGGCCCACTTGTTGGCGAGGTCGGAGAAGATCTCCCGTGCCACCGAGTCCGCGGACGGTCGTGCCCCGTCGACGGGCTGCGCACTGAGGGCCGGGTCCTGAAGGTCCAACCATGCCCGGTAGTTGCCGGCTTGGTTCCGTCAACCACTGCCTCCGAGGCCGGACAGCGGGCCACACTGGCTACCGGGGCGCTGTCGTGCGTATCCGCGCCCGCACCGGTCAGCATTGCGGGATGCGCGGGGAGGAACAGGATGGGGATCACCATCATGGCGGCGGCATCGCCGGCCTCGCGACCCGCCAGTTGGCTCGCCGGGCCGGCGCCTCCCGCCGGACCCTGATCCGCCGCTTCCAGACCGACACCGGCCAACCGCCGATCCGCTGGCTGCTCGACGCCCGGCTCGCCCGCGCCCGCGAACTCCTCGAATCCGGCGACCTCACGGTCGAAGCCGTCGCACGCCGCTGCGGCCTGGGCACCCCGGCGAACTTCCGGACGCTGTTCAAGGCGCACGTCGGGGTACCGCCGCCTGCTTAGGCACCGCCGCTACGAACGCAAGGCCGACCACTTCGCTGCCTTCGCCAGCATCGCCGCAGCCCTCATTTGCACCCGACGACTATCCAAATGAGACATCTTCTAACGCCTTGGACGTCGACCCTGCCACCCAGACGGCCGGTCTGTCCCATCAGGGGGACGGCCGTCGGCTCGTCGACCGACCCGTGATCAGCAAAGACCCTTGGTCCTTCCGGGTCACCGCCCGCTGACGGGCCGCAGTGCGCGCGTATCCGCGGGAGCGGACATCGGGAAGTTCCGGCGGTAGCGGTCCGGGGTGGTAGCCAGGCGGCGGGAGAAAACGCGGTGGAGGGTCTCGCCGTGTCGGTACCCGACCGTCCTGGCGATGGCGCCGACGGTCAGGACGGTCGTCTCGAGCAGGCGGCAGGCCGCTTCGAGGCGGAGGCTCTCGACGAGGTCGGCCGGGGTGCTGCCGGTTTCGGCGCGGAAGGCGCGGGCGAAGTTCCGCTCGCTCATTCCCGCCCGGCACGCCAGGGCCGCCACGCTCAGGTCCTGGTCGAGGTGGTCGGGCAGCCAGTCCTGGACGGACCGGATGGCCGGGGTCCGTGCGTTCTGGGCGCGCAGTTGGGCGCTGAACTGGGTCTGGCCGCCGGGCCTTCGGGTGAAGACGACCAGCCTGCGGGCGATGGACTGTGCCAGTTCGGCTCCGTGGTCGTACTCGACAAGGGCCAGCGCGAGATCGATGCTGGTGGTCACCCCTGCCGAGGTCCACCGAGTGCGGTCGTGCACGTAGATCCGGTCCGGTTCGACCCGCACCCGCGGGTAGCGCTCGGCAAGCTGCTCGGTCGCGCCCCAGTGCGTCGTCGCGCGGTACCCGTCGAGCAGCCCGGCCGCGGCCAGCAGTATCGAGCCGGAGCACACCGCGGCAACGCGCTGCGAAACCCCGGCGAGCAGGGGAAGTTCCCGGACCACCCCCTGGGACGTCGACGGGTCGAACGCCCCGAAGCCGCCGATCACGATCATCGTGTCGATGTCCGGCTCGCCGAGGGCGGCCCCCCGGATCGAGTGCTCGACGTGGAACCTCAGCCCGCCGTCGGCGGTGACGGCCCCCGCCCGCGGCGCCGCCGTCACCAGCCGGTAGGCCGTGGTTTCCAACACGGTGTTCGCCGCGTTGAACACGTCCATCGGACCGGCCAGTTCGGTCAGTTGAATACCGTCGTACACCACGAGAACGACGGTGCGGGGTGAAGGCATGTCACCATCATCGCCGCGAGCAGGGGATGTTGTGACCCCCATTCGGCCGCCACCGGTCACCCGGTGTGCCGGCCGGTGTCGCCGGCGTGCTCCCGCAGGAAGGCGATGACCAGTTCGGCGACCTGGTCGCTGGACTGCGCATGGGGGTAGTGCCCGCCGTCCTCGATCACGGCGACCCGCCCGAGCCCTTCGGGCATGGCCGCGACGATCGCCTCGCCCTCGGCCACCGGGTCGGGGAAGTCCGGGTCCTGGGCGCCCATGATCACCAGCGCCGGGCACTCCACATCCGCCAGCCGAGCCTCGGCGTCGGCCGGAGTGGTCCGGCCGGTCTTCATGAACTCCTCCCACCGCCCGGGTCGCCGCAGCGCCGTCATGAGGTCGTCGATCTGCCGTCCGTAGTCGTCGGGCTTGCCGGGATATGCGACATCGAGGTAACTGCGCCNCCACCGCCCGGGTCGCCGCAGCGCCGTCATGAGGTCGTCGATCTGCCGTCCGTAGTCGTCGGGCTTGCCGGGATATGCGACATCGAGGTAACTGCGCCACATTCCACGGGACTTCAGCAGCTGTGTCCCGATCAGCCGCAAGCCGCCCCGGCGGTAGCGCCGGACGGTGAGCAGCGCGCTCGCATCCACCTTCGAGACCCTGGTGAACGGGTTGATCTCCACGATCGCGGTCACCAGTTCCGGGGCCAGAGCCGCGGCGACGGTGGCGGCGCCSCCGGACATGGAGTGCCCGACGATCGTCGCGGGCCCGCCGAAGTACCGGATGACCCCGAGCAGATCACCGGCGACGTCGGTCCGGCTGATGGCGTGCTTCCCCGTCACAGAAGCCCAGCCGGTACTGGACTCCCCGTGCCCCCGCATGTCCGCGTTCACCACCCGGTACCCCGCGCCGACCAGCNTGATGGCGTGCTTCCCCGTCACAGAAGCCCAGCCGGTACTGGACTCCCCGTGCCCCCGCATGTCCGCGTTCACCACCCGGTACCCCGCGCCGACCAGCACGGGCACCAGATGCCGGAAGTCCTGGCGCCATGTCCCCATGCCGTGCGAMAGCACCACCAGCGGGCCCTCGCCAACCACGTCGCAGGCGATGCGCCCGCCCTCCAACACCACGAACTCCGTCATGTGCCACACCTTCCGTCGGCCACCCACCACCGCGACATCCGCGGCACACCGATTGAAGACCCCGCACCTCCACCGCAGGGAGCGCAGGGCGGGGACGGTCAGACAGCAGGCCGTCCTGGTCAGAGACTGACCTAATCGGCAAATGCCCCGCGCGCTGCCCTGCCTGTCCGGGGCGGCCCGACCCCACAGCGGAGACCGGCGGCGATCACCGCCCGCCTCGGTGAAGTCACCCTGCACGCTCGTCCCGCACGGACCGGCTGGCCGCCTGGGCGCTCCGGCAGCCACCCTCCAGCCTCCAACTCCCGCCCGCTCTCGGCCAGGACAGGGGTCGGCGGCATGCTGAGCGGCATGACGAACGGCGCGGACATGCACCCGGACCGGATCCCAGGCTACGACGGCGGACCCTTCGCCCATCTTCCCGAGCTCCTCGACGAGCCCCTGTTATGGCGGGGATACCTCTGTCCCTGCGTGCAGCGCGAGGAGGCCGGGGAGCTCCTGTTCGGTGCGGACTACGACGCCGCGGATTCCCCAAATGAGATGACTTCTAAGAGGCCAGGCCGAGATCGAGGATCTTGGCGGCCTTGCCGATCGACCCCGCCAGCCCGCTTGATCCTCACCCACTGGTTTTCGGGGTAATAGTAGGGGAGTGCCTTGCTGAGGTCGTGCGGATGCCGGAGAAGGTAGCCGTCGACCGTTCCGTATTTGTCCGCGTACCAGTCGATGGTCTCTTTGATGCGTGCCGGAAGCGGGACGTCGCGGTACTCGGTGACCTTACGGTGCTTCAGTCGCCCGTAGGTTTTGGTGGTCTGATTCACCTGCTCCGTGATCCGGTAGATGTCGTCGGCCACGATGTTCTTGAGGTTGACTGCTGCTGCCTCCCCGTTGCGCATCCCGCAGCCGCTCATGAGGTCGGTGATCAGGGGGAACATGTCGTCGCCGGCGGTGCGTATGTCCCGGAGTTGCGACGGTGAGGGAATGACTGCGCGTGCCGGGTCATACTGTGGAGGTTTCACCCCCTCAAGCGGGTTCTCGTCGTAGATGCCGAGCCGATGGGCGTCCCCCGTACTTCTGGATGCGCTCGGCCCTGGTCTGGTTCTTCGGGGTGTCCTTCTTGGCCTTGTAGACCTCGGACAGTCGGGTGGTGGCCTTGTCCTGGGTGGCGTACCCGGACTCCTCGATCTGCTTCCCGGCCGCGTTGCGGTACCGGATCTTGTACTCGTGCGGGCACTTGGACCACCTCGCCTGAGACCGCGTTTGAGATCTGAGATGACTGGGCCTGGGGTCTGCCCGGGCAAGAACGGCCCGCAGACTACAGTGCGTTGCACGAGTTCAAGATCGGCT
>NZ_LMCT01000025.1:36992-108797 GCF_001424875.1 Kitasatospora sp. Root107 | reverse complement strand
GGACGGCGGGTGAAGCCTGCCTCGTCCTCGAAGCAGATGTAGCCCCCGCAGGCCACCCGCGCCGCGGTCCACCCCTGGTCCTCCACCCAGCCATGCGCGGCCGGACCCTCCTCCAGGAATACGGCCAATTTCTCCAGACACCGCGGCGACAGACGGCACCTCGACCCACCCGGGCCACGGGAGGCCAGCGCCCCCACACCGCCACCCCGCCACAACTCCTGCCACCGGTAGGCCGACTTCCGGCTCACCCGCAGAAGCTGTGCCACCTCCGACGGCCTGGTCCCTTGCTCGAACAGCTCCGCGGCCCGCATCCGCACCTGTCGCACTCGGCGTACCGGGCCGCCGGTCGTTCGACCGGGGCGCGGAGCGCGGCAGTCGAGCTGTGCTTCACCCCGACGAACGCGTCCTGGGTGAACCCGATCGAGGCGCACTTTGGACCGCTCCGACAGTTGGCCTCGCCAACTCGAACCACCCCAACCACACCGGCCGGACACGGGAGTTGCACCGCTACCTGCGCTGGCGCAACCAGAACGCCCGCCATCCCGATGTCCTGGCCGCCCAGCGACGCGAACGCGCCCGTATCCGCGGCGAGAACGGCATCCGCTGGGACGGACGACCACTTGCCACCGCAGCGTGAGGTCGCAACCCGGTGATCGGTTCCGATCACAGCACTAGCTGGAAGGGGTTGGCCTCTTTCCTCGCGATACGGTGCTGCCATGTCTCGATCAGTCGAAACCGGATCAGTCTTGTCTCCCGTCACCGCGGACGACGTCGACCTTGCAGTACGGCTCGCCGTGGGCATCCTTCGGGACGCACCCCCGGAGGGGTGGGGCGGTAAGGCCGGTTCGCTGGCGTGGGACTGCTGGGAGACCGTCGAGCACCTTGCCAACGACCTGTTCTACTACGCCGTGCAGTTGGGGCCTCAGAGCCCGCCACTGGACACCCATGTGCCTTTCGCGTTGAGTCGGAAGAGGCCGGACGGACCGATGGTCTTCGTCTACGCGGATCGTGATGCGGGTCCGGCCGGCCTGGTGCAGGTGCTGGAGGCGTGCGGCGCGCTGCTGGTCGCCATGGTGCGTACGACGCCGCCCCGGGTCCGCGCCCACCATGCCGCCGGGGTGTCGGACCCCGAAGGCTTCGCGGCGCTGGGGGTGCAAGAGATGCTGGTACACATGCACGATCTGGCGGAAGGCTTCGGGCTTGCCTGGACCCCGCCCTCCGCTCTCTGCTCGCGTGTGCTCGCCCGTCTGTTCCCAGAGGCTCCGGGCGGCGCGGATCCCTGGCTCACCCTGTTGTGGGCCACCGGCCGCGGCGAACTGCCGGGGCACCCTCGTCTCACCACGTGGCGCTCGGACAGCACACCGCGGTGAGACGAGCGGATCGGCTTCAGCCGCGGCCAGGCTGATGATCGTGCCCCTACCGCGGCGAGAGCGCACCGGGCCACCCGTCCCAACCGGCAACCCGGCGAACCTCTGCGGTCACGGCACTAGCTGAAGCTGCTGTGGTGCTGCGCCGCCCGGAGTGACCGGCTTCCTGAGGCTGCGGTGACGTCCGGTCGTTCGGCATGATGCTTCTGCACCACTGCGACGTGCTACGCAGAAGTCCGCGCTGCAAGCGGTGCACCGGGCGCTTCCGAACACGTAGGTCAGCGTGGCGGCGGTCTCGCGCTGGCCGTCCGCGAGAGCGGCCGCATGGAGGCGGCGGCCGATTCCGTGCAGGTCACCAGGCCGAGCCGGTTGCAGTGGTGCCTTCTCCGCGTCGTCTCCCAGTGGGCAGTCGCCGCTGAGGGAGAAACCTCCGTCGCTGTTGAAGGCGATGCGCGAGTTGTCCTCGCGACGGGTGGAGAAGTAGCCGTCGTCCCCGAATTCGACGGACAGGTATGCCTCGCACCCTGGGCAGGAGACGTCGTACGCCTTGTTCTCGAGCCCCCACGTCAGGTTTCCGCTCCAGACCGGGTCACCCTCGAAACCAAGGATTGCTTGGAGCAGGTAGCCGTAGCCGGTGCGGTCGGACACCGTTGACCGGTGCTCGTTCGCCACCCTGAGCAGGTCGGCGATCTCCGGGGCGTACTTCGCGCGGACATCGCCGGCCCCGTGGGTCTGGTCCGCCCCGGCCACGATGGCGCCGGCCAGGACCAGCGCGCGCAACCGCTCACTCTGATCGTCGGCGAGGGCCATCGCCGCCAGCCAGGGCAGTGCCGCGAAGCTGGCCGGGTACACAGTCCCCTGGTGACACAGGGGCGACCAGAGATCGTCCCAGCGCTCGAAACTCGGATCAGCCTCGATCTGGTTCAGCAGGACCGGTATGTCCTCGGCAGAGCCGTAGGCGTGGGTGAGCAGCGACCAATCCGTCATGCGCGAATCCAACCAGGCGGCCCCGACAGTCGATCGACCTCACCTCCACCTCGGACACCGAGCCTTCGACCGCCTGCCCCAGGCCTCGTCAGCGCAGGGCCGGCACATTCCGGGCGTCGGCCGGTGCGTGACGACGTGGCCAGGGACAACAACGGCGCAGAGATCCTTGACTGTTGACGAAGGATCGCAGGGGCCGGGGCCGGGTGGCACACCGCTGTCCGACCCCCAACCGTGCTGCTGAACTGGGAGGATGAGCCGGTCCGGTAATGCAGTTGTGAGGGCCCCGTGGTCATGTCAGCATCGCCCAGCCGTCGCACTCGACGGTACGCAGACATCCAGGGGGAAACAGATGGGACTTTCCACAGCAACAGCCGTCGGCCGGGGGGTGACCGGCCTGCTGGCCGGCGCACTGCTGGTGGGCGGTACGGCCACCGGGGCGGAGGCGACGCCGAAGCCGCGCCTCGCGCTCACCGCGCTCGCCTTCGCCCAGCCGTCGGTGGACGCCACCTCGGGTAGTGCCCGGGCGACGGTGGAGTGGACCGTGACCGACACCGAGCAGGCCGCCACCAACGTCCTTGGCAACGTGGTGATCCAGCAGGTCGATCCGGACGGCCGCCCGATCGGGCGGGGGTACCCGGTGAGCTTCGCGTTCCAGCGGAAGTGGGACACCAGGGCCACCGTGGTCTCGGGGACGGCGCAGTCGGCGACCTACCGCTACGCCTTCCCGGTGCCGCGCTACGCGGCCGTGGCCAACGCCACCTGGGCGGTGGTGGGTCTGACCGCCGCCGACGATCGGGGTACCGAGCTCTCGCTCGGCCGGTCCCGGCTGGGCGACTTCCCGAACAGTTTCACCGCGACCGAGCTGACCGACACCACCGGGCCGAGCGTGGAGAACGCGTACCTGACGTACGGACAGCCCGAGTACCGGTACGTGGACGGCCGACCGGTGGCCGTCTCCTACGAGGTGGTCGCCGCCGACTACGAGGCCGGAGTGCTCAAGGGGGAGCTGACGGTCCGTGGGCCGGACGGCACCACCGTGACCGGTGGGTTCGTACTGGAAGCCGACAGCAACCGTCAGTACAAGTGTGGAGCCGGCCCCGCGAACGGTGACACCGAGGAGGTCCGGTGCCAGGTCGACGTGGAGCTCCCGGCGAACGCCGGCACCGGTGACTGGAAGATCACCCGGGTCCGGCTGACGGACAACACCGGCAACGTCGCGGTGTACCGCAACCAGGCGTTCGCTCCGCTGCACCTGACCCGGAACGCCGTGCTGAAGGCGACCGACTTCTCGATCAGCCCGAAGGTGTTCAACAACTGGACCTCTCCCACCGAGGTGACCGTCGGGCTGAAGCCGGTCGGACTGAGCGGGGCCATCGCCTCGGCCACGGTGCTGGCCACCGGCGACTGCAGCGACCAGACGGTCGAGGCACCCGCACTGGAGGCCGACGGCACGCTCGCGGTGCGCCTGTGGATCTCGCCGATCTACCCCCGCAGCTGCACCGTCACAGGCATCGCCTTCCGGGACGGCTCGGGTAACTCCGCCGCGTACGGGGCGGCCTACGGTGGCCCCGCCCTCGACCTGACGGCCACCCAACTGCCGGACAGCATCGACCCGGTGGCCACCTCGGCGGTACTGAGCGCGACCGAGATGCGCGCCAGTGAGATGCCGCAGTAGCTCAGCCTGGCCATCGAGGCGACTTCACCCGTGGGCATCAACGGCGCCTCGTTCACCGTCTACGACGCCAACGGTGTGTCGCACGGCGGCAGCGGCGGTGGGGCTGGCGAGGGCCCGGACGGCAAGATCCACCTGAGCACCCAGGTCTACCTGGCGCCCGGCCGCTACACCGTCGGCTTCACCGTCACGTCCAGTGGCGGCCGGTCGGCCCAGTACGGCTACCCGAACGGTGTTGGCCAGCCCGCTTAGGAGTTCCGGGACTTGACGCGAAGGCCGTAGTGGCGCACCCCACCGGTCAGAACGCTGTGCGGGTGTCACTGCGGGGGTCGCCGACCGGGATCCGCTCGTCGTAGAGCCCGGCTCGGGCTGAGCGGCGCCATGGGCGGGCGTAACGAACGGCCATCTCGATGTCCCTGTCCTGCGAGTCGAGGTCGATGTCCGCGACTGCCAGGGCGGGACGTCCGTCCGCGGGACAGCACGCCAGCCATCGTCCGCCGGGCGCCACGATCCCGGACGGCGCTGTGGTGCTGAACTGCGCCGGGACGGAGTAGCCGAGCCAGTAGTTGTGGAGCGTCCCGTAAGCCTGGGCGACACGGGCCCGGGGTGCGTCGTCGACCATCACCGACAGCAGGACACAGTCGACGTCCAGGCGCTCGTACTCCGCGAACACCTCCGGAAAGTTGGCTTCGATGCACAGCGCGAAGCCGAGCCTGATGCCGTCCACCTCGACGACGAGCGGGTGCCGTCCCGGGGAGTACAGGAGCGAGACCTCGGTGTGCGACAGGAACCGCTTGTCGTACCGTGCGACCAGGTGGCCGTGGTCGGAGACGACGTAGAGGCTGTTGTGCGGCCGGCTCGGTGGCGTGAGCGGGTGGAGAGATCCGAACACCGTCCACAGGCCGAGCTTCCCTGCCAGCGCGGTGGCCAACTCCGCTTCCTCGCGCAGGACTTCCCACGCGGCCCGGCTCCAGTCGGCCGGAACCATCTCCCCGGTCGGCCCGGCCGCCATCACGTGCTTGCTCGGGTAGGTGATCGCCCCTTCGGGGAACTGCACCAGCCGCGCACCCGCTCCGGCAGCCTCGACCATCAGGGCCCGGATCTCCTGCCCGGCCGCCCGCAGCGCACCTCGATCCGTGGGGTCTTCCGGCACCGTGCTCTGCGCGACCGCCAACCGCAATGTCCTCGCCACGCCGTGACGGTACGGCACGCCCGGAACCATGGCCAGACGCCGTAGCCGTTCTGACCGGATACGAGCGGTCATCCTCGGCGGCCCGGACGAGACCGGCTCGACATCCGGGACCGGACCCGGTCGACGCAGGCCGACGGGGCTCGTAGCCTTTCGCCGTGACGGACAGGACCGGGGCGCGAGACGCCTTCGGTCGTGACCCTCTGCACCGCGATGAGCGACGACCAGGCCTCGACGATCCGGATCACCTGACGTGACGAGCGAATCGGACCAGGTCAGTTGAGACCGGGACCGGGCCTGTACGGTGTCTCTGCCGAGGCGGTTCGGGATCGACGGGATCGTGTGCACGGCCAACGCCATCGAGGCGAGCAGACCAATCCCGCAGACCAGGGTCGCAAGGTGAAGAAGCAGATGTGGGAACTGGAGATCTTCTCGAAGCAGACTGAGGAGCTGATCGAGGCGCTGCCGTTGCGGACGCTCCGCGGTGTTGACGTGCGGATCCTGCTCGGCCTGCCCACCTGTGAGGATGTCTACGCGGGCGGCTACCCGGTCGACGGGGATGTCCTCGACGAGCTCTCCCGGCTGGCAGATCGCTCGGTTCGACAGGACGCGGACTACTTCCTTGCCTACACGGCGCCCAGGTTCCCTGTCTGGGCGGTAGGCGAAGAGCCCATGGTGTTCTGGCGGGATGGCGCACTGGTGAACCTGCACGCCTGACCAGCGCCCGCTCTCCCCGGCGGCGTGACCAACTGGCCGATCGTTAGGGTCCCAGCGGGTCCGGTGCCTGGCCGGGGAGGAGACTGATTGAATGCCCGGGGTGGTTCTCGAGACGTTCCGGGCTCTGCTGACGAGCGGTGGCCAGGCCCCGCAGGCGGTCTTTCCGGCTTGACGTGGCGTGAGGCAGCTTTCCTGGTCAACCAGTTCAGGCGTCTCCGGCGTCCAGACGCTCAGACGAATCGAGCAGGTACTCGGGCAGTTTGGAGCTGGCCGCCAAAACCTCGACGCCGATGAGACGCTCTTGCTCGTCGAAGTCGAGGTTGATCATGCCGCCGACCGCCACCGGATCGCAGGGATACATGCGCGAGACCTTGTTACGAACCTGCGGATCGGTGAGGTACACGTACGCTGCGTTCGCAGTCTTGTCGTAGGTGACTCTGAGGTCTGCCATCGCTCGGACACTCCTTCGGTGTGGGTTCGGCACCGTACCTGTCCGCGCTGAACTCTCAGTGAGCCCTGCCGAACCATGACGATCGTCGGCTACGAAAGATCGTGGCGGTCCTCCGGTGATCAGTCCGGTCGATGCGGCCGGCTGATGCTGCCAGGGTCACGCGGCGTCTGTCATCCGAATATCCAGAGCGGCTCGTCCTCATTGACCATGGTGCGGGTCGACCTGCACCGGCCGGTCAGCCACGCGGCGGATCAGCGTGCGCAGTTCGGCACATTCACGACGCTGGCAAGATTTTCGTAGCCGGAGATCGTCATGGTTCGGCGGGGCTCAGTGAGGTTTTCTCAAGGGCGTGGAGGGTCCATGAATGCTTTGAGCAATGTCCGCGGGTAGAAGACCCTACCCGGCGGACCGGGCCCCGGCATGTCGAGTGAGAAGCCAACGAGGTTATTGGCACAGGTAGTTCAGGAATGCTGTGGCATCGACTCCAGGTGCATGGTCGGACAGGAGTGCGGCGAGCCGGTCGTGATAGGTGGGCGGCCAGCTTTCGTCGTCGTCCTCATCCTCACCGGGGCGGTTGAGGTGCTCCACAACGAAGGCTTGGGTGAGGCAAGCCAGCAGCACGAGGAAGTCGGCCGGCGTAGGGGCAATCCAGAACGGCTTCCATGAGCCCGTGCCGTGGATTGCAATGCCGACTCGAGTGCCCGGCACTGCGGTGTCGGCGATGAACGGATCACCTGAGTGGTTGGCGATGACCACCCACTCGTCCGGCCACTCGTTCAGGCGGTGCCCGTCGTTGCCGTGCCAGCGGTAGCAGGACTGGTAGGACACCAGGTCCCGAGCAGGGGCGAGTGTGATCCCCCCGAGCGGGGCGGGGATATTGATCGTGTCGAGTGGCCCGGAAGTCCCGTAGAGGTTCCGCAGTTCCGCCGACAACGGCAGGTCCCGGGCCACCGTCTGAAGATCGGCAGCAGGGCAAGGCCCGAACCCTGCCCTGACGCCGGCACGATGCAGCATTTCGATCAGCATCGCACTCGCTGGCCCGATTGCCTCTTCAGAGTTTGGCATGCTGCGGAGCATACGACTGATTCTCAGCGGTGATCACTTCCAGATGCCGTTGAGCACGAGGGCGGCGCGGGCGATGTCGCCAATCCGGCTGGGGCGGAGCGTGACGTGCTGCAGAGTGCGCCATCGTTGCTTGAGCTCGGCGGCGGCGCGCTCGCCGAGGGCGCGGACGTGCCGCAGCAGGGTGTTGAACATGCGGGTGTCGACGTGAAGTGCCCGTTCGGACTTGCCCTTTGGGTGTCGCACGGGGATGGGGATGGGGATGCCGATGCCCGCGCCGATGGCGGGGGTGGAGCCCGGCTCGACCTCGAAGACCCACAGCGGAGTGCTGTCCGGGGCGGACAGGAACTGGATGTTGCCGCCGAACGCCTTGTGCTTCTGGCTGAACCACAGGTCGTTGCCGTTCTTGCGGACGCCGGCCAGGCGGTCGGATTCGATCAATGTGCCGTCGAGGATGACGTGTGTCATGCCTTCGCGCTGACATCGGTTCAAGACTTCGTGCAGGTCGGGTGCCTGGTCGGCGAGGACGTCGATGTCCTCGTGCAGGTAGCGGTAGCCGGTCGCCTCGAACACGTCGGCGTCGCGGGCAAGGCAGTGCACGCACCCGCGTTCGCGGATCCAGCGGAGCACCAGCACCGCCTGCCGGAACGGCCCGAGCGCCCGAGAGTTTTTCGGCGTACCGATCCGCCGCCGGTGGGCGGCCAGCAGCTGGGCCAGGCACTCCACCACGTGGCGGGGACGTCGAGCGTGGCAACCTAGGTGACCAACGTGAAGCCTCCGGTAGCAACGAACATGATCTTGTGGTGAGACCTGTCCTACCGGGGGCTCTAACTGATCGTTTCAGAATGAGGTTCTGAGTCGTCTCAAGCAGATGATGCTGCAGGCGAGTTGGAGCAGGCCGAGGTGGAGGTCGGCGCGTATCTCGTAGCGGATGCGAAGGCGCTTGAACTGGTGGAGCCAGGCGAAGGTCCGCTCGACCACCCAGCGGGTCTTGCCCAGGCCCGAGCCGTGGGCGACGCCACGACGGGCGATGAGCGGCTTGATCCCACGCTTCCACAGCAGGCGGCGGTACTTGTCGAAGTCGTAGCCCCGGTCGGCGAACAGCCTGCGTGGCCGCGTGCGCGGGCGTCCGCGCAGGCCCCGAATCGGCGGGATCGCATCCAGGAGCGGCAGGAGCTGTGTGACGTCGTGCCGGTTGCCGCCGGTCAGCGTGACAGCGAGCGGAGTGCCGTGCCGGTCAACGATCAGGTGGTGCTTGCTGCCCGGCCGGCCCCGGTCGACAGGCGAAGGCCCGGTGTGAGCCCCCCTTTGAGCGCCCTGACGTGTGAGCCGTCGATCGCCGAGTCATCCATCTCCAGCAGACCCGCCGCTCGCAGCTCTGCGAGAAGGGCCTCGTGCAAGCGGAGCCAGACGCCAGCCTCGGTCCAGTCCCGGAGCCGACGCCAGGCGGTCACCCCTGAACAGCCAACAACCTGAATGGGCACATCGCGCCAGGCCACTCCTTTGCGCAGGACGTAGACGATGCCGGCCAGTGCGACGCGGTCCGATACCGGCAGTCGTCCGGGGTGGCGATGGCGCCGGGCGGGCCGGGCCGGGAGAAGCGGAGCTATGCGCTCCCAGAGATCGTCGGGAACAAGGTCAGCAGACACGTCGGAGAGTCTGCCCGACGCGTTGTCAGATACTGGCCGAGATGGCGGTGTTGATGCGACTGGCGGCAGCGGCCGGTCGGGTTCATCGCCAGCCACCGTGGCGAGGCTCCATGTGCTCGCCGAACGGTGGGTCGAACGCCTGCCCGTCGTCGTCGGTCACGACGTAGTCCGGTTCGGTCTTCGAGGCGGCTGCTTGCAACCGGATGACCAGGTCAGTGACAGGCACGATCCGCAGCGACAGGGCTGCGGCCACCTGGGCAGCTTCGCTGTCGATGTCCGGGTTGTTCTTGTCACGGGACCGTTCAAGGTGTTGAGCGGAGATCTGCATGACCTCCACATCGCCACCGCCCGAGAATGAGAGGCAGTCCCGCCACTCCAGCCCGATGATGATCTCCAGCGCGTCCGCCAGGTCTTCCGCGAGCAGCCCGCCTTCCCCTTCAGAACTCGCGAACACCACCGGCCGGCGACCGTTCTGCTCACCGCACAGGAAGTACGCCCCGCCAGCGGACTCCCCGGCGATCACCTCCAGCTGTGCACCCGAGGCAAGCCTGAATCCATCGCCATAGTGCTTCCGGTGGATGTCGAAGCCGAACGATGACCGCAGCAGCAGATCGATCTCCGGGGTGGTCTGGATCAGGTCGAGCAGACGATCACTTGAGGTCATGGCCTGGACGATAGCGAGTGCCGCTGACGTGTCACTGCCAGGGCGAACAGCGCGCCCGTGCCCGGCGGTAGCGCGACCCCGGTGGATGGCACACTCCAGGCCGCGCCTGCACCCGAGCCATCACAGCTCATTCTGAAACCACCAGTAAGTCTGCTCGCATCCAGGCACTGCGCGTCCGATCCGCCCGAGAACGGGTGGGTCGCCCCATTTTGCGGAGATCATTTCGCTGAGAAGGCCTCAGTGAGAACTTCTGGGTGTTCCCGGACGGTCCGTCGGGAGAAGATCTTCCCGTGAGCCAGCCCTTGCCGCATTTGCCGAAGCCCGAGTTCGCCTTGATCCGTATCGAGGCTCCACCCGAGGTGCCCGTCCAGGTTGCTGTCGATCTCGGGGAGACAGGCGTTCCAAGCAAGTTGATCGGGTACGAGTACCGACCGCTGAGTGAGTTGGTGCTTCTTGAAGGCATCGGCGAGCGGGGGCTGGTCGCCTTTGCGGCAAGTGGCCTGTTCGGACGCATCGGCGTCGACGTGGCCACTGGTCACGTGGTGTACCTTCCCATGCTTGAGTCAGCCGTAGCCGGTCACGTGAACAGCGACCTCGGCGCCTTCAACCGATGCGTCGCCGCCGTAATCGCACGCTTCCCGTTCTACGCGGACAGCGACGAAGAGACCAAGTACGAGGTGGCGAAAGAGCTTCGCGCTCTCATTGCCGGCGCCGACGGGACAGCCCTCGAGCGCGACGGGTTCTGGGAGATGTTCTGCGCCGACGTGGAGATGGGGGACTATTCGGACGGGGACGTCGCATCCAGTAGCGGCCCCTGAGCGGACGCGGTCGGGCGAACGGCCGCGATATCGCTTGTCCCGGTTCAGTGGCATCGAGTACGGCGGCGAAGTCCCGGACCAGGTCGTGGGTGAATCGGAGTTCCGGACAGTGTTCGAGCAGCCGATGCAGACGCTCGGCGGTCTGCGGGCCGTGCCGGTCGGGGGCAGTGATGATCCAGCGTGCGGTTTCGCGTGGGGAAGGCGGCCGTTCGCGGGGTTCGTCCAGGGGCAGGCCGCGCCTGAGGGGTGCGAGGGCCATCTTCACGCGCTGGTAGTGCCCCAGATAGCCCTTGCCTGGGAGTTCCTGATGAAGAATCATCGCGTTGTGTTCGCCCTCGTCCCAGCGTTGCTGCAGGTAGTCGAGGTAGGGGTCAAGAGCGGACGAGCGCCGGGGGCCCGCCGCATGACCTCCTGCCAGGTGCGGGCATGGGCGTACTTTGCGCACCGAGCGTCGGTCCAGGCCGAGTTCACGGGCTACGGAGCTGTGCGAGAGGCCGGCATCGGTCAGTGCGTGCACGGCTTCGAACAACCGCCGCGCGTATCGGCCGGCGGGCCCGCCCACCTCCTCGGCATCGGCTGAGGTTCTGGAGCGGTTCGTTGATCGCCAAACGCTCGGCAAGGACGTGTTCCAGGGCGAACAGGGAGTGCGTGACGGCGACGGTGGCGAACTCGTACCGGTAGAAGGAGTGCCGGATCAGCTCGCGGGAGGTTTCCATCGCGCTCATGACGTGCATCGACGCGCCGGCGGGCAGAGCCAGGTCGGCAACCAGGGCGTGCATGTCCGCATAGTCGAGAACGAGGTCGCGGGCGCGCGGGTCCTGTACTGGCAGAGGGAGCGGGCCGGGCAACTGCGGCAGGGTGTTCACCGCTGGAGTCTTGTCGTTCGGCAGCTCTCGATGCCATCGGATTTGCTCGGGTCGGTTGGCGATCCGCTGCCGTATCCCGCCACTGAACAGGCTCAGCAGGGAGACGGGGACAGCGGCGAACGGAGCCCGGCCGTCAGGGAGTTCCTGGCGTCGCACATCGCGGCCCGGGCCCGCGCGGCGCCCTTGCGGGCTACGGTCGCACCGCTGCCGACCTGGACCGCTCGGCCGCCGAGGCCCGTGCAGGTTCGGCAGACGCCCCGCTGCGGGACCGGGTCGTGGCACCTGTCGCACTCGACGTACCGGGCCGGCGGCCGTTGCGCGGGGGCATGGAGCGGCGGCATTTTGCGTTCCAGGCGACTGCGCAGCATCGCGACGGGTGAGTGCACGGTGCCGGGTAGTCCCTCCAGCAGTGCTTGGGTCAAACCGCTTGCTGTGCCGCCACGTTCAACCCAGCGTGCCACCAACGGTGCCAACGCCAGGGCCTCGGCCTCGCCCAACCACAGCCGTGGCTCCGGCTGGACCACCCGCAGCAGGGTGTCCGCCGCCGTGCGGGCCGACTCGTCGGGGGCGGGCCGGGCTTCGGCTGGCTGGTCGTCAGTTCGGTGGCGGGGGAGGGAGGGTGCTTTCCCCGGGTTCTGTACAGAAGGAGTGGCTGCCCGGCCGGTATCCGCCTTACCGGCACCCGGAGGGGCGACACCCGGCAGCGAAGGCGATTGCGGGGTGTCGAAGACGTGGGCCTCCGAGCGGACGGTGCCGTTGGGCAGTCGTACGGTGTCGACCCGGTAGTACCCGGCCGTCGTCAGCTCCTTGAGCGCTCGGCGTACGGTGCCCCGGCCCTGGGTGCTGGAGTCGGCCATCTGTCGGCCGTCCTCGCGTCGTCCGTCGGGGCGGGAGAGCAGGTCGACCAGCAGGCCACGGGCGGTGTAGCTGAGCCGCCGGTCCTGGAGGAGTGCGTTGGGAAGCACGGTGAAGTTGCGCCCGTGGGCGCTACGATGAATTTGCATCGGGAGTTTCTGCTCCTGTTGCCGGACCCCGGGGTGTTGTCGCACCGCCGGGGTCACCTGTCTTCGGTTAGGGCACGGAACGTAGCACGTCGGGCCGTGCAGGCCGGTCGTTCCTCCGAAAGAGACCAGGATGCGGCCCAACTCGACTGGTATCGAACCGAACTGACTATTTGGCACCGCTGACCGGCTGAGATACGGGGTCCGGAGCTATCGGATGTGCTGGGTAAGGCCGAACAGAGCACCGGTGGGATCGCGTAGGACCACGTCTCCGTTGGAGTCCTGACGGACTGAGGTCGCACCGAGCTGCCGGGCCTGCTCGGCGTCGGCATCGGGTCTGTTGCTGGCGAAACTGACCAGCCAGAGTGATCGCTGCGCCGTTGGTCTGCCTGGTGGCGGGCTGGTGGCGGCGGTGGAGTTGTCCGGCAACCGGAACTCGGTGTGCTCGGGGTCGGAGCTCCAGTGCAGGGCTGGTCGGTAGAAGGCGGCGGCATGCTCGGGGTGGTCGGTGAGCAGGCTGATGCCGGCGAAGGTGCCTGGTTCGTGGGTCAGTTGCATGCCGGTGTGGGTGCCGGGCTGCCACAGTGAGATTGGTGCGCCGACGGGGTCGAGGGCGACGGCGGCGTGGCCGAGCATCCCGACCTGGGTGGGGCCCACGATGATCTGGGCGCCCAGGCTGGTGAAGCGGGTGGCGGTGGTCTGGATGTCCGACACGGTGACGTTGATCGTCCAGTAGGGTGCGCCGGGGTCCTCGGCCGGCCCCAAGGCGGCGACGAGTTGTCCGCGCAGTGTGCAGAGCCTGTAGCCGTTGGGGTCCGGTGGGGCGACGATCCAGCCGAACAGCGCGGTGTAGAACGCCGTCGTCGTCTCCATGTCGGGGGTGCCGAGGTCGATCCAGCTCACGCTGTCCTCGGGGTGCCGCGTGATGTTCATCGAGATGACTTTCCGTTGGGGCCGCCTCGCCCCGGCAGTGGAGCGAGGCGGTTTCCAGAGCCGACTCGGTGGCGAGCTGCTGCGTCAGGCGTAGTAGGGCGAGTTCAGGTCGATGCTGGCGTCCTTGACGATGTCGCCGTCGAACAGTCGTGTCGTTGCCGGGGCTCCGGCCCGGCGGGCTTCTTCGGCGAAGGGGCCCTGGGCGAAGGCCAGGGCGTTCTCGGCGCTGTCGAACTCGTAGAAGCCACCGATGGTGTGGGTGTCGATCCCGGACAGCCACGTCTTGCGGATCAGACCCGGCGCGGTCTTCAGTGCAGCGTTGACCTGGTGCCAGTCGAACTGCTCGAACGGCACTGCAGCCTGGATCTCGGTGTAGAGAAACGTCTTGCCCATCACGAACCTCCGGTTACGGGGCCTGCCCGGCCCGCGTTAGTAGTACGTGCATCCTAGAAATGCGAGCATGGAGTAGGATGGCCGTACTAGTCAAGGGGGTTGCGATGGCCACGGACACGAAGGCCCGCATGATCAGCGCAGCGATCGGGCTGCTGCAACGCCACGGCCTGGCCGCGATGTCCTTCACCGACGTCCTGGCAGAGAGCGGTGCCGCGCGCGGGGCGATCTATCACCATTTCCCCGGTGGCAAGCAGCAACTCGCGCTCGAAGCCGCCAGCCGCAATGCGGAGGACGTCCGGGGTCACCTGCACGCACTGCCGGCGCACACGCCACGCGAAGTCGTGGAGGCGTTCCTCGGCAACATCCGCCCCGTGGTGCAGGCGTCCGCCGAGGGCGGCGGCTGCGCGGTCGCGGCGGTCACCGTCGACGGCGGTGCGGCTATCGCCGACCAGAGCAGGCTGCGCACTGTCGCCGCCGAAGCGTTCACCGGCTGGGTGGGCGAGCTCACCGGAAAACTCACCCAGGCGGGAATGGGTTCAGCCCAGGCCGCCGATCTGGCCACCCTCATGATCGTCACGCTCGAGGGCGCCCACATCCTGTGTCGCGCTGCGGGTAGCATCGCGCCCTTCGACCGAGCCGCCGCGGCCCTGCTCTCCGCCGTCCCGAGCTCAGGTTGACCCGGTGTCAGAGCAACACCAGCCTCCAGCGCCGTCGACTCGGTTTGCTGATCGCAGAGTTGGCCCAGGCACGGATGGCCGCCGGGGGGGACTGCACGAGGGTCGAGGCCGCAGCCGGTTGCGTGCGGCCGGTGCGGGACCGCTGACGGGCCGGACGAGGTGATGCCCAGGTCCGGCCCGTCAGCTCGGCCGGACGAGCCCGTCAGCTCGTCTCTACAGGTCGAGCTGATACTGCAGTGTCGTGTGCGTGGGCACGTAGCCGAGGCTGTCGCTGATGCGTCTCATGTGCGTGTTGCTGTCGGCGGTGTCGGTCAGGAGGCTGCCGAGGTCTGGATGGCGCCCGTGGGCTTGTCGGATCGACTCAGCCTTCATCCATCGGCCGAGACCGTGTCCGCGGTGCTCGGGCAGCACGCCGGTGCCGTAGTGCTGGCCATCACCCGTGCCGTTGCCGGGGACGACGAGTTCGGTGAACCCGGCGATCGAGTCGTCGGTCGTGTCGATGGCGACGACCGTGTGCAGCTGGTCTCCGCGGTCTTGAACGGCCTTCGCTGCGGCCCGGACCCGGTCCACGTCCCAGGCCACGGTGCCGTAGTCGGTGTCTTCCATGGGCATGTCGTCCATGGCCCGGCGTGAGGCGGCGAACGTCTGGGCGAGGGCGTCAGGGACGGTTCCCTGCCATGACGCCAGCCGGTAGCCGGGGTGCGGACGCTCGATGATCTCGGCGAGGGCGGTGGGGTCCACGTCGGCCAGTGGCAAGCGGGCGAACCTCAGGGTGAGCACCTTGCGGAAGCCGTGGGCCGGCAGGAAGTGGTCGCCGGGCGATCCGGCCTGGGCCTGCGCGCTGACGCAGCGTCGGGCGTTGTCCCGGGCGGCGGCCACGGCCGTGTCGAGGAGCCGGGAGCCGACACCCTTGCGGCGCTCCACGGGGTGAACGTGGAGGGTCAGTTCGGCCAGGTGCGCTTGTCCGCCATCGAACAGGCGCAGAAAGGCCGTCCCGACGGGGATGGAATCGGCGTTGGACGCCAACCATGCAAGGCGTCGGCTGTGTGCACCGCGAGCGGGGTCGGTCAGTGGGGTGATACGAAACGACAAGGTGTCTCCGTCGTGAGGAGGTGGCAAAGGTCAGTACGCGGGCTCAACTGCTGGGCACTCCTGCGCATGTGCTCCACACCTCCTCGTCGACAGCGCCGGTCCGGATCAACGACATGGACGGCTGGGAGAACTTAACTGGCCTATCGGTTCCTCGGCAAAGGGTTAACTGAGGGCTGCTGCGGCCCTGGGGTCAGAGCCATCTCGTGGCCACGGCCCGGTGGCCCTCGACAAGGCCAGGTCGTTCGCCGGCCGGTGACCGATATTCGGTGTGGGGCTGTCGGAGGTGGCGGTTACGCTGCGCGGATGGGGGATTCGATCAACTACGTGCGTGGGGACGCCACCGCGCCGCAGGGCAAGGGCGTCAAGGTGATCGCCCACGTCTGCAACGACCTTGGCGGCTGGGGGAAGGGCTTCGTGCTGGCCCTGTCGAAGCGCTGGCCGGAGCCGGAGGCGGCGTTCCGGCGGTGGCACCGGGAGCGGGCGGGCAATGACTTCGGGCTCGGGGCGGTGCAGTTGGTGCAGGTCGAGCGGTACGTGTGGGTGGCCAACCTGGTCGGTCAACGAGGCATCAGGACCAGCCGGTCCCAAGGTGTCCCGGTCCGGTACGAGGCGATCGACGCCGCGCTCGGGCGGCTCGCGCCGCAGGTGGTGGAGCTCGGCGCGTCCGTCCACATGCCCCGGATCGGGTGCGGGCTGGCGGGCGGGCGCTGGTCGAAGGTCGAGCCGCTGATCGAGACACGGCTGGCCGGTGCCGGGGTGGCGGTCACCGTGTACGACCACGACTGACCGCACGGTCGCTGACCGGATCGGTCCGGTGCGGGGCATGATGGTGTCTGTCGCGGGGCTCGGCCGGGCCGCAGGATGGAGCACATGAACAGCGCACTGATTGTTATTGATGTCCAGGAGTCGTTCCGTCAGCGGGAGAACTGGGCCGCCGTGTCCAACCCCGACATCGTGGAGCAGGTGAACAAGTTGGTCGACGCCACCCGGGCGGCCGGCGACCTGGTGGTGTGGGTCCTGCACGCCGAGCCCGGCAGCGGGACGGTCTTCGATCCGGCCCTCGGCCACGTCCGCCTGATCGAGGGCCTGCGAGCCCCCGCCGAGGGCGAACCGACCGTCATCAAGACTGCTCACAACGCGTTCACCACCACGAACCTGCAGCAGCAGCTCACCCAGCGCGGGGTGCGGGAGGTGGTGATCAGCGGTATCCGTACCGAGCAGTGCTGCGAGACCACCGCCCGGGTCGCCTCGGACCTCGGCTACGACGTCACCTTCGTCACCGACGCCACCGCGACCCACCCGATCGAGCACTGGCACGCACCGGCGGGCCGCAGCCTGGCCGAGATCCTCGCGGACCCGCTCACCCTGACCACCGATGAGATCGTCACCCGCACCGAGTACGCCCTCGCGGGCCGGTTCGCCCGGGTGACCACTGTGAAGGAGCTGACCGGATCGTGACCCACGTCGTCTTCCTGCTCGTTCCGCAGCTGCATCTGCTGGACCTGGCCGGGCCCGCGCAGGTGTTCTCGACCGCGACGGACCACGGCTGCGACTACCGGGTCAGCTACGTGGCCGAGCAGGAGGACGTCCCGTCCGCGCAGGGGTTGATGCTGCGCGCCGACACCAACTGGCCGGACCTGACCGCCGAGGACCTGCTCGTCGTGCCCGGCTGGCGCGCCCCCACCCTGCACGCGAACGGTGGGCTGCGCCCCGCCACGCTGGAGCGGCTGACGGCGCATCACGCGGCGGGCGGCACGGTGGCCAGGCTGCTGGACGGCCGCCGTTGCACCACCCACCACGACGCGCAGGACGAACTCGCCCGCTGCTACCCCCGGGCCACCGTGGTGCGCGACGTGCTCTACGTGGTCGACGACCGGGTGGTCAGCTCGGCGGGCATCGCCAGCGGCATCGACCTCGCGCTGCACCTGGTCGCCGTCCGGTACGGCCCGGCGGTGGCCGCCCGGGTCGCCCGCGACATGGTGGTCTACGCCCGCCGCAACGGCGACGAACAGCAGCACAGCGCCCTGCTCCGGCACCGCACCCACCTCAGCGACGCCATTCACCGGGTCCAGGACCTGATCGACACCCGCTACACCGACCGGCTCGGCCTGGCCGACCTGGCCGCCGCCTCCGGTGTCAGCGAACGCACCCTCACCCGACGCTTCTCCGAGGCCACCGGCCT
Source organism: Kitasatospora sp. Root107 (assembly GCF_001424875.1). Classification (GTDB taxonomy): domain Bacteria; phylum Actinomycetota; class Actinomycetes; order Streptomycetales; family Streptomycetaceae; genus Kitasatospora. The sequence continues at coordinate 91,077 of NZ_LMCT01000025.1, read as the reverse complement.
GACCCCGCTGCGCTACCAGCAGGAACTGCGCCTGGAACGCGCCGAACACCTGATCGCCCATGGCAGCACGGTCGAGTCCGCCGCCCGCACCGTCGGCTTCCAGGACGCTCGGATGCTCCGCCGCCTGCGGGCCAGGGTCTGACGGTCGGTCAGCCTGGAAATTCCCGGCCCTCGCCCCGGGCCGCCGGGTAGCATCCGGGCCCTTCGAGGGTGCGCCGTCGCCGAGTGCGTGCCAGGCCGAGGAGTTCCATGTCCGGCATCCGCATGCACGCTGACGAGATCGACATCGACGTACCGCTGGTCGTCCGGCTGATCGCCGAGCAGTTCCCCGCGTGGGCAGCGCTCCCGGTCCGCAAGGTCCGCTCCGCCGGGACCGACAACGCGATGTTCCGGCTGGGGGAGGAGCTGGTGGTGCGGCTGCCCCGGATCCCCGACGCGGCCGGTCAGGTGGAGAAGGAGCAGCGCTGGCTCCCGTACCTCGCCCCGCACCTTCCGCTGCGGGTGCCGGCGCCCCTTGGGCGCGGTGTCCCCGCCGTCGGCTTCCCGTTCGCCTGGTCGGTCTACGGCTGGCTCGACGGCGAGGACGCCTTCGGCGCGACGCTCGCCGACCCGGGTCGGGCCGCTGCCGAACTCGGCCGGTTCGTGGCGGCGCTGCGCCGGGTCGAGGCCGCCGGTGGGCCTCCGTCCTTCCGGGGCGGTCCGGTGAGCGGGCTCGACGACTACGTACGGGCCGCGATCCGGGACCTTGGCGCGGACCAGGCCGCTGTGACGGCGGCCTGGGAGGAGGTCCTCGGGCTGCCCCAGTGGGAGGACGCCCCGGTCTGGGTCCACAGCGACCTGCTGCCGGGCAACCTGCTGCTCGAACGGGGCCGGCTCAGCGCCGTCATCGACTTCGGCGCTGTCGGCGTCGGGGATCCCGCCTGCGACATGTTGGCGGCCTGGACCCTGCTGGGCGCCGACACCCGGGGCCGGTTCCGCGAGTGCGCCGAGGTGGACGAAGCGACCTGGGCACGCGGCCGGGGCTGGGCCCTCGCCTGGGGGCTGGTGGCGGACCACCACTACCGCGCCACCAATCCCGTGCTCGCCACGGTGGGCCGCCGTGCGGTGACCGAAGCCCTGGTGGATCGCCGGGTGTGACCGGCCGTCAGGGAGCGCCCTACTCCTGGGCGCAGAGCACATCGCGCGCCGGGCGGTGGCCGGTGGTGAGGAAGTCGGTCACCACGCGGTCGCCGCAGGCGTTCCCGTTGGCGGCGTACACGTCGTGGCCGCCGGAGTCGACGGCGACCATCCTGGCCCGGTTGCCGAAGGCCTGACGGAGTTTCAGGGCGCCGCTGTACGGGGTGGCGGGGTCGCGGAGGTTCTGCACCAGCAGGACGTTGGACGGGCCGTCCGGTGTGACGAGGACCGGTGGTTCGGTCGGTGTGGGCCAGAACGCGCAGGGCATCACGTTGACCGGCATGCCGGCCGTGAGCGGGTGTTCGAGCCGGCTGGCGGCAACTGCCTTGTCGTACGCGGGAGTCAGGCCCGGCCAGCGCACGTCGTTGCAGAGGACGCCGACCGAGACGGCGACGGTGTTCTGCAGCGCCTCGTCCGGCAGCGCTCGCACGACGGGCAGCGGACGGGACCCGAGCCCGGCCAGCACCAGCCGGGCCAGGGCGGGGAACTTCTCGTCGTCGTACAGGCTCTCCAGCATCGTCTCGCGCAGCGCGTTGCCGTTCAGCACCGGTGGGTTGGCGCCGGGCCAGGGGACCGGATCGCGGTCCAGCCGGTCGGCGAGGGCGAGGAAGAGCGGCCGCACCTCCTCGGGGGTGGCAGCCAGCCGGTTCGGGTTCTCCGGGGCGGCGGCCCAGGCGGCGAAGTCCGGGAAGCGGTCCTCGACGCCGACCCCGAAGGCGGCCAGCCAGCCGCGACCGACCTTGCCGGGGTCCGGGTCGTCGTTGCTGTCGAGCAGGATCCGGTCGGTGCGGCCCGGGAACATGGTGGCGTAGACGGCGCCCGCGTACGTGCCGTAGGAGACACCCCAGGCGGACACCTTCCGTTCGCCGAGCGCCTGTCGGATCCGGTCGATGTCGCGGGCTTCGTTGGCCGTGGAGAGACTGCGCAGCACCGGGCCGCCGTTGCGCAGGCAGGTCTCGGCGACCCGGCGGGCGGTGTCGGTGTTCTCGGTGATCGACCCGTCCGGGGCGGGCCACGGCCGGAGCTTCACCATCGCCAGGTCCTCGTGTGCCAGCCCGCAGCTGACGGGGGTGCTCCGCCCGACCCCGCGAGGGTCGAACCCGACGATGTCGTAGGCGTCCCGGACCGACTGCGGCAGCTGCTTCGCAGCCTTGGACGGACCGTTCAGCCCGCCGCCGCCTGGGCCGCCGGGGATCATCAGCAGTACGCCGCGCCGTCGTTCGGGTTGTTCGGCGGCGATCCGGGAGACTGCGAGGGTGATCTGCTGCCCGTGCGGTTCACGGTAGTCGAGCGGGACGGTGACGGTGGTGCACTGCTGGCGCTGGTCCGGACTGCCGTCCGGACAGGCCGTCCAGCCGAGTACGGGCCGGGTCGGGTTTGCCTGGGCGAGCGGGGCGGCGAGGGTGAGCACGGAGGCGGTGACTGTGGCCAGGACTGCGATGCGGTTTCTCATGCTCCGGAGTCTTGTCGATCACCGGTCCCGTACCCATCCGGCTAGCAGGCGGGAGGGTGGTGGGGAATTCCCGACCATCGGACATGAACTGACGGACCGTCCGACCCGAATCAGATGTGCAGCGCGATGCCGCGACGGGCGGCGAAGCGGTCGAACGTCTCGGCGGGGAGGGCCGCGTCCACCGCGTCCGGGGTGTGGCCGGACGGGTTGCGGAAGAGCGCGGTTCCGTCGTGGTGGCCGGTGACGAGGACGAGGTGACCGCCCCGCGTGGGCACGGGTTGATGGACGGTTCCCTCCAGTGCGGTCGTCCACTCTCCATGCGGCCGCCGCCCCGGGGGCCGGGCAGGATCTCGGCAGCCCGGTCTGCGATGCTGCCCCAATGGCTTTTCCCGGTTCCCGTACGAAGACGACTGACGTCTGGCTGCTGCCTGAGGACGAAGCACTCGTCGGGAAGCGCATTGGCGAAGCCCTGCCGCGCTCCGGTTGGCTGTGTAGCCATCCCGGCCCGAAAGGCCTTCACCAGGTACACCTGCACCCTTCGGTTCCATCGGCCCTGACGTGCGGCGGCCGCCAGGCGTTTCTGCTTCTGCCGACAGGAGCAGCAGTTCCCTCAGATGTCGTACTGACCAGCGAGACTCCCTCTCCCCGGCCGGATCTCGCGCACCGCGCAGTGCTCCAGCTGCTGTGCTCGCGGCGAGTCCAGGAGCGGCAAGGTGAGGTCCTTGAAGCCGGCCGCCTCGCGGTGCGTTGGTTCGAGGCGGAGGTCGGGGCCGAGACGCACCTGCTTCTGACCGAGGAGACACGCACGGTCTGGAAGGCCCTTCGTTCGGCGACACGGCCGGCCGTGGTTGAGGACCAGCACGGGCGAAGAACCGCCGGCATGAGGATCGGTGCCGCGGCCCACGAGTTGGTGACCAACAGTCGAATGCCGCTGACACGGGGAGGCGCCGAACGTCTGCACCTGGTCGCACAACCGTCCTGACGCTGAATCCGTGTGACCAGCATCGCTATGAGCGCGTGTACGGGGCGAAACTGCATCGACGGCTCGCCTGCGGTTGCCTAGCCTCCTGGGCGTGAGGATCACTCAGGAGAATGTGACATCGGGCGCGGAGTTCATCGCGCTGTTGGAAGAGCTGTCCCGCGAGCTCGAGTCGGGTGGACCGACCGTCGACGACTTTCTGCTGCGCTGGGCGGCGGTCCTGCCGGGGGAGGGGCCCGGCGAGCCGGGCTGGCCGGGGCTGGCCAGGCAGGTGGTGGCCGCGCTCGCCGCTGAGCCGACCGGCGGTGCCGAGGCCGCTGAGGGGAAGTTCGACGAGCCGGAGGTGCACACCCGGGACCAGCTCGGCGCCCTGCTGACAGCGCTGGCGGCGGACTTCGTCCGGGACCGCCGGGAGGTGGCCGCCGTCGTGGCGCTGAAGGGGCCGTGGTGGGGGGACACCGGGGACTGGGCGCACGGGACGCTGTCCGCCGTCCTGGAGAGCTGGGCGGCCTGGCTGGATGCCGTGCTCGGTCGCCCGCGGCCGTTCGGCGGGGGCGACCTCGAACCGGTCACCTGGGGGAGTGTGGCGGAACAGCTGCTGGCGGCCCGCGTCTACGAGTAGCGGACGCGAGCCGCGGCAGCTGAGCAGGCGTCAGCCGTCGAGGCGGTTCACGCCGGTGACGCGGAGGACGGCGCGGCCCTCCTCGTCGGAGCCGTACAGGTCGACCTCGGCGCTGATGCCCCAGTCCTGGTCGCCGGCGGGGTCCTCGAAGATCTGGCGGACCCGCCAGGAGCCCTCCTCCGGGTCTTCCTCGATGAGCAGCATCTTGGGGCCGCGGGCGTTCGGGCCGGTACCGAGGTCGTCGTGCTCCTCCCAGTACTCGTCCATCGCGTCCGCCCAGCGGTCCCGGTCCCAGCCGTACTCGCCATCCAACTCGCCCAGCGTGCCGTACTGTTCGAGCGCGCAGAGCTCGACCCGGCGGAACATCTCGTTGCGTACCAGGACCCGGAACGCACGGGCGTTCGCGGTGACCGGGGCGGGCTTGTCGTCGAGCCGGACCTCGGTGCTCTCGGGGGAGGTGGGGTTGGCCAGCTGCTCCCACTCGTCCAGCAGGCTGGAGTCGACCTGGCGGACCAGCTCGCCGAGCCAGGCGATGACGTCCTTGAGGTCGTCGGTCTTCAGGTCGTCCGGGACGGTCTGCTCCAGCGCCTTGAACGCCCCGGCGAGGTAGCGGAGCACGATGCCCTCGGTGCGGGCCAGGTCGTAGTGGCCGACGTAGTCCGAGAAGGTCATCGCCCGCTCGTACAGGTCGCGGACCACGGACTTCGGCGTCAACTGGTGGTCGCCGATCCACGGGTGGGCCTGGCGGTAGACCTCGTACGCGTGGCCGAGCAGCTCCTCGAGCGGCTTGGGGTAGGTGATGTCCTGGAGCCGCTCCATCCGCTCCTCGTACTCGATGCCGTCCCGCTTCATCTCGCCGATCGCCTCGCCACGGGCCTTGTTCTGCTGCGCGGCGAGGATCTGGCGCGGGTCGTCGAGGGTGGCCTCGACCACCGAGACGATGTCCATCGCGTAGGAGGGCGACTCCTGGTCGAGCAGCTCGAAGGAGGCCAGCGCGAAGGTGGAGAGCGGCTGGTTGAGGGCGAAGTTCTCCTGCAGGTCGACGGTGAGGCGGACGATCCGGCCCTCGGCGTCCGGCTCCGGCAGGCGCTCGACCACGCCGCCCGCGAGCAGCGAGCGGAAGATGGCGATCGCGCTGCGGATGTGCCGGCGCTGGGCGGAGCGCTCCTCGTGGTTGTCGGTCAGCAGGTGGCGCATCGCCTCGAAGGCGTTGCCCGGGCGGCCGATGACGGAGAGCAGCATGGCGTGGCTGACCTTGAACCGGGAGACCAGCGGCTCCGGGTCGGCGCCGATCAGGCGCTCGAAGGTCTCCTCGGACCAGCTGACGAAGCCCTCCGGGGCCTTCTTCCGGACCACCTTGCGCTTCTTCTTGGGGTCGTCCCCGGCCTTGGCGACCATCTTGTCGTTCTCGATCACGTGCTCGGGCGCCTGGGCGACCACCTGGCCGACGGTGTCGAAGCCGGCCCGTCCGGCCCGGCCGGCGATCTGGTGGAACTCCCGGGCCCGCAGCACCCGGACCCGCTGGCCGTCGTACTTGGAGAGCGCGGTGAACAGCACGGTGCGGATCGGTACGTTGACCCCCACGCCGAGCGTGTCGGTGCCGCAGATCACCTTGAGCAGACCGGCCTGGGCCAGCCGCTCGACCAGGCGGCGGTACTTGGGCAGCATGCCCGCGTGGTGCACGCCGATGCCGTGCCGGACGTAGCGGGAGAGGTTGCGGCCGAACTTGGTGGTGAACCGGAAGCCGCCGATCAGGTCGGCGATGGCGTCCTTCTCCGCCTTGGTGCACATGTTGATGCTCATCAGCGACTGCGCGCGCTCGACGGCTTCCTTCTGGGTGAAGTGCACGACGTAGACCGGTGCCTGACCGGTCGTCAGCAGCTCCTCCAGGGTGTCGTGGAGGTTGGTGCGGCGGTAGTCGTAGAACAGCGGCACCGGGCGGGTGACCGAGCGGACCACGGTGGTCGGGCGTCCCGTACGGCGGGTCAGGTCCTCCTCGAAGCGGCGGACGTCGCCGAGGGTGGCCGACATCAGCAGGAACTGCACGTGCGGCAGTTCGAGGATCGGGATCTGCCAGGCCCAGCCCCGGTCGGGCTCGGCGTAGAAGTGGAACTCGTCCATCACGACCTGGCCGACGTCGGCCCGGGCGCCGTCGCGCAGCGCGATGTTGGCGAGCACCTCGGCGGTGCAGCAGATGATCGGCGCGGTCGGGTTGACGCTGGCGTCACCCGTCATCATGCCGACCTGCTCGGTGCCGAACATCTTCACCAGGTCGAAGAACTTCTCCGAGACCAGGGCCTTGATCGGTGCGGTGTAGAAGGTGCGCTTGCCCTCGGCCAGCGCGGCGAAGTGCGCACCGGCGGCCACCAGGCTCTTTCCGGAGCCGGTGGGGGTGGCGAGGATGACGTTGTTGCCCGAGACCAGCTCGATCAGCGCCTCCTCCTGGGCGGGGTAGAGCGTGATGCCACGGTCCTGCGCCCACTCGGCGAAGGTCTCGTACAGCGCGTCGGGGGTTGCGGGCTTCGGCATCAGGTCCAGGAGGGTCACCGGGCCATCTTGCCTGCTCGGGAACGCCCTGGGCAAAGCTCGGGCGCGCACGGCCGAGCCGCGCCGCCGCTTACCCGGGCGGGTGACTTCCCATCGTGGTCGGAGTATCACGCTGGGTGATGGGGAGAATGCTGTCGACCGTCCACGAACCAGTTGGGCGGACGACGGAAGGGCATCCATGCGCAAGCGACTCCTGGGGGCGGGCCTGGCCGCAGTCGGCCTCGCCGCACTGCTGGCCGGCCCGGCCCATGCCGACGGCGGCACCAGTGTCTCGGTGACCGGCTCCCCCGACGGGGTGGTGGCCCACTGTCCGCCGGGCACCCACCCCGCCGGGGTGGTGGCCCACTGTCCGCCGGGCACCCACCCCGCNCGCGGCCGGGTCGACCGCCTTGCCCTCGTACGACAGGTTGACGATCCCCCCGTACACCGGCTCCCCGCCGCCGCCGGAGTCCATCACTCTGACCGTCAGCTGCACCTGCTGACGGTCGCTCGGGCCGGGTGGGCGGGCGGAGCTGCTGACCTGGCGGCTCCGCCCGCGAGCAGTTGCAACCTGCCCCGGCTGGGCGCGCGCAGGATGCACAGCCACCGCCCGCAGCCGTGTGGGCGAAGGTCTCGTCGGACCAGCGAGCCGCGCGGGGTGCCGATCCGGCGCCGGTGCGCGGCCAGCAGCCGGGCGAGATGCTCCACCACATGGCGCGGGACGTCGAGCCTGGAAACACAGGTGACCAACATGAAGCCTCTGGTAGTTGCGGACATGATCTTGGCAGACCTGTCCTACCAGGGGCTTCACGGCTGTCCGCAAGCCGGTGCGCCCGCAACTTCATGCCGATTCGGTGGACTTGGACTCCGGTCGTACCCCGGCGGGTGGTGTCGGCGGCGAGGCTTTACGCAGTGGGTCTGGCATTGGCGAGCATCGTAGGGCTCGATATAACCGATCGACACCCCTGATCGTGATCGCGTTAGCTGGGCGGCATGCCCGAACTGCGTACCGATCGTCTCCTGCTCCGCCGGTGGCGGGAGTCCGACCTCGAACGGTGGGCGGCGATGAACGCCGATCCCGAAGTCCGAGAACACCTGGGGGACCTGCTGACGCGGGAGCAAAGCGATGCCGCGATGGCGTCCATGCAGGCCGAGTTCGACGAGCGCGGTTTTGGGTGGTGGGCGCTCGAAGCACGGGAGACCGGTGAGTTCATCGGCCGCGCGGGCTTGGACGAGGTGGACCAGGACATGCCGTTCGCGGGGGTGGATATCGGGTGGCGGTTGATGCGTTCGGCGTGGGGTCACGGCTACGCGACCGAGGCCGCCCTGGCCTGCCTGGCCTTCGGCTTCGAAACCCTCGGGTTGCCGGAGGTCCTTGCGTCGACAACCGTCAACAACTTGCGTTCCCAGGCAGTGATGCGCCGGATCGGCATGACCCGGGACCCGGTCGACGACTTCGAAGATCCGAGCGTGCCGGAAGGGCCGCTTCGCCAATGTGTGCTGTACCGGACCCCGCAGAGATCATTTCACGGAGAAAACCTCACTGGCCGGTGAGGCACCGCGCACCCTCGCCCTGGTTGCCCCGTCGACTGTGCCGATCCCCGAAGTGAGTCGTCGATCGCCGTGTCCGGCCTACTCCGGCTGCTCCACCACCAACCGCTCGCCGCCCGTGAAGTCGAGCAGCCGGGCACCTTCCGCCTGAGCACCCGTCAGATCCGCCCGTCGCAGTGGGGCGAACGGCCGGATGGTCAGCGTCCCGCCGGACAGCCGCCAGACCCCGGCCACCCGGCCGTCCACCAGCAGGGTGCCGGGCACCAGGCCGTTGACCGTCATCACCCGGCGCCGGTACTCCTCGGGCACCACCCGGCTGCGGTCGGCGTGTGAGAGCAGCAGGTTGTCGAAGGGCGCGAGCAGCCGGACCGGCACCGGGGTGCGCTCGTCCGGGCGCGGGGCGTCGGGCAGGTCGTACAGCACCCGGCCCTGCTCATCCTCAAAGACCTCCAACTCCGGTGCCAGCCGCTTGAGTACGGGGCCCAGACCGGTCAGTCCCGACCACTGCTGGACATCGGCGCCGGTGGCCGGGCCGAAGGCGGCCAGGTAGCGCAGCACCATCCGTTCCAGCGAGGGCGAAGGATCGAGCGGACGGCCGAGCCAGTGCTCGGCGGTGGTGTGCGCGGCCGGCCCACTGCGCCCCCAGATCCCTCGCGGCGGCACCTGGACGAGCGGCAACAGCGCCCGGACGGCCTGTGCCAGGGCGGCAGGCGGGCCCGCCGGGAACTCCGGCCCGAGCAACGCACCGAGCTGCTGGAAGGTACGCGGCTCCTGCTCGACCAGCTCCCGGCCGCGTGCGGCGACGGCTGCCAGGTCGACCCCGGTCAGTTGCTTGCCGTAGGAACCGCGAAGCGCCCGGTCCAGCACCGGCTGGAGCAGCGGACGCAGCGTCAGGCAGTTGTCGGCGGTGACCAGGTGGATGGTGCCGCGCTGGAGGCCGACCCGGACCACGGCGCGCTGTTCGAGCAGCTCGGTCAACGCGTCCGGGCGGAAGCCCTCGAGACGGGACCAGAGGCCGAGGTACGGCGGGTCGGGGACGGCCTGCGCCTGGAGGCCGACCAGGTGCTCGACCATCGCCGCCGGGGTCAGGTCGGTGCGGGCCAGCAGGTGCTGACGGGCCAGCACGGCCCGGGTGAGCGCCTGGCGGGTCAGTACCCGGCTCACCGGCGCCGGTCCGGGACAGCACGCAGCCGGGCCTGAGTCACCATCATGAGCGTTGCAGCACACGCCACCCGAAGTCCTCTCACCGCACAAGGTCTTCCTCTAGTCTCCATAGCCCTGCCGACGAATCACGCGCTCGGCGGACGTGACTCACGGTCGAGCCTCTCCGCGCTGTCCAGCAGATCTGAGTGCAACCGGCGTCTGGCGCTGAACAGTTCAATGCCGAGAAGTCGTCCGTGCGAGTCGTAGTCGAGTATCTGGGGTGTCAGGTCCTGGCCCTTCTGAAAGCCTATCGATGTCGAAGATCGCCAGGACAGTACCTAGCCGAGCCGTCCTGCTCTCCCGCACCGGTGCCCACGCCTGCCAGGCCGGGCCAACCAGCGCAGGCAGGGCCGGCGATGTTGGCATCTGGTACCGCGACTGGCAGTAGACCAGCCTTGGACGGCGGTTCCGAAGCCCGCGGACACGGTGTCATCTACTTCCTGCAGCACTGACCACACGCGCCCCCGGCAGCCAGAGCGAGGAGATCCCGGCCTGGCCGCCGGGACGGACGACGGTCGGGTGCTCTTCTTGTGTCAGTAGCCGCCGAAGCCGCCGAAGCTGCCGTGGCCGCCTGCGTAGCCGCCTGATCCGCTGGTGCCGGTGCCACCGATGGAGGGGTGGGATGAGCTGGGGTTTGGCGGGGGTGATGTGAAGGTGCGGTAGTCCTCGGAGAACAGTTCCCGCCACCAGCTCCCGAAGCTCACGCCTTCCAGCTCACGCTCCGTCTCGGTGATCGCCGTACTGTCCCACTCCAACTGGACCGGCATCAGACCTTCGAGTGCTTGGCGCAGCGCCGGCAGGTCGACGGGTCCGTTCACCTGCGGCGAAGTCGGTGCGGGGCGGCTGCCGGCGGATACGTCGTACCGGGAGATGTGCGCGGTAGGCCGGCCGTTCGTTGCCACCGATGACCAGACCCAGACAGGCCGTTCGGCGAGCTCGGCCCTGCGGCGCTGTGCCTGCTTTGCCTGCCGTGCGTTTTCGGCGGCCTTGCTCTTCTCGTCATCGATCGCCTGCCAGATCTCCATCCCGATCGGCTTGTATGCCTCACTGGCCTCCCGGATGACCCGCTCGTAGCGCCTCCGGGTCTTCTCCCATTTGCGCAGGGCGAGAGGTGCGGCGAAGCGCCTCCACTGCGGGACGGACGAGGCACGACGGTGGGCGGCCACCAGGTCGGCGCTGATGTCGTCCATGACGGTGGCGTAGGCGATGGCGCCCTCGGCCCAGCGCCGGCAGGTCTCCGCCGTGCACGGCACCAGGCACCTCTCCCGGAGGCTCATCTGGATTTGGCGACCCGCGTTGTCGAAAAGGAACTGTAGGCCTTCGTCCCGCCGCTGAGGGGTTCGCACCAGGAACAAGGAACGTACGGGCATGGAACCTGCGCGTTCTGTGCGCCATGCGTCGTAGCGCCACGGATCCTGGTGTTCCAGGACATGAACTTTGCCGTCCTTGGGACCGATCACTTCACCGGCGCGCTCCTGCTGAGGCAGCACCGGCTGGTAGGTGGAGAGGTATGGCAGTTCGAAGCGTCTCATCGGCTCCCCATTTCCCCGTGCTTCCGTGCCCCATGGTGTCGTGGTAGCCGCCCGCCAGGCAATGTCTGCGCAGCGCCCATAGTCCGGTTTCACCGTCACAGCCGGGACCGGCGTCTCCGGGTACCTGGCCCGCCGTCCTCGTCGTTCTGCCGGCCACGGACGCGCGGAACTCTTCGAGGCTCAGCTGCAACGGGCCTACGCCAGCGGCGTCGTCCTCCACGACGGGGCAGCACTCGTCCGCGACGGCATCAGCATCTGCCCCGCCGGGTGGCCGGGCCGGATTCTCTCGCTCGCCGCTGCTGGGCCTCGCGGAGCTTGAGCAGCAGGCGGGGCCGCCCCGGGGTGGGCTGTCGGGGTGGTGGGAGAGGATGGCGGCCATGACACTGTTCCCGGTCACCGTGCCCGCCTCGCTGATCCAGTCGCACGGGCTCGACCCGGATGCCGACGGCTGGGGGCAGGAGGTCCGGCACGCGGTGGGAACCGCGAGCGGGGACATGTACGTGCTGAGCGGCCTGCGGCGGTCCGTCCCGCGCGGGGTGGAGGAGGGCGGGCAGGGCTTCACCTACCAGCTGATCACCCGTCACGATGCGGACGGCGCGACCGTCGCCACCGCCGTCATCGGGTACGAAGTCCCGGGCGGCACGCCGTCGGCGATCAGCTGGGGCAAGGAGGCGAACCTCGCGGTGCTCCCGGACGGAACGCTCGCGCTCAGCTCCCGGCCCGGCAACACCCATCTGCTCTCGCCCGGCCTGGACGAGCTGCTGGCCGGCTGGCGGATGTCGGCGATGCCGTGGTCCAGGGACGAGGGCTCCGCCGACGACCCGTTCGCCGCGTCCATTGCCGTCACCCCGGCGGGCCGGCTGGTCTGCCTGACCTCCGAGAACCGGCTCGGCAGCTGGGGCATCCCGCTGCCCAACCTGGTCGCCGTCACCGAGCCCGGCGCCGTGCCCGTCCTGGGCCACAAGCCCGTTCTACGGGCCCTCGCCACGCTGGAGTCCTCCGCCGCCCGGCAGACCGAGGAGGACGCTCACCCGCACATCCGCCATGGTGACGGGCCGGTGGTCCGCGACAACCGGCCCTCGCCCTCGCTCGCTCAGGCCATGGTGAGTCTCCTCGGCGGCAGCGTGCACGACTGGCACAACGCCTTTCTGACCCGCCCCGTCCCGCTCGCCGACGACCTGTACGTCGTGCCGGTGTTCGGCCGCACCTACCGCGCGGGCAGCCGCGGCCAGTCCTTCGCCTTCGCCCTGCTCGACGACCACGGCACGGTACGGGGCCGCCTCGACGGCCTCGACCTGTACCAGGACAGCCCCTACACCGGCGAGAACTTCACGGTGGTCGCCGACCCGCACAGCGCCCGCGCCTTCCACCTCAACCGCTACGGCCTGTACGCCTGGACGGCCGACGGCGCCCTGCGCGCGAAACTCCCCACCGCCGACGCCCCGTTCAAGGCTCTGACCCACTTCGCCCTGCTGACCGCCACCCCCACCGGCGACCTGCTGCTCGCCCACCGCAAGCAGCACCTCGTGATGCGCGTCCCTGTCCCCGCGGACCTCGCCGACCTCCCTGCCGCCGTGGCGGACGCCCTCTCGGGTGTGGCCCGTGAACGCACCGCGCTGAAGAAGCGTCACTCCCCGGTGAACTGGCTCTGGTCGGAAGACACGGGCGCGGTGCACCACCTCTGAACGGGCATCCTGGCGGGCCTCCCAGTAGCCCGTCGGCTACAGCGCGGGGTACTCGTCGAAGCCGTCGTACCCGGCGCCGGCGGCCGTCAGGGCGAGCCAGCCATGGCCACGGACCGGCGTGTCGGTGGTGATCGCGGCCGGGTCCACGGACAGGTTGGCGGCAGCAGTGTTGATGCCCGTGGTCTGCGACCGGCCCGGGTCCTCGCAGTACGCCTCGTACTCGTCTTCGTCGTCCCCGAAGTCCGCGGCCGTCAGCACCACTTCCCACGGCAGGGGTGTGCCCGTCCACTCCGGCTCGTCGTCGCGCCAGTAGCCCCGGACCACCTCGCCGTCCTCCGCGGCCGCCCAGATCACCGAGTCCGCGAACGGGTCCTGGTAGAACACCTGGGCCCGGCCGCACACCTTGCTGAGCCGCTCGATCACCTGGTGCGGCCACCAAGACGTCGAACCGAGCGGGCTGTTCGCATAGATCAGCCGCCAGCCCGCGTACTCAGGAGTCACGAACACCCGGTACACAGGATCCGGCGTGTACTTGGTGTCCTCCGTCTGCAAGTCGTGCCCATAGCTCACCGTCACCGGGATCCGATCGTGCAGACCCAGCACCTCGAAGGCCGCCTCGTACGTCTCCCCCGGCACCGCCAACCACCAGTGATCCGGCTGCTCCTCGGGCTGCTCCTCAGCAAAGCGGCTACGGACGAGATCCTCCAACACGGCCCGGCTGCGCCCAGCTGCGCCGGTGGCGAGCAGGACGTCAATCAGGTTGGCAAGATCAGCTTCAGTGGGCATCGCGGAGGTCATGCGGGTGACCCTAGATCAAATGGCTGACACGCCGTCACAGGAGTAGCTCGACCAGAACCACTCCTCAAGCACCGTGTCCCGTTCGCGCGCCGCCACGGCCTGGCGGGTGGGGACTCGATCTCACCTGGGAACCCGCCACCGTACGACCCGCCAGAGCACCTTGCCCCGGTCAGCCGTAGCGGTCGATCATTCGCGGATGAGACCAGAAGTACAGGTATTCGTAGCCGACGGACCTCTCCCGGACTGGGACGCCGAAGGGGAGGAGAACGACCGCCGATACGACCAGATCACAGGCATCACCGAGCCCGTCACCGGCGAGGAAGCCCAGGCACTGGTCGCCTGCTTCGGACCGGACGACTGCTACGGCGCCGCCTGGGCCCTGCTGCACCTCATCGAGACCGGCCCGAACCCGGTCCTGACCACCGAGCCCGCGGTGTTCTCGGGCAGTGCCGGTCTTGGTGGGCCGGGCGTAGCACCGGGCCACTGAGAACCGGGCGGGCGGAGCCACTGACCTGGCGGCTCCGCCCGCGCTGGGGGCTGTGACGGGAGGTCAGCCCAGGGTCCATTTCTGGGCGGCGCTGTTGTTGCACGTCCACAGCTGGAGCCGGGTGCCGTCCGCCGAGGAGCCGTTCGGGGAGTCCAGGCACTTGCCTGAGCCGGGGTTCAGGAAGTCGTGGCCGGAGCGGTAGGTCCACTGCTGGGCGCTGGTGCCGTTGCAGGTGTAGAGCTGGATGACGGCGCCGTCGTTGTGCGAGGCGCCGTCCACGTCCAGGCACTTGCCGAAGGCGCGGACGGTGCCGTCGGTGCCCACCGTCCACTGCTGGGCGGCGCTTCCGGTGCAGTTGTGGAGCTGGATGGGCGTGCGGTCGGCGCTGGAGGCACCGGCCACGTCCACGCACATGCCGCCGGGGCCGGTGATCCGGCCGGTGTACGGCAGGCCGGAGCTGTCGCCCCAGGTGGTGGTGTGCACGTAGTCGACGGTCATGGTCTGCGGGTAGGTCGACGAGCCGTCAGGGCTGCCGGGCCAGTCGCCGCCGACCGCCAGGTTCAGGATGACGAAGAACGGGTGGTCGAACACCCAGCGGTTGCCGCCGAGGTCGGCCGGGGTCCGGGTCTGGTAGGCGTGGCCGTCCACCGACCAGGTGATCGCGGAGGGGCTCCAGTCCACCGCGAAGGTGTGGAAGGCGTCCGCGAAGGACTGGCCCGCCGCGAGGCTGTACGCGGCGCCGATGCCCGCCGCACCCGAGTAGCCGGGGCCGTGGATGGTGCCGTGCACGGTGCCCGGCTCGCGGCCGATGTTCTCCATGACGTCGATCTCGCCGCTGGTGGGCCAGCCCACCGAGCCGAGGTCGTTGCCCAGCATCCAGAAGGCCGGCCAGATGCCCTGGCCGCGCGGGATCTTGATGCGGGACTCGAAGTGCCCGTACGCCTGGGTGAAGGTGCGGGCGGTGTTCAGGCGGGCCGAGGTGTACTGGCAGGTGCCGTACCAGCAGGCGAGGCCGGAGTCGGTGTTGCGCCTGGCGGTGATGACCAGGTTGCCCTGGCCGTCCAGTGCGGCGTTCTGGGTGCCCGGCGTGTAGTACTGGAGCTCGTGGTTGCCGTTGCCCGAACCACCGGTCTCCAGCGTCCACTTGGCGGGGTCGACACCCGAGCCGGCCGGACCGTTGAAGTCGTCGTTCCAGCTCTGCGCGGCGACCGGTGCGGTGCCGTCCAGTGGGATGGTGCCGCCGGCGGGGGCCGACGGGGCGAGCAGTGCGGCCGCCAGCAGGCCGGCGCCGAGCAGGGACATGAGCCCGCCGAGCGGTCGGCGGCGTGGGCGAGTTGCAGCAGGCATGCGGGAACCACCCTTGTGTGGGGGAGGAAGGGGGACGACCTTGCTGAGAGCGCTCTCCGGTGAAATCCTACGGATCGCCTTCAAGTCATGGCAACGTCAATGCGCGGACTTCTTCTGGCGTGCAGGAAACGGGGCCTGACGGAGGCTCAGCGCCAGGGTTGGCGTTCGGGGAGTGAAGACGGCCGGAAGCGCTCTCTCGGTGAGAGAGAAGTTCCACTTCCCGGCGCGTGACGCGGGTCAGCGGGGGGCATTACTCCTAGTCTCACGCTCACACCGCTGCTGCGAGGGAGTCCGTCATGAGTCGTGTCGTACGTGCCGCCCTGTTCCAGACCACGTGGACAGGGGACAAGGAGACAATGATCGCGGCCCACGAGCGGGCGGCGCGCGACGCCGCCGCGCAGGGCGCGCAGATCATCGGGTTCCAGGAGGTCTTCAACGCCCCGTACTTCTGCCAGGTCCAGGAGCCCGAGCACTACCGCTGGGCCGAGCCCGTGCCGGACGGGCCGACGGTGCAGCGGATGCAGGCGCTGGCCAAGGAGCTGGGCCTGGTGATCGTGGTGCCGGTGTACGAGGTCGAGCAGTCCGGTTTCTACTACAACACCGCCGCCGTGATCGACGCGGACGGTTCCTACCTCGGCAAGTACCGCAAGCACCACATCCCGCAGGTGAAGGGCTTCTGGGAGAAGTACTACTTCAAGCCCGGCAACCTCGGCTGGCCGGTGTTCGACACGGCGGTCGGCAAAGTCGGCGTGTACATCTGCTACGACCGGCACTTCCCCGAGGGCTGGCGCGCGCTCGGCCTGGCCGGGGCCGAGATCGTCTACAACCCCTCCGCCACCAGCCGGGGCCTGTCCGCCTACCTCTGGCAGCTGGAGCAGCCCGCCGCCGCCGTGGCCAACGAGTACTACATCGCCGCGATCAACCGGGTCGGGGTGGAGGAGTACGGCGACAACGACTTCTACGGCACCTCCTACTTCGTCGACCCGCGCGGCCAGTTCGTCGGCGAGGTCGCCTCGGACAAGAAGGAGGAGCTGGTGGTCCGTGACCTCGACCTGGACCTGATCGAGCAGGTCAGGCAGCAGTGGGCGTTCTACCGGGACCGGCGCCCGGACGCCTACGGCCCGCTGACGGAAGCGTGAGGGGGCGTCAGATGACCCGTACCGTGATCCGTGGCGGCCTGGTGATCACCGCCGCCGAGGAGATGCACGCCGACGTACTGATCGAGGGCGAGCAGGTGGTCGCGCTGGCCGCCACCGGCAGCGACGTCGCCGACGGCTGGACGGCGGACCGGGTGATCGACGCCGGCGGACAGTACGTCATCCCCGGCGGCGTGGACGCCCACACCCACATGCAGCTGCCGTTCGGCGGCACCGAGGCCAGTGACACCTTCGAGACCGGCACCCGGGCGGCCGCCTTCGGCGGTACCACCACCATCGTGGACTTCGCGGTCCAGGCGGTCGGCTCCTCGCTGCGGGCCGGGTTGGACGCCTGGCACGAGAAGGCGGCCGGGGTCTGCGCGATCGACTACTCGTTCCACATGATCCTCGGCGACGTGAACGAGGCCAGCCTCAAGGAGATGGACCTGCTGGTGGGGGAGGGGGTGACCTCCTTCAAGCTGTTCATGGCCTACCCCGGCGTCTTCTACAGCGACGACGGGCAGATCCTGCGGGCCATGCAGCGCGGCGCCGAGAACGGCGGCCTGATCATGATGCACGCCGAGAACGGCATCGCGATCGACGTGCTGGTGGCACAGGCGCTGGCCGCGGGGAAGACCGACCCGCGCTACCACGGCGAGGTGCGGCGCGAGCTGCTGGAGGCCGAGGCGACCCACCGGGCGATCAAGCTGGCCCAGGTGGCGGGTGCCCCGCTGTACGTGGTGCACGTCTCGGCCGCCTCGGCGGTGGCCGAGCTGGCGAAGGCGCGGGACGAGGGCCTGCCGGTGTTCGGCGAGACCTGCCCGCAGTACCTCTACCTGTCGACCGACAACCTGGCCGAGCCGGGCTTCGAGGGCGCCAAGTACGTCTGCTCCACGCCGCTGCGGCCGCGCGAGCACCAGGCGGCGCTGTGGCGGGGGCTGCGCACCAACGACCTCCAGGTGGTCTCCACCGACCACTGCCCGTTCTGCTTCGTCGGGCAGAAGGACCTCGGACGCGGGGACTTCTCGAAGATCCCGAACGGACTGCCGGGCGTCGAGAACCGGATGGACCTGCTGCACCAGGCCGTGGTGGAAGGGAAGTTGACCCGGCGCCGGTGGGTCGAGATCGCCTGCGCCACCCCGGCCAGGATGTTCGGCCTCTACCCGCGCAAGGGCACCATCGCGCCCGGCGCCGACGCCGACCTGGTGGTCTACGACCCGACGGCCGTGCAGACCCTCTCGGCCGCCACCCACCACATGAACGTCGACTACTCGGCGTACGAGGGCAGGCAGCTCACCGGCAAGGCCCGCACCGTGCTCTCCAGGGGCGCGGTGGTGGTCGACGGTGACGTCTACCTCGGCCGGGCCGGGCACGGCCGCTACCAGCCGCGCTCGACCTGTCAGTACCTCTAGAGGAGAAGCGATTTGGACATCGGCCTTGTACTCCAGACCGACCCGCCCGCCCGCCTGCTGGTCGAGCGGATGGTGCGCGCCGAGGCGGCGGGCTTCACCCACGGGTGGACCTTCGACTCGGTGGTGCTCTGGCAGGAGCCCTTCGTGATCTACAGCCAGATCCTGGCGCAGACCTCGCGCCTGACGGTCGGTCCGATGGTGACCAACCCGTCGACCAGGACCTGGGAGGTGACCGCCTCACTGTTCGCCACCCTGAACGACATGTTCGGCAACCGGACGGTCTGCGGGATCGGGCGCGGTGACTCCGCGATGCGGGTGGCCGGCCGCCGCCCGGCCACCCTGGAGCGGCTGTCCGCCGCGATGCGTGCGATCAAGGAGCTGGCGGAGGGCCGGGAGACGGAGGTGGACGGCACCCCGATGCACATCCCCTGGGTGCGGCCCGGCGCCGAACTCCCCATCTGGATGGGCGCATACGGACCGAAAGCGCTCGATCTGACGGGACGTCAGGCTGACGGGTTCATCCTGCAGTTGGCCGATCCCTACCTGACCGAGTGGATGGTCAAGGCGGTCCGCACCGCCGCCGAGCGGGCCGGGCGCGACCCGGCCTCGATCACGGTCTGCGTGGCCGCGCCCGCCTACGTCACGGCCGACGACTCACCCGAGGCGCTGGCGCACGCCCGGGAGCAGTGCCGCTGGTTCGGCGGCATGGTCGGTAACCACGTCGCCGACCTGGTCTCCCGCTACGGCGAGCACTCCGGCCTGGTGCCGGACGCACTGACCGACTACATCCGGGACCGGCACGGCTACGACTACGCCCACCACGGCCGCTCGGGCAACCCGGACACGGCCTTCGTCCCGGACGAGATCGTCGACCGGTTCTGCCTGATCGGCCCGGCGGAGGCGCAGCTCGCCAAGCTCCGGCAACTGCGCGACCTGGGCGTCGACCAGTTCGCGGTGTACGCGATGCACGACGCGATCGAGTCCACCATCGACGCGTACGGGGCGGAGGTGATCCCCGCCCTCGGGTGAGACCGCGCGAGCGCCGCGTCGCCGTAGGTCAGCGACGCGGCGCTCGCCCGTGTTCGGACAGCTCGCGGTACACGGCGTCGGGGTCGCGCTGGGTGTAGTAGGCGAAGTGCAGCCGGACCGAGCCGTCCGCCCCCGCCAGCGTGGCCAGCCCGCCCTGACCGGCCGTCAGCAGCCGCGCCTGCTGCCCCCACTGCTGCGCCACCACCGCGAGCGGAGTGCCGCCCTCGGCCTGCGCCGCCCAGGTGGCCCGACCGCCGTGGATGGACGCGAGGTAGCGGTCCGCCAGGACGGCTTCGATCGCCGCACGGATCGTCAGGTCAGCCGCGACGTCCCGCTCCTCTTCGTGCGGTGCGTCCGCGTCGTCGCCCATCGCGACGCTGTCCCTGGTCAGCTGGAGCTTCATGGGGAGAGAGCCTACGGGACCTGCCGTCGGCCCGAGTTGATTGTTTCGAGGCCCGATGATGGCGACCAATTCGACGCTCTGTTGAACTCGTTGATGAGCGCAGGCCCCCACCAGGTTCGGCCGGTGATCCCGGTCCGCTCCGTCAAGTCGGCTCGACCGAGCCGGTACCGACAGGCCAGGAGGAATGAATCGTGAACAGTGCACTGCTGGTTTCCGACGCTGCCCACTTCCGGGTCGACTACGAGATCAACCCGTACATGCACACCGAGATCCAGCCCGATCTGGCGGCCGCGGTCGCCGAGCACGAGGCGATCGTGGCCGCGCACCTGGAGGCCGGCCGCAAGGTCGAGTACGTGCCGTCCGCACCGGAGTGCCCGGACATGGTCTTCACCGCCAACGCCGCCGTGGTCCGCGGTGACCGAGCGGTCCTGGGCAACCCTCCGCCGGAGCGCAAGGCCGAGGTCTCGTACTTCCAGGAGTGGCTGACCTGGCGGGGGTACGAGGTGATCGAGGTGCCCTACGCGTTCAGCGGCCAGGGCGACGCGCTGGCCTTCGGCGACCTGCTGCTCGCCGCGTACGGCCAGCGCACCGACCAGCGGATGCTGGCGGTGCTGGCCGAGGAGCTGGAGTACGAGGTGGTGCCGCTGCAGACCGTGAGTTCGCGCTGGTACGACCTCGACCTGGCCGTGGGCGTGGTCGGCCTGCCGAACACCCTGGCCTACTGCCCGCAGGCCCTGGACGCGCCGAGCCTGCGGCGGCTGCGCGGACTCGGGGCCGACCTGATCGAGGTGTCGGTCGAGGAGGCGGCGAAGTTCGCGCTGAACCTGGTCGGCGACGGCACCACCGTGACCATGACCAAGGGCGCGCCGCGGCTCGCCGCCGAGCTGCGCGAGCGCGGCCTGAAGGTGATCGAACTCGAGACCACCGAGCTGGCCAAGGGCGGTGGCGGGGTCCGCTGCACCGCCCTGACCCTGGACAACCCGCCTGCCAGGACGTCCTTCTGACGTCGGGGCAGGAGTGGCACCGCCTAGATTGAGGTGCCGATCATCTACATGCTGTTCGGAGGGGCGGGAACCGCAGCCGCGCACGCGGCACTGGTCTCGACCGACCCGGCGCAGAACTCGGTGGTGCCGTCCGCACCGTCCGCCGTCACGCTGACCTTCAGTGAAGGCGTGACGCTCAGCGCCGACTCGGTCCGGGTCCTCGATCCGGCGGGGAAGCAGGTGGACGCGGGCGACACCGGACGCGCCGACGGCAAGGGCGACACCGCGCGGGTCACCCTGCACACCGGTCTCGCCAACGGCACCTACACGGTGGCCTGGCGGGCCGTCTCGGACGACTCGCACCCGGTCAGCGGCGCTTTCACGTTCTCGATCGGGGCGCCCTCGGCCACCGTGGTGCCCGCCGACTCGACCCAGGGCGTCAAGACGGACGGCCTGATCTCGTTCATGTACGACACCGGCCGGGTGGCGGCGTACGTCGCGTTCGCGCTGCTGGCCGGAGCGGTGGCGTTCGTGCTGGTCTGCTGGCCGGCCGGGGCGGCGGTCAAGCAGGTGCAGCAACTGCTGGTCACCGGCTGGCTCGGCCTGCTGGTGGCGACGGTGGTCCTGCTGCTGCTGCGCGGCCCGTACGAGCGGGGCAGCAAGATCGCGCAGGCCGCGGATCCGGCGCTCGCGCACGTCTCACTGGACGGGCGGATCTACACCGCGCTGGCGGTCCGGCTGCTGCTGCTCGCCGTGAGCGGGGTCTATCTGGCGGTGCTGGTCGGGCAGTTGGGCCAGCCCGGTGAGGAGCCCGCACCGCGAAGGGCCCGCTCCAGGCTGGGCCTGACCGGGGTGCTGCTGGCGGTCGCGCTGTCGGCGACCTGGGTCGGCACCGACCACTCGGCGGTCGGCATCCAGGTCTGGCTGTCGCTGCCGACGGCCGTCCTGCACCTGCTCGCGATGGCGGCCTGGCTGGGCGGCCTGGCCACCCTGCTGGCGGGGCTGCGGCAGGGTGTCGGGGCCGAGAGCGTGGCGCGGTTCTCCCGGGTGGCGTTCGGCGCCGTGACGGTGCTGGTGCTGACCGGGGTGTACCAGTCCTGGCGCGGGGTGGGCTCCTGGAGCGCCCTGGTCGACACCGAGTACGGACGGTTGCTGCTGATCAAGATCGGCTGCGTCGCGGTGATGCTCGGGGCGGCCTGGTTCTCGCGCCGGTGGATCGCCCGGGTGCGGACCGAACCGGCGGCGGACGGCGCAGCCGCGCGGTCCGGGCTGCGGCGCTCGGTGCTGGTGGAGGCGGCCGTCGCGGTGGCGGTGCTGGTGGTGACCACGCTGCTCACCAGCGCACCGCCCGGACGGGTGGCCCAGGCGGTCGCCGCCCTGCCGAAGAGCACTGTGGCGCCGGCCGCACCCGGCCGGGGGGTGGAGCTGAAGCTGCCGTACGACACCGGTGGGCGGACCGCGAACGCCAAGGGCACCGCGACCGTGGGCATCGCCCCGGTGGTGGTCGGCAACAACACCGTCCGGCTGGCACTGAACGATGCGGGCGGACAGCCGGTGGAGGTCGCGGAGATCGAGCTGACCTTCACCCTGCCCGCCCGGGACATCGGGCCCCTGACGGTGGCCCTGCAACCGGAGGGGACCGGACGTTGGACGGGTACCGCCCAACTCCCGCTGGCGGGTGAGTGGGTGGCCTCGCTGTCCGTCAGGACCTCCGACATCGACCAAGCAACGTCCGTGCAGAAACTGACGATTGGGAGCTGAGCGAAGCATGGGATCACGCACCGCCGGGCCATGGCCCGAACCTGACAGAGTTGAGGACCAGCGCTATCCGGAACCCGACCGGGGCGAGCACTCTGGCCAGGTGATTCGAAACAAGCAGATCTGGCCATGGATGATTGCGGCCATCGGTTTCGTCGCGCTGGTCGGCGCGGCGGGCTTCCGGGCCACCCCGGGTGCACTGGTGGAGCCGCTCAAACAAGAGTTCGGTTGGTCGTCCGGCACCATCGGACTGGCCATGTCGGTCAACCTCGCGCTGTACGGCGTCACCGCGCCGTTCGCCGCGGCCCTGATGGAGCGCTTCGGCGTCCGCAAGGTGACGGCCGGTGCGATGACCCTGATCGCGCTGGGCAGCGGTCTGACCGTGTTCATGACCTCGGCGTGGCAGCTGGTGCTGCTCTGGGGCGTGCTGGTGGGCCTGGGCGCCGGATCCATCTCGCTCGGTTTCGTGGCGACCATCGGCACTCGCTGGTTCGTCAAGCGCCAGGGGCTGGTCACCGGCATCCTGTCGGCCGGCGGTGCGACCGGTTCGCTGATCTTCCTGCCGCTGGTGGCCTCGCTGACCGAGACCTCGGGCGGCTGGCGGACGGCCGCGATCGTGGTGTCGCTGGTGGCACTCGCCACGGTGCCGCTGATCCTGCTGTTCTTCCGCGAGCACCCCGCCGACCTGGGGATCCCGCCGTACGGCGGGGACGAGATCGTGCCGCCGGCGGCACCCACGGGCAGCGCCGCCAGGCTCGCCGTCGACGGGCTGAGGCAGGCCGCGAAGACCCGGACGTTCTGGCTGCTCGCGGTCGGCTTCGCGATCTGCGGCGCCACCACCAACGGACTGGTCGCGACCCACTTCATCCCCGCCGCCCACGACCACGGCATGCCGACCGTGACCGCGGCCGGCCTGCTCGCCATGATCGGCATCTTCGACCTGATCGGCACCATCCTCTCCGGCTGGCTCTCCGACCGGGTCGACTCGCGCATCCTGCTGGCCGTCTACTACGTGCTGCGCGGCCTGTCGCTGCTGGTGCTGCCCTCGCTGTTCAGCGAGGAGATCAGCGGGCCCATGGTGATCTTCGTGATCTTCTACGGCATGGACTTCATCGCCACCGTGCCGCCGACCGTGGCGCTCTGCCGGGAGCACTTCGGGATGTCGGCCGGGATCGTGTTCGGCTGGGTCTTCGCCTGTCACCAGCTGGGTGCCGCGTTCGCCGCCACGGCGGCCGGTGTCACCCGCGACAGCTTCGGTGACTACGCGCCGGCCTGGTACGTCGCCGGTGTCCTCAGCGTCGGCGCGGCGCTGCTGTCGATGCGGATCAAGCGGGCCCCCGTCGAGAGTGCCCCGGAGGCTCCGGCCGCCGTGGAGCTCGTGCCGGAGGAAGCACGCAGCTGAGCACGTCATCTCGTCCGCACCACCCGTCGCCAACGCCGAAGCGGCGTCTCCGGATCACATCACCGGAGACGCCGCTTCGGCGTTGGCGACCGTCGTGTGCGCCCGTCCCCGAGCCCGGTCTGACGAAGTGTCAGGGGGTGAACGTCGCTGGTGGATGACGTGATGGAGTCCGTTCGGTTCCGTTGACGGTGCTTCGATCGAATAGGGAGTATTCCGGTAAAACCCCCTTACTGAAAGGTGCGTCATGACGAACAGTCAGCAGGCCAAGGCCGTCCTCCTCCGCGAGCTGCACAAGGACGGTGTCCTGGTGCTGCCGAACGCCTGGGACGCCGGGAGCGCGGCGCTCATCGGCCAGGCCGGTGCCAAGGCGATCGCCACCACCAGCGGCGGGGTGTCCTGGTCGGCCGGCCGGCCGGACCAGCAGGCGCTCAGCCGGGACGAGATGGTGGCGGCGGTCGCTCGGATCGTCGACGCGGTCGAGCTGCCGGTGACCGCCGACATCGAGGCCGGGTACGGGCCCGCGCCCGAGGACGTGGCGGCCACCATCACCGCGGTGATCGGCGCCGGAGTGGTCGGGGTGAACCTCGAGGACTCCAAGCCGGACTACTCGCTGTTCACCGCCGAGGAGCAGGCGGCCCGGATCCGCGCGGCCCGGCAGGCGGCCGAGCAGGCCGGTCTGCCGGAGTTGGTGATCAACCTGCGTACCGACGTGTTCCTGTTCGGGATCGGCGAGCCGGAGGGCCGCCAGGCCGACGTGCTGGCCCGCGCGGCCGTCTATGCCGAGGCCGGGGCGGACAGCCTGTTCGTGCCGGGCCTGCTCGACCTCGCGGTGATCGCGGAGCTGGTGCAGGGCCAGCCGCTGCCGGTGAACGTGATGGCCGGTCCGGGTGCGCCGACGGTGGCCGAGTTCGAGGCCGCCGGGGTGCGCCGGGTGAGCGTCGGCACCGCCGTCGCGCAGGCCGCCTACACGCTGGCCCAGCGGGCCGCCGCCGAGCTGCTCGGCAAGGGCACGTACGACGAGCTGGCCGGCGCGCTGGACTTCGGCGCGGTGAACAGCAGCTTCAACCGCTGAGCGGTTGAACGGGCCGCACAGTCGGCCGAGTCCCACCTCAGCTGGAACGTACGGGCGGTGAGGTCCGGGCAGCACCTCGGTGCCCGGACCTTTCCGAACCGTGCACAGCCAACCGGGATCGAGGACTGATGACCACTACCACCAGCACCGCCAAGAGAACGGACGCCCCGCAGGGTGTCCTGGCCACCCTGCGGGAGACACCCGCCGAGGTCAGGTACCTGCTCGGGGGCGTGCTCGTCAACCAGATGGGCGCGTTCGTCCAGACCTTTCTGGTGCTCTACCTGACGGCCCGTGAACTGTCCGTCGGCCAGGCGGGTTTCGCCCTCACCGCGTACAGCGTGGGTGCGGTGCTCGGCACCGTCCTGGGGGGTGAGCTGACCCAGCGGTTCGGGCCCAGGGCGACCATCGTCGGCGCGATGTCCACGTCGGCGGTGATCCTGGCGCTGGTCCCGACCCTGGCCGGGCCCGGCCGGTTCGCGCTGCTGCTGGCGGCGATCGCCCTGGCGGGCCTGGCCACCCAGTCGTACCGGCCGGCCGCCGCGGTGCTGCTCAGCGACCTGATCCCGGACGAGCACCGGGTGATGGGCTTCTCGATGATGCGGATAGCGATGAACGGCGGCGCCGCGCTCAGCCCGCTGATCGCGGCCGGGCTGATCCTGGTCGACTGGGACCTGTTGTTCTACCTGGACGCGGCCACCGCGCTCGGCTACGCGCTGCTCGCGCTGACGCTGCTGCCCAAGGTGGCCGCGCCGCAGGAGGAGAAGACCACGGACGAGCCCGGGTCGCGGCGCGGCGCCTACGCCGTGCTGTTCCGGGACGGGCGGTACCTGGCCTTTCTGGCCTCGGTGCTGCTCGGTTCGCTGATCTACGTCCAGTACACGGTGGCGCTGCCGCTGAAGATCACCGAGGAGGGGCACCCGGCCGCGCTGTACAGCGGGGTGCTGACGGCCTCCTCGGTCATCCTGATCCTCTGCGAACTGAAGATCACCAGCTATGTGAAGGGCTGGAAGCCGTACGTCGCCGGGGCCGGCGGCACCGCCCTGATGGGTCTCGGGGTGGCGGGCTACGGCCTGCCGTTCGGCTCCAGCGTGACGATCGTCGCCTGCACGGTGCTGTTCGTGTTCGGGGTGATGACCAGCGGACCGACCATGTTCGCGCACCCCGCCACCTATCCCGCAGCGGTGAAGACCCGTTACATCGCCGCCCACCAGGCCACCTTCGGGCTCGGCCTGGCGCTCGGCCCCACGCTGGGCGTCTTCGCCTGGAGCACGCTGGGGAACGGGATCTGGGCGGTCTGCGGGGTGCTCGGCCTGATCGCCGCGCTCTGCGCCCGGGTGGGCATGCGGGGAAACCCCGCGGTCTGACGAAGTCACGACGCACGGAGGAGTTGAGCGGCCGGAGACACCGGCCACCAAGGCCCGCCGTGCTTTTCCGTAGGTAACACCCGGGGGAGTGGACCGGCCGGAGACACCGGCCGCCCATTCCCCCGGGCATTTCCGTCGGCACACAGGCCGTCTGTGTGCGAGTGAGCAAAAGGGGATGAAGAACATGGGGAGGCCGGAGAAGCCGGTGGACGAGACGGGCGGCGCGGTCGCGGAGTTCGCGAGCGGGCTCCGTCGACTGCGTGCCAAGGCTGGCAACCCGACCTATCGGGACATGGCCAGGACCGCGATGTACTCCGCCTCGGTGCTGTCCAGCGCCGCCAACGGACACCGACTGCCCACCCTGCAGGTGGCGTTGGGGTACGTGGAGGCCTGCCGGGGCGATCGGGAGGAGTGGCGGCGGCGCTGGATGGTGGCCGCCGCGGGAGGTGGTGTGCCGATGGTCGGGCCGCGTGCGGCGGTGTCCTTCACCGAGCCGGCCGCCGAACAGCGCCCGTCGGCGCCGGCGCCGGCGTCGGCGTCGGCACTGGTGTCGGTGCCGGAGCAGCGGGTGCCGGGGGCAGGAGTGCCCGCAGCCGGTATGCCGAGGCCGGCCCAACTGCCGCTGCGCCCGCAGGGGTTCGTCGGCCGGGCGGCCGAGCTCGCCCGGCTCGGCGGGCCCGGCGGCAGCCCGGTGCTGATCAGCGGGCGGGTCGGGGTCGGCAAGAGCGAGCTGGCGCTGCGGCACGCGTACGACCTGGCCGACCGGCTGGTGGACGGTCAGCTCTACGCGGACCTGGGCCCGTTGACCAAGGCCACCTTCAACCTGTCGGAGCTGGTCGGCGGCTTCCTGTCCGCGCTCGGGGTGCCGCCGGAGCGAATACCGGCCGCACCGGACCAGCAGGCCGGGCTGTTCCGCTCGCTGCTGGCCCGGCGCAGCGTGCTGGTGCTGCTGGAGAACGTGCACTGCGAGCGGCAGATCAGGCCGTTGCTGGCGGACAGCGGGACCAGCACCACCATCGTGGTGAGCCGTACCCCGCTGCTCGGCCTGCGCGACGTCCGGCGGATCAGGCTGGAGCCGCTGCCCCGGGCCGACTCGGTCGAGCTGATCGCCCGGGCGCTGCCCGAACGGGCCCAGGCCGACCCGGCCGGGGCGGACCGGCTGGCCGAGCTCTGCGGCGATCTGCCGCTGGCGCTGGACATCGCCACCCGCAAGCTGGCCGCCCGTCCTGACATCTCGCTGCGCTGGGCGGCGAGCCGGCTGGACTGCCCGGAGACCCTGCTGGACTGGCTGAGCGTCGGTGACCTGTCGATGCGTGAGTCACTCAACTCCGCCCATGTCCAACTGGGCGATCGGGCGGCCGAGTTGCTCGATCTGCTGGCGAAGCGGGCCGATTCCGAGCTGCGTGCCGAGGAATCAATCCCGGCCGGAGCGGACGAATTGATCGACGAGTTGGTCGATGCGGGGATGCTCGGAGCCGGTGAACGGCAGGGCACGTACCGGGTCGACCCGCTGGTCCGGGCCTTCGTCTCGGACCGCGATCCGGCCCACAACCTGCAGCCTCGTCGGGAACTGCCCTTCCCGAGGATGCGGCCGGAGCCCACCGCCGGGCAGTTGTCCGGTCCGGCCGACCAACTCACCGCCGGCGCTGCTTGATCGGCCTTGCCGGACAAGGCTGCCGATCAACAGCCGCACTCGCTTGACTCGTCCTACCGAACGGCGCCGAACACCAGAACGGGGCCGGAACACCTACTCGCTCGAAGGGGCGGTAGGACGAGTAGCGAGGTGGCATAGCAATGACGAACCACGAGGTCGAGGTTCTGGCAATCGGTGCCGGCCCGTCCAACCTGGCCCTGGCGGTGGCGATCGAGGAGTCCGGCTCCACCGGTCTCGCCAACAACACCCTGATCCTGGAGCAGTACCCGGACGTGAAGTGGCAGCGGAACCTGCTGCTGCCCTTCGCCCGCAGCCAGGTCTCCTTCGTCAAGGACCTGGTGACCCTGCGCAACCCGCAGAGCCGGTTCTCCTTCCTCTCCTTCCTGCACGCCAAGGGCCGGCTCGACGAGTTCGTCAACCTCGGCACCTTCAACCCCTTCCGCCGGGAGCTCTCCGAGTACCTGCAGTGGGTCGCCAACTCGCTGGACCACGTGGGCATCCGCTACAACGCGAAGGGCCAGAGCGTCGCCCCGCGGCGGGCCGACGACGGCACCGTGATCGGGTGGCGGGTCACCCTCACCAACGGCGACACGGTGGACGCCCGGGACCTGGTGGTCGGCACCGGCCGGGACGCCCACGTCCCCAAGGAGTTCGCCCACCTCCCCACCGACCGGGTCATCCACAGCACCGCGTACAGCACCCGGATCGCCCAGTACCCGATCGACCGGCCGGTCCGGGTGGTGGTGATCGGCGCAGCGCAGAGCGCCGCCGAGATGTTCATGGCCGTGCACAAGGACCTGCCGCTCAGCCAGCCCACCCTGATCCACCGTTCGATCGGTCTGCAGAACTACCAGACCAGCAAGTTCGTCAACGAGCTCTTCTTCCCCTCCTTCGTGAACGAGTTCCACGACAGCCCGGTCGAGGCCCGGAAGCAGATCCTCGAGGAGATCCGGCTGACCAACTACGCCGGACTGGCCGCCCCGTTCCTGGACGAGACCTACTCGATGCTCTACGAGCAGAAGCTCTCCGGCTCGCAGCGCTCCGCCGTCCGGTCGATGACCGAGGTGCTGGAGGCCCGCGAGGAGGACGGCGAGGTGGTGCTGGAGCTGCGCGACCGCCGTACCGGCAAGACCGACCAGATCCGCTGCGACCTGGTGCTGCTCGGTACCGGCTACGACCAGCGGATGCCCGCGATGGTCCGTCACCTGGCCGGCCAGGTCGGCATCGAGGACATCGCGGTCAACCGCCGCTACCGGGTCGACCTCGGCGACTCCACCCGCGCCGGGCTCTACCTGCAGGGCTTCAACGAGGCCACCCACGGCATCTCCGACTCGCTGCTGAGCGTGCTGGCACACCGCTCGCACGAGATCACCACCGACCTGCTGGACCGTCGCACCGTCGCGGCCGAGCGGAGCCTGTGATGGAGATCCGTCGCCTCGACCGGGCCAACCTGACCCCCGCCTACGGCATCCTCGGCGACCCCCTGAAGCCCTGGGACGCGCTCAACGCCCCCTTCGAGGCCGCCTGGTGCGTGATCGGCGGCGGCGGGGAGTCCACCCCGCACTCGCACCACGAGTACGAGATCTTCATCGCGATGGCGGGCCGCTCGACCCTGGTGGTCGACGGCACCGACCACGAGTTCATCGCCGGCGACATCGTCCGACTCCCGCCCGGCTGCACGCACAAGGTGGTCAACAACCACCCGGAGGACTTCGAGTACTACGGGATCTGGTGGGACACCGAGATGTCGGACCTGTTCCTGGCCCGTCACCACAAGGAGAACGCATGAGCAAGCGCGTGGCGGTGATCTCTCCCGCCCCGACCGCCAACGGAGACCTGCACCTCGGCCATCTCGCCGGGCCCTTCCTGGCCGCCGACGTCTACACCCGCTACCAGCGGGCGGCCGGCCGCGAGACGGTCTTCGGCACCGGCGCCCAGGACACCTCGACCTTCGTGGTCACCACCGCCCGGCGTCTGGGCACCACCCCCGAGGCCCTGGTGGCCGACTCGACCGCCCGGATCGAGGCCACCCTGACCGCGATGGGCATCGAGGTCGACGGCTTCAGCCGGGACGAGGAGCGGTTCACCAAGCTGGTGCTGGACTTCGTCGGCCGGCTGCACTCCGCAGGCAAGATCGTGCTCCGGCCGACCCGGTTCCCCTATCTGCCGAGCACCGGCGAGTACCTGGTGGACGGCTACGTGAAGGGCGGTTGCCCGGTCTGCCTGACCGAGGGCTGCGCAGGTCTCTGCGAGAGCTGCGGTCACTCGTCGGCGGCCGGCGACCTGATCGACCCACACTCCACCGAGTATCCCGACGCCGTCGTCGAGATGCGTGAAGTCCCGGTCCTGGTCCTGCCGTTGGAGGAGTACCGAGCACAGCTGAAGGAGTACTTCGCGAGCAGCGGGGCCGCGCTCCGCCCGCACATGGCGCAGGCCGTGCAGGAGATCCTGGCCGGCCCGCTGCCCGACCTCCCGATCACCTACCCGATCTCCTGGGGCATCCCCGCCCCGTTCCCCGAGGTGGCCGGGCAGACCATCAACCCGAACGCCGAGACGATGGCCTGGTCCATCTACACCACCGCACTCGGCGCCGAGAAGCGCGGCGAGCTGCTGACCGCCGACGACCAGCTCTGGTGGCCGGAGGCGGAGACCGAGGTGGTCTACTTCCTCGGCTTCGACAACACCTTCCCGTTCGCCATCGCCGGTGCCGCCATGCTGCTGGCGCTGGGGGACCGGTACGCCCTGCCGGCCGGGTTCGTCACCAACGAGTTCTACGAGCTGGAGCACCAGAAGTTCTCCACCAGCCGGGGTCACCTGGTCTGGGGCCAGGACCTGGCGGACCGGCTGCCCCGGGACGTCGGCCGGTTCCACCTGGCCGCCACCAGCCCGGAGAACCAGCGCACCAACTTCGGCTGGGGCGCCCTGGAGGCCGTCACCGGAGCCCGGCTGATCCAGCCGTGGAACCGGGTGGCCGCCAAGGTCGAGCGGTGGGCCGGACAGACCCTGCCGGTCTCCGCAGCCTCCCGCTTCGCCGCCGACCGGATCACCCAACGCTTCGCCGCCACCTACCAGTTGCCCGCCTTCAGCCTCGGCCGTGCGGCCGAGACGCTGGCCGAGCAGCTCGGCCGGCTGGACCGCTGGGAGGTGACCGCCGAGCTCGCCGGTGACTTCTGCCACCAGGTGGAGGCGGTCCTGCGCGGCGCCGCCCCGATCCTGATCGACCTGGCCGCCGCGGCCCTGGACGACACCGCCGTCCGGCTGCGGGACGAGACCACCGAGATCACCCCGAAGGTCCTGCCCCGGCTCACCGGTGGGGCGGTCTGAGATGGCTACCGAAGCGCGTCGGGTGCTGGTGGTCGGGGCGGGGGTGACCGGACTGCTGACGGCGGTACGGGCCTCGCTGGCCGGTCACCGGGTCACCGTGCTGGACCGGGGGGCGATCCCCAACCCGGGCTCCACCTCCTTCGACCAGCACCGCGCAGTCCGGGCACTGGACCCGGACGACCTGGCGGGAACCAGGCGCACCGCGGTCGCACACCGCAGGTGGCTGGCCATGGAAGCCCTGCTGGGTACCAAGTTCTACCGCCAGGTCGGCATGCTCTCCGCCTGGCCGGCCGCCGGGATCGACCAGGTGACCGCAGCCGCGGCCGACGCCGGTCTCCCGGTCACCCTGATGGACACCGCCGACTTCCCGCACGTGCGGTTCCCCGCCGACTCGGTCGGCGTGCTGGAGCACCAGGGAGGCGTCCTGCTCGCCGACCACGCCCTGGCGGCAGTGGTCCGCTGGCTGGCCGAGCAGCCCAACGTCACGCTCCGCCCCTGGCAGGAGGTCAAGGCGGTGGACCCGGAGACCGGCGAGGTGCACCTGCCCGACGCGGAGACCCTGGAGTCCGACCTGACGCTGATCGCCACCGGCCCCTGGTCGAAGAACCTGGTCGACCTGCCGATGCTGCTGCACCGTCAGACCCTGGTCTACCTCAAGCCACCGGAGGACCTGGCAGCGGTCTGGGAGCGGACCCCCGGCATCGGCCGGATCGGCTCCGAAGGCACCGCCTGGCTGCTGCCGCCCGGTGAGGGGACGCTGCTCAAGGCGAGCTCGGCCACCGTCTGCCGGGAGGCCGACCTGGCCGCCGACGGCAGCCCCGCCGAAGAGCTCCGCTGGGCCGAGCAGGTGCTGTCCGAGCCGATCCTGACCGACCCGAAGCGCTACACGGTGATGGCGGTCAAGCGCTGCCACTACCTGGTGGATGCCGGCACCGGCGCCGCCCACCTGATCCAGCTCGGCCCGAAGACCTGGGCCCGTACCGCCAGCGGCGGCGACGGCTTCCGTACCGCCCCGCTGGTCGCCGACCGCATCGTGGCGGCTCTCGACGACACCAACCACCTTGGAGATGAAGCGAAATGACCGGCGACGACCGAGTGCTGCTGGTGATCGGCAGCGGGCTCAAACTCTACCGCGAGTACATCATCGAGTCCGCCGCCCGGCGGGCGGGTGAACTCGGCCTCAAGCTGGTGCTGGTCAACAACCTCAAGCCCACCTGGCAGCAGGAGTACTTCGACGAGATCACCGTGGTCAACGTCTTCGACCACGAGCAACTGCGGGACGCGGCCCGGGAGATCGCCGGCCGCCGGACGGTGGTCGGGGTGGCCTGCTACGACGAGCCGCTGGTGATGCCGGCCGCCGAGCTGGCCGCCGAGTTCGGGGTCCCGGGTCTCGGGCTCGAGGGTGTGCAGGGCTGCCGGGACAAGCACCGGACCCGCTCGCTGCTCTCCGCCGCCGGACTCCCGCAGCCCGGCTTCGAGTTGACCGACACCCTGGAGCAGGCCCGGGCGGTGGCCGAGCGGATCGGCTACCCCGTGGTGGTCAAGCCGCGGGCCCTGGGTGCCTCGATGGGCGTGGTACTCGCCGAGGACGAGGCCCAGTTGGACCAGGCGTACCTGGTCGCCTCGAACGCCAGCCTGGTCGGCGACGAGCCGTTCCGCGGCGGGGCGATCGTCGAGGGCTACGCCGTCGGACCCGAGATCAGCATCGACGGTGTGGTGCACCAGGGCGAGTACCGGGCGATGTTCATCGCCCGCAAGGAGACCGGACACCACCCGTACTTCGAGGAGATCGGCCACGTCGTGGACGCCGCCGACCCGCTGCTCCGGGACCAGGAGCTGCTGGACGTGCTGGCCAAGGCGCACGAGGTGCTGAACGTCGAGAACGGGATGACCCACGCCGAGGTCAAGCTGACCAGTTACGGCCCGGTGATCATCGAGATCAACGGCCGGCTGGGCGGGGACCTGATCCCCTTCCTGGGCCGGATCGCCACCGGGATCGACGTCGGTGAGGTGCTGGTGGAGGCCGCCACCGGGATCCGCCCGGACATCGCCTTCACCCGGCACGAGGTGGCCGGCATCCGGTTCGGCTACCCGACCGAGGACGTCACCGTCCGCGAGGTGCGGGTGCCGACCGGCCTGCCAGGCCTGGTGACCGCCGCGCCGATGGTCGACCCGGGCACCGAGCTGCGGCTGCCGCCCGGCGGCTACCTGGCCAGGCACTCCTTCGTGGTCTCCCAGGCCGAGGACCGGGAGGGCGTCACCGAACGCCTCCGGATTGCACTGAACGCAGTTGAGCTGGACGCAGATCCGCTGGAACGAAAGGACGTGAGTGCGGTGCTGGAGATGCCTGCAGGGCTGTTGGACGTGGACAAATGAGGATTGATTACGACGGACGCCAGTTCCGGAAGCTCGAATCGACCGACGGGGTGGTGGCGGTCTACCACCAGCGGGACGACCTGGTCTGGGCGGACTTCGCCGGCGGACCGGTCCGCCGGGGGAGCGTGGCCGGCACCTGCAGTGAGGACGGCACGCTGCGGCTCGCCTACACCATGGTGCTGACCGGCGGAGAAGTGATCGCGGGGCATTCGACGAACACCCCGGAGGAAGGCGCGGACGGCGAACTGCTGCTGCGCGAGGAATGGGAGCGCTACGGCCCGCACGCCGAGTCCGGAACCTCCTACCTGTCGGAAGTGACGGAACGTCAGAAGCAGGAGGCAGTGCGATGAGTATCGACTGGGAGAGCCTGCGCAGCCAGGTGGACGGCCGGGTCAGCCGGCCGGGAGAGCCCGGCTTCGAGGAGAACAGCAGCGCCTTCAACAAGCGCTACGCGGGGATCACGGCGGCCGGGGTGCTCTCGGTGGCCAGTGTGGCGGACGTGGCCCGGGGGATCGCCTGGGCCCGCTCGCAGGGGCTGCCGGTGGTGGCCAGGGGCGGCGGTCACAGCTACGCCGGCCAGGCCGTCACCACCGGTCTGGTGCTCGACCTGCACGGACTGGACGCGATCACGGTGGACCGCGGCTCCGAGCTGGTCCGGGTCGGCGGCGGGGTCCGGGCCGGCCAGCTGTACGCCGAACTCCAGCGCCACGACCTGGCGGTGCCGCTCGGCAACTCGAACGACGTCGGGATCGGCGGCCTCACCCTCGGCGGGGGTGTGGCCGCGGTCTCCCGGGCCTTCGGCCTCACCTGCGACGCCCTGGTGGAGACCGACCTGGTGCTCGCCGACGGCACCCTGGTGACCTGCAACGAGCACGAGAACTCGGACCTGTTCTGGGCCTGCCGGGGCGGCGGTGGCGGCAACTTCGGAGTCAACACCTCCTTCACCTTCCAGGCCAGGCCGACCGTCGCCAGCTCCACCTGCCTGCTGATCTGGCCGCTGACCGACGCGGCCACGGTGCTGCCGGTGATGCAGCTGATCATGCAGGGCGCCCCGAACGAGTTCTCCGCCCGGATCGGCGTCAACCGCTCGTCCGGAGATGACGGAGTGGTCTCGGTGATCGGTCAGTACCTGGGCCCCGCCTCGGAGTTGCGGACGCTCCTGGCCCCCGTCCTGGACACCGTGGTGCCGGACCGGGCCGAGATCGAGGACCGGAGCTACTGGGAGGCCAAGGACTTCCTGCACCACGAGACCTCGGGTGACCCGTTCGCGGTCCGCACCAGGACGGTCAGCGAGCCGCTCTCCGAGGAGGCCGTGCACACCGCGCTGACCGCCCTGGCCAGGTGGCCGGGCAGCGCCAACCCGGACGGCGCCGGCATCGCGCTCTTCACCTGGGGCGGCGCGATCAACAAGATCCCGGCCACCGAGACCGCCTTCCCGCACCGGGACGTGCTCTTCCTGGTCTCGATGGACACCTCCTGGAGCACCGAGGACAGCGCCGAGGTCCGGCAGGCCAACCTGGACTGGCTGACCGAACTGCACGACGCGATGGGCGAGTTCGCCCGGGACGCCAGCTACGTCAACTTCACCGACCCCGACCTGCCCGGCGCCCAGTCCGCCTACTTCGGCCCCAACCTGGACCGGCTGCGGCAGATCAAGCGCCAGTACGACCCGGACCGGGTCTTCGACTTCCCGCAGGGGATCTGACAGACCGCCGGGCGCTCTTCCGGCATCTGACATACCGCCGACCGACGGACCGTCACCCGACGTACCGTCTTCCGAACCGAGCACGAGAGGACCCTGACATGTCACCCGATCTGCGCGGCGCGATGCGCAATTTCGCCACCGGAGTCTGTGTCGCCACCACCTACGCCGACCGCGAGGGCATTCGCCGCCACGACGCGGTGACGCTCAACTCCCTGACCTCGGTCTCGCTCGACCCGCCGCTGGTCTCGCTCTCCCTGCACCGTGACTCACAGTTCCTCACCGATCTGCTGGAGACCAAGAAGTGGGCGGTCTCCATCCTCGACTGCGAGGCGGAGCCGCTGGCCCGGCGGCTCGCCAAGGGACGGGTCGACCGCGCCGAAGCGGTCGACGCCCTCCCGGCCACCCCGGGGCCGAAGACCGGAGCGCTCGTCCTGGACGAGCACAGCGGCCTGGAGTGCGTGCTCTGGGACAGCTTCGACGTCGGCGACCACACGATGGTGATCGGTGAGGTGGTCTCCACCGGCGTCCGTGACCTTCAGCCCCCTCTGCTCTTCCTGCACGGCAGTTTCCAGCACCTGGCGTCCGCCAGCACCTCGAAGGAGTCCTGAAGATGTCGTCGAACAACCCGGCGGTCCCGAACACCGCCGTCGAGATCCTCGCTGCGGCCAAGGCGCTGGCCCCGCAGCTGCGGGAGCGCTCGGTGGAGATCGAACAGAACCGCCGACTCCCGGCCGACGTGGTCGAGTTGATCCGGGGCACCGGCGCCTTCCGGATGGGTTTCAGCAAGGCCTGGGGCGGCCCCGAGCTGACCTCGATCGAGCAGACCGAGGTGGTCGAGGCGCTGGCCTACGGTGACACCTCGGCCGGCTGGTGCGCGATGATCGGGATGGACTCGGGCCTGTACGCCAACTTCCTGGACGAGGTGACGGCCAAGGAGATGTTCCCCAGCATCGACATGGCCACCGCCGGGCTGCTCTTCCCGACCGGCAAGGCCGACCGGGTCCCCGGCGGCTACCGGCTCAGCGGGCGCTGGCAGTTCGGCAGCGGCATCACCCAGGCCGACTGGGTGGTCTCCGGCGCCTTCATCACCGAGGGCGGCAAGCCCTGGCCGGCCGAGGGCCCGCAGGACTCGATCCTGCTGGCGGTCCCGCAGTCCGACGTCGAGGTGATCGACACCTGGCACACCACCGGCCTGGCCGGCAGCGGGAGTTGCGACTACACGATCACCGACGTGTTCGTCCCGGAGAACCGCACGATGACCTTCGCCGAGGTCCGCAACGGCGAGGGCCCGCTGGCCCAGCCCGAGGTGCACATGCGCAACATGCCGGGCGTCCCGCTCGGGGTGGCCCGGGCGGCGCTGGACTGGGTGCGGGACCAGGTGGTCGCCAAGTCGCAGCCGGGCGGCGGGGGTTGGAACGACAACTGGCGGATGCAGGTCGCGCTGGCCGAGTGCGAGGCGGACTTCAACGCCACCCGGAGCGCGGTCTACGGCGCGATGCGGCGCCAGTGGGAGGTGCTGGCGGCCGGCGGCACGATGGACGACATGACCGCCGACGAGCGCGCGGCGCTGCCGCTGTCCCGGCTGCACGCCTTCCGGACCGCCCGCTCGATCGTGATGCGGCTGTACGACCTGATGCAGACGGGGTCGATCTACCGCCCGAGCCCCCTGGACCGCTGGCTTCGCGACACCATGACGATGTGCCAGCACGTGGTGGCCCAGGACAAGATCCTGCAGACCGCCGGCGCGTACCTGCTGGGCAGCAAGCCCGGCTTCCCGCTGAGCCTCGGCATCACCGGCTGAGACCTCGGGCGCCCCGAGCACATCTTCCAACACCCCCGGAAGGACACACACCCTCATGACCGACCTCCTCGCCCGCGAGACCGATGTGTTCGAGACCGCTGCGACCCGGCGGCAGGCACGTATCCGGCACTTCCTGATGTGCCGTCCGGACCACTTCGACGTCACGTACACCATCAACCCGTGGATGAACCCGGAGAAGCCCACCTCCAACGACCTGGCCATCGCGCAGTGGGAGGTGCTGCACACCCTGCTGGTCGAGCTCGGCCACCACGTGCAGACCATCGACGCCGAGGCCGGCCTGCCGGACATGGTCTTCGCCGCCAACGGCGCCACGGTGGTGGACGACAAGGCGCTGGTCGCCCGGTTCCGCCACCCCGAACGGGACGGTGAATCGGCGTACTACGTGGACTGGTTCCGCAAACAGGGGTTCGTGGAGGTCGTGCAGGCGCAGTACCCGAACGAGGGCGAGGGCGACTACCTGACCACCCGTCGGGCCATCCTGGCCGGCAACGGCTTCCGCTCCGACCCGCGCTCGCAGGCCGAGGCCGAGGCGCTGTTCGGCCGCCCGGTGGTCGGGCTGACCCTGGTGGACCCCCGCTTCTACCACCTGGACACCGCGCTGGCCGTGCTGGACGAGGACGAGGTCATGTACTACCCGGCCGCGTTCACCCCGGAGAGCCGCCGGGTGCTGGAGACGCTGTTCCCGGACGCGGTGCTCGCCGACGAGGCGGACGCGGTGGTCTTCGGCCTCAACGCGGTCTCCGACGGCTACAACGTGATCCTTCCGGCGGCCGCCACCGGCCTGGCCGCCAAGCTCCGGGCCAGGGGCTTCCACACCCACGGGGTGGACCTCTCCGAGCTGCTCAAGGCGGGCGGCAGCGCCAAGTGCTGCACGCTCGAACTCCGGCACTGACCCCCCACATACTTCCTTCCTTCCGTGACAGGAGAAGCACCAATGACCGAGCAGCCCTGGATCATCGTCGGCTTCGTGAACGTCCTCCCGTACATCAAGGAGTTCGCTCCCGGTTCGGTGATCGTCATCGACGAGCCGGACGTGATCCGCAAGGGTGAGGTCAAGGCCGCCCTGGAGGGCGCCGCGATGCTCCGCGAGCTGATCGAGTGGGAGTACCAACTCCCGGGCGCCGCCGATGAGTTCTTCAACACCTACCCCGACCTCCAGCCGGAGCTGGTCTCCCCGCTGGTCGAGTACGCCACCCC
This sequence comes from Kitasatospora sp. Root107, assembly GCF_001424875.1. Lineage (GTDB taxonomy): Bacteria > Actinomycetota > Actinomycetes > Streptomycetales > Streptomycetaceae > Kitasatospora. The sequence continues at coordinate 53,081 of NZ_LMCT01000025.1, read as the reverse complement.
GTTCGCGGCCCGGCTGGCCGAGCGGTACGGCGTACCGGGGGCGGGGGCCGCGGCGGCCCAGATCCTGCGGGACAAGTCGGTGCTGCGCAAGGTCAGCCGCGCCGCCGGTGTCCCGAACCCGGCGTCCCGGGAGGTCTCCTCCCCGGACGAGGTCCGGGAGTTCGCCGCCGCCCACCCCGGCTCGCTGGTCCTCAAGCCGGCCAACCGGCAGGCCTCGGTCGGCACCAAGGTGCTGCACTCGCTGGAGGACCTGGACGCGGCCTGGGAGGAGTGCACCACGCAGGACGAGGGCAACGTGGTCCCGGACCGCGAGCGCGAACTGCGGATGCTGATCGAGCAGTTCGTGAAGGGCGAGGAGTACAGCGTCGAACTCCTGGTCCGCGAGGGCGAGGTGCTGTTCTCCAACGTCACCGGCAAGCTGCTGTTCGCCGGACCGCGCCCGATCGAGCAGGGGCACACCGTCCCGGCCGCCGGGATCTCGGCCGAGCTGAGCGAGCTGCTGGTGGCGCAGACCGAGACGGTGATCCGCTCGGTCGGGTTCGGCAGCGGCATCATCCACTGCGAGTGGATCGTCAGCGACGGCCTCCCCTACCTGGTGGAGTGCGCCGGCCGGTTCCCCGGCGACGGCATCCCGATGCTGATCGAGGAGGCCTACCGGATCAACCTGGCCGGTGACTTCTACACCGTCATGAAGGGCGGCCGCCCCGAGCCGATGCCCCGTCAGGCGGCGGGCGGCGCGGCGGTCCGCTTCCTCGAGGCGGTACCTGGCGAGGTGGTCTCGGTCACCGGCGTCGAGGCGGCCCGCGAGCTGCCCGGGGTGCTCTCCCTGACGCTGAAGGTGGCGCCCGGCGACACCGTCCAGGAGCTGCGCAGCTCCTGGGACCGGGTCGGCTCGGTGATGGCGAGCGGGCCGGACTCGCTGGCGGCGATGCGGACCGCCGAGGCGGTGGTCGACGCGGTGCGGATCGAGACCACCCCCGCCGCCGGCAGCCCGGTGAGCTGAGATGCCGTGGCCGGATGCGCCGTACCCCGGGAGGGTGTTCCCGGTGGGCGGCGCGTTCCCGGGGCTGTTCCCGGGCTGTTTCCGGCGTGAAACGGTTGGGTCCCCGGGCTAGGCAAGGGGCGGTGGAGGCGGGATCATCGACGCCACCCCACCACTCTCACCCGGGAGTTGCCCTTGTCCAGTCAGCTGGTCCACCCCGACCGCCGGGTCGAACTGCTCCCTGACGTGGCCCTCACCGATCCACGGTTCGCCAACGAGGACCTCCGTCCGGTGCCGGTCACCGACCGGCGCTGGACCACCTACAACTTCCTCGCGCTCTGGGTCGGGATGGCTCATAACATCCCGTCATGGACCCTGGCCTCCGGGCTGGTGGCGCTCGGCATGGACTGGAAGCAGGCCGTCCTCACCATCGCGCTGGGCAACCTGATCGTGCTGGTGCCGATGCTGCTCACCGGCCACGCCGGGACGAAGTACGGTATCCCGTTCCCGGTCTTCGCACGGGCGTCGTTCGGTCTGCGGGGGGCCAACCTGCCGGCGATGATCCGGGCGGCGGTGGCGTGCGCGTGGTTCGGCATCCAGACCTGGATCGGCGGCGAGGGCATCTTCCTGCTGGCGGGCAAGCTGCTCGGGACGTGGTGGCAGACCGCTGGTCAGGTGGCTGGGCAGCCGTGGACGCTGTGGCTGTCGTTCGGACTGTTCTGGGCGCTGGAGATCGCGCTGATCGCCCGGGGGATGGAGACGCTGCGGCGGTTCGAGAACTGGGCCGCACCCTTCGTGATCGTGGGTGCGCTGGCGCTACTGGCGTGGATCGCGGTCAAGGCGGGCGGCTTCGGTCCGCTGCTGTCGCAGCCTTCGACGCTCGGGTGGGGGAGCGGCTTCTGGAAGGTGTTCTTCCCCGCCCTGATGGGCATGATCGGCTTCTGGTCCACGCTGTCGCTGAACATCCCCGACTTCACCCGCTTCGGCGGCAGTCAGCGCGCCCAGATCCGCGGCCAAGCGCTCGGACTGCCGACCACCATGACCCTGTTCGCGCTGCTGTCGGTCCTGGTCACCTCGGGCTCGCAGGCGGTCTACGGCGTGCCGGTCTGGGACCCGATCGCGCTCGCAGCGAAGATGGACAACACCGCGGCGATCCTGTTCGCCCTGCTGACCGTCCTGGTGGCCACCCTGTCGGTGAACATCGCGGCCAACGTCGTCAGCCCGGCATACGACCTCGCCAACCTACTGCCGCGCTTCATCAACTTCCGTACCGGAGCGCTGATCACGGGCGTGGTCGGCATCGCCATCATGCCGTGGAAGCTGATCGCCAACCCGCACGTCTACATCTTCACCTGGCTCGGCGTCGTCGGCGGCCTGCTCGGCACCGTCGCGGGCATCCTCATCGCCGACTACTGGCTGATCCGCCGCACCGAACTCGTCCTCGACGAGCTGTACCGCCCGGCCGGCCGCTACTGGTACACCGCCGGCTGGAACCTGCGTGCCGTCCTCGCCCTCCTGGTCGGCGGCGTCCTCGCCGTCGGCGGCTCGTACTCGGCCATCGGCTCGGACGGGGCCAAGCAGGGCCCCTTCCCTGCCGATGGCCTCATCCCCTTCCTCAAGCCCCTCGCCGACTACGGCTGGGCCGTCGGCCTCGCCTCCGCCCTCCTCGCCTACACCCTCCTCAGCCTCAACACCCGCTCCCGGCGCTGAGGCATCGTTGGCCGTACGCCGGTCGGGTGAGGGAGCCGTGGCGAACCCCGGGAGTCACTGCATGTCCTGGAAGGGTGGGAGCGGTGACGGTGCCGACGGGGTATCCGTTGTCGCACCGGGATAACCAAGCCGTCCATGCCGGCCCGGTCGTGACGCTGCGGCGAACTCTCTGGGCGGCGTGGACGAGGAGTTGTCATGCCGGACTTCAGTGCCATGGTGATGCGTCCGACACCTGTGCTCCGCGACCGGGACGTGCTCCTCGCCGAGGTGGGGCGGCTCGGGTCGGGGCGCGCCTCGGATGCCGTGCGCGCTTCGATCGCCGAGATCGAGCTGGCCGTCCAGGCCGCGGACTCCGAAGCCGAGCGTGGCGCCTACGATGCCGCCCTGAGTGGGTATCGGCGGGCACGCGGGCTGGTGTTCCGGCTTCTGCACCCCGAGTTCAACGTCTCGCAGTGGGTCCGGGAGAGGCACGCCGTCGCGTTGCCCACCGGAGCCGACATGGAGAGGTCGCTGCTCGAGACGGGCGCACGGCTGGTGTCGACGCTCCTGCCCGAGTACGCCGAGTCCCCGGCCCTGATCAAGATGTCGGTCGGTGAACCGGTCGACGAGAGGTTGGCCCGGTACACGGGCTCGGGCTTCCGCCGGGAGTCCACCGGCGACGAGCTCCTGGAGGCCGCTGCACAGCAGGCGATCACGCTGCTCGCCGATGGCAAGGCCGGGCAGGCCGTGCCGGTGCTTCAAGAGGCGTTGCGGTCGGCGTCCGGCCAGGACGCGACGCCGCACGCACTGGCGAGTATGCAGCTGAACTTGGCCGCCGCGCTGCTCCAGGACGGTTCCCCGGGGCCGGCCGGGAAGGCCGCGGCCAGGGCCGCCAGGAGCTTCGAAGACGCGGGCGACCAGGTGGGTCGGGCACAGGCACTGCACACGCAGGCCGTCGGCGCATGGGCCGACGGCGATTCCGGCACTGCCAGGGAATTGTTCGTGCAGGTCGACGAGGTACTTCGCGAGCGGGACGGGTTGCTCCAGCGCGCCTCGGCGTCCGACGGGCACCACCCGTCCGACGGGCACCAGCCGGTGGGTGAGGCCGGCGGCCTCGCGCTGCGGGCGGCGACGCGCAAGGTGGCCGGGGACGGGATGGCGCTGCGGTTGGGCGTCGACGCGGCGAGGCCCGCGTTCGCCGAACGGCCCGGTGCCGACCGGGCCGATGTGGTCCCGACGGCGCTGGTGGGACGGAACGGCCGTTCGCCCGAGGTGCTCGACCCGGCCCGTGAGCACGACGTACACACCATCGCCCTTCGGCTGCCGGGCCGCGTCGACGGCTGGCATGTCCTTCCCGCAGTCAGCCCGGCCGAGCACAAGGCCGCCTCACTGCCGTGGAAGGTCGCCATCCCGGTGGGACAGGGACTCGCCGAGTTCTCCGTGCACACCGACCCGGGCGCGATGACCGAGCACCTCAGCGAGCTGGTCTACGCGGGACGTTTGACCGCGGCCACAACCGCCGACCTGCGGCTGGTCTCGGTGGACGCGGCCAGCACTGCCGCCTACCTCACCCACCTCTACTGTTACGCGCTGTTGGTGCGCTGCGCGGACGTCCAACACGCGCTGGGCCGGTACCAGCAGGCCGAGGAGGACTATCTGGCGGCCGCCGGATACAGCTTCCTCAACCCTGGATCCGAGGCGCTCTCGCTCTGGGTACGCCTCGCCCGCAACGCCCTGGAGTGGGGCCACGCCTGCTATCGGGCCGAGGACTTCACCGGTGCCCGGGCGCAGTACACCAAGCTGGTCGCCGAGGACTCCACCGTGCCCGCGGCCTCGCTGCTGTTCACGACGGCGGGCCTGACGGCTCCGGCCGACACGGCCCGCGACGTCATCGCCCACCTGGGCGACCGGCCGCTGCCCGAGCTCCAGTGGGAGATCGCGCAGCACCTGCTCAGCGCTCTGTCGTACCTGGTGCAGCTGGCCGAGGGGCTGGACTTCTACGGTCTGCTGCTCTCGCCCATCCACACCTTCGAGTACCTGCAGAGCGTCGCCCGCGGGTTCGCCCAGGAGGCGGTCCAGGCCGAGCGGGAGTACGTCAACTTCCGCAGCCGGCAGCAGATCGAGGCGGCGACCCGGCGCGACCTGGAGACCATGCGGGCGATGGCGCGGGCCGAGGCACAGGGACGCGAGGAGCAGTACCGCGCCGCCCAGGCCGACGCGGCCGCCGCGCAGCGTGCGGTCGATCTGGCGGTCCGGCGCCGCGATGACGCCGTCGCACAGCGCGACGCCTACGCCGCCGCCAGCTGGACCCAGATCTGGTCGCAGGCGGCCGCCACCGCCCAGGGCATGGGCTCGGACTCGTGGTTCAACGAGATCAGCGAGCTGGCCGACAAGCTTGACCGCGGTGAGTCGATCAGCGGTGAGCGCGGCAAGCTCGCGGCGGCCTACACGCTCCGGGCCGGCCGCCGCAACCGCGAGTACGAGCTGGCCAAGATGGCTGACGGCATCGCCGAGCTGACCGCCGCGATCCCGGTCGCCCAGGCCCAGGCCGCCTCGGCGCAGCATGCGGCCAAGGCGGCGGAGATCGCCTGGCAGGCGGCGCTGCAGCGGGTACAGCTGGCGGATGCCGCACTGACCGCTTTCGACGCCAACGAGTTCACCCCCGAGGCCTGGTCCGCGATGGCGGACGTCATGCGGGACATCTCACGGGACTACCTGTGGCGCGCAATCCGCATCGCGAAGCTGATGGAGCGCGCATACAACTTCGAGAACGACGCCGCGCTGAACGTGATCAAGGACCAGTACGGGTACGCGCTGGCCAACGCGGCAGGCTCCGACGCGGTCCTGCTCGGCGGCGACGGACTGCTCGCCGATATCGAGTCGTTCACCTACACCGCCATCACCACCACGCGCCGCAAGCGGAGCAGGATCAAGGACGTCATCTCGCTGGCCGCCGAGTTCCCCGCGCACTTCGAGCAGTTCCGGCGCACCGGGGTGCTCGCGTTCGAGACCGATCTGTATGAGTTCGACCGACTGCACCCCGGCTTCCACCAGCAGCGGATCGAGGCGGTGGAAGTGCAGTTCGTCGGCCTCGTGCCGGAGGAGGGGCTCAACGGTACCTTCGCCGCGGGCGGGGTGACCCGCTTCCGGCAGCGCGACGGCGGGATCGGCCAACGCGTGCACCAGGTCGACACCATGGCGCTGTCGGACTTCGAGCTGCGCAACGACCTCTTCGTGTACGGCACGGACACCGGTGTGCGCGGGCTGTTCCAGGGCCTGGGGCTGGGCACCACCTGGGAGTTGAGGCTGCCGCGGCGCGGCAACAACTTCGACTTCGCCCGGATCGCCGATGTCCAACTCGTGGTGTACTACACGGCCGAGTTCGACCTCGGGCTGCGGGAGACCGTGTTGACCCGGCCGCCGCGCCCCGGCGAGCTGTCCGCCGTGCGCACCGTCAACCTGCGCTACGACGCACCCGACGCGTGGTACGGCTTCTACCGCGACAGCGGCGTCGACTTCACGCTCGACCCCGTCCGAATGCCGGCGAACCAGCGCGACTTCACCATCGAGTCGGTGCAGCTGCGGGTGCAGCCGCGCCCCGGTACCGATCCGGCCGGGATGACGCTGACGGTGACCGCACCCGGGCAGTCGCCCGTCGCGGTGACCAGCGACACGGAGGGCGCCGTCGACCTGACCGCGGCCCTGCCCGCGCTCGTCGGCACCAGCCCGCTCGGCGGCTGGCGGCTGGAACTGACCGGCGGGCCGTCGGTCACCGAGGACGGCGTCGTCCGGCCGGACCGGCTGGTGTCGGTGCAGGTCGGCGTCGAGTACTCCTTCGGCTATCCCGCGGAGGCGTGAGATGCGCGGCGACTCCGGCCTGGGGCAGGTCGCGCTCCCGGGCGCCGGCGGAGGGGTGGCACCGCTCGGCGACCGTTTCCAGCCCGACCTGGTGCGCGGCAGCGGGAGCTATGCGGTTGCGCTGCCGTGCCCTAAGGGGCCCAACGACTTGCAGCCGGCACCGTCGCTGACGTACTCGACCGGCTCCGGCAACGGGCCGTTCGGGGTCGGCTGGCGGCTGGAGCCCCTGCGGATCGAGCGCCGTACCGACCGCGGGCTGCCCGGCTACACCGACGACGACGAGTTCACCCTGGGCGGCGCGGAGGTGCTCGTCGACATCGGCGGCGGGGTGTACCGCCCCCGTACCGATACCCAGCACTGGAGGATCGAGCGGCTTCCGGGTCTCGATCCGGCGCGAGGCTGGCGGATCCAGGACGGCCGGGGTGGCACCCAGCTGCTCGGGGTGTCCGAGGCGTCGCGGGAGACCGGACCAGCCGGCGAGGTGTTCGGGTGGTGGCTGGCCGAGGAGTCCGACCCCGCTGGGAACACCGTGCGGTACGAGTACCTGCGGGACGGACAGCGGCTCTACCCGGCCGCGCTCCGCTGGTCGGTCTGGGCGTTGGAAGTCGCGTACGAGCCGCGCGCGGACGTACTGCGGTCGGGCCGGGCCGGCTTCCTGCGGACCACCGGGCTGCGGGCCCGCACCATCGCGCTGCACTCCACGCTGTCCGGGGCGGCACAGCCGCTGCGGAGCTGGCGGCTCGAGTACAGCGAGGCGGCGAACGGCGCCTCGCTGCTGCGCCGAATCGAACTGTCCGCCGGCGAGGGCGCCGAGCGGATTGCACAACCCCCGCTGACCTTCGACTACGCCCCGTTCGAGGTCGCCGACGCCCGGGTCGACCGGATGGCCGCGCTGCTGCCGCCTCCCCGGATCGGGGACCCGGGTACCCAACTGGTCGACCTCGACGGTGACGGGCTGCCAGACGTGCTGCAGTTCGCCGACGGTGTCGCCCTGCGCTGGCACAACAGCGGCGGCGCGTTCGAGGGCCCGTTCCGGCTGGCGGCGCTGCCCTCCCTGGTGTCGCTGGCCCGCGGCAACGTCGCCCTCGCGGACCTCGACGGAGACGGCCGCGCGGACCTGTTCGCCGTCGACCAGCCCACCTCACTGACCTTCCGCGCCGACGGGCACGGCGGCTTCGAGGATCTCCCGCAGGTCGCTGCGCAGCGCCCGTCCGTGCGGCTGGCCGACCCCGCGACCCGGCTGACCGACCTCGACGGTGACGGCGTCACCGACCTGCTCTGGACCGGCCCGGACGCCTTCGTCGCCTTCCGGCACGCCCCGGGCCGGGGCTGGCAGGAACCGGCCGTGATCCCGCGCGTCCGCGACCTCGACGCGTTCCCCGACGTCCGCTTCGGTGAACGCGGGGTGCGCCTCGGTGACCTGACCGGTGACGGCCTGCAGGACATCGTGCTGCTGCGGAGCGGCCAGGCGTGCTACTGGCCGGCACTCGGCGGCGGTCGCTACGGGCCCCGGGTGACGCTGACCGGCGCGCCCGTGCTTCCCCCCGGCTACCGGGATGATCAGCTGCACCTCGTCGACATCGACGGCGACGGCTGCGCGGACGTCGTGTACTTCGGAGACGAGGGCACCACGGTCTGGCTGAACCGCTGCGGCAATGGCTTCGCGCCGCCGGTGTCCGTGCCGATCGCGCCGCCGCCGGGCCGCCGCGTCCTGCCCGCCGACCTGTCCTGCCCGCCGACCTGTACGGGGACGGGCGGCCCGGGTTCGTCTGGGACGGTGGCGCGGCCCCCGGGGACAGCGGCTACCGGGTGCTGCGGTTCGCTGCCGCGAGCGAGGCACCGTACCTCATGACCGTGGTGGACAACGGCATGGGCGGTATCTCCCGGATGCGGTACCGGACCACCACCGCGATGCGACGGTTGGACGAGGCGGACGGGCACCCGTGGAGCGGGTCGCTGCCGCTCGTCGTCCACGTGCTCGCGTCGCTCGATCGGACGGACACCGTCACCGGTCGGACGACGGCCACCGCCTTCCGCTACCACGACGGAGTTTGGGACGGGCCGAACCGGGAGTTCCGCGGCTTCCGCGGGGTGACCGTGGACGGCGGGGATCCCTTGGTACCGGTGCGCCAGCAGGTGAGCTTCTTCCAGGGTGACCCGGACGAGCCGGACCTCGTCGAGCGGGCCAGGCAGCGGGCGCTGGCCGGCAGTCCGGTCGGCACCGAGAGCTTCGAGCGTGACGGCACGGGGTGGCGGCCGCTCCAGCGCTCGGCCCAGCGCTGGGACGCCCGGCTCGAGTACGACGACGGTCCGTCCGGGAGTGTCTGGTTCCCCTTTGTCGCCGAGATCGAGACAACGGAACCGGGCGTCCCGGACCGGGTGGAGCGCACCACCCACGCACACCACGACCCGTACGGCAATCTGACGGTGCAGCTGCGGGCGAGCTTCGCCGACGGCGCGCCACAGGAGGAGTGGTTGCGCTCCGAGGAGCGCACCGAGTGGGTGGCGGCCCCGGCGGACCCGGCCGTCGACCGCTGGCTGGTGCACCTTCCGGCGAGGGTGACGGCCCTGGCGGGCGACGGAACTCCGTTCGGCGGCCGCATCACCCGTTACGACGGGCCCGACTTCGAGGGGCTGGCCACGGGCACGGCGAGCGCCGGGCTGACCACCGCCGTCTGGGAGGCCCGGCTGCTGGACGCCCGCCTGCCTGCGGCCCACTTCGACGGTACCGATCCGGCCGACCTCGGCTACGTACGCGTGGAGGGGCCGGCAGCGGGGTGGTACGCGCGGGCCGAGGCGGTGCGCCGGGACGCCCGGGGCAACCCGGTCGAGATGCGCGATCCGACCGGTGCCGCCACTGTCACCGCGTACGACGCGGACGGCGTGTTCCCGACGGCCGCGACGGACGGGGCCGGGCGGACCACGACGATCTCCTTCGACCTTCGCTCCTGCGAGCCCTCGACCACCGTACTGCCCGGCGGTCGCACGACCCGCTCGGAGTTCGACCTCCTCGGCCGCCTGATCGCCGTGTACGAGTCACCGTCCGGGCCGGACGGCACTGAGCAGTTGACCAAGGCGTGGGCGCTGGACTGCGCGAACGTGCCGGGGTCGGTCACCTCCTACGCCCCGTCCGCGCCCGGGGCGCAGCGCGCCGCGCTGCTGGCTGCCGACCCGATGACGTTGCCGGACACCGCCGGGGTCTCGGTGTCCCGGGTGTTCCACGACGGCTTCGGCAACCCGCTGGTCACCGCGACCACCGTGCCGGGCCCGCCGGGTGCCCCGTCCCGGGCCGCGCTGACCGACCGAGTGGTGCTGGACGGCCGCTCACTGGTCGTGGCCAAGCTCGCCCCGGCCTTCGCCGCGGACCTCGGTTGGCCCGGCGTCCCGGCACCCGAACAGCTGGCACACCCGTCCACCCAGCACACCAGCTACGACGCCGCGGGACTGGTGACCGGAGTCACCGATCCCGGCGGGGCGGTGTTCGCCGCCGAGCGGGCGCCCTTCACCATCGCGCACCGGGAGGGCGGGCCGGTCGGGGCGCTGACCCGCGAGGAGCGGTACGACGCACGCGGCCGGCTCACGGCGGTGCTCGAACACGTCGGCGACGGCACGGTCGCGGAGCACCGGTACGAACTCGACCCGGACGGCCGGGTGGCGGTGCTGCGGGACGGCATGGGGGCGGAGGTGGCGAGCTGGCTGCACGCCGGGCCGTCCGAGCCGGTACGGATCAGCCACCGCGACGCGGGCAGCCGGCACTACCTGCGCGACGCGGCCGGACGGCTGGTGCGCCAGACCGGATCCGACGGCGCCGAACTGCGTTATTCCTTCGATGTGTTGGGCCGGGTCACGGCAGTGGACCAGGTCCCGGTCGGGGGCGGGGCACCGGTGCGTGTGCGCGAGGTCGTGTACGACGCCGACCCCGACCCCGCCCACCCGTCCGCCGGGCGGTTCCTCGACGGCCGGGTCGCGGTACTGCACGAAGGCCCCATCGGATCGGCCGCCACTTTCCGGTACTCGTACGACGCCGCCGGCCGGCCGGTGACCGAGGAGCAGACCGTCGACGGGGAGACTCTGACCCTGCGCCGGGAGTACGACCTCCAGGGCCGGCTGGTCGCACTCGCCTACCCCGACGGGGCGCGCGTCGGCTACCAGCTGCACGCGGGCGGGGCCGTGCTCGCCGTCGGGGGTTTCGCCGACGCGGTGGAGTACGCGGCCGACGGGGCGCTGCTGGCGTACCGGCTGCCCGGCGGGGCCCGCGTGGAGACCCCGCGCGACCCCGACTCCGGCCGCCTGGCCGCCGTTCGGGCCGTGCCGGCGGGCGGCGGGCCGGTGCTGCGCGCGCTGGAGTACACGTACGGCGGAGACGGCAGCATCACCGGGATGCTGGACACCGCACCGGGCGGTACGGAGCTCAGCGAATTCCGCTACGACGGACTGCACCGGCTCGTCGACGCCACCGTGCGCGACGGTGGCCCCAGCGGAGCGGTGGTGCGGCGGCACGTGTACGCGTACGACCTCGCGGGGAACCTGCTCACGTTCGGCGACGCCGGGGGAGCGGACCTCGACTACACCGATGCGGCCCGCCCCGGCCGGGTCACTTCCGTGCGCCGCCCCGGCGCGCCCGCGGCACCCGTCGCGTACGGCGCACGCGGTGAGGTCACCGGGTACGGCGGTCTGAGCGGGCTGCTGATGGACGCCTTCGACCGGCTGGTGCACGCGGTCACCGTGCTGCCCGGCGGGGGGACGGCGACGGTCGGCTTCCGGTACGACCCGCAGGGGCGCCGCGTGCTCAAGGAGGTGCGCGACGGGGCGGGAGCGCTGACGGCTCGGACCCGCTACCTGGCCGGGCTGTGGGAGATGTCCGCGGAGCGCACCGTGCGGCAGGTGTTCCTCGGCTCCCAGCTGCTGGCCGAGGTCGAGACCCCGGTCGGCGGCGTGCCGAGCACCCGGTTCCACCTCTGCGACCACCACGGCACAGTGGTGGCGGCGCTGGACTCCGTCGGCACCGTGCTGGCCTGGCAGCGGTACGCGCCATTCGGTTCGACCCAGGCCGCCGGCCCAGGCGGACCGGCCCGCTACCTCGGCCGCGAGCCCGACGTGGAGCTGGCGCTGCTGCAGCTGGGTGCCCGCTGGTACGACCCGGCCCTGGGGCGCTTCCTGTCCGCGGACTGGTACGTGCTGGAGCACCCCGGCAAGGTCGTGCGGCTGCCGCAGGGCTTCGCCGTCTACGCGTACGCGCTGAACAACCCGCTGTCCTTCAAGGACCCGTCCGGCCTGTGGTTCGGTATCGACGACCTGATCGTCGTTGCGGTCGGCTTCGCCGTCGGCTTCGTCACCGGGCTGGTCTACGGCCTGGCGAACGGCCAGGGCTGGGGCAGTCTGCTGACCGCCCTGGAGACCGGGCTGACCACGGCCGCCGGCGCCTGGCTGGGCTGGACGGTCGCCGGCCCGTTCGGGCTCGCCATGGGCGGGATGAACGGACTGATCTGCGGCCTGCACGGGGTCTACGACTGGTCCAGTCCGTCCGGCTGGCTCTCCTTTCTGTCCGACTCGACCTGGAGTCTGATCGGCACCTCGCTGGGCAACGTCGTGCACGTGATCAATGTGTTCTACAAGGATGCCAACTACCGTGAGGACCTGAGCCGACGGCAGAATCGCAACGTCTACGAGGGCGGCTTCGCGCTGAAGAAGGACTTCGCCTTCACCCAGGGCAACGTCATCTCCAACGCCGGGCAGGGCGGCAAGGGCATCAACGCGTCGTTCATCGCCAACCACGAGGAACTGCACATCACGCAACAGCGGTTCTTCGGCCCGCTGTTCCAGACCACCTACGTCGTGTGGGCGGTAGGCGGCGTGATCGTCGGGAGCGTCGTCTGGCTCTGGCACACCGACACCGGTGCCTCCGGCCTCGGCAGCCTCATCGAGACCGCGGCCTACTACGACAACCCCTTCGAGTACTGGGCCTACAAGAATGACAACAACTGGCCGCCGTCCGGGGCCAATCCCACCCTCACGTACTGAGCCGGCGGCATGGCTTGGCGGCGTATCGGCGGCCCGTTCCCGGCCGACGGGCTGATCCCGCTGCTCAAGCCGCTGGCCGACTACGGCTGGGCGGTCGGCTTCGGGGCGGCGCTGCTGCTTTACACGGCCCTGATGCGGCTCGCCCCGCCGCCGGCCGGGTGATCGACCGGCCGGCGGCGGATGTCAGGAGCAGCTCGGGTCAGAACCGGAGGGTCCAGCTGTCCAGGTAGCCGCTGAAGATCTGGAGGACGTCGGTGACCCGCAGCCGCCAGACGCCGTTGGCGGTCTCGCTGGAGGCGTCGATGCCGTAGATGCCGGTCAGGCCGTCGGTGCCGTCGGCGATGTCCTCCTCCTTGACCAGGTAGACCGTGCCGTCCGGGGCGATCAGTTCGACCCGCAGGTCGCCGCTCCAGCCGTGCTTGATGTCGAGCTCGACCTCGAGGTCGGCCGGGGCGCGGCCGGTGACGCCGGTGACGGTGACCGGGGAGGTGATCGGGCCGTCGTCGGTGATCTGGTCGGTGGTGTTGGTGAAGCGCGGGCCCGGCGGGCGGAGCGGCGCGGTGCCGGTGTACAGCAGCCGGTCGGGGGAGCCCTCGCCGAGGTCGTGCAGGGAGCCCGTCACGGCGCTGCCGGTCAGGGCGGTGGCCACCTGGGCGGGGGTGGCGGTGCGGTGGCTCGCCAGGTAGAGGGCGGCGGCGCCCGCCACGTGCGGGGCGGCCATCGAGGTCCCCGACATGCTGGTCTCGCCGTCCTCCCACCAGGTGGCGGCGGAGACGATGTCCGAGCCGGGGGCGAACAGGTCCACCAGCGGGCCGTAGTTGGAGTAGGAGGCGCGGCTGTCGCTGCTGGTGCTGGCGCCGACCGTGAGCGCGGTGGCCACCCGGGCGGGCGAGTGCTCGGAGGCGTCCACGCCGGAGTTGCCGGCCGCCACCGTGTAGGTGAGGCCGGAGGCGATCGAGTTGCGGACGGCGGTGTCGAGCGCCTCGTCCGGATCGCCGCCCAGGCTCATGTTGACCACGGCCGGCTTGACGGCGTGCGAGGTGACCCAGTCGATGCCCGCCACGACCTGCTCGGTGGTGCCGGAGCCGGAGTCGTCGAGTACCCGGACGGCGACCACCTTGGCCTGCTTGGCGACCCCGTGCAGGGTGCCCGCCACGGTGGCCGCGACGTGGGTGCCGTGGCCGTATCCGTCGTCGGCCACGTTGTCGCCGTCGATGGCGTCGTAGCCGTAACTGGCCCGGCCGCCGAAGTCGTGGTGCTCGATCATCACCCCGGTGTCGACGATGTACGCGGTGACCCCCTGGCCCGCCGTGTCGGGGTAGGTGTACTGCTTGTCGAGCGGCAGCCGCCTGCGGTCGATCCGGTCCAGGCCCCAGGACGGCGGTTCGGTCTGGGTGGCGGTGGCGTCCAGCCGGACCCGGCGGTTGGGTACCACCGAGGCGACGGCTGGGTCGGCCGCGAGGCGGCGGGCCTGCCGGGAGTCGAGTTCCACCGAGTAGCCGTGGAACGCCGCGTCGAAGCTGCGGCGCAGCTTCCCGTGGTAGCGGGCGGCCAGCTCGGAGCCGGAATCGGCCTTGAGCGCCCGGGACTTGAGGATGACCAGGTAGCTGCCCGGGACGGTGCCAGGTGCACCGTCGCCGCGCACCACGCCCTCCCGGTCGGCGGCGACGGCCGGGGCGCCGCCCGCAACGGCAAGCGCCGTGGCGAGCAGCAGTGCGGCCGGGACGCGATGGGACAGCAGGAGTCTGCGGAGCATGGTTTCCCCCCTTGCTCGGCCCGCGCCGGAGTGGCGGCGGGCATGCCGGAGGAGGCCGTGCCGGAACGGTTCGTGGTCTCCCCCCACTGCTACGAGCCTGACGGATCGTCAACTGTTCGGCAAGGAGGGTGACTTGTTTCAGCCGGTGACCGCAGGGTGCGTCGGTCAGTCCTCGACGATCAGGGAGGGCGTGTCGTGCCGCAGGGTCTCGCCCCGGAAGTACGCGGGGGCGCGGTACTGCCACAGGAACATCAGGACCACACCGAGCAGCAGCAGTCCGAAGCCGATCAGGAAGACGGTGCCGACGCCGAACAGCGAGGTGCCGGAGCCGTAGTCCGGGTCCCAGGTGTCGACGGTGGTCTTGGCGAAGATCAGGGTGAGCAGTACCGCACCGGTCAGCGGGAAGAAGCCCTTGAAGAGGAAGTCCCGGACCGAGTGGGTGAGTTCACGGCGGAAGTACCAGACGCAGGCGTAGGAGGTGAGGCCGTAGTAGAAGCAGATCATCAGGCCCAGCGCGAAGATGGTGTCCACCAGCACACTGTCGCTGACCAGGGTCATCACCGAGTAGAAGACCGTGGTGCCCACCCCGGAGACCAGGGTCGCGGTGGACGGGCTGGCGAAGCGCGGGTGGACGTTGGCGAGCCTGGCCGGGACGGCCCGGTAGGTGCCCATCGCCAGCATGGTGCGGGCCGGCGGCAGAAAGGTGGTCTGCAGGCTGGACGCGGAGCTGGCCAGTACGGCGATGAAGATCAGGATCGCCAGGTTGCCGAGCACCGGATCGGCCAGCGCCGCGAAGACGTTGTCCTCGGTCTCCGGATTGCCCAGGCCGTACGAGGTGCTGCCGACCCCGGCGAAGCGCTGGGCCGCGATCGCGACCACCAGGTAGCTGGTGAGGATCACCAGCATGGTGAGCAGCGCCGCCCGGCCCGGCGTCTTTGCGCTGCCGCTGGTCTCCTCGTTGACGGTCAGTGAGGTGTCCCAGCCCCAGTAGATGAAGAGCGAGAGCGAGAGCCCTGCCGTGAAGGCGGCGAAGGACTCGACCGCGAACGGGTCCAGCCACTGCCAGCTGAACTCGATGGCCAGCTCGGAGCGCCCCTGGTCGGCCTTGACGAAGGCGAACAGCGCGAACAGCGCCAGCACCACCAACTGGAGTCCCACCAGGACGTACTGGACCTCCTTGGTGAGCCCGACCCCCCGGTAGGCGATCGCGGTGGCGGCGGCGACGAAGACCACGCAGGTCAGGACGTTGAGGCCCTTGTTGTCCGCCAGATCCGCCAGGCCGGGGTGGTCGAAGACCCGGGCCAGGAAGAGGTAGAAGAACGAGACCGCCACCCCGGCCAGGTTGGAGAGCACGATGATGGTGGCCACCACCAGACCCCAGCCGCACATCCAGCCGACGTGCGGGCCGAACGCCTTCGCGGTCCAGGTGAACGAGGTGCCGCAGTCCGGCATCACCCGGTTCAGCTCCCGGTACGCGAAGGCCACCAGCAGCATCGGCAGGAAGCCGGCCAGGAACACCGCGGGCATCTGCAGCCCGACCTGACCCACCGTCGGCCCCAGGGTCGCGGTCAGCGCGTACACCGGCGCCACCGAGGAGACGCTGAGCACCACGCTCGCCACCAGGCCGACCGCGCCGGAGCGCAGACCCTTCTCCTGCAGGTCCGGCTCCGCCAGGTGTTCGCCGTCGGTACTGCGGTCACTCGCGCGCACTAGGGCCTCTCTTTCGGGTCACGCCGGGCGGTCGCGCACTAGGGCCTCTCTTTCGGGTCACGCCGGGCGGTCG
>NZ_LMCT01000025.1:0-36987 GCF_001424875.1 Kitasatospora sp. Root107 | reverse complement strand
CGGACCGGGGCGCCGAACCGCCGGGAACCACCCGTTCGGCGCGGCCTGCCCGGAACACGTTCCGGCTGTCGGAGAGTTGTCCCTCGACAGGGACCCGGACGACCGAGGAGATCGCGATGGACACCACGATGCGGGCCGCAGTGCTGGAGGCGCCGGGGCCGGTGGAGCTGCTGCGGGTGGTCCGGCTGCCGAAGCCGGAGCCCACGCCCGGCTGGGTGCGGATCAAGGTGGAGGCATTCGGGCTGAACCGCTCCGAGCTGCACACCCGGCTCGGGCTGGCCGAGGGCGTGACCTTCCCCCGGGTGCTCGGCATCGAGGCGACCGGGACGGTGGACCTGGACCCGGACGGCGTGCTGCGCCCCGGGCAGCAGGTGATGACCATGATGGGCGGCATGGGCCGGACCTTCGACGGCGGCTACGCGGAGTACACGGTGGTGCCGCGCGAGCAGGTCATCCCGTTCGCGTCCGAGCTGCCCTGGGAGGTGCTCGGCGCCGTCCCGGAGACCCTGCAGACCGCGTACGGCTCGATCACCGTCGGGCTGAACCTGAGGCCGGGTCAGTCGCTGCTGATCCGGGGCGGCACCTCGGCGCTCGGCCTGGTCGTCGCCACCCTGGCCAAGGACCTCGGCGCCACCGTGCTCTCCACCACCCGCGACCCCGACCGGCTCGGCGCGCTGGCCGAGCACGGCGTCGACCACCCGTTGGTGGACGACGGCAAGGTGGCCGCCCAGGTCCGGGAGATCTTCCCGGCCGGGGTGGACGCGGCGCTCGAACTGGTCGGCACCCCGACCCTGCCCGACACGCTGGCGGCGGCCCGGGTGCACGGCACGGTCTGTTTCACCGGGATGCTCTCCAACCAGTGGACGGTGCCGGACTTCTACCCGATCGGCTACCTGCCGCGCGGCGTCCGGCTGTCCGCCTACGGCGGCGAGGCCGGCGACCTCCCGGCCGAGGTGCTGCAGCGCTACCTGGACCGGATCGCGGCCGGCGAGATCACCGCCGCCCGATCCACGTCTACCCGATGGACGAGATCAGGGCCGCCCACAGCGACCTCGAGCACGGCCACCGGTTCGGCAAGCTCGTGGTCCGGGTGAACTGAGCCACACGACGCCTCGCCGGAAGCGATGAACCCGCAGGTGAGAGCCGTCCGCCGGGCAGCGGTGAGGAGGACGGCCCGTTGCCCGGCGGGCGGGACGGGTGACAGAGTGCGGCCATGGTCAACTCCGCCGCCCCCGTCACCGCCGAGCCGCTGGCTCCCGCCGCCGTCTTCGACTGGCTGGACCAGGCCGCCGACCTGCGCGCCGCCGCCGGGCTGACCCGGACGCTGCGCAGCCGCCCCGCCGAGGACCCGGTGCTCGACCTGGCCGGCAACGACTACCTCGGCCTGGTCCGCCACCCGGCCGTCACCCGGGCCGCCGCCGACGCCGCCCTGCGCTGGGGCGGCGGCGCCACCGGCTCCCGGCTGGTGACCGGCACCACCGCGCTGCACACCGAACTCGAACTGGAGCTGGCCGACTTCTGCGGGGCCGAGGCCGCGCTGGTCTTCTCCTCCGGCTACGCCGCGAACCTGGCGGCGCTCACCGCGCTGACCGACCCCGACACGCTGATCGTCTCGGACGCCTACAACCACGCCTCGCTGATCGACGGCTGCCGCCTCTCCCGCAGCGAGGTGCACCGGGCGCCGCACGACGACCCGGCCGCCGTCGCCGAGGTGCTGGCCGCGCGGACCCACCGGCGGGCGCTGGTGGTCAGCGACTCGGTGTTCTCGGTGGACGGCAACGCCGCCCGGGTCGGGGAGCTCTCCGCCGCCGCCCGCGCGCACGGTGCCGCGCTGCTGATCGACGACGCGCACGGCCTCGGGGTGCTCGGCCCCGGCGGCAGCGGCGCACTGGCCGCCGCCGGTCTGGCCGGGGCGCCCGACACGGTCGCCACCGTCACCCTCTCCAAGTCGCTCGGCTCGCAGGGCGGCGCGGTGGTTGGCCCCCGACGGGTGATCAGGCACCTGACCGAGACCGCCCGCACCTTCATCTTCGACACCGGCCTGGCTCCGGCCGCCGCCGGAGCCGCGCTGGCGGCGCTGCGCCTGCTGCGGGCCGAACCGCAGCGCGCCGACCGGGCCCGCGAGGTGGCCCGGCTGCTGTCCGCGCAGCTCACCGCCGCCGGACTGGAGGCCAGCACCCCGGACGCGGCCGTGGTCTCGGTCCGCGCCCCCGGCCCGGAGGCCGCCGTGGCCTGGGCCGCCGACTGCCGGACCGCCGGTCTCGCGGTGGGCTGCTTCCGCCCGCCGTCCGTGCCCGACGGCATCTCCCGGCTCCGGCTCACCGCGCGCGGCGACCTGACGGACGCCCAGATCGGGTACGCCGTCGAGGTGATCCGGCGCACCGCCCCGCGCGGGTGACCCGGCGTCAGTCCCGCCAGCCGGCCGCGCCGCCGAGCAGCACCAGCAGCAGGATCGCGCAGGCGTTCATGACGGGGTACGAGACCAGCACGGCGGCGAACTCCCGCAGCACGGCGCTCGGCCAGTAGTAGCCGGCCGTCGGCGCGCCGGTCACCTGGCCCGGGACGCCGGCCCGGCGGGTGATCAGCGCGGTGCGCAGGACGTGGAAGTCGTTGGTCACCACCACGCAGCGGTACTGCTCCCGCTCGGCCGACATCACGGCCGCGCTGAACCCGATGTTCTCGACGGTGTTGCGGGACCGGTCCTCCAGCCGGATCCGGTCGGCCGGGAGCCCACGCCCCGTCAGGTACCGGGCCATCGCGGCGGCCTCGGAGCACTGCTCGTCGGATCCCTTGCCGCCCGAGACCACCAGGACCGGCGGACGGTCCCGGGCGTCCTGCGCCACGCAGAGGTCGAACGCTCGGTCCAGCCGGGCGGCCAGCAGCGGCGGCACCTCGGTGCCGTTCACCAGCCCCGCGCCGAGCACCACCACGAAGTCCGCGTCGCGGCGGACCGGCAGCCGCCCGTACAGCCAGGAGTACCCGAGGAAGCAGAGCAGCAGGAAGGCCAGGTACCCGGCGGGCAGCAGGATCGCGCCCGCCACCACGTGCAGCGGCCGCGAGTCGACCCGGGCCGCCGTCAAGAGCAGGGCGAGCACGCCGAGCACAGCCAGACCGGCGCCGAGCGACAGCAGGTTGGCCGCCCGCCCGCTGCCCTCCTGACGGGCCATCACCACGCCGTTGGCGAGCAGGCAGACAGCCACCGCCACCGCGGCCGGCACCGCGGCGAACGGGGTCAGCACCTCGACGGCGTCCAGCACCCCACCCGGGAGCCGGTCGAGCTCGCCGAGCACACCCAGCACGAAGAAGGCCACCGCGAGCCCGAGCAGCACGGCGTTACTGAACCGGCGGCGGTCCCGGCGGACGTTCCGGCCGAAGACCACCAGCAGCAAGATGGCGAGCGCATAGGCGATCATCTGACCGATCCTAGGCACTGCTAGGGTCCGAAAACGTGAGCGAGAAGCACGAAGAGTTGATGCGCCGTCACTTCCGGGCGGCCGCCGGGCAGCGCGGGTTCACCGTCGACCCGGCCCAGCAGCCGGCGGTCGACCGGCTGTCCCGGCTGGCGGGTGAACTGGCCAGGGCCGGTGGGCTGTTCCACCGGCGGCCGCCGGGCAGCCTGTACGTCTGGGGGCCGGTCGGGCGGGGCAAGAGCTGGCTGGTGGACACCTTCTTCGAGGGCCTGCCGACCACCCGCAAGCGGCGACTGCACTTCCACGACTTCTTCCGGCGGCTGCACGACGGCGTGGGCCGCCCGGCCGACGGTCCGGTGCACGCCAGCGCGGTCGACCGGGCGGTGGCCGAACTGCTCGGGGACTGCCGGGTACTGGTCTTCGACGAGTTCCACGCCCACGACGCCGGTGACGCGATGCTGGTCGCCCGCCTGTTCCGCACCCTGCTGGAGCGGCGGGTCACCCTGGTCACCACCTCCAACTACCCGCCCGCCGGGCTGATGCCCGACCCGCTCTACCACCACCTGTTCGAGCCGACCATCCGGCTGATCGAGCAGCGGATGGAGGTGCTGGACGTCTCCGGACCGGTGGACTTCCGCCGCCTGCCCCACCAGGCCGAGGGCGGACGGCGGTTCGCCTCGGGCGCCCGGCTGCCGGCCGGCACGCTCCCGCCCGGACTCGCCGCGCCGGAGCCCGGCGAAGCCGTCGCGGTCGCCGCACACCTGCGGACCCTGCCGGCCCGGGCCGCCCGGGGGGAGCTGGTCTGGTTCGGCTTCCGGGAGCTCTGCGAGGACCGGACCTCGGTGCCCGACTACCTGGCCCTGGCCGAACGCTTCGGCACCGTGGTGCTGGACGGCGTCCCGCCGCTGGCCGCCTGTACAGCCGACGGACGGCAGCGGTTCGCCAACCTGGTGGACGTGTGCTGCGACCGGGACGTTCGCCTGTTCCTGATCGGTGCCGACCCGCTGTCCGGCCTCCCGGCCGACTCCGCGCTGCTGCGTGACCTGGACCGGACCGCGAGCCGGCTGGCGATGCTGCGGTAGCCGGGGCCGGGTCAGCGCTCGTCGGCCGGTACGCCGTTCCAGCGCCACTTGGTGAGGCGGGGCCGGCCCGGGAGCTCGCCGCGGCCGGTGGACCAGAGCAGGGTGGGCCAGGGGTCGGTGTCGGTGGGGGAGTCGGGGAAGAGCCTGGCCAGCACGCGGGCGCAGAGGTCGGCGGGCGGGGTCCAGGACAGGCCGAGGCCCTCGGCCAGGTCGTGGGTGTGGGCCAGGATCTCCACGATGCCCATGGCGGTGAAGCCCTCGGGGTCGGAGATGCCGAAGACGTGGTGGGCGCGGACCTGCGGCGGCGTGCAGCGGCTCATCGCGACCAGCAGCGCGCCGGTGGCCTCCAGCACCTGGCACAGCCCGGCGGGCCCGGCCGCGCGGTCGACGCCGATCGCGTTGGCGGGGCCGCCCGGCCGCTTGCGTTCCCAGCTGAACGGCACCTCGCGCTCCAGCGACGGGGTGCGCGGGCCGATCTGGGTGGCGTACGAGAAGAGGTCGTCCGCCAGGTGCTCGGCGGTCTCCCAGCAGGTCCACTCCAGCGAACCGGCGGGGCGGTCCCAGGCCGCCTCGGGCGCCTCGCGCAGGGTGTCGACGGCGAGCCGGACGGCCAGGTCGAGGTCGTCCGGCGTCACCGGCTGGGCTGAAGAGATCATGGTCATGGCAGGACGGTACCCCGCCGGTCAGCGCCGGTGTGGTGATTATTCGTCAGTGCTTGCGGGCCCGGCTCGGCTGCACCCGCGGCGGTTCGCCCTCGACCTTGGGGTGGTCCGGCGGGTACGGCGGTTCGCCCTCGACCTTGGGGTGGTCCGGCGGGTGGCCTGACGCTCCGCCAGCTCCAGCAGCGGGTCGAGCCGGAACGCGTGCTCGGGCAGATCCGCGTGCAGGTCGCCCAGCTCGGCGTAGCGGGCGGGCATGGTGCGGATGGTGAAGTCGAGCGGGGCGACCTCGTCCAGCTCCTCCCAGCGCAGCGGCGCCGAGACGGTCGCCTCCGGTCGCGGCCGGACGGAGTAGGGCGAGGCGATGGTGCGGTCCCTGGCCATCTGGTTGTAGTCCACGAAGATCCGCTCGCCGCGCTCCTCCTTCCACCAGTTGGTGGTCACCTTGCCGGGCATCCGGCGCTCCAGCTCCCGCCCGAGCGCGATCACCGCGTGCCGGCAGTCGGCGAAGGTCCACTCCGGCACGATCGGCACGTACACGTGCAGGCCGCGCCCACCGGAGGTCTTCGGCCAGCCGCGCAGGCCGTGCTCCTCGAGGACGGCGCGCAGCTCGTGCGCGGCCCGGACGGCGTCGTGGAAGTCGGTGCCCGGCTGCGGGTCGAGGTCGATCCGCAGCTCGTCCGGGTGCTCGGTGTCCGCGCGGCGGACCGGCCAGGGGTGGAAGGTCAGGCAGCCCAGGTTGACCGCCCAGAGCACGGCGGCCGCCTCGGTCGGGCAGATCTCGTCGGCGCTGCGGCCGCTGGGGAAGGCGATCCGGGCGGTCGGCAGCCAGTCCGGCAGGCTCTTCGGGGCGCGCTTCTGGTAGAAGAACTCGCCCTCGATCCCGTCCGGGAAGCGCTGCTTGCAGCGTGGTCGGCCGGTCGCGCAGCCCGCGCAGCGCGCCGGGGGCCACCGCCAGGTAGTACTCCGCCACGTCCCGCTTGGTGTACCCGTGCTCGGGGAAGTACACCTTGTCCGGGCTGGACAGCCGCACCGCCCGGCCGTCCACGTCCAACTCGATCGCCGCACTCGCCATGCTCCTCACGCTAGGCCGACCGGGCCGGGGCCGCCCGTCCTGACGGGCGTTCGGGCTGACGGACCGCCACCATCGGGGTATGGACCTCCCCGTGCTGCCGCCCGTCTCGCCGATGCTGGCCAAGGCGGTGACGAAGATCCCGCCCGGCCTGCACTACGAGGCGAAGTGGGACGGCTTCCGGGCGATCGTGTTCCGGGACGGCGAGTGGGACGGCTTCCGGGCGATCGTGTTCCGGGACGGCGANCGCAGGGGAGGGAACCGGCCTCGGGGACCATCGGTACAGCCGTGCTGACCCGGTACTTCCCCGAGGTGGTCGAGGCGGTGCGGGCCGAGCTGCCGGAGCGGTGCGTGATCGACGGCGAGATCGTGATCGCCCACGACGGGCGGCTGCACTTCGAGGAGCTGTTGGAACGCATCCACCCGGCGGCCTCCCGGGTCCGCACCCTGGCCGAGCGCACGCCCGCCTCGTTCGTCGCCTTCGACCTGCTCGCCCTCGGCGGGGACTCGTACCTGGAGCGGCCGCTGAGTGAGCGTCGGGAGGCGCTGGTGGCCGCACTGGCCGAGGCCCGGCCGCCGGTCCACCTGGCTCCGGCGACCACGGACCTGGCAGTGGCCGAGCGCTGGTTCGGCCAGTTCGAGGGCGCGGGTCTGGACGGGCTGGTGGCCAAGCAGCTCGACCAGCCGTACCAGCCGGGCGCCCGGGCGATGTACAAGATCAAGCACACCAGGACCGCCGACTGCGTGCTGGCCGGCTACCGGGAGCACAAGAGCGGACCGGTGGTCGGCTCGCTGCTGCTCGGCCTGTACGACGGTGCCGGGAAGCTCCAGCACGTCGGTGTCTGCGCCTCGTTCACCATGGCCCGGCGGGCCGAACTGGTCGAGGAGCTGGCGGAGTTGCGGCTGCCGGAGGGGGCCGAGCACCCGTGGATGGCCTGGCAGGACGAGGAGGCCCAGGCGTCCGGCCGGCTGCCCGGCGGGCAGAGCCGGTGGACCGGCGGCAAGGACCTGAGCTGGGTGCCGCTGCGGCCGGAGCGGGTCTGCGAGGTCGGCTACGACCACATGGAGGGCACCCGGTTCCGGCACACCACCCAGTTCAAGCGCTGGCGCCCGGACCGGGAGCCGGAGTCCTGCACGTACGAGCAGCTGGAGGAGCCGGTGGGCTACGACCTGGCGGAGCTGCTCGGGCCCTGACGGGCGGTCAGCTGACCATGGTGCAGGGCAGCGGGTCGAAGCCGTTGAAGCCCTGGGTCAGGTAACTGGTGGCGTAGGCACCGCTGGAGAGGATCCAGACCGGGTCGCCGGAGGCCACCGCGCGGGGCACCGGGACCCGGGCGTGCTCGGAGTCGTAGGCGTCGTCGCTGTCGCAGGTCGGACCGGCCACCACGGCCGGGACGTACTCCGCGTCCGGGTGGGTCGGGAAGACCAGCCGGTACTGCAACTCGTCCATCTCGTAGAGGCCGTTGAACTTGCCGCAGCTCAGGTAGAGCCAGTGCTGCCGCTCGCCGCCCGGCTGCCGGCGGGACGACAGCCGGTACACGTGCGCCCGGATCGCGCCCTGGTCGGCCACCAGGTGGCGGCCGGGCTCGATGACGAAGTCCAGGGTGCCGCCCGCGAGTTCCCTGAGCCGCTCGGTGCCCTCCCGGATCACCGCGAACATCTTGTCCAGCGGCGGGTCGAGCGGCCTGCCGTGCCGGTCCTGGTAGCCGAGCGCGGGCAGCCCGCCGCCGAGGTTGACGTGGTCGAGCCTGATGCCGTGCCGGCCGAGCGTCTCCAGCACCTCGCCCAGCTGCTCGAAGGCGTCCTGCCAGGCCTCGGTGGTCATCTGCTGCGAGCCGACGTGCACCGACAGGCCCGCCGGGGTCAGCCCCGCCGTCCGGGCGGCCGTCAGCACCAGCACCGCGTCGGCCGCCGAGCAGCCGAACTTCCGGCTCAGCCCCCAGAGTGCGCCCTCCCCGCTGGTGGCCAGCCGGCAGAACACCCGGGCGCCGGGGGCGTGCGCGGCGATCGCGGCGACGTCCTCCAGGCTGTCGGTGGCGAAGTCCCTGATCCCGAGCCGGTACGCCTCGGCGATGCCCCGGTCGGACTTGACGGTGTTTCCGTAGTGCACCCGGTCGGCCGGCACGCCGGTGCGCAGCGCCTGGGTGATCTCGTTGGGGCTGGCCGCATCGAACCCGGCGCCCTGCCCGGCCAGTTGGGACAGCACTTCGTCCACGGGGCAGGCTTTCAGGGCGAACCTGACCGCGACCCCGGGCAACTCCTCGACCAGCGCGGCGTAGCGCTCGCCGATCCCGGCCAGGTCGTAGACGATCCGGTCCCCGGTGGCGGCGGCCAGCGCGGTCCGCAGTCCGGCGCTCGGGATCACTTCTCGGCGTCCTGTCCGCGCCAGGACCTGAGGCCGAGCAACTTCTCGCCGAGCTCGTCGAGTTCGGGGCTGCCGTAGCGCTCCGACTCGGGCTGGACGGCGTCACCGACCAGGGTCCAGTTCCACTCGGGGGTGCTGAGGGTGCGCCAGGAGTTGATCCGGGAGCTGCGCAGCTCCTCGTGCTCCTCCAGGGCGGGCATCATCGAGAGGTACTGGACCGCCCGGACGCCGTCGGCGGAGGTGTTGGCGGCGACGCCGTGGGCCAGCAGGCCGTTCCAGATCAGCAGGTCACCGGCCTGGAGTTCGGGTCGCACCACCGGGAGTTCGGCGCGGTCCACGGCGGGCCGGATCGGGTCGCGGTCGGCGGGCTGGGCGGCCTGCCACTGGTTGAACTGCCGGAAGAGCTCCGGGTTGCACTGGAAACCACCGTGGTCGGCCCGGGTGTCGTTGAGGGCGATGATGCCCTGCACGCGCTGCGGGAGGATGCCCTGGGTGGTGTCGATGTCCCAGTGCAGTTCGATGTCGAAGCCGCTCTCGGTGGCCTCGATCAGTGAACGCGAACGGTTACCGGTGTTGGGCGGGTTGAGGTTGAGCCGGTCCAGGGTGACCCAGAGCTCCTCGCTGTCCCAGACGTCGACGAAGGCGTCGTAGATCCGCGGGCTCTGCCGCATGGCCCACTGCAGCCGGTGCTGGTACGCCTCGACGAAACCGTAGACGTGCAGGTGCCGGTCGAGCTCGTCCCGGTAGGGGCGCTCGGGGTACCAGGTGTCGGGGCGGTCCGGGTCCATGCCCTGGAACTCCCAGGCGAAGTCCAGCAGTTGCCTGGCGTCCTCGGCGGGGACGGCCTGCTTGACGATCACGTAGCCGTAGGTCTGCCAGAAGGTGTAGTCCTCCTCGGAGAGGACGCGCAGCGGCCGGGTCTTCCGGATCTCCCGCAGCGCCGTCCGGGCGAGGTACGTCTCGCCGTCCGCGCTGAAGTACGGGCGGTCGGTTGCGGCACGGTGCAGATACCGGTCGTCGGGCGTCGGCATGCAGTCACTCCAGGTGGGGTGGTCGACGTGGCCCGGATTCCCGTCGAGGGAGAGGGCGTTGGAATCCGGCCGTGGGGAATGGACGCCACACGAGCCGCTTCCCTCACATTGGACTAGACCAACTTTCGGCGTCAAGCCTTTCCGGGCGACAACTCGGCTCGGCGGCCCGGGAATCGGCGAAATTCTGCCCTGATGGTCAGTCAGGGCGTGGCGAAAGGGGCAGAGAATGGCAGTCGGGCGATTATGTGCAATTGGAAAACAAAGAAGGGCACCCGCTCGGCGGATGCCCCTTCTCCTGTGGATGGCTGCTCAGTGTGCCCCGGCCGGAGTCGCATACTGACGACGTGTCAGCCGCCAGACCAGATCCTCGCCGGTCTCGGCCGGGGCGAGGGGCTCGACCGGGCGCCGGAGGTGTTCGGCGTAGCCGAGCCTGGCCGGCACCGCGCCACTGGCGACGTTGGCCGCATCGTGCACGATCTCGACGAATTCCACCCCGGGAAGGCGGAAGGCCTGTTCGGTCACCGCCCGGGCAGTCCGGGTGGCCAGACCGCGGCCGGTGGCGGCGGGGTGCAGCCAGTAACCGATCTCGCGGCCGTCGACCGGAGTGTCATCGCGTCGGAAAAGGCCGCAGATGCCGACGATCGCCCCGTCCAGCACGATCGCGTAGGTGTACTCCGACCCGTCGGCCCAGCACTCCGCGCGGCGGCCGAGGAACTCGGCGGTCTTGGCCGGACTGTGCTCGGCCACCCAGGCCATCCAGGGCCGCAGGTGCTCCAACGACTCCTCGATCACCCGGAGCAGCTCCGGGAGGTCCGCCTCGCCGTCGAAGCGACGCAGCGTCAGGTCGTCCAGCTCGATCACCTGCAGGGGAAGGTCCATGCCCGGGATGATCGTATGCAGGGGGACCGCGGGCAACGGGATTTTCGGGCACGGGGCCGTCCGGGGCGACGGACAGTGACCACGAACCATCCCTCGTACGTCTGCGCGAGAGCCCGGTCGATCCGGTAAGGAGTACACGGAGCAGTCAAGTTGTGACCTATCATCGCCCGCGGGCCGGAACCTGTCGGCCTTCGACCGCGTCACTCTCGGTGGCCACATGCGGTGTGGACCGACCTCTCGGGGGTGGAACAGATGGACGACGCGACAGCCAAGGCCGGACCGCAGGACCAGCGGTGGGAGCTGCCGGACTACGAGCACGGGCGCGAACTCGGTGCGGGCGCGGCCGGACGCGTGGTGCTGGCCCAGCACCGGGCCACCGGTACGCCGGTCGCGGTCAAGTACCTGTCGGGAGCTGCCGCCGACCACGAGGGCTTCCGGGCCGAGGCCGAACTGCTCGCCGCCCTGCACTCCCCGTACATCGCCCGGCTCTACGAGTACGTGGAGAGCCCGTACGGGGCCGCGATCGTGATGGAGCTGATCGACGGCATCTCGCTGCGCGACCTGCTCCGGGCCGAGGGTGCCACCGGGCCGGAGGCCGCTCTCACCGTGCTCAAGGGCTCGCTGCTCGGCCTGGTCGCCGCCCACCGGGCCGGGGTTGTGCACCGCGACTACAAGCCGGGCAACGTGCTGGTCGCCACGGACGGCTCGTCGAAGCTGGTCGACTTCGGCATCGCGGTCCGGGTCGGCACCACCGGCGCGATCGCCGGCACCCCCGCCTACATGGCCCCCGAGCAGTGGGCCGGCCGGCCCGCCGCACCCACCACCGACGTCTACGCCGCGACCGCCACCTTCTTCGAGTGCCTGACCGGCGCCAAGCCCTACTCCGGCACCACGCTGATCGAGCTGGCCGTCCAGCACACCGAGGCGGAGATCCCGGCCGAGCAGGCGCCCGAGGCGCTGCGTCCGCTGATCCTGGCCGGCCTGGCCAAGACGCCGGAGCAGCGGCCGGACGGCGCCGCCCTGTTGATCGAGCAGTTGGAGGCGGTGGCGGGCGCCGCGTACGGATCGGACTGGGAGACCAGGGGGCGGCACCGGCTCGCTGCGCTGGTCGCCCTGCTGCCCGGGCTGCTGCCGTACGGCGGCGCGCCGTCGGTGGGCAGTACCTCGTTCGCCACCACGACGGTGGGTCGGGGGGCCGCCGGGCGGGGGCGGCTCGGGCGGCCGGCCAAGCTGGTGAGCGCGGGCGTCGGGGTGGTGCTGGTGGCCGGGGCGCTGGCCGGGGTCGCGGTGGCGGGAGCGCCCGGCTTCGGCGGGAGCACGACGGTGGCCGCGCCGAAGGCGACCACGACGCTCGGGGCGGCGGCCGGACCTTCGCCTTCGCCTTCGGGTTCCGAGTCGCCGAGCGCTTCCCCTGCTGCCTCGGCTTCGCCCTCCGAGTCGCCGAGCGCGTCCGCCTCGGCGACCGTGGCGGCACCGCCGAGCCCGAGTTCGAGCACGAAGGCCCCGACGCCGACTCCGTCCGCCACCATGTCGGCGAACCCCACTCCGACGCCGACCGTCAGCACACCCCCGCCCACGCCGACCGTGACGCCGCCCGCACCGCCGCTGCGGGTGCTGGCCATCGCGGGCTCGGCGAGCTGTACGCCTTCGTACATGACGGTCTCGGGCACGGTCAGCACCGACGGGGCCGCCGCCGGGACCCTGACGCTGACCTGGACCAGCAGCGCGTCCAAGCTGCCGGTCACCCACACGGTCGCGCTGCCCCAGGGCCAACGGAGCGTCAAGTTCAGCGACTCGATGCCCTTCGGCAACGCCTGGACGCTGAGCGTCCGGCTGGCCAGTTCGCCGGCCGCCAGCAGGGGACAGGGCTCGACCTTCAGCCTGAACACCACCACTTGCAACCCGCCCCGCTGAGAGCAGGACAGCTATGACCACTCCACCGGCGTCCGAACCGGACCGTACCGTGCGCCTCGGGAAGCCGGCGGACGCGGAGCCCGCACCCGTACCCGTACCCGTGGTGGCGCTCGGCCCGGTGCGCCGGACCAAGCCTGCCGAACCCGCGCCCGCTGCTGTTCCCGCTCCCGCTCCTGCTCCCGAGCAGACCGTCCGGCTCGGCGGCCCGGTGGCCGGGCCGAACGCGACCGTCCAGCTGCGGATCGAACCGGCGGAGGCGGCGGCCCAGGCTGCGGCGCTGAACGAGGAGTTGACGGTCCGGCTGAACCAGGACGAGTCCTCCGGCACCGTCCGGCTCGGCCCGCCGCCGGCCGGGAGCACGGTGCACCTGCGGCTGCCGGCCGAGGCGACCGGCTTCGAGAGCGCGACCTTCCTCGACCCCGAGGTCTGGCCCGCGCCCGCTGCCGACGACCGCACCCGGCCGGAGGCCCCGGCCGCCGCGGCCGGACCGTTCCAGCCGGACGGCCTGCGCCGGTTCGGCCCCGGCGTCCCGCCGCWGGCCGCCGCCGTCTGGCACGGCACCGCCGAGCCACCGCGCAAGCGCCGGTGGAAGCGGTGGCTGGTCCTCCCGCTGCTGCTCGCCCTGCTCGCTGCCCTCGGCTACTGGGCCTGGCAGCAGTACGGCCGGCCCATGGTGGTCGAGTCGGTGGCGATGGAGACCGACCCGGCGCCACTCGGCTGTGAGGGCACCCAGGTGATCCGGGCCACCCTGGCCACCGACGGCGGTGGCGGCGACCTCCGCTACCGCTGGCGCCGCAGCGATGGAACGGACTCCGGCGAACTCGCCCAGCACATCACCCGAGGCCACCGCACGACCGAGTTGGTGCTCCGCTGGTCCTTCCACGGCGAGGGCTCGATGGACGCCACCGCCACCCTGGAGGTGCTCTCCCCGGACTCCCACACGGCGGGCGTATCCTTCACGTACGACTGCGCCTGAGGCTGTCAGACTTGGCCGGTGATTCGCTTCCGGTTCGAACTGACGCCAGTGGAGGACGTCCGGCCGTGGGGCAGTGAGCCTCCCGCGCTGCACTGGTTCGCCCTGACCGACGGCTGGTACTGCATCGACGTGGACGGCCACGAACTGCTGCGTTATTCGCGGCAGGAGCCCGGCGACGACGAGCAGAACCCGTACGTCGACTACTACGTGGTGAGGCTCTGGGAAGACGTGATCGAGGTGCTGCCGGAGGCCCTGGAGCCGGTGCCGGCGGACCTGCTGGACTTCGTCTCCCGCGACGTCGGCCGGGCGTCGCGGGAGAACTCGCCGGAAGCCGAGGAGGCGGGTTCCTGGCACGCCGACCACGCGCTGCCGATGGGTCACCTGTCGGAAGCGCCGTACATCCGCTGGTGGCGGGTGACGGGTGACGACCACGACAGCGTCACCGTCACCTGGCAGTACCGGCCCGGCGCCGAGATCGAGTTCGCGGCTCCGATGACCGGGCGGGTCACCATGCCGACGGCCTCGTTCCTCGCCGCCGTGCACGAGTTCGACCGGTCGCTGCTGGCGGAGATGGAACTGCGCGTCACCGCGCTGGAGACCACCGGAGCACCGGTCGGCGTCGAGCTCGACCTGGAGCACCTCCGGCACGAGCAGCGGGAGCGGGCCACCTGGCTGCGGCGGGCCCTGGAGCGGGAGTGCGCGACCGACTGGCCCGCCGTACGGGCCGGCGCCCGCGAGCTGCTCACCACCCGGACCGAACCCGCCTGACCACCCGTCAACCGAGGGTGGCGGCCCTGCGGGGGAGAGTCGGGGCGGTGAGCGAGGGGTCGGTCAGGACCGGGTCGTCCGCGCGGGCCCGGGCCAGGGCGGTGGGGGAGAGGTGGGCCGTGGCGAGGGCGGGGCCGTCGGGGCCTGCCTCGGTGAGCAGGGTGCCGTCGGGGTTCCAGACCGCGCTGCCGCCGCAGCCGTGGTACGGGCCGCTCGGGGCGCAGTGGTTGGCCAGCAGGGTGTAGCTGGTGTTGTCGAGGGCGCGGGCCGGGAGGACGGTGGTGCGCTGGTGGGCGCCGCTGCCCCGGCCGAGCATCGCGCCGAGGAGGTAGGCGTGGGCGCCGTCCAGGGCGGCGGCACGGGCGTGCTCGGGGAAGCCCAGGTCCCAGCAGATGCCGAGGCCCAGGCGCCAGCCGTCCAGGGTGAGGGTGCAGCCCTCGGTGCCGGGGCTGAAGCCGGCGGCCCGTTCGTTGGGGGTGGAGTGCTGCTTGTCATACTGGGTGACGAAGTGTCCGTCGCGGCCCAACACCAGGGCCGAGATGCGGAGTTGACCGCTGTCCTGGTGACGGGTCGGAGCGCCGACCACGACGGCCGTGCGGGTCTCGGCACAGGCGGTGGCCAGCGGGTCGAGCCGGGGGTCGGCCGGACCGAGGGTGTGGGTGCCTGGGTCGGCGACGATGCCCTGGAGTTCGTAGCCGGTCAGGAAGAGCTCCGGCAGCACGAGCAGTGCGGACCCCTGGTCGGCGGACCGCCGGACCAGTTCGGCGGCGGTGGCGATGTTGGCGGCGACGTCCAGGGCGGAGCAGGCGGCCTGACCGGCGGTCAGGGTGAGACCGGTGGACGGCAGGGCATGAAGATCACTCATGGACGGCCAGACTACCCAACCTCCGGGACGGGTCAGCCGGCGATCCCCGGCACCACCAGACCGGACTCGTACGCGATCACCACCGCATGGGTCCGGTTCTGCGCGCCGAGCTTGGTCAGTACGTTCCCGACGTGCGTCTTGACCGTCTCCTGGCTCACCGTGAGCGACTCCGCGATCTCCGGGTTGGACAGGCCGGTGGCCACCAGCCGCAGCACCTCCTCCTCACGCCCCGTCAGCGCCGCTCTCGGCAGGGCCTCGGCGGAACCCAACGGACGGGCGGAGACCATCCGGCGCAGCGCCGCCGGGAACAGGATCGCCTCGCCCGCCGCCGCCACCCGCACGGCCTCGGCGATCTGCCGGACCGGCAGCCGCTTGAGCACGAACCCGCTGGCCCCCGCACTGAGCGCGGCGGTGACGTAGCCGTCGTTCTCGAAGGTGGTGATCATCACGACCTTCGGCGGTTCTCCCGGCTCGGCCAGTAACTGCCGGGTGGCCTCGATCCCGTTGCGCCGCGGCATCCGTACGTCCATCAGGACCACGTCCGGCCGCAGCAGCCGGGCCTGTTCGAGCGCCTCGACACCGTCGGCGGCCTCGCCGACCACCGTGATCCCCGGCTGCGCCGCGAGCAGCGTGCGCAGACCGCTGCGGGTCACCTCGTCGTCGTCCGCGATCAGGAGCGTGACGGGGGCGCCGGTCGGGACGGCGCCGCCCGGCTCGGAGCCGGTCATGCGGACAGCCGCACCGGGAGCCGGACCGCCAGTCGCCAGTGCTGCGACCCGTCCGGACCCGCCGTCAGCTCACCGTTCAGCAGCCGCACCCGCTCGGCCAGCCCGGGCAGGCCGTGCCCGGAGGTCGGGAACGCACCCGGGCCCGCCCCCGCGCCGGTCCGGTTGACCACGGTGAGCTCCAGCCCGTCCGACGCGGCCGCCACCCGGACCTCGATCGGACCGCCCGCCCCGTGCCGCAACGCGTTCGTCAGACCCTCCTGCAGGATCCGGTACGCCGCCCGCGAGAGCGTCCCCTGGACCTGCGCCAACTCGCCCGACAGCTCGGGCTGCACCACCGCTCCCGCGTGCCGCAACCGGTCCAACAGCTCCGGCAGGTCGGCCAGGGTCCGGGTCGGCGCCGTGCCCGCCTCCTCCTCGCGCAGCACGCCCAGCACGTAGTCCAGGTCCTCCAGCGCGGCCCGGGTCGACTCCTCGATGCTGCGCAGGGCGGCCCGCGCCGCCACCGGGTCGGCGGAGAGCACCTCGCCCGCCACCGCGGCCTGGATGGTGGCCGCCGTCAGCGTGTGTCCGATCGAGTCGTGCAACTCGTGGGCCAGCCGGTTGCGTTCGGCCAGCTGCAGCTCCCGCTCCGCCGCCAGCGCGAGCCGCTCGGCCGAGGAAGGGCCCAACAGCCTTGGCGCCAGCCACCGTAGAGTGTTCGTCACCAGCACACAGACCACCAGCGCCAGCAGCACGCAGCAGAGCGCCACCACCCAGCTCCAGCCGTCCGTCACCGAGGCCGACCAGCCGAACAGGGTTACCCGCGCCGCGCTGCCGGTCCAGCCCGCCGGAACGGTCAGGCCCGCGAGCAGCAGTACGCCGCTCACCAGCGCCCCCGTCCACCCCAGTGCCACGTGCAGCACCAGC
Organism: Kitasatospora sp. Root107; assembly: GCF_001424875.1. Lineage (GTDB taxonomy): Bacteria > Actinomycetota > Actinomycetes > Streptomycetales > Streptomycetaceae > Kitasatospora. Next base: position 20,332 of record NZ_LMCT01000025.1, on the reverse strand, counting down.
CAGAGCGGCGTCCGCCAACGATCGGCACCGGACGGCCCGGTGGGGGCCTGCGGCAACGGCACCCCGAGCAGTCGACGGCCCGAGGCGATCAGCACCCGCCGGGTGGTGCGGGGCAGCCCGAGCACACCGATCAGCGCCGCCCAGAGCAGCAGGCACAGCGCGGCCTGCACTCCGTACGGAGCGGTCGGCCAGACCAGCGCCGGCAGCATGGCGAACGGCAGCAGTGGCAGGCTCGCCATCGCACCGCAGTAGGCGAACAGCGCGCCCGAATACGTGGAGCCGCGCAGCAGCGGCCGGATTCCCTTGATCATGATCGCAAGTATGGCCGGGCCGCTCACCGGCGACCTCCCCCGATCGGGGGAGCATTCTCCTGTGAGTTGCTTGCCACAACTAGTTTGTGATGCAAAGCTGACTGCATGACAGACGCATCGGTGCCGTCGCAGGGCACCCCTCACGAAGTCCTCGCCGGCCTCGGCGATCTGACCCGCAGGGTCCGTGCCGCGCAGCGCGGTACCTGGTTCCCCCTCCTGCTGCTGGGCGCGCTCACGCTGGGCGGAATCCTGGTCAGCCGCTTCACCTTCGAGGTCCTGACCGTTCCCTGCCCGGCCGGTGACGCCGCGACCGGCGGTGGCTGCACCCTGTACAGGCAGGGCTCGCCGGTCTACTGGCCGATCGGACTCGCCCTCGCCTACGCCGCGACGGCGTTCTTCTACATCCGCCGCACCCGTAACCGCGGAGTCGGCACCCCGGTCCGGCCGTACGTCCTCACCGGGATCGCCCTGGTCGGCCTGGTGACCGCCACCGCGTTCTGGAGCTTCCGGCACGGTCTGGTTCGGCCCGGCGACCCGGTCGATCTCCTCGGTCTGCGGCTCGATCCCACCTCCGGGGCGACGCAGTTCCTCGAACGGCTCGCCGGGAACGCCACCGCAGTGGGGCTGCCGCTGCTGGTGCTGTCCTGGGTGGAACGCAGCCGCGCCCTGCTGCTGCTCACCGTGGTGTACCTGGCCATCGAACTGGTGCCGCTCACCACCGGCTGGGCGGGAATCTCCGCCACCTCACCCTGGTCCGCCCTGCCCCGGTTCGGCGTACCCGGACTGCTCCTGCTGCTCGGCGCCCTCGGCTTCCGCCTGGCCGAGCTGCGCGACCGGCGCGACGTCTCATGACCACCGAACCCGAGCAGCACCCCGTCAACGGACTGGACGACGTGGTCCACCAGCGCGTCCGCCTCGGCATCCTCACCGTCGCCCACCAGGCGCGCCGGGTCGAGTTCGGCTTCCTGCGCACGGCCCTCGGCCTCACCGCCGGAAACCTCAGCCAGCACCTGGCCGTCCTGGAGAAGGCCGGGCTGATCCAGGTCGAGAAGGGCTACGAGGGGAAGCGCGCCCGCACCTGGCTCTCCCTCACCCCCGCCGGCGGCCGCGCCCTCCAGGACGAGGTCACCCAGCTCAAGCGCCTCATCCAGCAGATCGAACAGGGCAGTTCAGCCCCGGAGTCCTGATCCGGACGGCATGCCCGCGGTGCGGCTCCGGGTGCGGCGTACGCTGCTGGCACCCGATGAACTGGAGAACGTGTGATCACCGCCGAGCCCGTCCGGACCGACAGGCTGACGCTGCTTCCGCTCCAGGTGGAGCACGCCGAGGAGATGGCCGAGGTGCTGTCCGACCCGGGCCTGCACAGCTTCATCGGCGGTGAGCCGCTCGGCACCGAGGACCTGCGTGCGCGCTACCGGCGGATGACGGCGGGGTCGCCCGATCCGGCGGTCGGCTGGCTCAACTGGGTGCTCCGGCTGGAGGATCAGGGGTGCCTGGTCGGTACGGTCCAGGCGACCGTCGTGGCCGGGGAACGGGGGAGCGCCGCAGAGATCGCCTGGGTGCTCGGGACGCCCTGGCAGGGGCGTGGCCTCGCCGTCGAGTCGGCCCGGGCGCTGGTCGGCTGGCTAGGGGAGCGGTCGGTGGGTACGGTGATCGCCCACGTCCATCCGGAGCACCTGGCGTCGGCGGCCGTCGCGGCCGCGGCCGGGCTGGTGGCCACCGACGAGTGGCAGGACGGCGAAGTCAGGTGGCGACTGCCCTGAGGCCGGCGGTCCTGGCCTGACGGCTCCGGCCGCAGGGGGAGCCTGCGGCCGGAGAGCCGGGGTCAGACCTCCAACTCGGCTTCGATCCGCTTGAGTTGGTGCCGGGCCATGGCGAGGTTGGCCCGGCTGCGGTCCAGGGCGAGGTAGAGGAAGAGACCCTTGCCCGAGCGCCCGGTGAGCGGGCGGATCAGGTGGTACTGGGTGTTCAGTGAGATCAGGATGTCCTCGATCGCCTCCTTCAGGTTGAGCAGCTCGATCGCCCGGACCTTGGCACGGACCACGTCGGTGTTGCCCGCGGCGGCCACGTTCAGGTCGAGTTCGGCGCTGCCGCCCAAAGTGCCCAGCGCCATACCGCTGTTGTAGTCGACCAGGGCGACGCCGATGGCGCCGTCGATCGAACTCATGACGTCCTTCAGGGCGGTCTCGGTGTTGGCCATGATGGTGGCTCTCCTATTCTGCGGTGAGGTTCGGGACAGGTGGGTAGAGAGGTCAGTCGCGGTCCTGGCGGGCCAGCACGGCGTCGGACAGTTCGGCGATCCGCCGCCCGGCCCGGCGGGCCTCCAGGTGCAGGCGGCCGATGTTTGCGTCAGGACCGGCCAGCAGGGTGAGCACCACGAAGCTGCCCGCCGCGTAGGTGGCGGTGTAGCCGAGTTCGCCCCGGGTGAGCAGCTCGCGGAACTCTCCCTGCCCGGTCGCCTCGGCCAGCCGGGCGCCGACCCCGAGCGCGGCGGCGGTGAGCGCCGCGACCCCGGACGGCTCCAGGCCCCGGGTGTCGTGGGCGACCACCAGGCCGTCGGTGGTGGCGACCAGACTGCCGGTCAGATGCGGGACTCTGGCCCGTAGCCCGCTCAGTTCGTCGAGCAGGCCGGGGCCGGCCAGCAGTTCGGGATCTATCAGGACGGGTGGCCGGCGGCCGGTGAACTGTCGCAAGGTGCGCTTCATGACTCGATCGGGCGGACGGTACGGACGGGTGGAACACTCACAGTCGGGCCTCCAGGCCGGCTCGGATCCTGAGCAGCAGGGCGACGTGCGGATCTGACGGGTCGTACGCCGGTGGGGCGGCGGATCCGGGCGGTGCGGCGGATCTGGGTGGTAGGGCAGGTGGGGCGGCGGTCAGGCCACCCGGCTCGACCAGCCCGCGGGCGGCCAGGTGCCGGACGTCCAGGACGGTGCCGTAGGCGGACCGGCCCAGCAGCAGGGCGATCTCGGTCGGCGTACGGTGCCCGTCGGCGGCCTCCAGCACGGCCTGCCGACGCCGGGTGCAGCCGCGTGGCACCGTGCCGGGGCGGCGGCGGACGGCGACCGCGTCCAACTGTGGTGATGGCCAGACCCGGTCGAGCAGGGCCCGCCTGCGGCCGACCGCCACCCGCAGCTCGCGGACGCTCATCGGCCGGTCGAGCGTGAGCAGCGGTGCGCTGCCGGGCACGAAGCTCGGCTCGCCCCCGTCCCCTTCGGGGCGGCTCAGCACGACATACGCGGCGTCCAACACTGCGGTCAGCTGGCAGAGTTGGAGCTCGCCGAAGCTGACGTGGCCGGCGCCGACCAGCTGCTCCGCCAGGGTACGGCCGGTGCCGGCGCAGGCGGCCAGCTGGGCGGCCCACTGCGGCCCGGTCAGCCGGCCGCAGCCGGTGAGCAGGGCCTCGACGCCCGGTGCGGCCGGGCTGTCCGCGTCCACCACCGCGCCGTCGGCCAGGTGCAGGGCGCCGGCGCTGGCGTACAGGGTGCCGGTGGCCCGGGCGGCGGCGAGGTCGGCGAGTGCGGCCTCCACCGGCCCGGCGGGGGAGCGGCCGGACCGGCGCCGACGGGGGAGCCGGAGGGCGGGTGCGGGCGCAGCGGGTGGGGCCGGAGCGGGCAGGGTGACGATCATCAGTCCAGCACCAACTGCTCGGCGATGGCGGCCAGTCGGAGTCTGGCCATGGCCAGGTTGGCGCGCTCGCGGTCCAGCCGGAGGTAGAGGATCAGGCTGCTGTCGAAGTCGGTCTCCAGGAAGCGGACCAGGTGGTAGGCGGCGCCGGTGCTGAGGATCAGGTCCTCGGCGGGCGCGGTGCCGGCGGCCGGGTCGGTGAACGAGGTGCTCTGGGTGACCGCCCGGGCCAGCTCGGTCGCGTCGGCGGCCCCGGCCTCGTGGTCACCGCCGGGGCCCGCCCCGGCGGTGCCGAGCGCGAGGCCGCTGGTCCAGTCGACCAGGCTGGCCCCGAGGGCACCCGGTACGCCCATCGCCTCGGCAAGGCAGTCATCAATTCCCGGCACGGGTCCGCTTCCCTCCCGCCGTACCCGTGGCAGGGCACAGCTGTGGTCCCGCGCTCACAGGCGGTAACCTTTGCGGGACGTAACGCTAGCCCGGTCCATCCGATCGTGGGTCGGATTCGGGCATATTCATCGGGCATATGCCCGAATCTGCTAAGGAACAACTTCCGTGTCTTCCAGCGGAACTGACGGACCGTCGGCCCGGCCGGGGCGCGGGTGGCGCCCGGGTTTCAGTGGCAGCGCCGGGGTACCGCCGTCCGGGTGGTCCCCGGCACGGCGGCGGGCCGGTGGGGGCGGGCTCGGGGACGATCGTGAAGCCGAGCTGTGGCGGCCGTTAAGAATTCCTCGATGGACCGCAGCCGCGCTCAGCAGGCAGATTGCACAGTGCCGTGCGGCCCCGGTCATGATCCGGGTCAGGCCGTCGGCAGCCCAGGACCGTCCCACCGTGCGTCAGGAGCCGTCGCCGTGAAGGCACTCGTCAAGCAGAAGGCCGAGCCGGGACTCTGGCTGATGGACGTCCCCAAGCCCGTGATCGGCCCGGCCGAGGTGCTGATCAAGGTGCTCCGGACCGGGATCTGCGGCACCGACCTGCACATCCGGAAGTGGGACGGCTGGGCGCAGCAGACGATCAGGACGCCGCTGACGCTCGGTCACGAGTTCGTCGGCGAGGTGGCCGAGATCGGCGCCGGGGTGACCGACGTCAACGTCGGTGACCTGGTCAGCGGCGAGGGTCACCTGGTCTGCGGCAAGTGCCGCAACTGTCTGGCCGGGCGCCGCCACCTGTGCCGCAACACCATCGGCCTGGGTGTCGGCCGGGACGGCGCGTTCGCCGAGTTCGTCGCGCTGCCCGCCTCCAACGTCTGGGTGCACCGGGTGCCGGTCGACCTGGACGTGGCCGCGATCTTCGACCCGTTCGGCAACGCGGTGCACACCGCGCTCTCCTTCCCGCTGGTCGGCGAGGACGTGCTGATCACCGGCGCGGGCCCGATCGGCATCATGGCCGCCGCCGTCGCCAAGCACGCCGGTGCCCGCAACGTGGTGATCACCGACGTCTCGCCGTACCGCCTCGACCTGGCCCGCGAGGTCGGCGTCACGCTCGCGCTGAACGTCGCCGAGCAGTCCATCGAGGACGGCCAGCGCAAGCTCGGCATGCGCGAGGGCTTCGACGTCGGCCTGGAGATGTCCGGCCGCCCCGAGGCGATGCAGTCGATGATCGCCAACATGACGCACGGCGGCAAGATCGCCATGCTCGGCCTGCCCGCCGAGCAGTTCCCGGTGGACTGGGCCTCGATCGTCACCTCGATGATCACCATCAAGGGCATCTACGGCCGGGAGATGTTCGAGACCTGGTACGCCATGTCGGTGCTGCTCGAGGGCGGCCTCGACCTGAGCCCGGTGATCACCGGCCGGTACGCCGCAGCGGACTACGAGGCCGCCTTCGACGAGGCCGCCGCCGGCCGTTGCGGCAAGATCATCCTCGACTGGACCGTCTGATCACCCATCAGATCATCAGGTAGGAGCCCCTGTGTTCGACAATGTCCGTGATGACCTCGCCGCGACCCTGACCGAGATCCGTGAGGCCGGTCTGTTCAAGCCGGAGCGGGTCATCGGCAGCCCGCAGAACGCCTCGGTCACGGTGACCGGCGGCGGGCAGGGCGAGGTGCTGAACTTCTGCGCCAACAACTACCTCGGCCTGGCCGACCACCCCGCGGTGGTCGCCTCGGCCAAGGAGGCGCTGGACCGCTGGGGCTACGGCATGGCCTCGGTGCGTTTCATCTGCGGCACCCAGGACGTCCACAAGCAGCTGGAGGAGCGCCTCTCGGGCTTCCTCGGCCAGGAGGACACGATCCTGTACTCCTCCTGCTTCGACGCCAACGGCGGCGTCTTCGAGACGCTGCTGGACGAGCGCGACGCGGTCATCTCGGACGCGCTCAACCACGCCTCGATCATCGACGGCATCCGGCTCTGCAAGGCCCGCCGGTACCGCTACGCCAACCGCGACCTGGCCGACCTGGAGAAGCAGCTCCAGGACAGCCAGGACGCACGCCGCCGGCTCATCGTCACCGACGGCGTGTTCTCCATGGACGGCTACATCGCCCCGCTCCGCGAGATCTGCGACCTCGCCGACCGCTACGACGCGATGGTCATGGTCGACGACTCACATGCCGTCGGGTTCATCGGCAACGGTGGGCGCGGTACGCCCGAGCTGCACGGGGTCATGGACCGCGTCGACATCATCACCGGGACCCTCGGCAAGGCGCTCGGTGGGGCCTCCGGCGGGTACGTCGCGGCGCGAGCCGAGATTGTTGCGCTGCTGCGCCAGCGCAGCCGACCGTACCTTTTCTCCAACTCCCTGGCCCCCGTGATTGCCGCGGCCTCCCTGACCGTGCTGGACCTGATTGAGCATTCCGGGAGTCTGCGCGACCGGCTGGCCGCCAACACCGCGCTGTTCCGAGCCCGGATGACCGCCGCCGGCTTCGACATCCTTCCGGGCGAGCACCCCATTGCTCCCGTTATGGTTGGTGACGCGGCCCAGGCCGGTCGGCTGGCCGAACTGCTGCTGGCCCGTGGCGTTTACGTGATTGGCTTCTCCTTCCCCGTGGTTCCCCACGGGCAGGCCCGTATTCGGGTTCAGCTTTCCGCCGCTCATTCCACCGAGGACGTTGAGCGCGCTGTCGAAGCCTTCGTGTCCGCCCGCGCCGAGCTTGCCACCGAGCTTGCCGCCAAGGGCGCCGCCGATATTGGGGCGTAGCCCGTCGAAGGCCGCCAGGCCGGGGTCGCGGTGGCCGCCGCCGGCCCCGCCGGACTGACCGCCGGCTCCACCCGTCAGCAGGGTGGGGCCGGTCGGGCCCTTGCCGAAGCTGGTGCCCAGCAGTGACATGCCGCCGTTCATCGCCTGGGTGTGGGTGTCCTCGTTCTCGGACAGGTTGCGGACCACCGTGTCCATCTTGTCGGCGGTGCCGCGGAACGAGTTGAGAATCCGGGTGAGCACGTCCATGCCGACGGTCTTGGCGACCTCCTCGGCGATGGCGATGGCGAGCTTGCCGAACGCGTCACCGGGCTTGCCGACGTCCAGGCTGTCGACCACCCGGCGGAACGAACTGCCCGCGCTGTCCACGTCGTCGGAGTGCTTCCGGACCTCCAGCGCGCACTGGGCCATCGCCGCCACGTCGACGCCGAAGCCCTTGCCGGCGCCACCGCTCCCGGAGCCGCTGCCCATCACCTTGGCGACCACGGTCTCCGCCAGGTCGGCGATCGGCTTGGCGAGCTCGTGGGCGAGCCGGGAGACCGCCTCGTCCAGGATCTCGGAGAGGATCACCTTGCCGGCCGCGATGATGGCGGGCGTGCTCAGGCCGAAGGTGGCCGAGGAGGCCGCCAACTGGGCCTGGATGTTGATCAGTTGGACCAGAGCCTGGCCCTTGCACACCTGGATCACCAGGGCGGCGGCCTTGATCGCGGTGGAGGCGACACCCAGGACGTCCACCACGATGCTGGAGTACTTGGAGATCGTGCCCCACAGCTCGGCCAGCTTGTCGGCGGACTCCCCGTGATAGACCTCACCCAGTTTGGCGAGCGCCTTGTCGGCCGCCATCTGGGTGGAGTCGATGGCCGAGGCCAGCTTGTCCAGCTGGTCGGCCAGTCTGGTCAGTTCGTCCTCGTTCGCCTGGGGCCAGTTCACCCCGAGGAGTTTCAGTACGAACGTCAATTCCGAAGGTAACTCGAGTGCCATTGCTGCTGCCCCCCAGCTGCTCGTGGTCGGCCCGTGATCGCAGAACGCGACGATACACACGGAACTCCGCTACCACTACCGGACCTTGACCTCGGGTTGAAGGCGTACCCAGTACGGACTGTGTGTCGTCGTTCGTAGCGTAGTAGTCGAGGCGGACAACGGAACGGGCGGTGGGCGTCCTGGTACAACTCCGTTACGGCGCGGGGCGAAAGGCGAAGGGCGAATTTCGGCCAACGCCGAGCGGCCGTGGCCGGAGCCCGACCGGGGCGACCGGGTTTCTGACCTGGGGCGGCGCGCTGGCAGAATGGTGGCGTGATCGACGCAAGACGGTTGCGGACCCTGCGGGCCGTGGCCGACCACCGGACGGTGACGGCCGCCGCCGCCGCGCTCTACCTGACACCCTCGGCCGTCTCCCAGCAGCTTGCCGCACTGGAGCAGGAGACCGGCCACGAACTTCTCGCACGGGAGGGCAGGGGGGTCCGGCTGACCGCGGCGGGGGAGATCCTGCTGCTCCACGCCGATCTGGTGCTGGCCCAGCTGGAGCGGGCCGAGGCCGACCTCGCCGCGTACCGCGAGGGCGTCGCGGGCGAGGTGAAGGTGGCGGCGTTCGCCACCGGGATCGCGCTGGTGCTGGCCCCGGCGATCAGTGCGCTGGCCGAGACCGCCCCGGGCGTGCGGCTCCGGGTGCTGGACGCCGAAGGGGACGCCAGCCTGCCGATGGTGCTCGACGGCCGGGCGGATCTCGCGGTCGCGGTGGAGTACCGGGGTGCACCCCGGGCCGACGACCAGCGGCTGACCCGGGTGGCGCTGTACGCCGAGCCGTTCGACGCGGTGCTGCCGCTCGGGCACCCGCTGGCAGCGGGCGTCGGGCCGATCGCGGTGGCCGAGCTGGCCACCGAGCCGTGGATCGGTCCCTATCCCGGCAACCCGTGCCACGACGTGGTGCTGCTGGCCTGCGAGTACGCCGGGTTCCAGCCACGGCTGGTGCACTCCTCGGACGACTTCCGCGCGGTGGTCGCGCTCGCCTCGGCCGGCGCGGGGGTCGCCCTGGTGCCGCGCTCGGCGCTGCGCGGGACCGACCTGGCGGCGGTGGCGGTCCGGCCGGTGGACAGCGCGCTGGCCACCCGGAAGGTGTTCGCGGCGATCCGGACCGGGGCGGAGCGGCACCCGCTGATCCGTCCGGTGCTGGCCGCGCTGACCTCGGCTGCGGCGCCGCTCGCGGTGGAGTGACGGCCGTACTGTCAAGTGGGCGTTCAGGGGCCAGTTCTGACTGATCGGATGTCTGTTCTGACTGATCAGGACCCGTTCTGGCATATGCTGCTGAGCGTGGCCGGGCACCACGACGGCGTGGCGCCGCCGCTGGACGAACGGTTGGAGTACCCCCGATGAGCGAGCACGCGCCGGACCCCGCGACCGAGCCGATCCCGGTCGGGGTGATCGGACTCGGCGACATCGCACAGAAGGCGTACCTGCCGGTGCTCGCCGCGCTGCCCGGCCTGGACCTGCGGCTGATGACCCGGGACCGGGCCAAGCTCGACCGGATCGGCGACAGCTACCGGATCCCGCAGCGCTACACCGACCTAGGCGAACTGATCGACAGCGGCCTGCGAGCCGCCTTCGTGCACGCCGCCACCGACCAGCACGTGCCGATCGTCACCGCACTGCTGGAGGCGGGCATCGACGTGTACGTCGACAAGCCGCTCGACTACCACCTGGACGGTGCCCGGGTGCTGGTCGAACTGGCCGAGCGTCAGAACCGGTCGCTGGCGGTCGGCTTCAACCGTCGGCACGCCCCCGGCTACCTGATGGCCAAGGAGCGGCCGCGCGACCTGATCGTGCTGCAGAAGAACCGCGAGGGCCTGCCGGAGGCCGCCCGGACCCTCGTCTTCGACGACTTCATCCACGTGGTGGACACCTTGCTGTTCCTGGCCCCCGGCGAGATCGACCACGTCGACGTCCGGTCCCGGATCCGCGACGGCCTGGTCGAGCACGTGGTGCTGACCCTGGCGGGCGAGGGCTTCACCGCCCTCGGCATCATGAACCGCCTCTCCGGCTCCACCGAGGAGATCCTCGAGGTCTCCGGCGGCGAGTCCAAGCGGGCCGTGCACAACCTCGCCGAGGTGATCGACCACCGCGGCCAGCCCACCGTACGGCGCCGGGGCGACTGGGTGTCGGTGGCCCGGCAGCGCGGGATCGAGCAGGTGGTGGTCGGCTTCCTGGACGCCGTCCGGGCCGGCAAGGTGCTGTCGGCCCGGGACGCGCTGCGCACCCACGAGCTGTGCGAGCAGATCGTCAACGAGCTGGCGGCGCAGACGCGTTGACGTCCCGGGCGGTGTTGCCCCGGTGCGCGAGGTTCCAGCTGATGATGCGGTCCGGGTGAATCCGGATCACCTCGTCACTGAAGAACCCGGGTGCCTGGGGCGGCGCCACTCCCGTCAACAGATCGGCCCGGCCCCGCAGTTCCACCCCACGCCCCCACCCGGGCGCCACCTGGTCGTCCGCCGGAGCAAAGTCGTCCACCACGAACGACACCAGCGGATTCGCCTGCAGATTCCGGTACTTACGGCTCTCACTGAGCTTCGGCCCGCCGATGTCGACCGTACCGTCCGGATTGAGCCGGAACGAGACCGGCCGCACCTGCGGACCCCCGTCCGGGCCCACCGTCGCCAGCCGCCCGAGCGACTGCCCCGCCAGGTACGCCCGTTCCTGCTCGGTCAGTGCCATCACCGTCTCCGTCCCGTCGCCTTGGTCCGACGGTAGAAGGTGAAGCCCACTTGAAGTCAAGGACGGGCAGCGGAAGCCGGATCCGGGGTCAGGGCAGGGTGAGGATGCGGGGGCCGTCCTCGGTGATGGCGACGGTGTGTTCGATGTGGGCGGCCCGGCTGCCGTCGATGGTGCGCAGGGTCCACCCGTCGGGGTCGGTGCGGTACTCGTTGCGTCCGCCGGCCATCAGCATCGGCTCGATGGCGAGGGTGAGTCCGTGGCGCAGGCGGAAGCCGCGGCCGGGCCGTCCGTGGTTGGGGACGTGGGGGTCCTCGTGCATCTGCCGGCCGATGCCGTGGCCGCCGAAGTCGGCCGGCATGCCGCAGCGGGCCTCGCGGGCGACGGTGCTGACGGCGTGGGCGATGTCGCCGATGCGGTGGCCGACGATGGCTGCGGCGATGCCGGCGTCCAGGGCCTGCTGAGTGGCGGCGATGAGTTCGAGGTCGGCGGGGCGCGGGGTGCCGACGGTGAAGCTGATCGCGGCGTCGCCGGTCCAGCCGTCGAGTTCGGCCCCGCAGTCGATGCTGACCAAGTCGCCGTCACGCAGCCGGTAGTCGGTGGGGATGCCGTGCACGACGGCGTCGTTGACGGAGGCACAGATCACGGCGGGGAAGGGTATCGGGGCGAAGGAGGGCTGGTAGCCGAGGAACGGCGAACGCGCTCCGGCCGTGGTCAGGACGGTGCGGGCGGCTTCGTCGAGCTCGCGCAGGCTGACTCCCACGGCTGCCGTCGCGCGGACGGCCGCGAGTGCGTTGGCCACGGTGCGGCCGGCTTCGCGCATCGTCGCCAGTTCCCTGTCGGTCTTGATCTGCACCATGCTTCGTGTCTCCTCGGGAGGCGGTGTGACCCAATACTTATACCGGTATTAGTATCACGGTCATGGTGAGAGTTCCTTTGAGCCCGCAGGAGCGGCAACGCGGCGAGCGCTTCGGCGCGCTGCTCCGCGAGGCCCGCGGCGAGCGCAGCATGGTGGACGTGGCGGCCGCGGCCGGAGTGTCCGCCGAGACCCTCCGCAAGATCGAGACCGGCCGGGCCCCGACCCCGGCCTTCTTCACGGTGGCAGCCCTGGCCCACGCGCTGGACCTGTCACTGGACGTCCTCGCCGCGGCCTGCGCGGAGGAGGCCGACCACGGCGGGGAGGCCCTGTCGGCGTGAACGTCGGGCGGTCACCTCGGCGTCGACCCGGGTGAGGGCCCGGTCCAGGATCGGCAGCGTGTTGGTGCGAGGAGCAGCACCAGGTTCGGCGGGCGAGGAAGGTGAGGCCTACCGGGCTACGTACCCGCCCCTGCTTCAAGGGCGGAGTTGCTCCCGGAGAAGTTCCAGGGCGCCGGCAACCGCCGCGTGCTGCACGGCCAGTCGGCCGCCGGTCAGGGACTCCGCGACTGCGAGAGTGCTGCCGGCGGCCGACAGGGCGGCAGTCAGCTGACGGGCCGTCCGCCGACAGTCCGAGGTCGGACCGGTCATCCCGCCTCACCTCCCGTCAGCCGGGCCAGATCCCGGTGAGCCGCCGGACGCCGACGGCCCCGCAGGCCGGCCGCGATGAGCACCTCCCGTCGGCTGCGGTCCGCCTGTGCGTGGATGCGGGTCGCCGGAAGTCAGCGGTCGAGGGTGCTCCTGATCTTGTCAGTGCCCTTCCTGGCCGCGTCCTTCACATCGTCCGCAGCCTGCTTGACCTTCGACTGGGCCTGATCGCCCTGTCCCTCGGCCTCGAGCCGTTCGTCGCCGATCGCATGGCCGGTCTTCTCCTTGGCCTTTCCCGTGAGCTCCTCGGCCTTGTGCTTCAGCCTGTCCGACGGGTCGCTCATCGTGCTCTCCTTCTCGCTCGGTCTCCCCCTCGGGGAGCGGCTGCCCGCTGAGCGGAGGTGTATGCAGGACCACCTGCGACCACGACCCGTGCCCGCGAGCAAGGATGAACTGGGCGCGGCCGGGCAGGCGCCCCATGTCCGTCAACGAACGACCAGCGAGGATGCCATGAGCAGCGACCAGTTCACTGCGCAGGACCCGGTCGGGCAGTACCCCCGGCCGGACTTCGCCGAGCAGAGCCAGCCGTACCCGGGCCGAAGCGAGCGGATGGATCCGGAGCCCGACTACGGCGAGGCCTCCTACCGTGGCACCGGCCGCCTCCGGGACCGGGTCGCGCTGATCACCGGCGGCGATTCCGGGATCGGCCGGGCGGTCGCCCTCGCGTACGCCAGGGAGGGAGCTGACCTGCTGTTCTGTCACCTGGCGGCCGAGGAGGAGGACGCGGCCGAGACCGTCCGCCTGGTCCGGGAAGCGGGCCGGCGGGCGGTGAAGGTGGCCGGGGACGTCCGGGAGGAGGGGTTCTGCGCCGAGCTGGTGGGCCGCACGGTCGACGAACTCGGTGGCCTGGACGTGCTGGTGAACAACGCCGCGTACCAGATGGCCCAGGAGGAGGGGCTCGCGGCGATCAGCACCGACCAGTTCGACCGGGTGATGAAGACCAACGTGTACGCGATGTTCTGGCTCTGCCAGGCGGCGCTGCCGCACCTGCGCCCGGGCTCGTCGATCATCAACACCGCATCCGTCCAGGCATACCAGCCCGGTTCGCACCTGCTCGACTACGCCGCCAGCAAAGGCGCCATCGTCACCTTCACCCAGGGCCTGGCCCAACAGCTCGCTCCCGACGGGATCCGCGTCAACGCGGTCGCCCCCGGCCCCGTCTGGACACCGCTCATCCCCGCCACGATGCCACCCGACCGGGTCGCAGCCTTCGGCAGGCAGTCACCACTCGGCCGACCTGCCCAACCCGCCGAAATGGCACCGCTCTACGTCTTCCTAGCCTCCCAGGAAGCCAGCTACATCACCGGCGAGATCGTGAACGCCACCGGCGGCAGGCCCCTCCCCTGACGGCAGGCCGGGTGGTCGGCGGATTGCCCGTGCTCTTCGAGGGCACAGCGGCCCTGTGGATCCGACACTGCCGATGTGGCCGTCTGCCGCCTCCACACGGAGCCGCTCGGCCTCGGGGTTCGCGAGACCTGCCCAGTCGAGCCGAGCTCACCGGCCGCCCGCTCGCTGCTCCAGCTCCGGACGTCCTCAGGCCAGCAGCTCGGGCGCGAAGTAGTCGCGGAGCCGAGCGATCTTCCCCTCGCGGATGCGGAAGATCTGGACCAGCGAGACGGTCACGTCGTCCCCGCCCTCCTCCCCGTCGAAGACGGTGTCGATCTCGGCGATGAACACGTCGGGGTCGGCGGTGGTGTGCAGCACGTATCCGGTCTTCTCAAGGTTCGGGGAGGGGCCGTCCTTCGGCTGCCGCCCGTAGTACGCCGCCATCGCGCTGCGGATCTCCTCGCGACCCACCAACCGCCGGGGGAAAGCGGCGCCGGCAGGCATGAGCGGGGCCTCGAACACACCGTCCTCGGTGAAGCTCTCTGCCAGCGCATCGGCATTCCGGGTCAGGGAGCCGGCGTAGACGTAGCTCTCGAAGATCTGCTGCGGGGTTCGGGACACGGCGGCCTCCCTGGGATCGGACACGGGAGTCCACACAATCACGGCGACCCGCCCGGGGCGGCGATTCACGAGAACGCCCCTCGGCGGCGGACCGGCCGACCTCCAGGCACCCACCGTGGCCGGCCGGAGTTCGGTGAGGTGGTCAGCCGCGCGCCCTTTCCGGCTTCGGAAGCGCTGACGAAGGGTCAGGCCACGTTCCTCCGGGAGCCTTTCGGGTAGGCACCAGCGCCGAACCGTACCACCGCGATCGGGGCCGCGTACCGTCGGCTCCGTGCCTCATCATCCGAAGAAGCCTCGCCGACTGGTCGCCGACGGGCGTACGTACCTGTGGACGCTCCGTCACAGCCATCGCGCGCCGGACGGCGGTCGATCAGCCGACTGTCGCGAGACCCTGACGTTGTATCCGCAGCCGCGCGGCGCCGGTGGTGCGCTGCGCATCGTCTTCGCCGAGGGCCCGGGCCGGTATGTCCCGGGCGGGTTTCCCCTGGGTTCCGGGGACGTGGGGTACGTCCGGGGTGGCCCCTGAACCTGCACGAACCAGGAGCCGTACGGGCGCTGCTCGACGCGGCGTCGGCCGGCGGGTGGCAGCCGGGGGAGCGGCGGGCGGTGGAACTGGACGGCTGGCCCCTGCTGGAGTCGGCGGTTGCCGCGCGAGCCGGGTAGCCGACGCCCGGAGAAGCCCCGAGTGGTGATCGTCGACAAGTCCGGTACCGCGGAGACGTACGACGACTTCCTCGATCAGCTGCCCGCGGACGAGCCTCGTTTCGTCGTCTACGACCTGGCCTTCACGGTGGGCGGCGGCGAGCGGCGCAAGATCAGTCTGATTTCCTGGTGCCCCGAGGGAACGACGACCAAGCTCCGGATGGTCCACTCCTCGACCTACAACCAGGTCCGCAACGTCCTGGACGGAGTCGCGATGTACGTGCAGGCCACCGACATCTCGGACGTCGAGTACAGCGAACTGGTCTCCCGCGCGAGCTGAACCAGGCTACGTCGGCGACCCTCGAAAACCCCGGCCTCACTGTGCAGCCACGTGCGGGCCGCTTCGGCGTAGGGCTCAAGGTGTTTGAGACGGAACGGGGAGTCGGGGCCAAGAACAGTGCCCCTGCGACGCCCGCGGAGGGTGTCCTGGTCGGCGCGGAGGACCGCTCTTCGCCGACCAGCCCACCAATGCGCAGCTCGCCGACCCGTCGTGTCGGAGGGCGGCCGACCGGATCGCCGCGAACATGCGGACCGCACCTACGGTCCACGAAACGCTCGTCTCACTCACCGCCGGTCTCGGCCTTCGCCCCTGACCATTGATCAGAACCCCTCCAGCCGTGATGCGCGCTGCCTCGGCAGCACCGGCGTGATCACGGCCAGGTCGGTAGTGCTGTGCGGACTGCGGCCGTCAGTTTCCCTGCCGAGTCAGCGCGTTGAGCCTCGACCTTGACGCTCAATCGGTGCGATGGGGGCCGTCGGTCGACCGCACCTCTCGGTGTTCCGGTCCCCGAGTCCGGGGGAACCATCTTGCGTCACCCCGTCAGTTTCCGATAGGAACTTACCTAGCGAAGTAAGTTCCCAAACGAAACTGACTGGAGCCTCGGACTTGCCCTCCCCTGCCGCACCCGCTCTCTCGGCGCAGAGAACCGCTCCTGTCCCGCCCCTCTCCCCCTCCGTCGCCTTCTGGCGCTACTGGGCCGCCGCCACCGTCAGCAATACCGGCAGTGCGGTCACGGTGATCGCCCTCCCACTGATCGCGCTCACCGTCCTCGACGCGACCGCGCTGCAGGTCACCCTGTTGGCGGCGGCCGGGCAGATCTCCTGGCTGCTGCTCAGCCTGCCCGCCGGAGTGGTCGCCCAGCGCATCGAACTCCGCCGCCTCCAGGTCACCTTGGACCTGCTCCGGTTCGTCGCCCTCGGCTCGATCCCGCTCGCCTGGTGGCTGGGCGGCCTCGGCTACCTCCACCTGCTCCTTGCCGCCCTCGTCACCGGCGCGGCCACCGTCCTCTACGACATCGCCAACTCGACCTTCCTGCCGGCTGTCGTCCCGTCCGGGCAACTCACCGCCCGCAACAGCCTGATGTCAGGGACGCATGCGGTCACCCAGACCGCAGGACCCTCGGCCGGCGGGCTCCTCGTCCAGGCGGCAGGGCCGGTCGGCGCGCTGCTCGCCGACGCCGCCAGCTACCTGACCTCCGCGCTGGTACTGCGCACCCTGCCCGCCACCCGGCCGGCCGAGCGGCCGAAGGAGAGCACGGCACGGCTGATCGCCGAGGGCTGGCGATACGTCACCCGGCACCCGGTGATGCTGCCCTGCATGCTGTGGGCCACCGCTGCCAACTTCGTCTGCGCGGGCTTCGCCGCACTCACCCCGCTCTACCTGGTCCGTGAGGCTGGGCTGCCGCCGGCACTGCTCGGCCTCGTCATCGCGGCGGACGGCCTCGGGGCGCTGGCCGGCGCGGCCCTGGCACCGTGGGTCTCCCGTCGGCTCGGGACCGCCCGCGCGCTGCTCGCGAGCACGGTGACCAGCGTGCTGTTCCTGTTCCTGGTGCCGCTGACCACGGACACCGGCAACGTGTACTGGTTCGCCCTGGGCAGCTTCGGTTTCGGACTCGGCATCGTCATCGGCTCGATCACCACCCGCACCCACCGGCAGACCGACTCCCCGCCCGAACTGCTGTCCCGTGTGATGGCCACCGTTCGGTTCGTCTCCTGGGGCGTCCAGCCGCTCGGGGCCCTGACCGCAGGCATACTGGCGACGGCCGCCGACCCGCGCACCGCCCTCTGGGTGATCTGTGCCACGGCACTGTTCCCGCCGGTCGTCCTGCTCCTCAGTCCCGTCGCCCGCCGCCGCAACCTGTCCTGACGGTCCGTAACCCGGACGATGTCGCCGGTCTCGTCGACCACCAGCACGGCCTCGTCGTCGTGCAGGTGCTCGACCAGCAACCGAGCTGTCGGCTGGGGCAGGGCTTCAGCCCATAGCCAGAGTGCGCCTGATGCCGCGCCGCACGAAGGCGCGGGCCCGCATCGCTCGGCGGACACGTCGCAGACGGCTGATCGGCGCGGGATTTGCATAGCGGCGGTCGTGGATGTCCCGAACCACGTCTGCGGGCGCACCGAGTTCCAGCAGTTCCGCCAGGGCTTCGCCCTTCGTGATCAGCCGCCCGTCGCGCAGCGTGACGGTGGCGCGAGCCAGGACCAGCAGGCCCAGGTCCACCCAGATGTCCCGCATCCAGAGCAGGGGCTTGCCCGTGGCCGGAAGCCAGAACTCCGCCAAGTCGCGCCGGATGAAGTCCTCCAGCTGCCCGCGGGCGAGCGGCGGAAGCAGTTCCGTCGGCGTCGGACCGTAGAGGGTGAGCCCACCGTCGAGCAACTCCCGGCGGGATACCGGTGTCACCGGGCGTTCCAGGAGCATGCTTTGAGCCCAGGTGAAATGACGGGTCTCGGCCTCGGAGAGCGCTGACCTGACCATGTACGAGCAGTGCAACTTGGCCGCGGCCGGCTCTTCGTCCAGCAGCCGCTGGTGAATGCCTGTCAGTCGATCCCTCTGCTCGCCATCCAGAGGCATTTCGACTATCGCGATGAGATCAAGATCGCTGTGCTCGGGCTGAAAGTCGCCCAGCGCGAGTGAACCGTGTGCCCACACGGCCACCGTCGGCACCGCCAGCCGAATCTCGGAGACGAACCGCTTGAGCACGAGATCCGTTTCAGTCGCCGCCATGCCGGGATCCTCGCACACTGCCATGTACTGCGCCGCAGGTTTCGTATGATCACGATCTACGGCTGGAGTACCAACGGCCCGGGGAGGTCCGGTTCCTCCGAGCCGAGCTGGAGGGCGCCACCGTTGAACCGGTGTGGGCCGTAGACCCAGCCTGTGGTGGGCGATGTTCGACCAGAGGTCGCCCTGCTCAGTAGGCCAGTCGGAGCTGGGGACCTGGTACGGGGAACTGTCCGATGAACACCAGCGGTTCGCCGGAGGCCGGATGCACCGGCCAGGTCGGTTCGGAGAGCCAGACAGGCTCGCCACCGAACTTGGCCACCGGGTCGGCGATCCGTTGCCCGGCGGCTCTGAGGATCATCTGCTGGCGTGGCAGGAAGGCGGCGTCGTACGGCCCTTCCGCCTGCCCAGTGGGACGCGCGATCATGAGCGGACCCTATGGCACGTCACCGACGAACCGTGTGATCGGGCGGCCGCTGCTCCGATTCTGCGTCAGGACAGGGCGAGGACGCAGAACTCGTGGCCCTCCGGGTCGGCCAGGCACGTCCACGGGACGTCGCCCTGGCCGAGGTCGAGGTCGGTGGCGCCGAGGGCCCGCAGTCGGGCCACCTCCGCTGATGTGTCGTCACCGGGGTACGGCAGCAGGTCGAGGTGGACGCGGTCCGGCACGGTCTTCACGTCGGGTGTGCGGATGAACTCGAGGTACGGGCCGACACCCTTGGCGGAGCGCAACACCGCGTGATCGTCGGCCACTTCGTGCAGGGTCCAGTCCAGCGCCTCGTCCCAGAACCGGGCCATGGCCCGCGGGTCCGTGCAGTCGATCACCACCGCGGCGATCGGCCCGGTGTCCCGGTAGATATCCCGGGGCTCCAGCACGCAGAACTCGTTGCCCTCGGGGTCGGCGAGGATCGTCCACGGCACGTCGCCCTGGCCGACCTGGGCGGGCGTCGCACCGAGGGCCTTCAGGCGCGCGACCAACTCCACCTGGTGGGTGGCCGAGTTGGTGGCGAGATCGAGGTGTACACGGTTCTTCGTCCTCGTCTTGGGCTCGGGGACGGGAACGACATCGACGCAGACGGTGACCGGATCCGGCCAGACGAGGCCGCCGCCCGGGCCGACGTAGGTGGTCACGCCCGGGCTGTACGCCGTCCAGCCAAGTGCCTCCGCCCAGAACCGGCCTACCGCCGCGTGGTCGAGAGCCTTGATGTTCACCTGAACAGGTCGCAGTGCCATGCGGGCGATCCTATGCACCAGCAGTCACAGCACGTGTGACTGGAAGCCGTGGTCGGCGGGAGAGTCAGCAGTTCGTGCAGATGGTTGCGCGGGTTGGAAGTGATAGTTGACGGCCTTCGCCGCAAGCGACTACGGAGGGTGAGGCGATCATTCAGATGGACCCGGCCGACCTGATCCGCAAACACTCGGATGATCGATAGCGCAACGGCTTCCAACTGCCGCCCGCGCCGAAGAGTGTGAGCGCTCAGGTCAGTCCCGTCAACAACTCTGACAGGACGAGATTCTGATGACGCCTCAGTAACGGACAGGTTGCGGCACGGTACTTGACGGCCTCTCGGGTCCCATGGTTTTCTCCCTGCAACACGCCGGATGTTCGACTTTCAAGTTGTTAGCGCTAACAATGCGCCGGAGACCCGGTCTCCCCCACCCCCGCAGGGGTCACGTCTTGCCGCCGCCTCGGACGTGTCGTGCCCGGTCCGCACGCACCGAGAAGGACCGACCCCTGCCCAAGTCGCCCCTAGGAGGGTGCAGATGAACGCTCTCGGTACAGCTCCACGAAGCTCGACACGGCGAGGATGGCGGCCGCGGATGGCTGCCCTGCTCTCGATGGTCTTCGTGGCCGGCTTCCTGGCCATGGTGAACCCGTCGTCGGCCTCGGCTGCTTCGGTCGACACCGGCAAGTGGTACGTGCTGGTCAACCGCAACAGCGGCAAGGCGCTGGACGACTACAACTTCGCCACCGCCGACGGTTCGCCCGTCGTCCAGTGGACCCGGTCCAGCAACGAAGCCCAGCAGTGGCGATTCCTGGACTCCGGCAGCGGCTACTACCGGCTGCAGAACCGTAACTCCGGCAAGGTGCTGGACGACTACGGCTGGTCCTCGGCCGACGGCACCGACGTCGTCCAGTGGAGCGACCTCAACGCGACCAACCAGCAGTTCCGCCTCGCCGACTCCGCCGACGGCTACGTCCGCCTGCTGAACCGTCACAGCAGCAAGGCCCTCGAGGTCCAGGGCGCCTCCACCGCCGACGGCGGCAAGATCGTCCAGTACGCCGACTGGGGTGGCAGCAACCAGCAGTTCGTCCAGTACGCCGACTGGGGTGGCAGCAACCAGCAGT
>NZ_LMCT01000024.1:50403-68430 GCF_001424875.1 Kitasatospora sp. Root107 | reverse complement strand
AGTCGCGGAACTTCTTCGACCCGTTGGCGTTGGTCCGCTCGCCGATCGCCAGGTAGGAGGTGTCCTGACGGAACGCCACCGGCTGGTACAGCGACGCCGCCGACGGCTCAGGCCGCGGATCACGCGCCGTCACCGGGCGGCCCTGCACCCGCTCCACCACCGCCCGCAGATGCTCCGGCGTCGTCCCGCAGCACCCGCCCACCAGGGACAGGCCGTACTCGCGGGTGAACGTGTCATGCGCCTCCGCCAGCTCGGCCGGGCTGAGCGGGTAGTGCGCACCGTCCTTGCCCAGCACCGGCAGACCCGCGTTCGGCATGCACGACAGGCCGATCTTCGCGTTCTTCGCCAGGTAGCGCAGGTGCTCGCTCATCTCGGCTGGGCCGGTGGCGCAGTTCAGCCCGATGTAGTCCACACCCAGCGGCTCCAGGGCGGTGAGCGCCGCACCGATCTCCGAACCCAGCAGCATCGTGCCGGTGGTCTCCACCGTCACCTGCACCAGCACCGGCAGATCCAGCCCCGCCGCCGCCAACGCCCGCTTCGAACCCAGGANCAGCATCGTGCCGGTGGTCTCCACCGTCACCTGCACCAGCACCGGCAGATCCAGCCCCGCCGCCGCCAACGCCCGCTTCGAACCCAAAATGGCGGCCTTCGTCTGCAGCAGATCCTGGCTCGTCTCCACCAGCAGCGCATCCGCACCACCCGCAATCAGACCGGCGGCGTTCTTCTGGAACCCGTCCCGCAGCAACTCGTACGGCGCATGCCCCAGCGTCGGCAGCTTCGTCCCCGGACCGATCGAACCCAGCACCCAACGCGTACGCCCGTCGGCAGCGGTGAACGCATCGGCAGCCTCACGCGCGACCCGCGCACCCGCCTCCGACAGCTCGAACACCCGCTCAGGGATGTCGTACTCCGCCAGCGCCGCGTGGTTCGCACCGAAGGTGTTNGGCCTCACGCGCGACCCGCGCACCCGCCTCCGACAGCTCGAACACCCGCTCAGGGATGTCGTACTCCGCCAGCGCCGCGTGGTTCGCACCGAAGGTGTTCGTCTCCACACAGTCCACACCCACCGCGAAATACGCGTCGTGCACCGCGCGCACGATGTCCGGGCGGGTCAGATTCAGCACCTCGTTGCAGCCCTCGAGCTGCTCGAAGTCCTCCATCGAAGGATCCTGCGCCTGCAACATGGTGCCCATCGCACCATCAGCCACCACGACGCGGCTTGCGAGAGCTTCACGCAACGCATCCGCACGAGCCTGCGCAGCGGAGGTGGTGGGTGCGGACGAGGGGACGGCGGCGGTGGCCATGTGGCTACTCCCTGGGTGCGACGGCTGTCGGCTATGCAGCCCGTCCGTGTACGGGCCGCACGCGGTCAGGGTATCCGGCTGCACGCCCAGGCCGAGAACCCGTTTCGCATCCTGAGCGTCTTCCTCCCACAAGGAGGACAGATGATCAAGAAGATCGGGCGAAGTTGGCGGGGCTGGTCGCGGTGGCGGCGGGCCGGGGTGAGCGGCCTGCTGGCCCTGGCGCTGGTGCTTCTCCCCGCCCTCGCGGCGGCTGCCGCACTGCGCTGGCAGTACTCCGGCGACCCCTCCGACCAGGCCAGGACCAGGGGCCGGGACGCGCTCTGGCTCGGCCACGCCTGGGTGGACGGACGGAAGGGGGAAGCGGACGTCGCCGCATTGACGCGGCTACTGGCCGGGACAGGTGTACGGGACCTGTACGTGCACACCGGGCCGCTCGAGCACGACGGCTCGCTGCCCGCGGACCGCTACCCGAGGGCCCGTCAGTTCCTCGCCGAGGTGCACCGGGAACTGCCCCGGGTGCGGGTGCAGTCCTGGCTGGGCGATGTGGTGCGGCCGGAGAAGGACGGCCTGGAGCTGGCCGACCCCGCCGTCCGCGGCCGGATCACCGCCGCGAGCGGGCAGGTGCTGGACCTCGGCTTCGACGGGGTGCACTACGACCTGGAGCCGATCCGCTCCGGCTCGGCCGGCTTCCTCGCGCTGCTCGACCAGGCGCACGCACTGACCGCCGCACGGGGCGTGCCGCTCTCGGTGGCGACCCCGCAGATCGACCCGTTGCCGGGCCTGCACCGGCTCTCCGCCACCGTCTTCGACCACGGCAAGTGGTGGTCGCAGGCGTACTTCGCCGAGGTCGCCCGGCGGGTCGAGCAGGTGGCGGTGATGTCGTACGACACCGGGATGCCCCTGCCGTCGCTGTACGGCGGGTACGTGGCCCAGCAGACCACGCTGGCCCTTGAGGTGACGCCGCCTCAGGTGGACCTGCTGATGGGGCTGCCCGCCTATCAGGACGACACCTTCGGCCACCGGGGATCGGCGGAGACGGTGGCGGCTGCCGTCCGGGGCGCCCGGCTCTCGCTCGACCGGTCGGCGCCGGGGCGGCAGGGCTTCGGCCTGGCGCTGTACGTCGACTTCACCGCCACCCCGGCGGACTGGGCGGCGTACCGGGCTGGTTGGAGCTGACGGCCGACCGGACCCGGCCGGTGGCAACCCGCCCTCCATCGGCCGAACGGCCGCCACCCGTACGGATGGTGACTGCCCGACAGCGGAGCGTCTATCGTGGTTCGCGCACGATCGCCGCCGGCAGGAGGAGCCCCGATGGACACGGTCATCGTCCAACTGCCACCGCGCCGGGACGAGGCCCCGTCGGAGCGGCCCCGGCTGCTGCGGATGGGGCCCGGCGAGCAGGCGGACTTCGGCCGGGGCGCGCCGGACTGTCCGGTCGCGATCGAGCTGGCCGACCAGGGTGTCTCCCGCCGGGCGGGCGAGGTGACGGCGGCCGAGGACTACTGGCGACTGTCCAACTTCAGCTCCACCGCGACGTACGTGGTGGAGAACCTGGAGGGTGCGGGCGAGCACCTCAAGGTGGCACCCGGGCGGCTGGGCGCACCTGTGCCGTTCGAGTTCGCCCGGGTCGTGCTGCCGTCGGTCGACGGGCCGAGCGACTTCAAGGTCTTCGCTCCGCAGCATGCCTATCTGGACGGGCCGCCGGACCACAAGGGCGGCGACCACACCGTCAGCCCGTTCGCCCTGGACCCGACGGCCAAGTACTTCCTGGTCCTGCTGGCGCTCTGCGAACCCCGGCTGCGCGAGCCCTCTGCGGCAGCGGTCCCCGGGGTGAACGACGTGCTGGAGCGGTTGCGACAGCACCCGGACTGCCGGCTGCTGACCCGATCCGCCGTCAACTACCACATCGACTATCTGGCCGACACCAAGCTCCGGCTCCGGGAGTGCGAGGACGGCGGGCGGACGGGCCGTAAGCGGGAGGAGCTGGTCTCGCTGGCCCTGCGCTTCGACTTGGTCCGCGAGGAACACCTCGCGCTGCTGACCGCACCGAGGGCTGCCGCAGCGGGCTCCGTACCCGTCACCGTGCCCGACACCGCACCCGACACTGCGCCCGTCACCGCGCCGAGATCCTCGCCCGTCACCGCCCGGCGCGGCTGCTGAGCCCCGGTGCCGATGGAGCCGACCGACGTCCCGACCGGCTACCTGGTGGCGGGGTACCGGATCACCGGCCTGATCGGGGCGGGCGCCTGGGGCCGGGTGTACGCGGGACGCAGCGAGGCCGACGGGAGCCCGGTGGCGGTGAAGTTCCTGCCGGCCGGGCGCCTCGCCCCCGGGCAGCGCCGGACCTTGGCGGAGCTGACCCGGCGTGAGATCCGGTTCAGCCGCCGGGCCGACCACCCGCAGCTGATCCGGACCCTGGCGGTGGTCACCGTGCGGGACCCGGACCGGCAGGCCCTGGACGGCGCCGTCGCGCTGGTGATGGAGCGGGCCGAGCGCAGCCTTCAGCAGTTGCTCCAGGACGCGGAGCCCGGCCGCCCGCTCCCCCGGGCCGGGCCGCTGCTGACCGAACTGTGCACCGGGCTGGCCCATATGCACGGCAAGGGCTGGGTGCACGGTGACCTGAAGCCGGGCAACGTGCTGCTGATGGCCGACGGCAGTGTCCGGCTGGCGGACTTCGGGCTGACCACCGAACTGGAGGGCACCCACGCCTACATCCCGCCGCTGGGCTCGCTGGACCACGTGCCACCGGAGTGGTGGTCGCAGCGCTCGGGGCCACGAGGTGTCCAACTTCGGCCCGGAGCCGACGTCTGGGCCTTCGGGGTGCTGGCCCATCAGGTGCTCAGCGGTGGGCTGCACCCCTTCCTCGGCGCGACCGCACGGGCCCGTGGGCTGGCCGCGCAGGCGTACGCCCGGGGCGTGACACCACTGCGGCTGGACGACCGGCTGCCGGCCGGGTGGCGGGCGCTGATCGCCGACTGCCTGGCGGTGGACCAGGCGGTACGACCGAATGCCGGCCGGCTGACGGCCCGACTGCGAGCTCTGCACACTCCACCCCCTCGACGACGGAACCGGATCGGCCGACTGACTGCGCTGGCGCTGCTGGCCGCAGCCCCGGCGACCGGCTGGGCCGGGCTGATCTCGGGTCCGGGGCAGGCGCCGCTGCCGCCTCCTCCCCCGGCGGTCGGCGCTCTGCCGCCGGACGCCGATGTGCCCGCCACCCTGCGCGAGCCGATCGAGCGGGCCGCCCGAGCCTGCCCCGAACCGGAGATCAGCCCGGCCCTGATCGCCGCCATGCTCAAGGCGGAGAGCGGCTTCGACCCGGCCGCCACCCGCCCCGCGACCCAGGAGTACGGCATCGCGATGTGGACGCCCTCGGTCTTCAAGGCCTGGGCGCAGGACGGCGACGGTGACGGCCGGAAGGACTACATGTCGGCACCGGACGCCATCATCACCATGGGCAACTACGTCTGCTGGCTCGACCAGCAGCTCAAGCGCCGGGGCACCGGCGGCGACCTGCGTGAGCTGGTCGCCGCCGGATACCGCACCAGTGACAAGACGGTGGCCGATGCCGGAGGCGTCCCCGAGCGCGTCCGCCCCCATGTCGACCTGGTGCTGCGCTACCTGGCGCAGTACGGCGGCTGACGAAGGGTCAACGCGTCAGCAGGTGGGCAGGCCGGGCACGGGCTGGTCGTTGCCGCCGCCGGAGAGGTAGATGACGTTGACCCAGACGCCCTTGTTGCCGCTGTCGTCGTCGGTCTTGGCGTACCACTTGTTGAAGTACGGACCGTCGGACATCGTGCTGCCGACCGCCTGGCAGTAGAAGTAGTTGGTGCCGGCATTCAGCGTGCCGGCCCGGACGTTGTGCTCCCAGAACGTCGGGGCGGTCTTCCAGACATTGCAGTTGTACCTGCCGCCGCCGATCCCGTAGCAACCGCTCGCCGCATCCGCACTGACGGCGGTGGCCCCGAGGGAGGCGACACCGAGCGCGATCGCGGCACCGGCCATGGCCAGCCTGCGCACACCGAACATGAGGGTTCTCCTTGCTGGTCGCGGCGCGGACTCTCCCGCGCCGAGACCCAGCGAACCACCGGCCCGCACCCCTCGGTACCTGACACCTGTCAGGGTCCCCCGTACTGCTCAGGCCAGGTCAAGCGGCGTGCGGTGCAGGGCGATCAGCAGCCGCCAGCTCCGGGCGGCGAGCTCCTCGGGCGTCCCGGCGATCCCGCCGTGCAACCAGTCCGCGAGCAGTCCGGTGAAGGTCGCGGCCACTGCCGTGGCCACCAGCCCGGCGTGCGGTGCACCGGCCAGCTCGCGCTCCCGCCGGCTGTACTCGCGCAGCTCACGGTGCATCAGTTCGCCCAGCGGGCCGCCGCCTTCGGGGGTGAGCAGCGCCCGGTAGAGCGGCCCGTGCCCGCCGAGCACGGTGAGGAACTCGGCCAGCGCGGGCGGTGGAGCGGCCGGGTCGGGAACCCCGCGCCAGGCGTGCAGCGCCGTCACCCCGTCCCGGACCACCTCGGCGCAGGCGTCCACCGCGAGCGCCTGCAGGTCGGGGTAGTGCACGTAGAAGGTGGCCCGGCCGACCCCGGCCCGACGGGTCAGCGCCGCGACCCCGAGCTCGGCCAGCGGCCGTTCGGCGCACTCGGCCAGCAGCGCGGCGCGCAGCCGCGCCCTGGTGCGCTCGGCCCTGGGGTCAACGGCACCCTCGCCCCCGCTCGCCCCGCCGCTCACCCGGCCACCAGCACCGCGGCCAGCGCGAGCGCCCCGGGCAGCGCCTGGGCGAACAGGATCCGCCGGTTGGCGGTGGCCGCCCCGTACAGCCCGGCGACCACCACGCAGCTCAGGAAGAACACCTGGACCCGGTACCCGGTCGGGTCGCCCGCGATCAGGCCCCAGACCAGACCGGCCGCCAGGAAGCCGTTGTACAGGCCTTGGTTGGCCGCCAGCGGCGCGGTCGCCTTGGCCATCGCGGAGTCGAATCCGGAGAGCTTGCGCCCCGGCGCGCGCTCCCAGAGGAACATCTCCAGCACCAGGATCCAGGCGTGCAACGCGGCCACCAGGCCGACCAGGACGTTCGCGGTGATCTGCATGTCTGCTCCTTCGCAATCCTTCTCGCGGGCTTCCTGGACAACTGTCCAGCATTTATGGACATCTGTCCAGTAGTGCCGATAACTGACTGTGTCCCGGCCGCCGCGCCGGGATAGGCTCGGCGCTTCCCGACGGTTCCCGGCCGACGCATCAAAGCTCGTAGGCTGGGCAGGTAGGGACCATGGAACGGACCGTTCCATGCGGAGTCAGGTCCGGAGGGAGACGCTGGGTGATCGAGCTGGAAGATGTTCCCGAGTTGATCGACCCGGTGATGGTCTGCGCGTTCGAGGGCTGGAACGACGCGGGAGACGCCGCCTCGGCGGCTGTGGGGCATCTGGACGAGACCTGGGGCGGCAAGGTGTTCGCCGCCCTCGACGCCGAGGACTACTACGACTTCCAGGTCAACCGGCCCACGGTCTGGCTGGACGGCGGGGTACGCCGGATCACCTGGCCGACCACCCGGCTGTCGGTGGTCCGGGTGACCGAACCGAAGCCGCGTGACCTGGTGCTGGTCCGGGGCATCGAGCCGAGCATGCGCTGGCGCTCGTACTGCAACGAACTGCTCGGTTTCGCCCATGAGTTGGGCGTCGAGCTGGTGGTCATCCTGGGCGCCCTGCTGGGCGACGCCCCGCACAGCAGGCCGGTGCCGGTCAGCGGGGTCACCTCGGACGCCGACCTGGCCAGGACGCTCGACCTGGAGGAGAGCCGGTACGAGGGCCCGACCGGCATCGTCGGGGTGCTCCAGGAGGCGTGTGCGCACGCCGGGGTGCCGGCCGTGACGCTCTGGGCGGCCGTGCCGCACTACGTGGCCCAGCCGCCGAACCCGAAGGCCTCGCTGGCGCTGATCAACAAGCTGGAGGACCTGCTCGACCTGCGCATCCCGCCGGGCGAGCTGACCGAGGACGCCCGGGCCTGGCAGCTCGGGGTCGACCAGCTGGCCGCCGAGGACAGCGAGGTCGCCGAGTACGTCCAGCAGCTGGAGGAGGCGCAGGACACCGCCGAGCTGCCGGAGGCCTCCGGCGATGCGATCGCCCGCGAGTTCGAGCGCTACCTGCGCCGCCGGGACAACCTGGGGCCGACGGGCGAGAAGCCGGTCTCCGGCCACGCCACCGCCGAGCGGCCGCCGACCGATCCGGAGCCGCGCACCGACAACCCGCCGGACGAACCCGAGAGCTAGCCCGGAAAGGTGAAGGGGCGTCAGCACACGTGCTGACGCCCCTTCACTCGTTCCAGCTACCTACAGCGCGACACCCAGCAGGGCGTCGACCGTCCGCGAGACCAGGCCGGGCGCACCGATGTCGGTACCGCCGTCGGCGGCCTGCCGCTCGGCCCAGCGGTCCACCGCGGCCAGCGCGGCGGGGGCGTCCAGGTCGTTCGCCAGCGCGGCCCTGACCTCGGTCAGCACGGCGTCCGCCGACGGGCCGTCAGGCCGGGAGACGGCCGCGCGCCAGCGGTCCAGCCGCTCCAGCGCGCGGTCCAGGTCGACCTTGGTCCACTCCCAGTCGCTGCGGTAGTGGTGCCCGAGCAGGGCGAGCCGGATCGCGGCCGGGTCCACGCCGTCCCGGCGCAGCGCCGAGACGAAGACCAGGTTGCCGCGCGATTTGGACATCTTCTGCCCGTCCAGCGCGACCATCCCGGCGTGCACGTAGGCCCGTGCGTACGGGTGGCTGCCGCTGGCCACCTGGGCGTGCGAGGCGCCCATCTCGTGGTGCGGGAAGGACAGGTCGCTGCCGCCACCCTGGATGTCGAACTCCATGCCCAGGTACTCCAGCGCGATCGCCACGCACTCGATGTGCCAGCCGGGCCGGCCGTGGCCGAGCTCGGTGTCCCAGGCGGGCTCGTTCGGGCGGGCGGAGAGCCAGAGCAGAGCGTCCAGCGGGTGCTTCTTGCCCGGGCGGTCCGGGTCGCCGCCGCGCTCGCCGAAGACCGGCAGCATCTCCTCCCGGGTCAGCCCGGAAACCTCGCCGAAGTGCGGGTCGGACTCGACCGAGAAGTAGATGTCGCCGTCCAGCTCGTAGGCGGCACCACTGGCCAGCAGCTTCTTGACCAGCGGGACGATCCACGGGATCGACTCGACGGCGCCGATGTAGTGCGCCGGGGGCAGCATCCGCAGCGCGGTCATGTCCTCCCGGAACAGCGCGGTCTCGCGCTCGGCCAGCACCGTCCAGTCCTGGCCGGTGGCGACCGCGCGCTCGAGCAGCGGGTCGTCCACGTCGGTCACGTTCTGCACGTACAGGACGTCGTGACCGGCGTCCTTCCAGACCCGCTGCACCAGGTCGAAGGCGTTGTACGTGGCGGCGTGACCCAGGTGGGTGGCGTCGTAGGGGGTGATCCCGCAGACGTACAGGCGGGCGGTCGGGCCCTGCGGCACGACCTCCCGGACGCTGCCCGTGGCGGTGTCGTGGATTCGTAGGGGAAGCCCCTGACCAGGCAGGGCGGGTACCTCGGAGGCGGGCCAGGAATGCATGGCACCGACTCTAACCTTGCGATCATTTGAAAGGCTAACCAGTAGGCGAGATCGGCCGGAATGAGTTTCCGACCACTCCTGATCACATCGACCGCGCGGCAGTGCTCAGACTGGTGGCCAGGGAATCGACGGCCAGTCAGGAGCTGGCAACGGGTGCTTGCCGGTCCGGCGGAGCCCGTCGACCCGGGCCCGGACGGCGGTCAGCTCGGCGGGGGTGAGATGGGGGCGCAGGCTCTCCCCCAGGGCGCCCCCGAGGTCCTCGGCCAGCGCGGCGAGCACGTCGAGCGCCTCGGCCGGCAGTGGCTCACCGGCCCAACCCCAGAGCAGCGTACGGAGTTTGGCGGGTTCCGCGAAGGTGACGCCGTGGTCGATGCCGTAGAGCCGACCGTCCGCGGCGGCGATCCAGTGGCCGCCCTTGCGGTCCGAGTTGTTGAGCACCGCGTCGAGTACCGCCAGTCGGCGCAGCCGCTCGTCGTCCCGGTGCACCAGCAGTGCGGTGCGGCCACCGCCGACGTCGGCCCGGACGATCGGCAGCCAGCCCGGCTCGGGGCCGGCCGGGTCCTGCAGGTCGATCAGGTCCTCGGCGCCCTCGTCCGGTTCCACCCAGAGCTGCACCATGCCGGGGCCGTTCGGGCCGTCCCTCAGCACGGTGGGCGGGATCAGCGCCCAACCGGTGGCGGCCGACACCAGGTACGCGGCGACCTCGCGGCCGGCCAGCGTGCCGTCGGGGTAGTCCCAGAGCGGGCGCTCTCCGGCCACCGGCTTGTAGACACACGGCGCAGTCCGGCCGTCCAGGGTGACGGTGCAGTAGAGGACGCCGTTGGAGGCGGTGGTGATCCGGCCGTGCACGGCCAGCTCGCCACCGCGCAGCAAGGCCAGCGCGGTGGTCGGATCGGCGGCCAGCTCCGCGCTCGCCGCCGGGTCCGCGACCGGTACGGTCTCCGCGTTCAGCGCCGGTACCCGTTCGCGCGGGGGCAGAGGTGGCCCTCCGGGTCGAGCGGCAGGTTGCAGAACGGGCAGGGCTTCCGGCCGGCCGCGACCAGGTCGAGGGCCCGCTTGGCGAACACCCGGGCCATCGCGCCGCTCAGCCGCACCCGGAGCAGGTCGGGCCCGTTCTCCTCGTCCTCGAAGGCGGCGGTGTCCTCCTCGCCCTGCTCCTCGGCCTCGGTCACCGCCTGCGCCTCGACCACCAGGCGCTCGTCGGTGCCGTCCCAGGCCAGGGCCATCGTGCCGACTCGGAACTCCTCCTCCAGCGGCAGGTCCAGCGGAGCGGAGTCGATCAGCTCGGCCGGGGCCACGGCCGGGATGTCCGCCTCGCCGTCGCTGCGCCGCAGCGCCTCGTCCAGCACCTGGTCGACCCGCTCGGCGAGCGCTGCCACCTGGGCCTTCTCCAGCAGCACCGAAGTGATCCGGCCACGCGCGCTGGCCTGCAGGAAGAACGCCCGGGCGCCGGGCTGGCCGACGGTGCCGACGACGAACCGCTCGGGCTGGTCGTAGAAGTGGACCTGACGGGGCACGCTCTCGCTCCGGGTTCTGATCGATCGTGGTCTCACCGGCCACCCTACGGCCTGCGCGGCCCAGTTGGGGCGTCGGTCTGGCGGGCAGAGCTCTGGAAGCAGCCACCCGGGATCAGCCGTCCTGACTCAGCGGGTGCCGGTGTCGCCGCCGATCACCGCGTCGCCCTCAGCCGCCGCCGGGGACGGCCGGGGCGCCAGCGAGGCCAGACTGCCGGTGTCGCCGACCCGCAGCACGAACGGCCGGTGCGGGGTGTAGCGGATCGCGGTGACCGAGCACGGCTCGACCGAGATCCGCTGGAAGTGGTCCAGGTGCAAACCGAGCGCGTCGGCCACCACCGCCTTGATCACGTCACCGTGCGAGCACGCCACCCAGACCGCGTCGGGACCGTGCTCGACGGCGATCTTCTCGTTCCACTCCCGGACGGCGGTGACCGTACGGTGGCTCAGTTCGCGCAGCGACTCGCCGCCCGGGAAGGCGGCGGCCGCAGCGTGGTCCTGCACGGTCCGCCAGAGCGGCTCCTTGGCCAGCTCGGCCAGCGGCCGGCCGGTCCACTCCCCGTAGTGGCACTCCCCGAGCCGCTCGTCGCTCGCCGCCGGGCCGAGCTCCGGCCGGGCCGCCAGCAGCGGCGCCAGCGTCTCGGCGCAGCGCTCCAGCGGGCTGCTCACCGCCTGTACCAGCGGGATGCCCGCCAGCCGTTCGGCCAGACCGGCCGCCTGGGCCCGGCCGGTGTCGTCGAGGTGAATGTCCGGTGTCCAACCGGCGAGCACCCCGGCCGTGTTGGCGGTGGAGCGGCCGTGGCGGACGAGCAGCAGGGTCGGCATGGAGCCAGCGTACGACCTTCACTCGATCCGGCCGGTGGGTATGGTGCCCTTTCAGGCCGCCGACCAGCAGAGTGACTCCTCCCTCGGATGGATCCGAGGACTTCTCCCGTCGGTGGCTATGCCACGTGGGGAAGGACCAGCCCGGCCCTGATGGCGACGTTCAGTGCGCCCACACGGTCGGCGTTGGCCGTGTATCCGCAGCTGACGCACTGGAACTTCTGTTGTGTGGGGCGGTTCTCCGCGCTCACGTGCCCGCAATGTCGGCGGGGGCACGTGCGGGAGCTGTTGCGAGGGTCTACCGGGATCAGCCCGCGACCGGCGCTTTCAGCCTTGTACGCGAGGATGCCCAGAAACACCCCCCAACCCGCGTCGAGAACGCTCTTGTTCAGCCCTGCCTTGGCGGTGGAACCGTTCGACAAGAAGCCGCTGTAACGCTCTGGGTCGGGTTTGGGCTTGGATGCTCGAACCATGTTCGCGATGCTCAGGCGCTCATGGGCGATCACATCGTATGAGGCGAGCATCGTGTTCGCGGTCTTGTGTGCATGATCGACCCGCTGACGCCGCACCCTGCGATGCAGCACGGCAACCTTCTCCACCGCCCGGCGGTGCCTTGCGGATCGCTTGTCCCGCCGGACTTTCGGGAACGACTTCAGGGCGCGCTGCGCGCGGGCGAGGGCGTCGGCACTGCGCTTGCCGTGCCGCGGGTTCGGGACGTGCTCACCCTCGGAGGTGGTGAGGAAGTGGACCACGCCCATGTCAATGCCGCACGTGGCCCCGGTCGCGAGGAGTGGTTCGGCTGGTACGTCGTCACAGGAGAGGATGACGTACCACCGTCGTCCCTCGCGCTTGACGCTGACCGTCTTCACCCGACCCTTGACCGGCCGGTGCTGATGTACCCGGACATGCCCGACTCCCTGGAGGCGGACGCGGGTCACCGGGTCCTGCGGGGTGGAGTCCCACCGGCAGCCGTCCCCGTCCTTCGGGAACTCCACGGTGTCGAACCAGGACGTCCCGCGAAAACGCGGATACCCCGGCGTCTCCCCGGACCTGACCCGGCGGAAGAATGCGGCGAATGCCTTGTCCAGACGGCGTAGCGTCGCCTGCTGGGACGAGAACGACCAGCGGCCCTGACGTTCCGGGTCGAAGGCCCGGATCTCCTTGAGCTGCGCCGACTGCGTCCCATATTTGACGCTGGTCTTCGACGGATGCCGGTAGGCGTCCCGGCGTTCCTGCAACGCCCCGTTGTAGAGGGAACAGTGATCAGCCAGCATCTCGGTGAGGACGCGCGTCTGACACTCCGTGGGTCTGAGCAGGAACTTGTACGCTCTGCGCATGGCCGATACGCCCCCTCCCGGAAACGCGCACGACTCTACCGAGCGTCACTGACAACCCGACAGACCCCGGGGTTCCGCGCCTACAGTCCGAAGAGGAAACTCCTCCCACTGGATGACGTCGGTCGTCCCTTCGAGAAGGTCTGATAGGTCGCATGATCGTCGACAGCGCCATATACCGTGGCGGCCATCGCAGCGAGGGCCCCGAGGACTACTCGGACGCCCTGGCCGTCGCCCGGCAGGAGGGCGATGCCTTCGTCTGGCTCGGCGTGGTCGAGCCGACCGGCGAGGAACTCGACCTGGTCAGCGAGGAGTTCGGGCTGCACCCGCTGGCCGTCGAGGACGCGGTGTCGGCGCACCAGCGGCCCAAGGTGGAGCGGTATCCCGACTCGCTTTTCGTGGTGCTCAAGACCCTCGGCTACCAGTCCGAGGGACATGCGGTCAGCACCGGCGAGCTGATGCTCTTCCTCGGCGACAGCTACGCGATGACGGTCCGGCACGGCACCGACAGTCCGCTGGCCGGGCTGCGGGCCGCCATGGAGGAGCAGCCGGAGCTGCTCCTCCAGGGCCCGGCCGCCGTGCTCTACGCGGTCGCCGACCTGGTGGTGGACCAGTACCTGGAGGTCGCGGCCGCACTCCAGACCGACCTGGACGACCTGGAGGCGGAGGTGTTCGCGCCCGGGCGCCCGGCCCGCGGGCTGGCCGAGCGGATCTACGCCTTCAAACGTCAGGTGACGGCGGTCCGCAAGTGCACAGGGCCGCTCCAGGAGCCGCTGTTCCGGCTGGCCGACGGCTCCCTCCAGGCCGTGCCGGAGAAGCTCCGCCCCTACCTCCGGGACGTGGCCGACCACCTGGCCCGGGTCAACGAGCAGGTCGAGGCACTGGACCGGCTGCTCTCGGACATCCTGAACGCCAACCTGGCCCAGGTGAGCGTGCAGCAGAACAACGACATGCGGAAGATCTCGGCCTGGGCGGCCCTGGCCGCGGTGCCGACGATGATCGCGGGCGTGTACGGGATGAACTTCGAGCACATGTGGGAGCTGCGCCAGCCCTGGGGCTACCCGGCGGCGGTCGCCGTGATGGTGACGCTCTGTCTGATCCTGCACCGGGTCTTCAAGCGCAGCGGCTGGCTCTGACCAAAAGGCCGACAAGCCGACCGCTGCGCCCGGAGAACCTAGGCCAGCCCCGCGCGCTCCAGCGCCTCGACGCCGGTGCGCAGCGCGGTGATCCGCTCCTCCAGGGTGAAGCCGGCCGGCGCCAGCGTCAGCGTGGTGACGCCCGCGTCGGCGTACGCCTGCATCCGGTCGGCGATCCGCTCGGTGGTGCCGAGCAGCGCGGTGGAGTCGATCAGGTCGTGCGGGACGGCGGCGGCGGCACCCGCGTAGTCCTTGGCGAGGTACTTCTCCTGGATCTCGTCGGCGGCCTGCTCGTAGCCCATCCGGCGGGTGAGCTGGTTGTAGAAGTTCTTGTCCTTGCTGCCCATCCCGCCGATGTACAGCGCGGCGTACGGCCGCTGGACGTCGGCGGCGGCCTTGACGTCCTCGCCGACCGAGATGGTGACGGTCGGGCAGAGGTCGAAGCCGTCCAGGGTCTGCCCGGCCTTGGCCCGGCCGGCCCGGAGCGGGTCGATGGAGAGCGCGGCGTGCTCGGGCGCGAAGAAGATGCCGAGCCAGCCGTCGGCGATCTCGCCGGTCTGCTCCAGGTTCTTCGGGCCGATCGCGGCGATGTAGAGCGGGATGTGCTCGCGGACCGGATGCACCGTCAGCTTGATCGGCTTGCCCGGGCCGCCCGGCAGCGGCAGCGTCCAGTTCGCGCCCTCGTGCACAAGCCGCTCGCGGGACATCGCCTTGCGGATGATCTCCACGTACTCGCGGGTGCGGGCCAGCGGCTTGTCGAACTTGACGCCGTACCAGCCCTCGGAGACCTGCGGCCCCGAGACGCCCAGGCCGAGCCGGAACCGGCCGCCGGAGAGGGTGTCCAGGGTGGCGGCGGTCATCGCGGTCATCGCCGGGGTGCGGGCCGGGATCTGGAAGATGGCCGAACCGACGTCGATCCGCTCGGTCTTCGCCGCGACGTACGCGAGCACGGTGGCGGCGTCGGACCCGTACGCCTCGGCGGCCCAGCAGACCGAGTAGCCGAGCCGGTCGGCCTCCTGCGCGACGGCGACGTTGTCGGCGTCCATGCCGAGTCCCCAGTAGCCGAGGTTGATGCCGAGTCGCATGTGGAAGCCTTCCGGGTCGTGGTCACCGTGGGGGTGATCCCCCCACGGAGGTCGTCGCACGCGTGGTCACCGCTCGTTCGGGAGCGTATCGGTGGCCGGGCGGCCATGCTACCGGCCAGTAGATGTGTGCCGCGTCACACTACGGGCGCAGCCGGACCGACCGTCCTGCGGGTCGGCGTGGCGCGCCGCGCCCGGGCCGCTACGCTCTGCCGACAGGGGGAGGCACCTCCCCCACCTGCGTGTCTGCCGGCCGACGGAGGTTCTGCCCGATGGAGAAGCGTCACCTGGGACGGACCGGGCTGCGGGTCTCCAGACTCGGCCTCGGCACCATGACCTGGGGACGGGACACCGACGAGCACGACGCCG
This sequence comes from Kitasatospora sp. Root107, assembly GCF_001424875.1. Lineage (GTDB taxonomy): Bacteria > Actinomycetota > Actinomycetes > Streptomycetales > Streptomycetaceae > Kitasatospora. The sequence goes on along the minus strand of NZ_LMCT01000024.1, from coordinate 53,317 downwards.
CCGAGCAGCTCAAGACCTTCGTCGACGCGGGCGGCACCCTGCTGGACACCGCCGACGTCTACGCCGACGGCGGCGCGGAGTACCTGATCTCCCGCCTGACGGACAGTCTGATCCCCCGCTCCGAACTGGTCATCGCCACCAAGGCGGGCAGCGTCCCGGACTCCGACCGCCGCTTCGACACCTCGCGCGGCAGCCTGCTCTCCGCCCTGGACGGCTCGCTGCGCCGGCTCGGCACCGACTATGTGGACCTCTGGCAGGTGCACGCCTTCGACCCGGCCACCCCCGACGAGGAGACCCTGTACGCGCTCGACCTGGCGGTGGCCAGCGGCCGGGCCCGGTACGTCGGCGTCTCCAACTACTCGGGCTGGCAGCTCGCCAAGGCCGCCGCCTGGCAGCGCGCGCACCCCGGGCGGGTGCCGCTGGCCGGGACGCAGATGGAGTACTCGCTGCTCCAGCGCGGCATCGAACGCGAGGTGGTGCCCGCCGCACTCGACGCGGGCGTCGGCCTGATCGCCTCCTCGCCGCTCGGCCGGGGCGTGCTCACCGGCAAGTACCGGCACGCCGTACCGCCCGAGTCGCGCGGCGCCTCGCCGTACCTCTCCGGCTTCGTGCAGCCCTACCTCGGCGACCGGTTCCGGCGGATCGTGGACGCCCTCGCCACCGCCGCCGACGGACTGGCCAGCAGCCCGCTCGCGGTCGCACTGTCCTGGGTCCGCGACCGGCCGGGCGTAGCGAGCGCGCTGATCGGGGCCCGGACGGCCGGTCAGCTGCGGTCTGCGCTGTCGGTGGAGGCGCTTACGCTTCCGGATGAGATCCGCGGTGCGCTGGACGACGTTTCGGCCCCGGTGCACCGCTACCCGGACCAAGGCTGGACGGAGCTGTAGGAGCGAAGTGATGGGCGACGTGGAGGAAGTACAGAACGTGGCCGAGGGCGCTCCGGAGGTCGTGACTGCGGCTCAGGACGTTTCCGGGCAGGCCGTGACCGCGGCTCAGCAGCCGGACGCGGTGGCCGCGTTGGCGGAGGCGATCCGTACCGCAGGGGCAGCCGCCCCTGCCGTGGACGGGCAGCGCGAGCAGGCGCTGCGCGACACCGCCGAGGTGCTCGCCGCCGGTGGTGCGCCGGCCGAGTTCGCCACCGCCGCGGTGGCCCTGCTCGGTGACGGTGCGGCAGCCGCGCTCCGCGAGGACCCGTGGGCCGTGCTCGCCCTGCCCGGCGTCCGGCCCGACCAGGCGGACGGCTTCGCCCGGGGGCTGCTCGGCGCCGAGGCCGGTCCCGGCGACCCGAGGCGGGCGCAGGCGCTGGTGCCGTGGGTGCTGGAGCAGGCCGCGCTGCGCGGGCACTCCGCGATGGAGATCGGCGAGGTGGCGGCGGGGCTGGAGAAGCTCGGGCTGCCGGACGCCGCCGCCGCGCTCCAGGAGGTCGTGGTGGACGGCCGGGTGATGGCCTTTCAGGAGGAGCTCCCCGGCCACCGCCCCTCGGACGACGAGGAGGACGAGCCCCCGATGCGGACGTTGCTCGCCCTCGAACGGCTGGCGCTGGCGGAGGAGAGCCTCGCCGACGGTCTCGTCCGGGTGATGTCCACCTTCGTCCCGGGTACGGACGATGACGCCGAAGCCGCCGAGCCCGCCGAAGCCGCAGAATCCGCCGAGGACACTGCGGACGGTGACACCCCGCCCGCCCAGCCCGGCCCGACCGCCTGGGAGGCGGCCGCCGTCGCCGCGCCGTCCTCCTCCGCCACCGCGCTGGTCCGGGCGGTGGCCGAGAGCGCCGTGGTGCTGCACACCGGCGGCGAGGCCGCCCGTGCGGAGCCCGCCGCGCTGCTCACCGCCGCCCGGGGCCTCGGGCTGCGCGCCTGGGCCGCGACCTGGACGGCCGAGGGCCGGGACAGCCTCCGGGCCGCCACCGACGCGTCCGAAGTAGCCGTCCTGGCCGACCTGTTGACCGGTACAGCCCCTGCAGCCGGTGCCGCCGGTACGGTGGGCCCCGGCCGGGCCCCCGACGGCTCGCTCGCGCTCGACCTGCTGATCGTGCTGGACGCCCCGCTGCTCGACGTCGAGCTCGCCGCCACCCTGCTGGAGGCCCTCGCCGACGGCACCCGGCTGGTGCTCAGCGGCGACCCGGGCCAGCTCTGGTCCGCCGGGGCAGGACGGTTCTTCGCCGATCTGCTGGCCGCCAAGGTCTGCCCGGCCGTGGCCTCCCGGACGCCCGACTTCGGCCCGATCGGCGAGCTGGTCTCCGGCATCGGGGTCGGCGAGCTGCAGCCGGTCGAGGCGCCGGACAAGGAGGTGGTGATCCTCACCGCCAAGGACGGCGCCGAGGCGGTGCACCGCGCGGTGCAGCTGCTCACCGACTCCATCCCGCGCGCCCTCGGCATCCCCGCCGAGCAGGTGGTGCTGCTGACGCCGGGCCACGGCGGCAGCGCGGGCACCAGGGCGCTGAACGCGGCGGCCAAAGCCCGGCTCAACCCCGGCCCCGGCCGGTTCGGCGGCTTCGACCCGGGCGACCGGGTGGTGCACTCGCCCGCCCTCGGCGTGGTCCGGCTCGGCCGGGTGCTGGACGGCGACGCCGCCGGGCTGCACCTGGAGCTGACCGACGGCTCCCGGCTCACCCTCTCGCCCGCCCAGGCCGCCGGGCTGCGGCAYGGCTGGGCGCTGAYCGGCCATCAGGCGGTCGGCCGGCGCTGGCCCGGCGTGGTCGTCGTGCTGCCGGAGGACGCGGCGGCCGGGCTGACCAGGCAGTGGGTGTACACGGCCTTCGGCCGGGCGGAGCGCCACCTGTCCGTGGTGCACGCGGCGGGCCAGGCCCTGCCGCAGGCGGTCGCCGAGCGCACCGCACAGCCGCGCACCACCCGGCTCCGGGCCATCCTGGCGGAGCAGGCCGAGCAGTCGTACTGACCCGTCCACCGGCACAGCG
>NZ_LMCT01000024.1:0-50335 GCF_001424875.1 Kitasatospora sp. Root107 | reverse complement strand
CCACAACGGGCCCCACCCCCTCCGCGCTGTGCCGTGGTGGCTACTCCTCGTCGAGCGCGTCCAGGTCGTCGTCGTAGACCTCACTGACGTCGAAGCGGCAGATCAGCAGCTGCGGGTCAGCCCCGTCGAAGGGCTCCGGCAGCCACTCCCCCGGGTCGGACGGCTCGGTGGCCGCGACCCAGAGCGTCGAGTCGCCCTCCTCCAGGCCGAACTCCTCGCAGCGGGCCGCGATCTCGTCCGGCTCGTACTCGCCGAACAGCACGCCGATCGCGGCGTTCACCGCGCCACCCGCCGGGTCGCCGCCCGGGGTCAGCGAGTCGTCCACCTGCTCGGCCTGCTCGCGCAGCCGCTTCGGGTCCGTCACCAGGTAGTCGCGGCGGATCAGCACGCTGATCGCCTCGGGCTGCTCCGGGCCCGAGTACCCGCCCGTGCCCTCGTCGCCGGGCACCTCGAACGGGGTGACCTCGTCATAGACCTCGTACAGGATCTGGTCGTAGGCGATAGCCGCCGCAGCGAGCTCCTCGTAGGCGCCGGCCACGGCGGGATCGTCCGCTGTGGTGGGACCGGAGACCGCGGCCAGGTGGCGGTCGATGGCGGACTTGACCGCCTCGGCGGCGGCCCGTACGTCGATGATGGAGTGCTGCGCGGCATCAGACATGGTGCTGACGCTATCTCCCCCCGGGCACAACACGCACAGGGGTTGCCGTCTACTTCCGGGAATTCACCGCAACTTCCGCCCGGATGTCCGGTCCGGGCGGATCTGTACCGCGCCCGGACCGGCTCGTCCGCCTCCCCCAGCGGGCGCGTCGCAGCTGCCGTGGCGGGGTATCTCGTCAGTGGTACGAAAACTGATTGACTGTCAGCCGCGCCCACCTCAGGCTCGGCAGACGTGGCAGGCAGGCCCGGTGGGCCGAGCAAGCCCTGGTTGTCGCAGGCAGGTCGTACCCTTGCCTGCACGCGTCCTGCAGGAGGAGAGTCTTGACCCCACCCAAGCTGGTTCGGCAGCCGGAGTACGAGTACCAGTCGCTCAGCATCCCGCGCGGCACCAGCCGCAACGCGGCCAGGCAGCTGCTCACCGAGCACGCCGAGTACGGGCACTGGGAGCTGGACAGGCTCAAACTCTTCCCGGACGGTCGGCGGACGGTCCGGCTGCGCCGCCGCATCATCCGGCAGGTCCGCAGCACCTGGTGACCTGCGGGGGCGAGCCAGGCCCGCCCCCGCGCCATGACCGGGACTCTCAGACGCCGACCCGCGAGCGGCGGTAGAGCACGCCGCCGCCGAGCAGCAGGGCCGCACCGGCGACGGTGATCAGCTGCAACCCCTCCGAACCGGTCTGCGCCAGCTGCGCCCGGCTCACCCCGACGGGCGCAGCGGCCGGCGCCGGCGGCGGGGTCTCGGTGTACGAGGCGGGCTGGGCCACGGCCGCCGCCGGGGTGCCGATCTCCTCGGCGCCGGGCAGGCCGCCACGGCCGGCGCCGTGGCCGGCGCCGCCGGTCTCGCCGGCCGGCGGGGTGGTGCCGGGCGGCTGGGTGCTCGCGGGTGGCGGCGGGTTGTGCGTGCCGGGCGGGCAGTCCTCGTCCTGGGCGGGCGGCGGCGGGGTGGCGATGTTGCCGCAGTCGTTCCCGAAGGCGGGGTTGCCGATGCCGACCACGTTGACCGAGTCGCCACAGGCGTTGATCGGCACCGAGACGGGGGCGTGGATGTTGTTGCCGGAGGCGACGCCCGGCGAGTTGGTGGCGCTGCCGTGCGCCTCGGCGCCCCGGGTCTCGGCGCCCTTCCCATGGCCCGAGCTGTTGGCGCAGTCGTTGCCCATCGCGGGATTGAGCAGGCCGACAACGCTCACCGTGTTGCCACAGGCGTTGACCGGGATGTCCACCGGCGCCTGGATGTTGTTGCCGGACCCGACGCCGGGCGAGTTGGTGGCGGCCCCCTGCGCGTCCGAGCTCGCGTAGGCGTAGCCCGACGCCGAGGCCAGCACGCTGCCGGTGGCGACTGCGGTGAGGATGCCCCTCTTTGCGACCTGACGCATGTACTCCCCTGATGAGTTGTGATTGTCGGAATTCCTGACACGGTCTTCCCCTGTACACCGAACAACGAGCTGACGGGTTCTCCGGTTGAGCCGAACGCGCCCTTTCACTCCATCGAGTGACGCCCCCGACCCCTTCCGCCCCCGGACATGCCGACGGACCCCTGGCTGCCGCCAGGGGTCCGTCGGTGTCACACGCTCAGCGGTCGATCCGGCCGGAACGGCCGGTGACTGCTCAGAAGTTGGCGCAGTTGTTGCCGAACGCCGGGTTCAGCAGGCCGATCACGCTGACGGTGTTGCCGCACAGGTTCACCGGCACGTGCACCGGAACCTGGACGTTGTTACCGGACAGCACACCGGGCGAGTTGGTCGCGAAACCGTTCGCGGCCGCGCCACCGTGAGCGGCGGCGGCGCCCGCACCCGCGAGCACCAGACCACCGGTGGCGGCGGCGACTGCGACGATCTTCTTGACCTTCATGGGTATTCCTCCTGGTCGATTCCTGTGTCCCACAGGCCGTTGTTCCGGCCTGCATATGGGTGAACGACGCTGGGCCGAACGGGGTACGGAGTGGATCACCCATTCACTCTCAACGGTGACAACTCGTACACACAGTCGGCCAGTTGACTAACGGAGGAATCCTTTCTGCACCCGGCGTTTCACCGTTCCGCTCGTCATTAGCTCCGACAAGCGGACGGCCCACCTCCGGGAACCCCGGGGGCGGGCCGTCCTGCCGACCACGACTCAGCAGGCGTCGATGAACCGGTCCAGCACCCGGACGCCGAACTTCAGGCCGTCCACCGGCACCCGCTCGTCCACGCCGTGGAACATCCCGGCGAAGTCCAGCTCCGGCGGGAGCTGCAGCGGCGCGAAGCCGAAGCAGCGGATCCCCAGGTCCTGGAAGGACTTCGCGTCCGTGCCGCCGGACAGGCAGTACGGCACCGCCCGGGCGATCGGGTCCTCGGCCTGCAGGGCCGACTGCATCGCCTCCACCAGCGCACCGTCGAAGTCGGTCTCCAGTGCCTTGTCGTAGTGCAGGCTCTCCCGCTTCACCCGGGGCCCGAGGACACTGTCCAGCTCGGCCAGGAACTCCTCCTCGTGGCCGGGCAGGAAGCGCCCGTCCACGTGCGCGGTGGCCTGGCCGGGGATCACGTTCACCTTGTACCCGGCACCGAGCATGGTCGGCTGGGCGGTGTTGCGCAGCGTGGTGCCGATCATCTTGGCGATGCCGCCGAGCACCCGGAGCGTCTCGTCCATGTCGTTCGGGTCGAGCTTCACGCCCAGCGCGTCCGACAGTTCGTCCAGGAAGGCCTGCACCGTCTTGGTGATCCGGAGCGGGAAGGTGTGCTTCCCCAGCCGGGCCACCGCCTCGCACAGCTCGGTGATCGCGTTGTCGTCGTTCGCCATCGAGCCGTGCCCGGCCCGGCCCTCGACGGTGAGCCGCATCCAGTGCATGCCCTTCTGCGCCGTCTCCACCAGGTACAGCCGCACCTGGTCGTTGACGGTGAAGGAGAAGCCGCCGACCTCACCGATCCCCTCGGTCACGCCCTCGAACAGGTCCGGGTGCTTGTCCACCAGGTAGCGGGCGCCGTACGTGCCGCCCGCCTCCTCGTCCGCCACGAAGGCCAGCACCAGGTCGCGCGGGGGCTTGCGCCCGGTCCGCAGCCGGTCGCGGACGACGGCCAGCGTCATCGCGTCCATGTCCTTCATGTCCACCGCGCCACGGCCCCAGACGCAACCGTCCGCGATCTCGCCACCGAACGGGTCGTACGTCCAGTCCGCCGCGTTGGCCGGCACCACATCGGTGTGGCCGTGGATCAACAGCCCTGGCCGCGAACGGTCCTCGCCCTCGATCCGCACCACGGTCGAGGCCCGGCCCTTGGCCGACTCGTAGATCTTCGGCTCCAGACCGAACTCCGCCAGCTGCTCCGCAACGTACTCCGCCGCCTTGCGCTCCCCGGGACCCGAACCGTCACCGTAGTTACTGGTGTCGATCCGGATCAGGTCGCGACAGATCTCGGCGACCTCCGACTCAGCCGTCACCTTCGCCTCGCTCACGGTCACTCCTCGTCGTCTCGCCCACCCGGCGCACCTCCACGCCACCCCGGCACCCAACACCGGGGCCCTGCGGGCACGGTTCCGCCATCCTCCCCCAGGACCCGCCCCACCCCAAGGCCATTCCCCCGGATCCAAGCCGCAGGGCCCCTGCCAGGGACGGTTTTGGGTCCTGGTGCCGTTCCTTGCTACAGTTACACATGTCGACGCGGGCAACGGGCCGCGAAGACAACACCCGGTCCGGGTGGCGGAATGGCAGACGCGCTAGCTTGAGGTGCTAGTGCCCTTTATCGGGCGTGGGGGTTCAAGTCCCCCCTCGGACACCAGGCAAGACCCCACTTCACGTGGGGTTTTCTTGTTTTGCGGGCTCCGTGCAGCGGTCGCGTGACCCACCGCGTGACCCACAGGAATGATCTTGCTATAGATCAGGGCAGCACCACCCATGCGCCGCGCACTATCAGCGGGCCAGCTTCACAGCCCCAGCCTTGCTCCGATGCCCGTACTTCGTCATCGTGCAGCCGGGCGAGTGGTGCTGCACGTTCGCCGACACCTCCACCGGATTCCCCCCCCGCGTCCAGATCGCTGCTGATCCGGCTGTGCCGCCAGTCGTGAATCCGGAAGTCCCTGGTGAGCCTGCGCAGCCGGAAGGTGCTGCCCTCCTCCCCCACCCATTCCAACTCGATGGCACCCCGGTCCCAGCGGAGGACCATGGTGGCAGGGACCGCACTTGCTGCTGCCATACGGAGGCGACGAACCGTGACGTGTCGGTGTCGTCCACCCGCTCGGCCTCCGACGGCCGCATGGACGGCTCAGTCACACGTAAACGACATCCTTCACAAATAATCCGTGTACATCGCCAACACGCTGGACCTTGGATTCACTTTCTCTTGCCGTGTACGGTGGCGCTATGAAGGAGGACACTCGCCCTGCCACCGATCCGCTGATCACCGGAGCCGAGATCGCTCGACTGGCCGGCGTGACCAGGGCCGCGGTCTCCAATTGGCGGCGGCGCTACGAGGACTTCCCCGCGCCAGCCGGGGGCGGGGCAACCAGCCCACTGTTCGACCTCGCCGAGGTGCGGACCTGGCTCGCCAGACAGCACAAAGGGCAGGACGTGTCCGACGACGTCAGGCTGTGGCAATCCCTTCGGGGGACTTACGGGGACGACATAGTCAGCGGTCTCGTGGCGGTGGGTCGACTCCTCGCACACGGCGCGCCGCCAACGGGCCTCGCATCCGAAATCGTCGGTCAAGCTCTGGAGATCGTAGACCGGACCTCGAAGGCCGAGCTGATCACCGCTCTCACCGAGCGCTTTCTCGACGCCACCCGCCGCACCGGATCCGACCAGGTCTCCTCCCCTGCAGTCATCCGTGCAGTGCGGCATTTCGCGGGCTCCGTCCCCACGTCGGCGCGCATCCTGGACCCTGCCTGCGGAATTGGCGCCCTACTTCTCTCCATCGGCCCCACTGCCGGGCCAACCCGGCACGGCCAAGAGGTCGATGCGTCGATGGCGGAGTTCGCCCGGCTCCGCGCCGGTCTTACCAACCGCGTGCCCACCGACATCCGGAACGGCGACTCGCTCCGCGACGACCAGTGGAGCGACTTCAAAGCTGATCTGGTCATCTGCGACCCGCCCGTTGCCTCGCCCGACTGGGGGCGCGAGGACCTCCTCCTCGATGCGCGCTGGGAGCTCGGGACCCCATCGCGCGCGGAGGGCGAGCTGGCCTGGCTCCAGCACGCGTACTCGCATACGGCGCCCGGAGGCAGGGCCATCATGGTGATGCCAGCCTCCGTCGCCTACCGGAAGGCCGGTCGCCGCATCCGTGCGGAGCTCGTCCGGCGAGGCATCCTCGCCCAGGTCATCGCCCTTCCGGCCGGAACCGCCACCGCCCACGCGCTGCCGGTACACCTGTGGGTGCTCCAGCGTCCCGACGGTGCCGCGCCGACGGCAGTCCGTATGGTCGATCTCACCGCGAACGCTCCGGACGCGCCCCTCGACCCCGAACCCGGCCAGGTCGTCGATGTCCCGCTCATCAACCTCCTCGACGACACCGTCGACCTCACCCCCGGCACTCATGTCGGTGCCGCACGGCGCGACTACATCAGCGACTACGTGGCGCTGCGCCGACAGGTGCAGGAGCAACTTCGGGCGCTCAACGACCTGTTGCCCCTCCTACTTCCCGGCAACAGCCTCGGCACGCTCGACACCGCGTCCGTCAGCATCGCCGACCTCGCCCGGGCCGGGCTCGTCGAGTACTCCGAGAGCGGGCCCCTCTCCGTCAGCGACCAGCTCGACACCGACTATCTGAAGGGTTTTCTGGTCGGCCCCGCCAATCGGCGCCGCTCCACCAGTGCCAGCGGCACCTACCGTCTCGACGCGCGCGGTTCCCGCATTCCGCAGATGGGCATCGAGGAGCAACGTCGTTACGGGACCGCGTTCCGCGCGCTTGAGGAGTTCGAGGACTGCACCAGGCAGCTCGCCGCACTCAGCGAACAAGCCGCCACACTCGCCCGTGAAGGGCTCACCAACGGCGGCCTGTACCCGAGGAGCAACGGCGACTGACCCCTCCGGTCACCCTCGCGCGGGCAGGAATCCGCTCGGCGCTCCGCTCCAGGAGACGGCGAGTGCCTCCCGAGCCCGCGTGCAGGCCACGAACAGCAGGCACCGCTCGCGCAGCAGGTCCGTCTCGTACTGGAGCCTGTCCACCTCGACCGGAGTGATCTCGCGGGCGAAGGGCATCGCACTGGCCGTCGCCCCGAGGACTGCCACCGCCCGGAACTCCAGACCCTTCATGGCGTGCATGGTCGCAAGCCGCACGCCGTCTGTGTGGGGAGCGGGGTTGTCCCGGACCCGTACTGCCGGCACACCGGCGGCGGACAGCCTGTCGTGGACCTTGTCGAGAAGCAGATTGAAGCGCGCGCAGACCCCGATCTCGGCCGGGCGGATACCCTGGGCGATCCAGCCCTGCACCCGTTCCACAAGGGCGGCGACCTCGGCCTGCTCGGAGCCGTGACCGTCGACGTGCGGCCTACGACCGTGCAGCAGCGACCGGTAGCCGGCGAGGCTGTCGTTCCCGTCGCCGCCGAGGTCCTCGACCGGGGCCGGGCCGAGAATGCCGGTGGACCAGCCGAGGATCTCCTCCGTGCTGCGGTAGTTGATGCGCAGACGGCTGCTGCGGCCCTTGACGGTAATCCCGAGCGATCCCAGCGACACCCGGGAGTCGTAGATGCGCTGGTGCGGGTCACCGGCGATGAACAGGTCGTCCGGGCCGGACGCGGCAGCCGCCCGCAACACCCTCCACTGCGCGGGGTGGAGGTCCTGCGCCTCGTCGACCACCACGTGGTCGTGGCGCGCCCCGGCCTCGTCGAGCAGTCGGGCCGCCTCTGCGCACACCTGAAGATGTGTCACGCCGCCATGTGCGTTCAGCTCCGTGCCGAAGAGCTCCACGGCCGACCAGAGCAGCTTCCGCCGCAGTGGCATCAGCGGCGTTCCCCGCCCGCGCCGGTCGGCGGCGAGATAGTCCTCCAGGGTCCGCAGGTCGTGGGCGAGCACCACGTTCCGGTACTCCTGAGCGAGGAACTGCTCGGTCCACGGCAGGTCGAGGCGCTTCCTGACGCGCTGCCAGATTTGCCGCTCCTCCTGGTCGCCGATCGGGGCGGGCACCCGGCCACCAAGCTCGGTGGCGATCCGGTGCGCGTAGGCGTTGACCGTCGTCACGTCGACCCGGGCAAGCTGCCTGTCGTCACCATCGAGGAGCTGCGCCAGATTCTCGCGCAGGGTCGCGGCGAGCGCATTGGTGTAGGTGGTGAGCAGGACGCGGGTGTCGGGCGCGCGGGACAACAGGTGTTTGACGCGGTGCAGTGCCACGACGGTCTTACCGGTACCCGGCCCGCCGGTGACCTGGACAGGCCCGGCGTAGGAGGCTCGGTAGGCGACCCGCCGCTGCGAGGGGTGCAGGAAGACCCGCCAGGCGGCGAAGGGCTTGTCCAGGATGTCGGTCAGCTCGTCGGGCCCCGAGACGAGGGTGATCCGGCTGCTGGTATTGGCGATGGCCGCTGCCAAGTCCTCGGTCGGCTCCGGGCGGACGTCGGCGGGCCGCCGTTCGAGGACGACGTCCCGGTAGACGTCCTCCGGGCTGAAATCGTCGGCCAGGAACTGCAGGACCTCGAACTGGTCTTCAGGCAGCAGCGTCCCAAAGGCCTCCAGCTGCGGCTTGTCGACGACGGTCCGCACGGCCCGCAACACCTGGTCGTCGATGCCGAGCTCACGCAACACCGTGTCGGAGTGCTTGGCGAACAGCAACGCCGGAGCAGCCTCCGCGGCCTTCTCCAGCGCTGGTGTCAACTGCTCGATGGCGATTACGTTGCGGACTTCCAGGGCCCGCGTCGCCGTGTTGACGGTATAGAGCCGTTTGGCCGCCCAGGTGTAGGCGTCGTCGTGCGGCACCACGTTGATCAGGAGGAAGACGTCACTGCCGTCGTCTGGGGCGAGGACGACGCCGCGCCAGAAGTCGTTGATCCTGATGGTGCGCATCCGCGGATCGCGCGCCTTCTCCACCGACTCCAGGTGCAGGCCCTTGTCGGCATGCAGCTCAGGCACGGTGAGTTGCTGGAACTTCGCCATCGCCTTGCGCACGCCAGATTTCACCGGCCTCTCCAGGATGTCGTAGCTCTCCCAGAAGCTGTTCGCGAACGCGAGCTGCGGCACCTGCGGACTCCCTACCCCCTGGCGGACGTTCCGATCGTGATCATACCGTCCCGTCAGGCGCCATCTGCCGTGCCAATGAACGAACTTCGCCCAGCAGCTCGGTCGGCGGCCGGTCGAGGTCCAGCGCATGTTGGTGGATGACGATGCCCGCGTGCCGGACCCGGTGAGCCGCGTGCGGGGCGTTCCCCTTCGCGTACACGAGGTGCCCCTCCGGCAAACCGAGGGCAGTGCAGTAGGCGAGCATCTGGTAGAGGTCGCTGTCCGGGTAGCCGTCGGATTTCTGGGCCTTGTACTTGGCGTCGGCCACCGCCTGCGGACTGCCCTCCACCCCGTACAGCACGAAGTCAGGCCTCATCCGAATCCGGGCCGCTTCGTCGAGATGGTGCGGGTCCTGAAGGCGGCAGGCACGGCCCGAGCCCCGGTACGCCTCGCGCAGGGCGACCGTCACGAAGTCCTCGAAGAGCTTGTTCATATTGAACAGGAAGCCGTCGATGCGCAGTTGACCGGCGAGGTGCTCGGGTGAGGAGCCATCCAGCACGACGCGGGCTAGGCGGAGCGCATGGTGGTATCGGGAGTTGAGCCGCGTGGGGTGCCAGGCCGGGAGCAGCTGGCCGCGTACGAGCGGAGTGATGTCGGCGAGGCGGGCGCGCTGGTGCAGCAGGCGGCGGCGTACGTCGCGCGGCACGCCGGGGAGGCGGAGCAGCCGGTCGACGGCGGCCCGCAGGATGCGGTTCTCTGCGATGTCGATGGTGAACTCGTCGTAGGCGATCTCGACCGGCAGGGTCGCGCCGAACCGGCGGCGGATCTGCTCCGCCTCCCGGATGCGGCCCCGGACGACGAGTGAACTGTCCTCGACGGCGCGGTAGCCCTGTAGGAGCCCCTGACGCAGCGCCATATCGACCTGGCGCTCCACCGCGTGGGCGAGCGCCGGCAGGAGGTCGTCGTGTTCACCGACCTCTATCTGGCCGTCCCGCCAGCCATGCGGGTTGAGGCTGTAGCCGATCAGGAAGAAGAGCCGAGCGATGGGCACCTTGGGGGTAATCCGTACGGTCACATGGGCACCGCCCGACACGTCCAGGGCCACCGCGCCGACCTTGCTGCCCGCGCGGAGCATCCAGCGACCCGTGACGTACGGGTCAGGGGCGGCTTCGACGATGCGGGAGGCGGCAAGGGCCCGGCCGACGGCGTCCGAGAGCGGACGGCTGACGGCCGGGGCGTGCTCGACCAGGTCGACGACGACGGCGTCCGTCACGCGAGGGAATCCCGGAGGGTGGCAAGGCCGTACCGCTGCTCGACGTCCATGCCCTCCCCGTAGTGGTACTCCTCCAGCAGCGGGAGGATCTTCGTCCGCCAGGTGCGCTCCAAGCCGCCCTCCCGGTAGACGCCCGGCTTCATCAGGTAGGAGGGCCCGATCCGGAAGTCGTGGTCGTCGATCCGGGAGTTGAGCGCGTCCAGCAGGTCGGCCGGCTCGGCATCGTGGCCCTTGGCGGCGAGCCAGCGCCGCAGCAGGCCGCTGGTCGGCTCGATGCGCGGCGACAGTTCGACGAACGCGAACCGGCGCCGCATCGCCGCGTCGACCAGGGCGATCGAGCGGTCGGCGGTGTTCATGGTGCCGATCACGAACAGGTTCGGCGGAAGCGCGAAGTCGTCGCCCGAGTAGGTGAGCCGCACCGACTTGTTGCGGTACTCCAGCAGGAAGTACAGCTCACCGAAGACCTTCGCCAGGTTGGCCCGGTTGATCTCGTCGATGATCAGAAAGTGCGGGACGTGCCGGTTCCCTTCGCGGGAGGCGAGATCGGCCAACTCCCGCAATGGTCCGGCGGTCAGCCGGAAGGCGACCTCGCGCGTCTTCGGGTCTTCCTTGGGGCGGAAGCCCTCGAAGAAGTCCTCGTAGGCGTAGGAGGGATGGAACTGCACAAGCTTGACCCGCTCGGGCCCGCCACCGAGGAACTCCGCAAGCTTCAGGGCAAGGTGCGTCTTGCCGGTGCCCGGCGGCCCATAGAGCACCAACTGGCGGTCGTCCCAGAGGAGATCACGCACCTCCTGCAGCCAGCTCAGATCGTGGACGAGCAGGTCGTCGGCGAGCTCAGCGGTCGGCGCGGGGAGCTCCACCTCGCGGCGGGCCGCGATGGCCGGGATCTCCACGGACGGGTCGCGCTCGGTCACCTCGGCCGTCTCGGTGAGGTCCTCGTCGCTCAACCCGAGCCCGGCCAGCAAGGCCTGCACTGCCGTCAGATCGACGACATCGTGCTGCACGGACAGCTTCTGCTGCAGCTCCTCGGGCAGCTCCTCGTACGCGTACCCGGAGCTCTGCCACTCGACCGGCCGACGCAGGTTGGCTCGCCCGTCCTCAGAGACCGTCTGCTCCACGGGCCCGGTCACCTCGCCCACGTACAGCTGCCCTGCCGAGATGGTGCACACGGTGTCCCCGGGCTTCATTCGGGACAGGAAGGCGTGCAACTCCTCCAGCAGCTCTTGCTTCTGACTGTACGTCGCCGTGGACTCGTAGTCCTCATGGACGAAAGTGCGCAGCTCGTCCTTGCTCGTCCCCTGCTCGACCCCCTGCCGCAACCGGGACGCGGAGAGGGTGACCCGGTTCTCGGGAAGCCAGAGCCGCTGGACGAGATCGAGCCCGGAGACATTGGAGCCACGGACGAGCCAGGCGCGATTGGGGCCGGACCAGACTCCCGCCATGAAGTCCGACAGCGGCGCCCCGTCTTCGGTCTTCCACCACACCCAACCATTGCGGGGAGCACCCACCAGGAGCTCCGCAGCGAACGAGGGTGACCCGCACTCAACGTCCTCGGACAGCTCCAGCCACCCCGGCCAGCGATCGGAGGGGCGCAGCACACCGGTGGCCTGGAGCTCCTCCCGCCGCCGGAAAGTGCCACTGAAGTGCTTCTTGAACGAGGGCATCACATGGTTGCGAGCCGGCGAGCCGGCGCGGAGTAGGAACTTACGGCTCCCGTTCGTCCCCACCTCATCCAACAGGACGCCACGCGCCCGGTCGATGTCGTCGCCGTTCGGCAACCGCAGCTGGAACTCCTGGTGCTCATCGGACACCGGTCTCTGCTCCCGTCACTTGCGTTCAAAGACACTGTGGGCACCCGTAGCGCCCCGAACTGACGGCACCTCACCTCGGTGGGCCCCCATCCATTTGACATGGGTATAGCGGTCAGCTGTCGCTCCCAGCGGCAGGCTTGGCCTCGTGGCGGGGTCCCTGGCCCGGGGGTGGGGTGAGGGCGGAGTCGAAGTTCTCGCCATCCATGAGCGAGACGGCGAGGGTGACCCCGGCAGTGGCCATACGGTCGTAGGCGGCGAGGACCAAGTTCTTCGTTCGGTAGGTGCCGTACTTGGCGATCTCGTTGTTCTTGAGACCACCGCCCGAGTCGGATTGGAAGGTTTCCAGGATGTAATCGGCATCGTCGCGGCTAATGCCGTAGAGGTGGAAGAAGTACGCGTCCAGCTCGGCGCGGATCTGGGCGCGGCGGGTCTCGTCCCAGCGGAAGGGAGCGCCCGTGTCGCCGAGGTCGCGGGCGAGGGGGGTCATGTCGTGAGCGGTGTAGACGAGTTCGAGGACGCGCGAAGTGATGAACGGCGCGTGTGGGGTGAGGGCTTCGGGTGTGGGGACGGGGAGCTGCTTCCAGATGAAGAGCTTCATATGGGCATCGCTGATCTTCTGCCGGCTCACGAAGTCGAAGACCAGCGAGCTCTGGGCCGCGACGAGAGCCACGGCGAGAGCCGGAGAGACGCGGGGGAGCATGAGGGGATAGGTATGCCCAACTGCTGCGCGTGGGAGGAGCGCCGGGATGGCCGTGCGCTCATCCGTGGTGCGACACACATCCCGCCAGCCGCAGAGCCATCCCCTGTCCCAACCCACGTCCCTCAGGCGTAGCGTGATGCCAGGGACCTTGACCGCTTTGCCATTCCTCACTGTCGGAATCCATCCGTCCTCCGCGATCCAGTAACGGGGGTCGGCAGCTGCCTCAGCGTCCTGCTTCTCAGCAAGACCTAGCCGGCGGCGCTCCTCATTGCCTGTGCCGTGATAGGAATTCCAACGATGGTCGAAGTGATGGGCCATCTTGCCCTCGTACAGTGGAAGCATCCGCTCCTCATCCCGAGCGAAGACGTTACCGTAGAGCTCCCAGCCCTCAGCCTCCAACTCCTCCCGCGTACGGAAGAGGTCGGAGTCGTCGGTCATGTCGAAGAGGCGCTTGAAGCTTGCGCCCCAGGGGTTACCGTTTTTCTCACTCTCGTTCCACAGGACCGGGATATGGCGATAGATCGCCGCCGTGAGGTCGGCGTCGCGGCGGGTTCGGAAGATCGGCAGCGTACCGCTATTTGGGTTGATGAAGACAATCTCGTCAGGGCTCAGCGAAAAAACGCGATCGGTATCGTCAAGGTCGATAGTGTCTTCGAGGAAGAAGGCAAACTTCGCTACGGGTTCATGCAGACTCCGACCGGTCAAGGAGAAGAGGCAGAACTTATAGCTAGAGTGCACCCCAACGAAGAGCGGCTTGCGATTCTCAAAGTCGTACAGGGAGGTGATAACACCGCGCCTGGTGAAGTCGCTGAAGAGATGTTGCGCACCCGCGCCGGTCGCAATGGCGGTGGGGACGATGCATCCGAGCCGGCCCTCAGACGCCGCAATGGAGGCGAAACGCTCGACAAAGAGCTGGTCGGTCTGGAGCGAATTGACGCCCTTGACCGTGAGGCCTTTACCACACAGCGGAAATGCGCCGGACCCGCCCGCGAAGAGGAAAGTGGACTTCACCTTTCTCCGCTCGGCGCGGTAGTGCTCACCAGCCTCGGGGTCCTCCGTCTCCCACTCGGAGATGCGATTGCGTCGCGCCGTGCCGGCGATCGCGGCGATCGACGGCTCCACAACGCTGAAGTACTTTTTGTCCTCGAAGTCGACCTTGTCCCATGGGGGGTTGCCGACTACACAGGAGAAGCCGCCTGCCCAGCCAGTCACCCGGTCCACGTCATCTCCAGTACCGTTGCCATCTTCCGGAACGCTGAAGACCTCGGGGAACTCCAGGTGCCAGTGGAAGAAGCGGTACTCAGCACTAAGCCGCACGATCTCGTCGTGAGTCGCCGTTGAGGCAGCGGTCGCCTGCGGGTCCTCAAGAGCGCGGAACAGGTCGTGAGTGATGGCAGGCGGCGCATCCTTTGTCTTGTGCCACATGAACGCGGCGCACCAGGCGTCCGCCACGTGCAGCGCCTGCACGTACGCCGACGAGGTCTCCCAATCGCGATACGCAGACGCCTGACGATGGACATCCGATAGCGTGTCAGCCCGGGCATCCGTAATCCGGCGCAGGTCGGACGCGAAAACCGTGTTTGCCACCTTCGTCTCGACCGCCAGGTCGAAGAGCCCGCCCTGCCCCTTGCGCTCCTCGGTGTTCTGCTTCTCTAGGAACGTGGCGTACTTGGGGTCGTCCCCCTCCACCGCCTTGAACGCCTTGCTCGGAATGCCATCCCGCATCAGAGCGGGCGTCGCCCCGATCAGCCCGTTGCCGAGCTTGACGTGCGCGTCGAGGAAGCCCAGCGGCTTGCCCGGCTCCAGGGCCTCCAACCACAGTGAGACCTTTGCAAGTTCGACAGCCATGGGGTTGAGGTCCACACCGTAGATGCACCGCGCGATGACCTCGTGCAGAGCGTGCCGGACCGCGACCGGCGTCGGCTCTGGATTGCTCTCCCGCACAGCCGCGACCCGCTTGGCGATCCGGCGGGCGGCTGAGACGAGGAAGTGGCCGGAGCCGCAGGCCGGGTCACAGACCGTCAGGGACAGCAACTCGCCGACGATCACCTCGGAGGCATCCGACTGTCCGGCCGCTGCGGCCCGTTGCTCGCCGCGCTTCTGTGCGTCGTCGATGACCGGGTCGAGTGTTGAGTCGAGCAGGGTCTCGATGAGCGAGCGGGGGGTGTAGTACGAGCCGGTCTTCTTGCGGTCGTTGCCCAGCCGGTTGACCAGCTCGAAGGTGCTCTCGGTGGCGCTGTGCTTGGGGACGAGCTCCAGCAGCGACTCGTAGATGGAACCGAGCTCCTCGGAGCCCATGTTGCGGTAGTCGACCGGGCGCCAGCGGGCGGAGTTCGTGTCCCGTACGCGCGAGAGGTGACGCACTGCCTCCAGCAGGTACGTGTTGGAGAGCGACAGGCCCCGGAGCGGGCTGTCCGCGTCAGTGTCGTCAAACAGGCCACCCAAGCCCGGCAAGCCGAGCTCCGGACGCCCGTTCTCGTCACCGAGGGCATCGAGCACAAGTTTCAGGGACTGGTAGAGGTCGGCGTGCGCCGTACCGCGGCGGCGGCCGGCCTGACGTCGCAACCGGCCGGAGGAGAAGTAGGTGGCATAGCGTCGCCGGGCTTCCTCAGCGGCCGTGGGCGGGTGCAGAGCATCCCTGTCCTCGGCCACGAACAGGAAAATCAACCGGTAGGCGAGGCGCAGCAGCGCAGCGTGGAGAGCCTTGACATCGAGATCCTTGCGCAGGGCCGCGTTGTCCCGATGCTTGAGGAAGCCGGTTCCAAGGGTCGTGATGGCCCGCTGGACACCGTCACGGTGGTGGTCCAGAGCTCGCGTCCCCGACACGATGGCCTCGGTGCGCCACTTCTCCAGCCAGCACCCGGACGGCGCCGCACCCTCCCCCACTTCGAAGCGGGAGACGTGCAGCAGCCGGTACAGCAGCACGAACTCGCTGAACAGCTCGCCGTCGAAGATGGCCTCAAGGTCGAATTCCACGTACGAGGCCGTGGCCAGCGCACTGGAGTCCCGGAGCAACCGGAGCTGCCGACCATTCGTCAGAACCGCCCACAGGTGGGCCTCGGCACGGTTCAGGCACTCCTGGACCATCGACTGCGGCGGCACGGTGCCGGCACCGCCCGGGCGCTTGTCGAGGTCGGCGTTCCAGGCCGTCAGATGGACGAGCGCGTTCTGCCAGCGGTGGCTGATCGGGAAGAGCTTCCCGGGGTCGCTGTCGGCCGGGAGGCCGGCCGCGCCGACGGCAGTGAGGCGGCCGAACCCCAGCTCGGCGAAGAGCGGCTCCAGCCACTGGGCACCGGCGAGGCCGGTCGGGTCGGCGGCCGGGGCGCCCGTCTCCTCGTTCTCGGGGAGACGGACGCGCAGCTCACGCCAGATGGCCTTGAGGTAGTCCCAGTGGCGTTCGGCGTCGTCGCGCACCGAGCGGGAACCGATGACGCCGTAGTCGGCGGGCTTGGAGCCGGAGACGTCCTTGCCCTCGGAGATCCGCAGCAGTATGTCGACCGGTAGCAGGGCACCGACGGTGTGGACGGCGGAGAAGACCTGGTTGCGGGTGGTGGCGGACATCAGGCGGCTTCTCCGGTCGGCGTGGTCGCGGGCAGATAGACGTAGGCGCCGAGGACGTCGGCCGGCTTCTGTGCACTCACGCGCAGGCCTCGGACGATCTCGCCGGAAGCAGAGCGGACCCGCCGGTGGGATTCGTCGAGATCAACCGCAAGCTGATCACCGAACTCCTCCAAGTGACCTACCACATCGCTGAGTTGACCGAGGATGCGGGTCATCGTGCGCTCGCCGAAGTGCGAATCGGTGTTGCTGGAGGCCTCGGCGTCGAGCAGACCGATCGCCTCCTCCTGGGGCAGCCAGACGGCGTTCTTCGGGGCCCCCTGGAAGGCCAGCAGTCGGGCGTCCTCGGCGACGAGCTGCTTGTCCCCGGTACGGGAGGGGAGCGTCAGATGGAAGCGGTAGCGCACCAGCAGCAGCGTCGTCCGGACCTGGACGGCGTCGGTGGTGATGACACCACAACGGCGGGCCGGGCGGTTGCCGTCCGCCTGAAGGTCGAGCGCCGCGTCGAGGACGTGTCCGGCCAGCGCACCGACGACCGGGTCGGTGCGGACCAGGGCGGCTTCGCCGCGTGCCACCGCCGGGTCGGTGCGGAACGAGATCGGCTTGCCGATCTCGACGGCGTCACCGCCGACGACCGGTGCGAGAGCGTCGCGCAGGCCGGCTGGGGTGCCGCTCACCTCTGCGGTGAAGTCACCGTCCGAGGAGTCGCGCAGCACCCCGCCGAGCGCGTTCAGTGAGTCCCGTACGAAAGTGCGGATCTCGCCGGCGCTGCCCAAGGCGTCCCGGATGGCGCCGACTTCGCGTGCCACCTCCTGCGGATGGACGGATCGCTGGGCGAACCGGGAGCGGGACTCCTTCTCGCGTTCAGCTGCGGAGTTCCAGTCGTTCTCCAGCTGGGCGGCCTTGGCGTCGACGATGTCGTCGACCGCGAACAGGCCCTCCTGCTGGCTTTCCCTCCCCCGCATCAGGAGCCACTCGACGATTGCGTCCGTCACACCTGCTGACATCTCGTCAGGGATCGAGACCGAGACCCCGAGGTCCTTGCGAATCTGACGGTGCTTCTTGATCAGGACTTCGAGGACCTTGCCGTCGATGCCGTTGTCCGCGCCGTACAGGGTGATGACCCGGACTTCGTCCTTCTTCTGACCGTAGCGGTCGACCCGGCCCTCGCGCTGGTCATGGCGGGTCGGGTTCCAAGCGAGGTCGTAGTGGACGACGGCATCGAAATGGTGCTGGAGGTTGACGCCCTCCGACAGGCAATCGGTGGCGATCAGGACCCGGCGAGCGGCCTGGTCGACCCCGGCCTCCTCTGCGAGCCTCTCGATTCGCTCGATCCGCTGCTGCGGGGAGATGGTGCCGGTGACGGCGGCGATCTTCGTCTTGGCACCGAGCTTGCCCTCCAGCTGCTCGGCGATGTACTCCGCGGTCGGGATGTAGCGGCAGAAGACGATCGGACTGTATCCGTCGGCGAGGAGTCCCTTGAGGTGCTTGGTGAGGTCCTTTAGCTTGAGGTCACCTGCCGGTCCCTCAAGCGCTGTGGCACGCTCGGCGAGTGCGGCCAGCCGAGCACCCGCGCCGTCCGTCTCCGCTCCGGGGACCACGTCCATGCCCTCCAGGGTGTCGCTGTCGGCCGCGTCGCTGTTGAGCGGCGCGCCGAGCCGGTCGGCCTCCTCCGCGCTCGCGGCGACCGCAGCGGCCGAACGGGTCGTCAGCGTCTGGGCGGCGGCCCGCGGTGAGGAGACCAAGGAGCGCAGCAGGGCGATCGCGGACCACCAGGCGATCCTGGCCTCGCGCTTGCCCTGGGTGCCCGCGGCCTCGACGCGGTCGCTCGCGTAGGCGATGGCGTCGTCGAGCAGCGCGCGGTAGGCCGGGGAGAGCTTGTAGGTCTCGTCCTTGAAGTAGCGGTCCGAGGGGAACGCGGTCTTCTCCGTGAGGCTGTCGTCGCTGAGACCGTCCTCCTTGGTGAGGTACTGCCGCACGTCGGCCCGCTTGCGCTGTACGAAATGCTGGGCGAGCAGCTTCCGGCCGCTCTCCGCGTCGAGGTTGACGGTGGCCAGCTCGGGCTTGACCAGGCCGAGGAGGTTGCGGAAGGCGGACTCCTTGCCGCTGTGCGGGGTCGCGGTCACCAGCAGCAGGTGCCGGTCCGCGTCCTTGGCAACGCGGCGCAGCAGCTCGTACCGCAGCTGGCTCTGCGAGGACGTACTGGTGTCGTCGGCCGCGACACAGGTGTGCGCCTCGTCGACGATGACCAGGTCGGGGCAGTGACGGACGAAGTCGTCACGGTGGCGCGGGGACTTGATGAAGTCGGTGGAGACGATGACGTTCGGGTACTTGTCGAAGATCGACTGGCCGAGGTCGAGGCCGCGCTCCAGACGCGAGACGGTGGAGGAGAGGACGAGTTCGGCGTCGAGGCCGAACTTGGTGCGCAACTCCTCCTGCCACTGCTCGGCGAGCGCGGGCGAGCAGAGCACCGCAAGGCCGGTCGCCTCGCCCTGGGCGAGGAGTTCGCTCGCAATCAGGCCGGCCTCGATGGTCTTGCCGATGCCGACGTCGTCGGAGATCAGCAGCCGGACGATCTTCTGGCGCAGCGCCATCATCAACGGCACGAACTGGTAGGCGCGCGGCTCGACCGCGATTCCGGCCAGGGAGCGGAACGGACCGGCACCGGAACGGAACCCGATCCGCAGGGCCGAGCGGAGCAGACCCGCGGCGCGCTGGTCGCCCAGATCGGTCGGCGAGGGAGGCGCGAACTCGGCGCCCTTGACCTCCTCGAAGGCGGGGAAGACTGCAGCGATGTCGTCATCGGAACCGCCGAGGGGACGCAGCACAAGCATGTCCGCGGCGCTCTCGGGCAGTACGACCCATTCACGGCCGCGAGCGGTGACCAGGGAACCGGCGGAGTAGGTGAGTGTCATCAGGTGGGTCCTCGTCGAGTGGTTCGTCGGTTCCGTCGGTCAGCTGGTCGGGTGAGCGGTGCCGAAGTACCGGGAGTGGCCGGCCACGACTGCATCCCAGTCGCCACCGTACGGGAAGCGGATCACGTCCCAGGTGGCATCGAGCAAGCGCTCCTCGGCGTCCTCGTCCCGCAGGGCGGAAACCTCGTTGTCGGCGTCGTCGACGAAGACGGCAAGCTTCACGCCGGGCATGCGGTACACGAAGTCGGGCATGGCGTTCGCCTCGGTGACCAAGGTCCGCGTCTCGTCGGGGAGCCGGAGGCCACGGTCCTTGAGCCAGGTCAGCAGGTCATGCTCCCGCGAGGGCTCCTCCTGATCAGCCGACCTGGCCGGTCCGGCCTGCGTGGGCTCCGGCGGCTGCCCGGCGAGCAGCCGCCGGAACTGCTCGGTGCGGGACTCGCCGCGCGCATCCCGCACCGCCTCCGCCGACGTGAGCCGGAGCAGCAGGGCGCGGATGGTGCGACGGTCGATCAGCGCGTGGTTGAGCTGGTTGCCGTACGTCAGCAGGCACTCGTAGCAGCCCCGCTCGCACTGGCGGTCCGGGTGCGGCCCGCCCAGGTCGACGCCGTGCTCGTCGAAATGACAGATCGCCAGTGCCTGGCGGGCGGCCTTGGCGAGCGCGTCCGGCTCGGACTGGAGGCGGCGGAGCACACCCGCCCCGCCTTCGGCCGCCTCCGTGAAGAGGATGCGGTTGCGCGGGCCGTCGTTCGGCGGGAGGAGCTCGCTGCTGAGCTCGGAGTCCTCCAGTTCGAACGCGGCCTCGACACCGCGTTCCAGGGCGTACATCAGTGAGAGGGCGATCGGTTCGGGCAGCGGCTCATCGAGGGTGACGACGAGGATGTTGCGACTGTCCTGCACGTAGGGGATGACGCGCTTCTTGCGACGCTTCTCGTTACCGTCGGAGTCGACCACGGGCAGCTCGCCGGAGTCGCCGGAGGCATCGGAGGCATCGCGGTCGTTCATCCAGCGGCCGTCGGCGACGTCGAGCCAGTAGCCGGCCGGGTCGTCCTTCTTCGCCCGCAGTCGGCCGACGTTGGTGATCCGGACAGTCGCCGAGTCACCGTACGCCAGCAGTGCGAGCGGACCGGAGTCGTCGGAGAGCCTGGCATCCTGGCGGCCCTTGCGAGTGCCGTGGTCCTGGAAGGCGTACGAGGTCTCCAGCTTGAAGCCGGCCCTGCGCCGCTCCTCCTCGTCGGAGGAGATCCGCTCTCGGCGCTGGGTGTAGACGGTGTGCAGCTGGAGCAGGCCGTAGGTGGCCGAACCGAGCCGTTCGCCGCACATCTCACAGCGGTCGGCCCGCTCACGCGGGTCGTGGTGGTACCCGCAGTGATCGCAGCGGCGGGCCTCACTGGTCGTCACATCACCGGCGGTGTCCGGCGGCAGCTGGATGCGTGTGACCTGATAGCGGGCGCCCTCGTGGTAGATCAGCGCGCCCGGGCCGAACTCGCGGATAGCGAGGAAGCGAGGGCGCTGCAGGTAGTCGCCCTCGCCCTGGCGACGGCCGGTCGTCGGGATGTAGGCGGCGAGCGGCAGCCGGGGGAAGGAGTAGCCGGGCAGGAAGCCCTCGGAGGCGAGGTAGCGGTACGGGTTGAAGTCGGAGAGGACGGACCTGTTCTCCACACTCTCGTTCTTGAGCAGATTGAGCTGGGTCTCGGCCTCCCGGCGGCGGCCCACCGCACGCTTGTGGTCGCCGTCGGTGAGGCTGTGGTCCAGGACGCGCTTGTTCTGGACGTACTGGTCGTCGAGAGCCGCGCGGAAGAGGTCGCGCCAGCGGTCGAAGGCTTCGTTGAACCGCACGGGGGCGGTCCGCACCCGGTCCTCGATCCACCGCTCGTCCCACCAGGTGGTGCCGGCGAAGTCGGACAGCAGCGGACCGAGGACCTGGTAGGCGGCTGCGATCGTCCGGGTCTGCGCATCGGCGTCCCACGAGGCGGCATGGATGCCGGGGTGCAGCTCCAGGGCCGGCTTGGGGCGGTCGCCGGTCGCCGGATACGAGACGTCGAGGACCTCGGTGACCGCCCGGCCGAGCTTGAGCCCGGCCTCGGCCAGCCAGATGCCCTGGAGGTGGGAGAGGACCAGGTCCTCGTTGGCGAGGTCGAGACGGGGCGGGGCGACCGCTCCTGCGACCATCCGCTCGGAGCGGCGGAAGTAGTACTGGTCATGACTGTTGCCGGTGGCGCAGTACGTGGTGACGAGAGCGGGCTGGCCGCTGCGGCCCGCTCGGCCGGAGCGCTGCGCGTAGTTGGCGGGCGTCGGCGGGACGTTGCGCATCATGACGGCGTTGAGCGAGGAGATGTCGACGCCGAGCTCCATCGTCGGCGAGCAGTACAGCAGCTTCAACTCGGCCTTGCGGAAGGCCTCTTCACGCTTCTCCCGCTCCTTCGGATCCACCTGGGCGGTGTGCTCGCGGGCGAACAACCCAGCGAGCGCTCCGGCCGCGTTCTGATAGAGGTCACGGAAGAAGGTGTTCACACGGGGACCGTCGCCGCTGGCGTAGGTGCGGGTGAGCGGGTCGTGGGCACCGCGCTCGCCCTTGCCCGCACGCCAGATCAGGGACTGGGCAGCCACCCGGTAGCCGGTGACGGCCGGCCCGGAGGGACCGCGGAAGCGGCCGGAGCGCTGCGGCGCCGCCGAGACCTCCTTGACCAGGCCCGCCTTGCTGAGCACCTTCAGGAGCTCCTCGATGACCAGCTGCAGATCTGTCTTGTCCAGCTCCTGGAACACCCGGTCGGTACGCCGCAGGTACTTGCCGAACTTGCCCGCAGCGGACAGGAACAGGCCGGACCGGTCAAGACCGGGGCGCGACGGCTGAGGGTATGCGGTGCCGACCTTGGGGCTGTCGGTCTTCGTCAGCACCCACGGGTCGATGAGGCGTTCCTCACTGGCCCGTTGCAACGAGTCGAAGTCGTCGCGGAAGTACTGGACATCGATGGCAAGAGAGCGGCGCATCTCGTCGAGGAGCGCCTTCATGATCTCGGCGCGCAGCGCCGGGTCGGCGTCGCGCAGCGCCTGGTGGGTGCGGTCCCAACGCTCCTGACGCTCCGCCACCCAGACGAGGTCCGCGTAGTCGATCTCCAGCAGGCCCGTCTGCTCCAGGTTGGGCATCGTGATGCGCCAGCCCCGCTCCAGGTCGAGATAGAGCCGGAAGGCAATCACGTCGCGCAGTGTCTTGGCCGCGTTCCGGGCCAGCGCCGGCGGCAGGTCCACCGCATCGCCGGCGTACTCGGTCGGATCCAACGCGAGCGCGTTCGCGACCGCGGAGGCCAGCTGCTCGTGGTTGACACCGTCCTCGCCAGCTTCGGAGGCCGCCCTGAAGAGGGCTCCGCGCAGCTGGGTGATCTGCACGAAGTCATTGAAGTGACCGGCCTGGAGAGAGGCGTCCTGACGGTTGTCGACAAACGTGAGGAGCTTGCGCGCCTCCTTCTCCAAGACCTCCTCGGGCACCGACTTCAGCGAACGGACCACCGAAGCCGAGATCAGCGAGGTCGCCGATGACCGGCCCTCCTGATCAAGGGTCGCCAGCTTGGCGAAGTCCTTGCCGCGCGTCTGCTCGTAGGCGACGCCACAGTGCAGGCAGAACAGGAACGGGGACGGGATGAAGGCCGCCTGCAACTCGCCATAGCCCTCGGTCCCGTACGGGTCGACCGTGACGGCACGCGGCACCCGGTCACGGTGCGACTTCCTGACGACCTCTTGCCCCTTGTCGTCGATCTCCAGCCAGGACTCCGGAAGTCGACGGTCCGCGATCGCCACCTCGGGGCTGAACGGCCAGGGACGGTCATGATCCACGTAGAGGTAGCCATCGCCCTGGCGACCGCCGGTGGCCGCGGTGTCACGGCGCGCCTCGTAGCGGACCTCGCCGTCCTTCTCCGTCCGCCATACCGTCAGATACTCCTGCCCGCACTCACGGCAGAACGCGAGCGGCATCAGCAACTTGCCACCGGATCCGGGCTGTTCGAGCTGGTAGGCCCGAGTACGGTGCCGGGAGGCCTTGTCCTCCAGGGTGACGTACACGGTGTCGCCCTTGGAGAGGAACTGATGCAGCCGAAACGCGAACAACGGCCGCTCGGTGACGGGATGAAGAGCCCGCGAGCCGGCCTCCAAGGTGGCCCGGATCGCGGCTGCACATTGCTCGGCGGGGACTCCGCTCTGCTCGGCCAGGTCGGCGGCGGCTTCCTCGATCTTGGCGGGCCGCTGACGGACCAGCCGACCGGTGGCCTCGTCGGTGGCCAGACCGAAGCGGGTCTCGACCCAACGTGCGAGCGGGTCGCCGGTGAGCTCGGTGTACGCGCGCGGAGCCGCCGGGGCCGTCAGCCGCTCGGGGGCGACCGTCTCCGGAGCCTCACCGGTGGCCCGGACCAGGGTCTCGCCGATGACGTGCGCCGGATCGACCCTGATACCGAAGAGGGTGGAAGCGACATGCGCGACGACCTTCTTCTGATCCTCCGACGTGCCTTCGGTAGACATGGTCGCGGAGGTGCCCACACACTGCAGCCGGTCGGCCTGGCAGGCCTCGCGGACGCGGCGGATGAGCAGCGCGACATCAGCACCCTGACGCCCGCGGTAGGTGTGCAGCTCATCGAAGACCAGAAACTCCAGGCCCTTGGCCATCGCGACCAGGCTCTTGCGGTCGTCGGGCCGCGTGAGCATCAGCTCCAGCATCACGTAGTTGGTCAGCAGGATGTCCGGCGGATTGTCCCGAATCTCCTTGCGGCGGGCATCGTCCTCCTGCCCGGTGTAGCGAGCGAAGGTGACAGGCTCGCGGCCCTCGCCGTAGCCGTCCCGCAGATACTTCTCCAGTTCCTTGAGCTGACTGTTGGCGAGGGCGTTCATCGGATAGACGATGATCGCCCGCACCCGCTTGGCGACGCCCCGCCCCTCGACCTGACGGTCCTTCAGGACCTTGTCGACGATCGGCACGATGTACCCGAGCGACTTGCCGGAGCCGGTGCCGGTGGTCAGCACGTACGAGGCCCCGGCCTGGGCCGCATCCACTGCTTCACGCTGGTGCTGATGCAGCGTCAACGGGCGGCCATCGCAGACCGTACCGCCCTCGGTCTTCCGTGCCTGGAAGATCCGCGCGCATTCCTCGTGCAGCACTCCCTGGCCGGCGAGCTCCAGGACGGTGCCTCCACCGGCGAAGAACGGGTTCAGCGAGAGCCACGGGTCAGGCCACTGCGACTTGGCGTTCAGGTCCTCCTCGACGAACTCGGCGATCCGATCGTCGCGAATGACCGTCCCCCCTTCGGTGAAGGAGCGATAATCCTCGATGAGCTTGCGGTGGACACCGAACACGTCCATTCCGCCGGTGACGGCAGGCCTGCTGCCTTCGTCGCGGGCGGGCGACCCGACGGGACCGACAGGTCCGGCGGACTGGGCGGTGCGCAGCACGCGGACGGGGTCGAACGCACTCCAGGAGAGCAGCTGCGAGATTTCGCCTTCCGAACCGACCAGCGGCAGGAGAGCGTCACGGACATCGATAGCATCGGCAGGACGGTCGACCGGCTGCTTGGCGAGCAGGCGCTCGACAAGTCGCGCCAGCTCGGTGGGGACGTCCTGCCGGATCAGCCGTACCGGGGTCGGCGCATCCTCGATGTGCTTGCGCATCAGCTCGTACGCAGCCTCGCCGACGAACGGCGCGACACCGGTGAGCATCTCGAAGAGCAGGCAGCCCAGGGCGTAGAGGTCGGCGGCCTGGGTGACCTGCTCGGCCTTGAACTGCTCGGGGGCCATGTAGCGGGCGGTGCCGACGGCGACGCCCGTGCTGGTCAGCCGGGCGTCCTCGGGGTCGTCGACGATACGGCCCATGCCGAAGTCCAGGACCTTGACGACACCGCCCCTGGTCAGCATGACGTTGGCGGGCTTCAGATCCCGGTGGACGACGCCGGCCGCGTGGGCGGCGGACAGCCCGTCGGCGATCTGGGCACCGATCGCGGCCACCCAGGCGACCGGCAGCCGGCGCTCCTCCTCGATGAGGTCCCGGAGGACCTCACCGTCCAGGAGCTCCATCGCAAGATAGGGCAGGCCACCGTGGGAGTCGTCCACACCGCCATCGATCAGGCGGGACAGGTGCGGGTGGTCCAGGCGGCGCATGATGCGCACTTCCCGGGCGAAACGCTCGACAGCCTTCAGGTCGCCACGCGTGTCGACGGCGACACCGGAACGGCGGCGAAGGATCGTCTTGACGGCGACCACACGTTCCGGGGCTCCCTCGGTGAACCGAAGGTCCTCGGCTCTGTGCACTTCCCCCATGTTGCCGGAGCCGATCACCCCTACCAGGCGAAACCGGCCGCCGATCAACTCCACGTCCACTGCCGCTCCTCCGTACGTATGCCCACCGGATCCACGCCGCACCGCTCGCCGCACACCCGCGGCGGCCGGAGAGCACTCACGGCGGGACGGCGACACGACGAACCGTACACGAGCATGGGGTGCGCACACCAGGAGTTCAATCCGTTGACGCCGTCAACGGATAATGAGTAGGGTTCCCGTGTACTCCTTGAGGACAATGTCCCTGGATGCACTTGACCTACCGGGCCGCCGGCCTGGGCCGCCGCCGTGCGAGAGGCAGAAGAATGGATCGCCAGGTCCCGAGCCTGAAGGCTGCCCTCGGCCGGCTGTACGTCGATCTTCAGGCGAAGCAGGTGGGCGGGGCCGTGCCGTACCAGGTCTTCCGCGACGAGACCGAGAAGCTCGGCCTGAGCCAGGAAGAGCGCGCCCGTCTGGCTACCGCGCTCACCGGAATGAACCTCCGGATCAGTGAGCCGCCCAGGCCCGTCAGTCCTCCCGCACCCGCCCGGGAGCAGGCTTCGTCGTCCCGCCTCGACACCGCGCGCCGCCTGCTCGGCCGCTATGCCGACGGCCAAGGGCAGGCGTCCGCCCGGGCAGTTGAAGGCGTCGCCAGGTTGGCTGGGCTCTCCGCACAGGAGGCCGCCGAGCTGCAAGCCGGAGGGCCTGCCACCCGGCCGTCCGGGGGGCCTGCCTTGTCTCGGCCCACGCGTGAGATGCCGGCAGTGGCGCCGGCCGCGACCGTACCGCTCGCACCCGGTAACCTCCGGGCCGCCGTGGACGCCGCTCGGGCCGTGCTCACGGACGACCAGTTCACCCGTCGCCCGGCGAAGCGCATCCTCACCGCAGCGGAGGAGATCGGGCTGAGCGTGCTGCTGCGTGGCGGAACGAAGCAGGCCGACCGGGAACCGACGGACGCGGAGTTGGCCGAGCTCCGGCCGACGGACGAGCGCCGACGGGCACGCGACTGCCTGATCACGCACAACCAGGGCCTCGTCCATTCGATGGCACGACAGTTCCCTGACCAGGGCCTCGACTACGAGGACGTCGTCCAGCACGGGATGCTCGGTCTGCTACGCGCAGCACGGAAATTCGACCCACTCATGGGCTACAAGTTCTCCACCTATGCCACCCAGTGGGTCCGCCAGATGATCAGCCGAGGTGTCGCCGACGAGGGCAGCATCATCCGCATCCCCGTACATATGCACGAGTTGATGCAGAAGGTAGCTCGCACGGAGCGTACTCGTCTCTCCAGTGGGCTCTCGGTACGAGCCGCCGACGTGGCGGTGGCCTGCGATCTCAGCATCGCGAAGGTGGAGCAGATCCGGCGGCTCAGCCGCCGCACGGACTCACTGGACCGGATCGTCGGCGACGGCGTGCACCTCGGTGATCTCATCGAGGCCCGTACCGCGATTCCGAGCGTTGAACACACGGTCATCGACGCGCTGAGCAACGGAGAGATGCGCGAGGCCGTCGCCGCACTGCCCGAGCGCTACGCCCACATCATGACCAGGCGCTACGGCCTGGACGGCCAGGACCCCGCCACGTTGGACGAGATCGGGAAGGACTTCGAGGTCACCCGGGAGCGGGTCCGCCAACTGGAGCTGCGGCTCAAGCCCTTACTGCAGATCGCATTCGCGGACCCGACCGGCGATCCGTACCGAACGCTCCGGACGATGCTGACAGACCGGCGGCTCGATGCCGCCGGTTCCAACCCGGTGCACGCCATCTCGAAGGACCTCGCAGCCAAGGACTGGAGCGCCGGCCTGGGTGCGCTGCAGGCATTCCGCCGACGCGAGGGCGCATGCCTCCCGCCACCCGATCACGTGGAAGCAACGGTCCGGCTCGGTGAGTGGATCGAGCAGCAGCGCCGGGTCGGTGGCATCGACGGTGCCGAGCTGCTCACCCATCGCCGGGTCCTCCTCGAGTCGCTGGGTCTGTGCTGGGAGCACGGGCCGCAGGCCGCGCGGCCCTCCCCCCGTCGGCGCTCGCTGCGCCGAGTCATCCATCCGCAGCCCGTGACGCCACCTTCGCTGCCAACCGTGATCCCCTCACCCAGACCTCCGGGCCCGGCACCTGCGGTGGGCGCCGTGGTCACGGCGCGAGCGGTGGTCGACACCCAGCTCAGCCTCTGGTAGCAGCGCACCTGACCAAAACCCTCCGGCAATCGAGAACGGACAGCAGCGTGGAACCCAGAGACGAACTCGTCGACTACCTCCGGCGCCAGCTCGTCGGCCCTGCCCACGGGCCGGACGAGGTCCTCGACGCACCGCCCGACCGCCAGTACCTCATGGGCACGCTCTACGCTCAGGATGCCGATCTCCACCGGCAGTTGACCGTCTCCGCCGAGGAGACGGACGGCCCCGGCGCGGAGTCCGCCGGCACGGACACGAACCCGGCCACCGATCCGGTACCCGAGTCGAACGCCTGGCTGCCCTCCTCGCTCGGCCTGAGCTTCTACACCGACGCCTCGGTCATCGAGGTCAGCTGCGTCGGCGCCCGCTACGTGACCCAGCAGGGCGAACGGGGCCGGCGCTGGCAGCGGGTGGCGCTGCCGGACGAGTCGCACCTGCTCGGGCCGGACCGCGACCAGATCACCGTCCTCGACGGCCGGGCCGAGATCCGGCTGCGCCGGCGCGCCTTCGGTTCCGGGCAGTTGGTGACCGTCGCCCTGCTGAACACGGCCCGCACCGAGCAGGCGCTCGGCCGCGCGGCGCAGTGGGACCGGATGCTCTTCCAGGTCGGGCTGCACGCCAAGCCGCTGGACGGCTCGGTACTGCAGTACCCGAGTGTGCGCCTCGCCAGTCGGGACCTGGAGGAGCAGGAGCTCCGCCTCCAGTACCGCCACGTGCGCACCTACGCGGTCGGTCACGGCTGTGCGGTCGACGAGGAGTCGGACGGGAGCGGGCTGATCACCGGACTGCGGGCTGCGGTGATGCCGGAGGCAGACGTACCGGCCACCCGGGCGGCCGGTCTGACGGAGACACCGGTCCTGAACGTCCTGCATCTCGCGGACCCCCAGCTGCCCGCAGAGCACCTGCGGACCGAACTCACCGCGTTCACCGCGGACTACCGCTCGTGGTACGAGCAACAGTGCCGCACCAGTCTCCCCGGCTGGGGGCGCGAGGCAGCGGACCGCATCCTGAACCGCATCGGTGCGGCAGTCTCCCGGATGGAAGCCGGGGTGCGAACCCTCTGCGATCCGTCCCGCCCCGAGCTGCTCCACGCGTTCCGGACCGCCAACCGCGCGATGGCCCTCCAGATGCGCCACTCCGCCAGGGACCTGGCCGGGGAGCGCCGCAGCCGCCGCGACTCCGTGCCTCTCGATCCGGAGCCGGCGAAGGAGACCTCCTGGCGCCCCTTCCAGCTGGCGTTCTTCCTGCTGTCGCTGGACGGCGTCGCCGACCCCCGGCACCCCGACCGGCGGATCACCGACCTGATCTGGTTTCCCACCGGTGGTGGAAAGACGGAGGCCTACCTCCTCCTCGCCGCGTTCACGATGGTGCTGCGCCGCCGCGAACCCGACGGGGGCGGCACCGCGGTGCTGAGCCGGTACACGCTGAGCCTCCTGACGACCCAACAGTTCCAACGCGCGGCCACCACCGTGTGCGCCCTGGAGTCGCTGCGCCGAACCGCCCCGGACGTCTACGGTCGGGAGCCGTTCTCCGTCGGGCTGTGGGTCGGTGAGGCCACCTCGCCGAACTCGTACGAGGCCGCGTGCAGCGCCTTCGACGACGTGCGCGGCTCCGCCCGCCCGGAGGACGTGTTCATCCTGGACCGCTGCCCCTGGTGCGGCACGCGCATCCTGCCGTCCCACCGGTCGCCGGACAACGGCGACTACGGTGTGCGGGCCGCCCCCGACTCCTTCGCCTTCTACTGCCCCCGAGACGAGTGCACCTTCCACGACGAGCTGCCGATCGCCGTGGTGGACCAGCAACTGTACGACCACCCTCCGACGTTCGTACTCGGCACCGTCGACAAGTTCGCGCGCCTTGCCTGGGAGTCCCGCGCCGGCCGGCTCTTCGGCGCGGGCAGCCGGTGTCAGCCGCCCTCGCTGGTCATCCAGGACGAGCTGCACCTGCTCACCGGGCCGCTCGGCACGACGGTGGGACTGTACGAGTCGGCCGTGCTCGGCCTGTGCACCGACGCCGACGGCATCGGTCCCAAGGTGGTCGCATCCACCGCGACCATCCGCCGCTCGGGCGAACAGGTCCGCGCCCTGTACGGGGGCGAGGTCCAACTCTTCCCCCCGGCCGGACTCGATGCCCGCCACTCCTACTTCGCCGAGCCCGACACCTCCCGCCCCGGCCGCCGGTACGTCGGCGTGATGGCCCAGGGGCACACCGCCGGCCGGGCAGCCGTGACCACCGCCGCCGCCATGCTCCAAGGCGCGTGGGAGCTTCCTGACGAGCACCGGGACGAGTACTGGACGCTCGTCGCCTACCACCACAGCCTTCGCGAGCTGGGTCGTACGGTCACCGCGGCGGCCGACGACATCCCTGCTCAGCTCGCCGGACTCGATGCCGGCTTCGGCACCCGAAAGCTGACTGATCATCAGGTACAGGAGCTGACCAGCAACCTGCCACGCGCCGAGCAACCCGTCCTGCTCGACCGGCTGGAGAAGCCCTGGGACGACCCGCAGGCGGTTTCCTTCCTACCGTGCACCAACATGCTGTCGGTCGGCGTGGACGTGAAGCGACTCTCGCTGATGCTCATGCAGGGGCAGCCCAAGACGACAGCCGAGTACATCCAGGCCACCAGTCGCGTCGGGCGACACGCAGTGCCCGGTCTGGTCGTCGCCTTCTTCAACGCGACCCGGCCCCGCGACCGGTCGCACTACGAGACCTTCGACGTCTACCACCGTTCCCTGTACCGGCACGTCGAGCCGACCAGCGTCACACCGTGGTCCGTCCCTTCACGGCGACGTGCCCTGCACGCCGCGCTGGTGATTCTCGTACGCCATCAGCTCGGTCTCTCCGCCGAGAACCAGGCCGGACGCATCCTGGACGTGTTGCCGGCGACAGAGACGCTCACCGAGGCGCTGGTGGCACGGGCCGCCGCGTGCGATCCGCGCGCAGCGGACGGCATCCGCGAAGAGCTCGCCCGCCTGCTCGCCGAATGGGAACAGGCGGCGCACACGGCACGGGCGGACGGCAGAGAGCTGTACTACAGCAGTCAGGGCAAGGGCCAGACGAATCTGCTGAAGAGCTTCGAACAGTACGGCGGTCTGTGGGAGACCCCGAACTCCATGCGCAGTGTCGACCGGGAGTGCCAGGTGACAGTGAAGGGAACCGACCAGTGAGCAGGCGTCTGAGGGTCCGTCAGTCACAGACAGTGCTGCCGTTCGGGGTCGGCGCGGTCCTGGACGTCCAGGGCGAGTCGTTCGTCGCCGCCGGGATCGGCGACTGGCCCAGACAGCGCCAGAACGTCGAGTCGCCCCGGCTCGCCGCCCGGCTCGGCGTGACCGGCTTCTACGCGGCCCCACCCACGCTGAACGACCGCTACGACCGACCGGACGCACCCGGGGCGCCGTACATCCGCTTCCCCACCTGGCTGTTCTGCGGCTCGTGCCGGCGCATGGTGCGCTGGCGCATCGCCAACGAGAAAGCCGGCACCCCACCGCGCTGTCCCGCGTGCTCACCGGTACGTCAGCTGGTTCCCATGCGCTTCGTGCAGATCTGCGCGGGAGGGCACCTCGGGGATGTGGACTGGTGGTTCTGGGCGCACTCGCGCCGCACCCCGACCGAGCGTCAGACCTGCACCTCCCGCGAGCAGTTGCGGTTCCGGGTGTCCGAGCGGGCGGCCGGACTGGAGGCACTGTCCGTCGAGTGCACGGCGAAGGGATGTGACGGCGCCTCGCAGGACCTGCTGGACATCCTGGGGACCCATGGGATGCGCTGCTCAGGACGCAACCCGTGGCAGCGGGTCGGCGAGGCGGTGCCGTGCGTCCAACCGGTGCAGATCGTGCAGCGCACGGCGGGCAACCTCTACTACCCGGTGGTGCATTCCGCCCTCGACATCCCGGAGACCGACACCTCCGCCACCACGGACCAGAGCCTCGCCACCCGCGTACGCGACAACGACCTGTGGATCCCCCTGTGCCGTGCATCGCAGGGCCCCCGGTCCGGCACCTACCGCGACATCATCAAGGAGGAGACGGGAGCCGACGACGCGCTCCTGGACGCGCTCCTCGCCGAGGAGACGGGAAGTGTGCCGACGCCCGCCGACCAGGTCGCGGCCCCGGCCACCCGCCCCGATCTCAGCCGCGAGGAGTGGGAGGCATTCACCTCCCCCGCCCCACCGGTCACCCGGGACTTCGCGATCCGGGACACCACGCTCGGTCTGGCCCACGAGAACGCCGAGCCCTGGTCCGGGCTGCACCGCCGGATCGGCCGGATCGTGCTCGCCGACCGGCTGCGTGAGGTCCGGGCGCTCTCTGGCTTCAGCCGTGTGTCGCCGGACGCTGCCTTCGTACCGGCCGACACCGCGCGGCGACTCAAGTGGCTGCCTGCCGTGGAGGTGTTCGGGGAAGGCCTCTTCCTCACCCTGGACAAGGTCCAGCTCAACGGCTGGGAAGGCAACGACCACGTGCGTCGACGGGTCGCCGGGATGCGCGACGACCTGCACGGGTCGTTCCAGCAGGACCGGTTGGCGAGCCTGACCGGCAACGAACTCTCGCCCCGGTTCATCCTGCTCCACACCCTGGCCCATCTCCTCATCCGCCAGCTCGCGTTTGAGTCGGGATACACGACCGCCAGCCTGCGCGAGCGAGTCTACGCACGACCCGAGCACGACCAGTACGGGATCCTCGTCTACACCGCTGCAGGCGACGCCGAGGGCACTCTCGGCGGACTCGTCCAGCAAGGGGAGCCTCCCCGTCTGGCCGAGACCCTCCTGCGGACGATCGAGGCCGCCGCCTGGTGCTCCGCCGACCCGCTCTGCGCCGAACACACCGGTCAGGGCTTCGGCAACCTCAACCGAGCCGCCTGCCATGCCTGTGCCCTCCTGCCGGAGACCAGCTGCGAGACCGGCAACACTCTCCTGGACCGGGTACTCGTCGTCGGCGGCGAGCACGTACCCGGCTACTTCGAATCCGTCATCTCCGCCGCCCGCGTCGCGGCGGCCGCCACCTTGGAGTGACCGCCGTCATGACCATCACGTACCTCGACCTCACCAGCACCCAGCGCGCTTCACTGGACTCCCTTCCCTTCCACGGCAACCACCTGCTCAGCGGCCCGCCCGGCAGCGGCAAGAGCCTGCTGGCAGTCCAACGCGCGGTCATGCTCGCCCTCAACGGCGCGAAGCCCGTCCTCCTCACCCGCTCCAACCTGCTGCGCCAGTCCCTCGCGCCGACCGTCTCCGCGCTGGGCCCGAAGGATGAGGGAGTGGAGGTCTCAACTACGCACTCGTGGTTGGCCCAGTGGTACGGCTCAGACGCACCGCGCGCGGAGAACGGCTGGTACGACTGGCCGGCCTTCTACGAACGGGCCGCGCTCACTCCACCGGATGAAGCTCTCGCCTTCGTCGTGGACGAGGGTCAGGACATGCCTCCCGGCTTCTACCGACTGTGCCGCGTCCTGGGCATCCCCACGACGGTCTACGCCGACGAATGCCAGCGGCTCACCACGACTCACTCCACGCTCGCCGAAATCGGCAGCGGACTCGGAGACTGCACACGCCACGAGCTCGGCGGCAACCACCGCAACACCCGCCAGATCGCGGAGCTCGCCTCGGTCTTCCATACCGGCGCCCACCCGCCCCCACTCCCCGACCGCGAAGGGCCCCTCCCGCGCTTGCACCACCTCACCCGTCCCGGCAGCCTCACGGATCTGCTCGTCACCCTCGCCGAACGCCACCCCCGGCACAGCATCGGTGTCATCCTCGACTCCACTCAGGCCCAGTTCGACCTGCTGACCCGACTGGAGCGCCGGGCTCCCAGCCTGAAGCCCCAGCTCTACACTTCCCGGGCCACCGGCGGCCGCTACCGCACCCTCGACCTCACCCGACCCGGCATCGTCATCATCAACCGCGCCAGCGCAAAGGGCCTCGGCTTCGACACCGTCGTCATCCCCGACATCCACACCGACGCCGCCGTCGACACCACCTCCGCAGCGCTCAGGATGACCTACTACGTTCTGGCCACGCGAGCTCGGGAGGAGCTGCACTTCGGCTATGAGGGTGCCGCCGAAACGCCGTTGTTCGCGGGCGTGTCCCCGGGCAAGCTGCTCCGCCCATAGGACCTCAGGCGTACTGGGTCAGGTCGATCGCGTGGATGCTCAGCCGGTGACCGGTGACCGGGTCGGTGGTCTCGTGGTCGAGCTCCATGCCGAGCTTGCGCATCACGTTCTCGGAGGCGTCGTTGCCGACCCGGGCGATGCTGATCACCCGGTCCAGGCCGCGGTCCTCGAGGGCGAACTCCAGTGCGGCGTGGGCTGCTTCGGAGGCGTAGCCCTGGCCCCAGAACTGCCGGCCGAACCGCCAGCCGATCTCCACGGCGGGGAGCACCTCGGGCAGGAAGTACGGCACCGAGAGGCCGGCGAAGCCCGCCAGCTCGCCCGAGCTGAGCAGCTCGACGGCGAACAGGCCGAAGCCCTCGTCGTCCCAGCCGTCCTCCCAGCGCTCGATCGCCTCCGCCGTCTGCTCCAGGTCCAGCACGGAGCCGTCACCGATCCACTCCATGACCACCGGGTCCGCGTTGATCTCGGCCATCGGCGCGAGGTCGTACTCGGTCCAGCGGCGGAGCAGGAGTCGGGGGGTGCGAATCTCGGTCATACCCCCATCCTGTCGAACCCGGAGCCGATGCGGTAATCGGTGGTGGTTCAGCCGGCCGCCACGGGCTGGACCCGGCAGACCGAGCAGCGCTCCCGGCCGTCCCAGGCGGCCCAGCCGAAGACCGCCGGGGTGAGCGCCCTGCCCTCCAACTCCGCCCGGACCGCGACCCGGTACGCCCAGACCGCCTCGATGTACGGGTGGTAGGCGTCGTGGAAGGCCGCCGAGGACTGCGGCGCACCAGTGGCCACCACCCGGCGCAGCGCACGCAGTTGCTCGAACATCCGCTGGCCCGCACCGGCCACGGGTTCACTGGCGTCGATGTACAGCCGCTCGCGGACGTCGTAGATCCCGGAGTCCACCAGTACGGCCCGGCTGGCCGTCTCGGCCCGGCCGGCCGGCGCGGGGTCGGCCGAGTCCTGGGCGAGCTGGACCAGCTGCGCGTGTGCGGTGCCCGCGGCGGCGATGAAGGCGGTGTACACCTCCCGGCGGCGGGCGCCGAGACCACGGTCGTCCTCGTGCCGATTGCGCAGCCGGTCGGCCAGCACCGTGCCGGATATCGCGATCACGGCGCCGCCCAGCGTCGCGACCACGTACTCCCCCTGCCTGCCGACGGAGCTGGCACCGTAGCACCCGGGCACTGACGGATCGTCACCACGCCTTGGTCCGGCCGATGCGCAGTTGATACCTGCAGATACCCGCCGGACTCTTTCGTAGTCAGTGTGATGTGTGCCATTTTACATGTCACACATCAAGCGGTCGCGCCCCCCAAGCACGCGGCCACTACCCGGCCCGGAGGCCCCCACCGTGCGACCCTCCCGGATACCGATGGCCCACCTGGGCCGTCTGCTCACCCTCGCGTTCGCGTTCCTGCTCACGCTCGGCTTCTTCGCCCCGCAGAGCCGTGCGGCGAGCAACGCCCCGGCCGCCCCCGCCGGCCAGCCCTCGTCCCGGGCCATCCCGGTGCCCAAGTCCGCCGAGGTACCGAAGGACGGGCGCCCGACCCCGGGCGCCGCGACCGACGCCGCCGACGCCCCGAAGGCCGCCGCCACCCTGCCCGCCGTCGCGGCGAAGCAGTCCAAGCAGCTGCGCTCCGCGCCGGCCGCCGACGCGGTCGCCGCCGCCTGCAACTTCACCACCAGCACCGGCAGCGCACTGGTCCAGCAGGTCAAGGCCGCGAGCCTGGACTGTGTGAACTCGCTGTTCAACCTCACCGGCACCGACGCCCAGAGCACCTTCCGCGAGTCGCAGATGGTGACCGTGGCCAACGCCCTGCGGGACAGCGCCGCTTCGTACAACGGCACCAACTCCGGCTCGGCCGGCCAGCTGGTGCTCTTCCTGCGTGCGGGCTACTACGTGCAGTGGAAGTACCCGGACGCCGTCGGCACCTACAACTCCCCGCTGCAGACCGCGATCCGCGGCGGTCTGGACGCGTTCTTCGCCGCCCCGCGCTCCAAGGACGTCACCCAGGCCAACGGTGAGACGCTGGCCGAGGCCGTCACCCTGATCGACAGCGCCCAGGAGAACGCCCGCTACACCGGCGTGGTCAAGGGCCTGCTGAACAGCTACAACGGCAGCTACACCGGCGCCATGTACGACGCGGTGGCCAACACCAAGACGGTGATCGAGCGCGGCACCGAGCTGCCCGCCTTCGTCGCCGCCCTGCAGGCCGACGCCGGCTTCGCCGGTGCGATGTCCGGCTTCGTCACCCGCAACAGCTCGATGATCAACGGCGGCGACCTGGCCACCGACATCGGCATCCAGCTCGGCGGCCTGCTCGCCGTCCCGGAGCTCAAGGCGCAGGCCAGGCCGCTGGTCAAGGATCTGGTCAACCGCTACCCGCTGGTCGGCGCGACCGGGCCGCTCACCATGAACCTGGCCTGGTTCGCCGAGAAGCGCGACACCGGCAACTGCTCCTACTACGGCCTCTGTGACCTGCCCACCCGGCTGGTCCCGCTGGTCCTGACGATCAACCACACCTGCAGCCCGAGCCTGCGGATCCGCGCGCAGCAGATGACCGCCACCGAGCTGGTCGACACCTGCACCAGCCTGGCCAACCAGGACGCGTTCTTCCACCAGCTGGTCAAGGACAACGGCCCGGTCGCGGGCGACGTGAACACCGCCCTGGAGGTGGTGGTCTTCGACGCCTACTACGACTACAGCCTCTACGCCTGGTCGATCTACGACATCGAGGTCGACAACGGCGGCATGTACCTGGAGGGCGACCCGTCGAAGGTCGGCAACCAGGCCCGCTTCATCGCCCACGAGGCCAGCTGGCTGCGTCCGGCCTTCTCGATCTGGAACCTCAACCACGAGTACACCCACTACCTCGACGGCCGCTACAACATGCTCGGCGACTTCGACGCAGGTGTCGCCACCCCGACCATCATGTGGGTCGAGGGTGTCGCCGAGTACGTCTCCTACAGCTACCGCAACGTCCGCTACGACGACGCGATCGCCCAGGCCGCCCAGGGCACGTACAAGCTGAGCCAGCTGTTCGACACCACCTACGACAACGCGGACTCCACCCGGATCTACAACTGGGGCTACCTGGCAGTCCGTTACATGCTCCAGTCGCACCCGCAGGACGTCACCACGCTGCTCGGCCACTACCGCACCGGCAACTGGGCGGCCGCCCGCACCCTGCTCCTACCGCACCGGCAACTGGGCGGCCGCCCGCACCCTGCTCACCTCCACCATCGGCACCCGCTACGACGCCGACTTCACCACCTGGCTGACCGCCTGCGGCGCCGGCAACTGCGGCACCCTGCCGCCGGTCCAGGCCCCGCTGTGTACCAACGCCGACGCCCGCCAGTTCGACAAGAACTGCCGCCGCGACAACGCGACCGCCGCCACCGGGAACTACAGCTACAGCTTCCTGTACCTGCCCGCCGGGGTGCAGAGCCTGACCATCACCACCGCCGGTGGCACCGGCAACGCCGACCTCTACTACAACGGCGGCAGCTGGGCCACCACCGGCTCGTACCTGCAGAGGTCCACCAACAGCGGCAACGGCGAGACGCTGACCATCAGCAACCCGCCGGCCGGCTGGGTCTACTTCAGCCTGTACGCCCAGCAGGGCTTCTCCGGCACCACGGTCACCACGCGGTACTAGACCGGTAGTTCACGCTTCACGCAGACAGCAGAGCCCCGCAGGCCGGTCACCGGCCTGCGGGGCTCCCCGCTTGCTACTCCCCGGCGCGGGCCGTCGCCGGGCTGCCCAGGGTGCCGGTGGGGTTCAGGTCGACGCCCAACTCGCTGATCAGGAAGCCCGCGTGCAGCCTGCTGCGGGCGCCGAGCTTGTCCATGATGTCGGAGACGTGGCGCTGGCAGGTGCGCAGCGACATCCCCATCCGGCGGGCGATCGCCCGGTCCTCCAGACCCTGGACCAGCATCCGGACGATGGACAGCTTCATGTCCTCGGAGATCGCCAGCACCCGCTCCTGGCTGTAGTTCTCCGGGAAGGGCGTGGCGCTGGTCCAGGCGCGCTCGAAGGCGCCGATGGCGAAGTCGACCAGGCTCGGGTCGCGGAGCAGCAGGCAGCCCGCGTCGCTGTCGCGCAGCGCGATCACGGCGGCCGACTGGTCGAAGGCCAGCATCCGCATGAACCCGTCGCCGAGGGTGCGGATCTCGGCACCGATCCGGGACACGTGGTCGACGTACTCCACCGTCACCGTGCTGAACTGGGCGGTGTGTTGGTACAGCGTGCGCATCCGGACGCCTCGCCGCAGCACCCGCTCGGTCTTCTCCAGCGACTCCTTGAGCACGTCGTCCTTGCGGGCGCCGCCCGGCTGCGAGGTGAGGATCTCGTGCTCGGCCCGGGCGGCCAGCTCGGTGATGGTGGCCCGGACGACATCCAGGTCGGTCAGCCGCTGTACGCCGCCGGAGTCACCCGGGGTGAACCTGGCCTGCTCGTAGACGGCCTGAAAGACCGTCAGCCGCTCCCTGGTCGCCTCGACCTCGCGGCGGCGCTCCTCGATCTCCTGCAGGGCCGGGGCCAACAGCTCGCTCGCCGCCGCCTCCGGCAGCCCGGCCACCACCATGCCGGGCCGGGTGGCCGAGCGTTTGAGCAGCCTGAGCTCCAGCAGCCGGTCGACCCGCGCCGGGCCGGCCGGACCGGCCCGCAGCTCGTCGCCGTCCACCTGCTGCCGCTCGACCACGTACTGGAACAACTCCAGTTCCTCCTGGCCGAGTTGGCCAACTAACGAGGAGATACCAGGTGCTACGGAGGCCAAGATCACAGTCCCATCCCGGTCGAATGTGCATGCGAGGAAAGCGTCCGCAATCGTAACGTGCGCCGGGTGCACGAGCACCCGATGAACCCTCGATTCCTTCACTGCGCAAGCACATCGGGACCACTCTGTCCGACTATGTCAGGTATGGACCCCTCGTGTCTGCGTCATGGCGTACTCACGACCCCTTGAGGGGCCTTACCGGCCATTCCCCCGGGCGGCAGACTCCAGGTGTCGGGATAACCCGGAGAGCACCCGGATTCTGGAGGGGAAACCATGGACCGCAAGATTCTCACCACGGCCGCCGTATTCGTCGCCGCGACTGTCGCCGCCCTTGCCGCCACCTTGACGGTGGGCTCGGCCGCCGCCGACTCGGTCGCCGGCGGCGACACCCAGACCCCGGTCGTCACCGTGCTGCCTTCGCCCAGCCCGACCGCCGCTGACCTGGGCTGGGGCTGACCCGTCCGCCGGAGTCGGACCACACCGGACGGCCACCCGACCCGGGCGGCCCCGGCGGCGGAGGACGGCTCGGGACACCCCACCCGAGCGGCGGCAGGGGTCCACCCCTAGTACCCCACTATTACCGCCGGACCCGCAGGACACAATCATTCCGGACAGAGAGACGTGGTGAACGGAAACCGTGGACGAAACGATGATTTCCGTCCGATTCTCCGGGCTGCTCCGGGAATTCCGCAGGAACTCCGGACTGACCCAGCAGGAACTGGCCGACCTCTCCGCGCTGAGCGTGCGCGCGGTACGGGACCTGGAGTCCGGCCGGGTGCACCGGCCGCGCCGGGAGACCGTCCGGCTGCTGGTCACCACCCTGCGCCTGGAGGGCGCCCGCCGGGCCGCCTTCGAGGAGGCCGCGGCGGCCGAGCCCGCCGAACCCGCCCCTCTCAACAGCCCGTTCACCATGCTCGGCCGGGCCGACGAGGTCCGCACGCTGCTGGAACTGCTGCGCTCCGGCGGGCAGCGGCTGATCTCGCTCACCGGACTCCCCGGCGTCGGCAAGACCCGGCTCGCCACCGAGGTGGCCGAGCGACTGCGGGCGAGCGGCTGGCAGATCTGCTGGAGCCCGGGCAGCCGGCCCCCCGTCGGCGATGCCCTGCTGGTGCTCGACGGTGCACCGCCGAGCGACCCCGGAATCGGTGAACTCCTGCGCAGGCACCCGGGTTTGCGCGTACTGGCGACCGCCACCGGGCCGCTCAGGCTGCCGGGGGAACGCGTGATGCCGCTGGCCCCGCTGGCCGCTCCCCGGCCGGCGCCCGGTGCGGACCCGGCGACGCTGCTCCGGCAGGACGCCGTTCAGCTCTTCCTCTCGCACGTCCGCCGGGTCCGGCCCGGCTACCGGTTCGCCGCCGGTGAGGTGGCTGTGGTGGCCGAGCTCTGCAGGCGGCTCGACGGGCTGCCGGCCGCGATCGAGCACGCCGCCGACTGGTGCCTGATCCACTCGCCGCACCGGCTGCTCACCTGGGC
The DNA here is from genome assembly GCF_001424875.1 of Kitasatospora sp. Root107. GTDB lineage: Bacteria > Actinomycetota > Actinomycetes > Streptomycetales > Streptomycetaceae > Kitasatospora. The sequence goes on along the minus strand of NZ_LMCT01000024.1, from coordinate 10,508 downwards.
CAGGGAGGACCCGCTCGCGGTGGCCTGCTCTCCGGTCGCCGACGGCACCGGGCCCGACCTGCGTACCGCCGTCCGCGCGGCGGCCGAGGAACTCGGCTCAGGACCCGGTCAGTTGCTCCGTCTGCTGGCCGTCAGCGGTCGTCCCCGTACCTTCGAGGAGATCGTCGGGTACGTCGGCCGGCCGGCCGCCGAGGTGGCCAAGGGCGTACACGCGCTGCTGCTGCGCGGGCTGGTCCGCAGCACCCCCGGGGGCGGCGCCGAGTGCTTCACCGTGCCGCGCCTGGTCCGTCGCGCGCTCGCCGAACTCCCGCTGCCGGGTGTCCGGTTGCTCGCCGCGGTCTGAGCCCCGCCGCGCTCTGAGTCTCGGCCCGAGCTGCTGCCCGAGCTGCTGGCCGACCTCCTGCCCGAGCGGCAGAGTCCGAACCGCCGCTCTGCTGCCGGTCCCAACTGCCTGGCCCGCCCCGCTCCGCTGCCTAGCGTCTGCTACCGGCGCCACCACCGGAGCGCCTCCGCCGACCAGGCCGGTGCCCTGCGCCCCGCATCCTGCACCCCGCCGCTCGGCGAGCCCACCATCACCCCTGTGAGAGTCGATCATGGAGCTGGACAATCACCCCTGCCCACCCGCCCTCGGGCCGGGCGCCCAAGGCCTGGACGTCGTGGTCACCAGCGTGGCCTCCGACGCGCACACCTGGAACCTGATCTACCTTCAGCTGCTGCTGGAGGAGCTCGGCCACCGGGTGACCAACCTCGGCTCCTGCGTGCCGGACCAGCTGATGGTCGACGAGTGCCGGACCCGCCGCCCCGACCTGATCGTCCTCTCCACCGTCAACGGCCACGGCCTGAACGACGGGCGCCGGGTGATCGGGCAGCTCAGGGACTGCGCCGAGCTGCGCACCACCCCGATCGTGATCGGCGGCAAGCTCGGCATCTCCGGCGCCGAACAGGGGTCGCACGTCGGTGAGTTGGTGAACGCCGGCTTCGACGCGGTGTTCGAGGACAGCGCGGGCATCGTCGGCTTCCACGAATTCGTCCGGGCACTGCCGGCCGCCCGCCGGGCCCTGCCCGCCGGGGGTCTCCGATGACCCCGCCCGTGCTGCCCGCAGGATCGTTCGGCGGCTTCGTGCAGGCCGCCCGCCGCTCCGGCCACCTGGTGGTGCAGCCCCGGATGGGGATGAGCGACCCGTACCTGATGCGCGAGGGCCTGCTGGCCACCCGGCGGGCCGACGCCAGCACCGTCGGCACCATCACGCTGGACAGCTACACCCGGGTCGGCGACCACGAGGCGGCCCGCCGAGCGCTGGCCGAGGGCGTACCCCTGAACGGCTACCCGATCGTGGCGTACAGCACCGCCACCACCCGGGCCGTCACCGACGGGATCGCCGGTACCGGCTTCCCGGTCCAGGTCCGGCACGGCTCGGCCGCGCCGCAGGACATCCTGGAGGCGGTGGTGGCCGCCGGTCTGACGGCCAGTGAGGGCGGGCCGATCTCCTACTGCCTGCCCTACAGCCGGACCCCGATCGAGCAGTCGGTGGCCAACTGGGAGGCCAGCTGCGCCATCCTGGCCCGGCTGCGCGAGCACGGCGCCGAGCCGCACCTGGAGACCTTCGGCGGCTGCATGATGGGCCAACTCGCCCCGCCCGGGCTGCTGGTGGCGATCAGCGTGCTGGAAGCGCTGTTCTTCCGTCAGCACGGGCTGCGCAGCGTCTCGCTCAGCTACGCCCAGCAGACCCACCCGGAGCAGGACGAGGAGGCGGTCACCGCCCTCGGCCGGATCGCCGCCGCCCTGCTCGGCGACCTGGACTGGCACCTCGTCATCTACGCCTACATGGGCGTCTACCCGCGCACCCCGGGCGGCGCCCGGCTGCTGCTCCAGGAGGCGGCCAGGCTCGCGGTGCGCACCGGCGCGGCCCGGCTGATCGTGAAGACCTCCGCCGAGGCGCACCGGATTCCCACCATCGCCGAGAACGTCACCGCCCTGGAGGCCGCCGCCCGCGCCTCCGAGCAGGTCCGGCCCACCGCGAGCGTCCAGGACACCGGCATCCACCAGGAGGCCCTGGGCCTGGTGCAGGCCGTGCTCGACCTGGACCAGGATCTCGGCCGGGCGCTCACCAAGGCGTTCGCGCTCGGGGTGCTGGACGTCCCGTACTGCCTGCACCCCGACAACGCCGGCCAGGCCCGCAGCTATCTCGACTCGGCCGGGCGGCTGCACTGGTCCGACACCGGCGCGATGCCGGTGCGCGGCACCGGGCGCGGCGTCGGCCGGATGACCTCGGCCGGCCTGCTCGGCTCGCTCTCCTACGTCCAGCAGCGGTTCGACCGGCTCGCGGTCGAGACCGCGGGCCTTCGCCAACTCACCTCCCCCGCCCCGCAGAAGGAGTACGCCCGATGACCACCACCGCCGACGCCCCGACCACCCGGGGGCTGCTGCTCCCGCCGGCCGACCCCCGGCAGCACCTCACCTCGCCGACCACCCGCACCGTGCTCCGGCTCCAGCAGCACATGCTGGCGGCGGCCCGCGAGTACCTGACCGGCGCCGGGTTCGCCGAGATGCTGCCGCCGATCATCGGCCCGGTCACCGACCCGGGCGGGCGCGGCTCCAAGCAGGTGGACGTCGACTTCTACGGCCACAAGTACAAGCTGATGACCAGTGCGATCCTCTACAAGCAGGCTTCGCTGCTGGCCTTCCCGAAGATCTTCTGCATCGCCCCGAACGTCCGCCTGGAGCCGCTGGAGACCGCCAACACCAGCCGCCACCTGGCCGAGTTCCACCAGATCGACGTGGAGATGGCCGGGGCCTCCCGGGACCAGATCACCGCTGTGCTGGAGGAGTTGGTCCGGCACATCGTCTCCCGGGTGGTCACCGACCTGCCCGAGGAGTTCGCGGCGCTGGGCCGGGACACCTCGGTCTTCACCGCCCTGCTGAACCAGGCCTTCGGCCGCCGTACCCATGCCGAGGCGGTGGCCGAGCTGATCGGCCTCGGCCACCCGCAGAACCCGGACGCCGAGATCGACTGGGAGGGCGAGGCGCTGCTCTCCGGCCGGGCCGCCCAGCCGTTCTTCGTCACCGACTACCCGAAGGGCTCGCGCGGCTTCTACGACCGGGAGAGCGCCCAGGACCCGGGCGTGCTGCGGAACTTCGACCTGCTGGCGCCCGAGGGCTACGGCGAGCTGTGCAGCGGCAGCGAGCGCGAGTACGACTACGCCCGGATCGTCACCCGGATGCGGGAGACCGGCGAGAACCCGGCCAAGTACGGCTGGTACCTCAAGCTGGTCCGCGAGGGCATCCCGGCCAGCGCGGGCTTCGGCATCGGGGTCGAGCGGTTCACCCGCTACCTGGCCGGTCTGGACTCTGCCTGGCAGGCCAATGCCTTCCCCAAGCTGCCCGGGGTGGTGTCGCCGTGACCGGCCTGAGCAGCAGAGGCTTCCCGGAGCGGGCGGTCCGCGAGCGGGCCAGGCTCGGGGCGGCCGCCGCCTTCCCGGCCGATGCCCACTACGGCCACACCCTGTTCGGCGCCGATCCCACCCACTCGGACGACCCGTTGGACCAACTGCGGATCACCCCACCGGTGTTCATGCCGCAGCGGTTGGAGAAGCTGATCGAGCTGGGCCGCGAGCCGCTGCACACCGACGTCGCGCTGGAGACCGTGATCGGTGGCCTGCGGTCCACCCTGCCGCTCTACCTCTCCGCCTTCGGCTCCACCCGAGCGGCCGGCACCGGCCAGGTGCTGGCCGCCAGTCGGCAGGCCGGGCGGCTGGGCATCCCGATGGTGATCGGCGAGAACATCGTGCCGATGAGCGGCTACGGCCGGGGCGGCGAGCAGACCCGGCGTACCGCGCTCGGCCGGATCGCCGCCTACCTGGACGAACTCCCGGACGGGCTGGGCGGGGTGGCGGTGCAGCAGAGCACCGAGGACGCCGACGCCGAGGTGTGGAACCTGGTCTACAGCGACCCGGCCGCCCAGCCGCTGCTGGACAGCGGACGGCTGGCCTTCGAGCTGAAGGTGGGTCAGGGCGCCAAGCCGGGCCTGGGCGGGATGACCGTACTGGACCGGACCGCCGCCGCCCGAGTGGACGAACAGTTCGCGCTGGACGAGGTGTTCGGCCCGGACGCCGACCGGGTGCTGCGGTGCAGCAGCCCTGGCACCTTCACCGAGGAGATCCTGCGTCAGCAGATCCGGCTGATGCGCAACAACTACCCCCGGGTGAAGGTCTGGGTGAAGCTGCACCCCGGCCGCGACGTGGCGCTCGCCGCCGACATCGCCTGGACCGCCGGCGCCGACTCGGTCACCGTGGACGGCGCCGAGGGCGGCACCGGCTGGGCGCCGGTCGCCACCATCGCGCACTCCGGGCTGCCGCTCGGCGAGTGCCTGGCCCGGATCGGCCCCCGGGCCGACTGCCTGCTGACCTCGGGACGGTTCTGGGAGGGCAGCCGGGTGGTGAAGAGCCTGGCCCTGGGCGCCACCGCCGCCGGTCTCGGCCGGGCCGCCCTGCTGGCCACCGACGAGGACCCGGAGGCAGGCCTGACCAGGCTGGTGGAGTGCCTGGCCCTCGAACTGCGGCTGCTGATCAGCTCGCTCGGCAAGTACGCCCCCGCCGCCCTCGGTCCCGAGGACGTCTGGCCGACCCCCGCGCCGTTGGCCGCGGCCCCGGCCCACCGAATCCCGGAGGTACTCCGCCATGGCTGACACCCTGCCCCGCACCGAGAACGAACCGGTGCCCAAGCGCGCCGACGGGCCGCTCGGCCTGAACTACCTGTCCTTCACCGGGGCGATGAGCCTGTCCCAACTCGGCGACTCCGCCTGGTACGTGGCACTGACCTGGACCCTGATCCGGGACGTCAGCCCGGCGATGACCGGCACCGTGCTGATGCTGGCCAGCCTGCCCCGGCTGATCGGACTGCTCGGCGGCGGCGTGATCGCCGACCGCAGCGGACCGCGCCGGGTGATGGTGATCACCGACCTGCTGCGCGGCGTGGTGATGCTGGGCGCCGCGCTGGCGGTCGGCCTGAGCACGCCGTCGGTACCGATCCTGCTCGGCGCCGCGCTGCTGCTCGCCTTCATCAGCGCCTTCTTCATCCCCGCCTCGGGCTCGGTGAAGCCGCTCATCCTGGCCGACAAGGACCTGGTCCGCGGCAACGCGCTGTTCGTCTTCGGCATCCGCGGCGGACAGGCGGCCGGCGGCCCGATCGGCGCCTGGCTGATCGCCCTCGGCGGCGTCCCGCTGGTGGCCGTCGCCAACGCGGCCAGCTTCCTGCTCTCCGCCTTCGCCTCCTCCCGGGTGCGGTACACCCGGGAGCCGGTCGCCCCCGTCGCCCCCACCGGGGAGAAGCCGCCGTTCAAGGAGATGCTCCTGGACGGGCTGCGCTACCTGGGCAAGGAGCGCCGGATCCGGCTGGTGATCCTGGTGATCGCGCTGACCGAGCTGGCCTGCGCCCCGCCGGTCAACATCGGCCTGGTGCTGCTCTCCAACCGCCTCGAGGCGGGCGCCACCGGAGCGGGCCTGCTGCTCACCGGCTACACGGTCGGCGCGGTGGCCAGCTCGGTGGTCACCATGGCCTGGCCGCCCGGCCGGCGCGGCGGGCTGGTGCTGACCCTCGGGGTCTCCGCCTCGGCGGTCTGCCTGACCGCGATGGCCTTCATCGACTCGCTCCCGCTCGGCATGCTGCTGTACGGCGTACTCGGCCTGGTGACCGGTCAGTTCGGCCTGGTGCTGGTGTCGATGGCACAGCGCTGGACCGAGCCCGCGATGCGCGGCCGGGTGATGTCGGTGCTCTCGCTGGCCATCTTCGCCTGCGCCCCGCTGGCCAACGTGGCGGTCGGCACCATGGTGACGCTGCTCGGCTTCACCACCGCGATGACGGTCTTCGCCGCCTTCGCGGTCGCCGCCGCCCTGATCGTGGTCGGCACCCCGAGCCTGCGGGGTGTCTGCCTTGACTGACACCGAACACCTGGATCGCAGCACCTCGGCCTTCCCCGAACTACCGGAACTACACCAGCAGTTGCGTGATGGACGGCTCACCAGCGTGTCACTCACCCGGCGCTGCCTGGACCGGATCGAGCTGGTCGACCCGCTGGTGCGGGCGGTCCTAGCGGTGGACGACAGCGCCCTGGAGCAGGCGGCCCAGGCCGACCGCAGATACGCCGCCGGGGCCGAACGCGGCCCGCTGGACGGCATCCCGGTCCTGGTCAAGGACAACATCGACACGGCCGGCCTGGCGGGCACGGGCTCCCGGCTGCTGGCCGGGAACCCGCCCCGCCGGGACGCCGGAATCGTCAACCGGCTGCGGGCGGCGGGCGCGGTGGTGCTCGGCAAGACCAACCTCTCCGAGTGGTCCAACTTCCGCTCCACCCAGGCCACCGAGGGCTGGTCCGGAGCGGGCGGCCAGACCCGCAACCCGTACCGGCTGGACCGCAGCCCCGGCGGTTCCTCGGCCGGCTCGGCGGTGGCGGTCGCCACCGGAATGGCGCCGCTGGCGCTCGGCACCGAGACCGACGGGTCGATCGTCGGCCCGGCCGGACTGTGCGGGGTGGTCGGGGTGAAACCCGAGACCGGGCTGCTGCCGCTGGACGGCATCGTGCCGATCTCGCCGGTCCAGGACACCGTCGGGGTACTGGCCGCCCGGCTCGGCGACGCCGTCCTCGCGCTGGCGGCGCTGACCGGGCGGCCCCCCGCCGAGCCCGACCGGGCGATGCTCCGGGTCGGTCTCTGGCGGGTGCCCCGGATGCCCGGCGCGGTGGATGCCGTACTCGACTCCGCGGTACAGGCGCTGCGTTCGGCCGGGGTCGCGGTGGTGCCGATCGACCTGGCGCTGGAACGGCAGACCGTCGAGGACGGGCTGCTGGCGATGTACGCGGAGTTCCGGCCCGGCCTGGAGGCGTACCTGCGCGGCCGTCCCGGCTGTCCGCAGACCCTGGCCGAGCTGATCGAGGGCAACCAGGCCGACCCGGTGGAACTCTCGCTCTTCGACCAGGACCTGTTCGAGCAGGCCCAGTTGATCGGCGAGGCGGAACGGGCCAAGGCCGGGCAGGCCCGGCAGAGCTCGCGCGAACAGGCCAGGAAGCTGCTCGACCGCACCATGCGCCGGTACGGCGTCCAGGCCGTGCTGGCGGCCACCAACGAACCGGCACCCGTCATCGACTACGAGCTCGGCGACCCCGGCACCCCCGGCAGCTCCACCCCCGCCGCGTTGGCCGGCTATCCGAACATCTCGCTTCCGGTCGGCCACTTCCGTGAACTCCCGGTCGGCCTCTCGGTGTTCGGCCCGCCCACGCTGGACCGGCTGCTGCCCGTGGCACTCCGGCTGGCCGAGGCCTGCGCCGTCCGGCGCACCCCCGCGCTGCGCTGAGACGGCCGGCGGAACTGCCGGTCAACTGCCCTGCACTACTTCCCCGAACGGCCCGGAAACGCTCATAGCGTTTTCCCCGTCAGCGAATTCGACAAGTCCCAGGAGGACGAGATGAGCAACCCCTTCGAGAACGAGGACGGACAGTTCCTGGTCCTGGTCAACCACGAGAACCAGCACTCCCTGTGGCCCGCCGGCATCGAGGTCCCGGCTGGCTGGAACACCGTGCAGGACGCCTCTCCCCGGGCCACCTGCCTGGCCTACATCGAGGAGAACTGGACCGACCTGCGGCCCGCGAGCCTGATCGCCGGCAGCCCGTACGCCAAGAGTTCCTGACCGTCATTCATCCGCACGAGGGCGGGACCGCGTGAGGTCGAATGCCCTGGCTCCGGGAGGCCCGATGATTCCGCTGTCCTTTGCCCAGGCTCGCCTCTGGTTCCTCAACCAGGTCGAGGGGCCCAGCCCGACCTACAACGTCCCACTCACCGTCCGACTGCGCGGCCCGCTCGACCGGGAGGCCCTGCGGGCCGCGGTCACCGATCTGACCGACCGGCACGAGGCGCTGCGCACCGTGTACGTGGAGCGGGACGGCAGCCCCTGGCAGCAGGTGCTGGACCAGCCCACGCCGGTCTGGTCGGTCGCCGCCCACACGCCGGAGGCGGTCCGCACCGCCGCCGCGCACGGCTTCGACCTGGCGACCGAACTACCGCTCCGGGCCCACCTGTTCCAGGCCGGGCCGACCGATCACACGCTGCTGCTGGTGCTGCACCACATCGCGGCCGACGGCTGGTCGCTGGGCCCGCTGGTACGGGACCTGGCGACCGCCTACCGGGCCCGCAGCGCCGGCGGGGCGGCACCGGAGTGGGAGCCGCTGCCGGTGCAGTACTCCGACTACACGCTCTGGCAGCAGGAGCTGCTCGGCTCGGCCGACGACCCGGAGAGCCTGCTCTTCCAGCAACTCACGTACTGGCGCTCGGCGCTGGCCGAGCTGCCGGAGGAGCTGACCGTCCCGACCGACCGGGCCAGGCCCGCCTCACCCTCGTACCACGGTGACGTGCTGGCCACCCGGATCGGCCCCGAACTGCACGGCAGGATCGCCGAGTTCGCCCGGGGCAGCGAGGCCACCCTGTTCATGGTGGTGCAGGCCGCGCTGGCCGCGCTGCTGTCCCGGCTGACCGGGAGCACCGACGTGCCGCTCGGCACGCCGGTGGCGGGGCGGACGGACCGTGAACTGGAGGACCTGGTCGGGTTCTTCGTCAACACCCTGGTGCTGCGCACCGACCTGTCGGGAGCGCCCAGCTTCCGGGAGCTGGTGGCCCGGGTCCGGGAATCCGACCTGGAGGCGTTCGCCCACCAGGACCTGCCGTTCGAGCGACTGGTGGAGGAGCTCAACCCGGCCCGCAGCCTGGCCAGGCACCCGCTGTTCCAGGTGATGCTGGTGCTCCAGAACAGCCCGGAGGCGGCGGCCGACTTCCCCGGTCTGACGGTCGAGACCGAGGTCATCGACCTGGACGTGGCCAAGTTCGACCTGATCGTGGAGCTGGCCGAGGGCTCGGCGGGCGAGGGCATCAGCCTGCTGATGAAGTACGCCACCGACCTGCTCGACCGGGAGTCGGTGGTCGCGCTGACGGACCGGCTGCTCCGGCTGATCGAAGCGGCCCTGACCGAACCGGATCTGCCGGTGGGTCAGTTGGACCTGCTGTCGGCGGCGGAGCGGCGGACGCTGGCGCTGGACTGGGCCGGTGCGCCCTCGCGGGTGTCGGCGGAGCGGACGGTGCACGAGCTGTTCGCCGAGCAGGCTTCCCGTGCTCCGGACGCGACGGCGCTGGTCTTCGGTGACGAGCGGGTGAGCTACCGCGAGTTGAACGAACGCTCTACCCAGCTCGCCCACCACCTGATCGCCTCAGGGCTCCAGCGTGGCGACGTCGCCGGGATCTACCTGGAACGCTCCATCCAGCTCGTCACCGCCGTACTCGCCGTCCTCAAGGCCGGCGGCACCTACACCATGCTCGACCCCGAGTTCCCCGTCGAACGCATCAACNAACGCTCCATCCAGCTCGTCACCGCCGTACTCGCCGTCCTCAAGGCCGGCGGCACCTACACCATGCTCGACCCCGAGTTCCCCGTCGAACGCATCAACTCCCTGCTGGCGAGCACCCAGGTGGTGGTCACCCGCGCAGCGCTGGCCGGCCGCCTGGCCGCCGACGAGATCCTGATCGAGCCCGCCGGCCTGTTCCCAGCCACCTCGCTGCCCCCGATCGCCGGGCCGCTGGACGCCGCCTGTCTGATGTTCACCTCCGGCTCCACCGGCACCCCGAAAGGAGTCCTCTCCCCGCACCGGGCCATCGTCGGCACCCTGCTCGGCCAGGACTTCGCCGCCCTCGACCCCCAGCAGACTTGGCTCCAGTGCTCCCCCGTCTCCTGGGACGCCTTCGCCCTCGAACTCTTCAGCCCGCTCCTCTCCGGCGGGGTCTGCGTCCTCCAGCCCGGCCAACGCCCCGAACCGACCGTGATCGCCGCCCTGGTCCGCGAACACGCCGTCACCACCCTGCACGTCTCCGCCAGCCTGCTGAACTTCCTCCTCGACGAGTACCCGCAGACCTTCACCGGCCTCCAGCAGGTGATGACCGNCAGCCTCCATCCCGCACGTCATGCGCCTGGTGCACAGCTTCCCGAAGATCCGCCTGGTGAACGGCTACTCCCCCGCCGAGTCCATGATCTTCACAGTCTCGCACCACGTCACGACCGACGACGCGACCCGCACCAGCATCCCGGTCGGCCGCGCCCTCAACGGCAAGCAACTCTGGGTGCTGGACCAGCGTCTGGCCCTGCTCCCGCCCGGCGTCACCGGCGAGCTCTACATGTCCGGCCTCGGCCTCGCCCACGGCTACACCGCCCAAACCGCCCTCACCGCCGAACGCTTCGTCGCCTGCCCNCCCGGCGTCACCGGCGAGCTCTACATGTCCGGCCTCGGCCTCGCCCACGGCTACACCGCCCAAACCGCCCTCACCGCCGAACGCTTCGTCGCCTGCCCCCACGGCAACCCCGGCGAACGCATGTACCGCACCGGCGACCTCGTCCGCTGGCTCCCCGACGGCACCCTCGAATTCCTCGGCCGCGCCGACGACCAGGTCAAAATCCGCGGCTTCCGCGTCGAACCCGGCGA